>NZ_JBDZYH010000009.1:0-207361 GCF_040329475.1 Roseibium sp. SCP14
GAACGCCGACGGTGAGGCGCTCTGCATTCGCTGGGACGACGGCACCGACAGCGGCGAATTGCGGATCGCCAACTTGGGCGACCACATCGAGCGGTTCGAGTTTGCCGATGGGACGGTTCTCAGCGACATAGATCTGAACACACCTGGCCGCGCTGTGCTGACCGGCACTGATGGAGCTGATATCATTATCGGATCTTCGCAAAATGACACCATCATCGGTGGCAATGGTGCCGATACGCTTACCGGCGGCGCCGGGGACGACATCTTTGTTTTTGAACATGAAAGCGGCAATGACCGTGTCAAGGACTTCACCGATGGCGAGGACCTGATCCGGATCGAAAGCGGCGCCTCGGCCTTTGCCGATCTGGTGCTGGAGGCGTCTGGACAGGATGCGCTGGTGAAGTTCGGCAGCACGACGATAACTCTCGAAGATGTCCTGCTTTCCGAACTCGATCAGGGGGATTTCCTGTTCAGCTGAGTTTCGGCGGTTTAAATAACCTTGAGCTGTGAATGGGTGAACGGCGTCAGATGACCATGTAGGGAGTTTTGACGCCGTTGCTTGAGCAGAACCGAAAAAGATGTCCCATCCAATTTTGTAGAAACAAATGCCACCAGCTCAGCAAGTGAGTTTGCTCAAACACCCTGGAACAACACGTCCAAAGCTCTCATTATTTCTGAATGATGCTCATCGAGACTGCCAATTGAATCACTCAATTGCGCTGCAGAAACTGCCGACAGGAATTGGGTCGCCAAAACGAAAGTCTCGTCTTCGAAGGTGAAGACTGGATTTAGGAACTTCGCAGGCGCAGGTGCATTCGATTCAGGAAGCAATGGCACCACAACTCTTGTGTTTAGGTTTTCCAGCAGGTCCGCTTGAACATCCAGAACGAGCACCTGATCGGGTTCAAGCCGATGAAGATGATTTCTTGCCATCAGAAGAGCCGGTTCTTCTCGAGCGGCAATCCATGTTCTTCGACAAAGGCGTTTGAACTTCTCAATGCAGCCTGGTTTTCAAGTTTCCATTGATCAGCAAGCGTTTTCAACACAGTAGAGCGAATACCTTCCTCAGCGGCTTGCGAGATGTTGATCCCGAGTTCCTTCGCCGAGCGAACCAGCGAGGCGTCGATCGTCAGATTGGTTGATTTGCGAGCAGCAGCATGTGCCATGTCTATCAGTCCTGCGATGCACTTTGACACGTTGAATAGTACCTCAAGACATGCGCGGGAACAATGCGCATACAAAATGCGCGTAACACTTATTATGGAACTTCTTTGAGTGTTGGTAAGGTCAATCGCGTTTGGCTCCGGCTCTTAGAAGCAACTCCACGATCGCATTCTGCTTCCGTTGCTGTGCATGCTGAAGCGGACTCACACCGGAGCCGTCAGCAAGGTTCGGATCGGCCTTGGCCGACAGCAACAAGTGCACAACTTCTGTGTGCCTTTCACCCCCATCACCCAGAATGATCGCCTCAAGTAGAGCTGTCCAGCCAAGGTCATTGATGTGATCAACATCGATGTCGGTTTCCAAAAGGATTCCGACCGTCTCTACATGCGCATAGTGGGCAGCAGGTGTAAGCGCTGTCCCACCAAGATGATTGGCGTCTTTCAGATCGGCCCCATTTTGCAGCATCATCTTTATGACATCAGCCCGCCCCTCTACGCCGGCATAGAGAAACGGTGTGTTACCATTGTCATCATCGGCATTTACGTCAGCACCGTTTTCAATAAGCAACCGTGCCACTGCCGTTTGATCATTGCGGGTTGCTATCAAAAGCGCGGTTTGGCCCTGGCTGTCCCGCGTCTCGATATCCACCCCGGCCGTGAGAGCCGCCTGCACCTCGGCAAGGTTTCCAGATTTTGCAGCCGCCAGAAGATCAGCGGGTTTCTCTGCAGCTACTGGCGAGGAAAATAACAACACGAGCAAGGTTGAGAGAATTGAGAACAGCGGCGCTCTACTGGCTGGCTTCATCACGTCCTCCTGTCAACCGGTCAGTGATCTTTCGCGCCAATGGCATCAAGAATTGAATCGACACAAAAGCGATTGGGAATGCAATCGCGAAAGACCGCACCCACCGTCCTGGATAATTGGTATCAAAGCCGGTGTTGATCGCTGTTACGATGCCGGACATGAGAAGACCCATCATGACAGACAGAACGGCAGACATAAGTAGCCCATAGTGTTTCTTAGGAATCATGCCACTGCCATTTCTTCCATGTCGGCAGCTGCGATACCCCGATAAACGGGAACGCTAGCTTCCTGGCTGATCTGCACCACGAACTGAGCCAAAGTAGCTGGCAAACGCAATTCTTTGACCATCGTCAGATTGCGCAGCTCAGCAAAAACCACCAGATCATCAAAGCTGATCGGACGGTTGCGTTGCAGATATATTTCGGTATCCGCCACCACACTGAGTTCTTCCAGACTCGATTTAAGCTGGCTTGTCAGATCATTTGTTTTGGCAAGAGCATCTAGCAAAGACATGCCGATGCTTTCAGGACGTGAAGACAGGAAGTATTCCATGGCCTTGGGCGATCCGAGTTCCGGCAACTTCAGCGCAGGCATACGCGGATAGCAAAGTGCATTGATCGCGGGCCGGTTGGTATCCAACCAGTCTTGAACATCCTTGGATGGAGAAGTGACGGAAAGCAAACGCTCGCCAGAGACACCATCCAGGTGATCAATGATTTGGCTGCTCTCTTGCATGACGCCGTCAAGGCCTTCAGCGGCATTCGGGATTTCTAGGATTGGCACAGAAAATCTACCAACCTTGCCTTTCAGGTGATCGGGCAATGCTCCTGCGACAACGCAATCGATGTCGCAAGGAATGTCCTTTAGCCCGATAAGGGTCCGCGTGCGCGTGCAATACGGGCAGCTATCAAAGACATAGAGTTTCATGGACTAGCCTCCGTGGATCATCGCAAAACCCATCTTTCGAATGTAGGTGGGCAGCGACGCCTCATAGTTTTCGAGATTTTCGTACTCGGGCAATTTTAGGGTCCGACTCATCTCAATGATCGTCGGAACTAGCTTGCTGCCATCGGTCTGAGCCACGTCCTGCAAAGTAGGAAGCATGGCGTCATAGAGATCATTCAAGAATTGGGCTTTGCGCCTAAGCGGTGCGAGGCTTGTGTCATCGGAGTGGACATTTATTGCATGCTCGAGATCCCATCCGGCGATCATATTGAGCAGTCGACGATTGCCGAGCAAGTTCGTGTCGGTCAGGGTGAATGCCCGATTCAAACCTTTGTCGGTGTACATGTCGGCTGTGACAACAATCTTCTCTTTGGGCATATGAATGATCGAAACGGCCAAGCCGTCTGATGCGCCGTAGTGCTTCAGATCAACCGTGGTTGTGCCCATATCGATGGTGAGTTCATCTTCATAGGTTGTGTGGATTTCGGGCGGCAGCATTCCTAGCGGATCAAGGCCGCGATACTCTTCCATGTTCTTGTGGGCAATGATCTCCGCTTCCGGGAAAACCTGAGTGCCGCCGACATGATCAAAGTGCTCATGCGTCATGACAATCTTGGTCACGGGCAAGTCCGTGATCTTCTCGATTTCCTTGCGGAGAATAGAAGCGCGGTAAGGGTTGGCGGTGTCGGTGATCAGCACGTCCTTGTCACCCAAAACGACAAGGCTGTTGTAGTGCATCAAACTGATGGAATAGACGTTCTCAGCAAGCTTTCTCGTCAACACATCTGCTGCGATGGCGGCATTGGCTGTCATCAACAGCGCGGATGA
The DNA here is from genome assembly GCF_040329475.1 of Roseibium sp. SCP14. NCBI lineage: Bacteria > Pseudomonadati > Pseudomonadota > Alphaproteobacteria > Hyphomicrobiales > Stappiaceae > Roseibium > Roseibium sp. SCP14. The sequence goes on from NZ_JBDZYH010000009.1 coordinate 3,742, forward strand.
CACAACAGCAAACAGCAACTTTTTCATAAGTCTGTCCTTTCGAGAAAAAGGAAAAGGCCAAGCGCATTGCGCCTGACCTTCTTCGTTTGCGGATTAATGGCCGTGCCAGATTGAGTAGGCCATGCGCTCGACGTGAGCGGGCAAGTTCTCTTCGTACATGAACCAATGGCTGAACTCTGGCAGCTTGACGGTCTGCTTCAGCTCTTCGACCGATTTGCCAGCCTGCATGCCTTCCCAGACAGCCTTGAACAACGCTTCATTGAAGGCGAGGTCTTCAGCCAGTTGCTCAGGCGAGGATTTGTGCATGTGGCCGGAAACCACGGTGTCAAAATCCAGTTCAGCGGTGACACGGCGCAGCGTGTTCAGAGAACCAACATAGTCATGTGTGTTGAGACGACCGGGCAGGTTCACCATGCCCTGCAGGTGCCAATCTACGGCCATCAATACCTTGTCTTCAGGCATGTAAATGGCGCTGTTGCACTGGCCATCATTTGCGCCGTAGTAGCGCATCTCGACAACCTTGCCGCCAAGCTCGATGCGGTGAACATCGCCTTCGTAAAGCACGTCCGGCTGGACAACCCGGTTTTCCAGATCACGGGCAAGCAGCTCTGCACATCCTGCATTGGTGATGAACTCTGCGCCTTCATCCTTGAAGATTTGACCGCCGCGAGAGTGATCGAAATGAGGGTGGGAATAGAGCACCTTGACCACTGGCTGATCCGTCAGTTTGGCGATCTCAGCACGCATGGCCTCGGCACGAAATTCGTGGTTGGGGTCAACAACGATGACGCCCTCGTCTGTGATCACCACAAGGCTGGTGTAGTGCGCCATGTGGAATTGATAGACGCCATCTTTCAGTTGGGTCATTTCAGGCTTGGGCGGTTCGTCGCCTGCTGCAAATGCGCTGCCCGCCATAAGCAGGCTGGCACCTAATGCGATCAGTAGTTTTCTCATAGGGATTTCCTTTCAGTTGACGACCACCCGACACTCACGAGAGGTCTGGTATCTGATCATCCGTCGATGTCTGGGTTAGGCAGGTACACCACGCCGAACTGCTCTTCGATCAGATCGAAGTCACGGTCTCCGGTGTGGTTCTGGCGTGAGGTTTCGGCCATAAAATCCTCAGCCCAATCGCCGGGGAAAATGTAGCTGATCAGCTTGGCCGGGCTGTCCCCGACGTTCTTCATGTAATGGGAAACGCCACGTGGACAGTGAACGGAATCGCCAGGACCAATCTTACGCACCTCATCACCGATCTTCGCGATCAACTCACCTTCGATGATGTGGAAAGTCTGGTCTTCCCATTTGTGATAGTGGTCGGGAATGAAACCATCTGGACCGATTACGCCGTCGCTGATGACGTATTCGTTCTGCGTAGCATCCTTGCCAACAACCACGCCAGTATATTCGGTTTCGGACATCCAAAACTTTTTGGAGCCTTCCCATGCGCTGACGACGGTTTGCTTTTTGGTGACCTCGGTTTTTTCGGTCATCTTTCCTCCAATTCAGCGCTCTAGAGCCGAGCAAGTCGAATTTTGGAGAGAAAATATGCTGAACTAAAACATTCATAAATGTCGTTGAAGTAAGATCATAAAGTACATTAAGTTTATAATATGGATAAGCTTAGGAACATGCGCTTGTATTGCCGGGTCGTCGAGCTAGGTAGCTTCGCCCGCACAGCACAGGACCAGAATGTCAGCCCGGCAATAGTCGGACGCCACATAGACAACCTCGAGAAATCCTTGGGTGTGCGTTTGATCAATCGAACCACGCGCACGATGGAAGTTACTTCTGCAGGCAAGCGCTACTATGAGGGGTGCAAGCGACTGATTGCCCAGGTCGAGTCGCTGGAACAATCAGTCGTCGAGGATCCAACCATCCTGCCCTCCGGTATAATCAAGGTGGCAGCCCCCGAAGGACTTGGAACCCCCCTTTTGTTGAACACAATTGAGACGTTCCAAGATCTCTACCCGGATATCAGCGTCGATCTTCTGCTAGAAAACACTCCGACTGATATTGTCGGCGAAAATGTAGATATCGCGGTCCGGTTGGCAACAGTGCTGGAAGACTCGTCACTCATCGTACGGAAGGTGTGTGACACTCGACTGCCTTTGCTCGCGTCACCCCGCTACATTGAACACAAAGGAATGCCTAAAAGCATAAATGATCTCAGAAACCATGACTGCCTGCATTTCAGCACAGCGCGTTATGGTGGAAATTGGCCATACTTGGCCGGTGGAAAGATCAGGAAGTTCAATGCAGACTGGAAGTTCGTTACCAACCACACTGCGACGTTCCTAAACGCGATCGTCCATGGCGTCGGCATCGGTCTGTCGCCGATGATAATGGCACGGCCATTTGTTCAGTCTGGCGAACTTCAGATTGTGGAAATCGAAGAGGACTTTCCAGACGTCAGTGTGTTTTTGGTTTTGCCATACCGCGACCTAGTTCCCAAGCGGGTGTCACTTTTTGCGGATCATTTAACACACCAGATCAAGCAAAACACTGAAGCGAACGGCATCCATTGAAAGTCTAGACTGTCTGCATAACGGACAATGCTGGACAAGAATTCTCACGACGTTCACGCCGCGCGGGCCGACTGTGGACCAAAGCCGATTGCATGTATTATGGAACTTACGCTGAGAGAAGCTCGGCAAATTTAACCGTTCACGGACGCACTCTTTTAGACGGATGCGGCCGAAGGCCGCAAAATAACACTCTGGATCAGAGACAAACGTGATCACATGACGCTGTGTGAATGGATAGCTGGCAAAGTTTCAGTTGCAGAAACTAAGACCCAATTAGATGCTGATGGCGAGCCGACTTTCGCCTTGGAAGTGCCCGTCGGAGTGTAGCCAATTTCTCGGTTAGGCAGCCAAGATGTACGATTGAATTTCGCCGCGGCCTTTGGCCTCAACAACTCCCCTAAGTTCAACCGTGTACTTTTCATCGAGGCTATTGGCGAACTCTTCCGAAACTTGAATCTGACCAGGTATGCCGGTGCATTCCATACGAGCTGCCAGGTTTACGGTATCCCCCCATAAATCATAGGCAAACTTTCTCTTACCGATAACGCCGGCAACAACTTTACCTGAATGAGCACCAATTCTAACTTGCAGAGGTTCTCCTGTATCGGGGCGTCGTAGTCTCTTTGTATGCTCCAGGACATCCAGAGCGAGCGCAACAACCTTGCTTTCAGGGTTCGCTTCCGCGTCCGTGGCTCCCGCGGCGATCATGTATGCGTCACCGATTGTTTTTATCTTCTCAACTTTGTGCTTTTCTACCAGATCATCAACAAGATAGAAGAATTTATTCAAAAACTCTACAAGCTGAGAAGGACTTAACTCCTTACTCATCTTTGTGAAGTCGACAATATCTATAAACATTATTGCTACATTGCCGTGCTCATCCGCGATGACATCGTTAGAAACCTTGAGCTTGTCTGCGATGGGTTCAGGCAAAATGCTCAGCAACAATCGCTCACTTTCCGAGTATGCCAATTCCAGCTCTTTTTCGGTCCGTTCGACGACACGAATGAAAGGAACGACCATTGCAAGCGCTAAAATAGGCCAAACCGTTATCCGGAACCCGTAGTCGGCCAATGAGACCTGAAAATGGGTATAAATAGGCGGATGCGTCAGTGCATAATACTGCGTCAGTGTTACTATTGCTAAAACCGTGAGGGCCAACAATATAGAGAAGCGTAGGGAATAAAACGGCTGCACAAAAACAAGGATCAGGATCAACATAGTTGCGTCGAGTGCACCATAATCAACGCCAACACAGATCGTTGCAGCAACCGCGTGTCCCACAAGCTCGGTCATCGCAATCCAGAAGGCAACTTGGTATTGACCACTTCTCAGAAGAACAAGGCAGACTGTAAACGCAGAAACACTAAAGATATTGAAATATACCATGAACCAAATGTCACGCTCTGCAAAATAGAGCAGAGTTAATGCATGCGACACTGCTGCTAAAAAATAGAAAATCCTCCAATAAACATGATAACGGGCGAAGTGTTCCGGAACGTAGTCTGGAGCAACAGTAATCCATTTGAGCATATCTCTAAGAAAGTCTGGAATTGCTTGGTAACGAAAGTAGTTCCGATCCATCACGTTGCCTTTCACTCTCATGCTCATTTGTCCAAACTAAAATGAAAAATGACAGCTCACACCTTTGTAAATTGCAGTGTCTATCAAGGGAAAAATCCCCGGCGCTGATTTTGAAGTGCCCGGGGATTGATTGATATTCAAAGCCTGAATTGCTGCCTAACCTGGCCAATGAACGTTTCGTCACCCCAGGCCATGCGATTGCTCAGAAGTATCTCAGCATCCGAGCCTACTCTGTAGCGCAGTTTATCGGAATCATCTGTGACCGCACGCCAGATCACCTCGGCCACGAGCTCCGGAGGGGAAGGGATGAATGCATTGGAGCCGAATGCAGTAATCACCTTCCCGACAACGCTTTGATATTCTTCAATGGGTGGATCGTTTGCAAAGTCCAACGAACGCCGAGCGAAGTCTGTCGCAATAACTCCCGGCTCGATGATCTTCATCTTTACGCCGATCGCTTCCAACTCAAAATGCAACGCCTCAGATAGCCCCTCTACCGCAAATTTTGTTCCGTGGTAGAGCGATCCAAGCGGGAAAGTCATCTGTCCGCCGATTGAGCTGATATTGACAATGATACCCGACTTCTTCGCGCGCATATGAGGCAGGACAGCCTTCGTCACCTCAAGAAGTCCAATGACATTGGTATCGAATTGGCGCCGAATGCGGTCCGTTTCAAAACTCTCTAATGGGCCATACGCACCATACCCCGCATTGTTCAGCAACACATCTATGCGGCCGAACCGTTCCATCGTGACGCCGACGGCAGACGTGATAGATGCAGGATCGGTTACGTCCAATCTTATGACCAACACATTGTCTAGCGGGGTTAAATCCGTCCAATCTTCTGCATTGCGCATTGTCGCAATGACATTCCAACCTTGTGCTTGGAAATGCTTCGCCGTTGCGTTACCAATTCCAGACGAGGAGCCAGTAATCAAGATTGTCTTTGGCATAGCATCTTCCTTAATTCTTTAACTTTCTTCGCGTCAAAGCGAATTCAATCCCACTTTCAATTTGTTCGAATTCACCATTGGGATTTTTCATTATTTCTACGCACTGAGGTTGGTGGAAAACGAGAAGCTCCTTGTAGTGGTTGTTTTGTCCATTCTCCTACAAGCAACATCCGCCCACCATCGAACAGACCTTGGTAAGGTTCGCTGGCGTACTGAGCTTTCATTGTGTCCACGGTAAATCATCGCATTCCAAGCCAAGAATCGGACGCACAATAGACCGGAAAACGCTGCGTCCCCATTCGTCCTGTGACCGATGCCTTGGTGACAATACGACCGGAATTTTGCTGTCTCAGGATCGGTGTAACTGCCTGGATGGTTTTCATCACACCTTTGAGGTTGATATCGAGAATAGGATCAACGTTTGATCCTTCAGTTCCGAGGACTGTTTTGAATGGGATAGGTTTCCTCCAACAATTGAGAACTGGCGTGCCCCGCAACGCGTCAGTTCCAATCAATCAGGGTCACACGAAGGCAACCCCGTTTGACAGCATCGGGAGGTGGGTGACACGCGGCCCATTCACAGCAATCGCATTGGCCAGGGCCGGGGCCGAAGGTGGCGTGCCGGGTTCCCCAACGCCTGTCGGAGCTTCGGCTGACGGAACGATATGCACCTCGATTGCTCCGATATCGCCAATGCGCAAAGGCTCATAGTCCGGGAAGTTGGACTGATCCACCTCGCCCTCTGTCAGCGTGATCTCATCGCGCATGGCATGACCAATGCCATAACCGATACCGCCCTCCATCTGGGCTGTGACGACATCCGGATTGACGGCTATACCGCAATCGATGGCACAAGTGACTTTTTCGATCTTGATACCGTTTTCCGCATCGCCGGAAACCTCGACAACCTCGGCCGCATAGCTGTGATATGAGTGGTGAACCGCAATACCCTGGCTGCGGCCAGTAGCAGCTTTGCCCCATCCGGCTTTTTCTGCAGCCAGTTTGAGAACTCCGGCCATACGTTTTTGCACGGGCTCATCGCCTGACAGGTGAGCAAGGCGGAATTCGACCGGATCACGGCCAGCTGCTTTTGCAACTGCGTCCATCATGCTTTCCATCACATAAGCAGTATGAGTATGCCCCACAGAACGCCACCAAAGCACCATGGTTGCTTTTTTGGTGTCAGTTAAACCCGCGCACATGTTTGGGATCGCGTATGGTGTGCCCTGGACGCCTTCTATCGACCAGAAATCGACACCATCCCTCACAACATATTGTTCCCATACCGATCCTCTTGCGATTGACTGGCCAGCGATACGGTGGTCCCAACCGACAATATTGCCGTCAGCATCCAGTCCGACACGGACTTTGTGCGCAAATGCAGGGCGATAGTAACCACCGGTGATGTCATCTTCGCGAGACCAAACGAGCTTGACGGGTCGGGTGCGGTCAGTCATCGCGTAAGCAAGGGCGGCCTCGACCTGGTAATCGCCTGTTGAACTTCCGCGTCGACCGAACGAACCGCCCCCAAACAGTGTATTGATCTGCACTTTTTCAGCCGGAAGCTCCAGGGTCTTGGCCAAAGCCTCGTGTACAACGCTTGTCGCCTGACATCCGTCATGCAACACAATACCGCCATCTGCTCCAGGCTCGACGGTGCACGTCAATGGTTCCATCGGAGCGTGGGCAAGCAGCGGGAAGTAGAAGGTTTCTTCAACCACTGTGGCCGCGTTGTCGATTGCCGTTGCGATCACGGCCCGATCATGCGAACTCAAGTCATATTGCGGGTCAGAGTTGACCGCAGTCATGAGCTCTTCACGGATCTCTTCAGAACTGCGATTTTCAGCCGCCGAGAAATCCCAATCAACTTCGACAACATCACGAGCCTGGAAGGCGGCCCATGTGTGTTCCGCGTAAACGGCAACACCAGCGTTGTTCGGAAGTTCCACTGCACGAATGAAGCCTTTCACATCCTTTGCTGCGCTGTCATCAAAGGACGCAACTGCGCCACCCAGTCTAGGGGTACGCTTGATGACGACGACCATCTGGTTATCAAGATGGAGATCCATGCCGAATTTGGCAGTGCCGTTGACCTTTAGCGGTGTGTCCTTGCGGCGAACGTTTGCATTCCCGATCAGCTTGAATTCAGATGGATCCTTCAGGCGCGGGCTTTCCGGCGCGATCAGAGTGCTGGCGACTGCAACAAACTCACCCAACGGCGCAGTAATGTCCGCACCGACGATTCGGCCATCTTCAATGGTTAGTTGATCAGCGGGTACTTCCCAGGTTTTCGCTGCTGCCTCAATCAGCATTTCGCGCGCAGCAGCACCGGCCTTTCTGTATTGTTCAAAACTGTTGCGCATCGCGGTGGAACCACCGGTGCCCTGAAGTCCACCAAACGCCAGGTTGCCATAAAGTTCGGCATTGGATGGCGCAAACTCGAAACCGATGTCTTCCATCTTAACGCCAAGTTCCTCGGCGATAAGGGTCGTCAGGCCTGTTGCGGGTCCCTGTCCTGCTTCAATGTGCTTGACGATGGCCGTGACGGTGCCGTCGGCGTCAATCTTAACGAACGGGTTCAGATGGGCTGGGGCGGTACCAGCAGCAAGTGCACCGTCCGGGCGGGCACCGATATAAAGAACGGCGGCAGCGGCGGTAGCGCCTTTGAGAAATCCACGGCGGGATACGTTCAGGGTCATATCAGGTCTCCATGATTTCAGCTGCGCGCTGGATCGCGGCACGAATGCGCTGGTAAGTGGCACAGCGGCAGGCATTGCCGCTCATGTACTCGTCAATCTCTGCAACAGTCGGCTTGGGATTTTCGCTGAGAAGCCCAATAGCGGACATGATCTGGCCTGACTGACAATAGCCGCATTGCACCACATCGAGCTCAGTCCAGGCAGCCTGAACAGCGTTAGAGACACTTGAATTCAGCCCTTCGATTGTCGTTATTTCGGCACCATCCACGTCCTCAACATAGGTTTGGCAGGAGCGCACCGGTTCTCCGTTCAGATGCACCGTGCAGGCGCCGCAAGACGCGACACCACATCCGAATTTAGTGCCGGTCAGTTTCAATTCATCCCGGATTACCCACAACAGCGGGGTTCCGGCTTCAGCCTCAACGTCGTGCGTTTGACCGTTGAGTTTCAGTGAAATTGCCATAGCTTTGGAAACCTCCCCTGGCTGTAACTTTCATGGGAACGGGACGTGTTCTGACAGGCCGCCGATTGAAGAATATTGTTGGTGAGATTTGCAGATACTTGCCTGCCGCGATGCCGCCAACGACCAGCTGAATTCCGATGTCAAATTGGGCTGGTGACATATTGACGGCCCCTCAACTTCAGTTACCGCTAATATGAGGAATTCAGTGCAATTCTCTGTGCCTGATCCTCCGGAATGCCTACCCGATCCTCCGAAGTCCAGGAATTACGGTTCTTGTCCGCCCATGCGTGAAATATAATTCAAGGACAGATAGGGGAATGCCATGATATCGAAGGGCTTGATTTCCGACGTTGTGAACTACGTCCGCAACACTGATCAACTTGACTTTACCTGCGAGACAGGGGTCGATGGGTTGTATGCCTTCTGTAGTGAACAAACCACTGAGTTTGAAGCAACCTGTTACGAACCTTTTTTGGGGCTGATATTACAAGGAGCCAAAGAGGCACACCTAGGAGATCAGGTGATCCATTACCCTGCAGGGGCATCATTGGTTGTCAGTCATGCGGTGCCCGTCAAGATCAGAGTGACCGTAGCGTCGCCAAAGGAACCCTATGTAGCTCTGGCGATACGAGTTGACTTGAGCATTGCGCGAAGCCTGATTGACTTGGTTGGCTCGGCCCTAAGAACAGAACGAGTCTCTCTTTCGATTAGCACCGCCGAGGGAGATGCCGCACTAACTGACGCGATGGCCCGTCTGTTTCGGTTGTCACATAATCCTGTGGAGGCGCAAGCACTGGCACCATTGGTTATGAAGGAAGTGCATTTTCGGCTTTTGCGCGCCCAGCACGGTAGTATGTTGCGACAATTATTGCTGCATGAAAGTCCGGCCAATCGGCTTTCCAAAGCCATTTCAATCATCCGCTCCGATTATAAGGCACCGATTTCTGTCGCCGAACTGGCCGCAGCAGCTGGGATGAGCCCTTCAACCTTTCATGAGCACTTCAAATCACTCACGTCGACCACTCCGTTGCAATATCAGAAGGAGTTGCGACTTCTGGAAGCACGGCGATTGCTAATGAACGAAGGGAATTCGGTCGCATCAGTCGCCTATGATGTTGGGTACGAAAGCCCGACGCAGTTCAGCCGTGAATATACACGCAAATTCAGTGTGCCCCCCAGTAAGGACAGAGATAGTTACGCTGTTCCCACAAACCTTAACGGCTAAATGCGAAAAAAGATAAAAACCCGGGTGGAGCGAAAAGGAGTGTCCGTCCGATGAACCTGACCAGGTATTGTGGAGTGGTTTGATTGACTTAACACCACGGCATGAGCTCAACAAGGCGGTTGATTTTATCATCTGCAATGCGCTCCGGGACCCAGCTCAACCAGACTTACGGTCCGACACCAATGTCACGGCCGGCAGGCCGATGATATTGGTGTCGAACTGAAGTTCGATCCGCTTCATCTCGAAGGGTTCCAGTGGACTGTAAGATTAAATAAAGGATACTCCATTGGCTGACATTGGGAGGTGTGTCACGCGTGGTCCGGCAACCGCAATTGCATTAGCGAGAGCCGGCGCAGAAGGTGGCGTGCCCGGTTCGCCGACGCCGGTGGGTGGTTCGTTCGAAGGCATGATATGCACCTCGATGGCTCCGATATCGCTAATGCGCAGAGGCTCGTAGTCGGGGAAGTTGGACTGATCCACCTCGCCCTCTGTCAGAGTGATCTCATCGCGCATGGCGTGGCCGATCCCATAGCCTATGCCGCCCTCCATCTGGGCTTTGATGACATCCGGATTGACGGCTATACCGCAATCGATGGCACAAGTGACTTTTTCGATCTTGATACCGTTCTCGACGTCGCCGGAAACCTCAACGACCTCCGCAGCATAACTTCGGAATGAGTGGTGCACCGCGATACCCTGGCTACGACCGGCCGGAGCGTTACCCCATCCACTTTTTTCTGCCACCAGCTTGAGAACTCCGGCCATACGTTTCTGTTGAGGATTGTCGCCATTCAGGTGAGCAAGACGGAATTCGACCGGATCACGACCGGCAGCCTTTGCAACTGCGTCCATCATGCTTTCCATCACATAAGCAGTGTGAGTATGCCCCACAGAACGCCACCAAAGGACCGAAGTAGCTTTTTTGTTGTCTGTCAGGCCCGCGTACATGTTTGGAATTGCATAAGGTGTGTCTTCAACACCCTCAACGGATAGCCCGTCAACACCATCCCTGACCATATACGCCTCCCAAACGGTTCCTCTTGCGATTGACTGACCAGCGATACGGTGATCCCAACCGACAATGTTCCCGCCGGCATCCAGTCCGACACGGACTTTGTGCGCAAATGCAGGGCGATAATAACCACCGGTAATGTCATCTTCGCGGGACCAGACAAGTTTTACAGGACGCGTGCGATCAGTCATCGCGTAGGCTAGGCTGGCTTCAACTTGATAATCGTTTGTTGGTGATCCACGACGCCCGAATGAACCGCCTGCAAAAAGCGTGTTGATCTGCACTTTTTCCATAGGGAGCTCCAGGGACTGAGCCACAGAGGCATGTGCCCCGCTTGGGGCCTGGCAACCGTCATGCAACACAATTCCGCCATCTGCTGCAGGCTCAATGGCACAGGTCAATGGTTCCATCGGAGCGTGGGCAAGCAGCGGGAAGTAGAAGATTTCTTCAACCACTGTGGCCGCGTTGTCGATTGCTTCCGCAATCTCGATCCGATCATGCGCGCCCAAGTCATATTGCGGGTCAGAATTGACCGCAGTCATGAGCTCTTCACGGATCTCTTCAGAACTGCGATTTTCAGCCGCCGAGAAATCCCAGTTCACCTCGATGGCATCTCGTGCTTGGAACGCCGCCCAGGTATGTTCTGCGTAAACGGCAACACCAGCGTTGTTCGGCAGTTCCACTGCACGAATAAAGCCTTTTACCTCTTTCGCTGCACTGTCATCAAAGGAAGAGACAGTGCCGCCCATGCGGGGAGTACGCTTAATGACAACGACCATCTGGTTTTCAAGATGGAGATCCATGCCGAATTTGGCAGTACCATTGACCTTTGGTGGGGTATCCTTACGCTGGACTTTGGCATTCCCGATCAGCTTGAATTCGGAAGGATCCTTCAGCGTCGGATTTTCGGGGGCAGCCAGCACACTGGCTGCTGCTACAAATTCGCCTAATGGAGCGGAATGGGCTGCACCGACGATCTGGCCATCTTCAATAGTCAGTTGATCAGCGGGAACTTCCCAGGTTTGCGCTGCAGCCTCAATCAGCATTTCACGCGCCGCAGCGCCGGCCTGTCTATATTGTGCAAAGCTGTTCCGCATTGCTGAGGAGCCACCAGTGCCCTGATATCCTCCAGCTTCAGTATTGCCGTAGAGTGCCGCATTGGATGGTGCGAACTCGAACTGGATGTCTTCCATCTTAACGCCCAGCTCCTCGGCGATAAGAGTCGTCAGGCCCGTCGACGGGCCCTGGCCCATTTCAAAGTGTTTGACGATGGCCGTGACGGTCCCGTCGGCGTCAATCTTAACGAACGGGTTCAGATGGGCTGGAGCGGGACCAGCAGCAAGTGCACCGTCCAGGCGAGCACCGATATAAAGAACGGCGGCAGCGGCGGTAGCGCCTTTGAGAAATCCTCGGCGGGATACGTTGAGGGTCATATCAGGTCTCCATGATTTCGGCTGCGCGCTGGATCGCGGCACGAATGCGCTGGTAAGTGGCACAGCGGCAGGCATTGCCGCTCATGTACTCGTCAATCTCAGCAACAGTCGGCTTGGAATTTTCGCTGAGAAGGCCAATGGCGGACATGATCTGGCCTGACTGGCAATAGCCGCATTGCACGACGTCGAGCTCAGTCCAGGCAGCCTGAACAGCGTTAGAGACACTTGAATTCAGCCCTTCGACGGTCGTTATTTCAGCACCATCCACGTCCTCAACATAGGTTTGGCAGGAGCGCACCGGTTCTCCGTTCAGATGCACCGTGCAGGCGCCGCAGGACGCGACACCACATCCGAATTTAGTGCCGGTCAGTTTCAATTCATCCCGGATTACCCACAACAGCGGGGTTCCGGGTTCAGCCTCAACGTCGTGCGTTTGGCCGTTGAGTTTCAGTGAAATTGCCATAGCTTAGGAGGCCTCCCTTGACTGTTAAGTTTCATGAGTGCGGGATGAATTTGCGAAAGCTCAGCGCAATCGGAACGCCGCCGTTATCTGTGGAGCAACGGATCGTGCGAACTCGACCGACGTACACAATGCCGGGCTGTGGCCGACTGTGAGAGGTCTGAGCGATCACGCGTTTTTCTCTCTCGCGCGCGTCAGTTCTTCAGCTGACTGATTGATCCAAAACACACTAAAGCCGGCATGGGCAAAACACGCTGCGACCGACATACCGGGTTTGCTCGTGCCACCTCTCGCGGCGACCAGACAGTTCACTGTGGATGCTTTCCAGCGCATTAGATTCCCTCCCCGCGTTGGCCGCGCACAAAACCGATCTGGCGGTTTCGTTGAAGCAAAGGTAAGGGTGGGCGCAGAATCCTCCTTGCCTGATCTTCCGTATGATCTGCCTAATTTTCCGAAGAGTAGGGGTGGAGGTTCATTGTCGCTCTTCCAATATCTATAAATTGAGGACAAGAGGAGGGACGCCATGGTGCCGCAGGACTTAATTTCCGAAGTTGCGGAATTTGTTCGTGAAATGGATGGATCTGGTTCTTGTCGGAAGACCGGGGTCAATGGGGTCTTTGCTTTTTGCAGCGATACGCCGACTCAGTTTGAGGCGACGTTCTATGTGCCATTCATGGGGCTGGTTTTGCAGGGAGCAAAAGAAGCGCAAATGGAAGACCGGGTGATCCGATATAGTGCGGGTATGTCGCTGATCCTCAGCCACGCGCTCCCGGTCAATGTCAGAGTGATCGATGCTTCGCCGGAAAAACCATATGTTGCGCTGGCAGCGTTGCTGGATCTTGCCACGGCAAGAAGTCTTTATGACGAAGTTGGTTCGATAGAAAATCAGGAACAGGCGATTTACTCGATGAGCGTGGCTGAAGGTGACGCTGCCCTAACCGATGCGATGGCTCGTTTGTTCCGTCTGTCAAGGGATCCAGCGGAGGTGCAGGCGCTTGCCCCTCTGGTTCTTAAGGAAATCCATTTCCGATTGATGCGGGCAAAGCATGGAGGAATGATGCGGCAATTGCTGTTGCAGGAAAGCCCCGCGAGTCGAATTTCCAGGGCAATCTCCAGGATCCGCACGGACTACAAGACATCAATTGCCATGGCCGAACTGGCCACGGCAGCTGGGATGAGTCAATCTTCATTCTATGAACATTTCAAGTCGTTCACATCCACCACGCCGCTGCAATACCAAAAGGAACTGCGCCTGCTGGAAGCGCGGCGACTACTGCAGTGCGGCGGAAAATCTGTCGCTTCTACGGCCTATGATGTGGGCTATGAAAGCCCGACGCAGTTCAGCCGAGAGTATGCTCGCAAATTTGGCATTTCCCCAAAAGACGAGAAAGCTGGTTCCGCTGTTCCACTCTTCATCTCCGAATAGACCTGGTAGCAGCCCACTTTTCAAAGTATCGACACACGCACACCCGAGTGACCGATAGTAAGTATTATGGAACTTTATTAGATCGAACGAACAAAACGGCATCCTACCGGCGAAGGATGCGAACCGATTTGCGCTCTTTGATCGCCCTCACGAGCTCAGTCTGGACCTGCTTGGTGAACCTGATGCTAAACGCGCCGATTCTACCACCTGGTTCGAAATAGTAAGAATGCTCGGGAATGTCTGAGTTGAATTCGTCACAGACTACCCAAAGCCGCAACTGCTCATCGAGCCTGGCCCGTCTTTTCTCGATTTGCGGCACTTCGATGAAGTAGGATCCTTGTTCCGGTTCCTTGGTAGTAATCGGGACAAGGATCACTTCTGTTTGGTTTTCTTGCTTACGGCTCACAAGCGCCAAGGCACAGGGTCTAGCTTTTCGGCCCTCAGTCTCACCATGGCCAGCCTGCCAAGCCCAGAGATAGGGATACTCCCAGACGTCTCCGATTTCCGGAGGACCTCGCCGATCAGTCATTCTCAATACTGTCTTCCAATGCGGAAACCAAGTCACCGGCTTCGACGTCGGACAGCTCTGATACATGGACTGTTTTTCTGCTGTCTCTCTTCTGCTGCAAGCGCTCAAATTCCTCAGCTGAAAGCATGACGAAGCGAGACTTGCCGTGTCGTTGAATGGCAACGGGTTCCTGGGCAGCGGCAGCAAGAACATCGCCGGTCTTGTTAGCCAGTTCGGTTGAGCTGAAGGCACGCATGGCAATCTCCCATTGGGTTTTGATAAAATCACCATACTAGCTAAAATAGCTAAAATCAACATATTTAAAGCTAATCATGAACGTTCTCATGCCAATTCCGGTAGAGAAAACAATGACCAATTTGGGGCCGGGAGGGACTGTGTGGCTCGAACCCTGCGATTGAGTAAGCAGACATTCACCCCTGTTCCGGCTTGGACAGTTTTCGGCCCTTAGCTGCCGTTTGCGCCAACACCGTTTTGCTGCAATGTGTTCGCGAAGCTGGATTTGCGCTGCGAATGCGAGCCCAGAGCATTCGCCGATGACAGCACTGCGGACGAAGCGAGCTTTCGCTGCAGTGCCCCCAAGGTCTTCTTGCTGCAATTATCTTGTTTTCAGGGATAACGCTATGTGATCGAGCAAGCGCTTTGTGAGGGTAAGCCTGCGAGAGGTATCCGGCCAAATCGCCTGCACGGTCCAAGTTGGAAGTTTCCATTGCGGAAGAAGTTTCACCAGTTTCCCAGCGGCTACTGCATCCCCACATAGTGCTGGAGGCATGATGGCGAAACCAACTCCACCCTCTGCCGCTGAAAGTGCCCCGATGATGTTGTTTGTACAAAGTTGCGACGTCTTCAAGTGGACCTCGACCTCATCACCATCACGTTCTAGCACTACGCTATCTCCGAAATTGTCCATTGCTACGAACGGCATTTCTTCCAATTGCTGAGGAGTCTCGGGGGTTCCGCATCTAACCAACAAGTCGGGCGATGCGACAAGAAGATGGGAAACCACGGATAGTTTTCGGGTGATGAAACTGGAGTCAGACGGCGAGCCCACCCTGACGCTGAGATCAATGTGATCGTCGAGCATATCAGTAACGCGGTCTGAATAGTTGAGGGCAATCGACACATTGGGATGGATCTTAATGAAGTTCAGTATGGAGGCCTCGATTCGAGGATCGGGCAGAAACGTTGGCAAAGCTATGTTCAATGCACCGATTGCCTCGTTCTGGGCATCCCTGATTTGCTCCAGAGCATTCCCGGTATGGTCAATCCAGTTTCGGCTTGCATCAAACAAAAGGCGCCCATGCTCTGAGAGCGAGAGCTTACGCGTGGTGCGGTAAATCAGGGTCGCGCCCAGATAATCTTCCAGTTTTGAGACATGGTGACTGACCACGGAGGGTTTCACGCCCAGCCGGTCGGCCGCCTTGTTGAAGGCGCCGGTTTCGGCCACCGCCACAAAGGCGGCAATGCTTTGCAGGTGTTGGTACATTATACGATTTTATCGGATAAAGAGTATCACGCAAGCCGGATTATCAATCTTGGTGTACCGCCTCATATTGTCGTCAAGGCCAAAAAACGGGGCCCACACACCTGCCACGGATCAGACGACATGATCACTTCCACCACAGAAATAACGACAGCCAAGGCCGACGCCTATGTGCAGCAGATGTGCAAGCATTTTGCACACAAAGTTGATGTCACAGAGGTGGGGGATGCCCATGTGGTCCGGTTCGGTTTTGGAACAGGAGAATTACGCGCAGCGGATGACCGGATTGTGCTCAGCGCACATGCCGAAGATCGCCCGCAACTCGAACGTATCGAAACCGTGCTCGGATCGCATCTGGAACGTTTTGCCTTTCGAGAAAGGCTCATTGTCACCTGGCCGCAATCCTGAAACTTCGAACTCCCTTAGCTTAAACAGTCCCAAATAGGAGATGCCCATGAACAAGACACTTCATACTATTGCGGGCGCAGTCGTTATCGCGTTTGCCAGCAGCACAGTCGCCTTTGCCGATACGGAGAAGGAAATCGCTGTTGCCGAGATGGCTTCGCTGTTCAAAACCTTCGATCAGGATGCCGCTCGCAAATTGATCGCCGAAGACTTGATTCAGCACAACCAACATGTTCCCAATGGAGCAGAGGTGTTAATCGACCTCATTCCGCAGCTCAAGGAAAGCGGTATCACCTCGACCACCCACCGTCTGATTGCCGAAGGCGATCTGGTGGTTGCACATAACGAATACAAGAATGCTCAGCTTTTTGGTGGTGATCACCTGGCGGCGTTTGACGTGTTCCGCGTGGAGAACGGTCAGGTTGTCGAACATTGGGACAACCTGTCTCCGGTGACCCCGCCAAACCCGGCTGGTCGCACCCAGTTCGACGGCCCCACCGAGATCACGGACCTGGACAAAACCGCCGATAACAAAGCACTTGTGACCGCTTTCGTGGAAGATGTGCTTCACGGGAAAGCTCCAGAAAAGATCACCGACTACATCTCGACCGAGACCTATCTGCAGCACAACAGCGGCGTAGATGACGGTTTGGACGGCCTCATGGTGGCAATCAAGGTAATGGTCGATGCAGGAACACCGATGACCTACAGCGATACCCACATGATCGTGGCTGAAGGTAACTTTGTCTTCACGGCCTCCGAGGGTCAGTTCATGAATGAACATTCGGCCTTTTACGATCTGTTCCGTGTTGAGGACGGCAAGATTGTCGAGCACTGGGACGTGATTCAGACAATCCTACCAGCGGACCAGGCCAAAAACGACAGCGGCAAGTTCTGATCGACAGTCTAGTTAATCACCAATCGGCAAATCAGTTTCTCGGCGGCGCAATCGTGCCGCCGGTCTTCATTGGGGGACAGACCATGCAACTCAACGACTACGCCAATCGCATCCATCTGTTTGAAGAGCCCGCGCAACCCGGAGCGCATTCGGGAAATGCGTTGGAACACGCGGTTTCAGCGGTCCAATCTGACCTTGGTTTAGCCAAGTTCGTTCAGCGCTATCCAGCACCCTCAAACTCAGCCGAGCAGCGCCAATGGGTGCAGGCGGCCCTGACGGTACGCCCTCCCGGCGGCCTTCCTGCGGCGCTCACCGCTGCAATGGAAGAGCTCCTTCAATCCGAGTTGTCGGCGAAACAGATTATTGATGCCAAATCTCTGCCGCGTCTGTCGGGACCCTATCCGCCGGCTGGCAAGGTCAGCATCTGGGATGGCGATATCACCACGCTCAAAGTGGATGCAATAACAAACGCCGCAAATGCTCAGATGCTTGGGTGTTTCCAGCCGTTCCACGCTTGCATCGATAATGCCATCAACTGCGCGGCAGGACCGCAGCTTCGGGAGGATTGCGAAATGCTGATGCGTCTTCAAGGTCACGAGGAAGAGACTGGCAATGCAAAAATCACCCGTGCCTATAACCTGCCGTCGCTCTTCGTGCTGCACACGGTGGGACCGATTGTCGGGCGCGGAAAGATGCCCACGGCAGAGCAGGAACACCAGCTTGCATCTTGCTACACATCCTGCCTGTCACTAGCGGCCGAAGCCGGTGCGCGCTCGGTGGCGCTTTGCGGCATCTCGACCGGCGTGTTCGGATATCCGGCACCAGCGGCGGCACAGATCGCCCTGCGCACAGTTGCAAAGTGGGTCGGCGTAAACGAGGACGCGCTGGATCACATCGTTTTCAACACTTTTGGTGCCGATATGACCGCGATTTATCTCGATACCGCTCAGAACTGGAGAAAAAATGACCACAATTGAACAAGCACGTGAAGTTGTGCACTGCGCGGATGCCATCCTGATCGGTGCGGGGGCGGGGCTCTCCGCCTCTGCCGGGCTGGACTATACCGACCAGGAGGCATTTGCTGAGCGTTTTCCCGGTATGTTGCAATATCATGCGCGGTGCCAATATCAGCTCATGGGCTATCCGTTTCCGGATGAAGCCCTGAAATGGGGGTACCTGTCAGTTGCCCTCGATCACGTCTACCAGGCGGGTCAAACACAGGTTTATCAGGACCTTTTGAGCCTGATTGGGGAACGCGACTATTTTGTCATCACCTCGAACGTGGATCGCTATTTCCACAAAAACGGGTTCAATCCTGATCGTATTTACACACCACAAGGCGATTACGAGCGTTTCCAATGCATGACGCCCTGCGGTGATCAAGTCTGGGATGGGCGGCCCTCTGTTGCAGAGATGTTACCGCATGTCGATCGAACCACCCAGCTTGTGACAGATCGCAGCACGTTACCAGTCTGCCCAAACTGCGGTGGGCCGGTCTTCATGAATGTGCGCGGCGGAAATTGGTTCATCGAGCACCCTTACAAAGCGGAAGCAGACGCGATTAATACCTGGCTGTCGGAAAATCAGAATAAGACTCTGGCCATTCTCGAAATCGGCGCGGGCTTCAACACTCCGGGCGTAATTCGTTTGCCGATGGAAGCCGTCGCCACTCAATTCCCAAAAGCGACCCTAATCCGCGTCAGTAAAGAACACCCACAGGGGCCAAAAGGTACGATCTCGATACAACTACCGGCACATGACACGCTTTCCAAACTCGTCGGGTAAAGATTGCCTAAGAAACACATCAGCGTCCTCTTCCCGCCCAGTCTGGGAGTTAGATGTGTTCGCGGCGAAAGTCAGGTTTGGGTGACGGTACCGCCTCCTCTCTCTGATCGCATGGCAACAGACAAGTCAAAGCGGAGAAATTTCAACTTCAATAGTGTTCGATCAGCAGTTGAAAGAACATTCGCAGCAAAGTGAACCTTCCCAATAATACAATCGATAATTGTTTCTCTTTGCCCCAACAGTTTTCAGTGTCGTAAAATGTCAAGTTTGAAACTTACGTTAAGTAAGGAGTAAGGATCCCCGTACAGCCTATTGATAATGATCGTTCTACTGGAGGGGACCCACAAATGAAACGCATCAGATTGCAGATTGCGGTACTGGCGGGAATACCAATGCTTGCCGCCATCGGATTCGCCACACTGAGTGTCTATGAAAAAGTAACGGAACGCTCAAATCGCGCTTACATGCGCCCTTTGACGCGTGTCGCGGAAGATGCAGGCAATCTGGTTCATGAGCTTCAAAAAGAACGCGGGATGAGCATCGGTCTGATCAAGTCTGAATACGATCCCAATCTGCGCTCTCTCCTGGCAGAGCAACGACCGAAATCCGACGCAGCGATCAAAGTGTTTGATGAACACCTCGCGTCTCTTGACTTGAACAATGAAGAGTTACTCGCCGATCTTCAACATGTTGCAGAAGAAGTTCATAAGACCGAAGAGCTTCGAAGCGCCATCGATTCAAGAAACTTGCCGATCAAAGACGTCGTCAAAAGATTTTCCAAGGAAATCAATGATCTCATTCATGTCGTAGGAATCGCGACAGAGATGAGCCCTTCCCAAGAAATCACCGCAGAACTTCTCCCCTATCTGACGATCGTTGAAGCAATGGAATCCGGTGGCCTCGAGCGAGCGAACGGCGCTGCTTTGCTTGACGATTTCAACAAAACCGGCACGGTTGATATGGCAACCTATTTGAAAACAGTCTCCCATTCTGGTGGTGAAAGCGCCTTCATTAAAGAGTTCGGTTCTGTGGCAACGAGCGGCCAGAAGGAGATCTGGAACAGTCTCGTCAAGGGACCTGACGTCGAAAACACGCTTAACTGGCGTGAGATCATCCAGACCCTACCTCAGACTTTGGATGCTCAGGGGTTGGAAGCCACGGCCTGGTTCAGCGCTGCGACCAAGCGCTTGAACCTCATGAAAAAAGCATCCGATGAGTTCATCCATCGGGCGGAAGCTGCAGCGGACAAAGATATTGCCAAACTGGACAGTCAAATCTTCTGGTTGTCGATCGCAGCCCTCGTCCTGCTCACGCTTTCAGCCGGTCTCGCCGTATCTCAAGTGGTTTCGATAACACGGACATTGAGCAGACAACGAGATTGCATTTCTGAGCTGGCAGAGGGTGAATTAGACGTTCTTGTCAGCGACACCGACCGCCCGGACGAAATTGGTGACATTGCGCGTGCTTCGGAAGTCTTCCGCGAGAAACTCGTAAAGCAAAGGCAGCTTGAAGACGAAGCTGAGACCGGCCGGATACAACGCCGCAAACGTGCCGAACAGATGGAAAACGCAATCCAGCAGTTCCAAACATCCGTTGCCAGCATTCAGGAACAACTGTTGAGCGAAACCGACAGCATGCGAAGCGGCGCGGACGAAATGGTGAACATCGCCCGACATGCCGACGAAAGCGCCAAAGCCGCGAACTCAGCCACCGAAGAAGCAACAACAAATGTTCAGACCGTCGCTTCGGCGGCAGCCGAACTCTCAGCTTCCATCGATGAAATCTCTCGCCAGGCGTCAACAGCAACAGAAATTTCTGCGACAGCATCTGAAACAGCTGTTGCCGCGGATCGCGATATTTCGGTTCTTGCTGAAACAGCCGACAAGATTGGCGAAGTGGTTGAAATCATCAGAGCAATAGCCGAGCAGACCAATCTCCTGGCGTTGAACGCGACGATTGAGGCTGCAAGAGCAGGTGAGGCCGGCAAGGGATTTGCGGTGGTCGCAGCAGAGGTCAAGGAATTGTCGACACAGACCGCAAGGGCAACAGATGAAATCGCCAGCCAGATTTCCGGCGTACAAAGCTCAACTCAGAAATCTGTGGTCGCAATCCGCTCGATTGTCGAGAAGATCGACGAGGTCCGCTCTGTCAGCGATACGATTTCAACCTCCGTCGATGAACAGAACGCCGCAACCAGCGAAATTACGCAGAGCATCACCTTTGCGTCTGACGGGGCTGCCTCAGCAGCAACAAATGTAGCGGGTGTTTCAAAATCAATCGACCAGACCCGCCATCAATCAGAGACAATGAGCCAAAGTGCCGAGCAACTCGGCCAAGTCGCAACAAGCTTGTCGGAAGCCGTCAGCCTGTTCCTCAACGAAGTTCGAGAAGACGAAGCGGCGTAGGTGGTCAACTCATAGCCACCTCGCCGCTTCGAAGACCAGAGTCCCTCGCACCCCCGATCTATTTCACCTTGGTGAAGTAAAGCATAGGATTTCCATTCAAGCACGGGTTGAGTGAGGGATTGGGCGAAAGGCGAGTATCAGGGCTCTTTTGCCCAACCTGTCAAATGAAACCTTGGGCCTGAATTTGGCGACACTGCACAACCGAAAACTAACAACCGATAGTTTGCATTATGGAATATTTACGCTCATCTCACGAGTGCTTGAGATTAGCTGTTTAGAATCGATACTGCTCACAAGCTGGCCAAACAACTCATTCTAAGTAGAAACTATCGCTGCAAGCTAGCTCATACGAACCATAAGGGTTGCAGCCAAAATCCCACACGAAGACGCAAGTCTCCAACCCGTTATCTTTTCTTTGAGCAGAACAGACGACAGCAAGAGTGCAAACAAAATGCTTGTTTCTCGCGCAGCAGCTACCAATGCAATTGGTGCCGATTTCATAGCGAAAAGAATCATTCCAAATGACAGAAGTTGAATAAGCCCTGCCGCTACTCCGGCCACACCTAGTCCCGGACGGACTTTACCTGTTTTTAGATAAACAAAACCCGACAACACGATTGAACTTGCTAAGCCGTCTAGCAAGAACAACCAAAATGTGAAGCCCAGTGTGTTTTCAGAAACCCGGATACCAGCACCATCGGTGACGTTATAAACCGCTGCACTACCGGCTGTAAGCAGCGCGTACAACAGCGGTTTAGCGTCAAAGTTTCCCGGTGTTTTGCCACCTCGCCAGCCCAATGCGCCAACAGATAATGACATGAGAAAAATCGCGAAAAACCCGAACGCAGAGAGAGTTTCTCCGAGAACGATAAATGATAGCAGAGCAACCATAACAGGAATGGTTCCTCTGACCATTGGATAAGACTGACTAAGATCTCCGGACAGAAACGCTCTAATAGAAAAGTATCGTGCTAATACATGGAATGGTGCGCCTAATAGCAGATACAGTAACGCCGTATTACTAATTGCTCCAAAGTAAGAAACGCCGACCGCACCGACTAAAGCGGACAAGATCGTCTGCCCAATGACAGTTTCCAAGCTGGCGTACTTTTTTAACGCAATATTCCAGGATGCATGAAGTAATGCGGCGAAGAGAACAATAAATAGCGTTGTCAAATCCACTTTAGATTCTCGACGCGTATCTTCTCTGCCTTCTCAATAGACTTCAAATAGCCTGTAGGCATTTTTAGTTGTTTTGCTTCTTCTAATGTGAAAATACCAAGTTCTTTATGCTCGTGGCTCAATACGAGATTGGGATTTTCTTCTTCAGTTTTCAGTAGATATGTGACAATCACAACTTCGGTTGAATTAACTGGATATAGCCAATTGTTCAGTTCAGACACAACAAAAGCTTGAACGTTCAATTCCTCACACGTTTCTCGCGTGACACACTCAACAAGATCTTCACCAGGTTCAAGCTTGCCACCTGGCAACTCCCATTCGTCTCTTTCATTCTTGAGCAGAGGATACTTCCCCCCCAAGTCAAGAACACCCTTAACCGACACCGGAAATTTGTGCGCAAGATTGTCCGTCATCTCACAATCTCCGCGATCTGTTCCTTGACAGCGATATCTCGATTGGAATCGTTCGAGATAGAGAAACCTAAATTGGGGTCATTTTGATTATTCGCAGCTACCAGGTACCGAAGATATTTGCGCTCTCCAACAAAATCCGAGCGGCCATGCAACCAACGTGAATTACTTACGACAAATCCCTGATTTTGTTTTACGCTTATTCTAACGGTGTATTCTTCGACTATTTCCCGAAGTTTCTGAATTGCGTCTATTCCAGCAATTGAACTATAGCAAAGTTCGTCAAATCTGACCCTCGCTATGATCCGATCATCTTCCAGTGCTGTAAAAACCGGAACAGAGCTGAATTGATCTTCAAATCTATGAGCGATTATCTCCGGGTTAGACAAGACTTCGAGGAATTTGGGATACTCAATACTTAATCTGCGGTACACGAGCTTCGAATCTACAAACAGAGACTCACCGCCCACTTGTGCGGGCTGAATGCAAAGTAATGCCAGATATGCCAATGGGGGTGATCTCAGAGCTTGGTCGGTATGGGGAGGAAGTGAGCAATTTGAGAACCCGCGTTGACCTCGCCCATAATCGCGCTTTCCGGTAGCCTCCAACTGAGTAGCCAATCTACCATCGCTATCAGGGTGATTTACAAGTTGCCCCATTCGACTAAGGCCATCTTCCACCTCAGATGTAGAATCAAATTCGAACCTGTAAATGCCGTTGGCTTTCAAATCTTCTTTCATTGCCTGAGCGTCAAACTTCTCAGCTTTTTCAGAAAATGGATCGAATTTCACTTCTTGCCTAAATTCCATATTCCTAGATCCTCAGATTGCAGGGGTGAAAGCACGAGTGATCTCACTCACGCGTGTTGAATTTCAAATCGTTTTCGGCCGAAAAAAGTTTCTCTCGAATGGCGGGAGCTGAGCCGCCTAAATAATTGCGTAACGCAATGTATTTTTGTTTGCAACATTAAATTGCAAAATTTTCTCTTAAAATTTTTTGGTTAGCTGGACAACAGTGTAGTGAACTGAACCGTTTGGATTTTAGTGACTCAATGATGAAATTATTGATCTCAAAACGCTCGCGGTCGGACTCGAGCTCAGTCCAACGGTCGTCCGCGAGTTGTTTCTTTCAACTTGAAGCGGCAGACATGAGCCAAGTTGTTTTTTTTCAATCACCACCGCTCCGAGAAAGGATTTTGTTTTGGAACAAGTGGAAAAGCATTGGGAGAAAACCATTGAATGGGTATTTGCAGTCAAAGTCTCACAAGCGACAAACGCCACATTTGCTCCACTTGCTGCAGCCACTGAAACAAATCTCGCTGATGCATTTGGCCGTTTTGGCGAGAAGTTTGGAATAGTAGAGTTCAAGAAAGATCTCGATGCCGGAGGCATACGTCGCGAGATCGCGAAATTTAAGAACCAGTCACCCAAGGGATTAATGGAAGCAAAAGCAACGTTGTGCAGTGTGGTGGAAACCCTTGAACTTGACTCTCCCTCAATCAGCTTTTCTACGCTACTTGAAGCAAAGTTACCTCATTTGATAATCAGCGGCGACGGATCCGGTGCCGATCTTGAGTTAGTCCAGTCAGATTTTTTCAATGTGCTGATAGCTAAGACCCAAGGCGTTTCTAACAAAAAAAGTCCATTATACGCCGGTTTTGATTGGGAGCGGATCCAGGACGCTTTTGTCTCATGGGAAAAGTTTTACAAATATCTAGTGGCGCTTTTTGTGCTTAAGAATACAACGACCGTGTCAGGAATTTCCGGTGCAGTTGGAATAACCTCCGAAGGTAGAGTTAGCGTCCTCCCACTGTCTTCACTTAGTAAGGCTCTGGCCTTGAATAATATTTCCAAACCGACTCCTCCTAACGAAAGCTCTGGCTTCACAATCTGAAATGTAGTGGTGAACTTCGTTTTAGCCACTGCAAATCTGATTTTCTTACGCCGCCTCTAATGTCTTCCGATCAAACAAGTATAGTCCAGTAAACAAGCCGCCCCCGCTAAAGGGCACTTCCGAGAGGAGGCTATCCGGTTAGACCGGATAGCCAGTGTCATTACTCGCCGTCCTGGTCGTCAGGAGTGCCAGCCTTGGGGGCAAACAAGACGAGCTCGCCGTTGGTCGGTGTTGCAAAGAGCTTGATGGTCATCGCGGCTTTGCTGTCGTCGCCTTGCGGGAATGCCACCCCAACCTTGTGAAAACGGGTTTTGCCGTCGTTGCCGGTAACTGGAGTGGTGACGTTGAGATAGTTGCTCATGGCGATTTCCTTTCGTTTTCGATGCACGTTTCGAAAGGGACCGATCGGACCGGAAGTCAGGCTGAACTTTGGTTCGCGAGGAATGGCCGCGCAGCGGACAGGGGAAAGTTCTGCTTGAAGGAAGTGAGCAACGCTCGCGCCCGTCTGCCGGGCCAGGTCCCGCAAATTGCATCACTCAAGAAAACGGATGGATATCGCTTCGCGCAGTTTGCTCCGGAATTCCCCTGTTCCGCTCACGCCTGGCTACATGCTCTACGCTCACGCGTTGGCAAGTGTCTTGATCAGAACAAGGCAACTCAGATGCTCGCCCCATAATTCGGGCAACTCTTCGAACGGCCGGAAGCCAGCGGAAAAATAGAATGCCCTGGTCCCAGCGTAATTCTTGTCCGAATGCGCCGGCGCAAGTGTCTTCACCGGTCAGAAACCCAAAGTTCTTTTCTGCAGCTCGCAACGCCGCAGCATTGATGAGAGCGGTTCCAACACCGTTGCGGTGATGGTCGGGCAACACGCCCATGGAATGAATCTCGCAATTGATGCCGAAATGCTCACTGAGAGAAACGAAACCGACAATCTCCCCGTCAACTCGGGCGATCAGCATGGGCGAATGTTCGGCATGATCAACATATGACGCGGTGGCGCTCGGAATGCCGAACCATTCAGGGAGTGCGGCCAGGATGGAATTGCAGATCGAGCCGCGGCCGTTCTTAGCTAGTAGAATCTCTGTCATGAAATTCGCTCGCTGAAAAATGCTGTTCGGCTTCAACCGGAATCGGATTTCATTATGAAAATACAGAGAGTTGAAAAACAAGCGACCTGAAACCATTTGGTGAAATTTTGATCAGAACGCAATGACGCACACTAGATCAGTATTTCAAGTCTTTGAGAAAGAACGATAATTTCTAAAAATGTTAAAACAGAATTTATTACAAATAATTCACTTTTAACGCTCATGTCAGCAGTTAAGGTCTAGTAGATAACAAAAAATGTCAGATGGGAGCGAAGCAGGTTATGGATTATCTGTTTATTACACCGATCGAATTTGACATGACGAACGGTCCTCTCAACGATAATGGCGCACCCAAATTACCCGAAACCCAACCTCAAATTGACGACAGCGATTTTGTCGACACCGTGTCAGACGGGTTCGTCTTCGTGGCGTCAGATTACGGCGGTGATCCTGAACCGGGTCCGGAACAACGGGATCTGACCGACATACAAAACGAATTAATTCTTCAAGTTCAAAACCAAAACGAGCACATGGAGACGGTTAATTCACAAGTCGACGCCATGGCAAAGCTGGCCTCTAGAATTACATCAGTCAGTTGAGTCCTCACACAGGACTAACACTTAAGCACGAAAAACCCCTACCGGACGGCAGTCCCGGTAGGGGTCAACGATCAGAGGTCACGATAGAAGGTTTGCGGAATCTTCAATGTGTGATCGATGCAACGACGGTAGAAATGGAAACGATCACTGTCAACGCAGCTCATTGAGCTTGTTCTGCAGCCGCTGCCCGTCCGGTGTCGCCAGCAGATTGAATTTATCTTTGTTGACACCCTTCGGATTGAGCAGCATCCAATTGTCACCGGTGACGCGGGTTTTGCCGTTTTCGGGCTGGAAGGTGAGTTCAACGACAGTGACCGACGCTCCTTTTGTCCGGTCTTTCAACGGGTTGTTGTCGTTGACATTGGCCGGTAGGACCTTGCTGAACAGCAGTTGATTGCTGGATTCACTGACAACCTTGAAGGCAAGCGTCGGCCTGGTGAAAATCGCCTTTGATGCTGCTTTGGCTTCCGGAATGCTTTTGCTCGTTACAACAGTCGGCTTGTTGTCTGGGGCATATGTGGATCCGCTTTCGGTTGTCTGGCACGCGGTCAACATGATCGCGGCACATGCTGCGAGAATGAGTTGTTTCATGGGGTTTGGCTCCTGATTTTAGGGATTGCGGGCTTTCACTTTCCGCGTCGCCGGAAACCGGGGGAGCGGTCTGTCAAGGTCGGCCGGTCTGCCGGCCGCCGGATACGGGAAGCCTTGACAGATCGCGGGGGCCTGCCCCCTGCCCTCAAGTATCTGTCTGACTGGAAGTCAGTCCGCTTTTCGCCGGGTTCATTTCGGAAATCAGACAAGGTTGGATTCCTTTCACGCCGATCGTTCATGTTCGCCATGGATCAGCCTGACCGTCAGGTCAGACCGCTTGCCGTTGCGGATTGGTCGGATTTCATGAGGCCGAAAATGCTCTTGTGAAGGTGAAGCTTACCCTTGCGCGCCCGCTCATGCAGGCCGCGAACAAACCCGCCCGGGTTGGTGACCGGCCGAACAGGATCGGTAAGCCGACGCTCGGTAATGACAATGCAGACCGACGCCGCGGCCGGGCCGATCTCCGCGCGCAAACTGGTCCAAAGTGCGGGGCTCACTCCGAGAAAGACGGCAGCTTGAGAGGTTGCTCTGTCAAGCGCCGCCCAGTTCAAACCGCCCTTCCCGGCTTCCTCGGTGATCATATCAACCATCATGGGGCTGCAAACGGAAAGCACCTGGTCAAAGGTGATGTGCTGGATCCCGGTACTGCCACTGGAGCCAGCACTTTGGCCCGCCTCCGTACCTGGGGAGTTGTCCGGACTGCGAACCCGCCCCCTACTCTCTTCTTCAATGCCGCCCGCATTAGCGGGCTCCGCTTGAGGGATAACTTCATCGCCGGCAGGCGATGTCCGTTCGCTATTACAATCCCTAAAGGGATTCTGCCTTGTATTGTCTGTATATTGGTGTCGGAAGTTTTGTTCCGACTGGTCGGAACTTTCTTCAGAAAAAAGAGGGTCAATCAGCTCCTTAAGTTCAACTGCTGCCTGCTCTGCGTCCAATCTGAGCGAACACAGTTCGATGAAGCTGATCCGCTTGGGAAATGTCCGCGGGATCCGTTTGAAAGTTTCTTCGGCCCGGCTGACTACCTCGGCCTGCAGTCCGTGGGTTTCTGCAAACGCCAAGCGGTCTTTCAGGATACGGCGGAGAGAGCGAATAGTGTCGATCTCCGCATTGCGCATTTCCAGGGCCATGCGGTCGGCTTCCGCCATTTTCTCCAACTCGGAAAGCCGCTCAATAATCGGAGACAGAACCACACCATAGCCGGCGATCAAGTTTCCGTCCTTATCCCGTTTTCCGTAGCGGCGGTGATTTCCGGAATCATTCCAGATGATCAATCCCTTGTGCCCAAGCTGGCGCTCATAGTTATTGATCTGCTTGGGGCTCACGCCCAGGCGGTCAGCCATTTTTTTAACCGGCACAAAGGCGACAGGTGTAGCTCCAGCGTTCCAGTCTTCTTTCTTCGTGTAGGAAATCAACAAATCCAGGAAGCCGAGAACGGCCGGACTGAGGCCGAGGGACAAACGAGCCCCCTTGATGGCCTTGATAGCATCGATCTTGGTTTTGCCTTCAGGTAATCCGGTTGAGGGTCTTAGCGCTCCGATTGATGAGAAATTGCGGCTCATGGCCTGCGCACCTGGTGCTTGCCTTTCCAGGTGCTGAGGGTATTCCGAAAATTCCAATTCCTGCTCCATACTCCCATAGACCTGCAGTTGTGGATAGACAATAGGAAGCCGTTCGCAGAAACTGCGTTCGTGCTTGCCAAATTGTCGGGGGAGAGCTAGAAACTAAGTGTCTGGTTTAGCTTCTAGCTTTTCCCCCCTGGATCCGGGTCGCCGGTTCTGGGGGTTTCTATTTTGGACCCATGAAATGGGCCGCTTTCTTCCTGCCATCGTTAGAGACTGCCAACCGATTACGCAGCACGTATTCGCTCGGTTGTGCAACCTGCCACTTCCCTACCAGCGGCATATTCGACAAGTCTTTAAAATTTGATTTTGGGGCATTTATTATTTATCTGCAATTTTTCCGAAGCTTTATGTCAAATTCTACTAACCTCTATTGCCTCGCAAATTCTAATAACAAGACACCTCAAAGCTAAAACGAACTCAATTTGCACTATTTGTAAGATATTATCCTTAACCATGCGATTTATTTCTACAAATTCCTGTGTGGTATATTTCCTTTTTTCTTGTTCTGGGTTATTACGGCTAGTATAATCTGAAGTTGTATCCAGGAGTAATTCCGATGAAAACCATCTTCAGAGTTGCAGTCATCGAAATCGCCAGACTGCTAAGCTTGTCGAGCGCTGCAGTGTCGTCATTTGCATTTGCCTGGCTCTCACTTTCTCTTATCCTCTTCCCCTTCAGCCTCTATTACGGGAAGGCGCCAGTCACCGATTTGCAGGGTGTTGCTCTCACTCTGCTGATCGCCTTCGGACCTGCCGTTCTGGTTGCATATTTTCCCGGCTATGCGGCAAAAGCCTTTGATATTCGCTTTGGCGGCCGCCGCTTATCGGAACGGGAAAAGGAAATCATCGGAAAGATTGAAGAGCAGCTTGAAGTCTGTGCGTCAGACAGTGGTGTCAAACTGCCGCAGATCGCTTGGCGCGTCCAGGACACGGGCGAGATTAACGCCTATGCCTATGCACATAACCGGGTCTGTTTCACCAAAGGCATCTTGCACAAGTACAGCGACACGCAAAAGGGCATCGAGCGACTTGCAGGTATCGCAGCTCATGAGATCGGGCATCTGCGCAATTGGGATACCCGGATCAACATGTTCCTTCATTACCTGTCGTTGCCAGTGAATTTTGGCATTGGGTTGATGAACAACACCCTGTCCAGGATCCCCGTTGTCGGTTTCCTTTCCACCGCAGTTACGATCTTGCTCCGCACTCCCAGCGACATTGCACATCTGCTGAATGAATCAACGTCGCAGCCACGCGAATATCAGGCCGATCGCTTTGCCGCCAAGCTGATGAATGGCGTCGGTATTTCCGAGTTCCTGGACGATATCAGCCACATGGATGAAAGGAAGGGCGACACATTCTCTCAATGGATGATGCGTTCACACCCGCCGACTGAGCTACGTCATGATGAACTGGCAAAGGCTGCGAATTGATTGCCACTGTCAAGGCGCTTCGATCCAAATGCAGAGCTTCCTGCTCCCCGCTCGAAAGTCGGGCTGTTAGGTCTCTGATTGCCTGCTGCAAAGCTCTCTTTCGAAATCTATTTCAGATGCAACACCATTGAACGACCAATCGTCTCCTTGAATCGATTTGACGGGATCGATTCAGAACATTCATTAGAATTGTCTCTGATTTTACGGGACACTTGGGCATGCCAAACAGTCAAGCCCCACTGCTATTGCTTCGCATCGATCCGAACAAGAACATGCGGCGCTTTTATGCAATGACCGTTCAGCCAAATCTTTTTGGGGGATCTTCGCTTATTCGTACCTGGGGTCGGATTGGCAACAGCGGTCAGCTTAAAGTGGAGTTGTTCGAAGACAAAGCAACAGCACTTCGAGCCCGAGACCGGCTTGCACTGACAAAACAACGACGTGGCTACATTACGCAAGCGGAGGGGAACGAAGGTTCGGTTAATTGACCGCTCGGTGTTTCCCCCAGTGAGACGGAAAAACGAAGCTATCTGAAAACATGTGACAAAGGGCGGCCAACTGGCCGCCCTTGCGCTGTCAGCTCTCCTTGGCAAAGGAGAGAATTTCCAGGTCATTAGCGACAAGGTCGGTGCGGTACACAGTTTGACTCTCTTTTTCGAATGAACTCGACTGGATCGATCCTTCGACAAGGATCAAGTTTCCAGTTTTGCTGGCTTTGGCATTCTTCAGGCGCTTGCGCATCGCGTCAGAAAAAACTGTGACACTATTCCAGACGGTTTCGTTAGACCAATTGCCTTCCACATCCTTTACATTGCGATCAGAAGCGATCGAGATATGGGTGACTTTCTCCCGCTGGTTGATTGAACCGATGCGGCCGATGATGCGAAAGCTTGCGAGGTTGATCATGTTCGTCTCCATGTCGTTTGTGTTTCGATGGGACGTAAACAGGCGAAGGTTCTGACCAAGCGCCATCACCGCAGACCGAATGGTGCGGCCCGCAGGCTTTAGCCGAGGACACGGTTCGGTCGGAGCAGCGAAGCTGTTTAGTGATTGCGAGAAGTCAGGTTCTCAGACACGAACCAATCTCAAGAAACACACCAAAGACGTGGAGATCGAACTTGTTTGATGGCGCAATATTCCGAAGAAGGGCCGTATAAGTGTGTCCAAGTCCCTGGGCAGATGGCGCACATAGATTGTACTCCAATCGATAATGAGAAGGCCCTTGCAAATCTCTCCACGATTGACGCTCCGTATAAACGCCTGTATATACGGGCAATTGGAGATAGACATGCCACAAAAGATGATTAAGCGACAAATCAAGAAGGTTGGAAACGGCGCTTCGATTTCGTTGCATAAGGCTGATCTGGATGACCTTGGCGTACGAGTCGGTACCACGGTCAACGTCACACTTTCCACCGATGATGACAAGTACGCGAAAACAAGAGCTTCAGCTCTTAAGATGCGGCAACGCTATGCAAAAACGCTGAAAATCCTTGGCGAATAATCCGGCATGTCGGACAACATTTATGAGTGGCCAGATCTCGCGGCGTTGATGGACGATTTTGCGGAGTATTTTGACGAAATTGGTCAGGAACTTCGGATTGCAAATACCGACGATTTGGAAGCAGGTTTTGAGCGTGCAAGAAACGCATTCAACTATTTGCCGGACGCTGACGCTGCCCAACTTGCAGCCTTGATCTTCGACGGCATCATCACTCGCCACGCACTTGTTGATGGCAACAAGCGACTTGCCTGGCAGAGTATGACAACGTTCCTCGACATGAATGATGTCTGGTTCGATGCTGGCGAGCTTGAAGCGGTAAAGATCGCATTAGCTGTTGTTGAACGAAAGGTAAGGGCTGATGACCTGGCTCAGTTCATTAGAGACAATACCAGCGTCTGGGTTTCTAAAAATTAGGCCACCGATAAGCGCGTATTAACGATAGTTCTTAGACCGTCAGGACACGTCACAGCTCAATCATGTGAGTTTGATCATTGAAAATTGGGTGAGTTTTCAGGAGCTGCAGGTGAAGGCAGCTTTACGCTGGCCAGTGCAGCAACTTCCTTTTCACTTTTTGCGGTAGCAAGTATGTAGCGATCAGGGCGCAATAGCACCGCATTGACGCCCAGGCGATCAAGGAAAGGTTTCACGGACGGTTCGTGTTGCGCATCTATCGTGGCAATATTCTCGGCACGGTCTCGTAGTATCTTTTCACGCGTGAACAGAACGGGTCCATATCCAACCAAGTCGTCCATACGCCTACAACCCGACAATGTCGGTTGCCCGAAAATTCGACCACTGCTCGCCGATGGGGCTTGTCACGGAAACTCATGCGGACACAGCGAAGGGATTGATACTGGATTTCAGCTGGCTTTGGTCACGGCTACCCATTCCGCCATTGCCAGAAGCCTATGGTTGCGAAACGGCTGGAACGGGGTGGAACGAAATAATTGCGAAGAGCAGATAAAATTGAGACGAAGCGTTGCAGGCTTCCCGGGGATCGAAAGCGCTGTATCATTCGTTCTCGCTTTCGCAGCGGCACATGCGAGTTCTCAGCTCGGTTGTTCAGCCCCTTGTGTGACCAGTGTTCGATGAACGCCATTACTTGCCGCCTTGCGGCTCCATAAGAGCGCAGCTTGTCGGTGATCATCCGCTTAGGCGCAATACCCTGTTTCTTCAGAAGCCGGATCAGCAGTCGCCTGGCGGCTTTGGTGTTGCGGCGGGTCTGAACGATCTCGTCAAGCACGTAGCCATCCTGATCGACGGCGCGCCACAGCCAGTGTTTCTTGCCGGCAATGACGACGCGCATTTCATCGAGAAACCAAACATCATTGCGCGATGGCTGCTTGCAGCGCAGACGATGCACGTAGACCGGACCGAACTTTCTACCCCAGCGTCGGATCGTTTCGTAGGAAATCGTGATGCCGTGTTCCAAGAACATTTCTTCAACCATGCGCAGGCTGAGCGGAAACCGATAATACAGCCACACAGCATGCGCGATGATCTGAGGCGGAAAGCGATGGCGATTGTAATTGACTGGGGCGGTCTTCATACCTGTCGTTCTATCTCGCCAAATCCTGACTGCTTGTTAACGTGACAAGCCCGGTTGATTTCCCGTCATGGCTGAATGCTTGTCGCTCGACAACGAAATTGGCCAAATAGGCACACTTTCCGTTGAAGGGTTGCCAGGTCAAGTTCGCCAATTAATCAAAACGGTCGATGTTCCTTGTATTCTTGAGCATTCAGGACTTGTACCGATGACACCACCGGTTCCTCGCCGTCCGTTTGAACTTTCAGATACTGCCCCTCTGCGTTTGAAAAATAGAAATTACACGGCGCCGATCCTGTCGGAGCACATGTGTCAACTTCAATATAGCCCCTTTCATGATACATGTTCCGGGTCACAAATGAGAGACTAACAGGATCTGGATTGGGTATGGGGTCCCAACCACTGCCAATAATCACAGCGCGCGCTCGGCTATAGCGCATGCCAATGACACTCGACATAGATGAATGGCTGGACCGGCTTTCCGCGAAAGACCCTCCCTGTCCTGACGGCAGAGGTCGGCCGGCGCAGTCGCAAGGCATTGTTTTGACACCGCCAAAAGAGCATTTGGGGAGTATCAGCCCTTCGATCTTCGACGGCCCCCTGGAGAATTCGACCAATACACCGTCCGGTGCCTGACACCAATGTCCCCCCCCCATACGCTCAGAATAGACATCGCATGATTTCCCAAGATAGAATGGTGGATTGCCATCTGACCGAATGACGTATCCATTCGAGTTACAAGAAATATTTCTCGACGCGGAATGCGACGGCTGGACTGTCAAAATTACAAATATAACCAACAATAACCGCATGCAAAAACTCCAAGATAATGTAACCGATACCCTCCAAATGGGATTGTTAGATGCGGTAATAGTGGCATGTCGTCCACCTTTTTCCAACATGGCGTTTGTGGATGTCTTCGGTGGCTGGCCTTTCCGACTTTCAGCAACGTCCATCGTGCCAACGGCCGCTACGCGTGAGGTTGCGGTGACCAGCCGCTTTCCGATCGAACGTGCCGACGAGTAGGGCACCACCGGACAGGCAGCAAACGACCCCAGAGCTGATAATCTGGCGGCGCCACGAACAGCCAGTCAGCAGCGCGCCCGCATTTCGGACTTACACGGTCTTTCACGCGCGCCCTGAAAGCGGACGCTGCGGTTTTATGTTTCCAAGGTCAGCAAGGCGGGACTTAGCGGACGTTTGCGTTTATTGTCATAACGTCAGCTATGAAAAGGGCGAGCATGAACACATTGATAAGCTATTTCGTTACCGCGATCTTTTCTTTGCTTGCAATTTCAGGTGTGGCTAAAGCGCAAACAAAGCAGTCTCTCGTTGGGCTTTGGTACAATGACGACAACCGTTTGGCGACGGTTGAAAAAGACGTGTTCCGGCAGCACTGTAGCGACGGTCGGCTGATCTGGATTCAACGACTTGAAACCAGTTCAATTGCGGAGTGGGAAATCTACATGGGGATCTGGCGCATCAAACAGAACACGCTAACGTATAAAGTTACACTGTTTGAAAGAGCGCAAGCCCCGTCTTTTACTATTTCTAGAAAGACGAATCTAACATCCAGCTTTGATATGCTTGTTGGGCGAGTAGACAGCAGTAGTTTTCAATTTGAACGTAGGTGGGGCTTCCCACCTCGTGGCAATGTGGCCCGACGTGTTGATGCTGTGCCTTTGCCGCGTGTCTTGCGCGACAAAGCAAGTTGCGAGCAGACGACAAGCTAAGGTGAATTCTTAATCTGTTGGCACAACGTCCAGCAGCATCTACTGGAGAGCCGCCATTCGATCATTCCGCAGCATCCGTCAAGATGGGGCTCAAAGCGGTCATTTGTTGCACCGAGCACGAAAATCAGCTTTGGGCCGGGAGCAACAGTCGACCTGATTTGTGTGAATTTCCGCTTCGCTAGAAGCTTATTCCAATAACCGCCATTCCCCTCCCGGCCCCCTTTTCCGACATTCAGTAAATTGTCCTACGGTGCAACGCACTCGACCGTTCGCAACTTTCGAAACTAGATGAGTTGTCCGTGTATGGTTCTAGCGATCTGATCCATGGGGTCTCTCTCCAATGAACCGACCAGCGAATACCGCCAGGGACCGTCCTGCCAGAAAACTGTCAAATATCCCTCGACCTTGTGGAAACGAAACGATTGACTCTCCCGCGGAGCACCGTGCGTGGCCAGTAGGCTGAGCCTGTCTCCGTTTTCGTTTTCATACATGAACAGAGCCGAGGCCCTGTCGCCCGCGGGCAGAAGCCGTCCACCAATGAGGGTAAAGCCGGTCTCGCCCAGGTGTGGAGCTATGATCGCAGCCCCCAGGCGGTTGGAGAGCCATGTCTGCAGATGATCGCGCTCGGTTGCCGCAACCTCAACCGGATGCAGAACCTCGCTGACATAAAGAGAATGGGCCGCACGTGCCTGCTCGGCGAATTGTGCCAGACCGTTTTCCGGTCCGGCACCTAGACGCGGCAAAACGTAACCAAGCCCCAGACCGATCACAAAAATGGCAATCGAAGCAGCAACACGGAGCAGCGAAACCGGTTTACGGGACTGCTGCGCGCGTTCCTTGAGTTCTCGCAGATGCGTGGCAGACGGTACGGGAATTGTTTGGCGGATCAGCTCGGCCTGGCGCTGCAAATCCCGATAATGCGCGGCATCTTCCGGGTGTGTCGACAGATGCTGATCGAGGGTTTGGCGTTCTTCCGCCGTCAGCTCGTTGTCGATCCCACGCTGGATCAGGTCTTCGATCGTTTTGCGCTGTCTCATTTCACGCTCCTGATCTTCGGGGCAGCAGATGCGTCCATATCAGCTTTCAGTTTGGCGCGTGCACGGGATATGCGCGACATCAGCGTCCCCCTGGGAATGCCCAAGGCGGATGCGACTTCTTCATAGCTCAGTCCCGCGGCCACCACCGCCAGCAATGCCTGGCGCTGTTCCGGCGGCAGCTTGTCCAGGCTCTTCCAGATTTCCTTGGCCTTCAGCCTTTCTTCCGGGCTGGCACTGAGCTCGGCTACGTTGCTGATCTGGTCCAGTGTAACCGTCTGACGACGGGATTCGCTGCGCAATCGATCCCGGTAGAGGTTGAGGAGTATTTTCGTCAGCCAGGGTTTCAAGGGCCGTCCGGGTATCCAGAGTAGGCGTTTGCGCAAGGCACGTTCAATGCAGTCCTGCACCAGATCGTCCGCAACGCTCCGGTCACGCGTCAGCGACCAGGCGTAGCGCCAAAGATCTGGGAGACTTTTTTCCAGTTGGGTTTCAAAGGATTGGATCATCAGTGATTGACAGGGGTGGACCGGGAATCCACCCCCGGAACCTTCCGGTTATGGGCGGGCGGTGTGCCAAACGCCTTTGACGCCGTCACCGGTCATGTCGCCGGGTTTCTCGTCCTTGAACCACAGATAAAGCGGCTGCCCCTTGTAGGCGACCTGCCAGGTACCGTCCTTGCGCTCCACGAGGCTGTAGAACTCGGTAAGGGTGGTGCCGTCTTCACCCAAAAGCGGAGGCCATTTTTCAGCGCAGGCATCGTAGCAGTTCGAGACACCGTTCTTATCCTTGTCGAACGTATAGAGCGTCATCTTGTGCGCATCCATGAGATAGGATTTGCCGTTGATTTCACCGGCAACGGCTGGTGCACCGGTATGGCCGTCGGCACTGGCAGCCATGGTGGAAACGATCAGAGTGGCACCGGTTAATGCAAGGGACTTTAACATCATGTCTTTACTCCAATTTGAAAAAAGCCTGCTGAGCGACAGACATGACAACTACGACTGGGTGACGGGATTATTCCGACCCGCAGGAATTTTTTTCGCAATCGGCAGGGCACAGGCACACAGAGCCGCCAAGGCGCCGCCTGCTGCCAACGTCAGGAACCCGAGGCCCCAACCGGAAGGTCCCGGGAAAATATCGAGAACCAGACCAAAGCTGACCGGCGCGACTGCACCTGCACCGATTCCCAGAACAGAGCGAAGTCCAAGGGCTTTTCCCAGGTGTCCGGGAGGAACGGCATCAGCCATGGCGGATGACAATACCGCCGAATCTCCGATCGCCGCAAAGCCGTAAATTGCGACCAGTAAGACGAGCAGCACCGGCGGCAGCGAAATTGCCCAGCCGACCGAAGCGGAACAAACCATCCCGAGGAGCGCAAACGCGATCAGCACACGACGCGCACCAAATCTGTCTGCGGCAATGCCTGACAGAAACGACGCGAAGAAACCCGACATGTGCAACGCAAGAGCCGTCCAGATCCCCAGCTCGACCGCGCTCATGCCCGTGTTTCCCATCAGGGCGACGGCTAGAAACGCCGGAACCCAGGCCCACATTCCAAGCAACTCCCAAGTATGACCGATGTATCCCAGGATCAGCAGGCGTGACGTTCTGCGCTGATCCGGCTGCATGGAGTTCGCAGCGGCTTCAGCTGTCGCATCGATGTCTTTTGCATGCCGGGTGGAAAACCAGGAAAGCAGCGCCCCCAGGACCGACAATATCGCGACACTCAGGAAGGCTAGGCGATAGTCCCCCAGGGAGATCATAAGATTGCTGAGAACGATCGAAATGACATATCCGGCCGACATTCCCGCAAGCACCCAGCCGACCGTAGCATTCCTGCGTTGCGGAGCCGCGTTGGCCGAGGCCAGCATGATCGCGGGCGTGTATGTGCCCCCCTGAGTCAGTCCGATCAGCGAAATCATGATCAGCCCGCTGTTGAAATCCCGGGCCCAGGCCGCGGCCATGAGGCCCGCGAGCGCCGACGCGAGCGATGCGGCGGCGAATACCCTGCGCGCACCAAACCGGTCGCACAGGTAAGATGTCACCAGGAGGGAAAGCGCCATGGAGATCGTGAAGCCGCCCTGAACCAGCCCGGCCTCGGTTGCGGTCATGTCCCACTCTGCAAGCAGGAAACTCAAACAGGCCGGATAGACCATGAACACGGAGGTGGTGCAAATGCGTGCCGCCACCAGCAACGGCAAATTCAGGGTGTTTCGGTCTGTAGACATTTGGCGGTCATCACGGCTATTTACATTAGTACTAATGCATTAAATTCATATTAGCGCTAATGCAATGGAAAAAGAGATGAGCCCAAAGGAAGTCGGTATCGGAGAATTGTTGCGTCACCTGAGTGACCTCTTCGACAGGGATGCCGAACGAATATATGCCAGCATGAAGCTCGGCGTGGACTATCGCGCCCGCTATACACCGGTCATCCGGGCATTCGGTGACGGCCCGATGTCGATCGGTGAGTTACAAAAGATAGTCCGCGTGACCCAGGGCGCTATCAGTCAAACGGTAAAGCTGATGAAGGAGGCAGGGCTTCTGGAAGCGGCTGACTCCACCGACCAGCGTGTGAGCAGGGTCGACCTGACGAAGCTTGGCCGCAGCGTGAAAGCGACACTGACCGCGGAATGGGAAATGCATATCGACGTGATCAACGACCTGGAACGTGAGATCGACGTCCCCTTGAGGGAAGCACTAGCGGAGATGATTTCCGCCTTGGAGCGGAAAAGTTATTTTGAGCGGATCGAAGAGAAGACGAAAACAGAAGGATGTGGAATCCGATAAGAAGAACCATCGTTAAGCCCCTTTGCCGACATTCGTTCCCTTTGCATTTGGAGCAGGAACTCCAACCTAGGCCCACTTCGGTAGTTGCTGTCCACATCAGTGAGAGAACAATTCTCAAAGAAATTTGTTCCGTGTTTGCACTAGCTTAGCGTTGGTTGGCGGGAAATCAACGCTAAGCCCTCTAGAAGCCGTTATTCGCGATAATTTCAACACCATGAATTTTGACGATGATGACCTTGTCGACACCTTCTCTCGCTTGAGTAAGGATCGACAAAAGAAATTGCTCAAAGTGTTGAACCGATCTGCCGAACTGGATTGACTTCTCTCACCTTCTGCGTGTGTAGTGCTTGCACTTATCAATCGAGAGGCAAAAAATGCGCGCAGCGTTCCTTACTCCCATTGCCCTGCTCATCTGCACCTCTACCGCACTTTCTCAGGGTTTAGTCGCTCCAGAAGGAAGGTATTTATGGAAATGCGGTACCGGTGTGGAATGGGAAGACGCTGATGGCCGGTTAGAAATATCCGGCAACGAACTTCGCTACTGGGAAGCTACTTGCACACTCACCAATCCGGTAGATGTTCGCGGTCTACCCAACACAAAAATTTATGATGGCTCCTGTGAAGGCGAAGGCGACGAATGGGAAACCCGGATCATTTTGAACACGACAAGTCACCTTGATCTACAAGTAGTGATCATCATTAATGATCAAGGCGTCGGTACCTACCAGTCCTGTCCTGATTGACACTTCTCGCCTTATCCGTGTGTACTCGCAATATTGCAAATTGTAGGGTACTATGGACGACGAAACTAGGATCGCAAACGAACGCGCAGCCGCTAGGCTGGAAGGTGAATTTGTACCCAACATCGGGACGCAACAGTATCAAGCAAGCGCAGAAGAGCGCTCAGCCCATGCATTGGAATACATAGGGGCTTGTCGCAAATATTCTTGGTTAACGACATGTTGACCCTCACTGAAGAATTTCCGGCTCCGAGAGTTGCGGAGCGTATTGATGATTCTGAATGCAATTACCGAAAAGCTGAAACGCCAGTCCAAGGGCGATTTCAAAGGGCGGCACTTCGAGGCGCGGCTGATCGTTCAGGCGGTTGCCTGGCATCTGCGCTATCCGTTCAGCTACAGAGA
The DNA here is from genome assembly GCF_040329475.1 of Roseibium sp. SCP14. NCBI lineage: Bacteria > Pseudomonadati > Pseudomonadota > Alphaproteobacteria > Hyphomicrobiales > Stappiaceae > Roseibium > Roseibium sp. SCP14. The sequence continues at coordinate 43,599 of NZ_JBDZYH010000009.1, forward strand.
CCTGGAAGAGATGTTCTTCGAGCGCGGGTTCGAAGTCGACCACAGCACGATCAATCGATGGGTTCTCGCCTATGCACCGCTGATTGAAAAACGGCTTCTCCAATTCCGCCGGCCTCATTGTGGATCGGTCCGGATCGATGAGACCTACGTCAAGATCCGCGGGAAGTGGCGCTATCTGTATCGCGCCATCGACAAATATGGAAACCCGGTCGACTTTCTGCTGACGGCGAAGCGCGACCTCAGCGCCACTAAGCGTTTCTTCCGTAAAATGCTGAAAGACGAGCACTTGCTCTCACCGGAAAAGATCGGCACTGATGGTGCTAATACGTTCCCATCAGCAATCAAGACGTCAATCGATGATCGGCTTCTTCACTCCGATCCCGTGCACTATGTTACCAAGCATCTCCAGCAAGGCATCGAAAGCGACCATTTCCGGGTGAAGAAGAACATGCCGAAGATCGGCGGCTTCCAATCGTTCAAAACGGCGCGGCGAACGATCGCGGGCTTCGAGGCCATGCTCTGGCTGAAGAAGGGCTTCGGCTTCTCCGGCGAGTGGAACGTCAACGATCAGAACGATCTGCTGGCGCACCTCTTCGGACTTCAAAAGGTTAACAAAGCTTGAAAATGTTGTCGCTCACGGGAAGAACGCGACCTACCCAAACTATTGCGACAGGTCCCTTTGCCGACATTCGTTTTTGCAATTTCGCTGTTGCAGCATTTTCTCGCAGTTGCGATACGATCGCTGTTGCAGTGCGGCCCGTGTCGCCAATCCGAACATTCACCAGCCGTGCTTTGGCCAGAACCGAAACCGCTCTTTCGCCGCACCCTTGTCAGACAAACATGACGCGGACATTGCTGCCTTCAACTTGTTAAGACAAACTAGCAACCGCGCCGACAAATTCTGTCCACCGTTCGCGATCCACAAACCCATAGTGTCCTGCGCCGGACCACTCGTGAGCTGTGCAATTGGGAAGCTCAGAGCAAAGGTGTCGTGGCATCTCCGGTGAGATAATATCGTCCGCAGTTCCATAAAACATCTCTACTGGTTGCTGGATCTCCTTTAGCGAAAACCCCCAGTCCCAAAGCGCCATCGTCATTTCGAAAACCCCTTCCTCGTGTTGCAGATAACCAAGACGAAAGTTCTCTTCGAACAAGGCTTGCTGTTCCGGATTGCGGAGTATTGTTTTGGCTTCGTTGGGCATTTGGTCAACGACAGATTCCACATATGAAGGGATGTCTTTCAAAGCACTTTTTGCGCCCATACGCTCTGCCCAGCGGATCAGAAAGGTCAGATGGCGCAGTTTCGCGATGGTCTTCAGGTCCTTCAGCACCAGCATCTTGGTAACACCAGGCTGATCGAATGGCGCCACAGGAGAAGCGAGCGCAACTTTACGCACACGTTCGGGCATGTGAAATGCCACCGCCAATGCGTGGGGGCCGCCTCCGGAATGGCCCGCTACATTGAATGTATCGAGGCCAAGATGGTTAGCCAAGTCTTCCATATCAGCGCCCCAATCGACCATTTTCCGATCCTTCTTCGGACTTGAACCTCCAACACCGGGCTGGTCTGCTGCAATCCATCGCACTCCAAGCGAAGCGGTTAGACTGTCGTCGGGTTGACGAATGACGTGAGAGTCGGAAAACCCGTGGCTAAAAATCACTGGTGTTCCGTTTGGGTCGCCGTAAGTGCTGAAAGCGAGCGTTCTACCATCTTTGAGAGTTATGTGTTCGGTCAAGTCATTCTCCCAAAACGAAATAGCCCTGGATTGGAAGTTCATTGGAGTGTTGGCATTGATTTGATCCAAGAGTACGAGCGTTCTCACTTATTGGGTACCATATTCTTTGGTCCGCATAATGAAACGCAGATGTCCGATCGAGCTCACTCCGGACAGAGCAGCCTGACTGGTGGCAATCAGATCAAGGGCTTGTGGAAAGCCCCAAATTCTCGGAGCTTTCGCCGTTACGTATAGAGCCCCACCTAGTCGGAGAATGTATACTCACCCAGATCACACAGGTTCAGCGAATACTCTTTGGCTTCGGAGCCGTCGGCAAAGATACCACGGATATCATAGACACAGGTCTTCAGCCCGTCTGCGATATCCACGCCAATTTCATATCCAGGGGCGAGATAACCACCCGCCAAAAGGTTTGCTTCCCAATCGTCGGACGATGCGGGGGAGACGTTGAATTCTACCAGGTCGGCACTGCTGTCATTGTAAAGCCGGAATTCCAGATCTTCCGCCTGAGCCGGCGAATAAACGGCCAATGCCGCAAAAGCCAGTGTCGCAGAGATTAGAGATTTCATCGTGTTGATCCTTCTGTTTGATCGGTAAATTGGTTGTGAGCCACCTTTGCCCGTGAGTAGGGGTGTGCGCGAGCGATGCGGTGGCCCACGAAAGACGGTTCAAGGGGGGTCGGCACCGTTTTTATCTCGTGGAAGATGATTCAGAACCGGAATTCGAAACCCAGTTGGCCAGCAACGCCATAGTCGTCAGAGCTGCTGCCAAATCCGGTCTGGGCGGACATTTCTCCGAACAACATGGTGTTTGCCGTTATGTCCATGAGGCCACCCAGTGTCAGCTCGACGTTGTTCCTGCCGCGTTCGGTCAGAACCGTGTCACTTCCAAATGACACGGACGTTTCATCATCAAACGCGTGGTAGTAGTCGACCTGACCAAAGAGGACACTGGTGCCGAACTCACGCTCGGCCCGCAGACCTAATCGCGTGCTCAGCGTATCGCCGTCAGAGACCGTTCCAGTGGCCCCGCTTGAAACATCGTTGAGATCGTCGGAATCGACTTTGCTGTAGAGAAGTTGCGCCTGGGGAATAAGGTTCAGCCCATTATTAAGGGCGAAAACCTTGCCAACTTCGATTGAGGTGGCATAACCATCCCCATCCGTATCGACCTCCTGGCCACCAGCGGCTCTGGTCGTGCTGTCGAAGATCGCATAACGCACCTGGCCATCCAGATAGAGTTGGTTATCAGCCAGCCACAACCCGCTCAGCGTCACATCATAGGCGTCGGTGTCAATCGTGCCGTCCGCCAACGGCGTTTCGCTTTTTGTCGAAAGCGTTGTTGCACCGAACTCAAATCCACCGATCAGAGAACCGTTGCCGATCTCGGCAAATGGCAGGCTGGCGCCGACACGCAAGCCCCCGCTGGTCGTTTCGTTGGTGCGATCACCAGTGGTGTAGCGGTCGCGCCCACCTTCTGCGTTCAGCCAGAACAGTGGTTGATCGGTAGAACTGAGTTCGATCAGGGACCGACTGACGGTTTCGGCATCCTCAGCCCCGGTTCTGCCGGTCAGTCGACGCAGCGCTCCGCCCAATGCAATCTGATCGCTGAACTGCTGGACGCCAGCCGCAAGGAACGCACGATTTGGATTCAGGTTCACCCCACCGTTCGCTGCGAAGGGGGAAAGAAGGAATTCACCGGTTGCCGGATCGTAGTCGAGCAGGAAGGTATAGGCGCCGCCGACGATTGCGGTTTCTCCGCCTTTGGTCACGAAATCACCGTTCACTAGCCGGAAGTCACTGGCAGAACTCATGCCGGAGACCGAGGCAAGCGCATAAGTTTGAAGATTTGCAAGAGTACCGGATTTCTGAACCAGCAGGCCCTGTTGTGCGCCTGTACTGTCGCCGGTCACAATCAACTGGTCGTTGGTTCCGGCATCAAAATCGACATCAAGCGCCACAGTGCCAGACCCCGACAGATCGCCGCCAATGGTCAGGCGATCACCCCCGTGCCCATCCATCAAGCTGACGAGGCCATCGTTGCTGACGTCACCGCCAACAACGACCGCACCCGATCCACCAAACCCGGCCCGGAAACGGCTTGTCGCGTCAATCTGCAGGTTGCTGCTCAGGGACAGGTTTGCCTCCCCTGCTGCGATGGTCGATCCGTTGTTTGCCGCTAGAGAGTTAATATCTGCTGCTGAACTGTCCAGAGACAGGATACTTCCATTGTCTGCTGTCAGGTTTTCCCAATTGGTGAACAGAGCGCCGTCGAAATTGCCGTTGAAGGCCGAAAAGGTCACGGCATCTTGCGTGCCATCACCGCCGTCGAACAGGGTTGCCGCGCTGATATCTGCGCCCCCTTCAATCGTCAGCGCGTCGGTACCGTCACTCAGCAGCACTGCACCGGCAATCGCTGATCCCGACCGCAGAATGACATAGCTATTGCCGCCATCACCATTGACAATCGCCTCGCCAGACACGGAAGAGACCGACGCACCGCTGTTGAGTGTAATCACGCTCGGCCCGCTGGTCGCCCGGGTCACAATCCCGGCACCAGTACCCCCTGAAACGGCGCCGGACACGGTAACCGATGTCAGGCCTGAACCAAAGTTCCGGGCGTGGATGCCATACTGTTGACCGCTGACATTTGCGGCTTCAATCGTCAACGAACCACTGACGTCGTTGCGCGCGTATATCCCGTTTCTAGCGCCGCTGATCATACCAGTGGATGTGACTGAAAGATCGGTACCAATTTCGTTCTGTGCTAATAGACCGTTGCCATTGGTGCCAGTGATGTCTGCCGACGAAATCGTCAGCGCACCGCTGCCTCGGTTAATGGCTGAAAGTCCGGTAGTGCCAGTGACTGTCCCCGAAGCGGTGATCGACAAGTCTGTTCCTGAGGAGCCATTATAAAGGAGCATTCCCTCCCCGGCCGTGCCAGTGACGTCCGACGTCGCAATCGTCAGCGCTCCACTGCCATCGTTGCGCGCGTACATCCCGAACGACCCACCTGACACGGCTCCCGACGATGTTATTGAAAGATCCGTGCCAGAGTTTTGGGCATAGATGCCACTACCCAAGGTTCCGGTGACATCCTTCGCTGCAATCGTCAGGGCTCCGGAGCCGTCGTTTCGTACCTGAATCCCGTGCAAAGCACCGCTGATCGTGCCAGTGGATGTGACCGACAGGTTCGCACCATAGTTATTCAGGTTCAGCCCGTTTTGGCGGGTTGATGTCACATCCGCGACCGAAAGGGTCAAATCGCCGGTGCCAGTGTTTCTCGCGAAAATCCCTCGCCCGCCACTTGTCACCAGCCCGCTTGTCGTGATCGAAAGATCGGAGCCTCTGTTAATGGCGGAGATACCCGAATTGTTGGCGGTTCCGGTGACATTGGCCGCAGAGATCACCAGCGATCCTCTGCCATAATTGCGGGCATTGATCCCGAACCCATCATTTGTGCTGATCGCGTCTCCGACGTCGATCGTTACACCGCCGGTAGTTCCGCGGCTACTTGCGTGTATCGCATCACTGGCACCCGTCACGGTGCCCGATGCCGTAATCGACATGCTGGTGCCGGAGCCGTGATTTTCTGCCCTTATCCCAAAACTGTTGGTACCCGTGACGTCCGCAGTTGTGATTGTCAGGGCTCCCGTGCCATCGTTGTATGCGTCGATACCGACGGTGTTGCCCTGAACCGGTCCGGACGCCGTAATGGTCAGATCGGAACCACTGTTCTGGACAGAAATTCCTTCGACTCCCTGGCCGATCACCTCTTCAACAGCAATCGTCAATGCACCGCTGCCATTGTTTACAGCCCCAATCCCCCGATTGCCTCCGATAACCCGATCAGTTGCAGTGATGGAAAGATCGGTGCCGGTATTCAACGCGGAAATGCCTTCCCCTGTTACACCTCCGGTGACACTTGCCGTCGAAATTGACAGCGCACCGCTACCGGTATTTTGAGCGAGGATGCCAGATAAGCCGCCTGAAACGTGCCCGGACGTGACAATTGACAGGTCCCCGCTAATCCTATTTTGGGCTAAGATGCCATGGCTGGAACCTCCGGTGACTTCCGTAGCAGAAATCGTCAAAGCGCCGCTGCCATTATTTGTGGCTGCAATCCCCCGATCGCTACCGAAGACCCGGTCAGTTGCAGTGATGGAAAGATCGGTACCGGAATTCGTTGCTGAAATGCCATCACCGGTTGTGTTGCCGGAGACACCTGCCACCGAGATTGTCGTCGCACCGCTACCGGTGTTTAGGGCGAAGATTCCGGACCGCTCCCCTGAAACAATCCCGAAGGTTGTGATTGAAAGGTCTGTTCCACGGTCATTTCTGGCATGAATCCCATCATCCGCCGCACCGCTGACATTCGCCGCTGTGATTGAGAGGCTCCCTGGCGACAATACACCGTAGTTTCGAGCGTAGATACCGTTGCGTGCGCCGCTAAGCGTACCGGTCGTGGTCACCGTCACATCGCCACCGCCATAAACGACAGCTCGAAGCGCGTCATTGCTCCGCGAAATGATTGTTGACTCATTGTTGTCGGTAAAGGTCACGCCCGCATTACTGAACAGGTCAATGGCGTTTGCGGAATTGAAAGGCTCAATGCCAAAGCCAGGAAGCGTTTCTACAGATATGGGCGCGCCGTTGATGATTGTCACACTGGTGTCGTTGATCGGATCAGCAGGCCCGGAACACAAGTAAATGCCGGGGACTTCCAGGCCACAGCTACCCGCAAGTGCAGAGCCTGCAGTCAGTAACGTGGTCGCGCCAAGTGCCGCCGCAGAAACGCCTGAAAGCACGCGCCCCAATGCTGGCGCGTAACTTGCCACTTGCCCCTTATACTTTGTCATCCGGCCGCCACGTAGAAGTATTGCTCGATGGTGTGGCAGGTTCGTGCTTTGATTTATCTTACTCATTATGTCCGTATCAATTTTGATTTTATTGTTGAGTTTTCGTCGGTTGCTTCGGCAGGGTGATCAGCGTTGCGGCCTCAGAGGTGCCGGGTGCCGCTGCCATTGGGCAGAGATGACTAGGTAGAAGCTCGAGGTCGTAGAGCTCAGCCACCGCGCCATCTATCCGTAGCCAGTCCACGCAAGCTTTGGTCTCAAGATCGATTATCTGGATTCCGCACCACGGCGCGCTGTCGGCCTTGCTCAGGCGAGCCTCAAGCTCCAGCCCCTCGAACCGCTTGTAACGGGGCTTGGACAGGCCGACGAAGGCGTAACGACCATGCACGGCCAGACCACGGGCAAAACCGGGACAAAATACATGCGGCTCAAAACGACCCTTGCCGTTCCGGTCGAATTCCACTGTGCCCAACTCGCCACGCCCGGAATTCAGCAGCCATAACCGTCCGTCATGCCATCGCGGTGAATGCGGCATCGACAGGTTGTCGCAAACGATGTCTCCCGTCTCGACGTCAATAACGATGCCGCCATCCGCACGCCGGTCGCGCCAGCCGTCGATCGTATCCGAACGGCTGACAGCTGTGACATATCGGGGGTGCCCGTCCTTCATCGCCAGCCCGTTCAGGTGGCAACGATCCTCATCCACCAGCGATGATATGAACGGGGGGCGCCAGACCTCACGAAAGCTATGGCGCGGGTCCGGCGTTGCGAGGCAATTGTATCGCGTATTGACGAAGATCGCCTTGCCTGCGGCATCGATGCCAAGGTCGTGCAGATCAAGCTGCCCGGTAAATTCGCTCTGACGCGGCATGAAGGCGGCGTCGAACAGATTGTTCACGCGCTCCTGCGGATCCAGCACGTTCTGCAGGTGCAGGATTTGATCATCTGCTGCCAGCGACAAGCCATGCGCCCCATGACGGTGAATGCCCATGGGTCGGGGGAAAGCCATCTGATGGATGTTGATCCCTCCAACCGGCTTGACCCCCACCATGTAAAGGACCCCCGACTGGTAGGAGGTAAAGGCGATGGACAGCCCAAGCCCTCCAAGCCGGTCAGCCAGACCCGCTGAGACCGAGTAGTCAACTTTGGGTGTCGTCGGAGAAGAACCCGCTTTGTTGTTTTCAGCGGCTGCGTCAGACTGAAATTGTTCGCTGAGAACATCGCTCATCGCGTGTCCTCAGGCAAAAACCAAGTCGCCACAGCAAGGTTGTGTGACCCAGTGTTGCCGCCTCTTATGCGACTGAAAGATGACTTGCTGCACCGCATCCCGAACCCCTCATGTACCGGATCAATATCCGAACCAGTAAATCCATTGCCGTAGAACCGATTGGGTTTCGAGCGGGCATTTGCGGAGTTGGACGCAGCGATACCATTTATGAACGGATTGAATCTCGCGCTGCGCTGGATACCGGGTACAGGTGAATGCTGGTCGAAAGATCAGGAAAACTCAGCCCTGACCGATACAGTGATTAGGTAGGATTCAGCCTAAAGATTCGACGAGAACGCCACCTCGCAGGACGGCAGCCGCTCTCATTCAAATTCAATGCGGTTCGGTCTTTTTTTTGAACCATCCTGCTGTCGCTTTGGAGACGCAAATGGCAAAGGCAAAAGACTGGACTTGGAGCGGGCCTAGAGCTGTTAAAAGCGGTGCTTTTAGTTGGCAGGAATTGTGGAGTTCTCTCGGTTTGATGGACACTTTTTCGATTTTGACAGAAGGTGTTTTTCATGCCGAGAACGAGGAACCCGTACCCTACGGAATTTAGGGATCAGTTAGTGGGGCTGGCGCGGTCCGGGTGCAGTGTTGAGAGTCTGGCGCGGGAGTATGAACCGTGTGCCGCGACTATTCATGGCTGGATTAAACAGGCCGGTGCGGATGCCGGCGAGAGCGATGATCGTTTGACGAGCACCGAGCTGGAAGAACTTCGCCAGTTGCGTCGTGAAGTGAAACAACTCCGTCAGGAACGGGATATCCTGTCAAAGGCCGCGGCCTGGTTTGCACAAAACGACGTGACATCGCGGAGGTCTTCAAGTTCATGACCGCGAACCAGGCCGAGTATTCTATCCAGTTGATGTCACGCACGCTTGGAGTATCCCGCAGCGGGTTCTATGCCTATCACAGCCGCCTGCCCAGCAATCGACAGCTGGCCGATGAGGTGCTGGCCGATCGGACCGCCGCCATTCATGATGCGCCAAAGCAAACCTATGGTGCACCACGCATCCACGCTGAGTTGATGGATGAAGGCATCCAAGTGGGTCGCAAGCGCATTGAACGTCTTATGAAGGCGAAAGGGCTGAGGGGTGTCAGCCGCCGCAAGTTTGCGGTCACGACCAAGCGTGATCCACGTGCCAGACCTGCAAGTGATCTGGTCGACCGGAACTTTTATGCCGATGCACCGAATGTGCTTTGGGTCGCGGACATCACATATGTACCGACCTGGGCGGGCTTTCTGTATCTGGCAGTGGTGCTAGATGCCTTCAGCCGTCGCATTATCGGTTGGGCCATGGACAATGACCAGAAAGCGCAGCTCGTCATCGACGCCATGAACATGGCGGTGACACAACGCAAACCCGACAGCGTCATTCATCACAGCGACCAGGGATCGCAATATACGTCCGTGGCATTTGGCTTGCGTTGTAAGGAAATGGGCGTGCGTCCTTCAATGGGATCAGTCGGTGATTGCTATGATAATGCGATGTGTGAGAGCTTCTTCGCCACGCTCGAATGCGAGCTGCTCGACCGCCGCAAGTTCAAAACAAAGGCAGAGGCGCGTGTCGCCTGCTTCGAGTTCATCGAAGGTTGGTACAACCCCGCGCGTAGGCACTCGGCTTTGGGATACAAATCACCGATCAACTACGAAAGGAGCACCGCTGAAGGGCTGGAGTCTATAAGACTATAACCGTCCATCAAACCGGGGGAACTCCATTGTTGCGAGTTTCATAACTCACATATGCTAGCCTTGCTGCAGGTCCAGGGAGGAACCCGTTATCCCGGCGTCAACCCAATGCCGTCACCTGTAGCGCAGCCCTAAGTCTTTCCCATGCATTTTCGGTCGGTAGGATTAGTCTTTGAAACTCAGGCAATTTTTCCCGTATCCCTTCGCGGTAATCTGTCGGGGAAACGCCGTAGCGCTCCATGAACGCTCGGGAAAATACCGGGCGAGTAGAGAAACCTGTTTTGTAGGCAACGTCACCAATATTGCAGTTGGCATCGGCCCTTAGCAGGTCCGCGGCTTTTTCCAATCGTATCAATCGAATAAGGCGCTGAGGCGTATCCATTTGCTGGCAAATCTGGTACAATTTAGAACGTGATATTCCGACTGCCTTGGCAATCACTTCCGGTGTCAGGTCACGACGATGGAAGTTCTGATGGATAAAATCTACAACCGTGAAAAGGACGGTTTCGCCTCTAATTTCGCGCGTTTCGAGTTCCTGTATCCACTGATGTCTGAACGCGTCGACAGTGAGACGATAGAGCGTTTCAGAAAGCGTTTCGATTTCGCGATCATCCGCGTGTTTCAATTCGCTGAACACACCAGAAATTGCAGTTTTGAGTATTCTGGTGACCGGGCTATCTCGCAAGACCATGTTGTGTAGCTGCGAGATTCCAGGAATCTCTTCCTGAACCTTCTTCCGGTGCAGATTCAACGTGTAAGCCGTCACCCCTTTATGCTGGTAGGAAAACGGTCGCTCAGTGTCGAGTGAACGCAGGTTCCCCGTCCTCGTAGGCGCCGAACCTTCGGAAAGCGGTGTCGACAGATCTTCTCCTTTAAGCCGGTAATGCACTCCAATGGCGTTCATCTCCCTGCGCACCATGCCACGCTCCGATCTGTGGAAGAAGCACGGCGTATTGCACTGGTATCTGTAAATCCAGAGTTTCGGAGTTCTGTTGTATTCGCCATTGAGGCTAAACGGGCGATCAACAGGTCCGGGGCGATCAACTTCATAACCCGCCGAGTCGAACAGTTGCTCACGAATAAACGCGTATTGCTGCTTTTTCGGCAACAAGTTGGTGTCAAATTTGAGGGAGGTTAACGTGTTTTGCTCTACCATCAGTAACCTTAGGCGACGGTACCTTCATCACATTGAGCTCCGCACATACTCAAATCCTCAAGACAGGCACAATAGTGCAGCGGGGAAACAAGTGCTCTACGGAACCAACTATGCCGGTACGGCATTCCAAAAAGCTTTTTTGCTGTATCTAATCTCGAGCGAAATGAAAGGCAACTCTCCCTCGAACACGCCGTGGTGATCAGACGATCAACGTGGCGTATTTCGGGTTGGCCTGAGGTCACGCTACGCATGTGAACATCGTGCGCGATCGCCAAGGTGTCTTTTCGTTGATCGTGAAATCCATCACACAAGGCAGAAAGGGCCGCGACTGTTATCAGCGGAACTAAGGCAGGCTTCTCCAATCTGCCGCTTTCTTGCGTTTAACTGACAAGCGACACCACCAGTTTGGCGATTATGACAGAAGGGTGTTTATCACGGGGTCACTAGGACTTTGACGAGATGATCGCGGTTTTCGACCAGGTCGGGGAATCTGCCGGGCAGGTTCTGCAGCATAACAGTTTCCGATGCAATGGCATCTGTGGGAATATCGCCCCCGCGCATGGCGTTCATAACACGCTCGAAATCGGATTTGAGAGCGTTCCGCGAGCCAATAATTCGGGCCTCGCGTTTGTGGAACTCAGAGTCGGCGAAGGTTATGTCGTCCTTGACGACACTGACCAGAACTGTGCTGCCGCTGTGGGCAACCAGCGGGAACCCGGCTTCGATTGCCTTAGAGTTGCCGGTTGCGTCAAAAACGGCGTCGAATCCATCCGCGATTTTGCCCGTCATAAGATGGCTGCCTGGCTTATGCAATTCGCGGAATCCGAAATGTTCCCCGGCAAGTGCAAGCCGAATATCGCTCAGATCCATGATGTGGACATCAGCTCCGGCCAATTGGGCGAATATTGCGGTTCCGAGACCGATTGGTCCGGCTCCGGTTACAAGCACGAGATCGCCCGCTCCGATACCGGAACGGGCGACCGCATGGGCGCCAATGGCAAGGAATTCAACCATGGCGGCCTGTTGGGGCGTCAAGCCCGCCGCAGGATAAAGATTCTGTTCGGGAACGGCTATTCGGGCACACATTCCGCCGTCCCGATGGACTCCAAGAACCTCGATGTGCGAGCAGCAATTGGGATTTCCGCGTCCGCAGGCCCTGCAAGTTCCGCACGATAAGTATGGATTCACCACCACCAACTCACCGGCCCGCGGCCCCGCGGCGATCGTGCCCGACAATTCATGTCCGATTACCCTCGGGTAGGCGAGAAAAGGATGTTTGCCCTGGAAGATGTGGTAGTCGGTTCCGCAGATGCCGACTGCGGCAATATCAACAAGTAACCACCCGTCGTTGGCTTCTGTCGGGAGAGGCCTGGATTGTAGCTCCAATTTGCCAGGCTCGAGGCAAATTGCACAACTCATTGTGTTATTTCTTGCGGCCATCGCGTGTCCTTTCGCAAAAAGGTTCAGTTGAATACAGGTTGAATGCCCGCCAGGCGGATCTCGATACGTACCGTTTTCAATGACTTGGTTTCAGCCTCTCAGATGGCACGCTACGGAATGACCTGAACCGATTTCACGAAACTCAGGAACTTCGACCTTGCAGCGCTCTACTGCAATGGGGCATCTTGCATGGAACACGCAGCCGGATGGCAATTTCCGGGGACTTGGAATGTCCCCTTGCAATACCTTTCCAGGTGCGCGTGTTTTCGAGGGATTGGCAATCGGAATAGCGGCTAGCAATGCTTCGGTGTATGGGTGCTGCGCATTCCGGAACAGTTCATTCCTATCCGCCATTTCCATCAGCCGGCCGAGATACATGACAGCGATCCGTCGAGAGATCTGCGCAACCACTGCCAAATCGTGTGCAATGAAAAGATAAGACAGGCCGAATTCCTGCTGCAGGTCCATCATCAAGTTGATCACCTGAGCCTGAACAGAAACATCAAGGGCCGAAACCGGTTCATCCGCGATAATCAAGCTGGGATTCAGCGCCAAGGCGCGCGCAATCCCGATGCGTTGTCTCTGGCCGCCAGAAAACTCGTTTGCATAACACAAAGTTTGAGCCGGCCGGAGGCCGACACGTCCAAAGAGTTCCTCTACCCTTTCGCGGATCTCGGCTGCCGGTGCCAGGCCGTGCACGGACATTGCTTCAGCTACGATCTGCCCTACGGGGATTCGCGGGTTCAAAGACGAGTACGGATCCTGAAAGACCATCTGTGCCTGACGGCGATGGCGGAACATTTGCTTCTTTGACAATCGGACAATGCTCTCTCCCTGAAGTCTGACATCGCCGCTCGTCGGTTCCACCAGGCGTAGGATCGATTTCCCAAGCGTTGACTTGCCGGAGCCGCTCTCGCCGACCAAGCCAAGGGTTTCGTTCTTACCGAGCGTAAAAGAGACACCGTTCACGGCATGGACGTGGCCCGTTGTGTTGCCCAACAGACCTTCGCGAATTGGAAAATGGGTTTTCAGATCGACGACCTCCAGAAGCGGAGGTTCTTGCAGAACAACGTTCATGACAGTTCCCTGAAACAAGCTGCGAAATGTCCGGGGGCTTTTTCCTCCAGGATTGGCCGTTCCGCGAGGCAGCGTTCGATGACAAATGGGCAACGAGTGGAGAAAGGGCAGCCGGAGGGCATGGCGTCCAGCGCCGGAACCATGCCCGGGATCTCTTCAAGCCTGGTGGGGGCACCTTCGCTTGAAGTAATGCTGTCAATGTCAGGTATCGCCCGAAAAAGGCCATGCGTATATGGATGCCGGGGTCTTGCGAATAAATCTTCGACAGTGGCTTCCTCGACTTTGCTGCCGGCATACATAACCACGACACGATCGGCAATCTCAGCGATCACGCCGAGATCATGTGTGACCATGATCACCGCCATGCCAAGCCTGTCTTGCAGTTCCTTCAGGAGGGCAAGTATTTGCGCCTGTATCGTGACATCGAGTGCAGTGGTCGGCTCATCAGCAATCAGAACCTTTGGCGAGCAGGCCAGCGCCATTGCAATAACCACACGCTGCCGCATCCCTCCGGACATCTCGTGAGGATATCCCTTCAACCAATGCCGAGCATCTGGGATCCGGACGAGCTGCAGAAGCTCATGAGCCCGTTGCATAGCGTCTTTTCTGCTCAGCCCCTGATGTTTCATGATGGGCTCGCAAAGTTGCGTACCGATTGTCATAAGCGGATTGAGTGTCGTCATGGGCTCCTGAAAAACCATGGCGATCTCGTTCCCCCGGATATCCCGGATCCTTGTCTCGGCAACCTTTGTAAGATCCTCTCCGCCATACCAGATTTCGCCACCGGATATACGCCCCGGGGGCTCCGGCAACAGCCTTAGAACGCAAAGGGACGAAACGCTTTTACCGCACCCCGATTCACCGACGATTCCCAGCGTTTCGCCGGCGTTCACGCTGTAGCTCAAGTCGTCCACTGCAGTGACCCAACCGGAACCGGTCTTGAACTCGGTTCGAAGCCCCTGAAGCTGAAGGATCGGTTTATCCATGTCCATTTTCACCTATCCGCGTTAGATCACGCTTGCTCCGCGAGGATCGAGGTGATCCCTCACACCGTCCCCGAGAAGGTTGAAAGCGAGCATCGTCAGAAAAAGAAACCCTCCGGGAAACAGCGATAGCCAAGGCGCGAAAGTCAGTAGTTCGTTGCCGGCTGCGATCATGGTTCCCCAACTCGGGGTCGGCTCCTGAATACCAAGCCCGAGAAAACTCAGCGTCGATTCCAGCAAAATGACGTTACCCATCAATACGGTTGCGAGGACGATAATCGGACCAATGCAGTTGGGCAGGACGTGAAAGAAGAGAATTCTCACGTTGCTCATGCCTATCACTCGGCACGCCGCCACGTAGTCGAGAGCTTTTACCCCCAGGACAGCGCCACGCGTCACGCGAGCGAACTGTGTTATCCGGCGGATGGAAAGCGCAAGGACGATGAAAAGAGGGCTGGGACCAAGCACTGCGACGAGAGCCAGTGCGAGTATGATGCCCGGGATCGACATAAAGATCTCGACCACCCGCATGATGACCTCATCTGCGACGCCGCCAAGATAGCCGGAGACCGCTCCCACGAACACGCCTGAAGCCAAGCCGACGAATATGGTCATGACCGCCATGGAAAGTGAGATCCTCGCACCGTAGAGGACCCGGGAAAAGATATCGCGACCGACCTGATCCGTTCCCATAATGTGTTCCCAGGTCGGCGGGGACAGGCTGTTGGCGGGATTGATCTGCTCATAGGGGTACGGGGCGATAACCGGGGCCAGCAGTGCGAGCAGAAAGAGAAGCGTGGTCAGGCCAAGGCTGAAACAGTTCAAGGGGCTGCTCAAAAACCGAGCAAAGTTCTTGGCGAACCGGGATCTGAGACTCGGAGATGTACTTTGGTCGACGGCAGCCGCAGTGGACGAAATCGTCATAGTTTGATCCTCGGATCGATAACAGAATAGAGCAGGTCGACCGCAAGATTGGTGACGGCGAAGGTAATTCCGACGATCACCACCACTCCCTGTATGACCTTCAGGTCGTTTTCGAAGATTGCATTGATCAGCAAGCTTCCCAATCCAGGCATGCCGAACAGAACTTCGATGGCAACTGCGCCGCCCATCAGATTGGCGAACTGAAATCCGATCACGGTGATAACCGGACTTAAGGCGTTGGGAAGCCCGTGCCGCAGGATAATTCTCCAGCGGCTGAGCCCCTTTGCGGTAGCTGTGCGGATCATGTCCTGCGAGAGCACCTCCAGCATGCTTGAACGGCTCATGCGCGCAATCAGCGCGGCCGGCTGAAGGGCGATTGACGCCGTGGGCAGCACCAGCGCGATCCAGCCGTGCTCGGCCACCGAACCGTTCATCGGAAACAGGTTCAGATTGAACGCGAATACGAGAATGAGAACCAAGGCCAGCCAGAACGGTGGAGTACTGACGCCGATGATCGTGACCAGTCTTGCGACCAGGTCAGCCGATTTGCCACGATGGAGAGCCGAAAAGACACCAAGTGAGATCCCGATCAGGGCGGCCGTGGAAATTGTCGTGAGAAGCAGAAACATCGTGTTCGGGAAAGCGCGCAAGATTAGCGCCGTGACTGACTCTCGATTGACCGAGGATCTGCCAAGGTCGCCCTGAAGCGCATCTCCGAACCAGGACATATACTGAACGATCACCGGTCGATCCAAACCGAGCTCGGTTCGAACGCGCTCCAGTTCCTCCTGAGACACGGTGGAGGCACCATCGAGGTCCAGTCCCAAGGCCGCGACCGCGGGATCGCCCGGGATCAGTTTTCCGAGCAGGAAGGCCACCGTGACAATCCCGACAATTGTGGGAATGGAAAACAGCACCCTTCGAATGACAAATTTAAAAAACATGGATGACGTCGGCCTTCAACCGGATGATTTGCGGTGAGCGGCCGGCAACAGGGAACCGGCCGCCGTCGAATGCTACCTGTCGAGCCATACTTTCCGGAGATCTTCCATACCTTTCAGTCTGGCTGTCTCCAGGTCTTTGACGGAAGGTGTTCGGGCTGTACGATGATTGCGCCAGTTCAGGAAAATCACGGGTACATCATTGAATATGATGTCCTGCAGTTCGATGATCTGGGCACGGACTTCATTGGGTTCGTTTGACTTCGCGATTTCCAACGTCAATTCCTCAGCCCGCGGGTTCTGGTACCCGCCTTCCTCGTTGTAGAAAGTGAAGTTGTTCGGTCCGCCAGACCCATAGAGATTCCACGCGTAGTCAATGATGGCCGGTCCCCCCAGCATCTGCCACAGGATCAGTTCGTAGTTCCCAGCCTGCAAATCAGTGAGGACTTGCGCATACGCGACGCTCTTAACCTTCAAGTCGATGCCTATGTCGGCGAGCTGTGCCTGCAGCAGGATGGCGCGTTGCGTATGCGCACCACCGGATCCCGTCAACAGCTGGAGCGTCAACTTCTTGCCGCCGGGTCCATATCCCGCATCAGCAAGCAGAGCTTTTGCCTTTTCCACGTCCTGTCGTACCGGAGACAGCTCTTCGGCAAGAGTAAAGGCAGGATGCCATGATGGGAAAATACTTGCGATTTCCTCGCCCATACCGGCATAGACGTTGTCGATAAGTTCCTTACCGTCGACGGCGTGTTGAATAGCCTGCCGAACGCGCAGGTCAGCCAGCGCAGAATTCTTTGTATTTACCGCAAGCACGGTGAGGGTAGATGACTTTCCTTCGTCAATGATGACGCCGGACCCTTGGAACTGGGGAAACTGGGTCTCAGGAAAGGTGTTGATCATGTCGAGGTCACCCTTGATCAGCGACAAGGCACGAACGCTTCCGGACTTTATCACGCGGGCCTGAATACCATCGAGACAAGGCAGACCCGCCTTGTAGTAATTCGGGTTTCGCTCGAGAATCATCAGGTTCTTCGGTTGGAACGATTTGAACATGAACGGACCGGTTCCAACGGCCCCTTTCAGGCCGTGATCCACTCCCAGTTCCTTAACTGCGGCCGGCGATGCAAACCGCAGCGAACTCGCGAAGTCCCAGAGCATGGTCGGCCATTCTCCCGCAGGCACGAAAGCAACGGTATGGTCGTCGATGACTTCCACCGACTTCAGCTGTTTCTTCCAGTATCCAGTGAGAGGTGACCGCACTTCGCCGGCGATCAGACGCTCGACATTGAACTTGACCGCTTCGGCGTTGAAGTCGGACCCGTCGTGAAATTTTACGTCGTCGCGGAGCTTGAACACATAGCGTTCACCGTCACGCGTGGGCAGGTCCACGGCAAGCCCGGGAACAACGTTCAAATCGTGGTCAAAATCCAGCAAGCCGTCATAGAGAAGCCGCATATAGTATTGCGGGTTGGCGACTTGCGAGGGGTCCAGATTTGAGTAAGAGATGTCGACTGTCTTGAATGTGCCGCCGTATTTTGGGCACGCATCGTCTGCCCGAGCAACCGATGCCCCGACCAATGTAAATGCAGCTACCGCCAGAATCAGGGCAACGACGCAGTCATGGATGCTTGATCGTAATCCATACGCACCAGTTAGCGAATTTCGAATTTTCATCTTATTTCCTCCCTGAGTGTCGAGCGCCGGAAAGCCACCGCTCGTCCTTCTCCCTTCAGTGTCTGTCGATGCCGTTCAAAACCGCCCGACGCGTTCAATCCCCGCCCAACTGGTTGCCATGACGGCGTCCATATGCCTCACCAGAAGTTCAGGCTTTACGTCTGCCAGTTCCGGTGAGTCCCAAAGGTTCGAGAACTCGCCCGGATCTTTCTCCAAATCGAAGATTTCTCCCAGGTTTAGGTCGTGATAGACGATGACCTTTATTCGTCCGTCGAAACTCATCGTGGCGTGGGTCGGCTGGTACTCTTTCGCCGATCCGAGCGCGTCGTTGAATTCAGAGACAACGATGGATTTGTGATAATCCGGTTGTTTTTGGCCCGTCAGAATTCCCATCAGGGACTTGCCTTGCATCGAGTCCGGCACTTCGCAGCCGGCAGCCTCCAGCAATGTGGGAGCAATATCGACCAGTTCGACGAGTGCATCGCTTTCAAGGTCTTCGACGAAGCGGCCTTTCCACATGAACATCAGCGGAACGTGGACAAGGCCCTCGAAGAACCGGCAGCCCTTATAGAGCAGACCATGGTCGCCTAGCAGTTCGCCGTGGTCGCTGTGGAAGACGATCAGGGTATTTTCAAGTTGTCCGGTCGAGTCCAGATGCTCCACGATCCGGCCGAATTGTTCGTCTATCAGCTCGATCATCGCATAGTAGGCTGCCTTGACCTGCCTACCGTCGAAATTTGTTGGTGGGATCATTGCGGTGTCGGCTTGTGCGACATCGTGCAGAATCTTGGGATCCGACCCGTTTGGATCGACAGCCACAGTCGACTGCTGTGACACGTGTCGGAACGCGTTTTGTCGCTCCAGATCAGTTTCACGGAACAGCGGCGGCGGAAGCGTGGAAGCATCGTACCGATCAAGATGAGACCGGGGTGGGTCGAAGGGTGGATGCGGATCGAAAACATTGATCGAAAGTAGCCACGGTTGGCTCCGCTTTTGGTCAATGAACCTTAGCGCCAGTTCGGTTGCCCAGGTGGTTTGATGGACTTCGGCCGGAACACCGGCACAGCAGAAACCGCTGACAGACGCGTAGAGTTGCTTCGGGTCGATATTTTTCTCATTCAGCAACCATTTATGGTAAGCGTTGTCGTCGGAATCCGCGCCTGGCATCGGATGATGGCTCCACTCAAAAAGGCGGTAACCGTCATCTACGCGGGGTTCCATACCGCCGGCTGCGCTCGCCAAGTGGAGCTTTCCCACGAGGCCGCAGTCATATCCAGCGTCTGCAAGCAATTTTGTGACAAGCGTTTCACTTTGAGGAAAGTGCGAACAACCGTTTCTGTGCACATGTGTGCTCGACGGATAACGTCCGGTCAGGAAGGATGCACGGCTCGGCGTGCAGACTGGGCTTTGCGCGTAAGCCTGCCGGAAGGCAACGCCACGGTTTTTCATCCTGTCCAGATTGGTTGTTGCGATATGTGGGTTGCCAAGAGCCCGGATCGTGTCGAACCGCTGCTGGTCGGTGCAATACCACAGAATATTTGGTCTGCTCGCGGACATCAAAGCGCTCTCACTGCCAATGCGGGTGTCAATTTTTCCAGTTTCATCTTCGTAGCTCGTAATAGTCATACATTTCGTGGGGTGTGTCGTGACGCGCGAATTCCTTCGCGAGGACATCAAGTAGCCGAGCCTGGATTCCCTTGTCCTTGATCGGCGTTTCTTGCGATGGATCGGCAGCCAGATCGAACAAAGCGGAGGCAGCGTCGGGAAACTTCACGTCGTGGCGGGAGGGTGGACGCCTTGCGTCCTTTCTCGCCGGCACCCGCAGCAGGGGCATCCCCTTGGTGAAACGGAAGGGTGCAGAAAGTGTCGCGTCGAACAGCTCTTCTGGTTGGAACGGCGCGGCCATGTGACATGGCATGAGCGTGTATTCGAATATGCCGTCGCCATCGACGTTCCATGGGTAGCGGAAATACGTGAACCGGCCGTCAGTGACGCAGACCGGGCCGCCGAACATTCCCAGGATCATACC
This sequence comes from Roseibium sp. SCP14, assembly GCF_040329475.1. Taxonomy (NCBI): domain Bacteria; kingdom Pseudomonadati; phylum Pseudomonadota; class Alphaproteobacteria; order Hyphomicrobiales; family Stappiaceae; genus Roseibium; species Roseibium sp. SCP14. Next base: position 63,371 of record NZ_JBDZYH010000009.1, read on the forward strand.
GGCACGGTCGTTCAGGGGATCAACGATTCTGTCCAATATCGATGCACCGGTGACTTCTTGCGGCACCTTGCAGCCAAAAAGCGAAAGGAAGGTCGGCATCAGGTCTGGAGTCTGGGTCAAATGACCGCTACGGGTGCCAGCCTGCTTGCCAGAAAACTCCGGGTGCCAGATCATGAGCGGAATATGTGAGATTTCTTCGTAGTGGGGCATTCGGTTCTTTCCCCACCAATCGTGCTCTCCCAACAGAAAACCGTGATCCGTAGTGACGATCAGCGCCGTGTCTTCCCAAAGTCCATAGTGGTCGAAATAGTCCAGCAATCGGCCAAGGTGTTCGTCACAGAACTTTACCGACGCATGGTAATTTTCTCGTATTTCCCGAATTTCTTCGGGCGTCTCGCTAACTTTCAAATACCTCGGATAATCCAGAACCTTGCCGCTACAGGTATTCCCGACAGATTTCAGACGGTCGGGAGCGACAAAGGGTTCGTGTGGATCGAAGGTCTCGATTTGAAGAAACCAGTTGTCTGCCAAACGGTTTTCTTCGAGAAACCGGATGCCGGCGTCGAAGCACTTCGCGCTCGGATAATTTGCCTCGTCGGCTGAATACACCTCGCGGTTCTTTACCGTTTGCAGAGATCGCCATGCCACGTAGGGGGAGCTTCCTTCCGTGTAGGTCGTACTGCCTAGCGGCAGTTTGCTTAGCTCGTAGTGCCTATCGTCATAAGTGTCAGAATAGCGGCAGAGCGGTGGAGCCACGATCGGCGCCCATTTATCGCTGGCCTGTCCACGGACAAAGTCCCAGCTGTCATATTTGGTGACATACCCTGATCCGCCGTCTTCGAAATAGTGATCGTGGTCGGTCACCAAGTGGGTATAGACGCCATGTCGGCTCAGGCATTGGGCAAATGAATTGTCGTACGGCTCGAGCGGCCCCCACGAACGGTGCATGAAATTCAGCCGGCCTGTTTGAATGTCGCGCCTCGCAGGGATGCAAGGCAGGCTTCCTGCGTAATGACGATCGAAGGTTACGGCACGGCGCGCCAGGCGCTGAAAATTGGGTGTGTCCAAGGTACCGCCATACGGCTGAATTGCAAGCCGATTCAACGTATCAAACAGGACAAATACCGCACGCATCACACCTCACCCTGGCTGACCATTTTCGCAGCCTTTGACGCTCGATTAGGCAAATGCTGACATCGCCAATGATTGACTACAAGTTCAATTTGAGCCTAAATCAATAACTAATAGTCATATCAGGGGAGGTTGAATGGATCTCGTACGCCTTCGCTATTTCATCACTGCTGTCGAGTGCCGAAGTCTCGCCCGGGCCGCAGAAAAGCTGAATGTAACGCAGCCGGCGTTGAGCAAATCGCTTCAGCGGTTGGAAGTCGAACTCGGCATAAAACTTCTTGACCGGTTGCCGCGCGGTATCAGCCCAACAGCATACGGCGAGCTTCTTTACTCGCATGCCAGTTTGATCAATGAGGAAGTGCTGCAGGCCAGGCAGTCGATAGAGGCGATGAAAACGGGTGCAAGCGGAAAGGTCTTCGTCGGCGCCGGCTCCAGCATGCGACTGCACCTCCTGTCCCGTGCTTGCGTGGCGTTGTCTGAAAAGAGCCCCGATACGGAAGTGCAGGTCGTCGGAGAACTGTTTGACCACATCATGCCTGATCTTATCCAGGGTAAACTGGACATAGGTGTTTCCATGGTGCCACAAGGCACGACGGAACCGCGGCTCGTGCACGAGCCGCTCTATCGCGACCAGATACATCCGACAGTGCGCGTTGATCATCCTCTCACGTCGAAAGAACATCTGACAGCCCGCGATACACTAGGCTACGACTGGATACTGCCCGAAGCGGACAATCCCGGGCGTCAGCAGCTGGAAGCGTTTTTCCTGGCAGCCAACCTTGAACCTCCGAGGCCGAAATTCGTGTCGGATTCAACTCTCTTCGCAGCGGGTGTCATTCAGAACAGCGACTTGATCGGATGGCATCCGACGCAGATTATCGGTGACAGCAGGCTGAGCGGGTTGGTTGCTCTTCCAGTTCCGGAACTAACACTGACGCGAAGCGTAGGCATAACGACACGGCGGACTGGTTTCCTTTCCGCTGCTGCGCGCCTGCTTATCGAAGAACTGCGAAAGACTGGTGCCCGCATGATCGAGGAGAAGGTGGTCCTGCCGATTGAATAGCTGCAAACCGAAGCCGCCGATCCAATCATATTCCAATGTGTTATATCAATGGCACGTAATTTAACTTGTCGACATGGGTCACGGGTGGCACGCTGCAATCATTCGCGGTGACTTTCCAGTCGTCCGACCGACACCAATACCCATTGAAAGGATGTGTTGATGGCATCGGCCCGGCCCAACATAATTTTCATCATTACGGATCAGCAGCGCTACGACACGATCGGCGCGCTCGGTTTCCCCTTCATGGACACACCCAATCTGGATAGGCTTGTCACCGAAGGAACCAGTTTCGATTCCTGTTTCGTGACCGGCGCGTCGTGCGTTCCCTCCCGAGCCAGTTTATTCACCGGATACTTTCCGCACACGACCGGAATTCTGAGAAATGCGGACCGATGGACGAGAACTTGGATCGAGGACTTCGCCGCCGCCGGTTACCGCTGTGTCAACATTGGCAAGATGCACACTTGGCCCTTCGACACACCGGCTGGTTTTCACGAACGTTACAACGTTGAGAACAAGGACCGATACAAGGAAGGGCGATATTACTTCGACGAATGGGACAGGGCTCTGGCGGCGCGGGGGCTGACAAAGCAACAGCGGGAACTTTACCGCCAGCGTCCCGACTATCGTCAGCGCATGGGCGCATTTGACTGGGAACTCGACGAGGACATGCAATCTGACATGTTCGTCGGGAAACTGGCCAAATGGTGGATCGAGAGCTATCCGCGCGAGGGTTGGCAGAACGATTATCCACCCGCCGAGCCCCTGTTTCTGCAAATCGGGTTCCCCGGACCTCATCCGCCATTCGACCCGCCGAAGCGGTTTAGCGACAAATACTTGAACAAGGATCTGGATATCGCGAAAGTCGTCCCGTCGGCGCTGGCTGAACAGCCGGAACCATTGAAACGAAAACGCATCCACGATTCTCAGCACGATCACGACTCCGTGGTGCAATTGCTCGATCCAACCGACGAGCAACGCCGATTGCAGCGGGCGTATTACCTAGGCAATGTCTCGTTAATCGACGAGCAGATCGGCGAAATACTCGATGCCTTGGAGCGCAACGGTTACCTGGAAAATGCAATCGTCGTTTTCACATCAGACCACGGTGACTGCCTTGGTGATCATGGCCTTGGGCACAAATGGACAATGTACGATCAGGTGACCAGAGTGCCCATGATCGTCTGGGCTCCAGGACGGGCAATTTCTGGTCAACGAATTGCGGGGCAGATGCAGCAGTTCGACATCGTGCCGGCTCTCTTTGAATATGCGGGTATCGAGGTTCCGGGAACATTGGAGTGCCGGAGCGTCGGCGCGGCACTGGCGGGTGATACGTGGCAAGGGCGGGAATATGTCTATTGTGAGCAGGCACGCGACGGCAATTTTCGTGACAATGACTTCATGACAATGGTCCGGAGCGAGGATTGGAAACTGGTCCATTTTCTTGGCGAAAGCTATGGGCAGCTCTTCAATTTGACGGCCGACCCGGAAGAAAACATCGATCTCTGGAATGATCCAGATTCAGTGGCGATCAAGCGTCAGTTCCTGGACCAGTTACGAGAGTGGCGTATCGCAAGCCAGTACCATACTCGAAACTGGGCGGCACAAGCCCGCTGAGATCAAACGGCGCGGTCGAATAGCTGTTCTTCATGGATTCATTTCAGACAGAATACTGATCATGTTATTGAAACCCAGGGTCAAATCCTGCTGCTCTGGTCTAAGGACCTCAACGGCCGACGCGCGATCGCACCATTTGTACGCCATGTCCGTGCCGGCGGCTGCACCGGATGTTCGCGAGGAACTTCGGTCGCGTCTTGTTACGATCTCCGGCGGTGTCTACGAGATGGGGACTCGGAAATCGACACATGCCGAAGACCTCGACAGCCCATTCCGCAAGGTAAGGGTTGACGATTTCCTGATCTCGCCGGTCGCTGTCACAAATGCAGACTATGCGCGTTTCGTCAACGCCACGGGTTATCGCACGGTTGCCGAACGGGAGGGGTGGAGTTTCGTCTTCCAACTGTTCCTAAGAGACCTGAAAAGATATCCTCAGCACCCGCCAGGCTTGCCGTGGTGGCGTCATGTCGCGGGCGCGAGCTGGTGCGCACCGGAAGGACCTGGAAGTTCCTGGCGTGAGAGGGCCGATCATCCGGCTGTGCATTTGTGCTGGTATGATGCATTGGCCTACGCCAGTTGGGCAGGGCAGCGCTTGGCACGGGAAGCGGAGTGGGAATTTGCAGCGCGGGGCGGATTAAAACGGAAAAAGTTTCCATGGGGCAATAAATTGGTGCCGTCCAGCGGTCATGCAATGAATGTCTGGCAGGGAAGTTTCCCGTACGAGAACACCTGCGAGGATGGATTCATAGGCACCGCCCCGGCTAAAAGCTTCTCGCCAAATGGCTACGGGCTTTACAACATGACCGGAAACGTTTGGGAGTGGGTGTCGGATTTCTACGGTTCGCGGCCGCCCCCCAGTCGCATACCCGAAGGCAATCCAACCGGTCCCACCAATGGCTACGCGCGCATCCAGCGCGGCGGATCCTTCCTCTGTCACGTCAGCTACTGTGACCGGTACCACGTACATTCACGCACACCGAGCGAACCGGACAATTCTGCGTCGAACACAGGATTTCGGGTCGCTGCTGACCTTTGAACTGGCGGTCATGACCTACCCCCTGAATATCCTCGTTCATGAGTTAGCTCCGTTCACGGTGTGATCCTTGTTGCGAATTCGGATGGGTTGAGCCCGGCCAAGTTCGTATGCGGTCGGTTCAGATTGTAGTCGTTCCTCCAGTCTTCAATAATTTCACGGGCGTGGCGATAGCTGCGGAATGGGTGTTCGTTGAGACATTCGTCTCTCAAGCGCCGATTGAAACTCCCGACAAAACCGTTTTGCATCGCTTAACGGGGCAATGTAGTGCCATTCCACACCACGGTCCTGATGCCATTTGAGCATGGCGTGTCACGTCAGCTCGGTACCGGCGACCATCAATCAGGGCATCAGACACGAAATCGTGGGACCAGCGGTGATTGGCGGATTTCGGCACTCGCGTCCCCAGGGCTCGTTTCCGGTCACCACGTTTGCGCACCGTGAGACGCTCTTCCCGACAGATCCGGTCGACCTTCTTCCAATTGGTCCTAGTGACAGGAGTAAGAACCGGCATTGGCCGCGCAATCGAAGCGCAACTCGTCCACGATGGTGCCGCCATCGCGATCTTTGATATCGATGACGACAAGGGAAAAAAGGTCAGAGATGAACCGATCGAGGGTGGAACCAGCGCGACCTATGTTCATGCTGACATTACAAATCCTGAGGCTGTCAATCCTGGGATACAGCGAGTTCAAGATGAATTCGGCACAATTGATGTGCTGGTGAACAACGCGGCATTCACGATCGCGGAAAACCTTGAGGCCATTTCGCTGGACGTCTGACACAAGGAAATAGACGTCAATTTAAATGGCACTTACCATGGCATCCGATCTGTCGTACCTTTGATGAAAGCTGCCGGCGGTGGGGTGATAATCAACATCTCATCCACTAACGCCGAATTGTATTGTGGGAAGCCCACCTATAGCGCCGCAAGGTCGGCAATTATCAATCTCACGAAGGCTGTGGCAACCGAGTATGGCAAATACGGAACTCGGTGGAACACTATGGTGCCGGCCTCTACTCAAGCCGATGCACTGACCTGGGCGATCCGGCAAGAATAAGATCCAAAAGCATTCGAGAAAATGGCCCGATGGTTTCCTCTTGGACGGATTGGGAAGCCGGAAGGTGTTGCTAACGCGGTGTCTTTCTAGGGTTTGACGAAACCGCCTTCATAAGCGGCATAGCCCTTCTCGTGGACGGCGGATTTTCTGCTGGGCCTAATCCCATGATCAAAGAAATGGTTTTCGAGGGTTAATTGGGAACCAGGTTGGAATCTCGGGGGCCGATCCATCACATCAACCAGCACGTTCTTCACAGCCTCACGGATTTCCAGGAGGCAGCTGGATATAGCCTTAAAAGACTTCCGATCTTTGGTAGCCGAGAGAAGGAAGGCTTCTTGATCCATGTCGCCAACGAAAAGGTGGGACACGCTTGGCATGTCTGATCGTGCTCATTTGGGTAGTGCCAGTTGAATTATACCTGCTTCCAGTCTATGCGGCGTTGGCTCTGGATTGTCGGGCAATCTCGGCGCCTGAAGGAGCCGCGAGATTGTTGCATCAACCTTTTAGGTGAATGGCCGGTCAGGATGCATGGTCCAAGTGGTGATGTCAGGCGACGCTGCGTTATCCAAGTGGTTTCAATCAAATGGTAACGAAACAGGCTTCAAAAAAATCCCGGTCAAGCAGGTACGTGTCTCCTTGACCGGGCGACGCGAAGCTTCTGGATTTGTTACGGTGTTGAAGGTTGCGGGGACAACAACCGTAACTATTTGCTCGGAAAGACAGCTTCGCACAGCTTGCTTTGTAGGCATCGACCACTTTATGCGATTGAATTCGAGCTTACAATGCTCACACAAGTACAATGTCGCTTTTGAAAGCCAATGTCGCAAATGTAACGGTCTGAAGTACATGAATCTCCACAACAACGCCTAACAATTGTTCGACCAAATGCATTTACCAACGTCCAACCAGCACCGCTCAGTTCTTGCTCCCTGATATTTTTCACAATCTTGCAAAGCAAGTTCATTCACGATAGCCATCATTATCAACGCTTTTGATGTCGGAAAGATCCCACGTTCAAACCGACACTTCTGATCTGCAAACTGATTTCCCCGATGTCCCGCGTCGGGTTTTTATTTGCCTGCTGTCAAAGCTAATTTGAAACTCACACGGTGTCCCAACGAATTGAGACACCTAATCCAATGTTTCAATTTAGGGCAGTTAGACGGTTTTCGAGCATGCCCATCGCCTCAGCCAAAGAACAGAGAACGATGCCAAACGTTCTCTCGACAATTCGAGCTTCGCCAAAGATGTCATTCGTGAAGTTGAAGATGCCTGCTTTGCCCTTGCGCAGAGCATGCATGACCGCAAGAACCTTGATCGTTGCATAGGCGGACTTCGGCGTTTTGAACCCACGCACTGGCCAGATAAGTTGTGTCAGCTTGCCGAGATCGGCTTGAACGACGCTGTTTGGATGCTTGACCTTGCGATACTCGGTTTCTTGCGGGCAATTGCCTTCCGCCTTCAACTCGGAAATGGCCGCACCATAGGTTGGCGACTTGCTGCTTTAGTATTGCGGGTAGCAGATAGATAGATATCGATGGTGTTGCCGAACCTGTCCACCGCCCGGAAGTGATAGGCCCATTTTCCGCGAACTTTAATGTAGTTTCATCGACCCGCTGATTTCCCGAAGCCGGCCGGTGCCATTGCCAACGAAGCCACTCTTCCATTTCAGGGGCAAAAGTCTGCCCCCCCCCATACATCGTGGCGTTATCAACGCGCACGCCGCGTCCAGCCATCATCTGCTCAAGATCGCGGTGTCTGATCCCACACCGATAATACCAGCGAAGCGCTCACCTGTTAAAAGCATCCATGAATTCAACAGCCCACTTTTGAATAAGCTACTTCTCGAACCAAAGACAGAATTTGCAACAGAGCCAGTTCACGTGATTTCATTCAATGGCCGGCTTCATTTCATCCGAGAAAACACCAACTTTTTGGTTTCCGAAGGACAAACATTCGATCGGCCTGGCTGCCCCCTCCGAAGAGTTCACAACCTCAGACGAACACCTCTTCCGGAAGTCAAGCGTTTCCTGTCCGGACGCGCCTCTCGCTGCAAAAGATAGACCCCACTCACAATGATAACCAGGATCCCTGACAAGGTGAGAAGTGAAGGCACTTCCGACCAGACCAGAAAACCCCAGAAAACCGCGAGAGGCATCGAAACGAATTCGAAGGGGGCAACCAGGCTGACCGGTGCGACTTTGTAGCCCTGCGCAAGGCAATAGAAGCCGAAGGCCGCGATAACCCCGCAGATGGCGATCAGGACCGCGTCGCTGGCCGTCGGCAAGACCCATCCCCGCAGCAGGAATGCGATGCTGGGATGATACGACGCCGCGTTGGTCTGAGTACCCAGGAGCAATCCTGCCAGCCCACTGACTGCGATAAAGGTCAACATCGCATAGAACGCGAGTGATGAACCGGTCTGAGTTTTGCCAATATGACGGGTGATTATGATGCTTACCGCGTAGGCCACGGCCGCCAGAACAGGCAGGACCATCTCCGCGGAAAGGCCGTCATCGGTGGGACCGACAATCACCATCACGCCAATGAAACCCGTGAGAACGGCGGTGAAGCGCCGAATTCCCACAGTTTCGCTCAAGAGAAGCACGGATAGTAGTGTAACGATCAGGGGTGAAACAAAGAAGATCGCGGTCGAAATGGCCAGGGGCAAAGCCTGCAGCGCCATATAGTACAGAGTGTAGGATGTAAGCGCGAGAAGACCACGCAGAATGTTCAGCCAGGGATGAGACACCTTCAATGTCTCCAGACCACCGCTGAAAATCACAAATGCGAATATGGGACCGATTGCGACAAGCCCTCGGAAGAACATGATTTCAAAACCAGGATAGGTATCGCCGAGTGTTCTGATCAAAACGTCCTGGATGCTGAAAACACCTATACCCAGTGTAATCAGGACAACCCCCAGAACTGACTCATCAAATTCAAGATGGGGCCTAGCCCCCTTTAGTAGAATGCCCTGTTTGTGATTGGAGACCATAGCAGAACTGCCGTTTCGATGTCGCTGAGAAGGCGAATAATGGGTCTCAACAGACAATCTGAAAAACGAAAAAATGTGATAGGGTCAATCGAATATTTCGATTAACGAACCTGCTTCCTCATGACGCTCGACCAGATAAAAACCTTTATAGTTCTCGCAAAGACCGGGAATTTCAATCGAACCGCCGAAACTCTTAACGTCACTCAGTCGACCGTGAGCGCGCGTTTGAAAATGCTCGAGCAAGCATTAGGTCACGCGCTTTTGATACGCGAACATTCCGGTTGCCGATTGACTGCTGCCGGCCATCAGTTCCTGTCTCACGCCTCCAACATTCTGATGTTTTGGCAAAAGTCACTGCAAACAGTTACACTTAGACCGGAATTTCGAGGTATTTTGACAGTAGGAGCGCAGGTCAGTTTTTGGGACAGTCTCGTCGTAGACTGGATGGCCTGGATGCGCCGCCAGGCTCCGGACATAGCGCTCGACATTCAAGCAGATTATTCCACCGCACAGATGTCTAAACTGTCCGATGGTCTGATGGACATCGGAATTATGTATCAGCCACGGCACGCGAGCGGATTGACAATAGAAAAGCTCTTGGATGATGAGCTTGTTCTGGTGAGCACCAAAGCAAGGGACGTGTCTTCGGGATGGGTTGACGATTTCGTGTTCGTGGACTGGGGTGATGATTGTTTGGACGCCCACGCAGCAGCGTTTCCCGAAATGGAAACGGCCGCGATTACCGTCGGACTTGGAGCATTAGGGCTGCAATACATCCTGCAGTTTGGCGGATCAGGCTATTTCCCGTTGCGGATCGTTCGGGAGCTGATCGATGAGAAAAAGCTGTTCCGTTTGGATGCAGCTCCGTTGCTGAAAAGACCAGCCTATCTGGTTTATCAAAATGACCCGATCGATGCAGCAGCCGTGGAAACAGCAATAGATGGCCTAAGAAAGATTGCCTGTAAGTTATGAACTATCAAATTTTGCGGTGCTGTCACGTTGTTTAAGGTTTAGGCGCGCGACAGTCGCTTGCTCCTTTCACGCAATCTGTTCGGCGGCACTCCTCCACTCAGCCATGGCCTGACGGCGATGGGATCGAATTTGAGATGCAGAGCGATTGGGTTGGGGCGGGACGAAACGGTTGCGGATTGTAGAGAATACCGACACGAATTGCTGCACAGATCCGACTGATCGGAAACCTTGTCGTGTTCGCTCCCGTTATCGAAACGGCAGGTGAGAATTCTCCGCCCGGTTGTTTATCCCTTGAGAGCTCGATGCTCAACGTTGGGTATGAGCTGGCGTCGTGCAGCACCATAGGACCTGAGCTTGTCGGTGATCATGCGTTTCGGCGCCAGACCCTGCTTTTTCAAGAGGCGGGTGAGTAAACGCTTGACGGCTTTGGTGTTGCGGCGGTTCTGGACGATCTCGTCGAGAACATAACCGTCCTGATCAACCGCACGCCACAGCCAGCAATTCTGGCCGTTGATGCGAACCACAACCTCATCAAGATGCCAAACATCGTTCTTCTTCGGCACCTTGCGACGTAAGCGGCGTACATAGTCCGAGCCATGCTTGCGGCACCAGCGGCGGATGGTCTCGTGGGAGACAACAATCCCGCGTTCCTACAGCATTTCCTCCACCTCGCGCAGGCTCAGATTGAACCGGAAGTACAACCAGATTGCGCGCGCGACAATCTCAATCGGGTAGCGATGGTTTTTGTAGGTCGGGGTAGAACTGCTCATGCCAACCAATTATCCCGAACAGTCTTGACGAATAAACAACGTGACAGCACCGTTGTGACGCCACCTTGACATAGCATGCTGTCGGGGGCGGTCACATCATCAAAGCCTTCGCGGCCAATTTGACGCAGAAATCATACGCAAAGGACTGAAAAACTGCTGCATGGTTGGTTGTGTGAGGGTTTGCTCACAGCTTCTGAAAGTATATCAGGCGTTTTGCCACTCCACCCATGCTTTTCAACTCGCCGCGAACGACGCCGTACATTGATCCACTATTGATCACAAACAGATACAGGTCGAAATCAACCGAGCCTTCTGGGTCTTGAAACTGCCCCTTGGCATGAAGCTGAGGAGTGTAATCGCCGCAGGCGAGGGTACGGATTTCGTCATCTGACAGTAAATCAGGCTGTTCGCCGAACAGGGCTTTGCCATTTTTCAGAACCTGCTTTGACGGTAAGTCCAGAGAATATCGGGCATCCTCCACCAAGGACAAGTCATAGGGGCCTGCTGCGGGAAGGTCGCTAATCTGAAGACCTCGTGGACCGGCCGTGATATTCGCAATCGCATCATTTCCGTCCGGAAGCGGCATTGTACGCCCGTTGAAAGACAGTGTGCCGAACGTATTGTGCACATGCCATTGACCTGGAAGAACGTTTTGAAGTTTTGCCAGCAATACCTCGCCCTTTAGCGTGCAGAGGCTTTCACTGGCTAGGCCGGGCGTTGCCAGCAAAGCAGACAAGCCCGCTGCAAGCAGTCGGTTTCTTAGCCGCATCGTAACCTCCTTATTGGGTTGCAAAAGCGTATCTGCCGCGGGCAATCGCCGTGCAGCTTTCGGAGCCGCCGGCAATTTTCGCCAGCATCGGCGAAAGAACGAGATGCACACGGGTCCATACGTTGATCTGCTGCGGTGATACCGGGTTGAGCGCAACGGTCACGCTCAAATCCATACCGCTTCCTGCGGCATCCCCGCCAAGGTCGAATATCTCGGAGAAGTAACCGTTGGCGCCAACGGCTCGCCAGGAAAACTGCGCGAGGTTTTGTCCGAAATCAGAAGGATGCCAAGGAGCAGAGAATGTGACCTGCCGGTCAAAGCTTGCTAATGAGTGGGCGGATGCTGCCTCGGCAATGCCGGAGGGACAGCCTGTGACCCGCATATCGTGGACCTTCGAGATCCAGCGTCCGTCTTGAAGAGTGATGGTGTTATAAACCCCTTCAAACAGTTCGATCGGCCCCTGCGCGGCGGCTACTTCGTCCAAATCAATGCTGTTTGGTCGGTTTGCTGTTCCCGTACTTTCGCCGAAGATCTGGCGTTCAACCGCGTCCTCAAGAGCAAGATCGGTTGATCGGACTTTGCCATCTCCGTTTAGAATTCGGTCAATCTGTTCGAGCGGTGTGGATCTCCGCATGAATATCGGGTGCATGTTCCTGCCTCCCCGGAGCATGGCACGCGGGTATCCGTACCGCTCCACAAACCCTGCGGAAGTACGTTTCGAATGGATGTAATCCCGGTACGCGTTGCGGCTCATCACCTCGCCCGTATCAAGGATGCCGCCATTCGGGTCTTCCGCCAGAACAGCAATTCCAGGCCCGTTTTCGTCCAGATCTTGAGCGGCAGCCAGTGTCGCGGTTAGGCACAGACACAATGCAATGCATGGAAGATGTTTCATCTGAACACCCTCACCTTGAATTGCGACCGGTAATTGTTGGTGACCAGAACCCCGACAAATTCCTGGCTTTGCCCATCCCAGCTATCCGGCCGGTTCAGCAAAACGCCTGTCCGTTGCTGATCCTTGCCGTCCTCAAACTGGAGCGAATAGACTACTCCCTCTGCGCCATCTCGATGCAATGCGACGGAGCCAATGCTGATTTCACTCGGCGGGAGGCGGGTCAGATCTTCGTTTTCAAGGAAAATGCTGCCGGTTGCCGTGGCGCTGTCCGGCCCTGGGTCAAAGCGGATCATGCCCAAAGGTGCAGCGTCATCCAGCGTAGTCAGCGTCCAGACACCAAAAAGCGTATCCTCAAGACTGGCGGGGTCCGGACCATGCCCATCCGCATCGATATGACCCGAGGCGATCAATGCCTGCTCTTCAGCAGCGAGGCGGGCAGAAGTCCAGGCTTCCAACAATTCGAACTGATAAACTGTACGCCCGTTGGAATTGCGCAAAATGCAGATGGTATCAATAGCCGGGTAGTCCGGGTCACGTTCGCCGGATTGGCCATAGCCGAGGCATTCGGTCAATTGCTGCATATGGGTTGGGTTGTAGATAATCCATTCGCCATTTTCGACGTTGAAAACGGGAAAGCTTGGCCGTCCTTTGTCGTCTTTGTCTGCACCGTTGATTCCAAACCCCTTGAGGAGCGGAATCTGGTAGGCGCCAAGGCGCGGGATATCGATCAGGCAAAGTTCCTGATCCGCACAATAGTGCCGCATAAGATCCGAGGTCACGTTTCGCAAAGTTGCCGGGTCAGCCTGAGATGGCGCGTTGTCCACCTGAAACACCACGTCGTTCTCCTCCTTGACAACCGATTGAGGTAGTTCATTTGACACCTCAGCATCCGGATCATCCGGCAAGACGACTTCACCCACGCGCACGGTCGCAAGTATTGCTTCAACCGGCTGGTCCGAAGAGTCGCGATAGAGATAGGACAGCTCATATGACCCAGGCTGATCTGGCAGGGGCAAGAACAACCCTTCTTCGGAAATCAACTCTTCCAGCCTGGAGCGCTGAACTTCCTGCCCCTCGTTTTTGAGGATAAAACGGTTTGCGTAATAGAGGCTGCCTGTCACTCCAGCATGCAGTTTTCCTCCGGGTTCACCGTCCAGTTCGCCTGTCCAGGCCGGAGTATGCGTTTCGACATATTCAACAGCAGAGCGGCTAAGAACTTCTCCTCCTTGCAGGACGCGCACCTCATAGGTGCCAGGAACCGTAGGCGATGCAAACGTATGCCATGACAGTCCGGCACCATCGGATCCAAAGCGGTATTCCCAATCGAGCCTGCTGTCCGTCTGCGGATCATAGAGCTGTACCGAATACTCGGCATTCGGCTGCATGGCGCCATCGGCCTGCACAAAAAATGCATGCTCGGCTCCAAGGATATAGGGGCCGTGGTTGAGAGTTGTGAAAAAGACGTCTCTGGCCGCAAAGGGCACAGCAAGTTCGACCGGAGCGCCGGTCAGCTTCACTTTGACAGAGCCACTGCCTTCAGCGCTAATGGCCTCGAGAAGCCATGTGCCATTGGCCAGCTGTACTGAAAGACCGGACAGGACTTCTGCCGCACCGGTCATTTTCCCTACGAGGTGTTTCTCTCCGGTTTCAGGATTGGTCGCACGAATACTGACCAGATCAGGGCGGATTGTGCCTTCAGCCAATTCCAGTGTCAGGCGCAGCTCGCTGCTGCCTGATGGTTCGTCGGTCTGAATTGCAGCGGGAGATTCGGCAAGTTGGGTCAGCGCGTCCTTCAGCGACCCAGCGTCCTGCGCATCAAGATAAATCCCGCCTGTATTCTCCGCGATGCACTGCAGCTTAGCTCTATCCGTATTACTTGTGATTCCGAACCCGATGACATGTGCGGTGAAGTCTATGCCCAGTTGTTCAAGCTGTGCCGCCAAAGCGCAGGGATCAGCATCGCAGGTTTCAACACCGTCGGAAAACAAAACGACCGTTGCAACATTTTCCTGATACTTCAGGTGCTCCGCTGCCTGCTTTACCGCAGCTGACAGCGGTGTCTTGCCCTTGGGTGATAGGTCTTGAATTGCGGCAGACACGCTTGGATACCCGCCTTGCGACACCGGCACCAGCGTTTCAATGTCGCGGCAGTCTCCCTTGCGCCGGTGCCCATATGCAATGAGGCCGGTCCGGCCCGTGCGCCAGCTGTCGCCCATTGCACCAAACGTTTCGCGCGCGATTTCGATCTTGCTCCGCCCTTCAACCTGTCCCCACATGGAACCGGAGGCATCAAAAACAAGCATGGCTGCTTCGTCTGCCAAAGACGCGCCGCATATGAATAATAGCGGCAACAATACTTTGAAAATCTTCAACTTAAATCTCCCGTCTATGATACTGAGATGGGAAAATGGGGGGTATATTGTCTATCCCCCAAGATTAGGGGGTAGGATGGAAATCTGGAGAGAAATCAGCGACCTTGAACTCCAGAACAGCGTCGACGACGTCTGGGAGGTTTTGCTACGCACCCTATCCAAAATCGGATTCGATTATGCCATCTACCTGACTATCAATTCGGCAGGAAACAACACGTTTTTGAGGACAAACATCCCACAGGTCTATGACCTCATTCAAGTTCAAGAAGAACCTTTTTTTAAACATTGCTGCAACTCTTACGAGCCGGTTTTTACAGGGATCGAGTTTGCGGCTGGATACGACTTTCTGATGCCGGGTGAGATCGAATTTGTCCGGCAAGCCAGCAAAGCTACGGGTTTTATTTCAGGCGTAGCCCTCCCTATGCGTCTTTTGGGCTCCAACCGGTTTGGAGGCTTCAACATAGGCACATCGCTGACAAAAAACGCGTTTCTGGCCCTTGTCAACCAACGCATTGAGATGTTGCGTTTTCTTTGCCTGATCGCCCATCGACGCATCGAAGAAATCAGCGAAGATCAACATGGAGAAGAAAGAGATTTCAGGGCGCTCCTCGTGGCACCAGAAAAAGCGAATGGTGTCCAGCTCAGCCCAAGAGAGCGGGAAATTATCTACCTGTTCAGCCAGGGCCTGAGTGCCAAAGAATGTGCTATCGCCTGCAGGATTTCTCACCATACCATCGCTGAATACAGCAAAAATGCTTACCGGAAACTCGGTGCCCGGAACCGGGCGGAAGCCGTCAAAAAGTTCCTGGCGCTAAATTTGAGCCGTGATGAGCCTGGCTGAACCTAGGATTCATACACTTTTCGATCTGCCTATTGTTGTGTTCCCATTAGCAAAGTTTTTCAAGGAAGCGCGAATTATCGATGGTTATTGAAAACAACCCGAAGATCTCAGGTGTACGTCCGCGTTGCGCCTTCACTTCGGACGTTCTGCTACTCTTGACCTTCTCCCGAAAGGAGCTGTTTGCGGCAATGTAAGCAATGACCCAGGAACCGGTGTTTTGCGGTTGGCAGCACTGGGTATCCGGAATAGCAAAACAATCAAAAATGTCCGACTTGAAAAATCCCAGCAGAACCAGTTTGGGCTCTGGTTTTGACTGCATGCCGAAGTTGGGACCACCTTGCGGGACAAGGACAAGCAAAGAAAAACGCTGAACACACCCTGCCATCATCAACGCATCACGTGACACATGGACACTGATCTTCTGGTCGATGATGGCAGCTGCCGAAGTCGCAAGTGCAGAAAAGAAGCGGTTCTACCGTTGTGGGTAGCTCTTCCGTGTCCAACTTGAATGACGCAAATCCTACTGATTGCTCATTGCCTTGAGCGGCGGAGCGACGCCGTCAGGGATTGGACAGGCATAAGGATCTTTTTCCAGCTTGATGCGGTGAGCCTCAATCGCGCTTTGCAGCAATGCTTCGTCCGCAAACAGATCGACAGCAGTCCCTGCGATGATCTTGGCGGCGTGTGTCATCCCTTTGTGTGCCGCAGGCATTTTTCCCTGAGCGGTCAACTGCCAGGTGTGGAAGGGCGTTCCGACAGCACAAGTCGCAACACGTGCCTGGACGGTGGGGACAGCCCAGCTGACATCGCCGACATCAGTGGACCCTTCACCGCCTTCGCTCTTGCGGTCTAGTGGTGCAACGAAATCACACAGGGCAAGATCAGGGTCCACTTCCGCACCAATGCGCCGGAACGACACGGTGATATTGTCTTCGCTGAGTGTCGCCCTGATCTTGTTGGCAAACTCCCGATCGGTGTCATCGAAATCCGGAGCGCCCAAGCGATCCAGATGGCGTTGCATGGTTTCTTCCAGCGGGCGATTGCCGATCAGATTGGAAACACCGCTGACCACCCGTGTCTCGACCCGCGTTTCCGACATCAAGGCAGCTCCTTCCGCGATCTTGTGCACACGTTCGATCAGATTGCGCAATTCCTTCAGATTACGTGCGCGAATGAGTTGCCGAACAGTCGCCTTGGCCTGAACGACGTTGGGTGCGATGCCGCCGGCGTCCAGATAAGCGTAGTGGACGCGCGAGTCGTCAGGCATGTGCTCTCGCATATAGTTGATACCGACATTCATCAGCTCGATGGCATCCAACGCACTTCGGCCAAGTTCCGGTGCTCCGGCCGCGTGGGCAGCGCGTCCGTGAAAAGTGAAGTCTATTCGTGTATTGGCCAATGACCGGGCTTCATTGACCGCAGTAAAAGTGGCCGGATGCCAGGAAATCGCCGCATCCACATCATCAAACAGACCCTCGCGGACCATGAATGTCTTCGCAGCGCCGCCTTCTTCAGCCGGGCAGCCGTAATAGCGCACACGCCCCTTGATTCCATGTTCAGCAAGGTAATCCTTCACCGCGGCAGCTGCCATGAGCGCAGCAGCGCCCAACAGGTTATGTCCGCACCCGTGTCCCGGGCCACCAACTTCAACAGGTTGATGTTCGGCAATACCTGCGGATTGGCCAAGCTCCGGCAAAGCATCAAACTCGCCCAAGATGGCAATCACGGGTCCTTCGTCACCTGCTTCCCCAACAATGGCCGTTGGAATACCAGCGACCCCTTCGGAGATTCGGAACCCTTCCAGTTCCAGCATCTTCTTGTGTTCGGCCACGGATTTGAACTCAGTGTAGGCGATTTCCGGCAAGTCAAATACGCGATCGGAGAGCCCGACATAGTCTTCACGGCGGGCATCAACCAAATCCCAGACGCGATCGGTGTTTTTCATTCTTTCCTCCAAAATGGGATCAGCACACGCCAGCGGCACCGGCGTAAGCCGGGTCGGCAGCGGCCTCAAATTTGCCTTCAGGGTGCCTGCCAACGGCGTGAACAATTCCAATATGATCAATCGGTCCCCGGTCGGTTTCTTCTGCCGGGATACTCGCTTCGTTCAGTCTGTCGCGAAGAGCTGACGGAATATCGGCGTGCAGGCGAACGACAGGACCGACCCAGTTTGCCCGTGGGTTGCAAATGGCATCCGACAAGGGAACTCCCGCCAGGAGATGGCGCACAACGCTTGCAACAGCACCTGGTATCCTTTCGCTTCCAGCTCCTCCGAGTGCGTATTGGGTCGATCCCACGGTGAGCAGCGCCGGACACTGTTCCGTCACGTCTTCGGCATATGGTTCTGGATCGAATTCCATACGGTAGGAATGCGCCAGCAGAATTCCGTATTCGGGGTCTGCAATTCTCGCCCCAAAGTGGGGGCCGATCGACTGGGTCAGCGAAACCTGAAGTCCATCCTTGTCGACCACACTCAAATGCGTGGTATCGCGTTCTTCCGCAGCAGGCGACTTTGGCGCAATATCCAGATACGGCAGCCAGCCGTTGAGGTCCTTCATCTTTTGGGGATCCGAGACGACCGCGCGCAGATCGCTCCAGCCTTGTGCTTCAGGGATGAGGGCCCGGTCCACCAGCTCCTCATAAGCAAGCGGTTCGGATTTGGGCTTAAGCGATCTCAGATACTGCGGTCGATCGTCAAAGGCCTGGCTGATGGCCAGAAGCTGGGCCAGCTCGAGATCAGTTTCGCCTGTCACCGAGCGAGCGGCCCATTGATTGAGCGCCACGATCTGCAAAAGCGTGTGCCCCCAACCCTGACGTCCGATACTGACAAGCTCCCAGCCGGCATCGGCCAACCGCACGACTTCTCCATCTCGTGCCGCGATCCGAAGCCCGTCGTCCGGCTGCCACGCTCCGCCTTTGGGTTCGATGCGCAAGGCCATTTCTTCGAAGAAGGACCTATCCGAGAACGGATCGCGAGCTTTTAAAGATAAGTCCCGAAAGAAGCGGGCAAGACCCTTGTGAACAAACGTCTCACCGGCCCGAGGGGCGCGGCCACCGGGCAGGTACCAGCTCTGTGCGTCGATGTCCTTCAAGTCACCAGCTCGGTTTGCCCAGACCTGGGCCAGTTCGTCAGGTACTTCAAAGCCGTTTTCCGCAAGCGAAATGATCGGATCGAGAACCATTTCAAGCGGCAGGCGACCCGTCCTCGCATGAAGTTCGAGAATGGCACTCGTACAGCCCGGCAAAGGGATCGGTGCAGCACCTTTTGGGATGGAGCCAGGAGCCCTGGTCGTTCCGTTGATGGCGGTCGCCGACCCAGCACAGTGACGGTAGAGAACATGTGCGCGGCCGGCAGGCGAACAATTGGCCGGGTCCGTTACCATCATTGCAAAGGCCATCCCAGCGGCGGCATCCCCGGCCGTGCCGCCAGCTTTCAGGAGGTCCAGCCCAACCCGGACGGCATGCGGGCTGCCGGCGGCAACCGCGCCAAAATCACCGGATGTGTTTGCGATGATGCGTGGAACACTGAGGCTTTTGCGCATCTTCAGATTTTCAATCAAGCTTGTGGCCGTGCTCGTGCTCGGATCCGCTTCCTGACCGCTTGATGATGGTCCGACCAAAGCATTGGGCATGACGTCCTGTCCTGTCATGCCGCAGCCTCGGCTGATTGCTTCACCAGGCACGCTGCCATCCGGTCTTCAGAGTGTTTTTCCAGAACCGGCACTTCTTCGCGGCAGACAGGCTGGGCCAATGGGCATCTTGGATGAAAGGTACATCCGGATGGAGGATTGAGCGGTGACGGAATCTCGCCTTTGATCGGGGCGAATTCCTGACTGCGCCGGTCAAGTCGGGGAGCTTCCGCCAGAAGAGCATGCGTGTAAGGGTGGATTGGCCCACTGAAGATATCCCGGGTTTGGCCGAGTTCGACGACCTTGCCGAGATACATGATCGCGATCCGGTCGGAGATATGCTCCACAGCTCCAAGATCATGACTTATGAAAAGATAGGTCAGATTGAACTCGTCCTTCAGGTCCATGAAGAGATTCAGGATCTGGGCCTGAATGGACACATCCAGTGCGGAGATGGCTTCGTCGCAGACGATCAGGCGCGGCTTCACGGCAAGTGCCCGGGCAATTCCGATCCTTTGGCGTTGTCCTCCCGAAAACTGGTGCGGATATCGCTGCATGTAATCGGGGTCCAATCCGACCTTGTTCAAAAGGTCGGCGACATACTCCCGACGTTCGCTTCGTTTGATGATCCCGTGGGCGACAGGTGCTTCGCCAACTATCTTTTCGACACGAAGTCTTGGATTCAAGCTGGCGAATGGGTCCTGAAATATCATCTGGACCTCAAGAGCGTAGCGCTTGCGCTGCGCCGAGGACATCGCATCGAGTTGGTGACCATCGTAGCAGATGGCGCCTGCCGTCGCCGCCTCGACACCAGCCACCATACGACCAAGGGTCGACTTGCCGCATCCGCTTTCCCCGACAAGACCCAGGACTTCACCTTGCTGGATTTCGAGATCCACTCCGGAAACCGCTCTGACGACTGTTTCCTGATATTTTGCGCCCAGAAGATTGGCAATCTTCTCGGCAGTATCGGGCTCGCTGACATAGCGTTTGGTCAACCCGTCAAGTTGCAGAAGCGGTGTCATAATGCCCCTTCCTCGATTGGATTGTGGCACCGGACCATGCGTCCATCCCCGGCAGATGACGTCTCCGGGTCGCTGGCGCAGATATCGCTTGCTCTCGGACACCTCGGCCGGAAGGGACATCCTTCTTCGAGGTTCAGGAGATTTGGTGTCATTCCTGGAATCTGGGTCAGCCGTTCACCGTGAGAGGCATTGCTCGGGATCGAGTCGATCAATCCACGTGTATAGGGATGCGCTGGCCGGTCCAGAAGGTCTCCGACGGGGCCGAATTCGACGATGCGTCCCGCATACATAACGGCCACTTTATGAGCCAGACCGGCGACAACCGTCAGGTCGTGGGTGATCCAGATCAGTCCCATGTTCCGGTTACTCAACAGACGCTGCATTTCGAACAGAATTTGGGACTGGATGGTCACATCCAGAGCGGTCGTCGGTTCATCGGCAATGATCAAGTCGGGTTCCAGCATCAATGCGATCGCTATGACCACTCGCTGACGCATTCCGCCCGACATCTCATGCGGATAGGTCTTCAACCGCTCGGCTGGAGAAGGAATCCCCACTTGTGCCAGCGCATCTTCCGCAATTTGCCGGGCCTCGGCGCGCGAGACTTTCCGATGTGCAAGGATCGTTTCGATCATCTGTGTGTCGATGCGCAGAACCGGGTTCAATGTCATCATCGGATCTTGAAAGATCATCGCGATGCGATCGCCGCGCAATCGCCGCAACTCGGCATCGCCAAGCCGGCCAAGGTCCTTTCCGTTGAGCAGAATCTCGCCGGACTTCACTTTTCCCGGTTTGTCGAGGAGCTGCATGATCGAGAAGCCGGTGATCGTCTTGCCAGATCCCGATTCACCGACGATGCCAAGCACTTCGCCGGGCATGACGTCGAAGCAGACATTGTTGACCGCGCGCAGCACACCGGCGCGGGTGTCGAATTCCGTGACAAGGTCACGGACTGAGAGAACCGGCGCCGTCATTTCTGCATCCTCGGATTGAGAATGTCGCGGACATGGTCCCCGACCACGTTGATGCTGACCAGTGTCACCAGCAGCACGACACCAGGGTAGAAACTGATCCAGTACCTTCCTGACAGCAGATATCCGAAGCCGTTGGAGATCAGCAGGCCGAGCGACGGTTCGGTAATCGGCACGCCAACGCCAAGGAACGAGAGCGAAGCTTCGATGGCGATCGCGTTGGCGACCTGAACCGTGGCGATTACGATCACCGGCGGCAGGCAATTGGGCAGGACATGACCGAACAGAATACGCATGGGCTGTAGCGCCAGGCACCGGGCAGCCATGACATAGTCCTTGCGGATCTCGACAAGAGCCGCGCCACGGACTGTCCGCGCAAAATACGCCCACTGCACCAGAACAAGGGCAATGATGACCTTGTCGATCCCCTTTCCGAGGATCGCCAAAAGGAGCAACGCAACAAGCAGAGCGGGAAAAGACAGCTGGATATCGACGGCTCGCATGATGAACGCTTCGATCCGTCCACCGCTCCAGGCCGCGAGCATTCCAAGGCTCATGCCAATGGCGACAGCCGATCCGACAGCAATCAGGCTTACTGACAGAGAAATACGCAATCCGTAGATCATGGCCGATAGCATGTCCCGGCCTTGTTCGTCGGTCCCAAGCCAGTAGTGGAAGCCGTCAAACCCCACAGAACCGGGCGGCAGGCTGCCATCCATGATGTTTATTTCCGCAAGATCGTAGGGATTCTGTGGAGCGATCTGCGCTGCGAATATTGCAACGCATGCGATCACCAGCACTCCGATGGCAGCTATGACTGCGGTCGGACTGCGCACAAAGTCTTCGACGAACCGCTTGAAAGGGCTTTCGACAGGGATTGCACTCATGACTTACCTGCCTTGATACGGATCCTTGGATCCAGCATCGAGTACGCCATATCGACGAAGAAATTGATCATTACGAACATAAACACCGTGAGCATCATGTAAGCGACCACGACCGGCCGGTCTAAAAGACCGATACTGTCAATCAGGAGTTTGCCAATCCCGGGCCAGGCGAAAACAGTTTCGGTCACCACTGCGAACGCGATGACATTGCCGAGTTCGAGCCCCAGAACCGTTACGACCGGAATGAGAATGTTCTTCAGGATGTGAACACCCACGATCCGTTTTTCGGAAAGTCCGCGCGCTCTGGCGTATTTCACATAGTCCTGAAGGGAGACTTCTGATGTACCGGCCCGGCTTAACCGGATCACCAGCGCAATCTTGAAGATCGCCAGATTGAGTGCGGGCAAAATCAGATGCCTCAGTCCATCAAGCGTCAGGAAACTGACAGGAATGCCGAAAAGGTCGGTGGTCTGCCCCCGACCACCAGATGGCAGGACCCGCCAGAAAACCGCGAACAGCATGATCAGCATGAGACCTTGCCAGAAATTCGGGGTTGAGAACCCGATAATCGAACCGCCCATGATGACGCGACTGCCGGGAGAATTCGGATAGAGCCCGGCAATCATGCCGAGTGGGATTCCCAAAAGGATAGCAAGCAGCATTGCGAAGAATGCTAGTTCCAAAGTTGCTGGAAGACGCGACAGGATCAGTTCCAGAGCCGGCGTGTTGTGCACAAACGACACACCCAGGTTGCCGGTCGCGATCCCTTTTAGAAACTGGAGGAACTGGATGTAGATTGGTTGATCGAGGCCCAGTCGGCGGATCGCCGCTTCCTGGGCAGCCAGGTCATCCTCCGGATTGATCAGGAGATCGACCGGATTGCCGACCATGTAGAGGCCAAAAAAGACAATCGTCGCCATGACCGCCATAACCAGAAGCGACTGGCCAAAGCGGCGAATGAGATAAGCAAGCATGCTGCTGTTCCGAGTGGGAAAGGCCGGGGCATTGCCCCGGCCCAAATGATCAGTCGACCGGGCGAACCGTAGTCAGCACAGTGTGCTGATCAGCGCGCGGTGTGATCGTCAGACCTTTGCGCAAAGCCCAAGGTGTGACTTCGTAATGCAACGGCAGGATCGCGACTTCGTCAACGACGATCTTGCTTGCGCGGCGCAGCGCTGCATCATGGGCCTCTGGCTCAACAGTTGCCAACGCTGTTTCGATTTCCGCGTCCAGTTCCGCGTTCGAATAGCGGCCGCGATTGGTTCCGCCGAGACCCTTGTCCTTGTTCTGTGTCGCGACAAGCGCCCGCAACGGAGATGCCATGCCGGCGCCCGATGCTCCCCAGCCTGCAAGGTAGAGCGAGAACTCGTACTTGTTCCGGCGGGAGAAGAACACGCTCTTGGTCATTGCATCGACTTCAGTCTTGATGCCGGCACGGGTCAGCATCTGTGCGACCGCTTGGGCGATCTTCGAGTCGTTGATGTAACGATCGTTGGGAGTGCCGAGCACGAGTGTGAAACCGTCAGGATATCCTGCCTCAGCCAGCAGTTTCTTGGCTTCTTCCAGGTTCGCTTCTTCAAGCCCGATTTCCGGGTCGACACCGCGCATGAAATCCGGAACAAGCTGACGAGCGGGAACAGCCAGTCCACCCATGATCCGGTCGACAATCAGCGGCCGGTCAATTGCGAGGGAGATGGCCTTGCGTACCCGTACGTCCTTCAGCGGGTTTTTGCCGTCCGTTCCGCCAATCCCCGGGCTCGGTTCGCCCTGGTGATCGAAATGCAGGTAGATCACCCGCGACGAGGCACCCTGAACAACGTCGACACCATCTTCCGCACGAAGCGTTTCCAGATCCTGTACCGGCGGCTTTTCAATAATGTCCACATCACCTGCGAGGAGCGCCGCAACTCGGGCACCGTCATTTGTGATCGGCCGGATAACGATTTCTTCCCAATAAGGTTTTTCGCCCCAATAGTCATCGAACCGGGCCAAAGTTATTCTGTCGCCGGAAACGAAACTGACGAACTTGTAGGGGCCGGTGCCGATTGCAGCCTTGCCTGAATTGTAGTCTTCGGATGGCGGGTAGGACGCGATGCCTTCACAACCGCCTTTCTTGTAGGTCACCGGCCCGTCATGCCCCGCAGCGCTTGCTGAAACGACGCCGAAACTTGCAAAGTCGCTCAACAGCAACGGGTAAGGTGTTGCGGTCGTTACGCGGATCGTGTGGTCATCAGGAGCCTCGATAGTTTCGGCACGCTTGATGAACCCTTCCATCGAGGAAGGACTGTTGGGAACGTTCGGAATGCGGCAGGCCGTGTAAAGAAAATCTCGTGCCGTAAAGTCAGTGCCGTCATGGAACTTGACACCATCGCGGAGTTTGAATTCCCAAGTCAGGTCATCCGGGTTGCTCCAGCTTTCAGCAAGCATCGGAACGATACCCAGGTTTTCGTCTTCACCGACCAGCGCTTCAAACATGTGCTTGCGAAGCGCGTTGTTTGGTCCAAGATTGTGATAGAGCGGATCCACAGAGCTGGGTTCAGACGCGAAACCAGCTGTCAGTGTTTCCGCCTGCGCAGTCGCTCCACTGACTGCCAGGCCTGCGGCCAATGCCACCCTCCAAATCGTATTCTTCATGTCCACCTCCGTGCTTTTTTAAAGAGTTTCAGAGGTGGAAAATCGAAATTCAACTGTATTCACAATCGGAAAGCCCTATTCCAAATTGGAATGGGTGTCAGGAGTAACTCAAGGTCTCTACATTCAGACCGGTTGTTTCGCACATATGTTCGACACTCGAATGAAGGCACTTCAGGAAACTGTCGACTTCCGGCTTTCTGTCGAGACCAGCACCCTCCAGCAACGCAAGCGTGTGAAAGATCTCCGAACCAAACGGCCGAATGGCCACTCTCGAGCTGCCTGTATACCCAGCCATCAGTGCGTTCACGATGGCAATTCCCAGGCCCTGCTCGGCACATCTGCAAGCGGCCAGAACATTGGCCGTTTCGATCTTGACGTTCGGGCGTATTCCGTTTCGCCGAAACGCCTCGTCGATCTGTTGCCGGGTTGGTTGGCGCGTTGAAAGCAGCACAAGCGGTTCATCAATCAGATCTTCCGCCGATATGCGCTCTTTTTCGGCAAGTGGATGCGTCTCGGGTATGCAGCAATGACTTGTCGATCTGTAAAGGGGTTGAACGCTTAGTGTCGGGTGAGAGACCGGTAGCGTCACGAGCGCAAAGTCGGCCGCCTGGCGGATCATCGTATCAATGGTTGCGTGAGTCGTGCGAACGTCGAAAAGCACGCGCGTTTCGGGATGCAGCTCGTTAAACTGTTTCAGGACTGTTGGTATGACGGCGTGAGCCAGGCTGGGAACCGTGACCAGGCTCAGCACCTTCTGAGCTTTTTCACCGCTGTCGTCTCTCACGGCCCGAAGCGAGGACATGGCCTCCAGGACTTTTCGAACCCGTCCGAGCACGGATGATGCCCGAGGGGCAGGTACCAGCTTTCCGTTCTGCCGATAGAAAACTTCGTAGCCGAGATCCTCTTCGAAGCGAGCCAATATCTTGCTGACGGCTGACTGGGTCATCCCCATCTCTCTGGCAGCCGCCGAGATCGACCCGGAACGAACGATGGCGTCAAAAACTTCCAGCTGTTTCAATTGCATGCGCTGACACTGTGACGAGAATTTTCGAAGGTCAGAATATTGGCGGTGCCGGGCCCAATGCGCAAGTACCGCCACATTCGATAAGGGTGCCGTGGAAACCTTCTTTAAAGCGATCAAGGCCGAGTTGCTGTGGCCAAAATCCTGGGCCTGCCGTCGCGAAGCTGAGATGGCCATCTTCAGATACATCAACGGATTCTATGATCCACGCCGAAAGCATTCGGCACTCGTATGGAAAAGCCCCTTGGCATTCGAAACAAGGGCCGCATAGTTGAGAAACCGGAGCGGAAGAAAACCGGGACAGGTCCAGGATTGCGTTGTAGCGCAAAGGTGTCGCCGTTGCGTTCAAACCGGCACCCAGGGCCCATTTCCAAAGATGGCTCAAAGATTAAGAGCACAAGAGGAATACCAAAGTCGATATGTCTGTTTTCCAGGTCTGGTAACCCAAAACCACCAGTCCGCACTCGGCCCCATACCGGTCGTTCATTCAATCCGCGGCGAAAGACCGTTTCCCTCCCAACCCAGCCCTCAAACGGCAAGCAAAACTAGGACTGACACAAAGCCTCTGCCGCATTCCTCGGCTGTCACAACACGCCCCAGGCCCGATAACGCCCGCGACCCGTGAGCTCGCGGGGGAGCGCGGGGCCGAGCTGCTCAAGCATGCGGTCAACAGCAGCTGCAGTGACTTTGAGTTTCTTTCTTGCCAGAGGGATCGACACAAACGGATGAGCGACAAACAGATCGACAAACTGCGGGAGTTTGGAGTTTCGCCTGCAGTTCTGGCATTGGCGCATCATGCGTTCACGGGCAAAGTGCAATCGGTTCATCTGCTCCATCGTCTCCAGAGCTCCAACTTCAAGCCCGGTAAGCAGCATAGACAGGCGAGTTTGAACCGGATCGGACCGGCGCCAGCGGAACTTCGATTGGCGAAGACCAACGGCCACGAGCGGCAGATGATTGGGCGTCATGGACTTTCGTAGTGCTGCCGAAGCGATCAGGCGCCCAAGTTCAGTACGTCGTTCGAGCGGATCGAGCACCAGCCAGGCGTCTAGCAGAATGGCGGCGCCAAGCACCGGAGGCAAAGCTCGAGTATCCTCAACGACGCGATGCCAGCTGTTCAGAAGCCGTGTTTCGTCATGGTCGGGATCCCTGAGCAGGATATCAAGGTCATTCTGCCTGACAGCGCCAATGTTGCTCACTGTTGAACGACCTGCCGCACTCACTGCACTTTCCGCAAGCTTTTGCGCGCGCTCGGCGATGGCATCAATTTCAGCCAGCAAGTCATCTTCGCGGGACGTCTCATCAGCCTCATCGTCAAGAATTGCATCTGCTGGTTCGGGAGTGAATGGAGTTTCATCTTCACTCGAACGCGTCTGCCCTGCCCTTCCCGCAAGAGCCAAAAGCCCGGCGCGACTGAACACCCAATCATGGTCTTGCCGTTCGACGATTCGCCTCAACCGCAACAGTCGAGCTGCCAGCGTCAATTCGTGGGTCGGCGCACGAATATCAGCGCCTGCATCGTGCAAGACAAGATCCTCAATATGAACCAGATCGCCGTCCAACCACATGGCGGCACAGGTATCGAGAATGTGTCCACGCGCCCGAATGCCGTCTGCAAGATCAGGAGAACGTCTTAATCGCTCGTCAGCTCGGGTCAGCGCTCGACCTGCTGCGTCCATCGGCAAGGCGAGTCGGGACCAGTCAAGCCTATGAATCAGCTTTTCAACGTCATAAGATATTGAATCTTCTATAACGATTTCCCATAATGATAGTAAACTCGGATAAATATATCATTACTTGGATACACGTCAAAACACATTTTTAACTATCGATAACTAACTATTATCGATGATTAGGCTTTTGAACCCTTCCATGCTAAATTCGCGGCACGATCCCGAAGCCAACCACCAGATTGACCATGCCTCAGATTTCCTCTTCCCCCGCAGACGATCCGTCCCTGGAAGAAAAAACGGAAAAGCTCGACACGTTGACCGCGATCCTGCCCTCCCTGGCGGCCCAGGACCGCATCGAACAGCTGGCCAGTTTGCTGACAGATGATGACATCGAAACGTTGCGGCATCTGGCCAAGGAGGGAATGGGCGAAAATTCACTGCGCGCCCTCACCTCGGATCTTTCCTATCTGGAAGCCTGGTGCATGGCGGCGATGGGCGAAAACCTGCTCTGGCCGGCGCCTGAACCTTTGATCCTGAAATTCATTGCCCACCACCTCTGGGACCCTGAATGCAGGAAAGCTGACCCAACTCACGGCATGCCGGAAGCGGTTGCCAAGGAACTCGAGATTCTCAAGATACTGAGGGCACCAAAGTCAGACCGCCTCCGGCGGCCGCATGCGCCGGCGACCGTGCAAAGACGGCTGGCCTCCTGGTCGACACTGCACCGCTGGCGGGGTCTGAAAGGCGTCTTTGGGTCGCCTGGTGTCCGGTCGGCTCTGCGGCTTGCCGTGCGCGTTGCTGATCGGCCAAAGCAACCAAAGAGCAAAAAGGCAGTGACCGCGGACGTGCTTGAAATGGTTCTCGCCACTTGCAAGGGCAGTGACACCAAAAAACCGAGCCTTGCCGATATGCGCGATCATGCCCTGCTTCTTGTCGGGTTTGCGTCCGGTGGTCGCCGTCGCTCCGAAATTGCCGGCCTGCGCCTCACACAAGTCGCCTTTGAAGATCCGGTTCCGACCGATCCGGAAAACCCTGAAAGCGGCCTTTTAGCGTGCGCGTCCCTTCGGCTTGGCCGCACCAAGACAGAAGATTCTTCCACCGGGGACAACCATGTGATCATCATCGGCCGACCAGTGGACGCTCTTAAAACCTGGCTGCAAGCTGCCAACATCACCGAGGGTTCCGTCTTTCGAGCGATTGATCAATGGGGCAACCTGAAGAGCAGGGCCCTCACACCGCAATCGGTCAACGCCATCCTCAAGGCACGGATCAAGAAGGCCGGCTTCGACCCGAAGGATTTCTCCGCCCACGGCTTGCGATCCGGGTTCCTGACCGAGGCAGCTAACCGAGGCATTCCGATCCAAGACGCTATGCAGCAGTCGCGGCATCGCTCAGTGGCCCAGGCCTCAAGCTATTACAACGAGGCAAGCCGCAACCGGCGCCGGTCCGCACGGATCCTTGGGTGAAACACAGGAACGCGACGACAGAAACCTGGGGAGACTACACAGTCTCATTTTGCTTCTGTAACAGCGTCTGAAATTGTCATCTATAGTGATTCATGGTTGCGAGCAATCAAGACACTATCGGAAATTAGCACCTTCAGTTTCGGACGCAAATTGACGTGGGGTGCTTGGTACTGGAGGTGTATCTTTTTCTTTTTCGACGCAGAGTTTCGGAGCTTCTATGGTCACGTGGACAGCGTCGAGCGGATGGGTGGCGGACGAGTTGCAGTTCAGTTGGATGCAGTAGCCAAAGACGCGTTCGACAACGGGAATGATGGCTCATCTTCCGAAAAAGAGTTCGGTTTTCTCCGCATCGTTTCCACAATGGCGGTTCTGCAAAAAAAGCTTGGAGATGACCTACCTTTGTCCGTGGGAGATTGGGTGGAGCTTTTGCTATCCGCCAACACGTCGATCACCGGACCTTGGGTCTGGTCACTGCAATTGCGAGACAACAGATTTATAGGCTTAGAGGAAACTGGTCGGCCGTGGAGGGGAAAACTCGTCTCCCTGCGTCGGTTAGCATCGGTCCACGACCCTTTTGAGCCACGGCCGCTTGGAGCTTCTGTGCCGGCAATTCGCAGCAAAGGTGCGGCATTGAAAGCTCGCTATTCGCTATTAAATGTCGCCCAACCGAAGCCCCCGGCAATCGTAAACGCCTACTTGAGACGCTGGGGCCGTGCTTGGCGAACAAGCATGCCTGCTGCGCTTGACGTTGGTCAGGCTAGCTTCAATGTCATTACTCCCAGGCTCACGAATGAACCGATGCTATATTTTGACGTCGGACAACCCATTTGGTTTCATTTACACAATGCACCCTTTGGGTTCTCTCCACCTTGTTCCGATGCCGGGATAGTAATCCTGTCGCACTGGGACACGGATCACTACGCCTTCGGACGGCAGAACCCCAAGTTCCACGAGAAAATTTGGATTGCTCCCGCACAGTCGTCGGTTGGCCCGAATGCCAACAAGTTTGCGCAACTTCTCCAGAAAAGTGGCCATCTCTTGCTTGTAGGCACCGGCAAGAGCTCGCGCCATCGCCACGGTGTGCGCATTGTTCGTTGCTCAGGTCAATCTATGAATGGCAGTGGTCTTGCTCTACATTTGCGCACGTTCGGACGCGACATTCTGTTCACAGGAGATGCGGACTATCACGAGATTCCGTCCATGAGGGGCGTTCGCCTCAGTGGCCTACAGATCCCTCATCATGGTGGGAAAATGGCCAAGGAAGCGATCATCCCCCAAAGTACATTTCCCTCACGCGCAGTGATCTCATGCGGACGCCCCAATCGCTACAACCACCCCAACGGTAGCACGATCCAGGATCACCTAGGCGCTAATTGGAAGGTGGAGATTACTGCAGATATGCCCCAAGCCCCGCGTGGCTCAAAGTTTCTATAGCTATCAGCTCGGTTCTTGACCTAGCAAAGCCACGTTTCAACAGTCGCAAGAGGTCATTCCGCGAATAGTGTCGCTATATCACTCCGCCGTGCTCCATGGGCCGATTCAACAAGATCGGTCGGAATCGGTACCCTTCGAGACGCCTTTTGAAGTGAGAGTATAAACAGGACGATTACCGCCCACTCCAGACAGCGTCCAAAAGCGTCGGTTGGTTAGAAGGCTGAAAGCACTCTTTGAAGTCTGAGGATTTCACTCTCGACTGCTCCCACGGACTTTTATGAGCCGCAGGTGTGAAAACAACTGGGACAAACCTCCGTCACAATGGCCCGACGGGACCGTTTCCGGGCCAATCTCGCCAAGGTAGGTGGCTTCTGCAGCGGCGCTCATATTGCAAAGAAGACCGAAGCCCCCAAAACAAGAACAACTGCGAGTGAGATAGCGCCGAGGACAAAGAACAAAACTGCAGTGTCTGGCGTCGGCTTCCTAAGCTTCACCGTATTCCCCTCAATCGACTCAACCAGTCACACTCATATCCAACCTGCCTTACATGCGACTTGTCTGAAGTCAGACCAGACCATGCAAGGACTTGTGCAAGTGCAGCTTGCCCTCCCCTGCCCGATCGATCATTGCGCGGAAATAGCCGCCCGGAGACGTAATCTGCTCCGGATCCCGCAACGCCTTTTCAGCAACGACGGCCAGGCAGGCCGCCGCCAGATATTGTCCCTGGCGCTCGACAGCGTTCTGGTATCCGGCCGGACTGAGCCCGATCAGAATGCGCAACTGATCCGCGGCCCCACACAAATCCGACCAGTTTGTGAAGGAAAGCCCGGTTTCAGTTTGAACCTGCGAACATGCAGACTGAATAAGGCCTATGGATACGCCGTCAAGATTGGTTTCTGCCCGTTTGCCTCGCTCGTACCTGTCCGCTTGTGGTTTCGGTTGTTGAGTTTCTGAGTGCCCGCCGCAAGGCTCTTTTTCTAGAGCCATTTCAACGGCTTTGCCGTTGTCAGGGGTAAATTTGGTGTCTTGCTCGTTAGAGCAAGTCCTTTTGTTATTACTTTTAAGAGAGTCGGGATGGGTTGTAATAAATAAAGGGCTGACATGAATGTCACCCGCGCATGACATATCTTCTTGTTCTGATTCTGTTTCCTTTGTCTCCAGCAGTCTTAGAGCTTCTTCATAAAGGGCTTGCAAGCGCTCGGCCCGATCAAACAGGCTCAACTCCGATCGGCCCAGCAGATATTGCGCCTGGGCCACACACTCCTGGAACGTCTCGGCGTCTACCTCGGCCATATCGGCGATTGCACGGGAAAAGCGGGTCATGGCACGTCTGGCTTCTTGTTCGGCCTTCAGACGGCGCTGGAAAGCGTCTGCCTGGGCTTTGAAGGCTTCCAGATTGAAGCATGCCGGCGTGAAATCCAGGCCGTATGCCTGTTCTGCCTGCCCTCCCCTGCCGCGATAAACGTAGCGACGGCCGGTAGGGCTGTCTCGATAAGCCAGGACGCCTGCTTCGACGAGTTTCTTCAGGCAGCGGGTCACTGTACGCGAAGTACGACGGGTGTATTCGGCCAGCCTTTGATTGGAGATCGCCACGACGGGGCGTCGGCCGGGCTTGAAATCATCCGACTGAACCAGGCCGAGCAGAATATCAAGCACATGATAAGCGGTTCCATCGATGCCAAGCGCCGGCGCGACACGCTTCAGCACAAGTGAGATATCTTTCTTTGAGACTTCCGGCCGGTTGTCCTGCGCAGCCAGTTGCGCACTCGCGAGGATCCCGACAGATACTTTGCGGAAACTCGCAATCTGTTGAGTTGAAGACATACGTCCTCCTTCGCCGGAAGCAGTTCAATGCAGCCGGTCGTTCAAAACTTTGATGCGAGACAAGCAAAAAGGCGCAAGAAACCGTTCTCTGCCGAAAGACAGAGCTTGCTTTGCGCAGCAAGTGGCCATAGAATCAATGTTGCGACACAGAGATCATGAGCACTTGTGCTTATCTCATTTAGGACCCGCCCTTGTGGCGGGTTCTTTCATTAAAATCGGCTCTTCATTAGCCCTCCTTCCCGCGTGTTTTCTCGAATTGGCGATAGAGCTCTTCTATGCTTCCCTCTAGCCAATCTGCGAATTCTGTTTCCTTGGACGGTATCTTGAGAACTTTGCCACTTCGCGTTGTTTCCGCGATGCAAATTCTTGACCCATTAATGGAATACTCCGTCGGATCAGGTGCTGATTTGGTGCTCTTCCGCGCTCTGCTAGAGGAAGCAATTTTGATCACTGCATCGAGACGATCAGAAGAAGCCAAATTTTTGAACTCTTCAGAATCTACATAGTCCACGATGCGCTGTTTTGATGATGCCGATTTTTCGAAGAGCTCCAGCAGCTTCATCCACTTAGGACGACCTGCATCTTTCGCTCGACCTATTGCGATGACAATTTGCCCAGGTAGGCTGTCTGTAATCTTGAAATAGCGTGATACATCAGCCTCCGAGGTACCAAGCACCGGTGCCATATCTCGTTGCTTGATACCTGCCTGCTTCAGTTGTACGGCCCAGAGTGCTTTTTCTATCCAAGACAGGTTCTCACGGACACCGTTTTCGAGCGATTGTTCGCGAATAAGCTCAGCATCACTGAGCTCTCGCACATGTGCTCGTATAAACACTTTTTCAGGTGTCGGCGATGAACTCACTAACTCTTTGATTGCATTCCAGCGCCGATGTCCATAGGCCAGCTGATACTCGCCTGGTTTCTCGGGGTGTGGGCGCGCTAAGACCGGAAGTTTCTGGCCTTCCTGTTCAATAGAATTCCGAAGTTCAGCGAGTGCTTCCAAAGCCTCATCATCGTCATTCAATCGATCACGATACGGAGAAGGATGAAGTTTTTTCGGGTCAAGCTGAATGACTGTATCTGCTGCCAGCTCGCTAAGAGCTTTGCCAGCACTGCCAATCACCGGCGAACTTTTTGCCGGACGACGTGGTATTGGAGCTGCCGCAGAGCTCTCTCGGGACGAATTTTGAAGCTTTGTCAGAATGGACTTTTTCATCAGATCCGCCCCCATTGCTTGTGAATGAGTGAGAGGATTTCAGCGTTCACCTTGTCGACGCTCTCCAACGCTCGCTTCAAAGGTTCTCGGCCAACTTCCCCAGGTTCCAATTCATATAGCGATTTCTTCGCCACGCCCGCGGCTGCGACTGCGGTAGACTCAAGTGCATCTGCAATCATCACGTCATCTGCGAAGATCTTACGCACAACCGCCGACATGAACTTTTGCGGTCCATCGTTCGGATTCACTCTGGTCATCAATACTCGGAAGAACTCATGACTAAATTGAGCGCCGTAGGCAGCGAGTGTTTCCGACAATTCTGAAAGCATGATCAAAAACTGATTACAGGACGCAACATCAAGCATCGCCGGATGCACAGTCACGACCATACCAGTGGCCGCATACAGTGCTGCCAATGTTGAATATCCAAGAGACGGCGGTGTATCGATAACTACAACATCATAGTTGTCTTCAACAGTCGCAATGGACCGCCGCAGCCGTTCAAAAAATAGGCCCATGTCGTCCCGAGAACCTGACGTCAATGCGGCTGGCGTTTCAAACTCGAAATCCATGAGCTCGAGATTTCCAGGAACCAGATGCAAGTTAGGGAAGTATGTTTCCCGTATCACTTCTGCCATCGGCCGACGTGTTGTGTCGTAATTTAGAGCCGCGTACGCGGTTTCGCCTTCACCTACATCGAATTCGGGCTGCAACCCAAAGGTGGATGTAAAAGACGCTTGAGGGTCCAAGTCGATACAAAGAACCCTATAGCCGTGTATTGCGAGATAGTGCGCTAAATGCACGCTGGTTGTTGTTTTGGAACTACCACCCTTGAAGTTTGAGGCGGCAATAATTTGGATCGCCTCCCCTTCTCTACGGTGGGGAATTAGGCGCAAAGCATCGTCGGGTCTAAGTTCCGCCAAGAACACGCGGAGCTGATTGATCTGCTCGAGCGTGTACATACGAGTACCATTTTTTGCGCGCTGTGGTTCCGGTCCTTTTCCCTCTATCGATAGAGTGCGAAGCGTGCTTTGCGGTACGCCGAGAATTTTCTCAACGTCGGCAGTGGTGTAGGTCCGCATGAAGGCCTTGTGCGCTTCAGGCGGATAAAGCTCAGCCCTGAGTTCGTGCAGTTCACGAGAAAGTTCCGCCGTATAAGCGGCGATCTTCTCCGAAGTCGCATCTGATGCAATCATGAAACTCGAACCTGATCCTTGCGTGACGACAAAAGACAAAAATACAACGATTTGGCGTCAGGCTTTCACAGCGCTGCGATTCTTGCAAGGGAAAATGGGTAAACAAAACCTTAACAGACCAGGTAACTATCTGTATAAACTTAGTGAATCAAAATGTGGTGTAAAACATGAGCACTACATCCTCATCCAGAACAGTGGCGCACGACAGCAAGATGTCAAAGCACGAATAATCTTGCCAATTGGCAAGTTTCATCGCAACCAACTGAAAAATATGATTATTTACGAATCATAAGAACACCAAAGAGAATTTCTCAATTTCATGGCTCAAGAAAGCATGGGCCTAAAGGGCCCATTCCGATTCGCAATTCTTCACCGACAATAGATGAAAGACACGACCTAGGTTAGCGACTAAATCGCCTCACTGCCTTAACGCTCAATCCGAACTATCTTTGTTCGGACTGTGCACATCGAAAACGTGTCTTCAGGCAATGTCTCAAGCGTCTCCGCGTCCTCGTGCTCGTAGGTGATGGGCACGAGAGCGACAAGCGCGGCGGGTTCGTCGTGACCGTTCCGGCCCAAAAGCGACAAGGCGGCTTTGATGTGTTTGCGCACCTGGGAGAACGGCGGGTTCATGATGATGCGTGGAAACTCAACCTTGCCTTTGACCTCTTCCGCATAATCCAGAAAACACGCCTGAATGACCGGAACGCCAAGCTTACCAACCTGGGCCGCAAGTTTGTGATGCCTTTCGACTGCGCAAATTTCATTTTGACTATGACCGCTTGCCAGCAAGGCCGATACCAGCGCGCCAGTTCCGGCGCTCGGTTCCAAAGTGTTATAGTCTCCCTGCGGTCCAAGATATTCGACCATGCGGCGAGCCACCGCGAACGGCGTCACATGGCATTCGCTGAATTTGTCGACAACAAGCGGCTCGTTGATTTCCGGGGCTTTGGGAATGGCCCGGCTGTTGCGGCGCTGAACCGTAATGAACATTGGTTTGCTGGGGCGCGAATAGACTGATTTCTTCATGACTGACTAACCTGGAAACAAATGTTTGAGTTCTGGGAGGGGGGTAAAAATTTTTACCCCCCTCACCTGTCGGATGGTTCAAGCGGCTTCGGTTTGTGCTTTGAAGCCATCAGGAGCAGGGTGAACTTTGCTGTCTGTGAGGAAGACGGCGACGCGTGGCGCGGAATAGCCCGGCCCTTTGTATTCGGGATCTGGAGCAACCTTAAAACGGAAGTTCCCGCAAACACTGTTTTCCACCCAGCGAGACTCTTTGTGGACCGCGCTATATTCAGCCTTGGTCATTTCAACCTGGCGGAACTTTCTTTCTTGATCGTTGTAGCCCCGACTAGGCGAAACCAGTTCCTCCGCTCTGAAATTCAGGATCGGCGGCAAGCCCGGCTTCTTTGCTGGTACGGTATAACCGACCGCCTGCATCAGATCGCGCCATTCGTCCGCGCTCAAATCCAGCGTTGTTGAATTGGCGAGGTGAAGCGGCAACGTCACTGAGCTGGTCAACTCAAAGCCTCTTTCGCTGGCCTTGCCTTGGGGCTTATGGGCTCCGTGCTCACGGGCAAAGCCCTGCAGGATGACCGGCGTCAACTCGCCTTCGTAGCGCTCAACCGATCCCAGCAAATCACGCTCGTATGCGAGGCGGTTTAGAATGTGATCGATCCAGCGGCGGCGGGATTGGTTGTCAATGATGGCCTGCGAATTGCGCATGGAAATGTCCCGCAATTCCTGGGCGGTCATTTTCCCCTCACGGAACGCGCGTTGATGGTCCCAATAACAGAGAGAGCCACTTTTAAGGTGCATGCCGGAAAACTTTTCGATTGCTTCGTCTGACGTCGCTTTTTCCCAAAACTTCAAGCACATGGCCGCGTGGTTGAGAGTGCGTTGGCATTCCCGCAGATCAGCAAGCAAAGTTTTGATACGGTTTGCCCTGACGCGGGGATTGTTCTTCATGTTGGCGAAACGCTCAACGCCAGCAGCTTTCCATTGCCAATACTGAACCAACTTTGCAGCCCTGACAGATTTGTCCATGGCGTTGTGCATGCGCTCTTGCGTCTTCCGCGCCTTGCGCTCCGAGTGATGCCCTACAAGGATAGGCTGGCCCATATAGAACGCTTGGCTTAGATCGTCGGCGGCCTTCATGAATGCGTTTGATTCACTGTCCCGCTTATCCGCAAGAGCGTCCAGGCGCTCGGCCTTTGCCTCGGCCCTCTCTGCAATCGTGGTCATTTCCGGGTCAATCTCGCCAGCAAACTCAAGACAGAAGTCTTCGCGGGCAGGGGTCCATTTCGGAGCTACGAACAATTGCTGTTTCGGTGCCCACTTGAAACCCATTTCCCTAAAGCGGGCGTATGTTTCCGCACCAAGCCTGTAGTCGGCATAGATACGCAGTTTGTTGTCTTCCGGGCTGTAAGTTGCTGTGAAATTGTCTTGACTCATTGGTTTGCTCCGTTTCCTGACTTCGCCGTGTTGGCTCGTTTCATTTTCCGCGTCGTCGGAAACGGGGGCGGCGGGTCAAGGACCGGAAGCGGGGAGGGGGATCACCCGCGCGCACAAGCGGAGCGCGGAGCGTGGGGAAACCCCGCTGCAGGCCGCGGAGCGGTTTATCCTTGAACTGACGGGGGGCGGAGCCCCTAATAGGTGATATGACCGGCTCTCAGCCGGGCCGCATTTGTTTGACTGATCAAACCTCTAGACGGTTCGAAGGAACTCACTCCATTGACCGAAACCATTGCAATCGTTGCCGGGGCGTACCTGGTTGTCACTGGACTTGGTTTACTCATTTCCCCAAGGTCCTATCAGAGCATGATTCAGGATGCGTCATCTGCCGACCCGATATTGTTGAACCTCTCGGGCATGGTTCATTTCATCCTGGGCATGGTCCTATTGGTACTGCACTTCAGGTTCGCAAGCCTATTGCAAACCATGGTTTCGGTGACGGGTATTCTGCTGGTCAGCAAGGGGGCGGCATTGATCGTGCTACCTGATCTAATCCGGAGAAAACCTAATCGCATGTCAAACACGCGAGTAATTTCGGCAGTCGGTTTTTTGATCTATGGTTTCGCTCTGTTCACGATGACTGCGCTCGCCATGTGATATGACCGGCGTTTAGCCGGACCTTCTTCCGAAGGAAGGAAGCGGGTCAGGTTCGGAGAAGGAACGCGATCGGGCCGGACTGCCGGCGCGATCCTGTTGCTTTGGAGGACCTGGACCGCGCGCCGCAGGGCGCAGCCCTGGCTAAAGGATCAGCCCGGCCGTCAGGGCTGGTCCATTTCAAATCAGAGGTCCCTTCTCACTCAAAACATGCCGCGCACAAGCAAGGAAGCCGTCAGCGCGTACAGGGCAGCATGGTGCACAACCATTCCAATACTCTCTGACTACACTCGCAACCTTCTGAAAGATAGGCTATCATCACTGATAGTGCTCTATTAAGTCACATAATTGCCAAATACTTTCCATCATGAAGAAGGAATCGCACTTTGTCTGCAAGCAGAGGAGAATCGGCACTAGAAACGACAGCGCAGGAGATCTTTAAACTTCTGAAACGGCTATTTGACGCAAGAAATCAACTTCGCTCTAAGATATTCACGCAAAGAGTCGACCCTTTAATTGAACAAATTCGCTTGAGCCACTCTGAATTTACCTTTGTTATTGCCGAGTTAAAAAAAATCCTACTAAAGCTGACAAAGATAACGAACGAGCGCACCAATGATTTGAATGCAGAACTCGAAAAGTTAGAAACTCGAATTGAAGACGTTGTAAACCGCAGAAACGAAGGTCGAACATCGCGAAGAGAGCTTTTCTCAGAAGCAAATGTGCTACTCACCAAGATGAACAATGCTCCAAAGCACGAAGCCCTCGTACTCAGTGACGAAGAAACAAATTGTCTCAGAAAATTTTTCTCAGAGATACAGACATACCTGTCAAACTCGGAGCTAATTTACGCCCATGATCTTGGTAATTACTTACGGGTAGTTGATCGATTAGTCAGCAGGGCGATACGCAATGGATTGGACAAGAATCTTGAATCTGATTGTGAACAGTTAATTGACTCCTTGGAGAAGTATGAAGCCGATCGCGAGAAACGCTGGTTGCTAATATCCGAGCAATACGCGAATCTCAAGCACTCACTCCCACGGTGAGGCTTGGTTTTTGCAGTACATCACGTGTCTTGACGAACACCACGCGCCACAGTCTCATGGGAGTTATCCGGGAGCGGACGTTGAAACACTTTTGCCTCGTCCCAGCGTTCGGTGCAAAAGTTATGATATTTGCACCAGCACTGGATTTTACGCTTGCCTTGTGACCTGGAACATCCGGAAAATCACAGCTCTTCGTTCAGCCCGATCACTTCACATCCGCTAAACCTCATCACAAGATGTGGATTTCCTTCATATTCCGTATATTGTGAGATGAAAGAAGGTCAACAACTAGGGAAAATCAATTACTTACCAAAGCATTTTCGATTTTGGCTGCCGCTTCTTTGATGCTACTTACGGTGTCCATTTCTTATGGAGAAGAAGTTTCGTTTCGGTCGCACGACATAAACGAGAAAATATCTTTAAAGCATGCTTGGACACGGTTTATGAAAGTATGCGAATTGGCTGTATCCGATCCTTCGGGCTACCTTGCCACCTTACCTGAAACTGGGCTTTTCGGTGAAAAAGTAAGAGCAGAGCATGGTGATGGAAGTCTTATAACTGCTGATATTATGAATGGCCGCATATGGGAATCTGTCGTGATTGCTCGTGTCGGCGACAAAGTAGATATAGATTGTCACTTTCACTTTAAGCCACCCGAAAAAACAAGTGCCAAGGAGATGGCGCAGCAATTTCTGCAAATACTCAAAACCAAACCAGATTGGGAGTATGTCGGCGGATACGGCGAAAGAGACTTCCCGAGTTTCACGGGAGGTCAAAGTGTTAGTAAATCTAAAGCCTACCAATACAGTTTATTCAATGTCTGGGGTCGAGAGGATGTTTCGGTTGAGGTGACACTCAGCAAGTATCAAGTTTATTTGGGTGTATCTGCTATATACAGGAAATAAATGCGCATATTTTCCCTTTTTGATTTTTCAAGTCATTGATCATGGTTTCGTCTCTGGTTTCAAAAAGTGCGACCCGGCCAAGCTGGGGGAAGTAGCTCTTGGCCGGGTCTTTGTGAAACCCCTTATCTGGTTTCAGCCAAGCCCGGGAGGCTGGTCCGCATCTGGTTGAAACTCTCTAGATAACTCCGGGGCTCCGTATTCGTAGGCCATTGAAAGGGAAGAGCACTCTTTCGGATCGCCGCTCTCGTAATAGCCGTAAACAAGATAGGTAGTGCCGTAGGATTCTTGCAGTTCCCAAATTTGTTTTCCTGCAATGTCCCGAATGAGTTTCATGGCTATCAGCCTTGAGAGAAAATGGCCTGCCCCGCAGGAGCTAGGGCAGGGCAGGCCGAGGGGGGCAGCTCTACGCTGCCTCTTTGATCACTTCATCCGATACAGGGGGCTCGATGGTGAAGTGCATCATGCTTGGTACCCAGCCGGTTCCGGCTACCTTTTCAGCGGCGTAGGCTGCGGCCTCTTTCTTCTTCATCTTCAGAACCGGCGCGGCGGCTTCTTCGCCACATGCCTCAACAAGAGACTGATGGATCACATCGACCTTGACGCGGGAGAAGTAGTTTTCGGCGGTCGGCTGGAAATGATCGGTGATGGCAACGCCAAGGGCTTCACCGATACGGTCACCGTGTTCGATACCGAACCTGTTGTAACCCACGCCTGAGTCAATGGCGTTGATGGTCTGAGCAACGCAGAACGCTTGCAGCTCCAACAGGGTCTTTTGCGAGGCGTTCAAGCACCAGTCCCAAAGTTCGGCCGGATCAACCGGAAGGACTGACTTCCAGCTTTCGCGGGTCCGTTCCAGTGCGTCCAGATCTTTGCATTGACCGGCGTCCTTGATCTGGCTTTCCAGACAGGCGCTATCAAGACTGATTTCAACGCTGCCATTGTCGCGGGCCGCACCCCATTCATAGAGTGTCTTGATCGCCATGGAATGGACGGCGACGGCCAAGGCAACGTCAGCATTCCTGGCAAGTTCCAACCGGAGTGCTGCGGTCTTGCGAGCGGTCAGCTCGGCCAACAGGGTTTTCGTGTGGGTTGCTGTTTCTTTGACTTCCTCGCCACCAGCAGCACATGCCGCATTGCTGGCTTGATTGTCCTGCGGATCGATCAGGCCACGCTCTACGCGCAGA
The DNA here is from genome assembly GCF_040329475.1 of Roseibium sp. SCP14. NCBI lineage: Bacteria > Pseudomonadati > Pseudomonadota > Alphaproteobacteria > Hyphomicrobiales > Stappiaceae > Roseibium > Roseibium sp. SCP14. Next base: position 104,118 of record NZ_JBDZYH010000009.1, read on the forward strand.
TCGCCTTCATAACCGATTGAGATGATCACACCGCACAGGGCTTTTTGGTCATCCGAGTATTGAGCAACATACTTCGCCTGCAGGTCTTCAAACGCCTGATCAGCAGTTTCATAAGCTGTCCGGTCTTCTTCGTCACCGGTCTGATTGAAGCGTTCGGCGGCTTCATCACTCAGCTGTTCCAAACGCTCAAGCTCTGCCTGATCCTCTTCGGAATATGCAGGCTGTTGCGGATACTCCCGGCCATAGGACTGCAAATCATAGTAGTCAATTTCCGGCTGATACCGGACCCACTTCCAGCCCTCGGCGGCAATGTCGATGGAAGCGGCATCGATCTTGTCAGCCACCATTTTTTCAACGAGGGCCACGTCTTCAACGTACCCACCATCCTGATCCGTAAACAGATCGCAGATGACAGTCCCGCCAGCGTCCCGAACTGCATCGAGGCCACCGAGATATTTGATCCGTTTGTCGGATGCAGGAATTTTCCCATCTGTCAGGGCTTGACGGATATCGCTACCGTGGCGGTAGTATTGCGGCAGGGAGTTCCAAACCCGTTCCTGCGCCTCGTGATCATCGCTGACGGTGAATGCCTGAAGCTGGGAAAGCTCCATGTCTCCCTTTTCATAGAGTTCGAACAGGACCGAAGAAACACGGGCAAGTTTCAGGCGCCTGGAAACGATCAATTCTGTTTCGCCAAAATGCTTCGCAATGTCCTCAACAGACTTCCCGTCATCGGCAAGGGTCTTGAATGCCTTGAACTGGTCTGCCGGGTCCATGGCAACGCGCATGACGTTTTCGGCAAGGCTGATTTCTGTTGCTTCGTCTTCGCTGCGGACCTGACAAGAGATTTCGTAATCTGCGGTCAACGTACCTTCATTGATCAGGTGTTCCACGGCGCGGAAACGGCGACCGCCACCGGTCACGAGATAATGGCCCCGCTTTTCCCCCGGACGGACAATAAGGTTCTGCAGAATGCCCTTTGCTTCAATGCTTGCAGCCAGTGAGACAATGCTGTCCTGATCGACTTTCGTGCGCACGTTTTTCGGATCGGGCGCCAGCTTTTTGAAAGCAACTTTGATTTCTTTGGTAGTGGTCTTGGTCATTGGTTTAGCTCCTGATTCCTGAAACTCACCGGATCGGCTCGTTTCCTTTTCCGCGCCGTCGGAAACGGGGGAGGGCGGTCATGGACCGGAAGCGGGGAGAGGTATCACCCGCGCGCACAAGCGAAGCGCGGAGCGTGGGGAAACCCCGCTGCAGGCCGCGCAGCGGTTTATCCTTGACCGGCCGGGGGCGAAGCCCCGCTTGCAGATTGGATGTCTGGCGCAGCCAGGCCGAAAATTGCGAAGCAATATGCGCGAGCGATCGTTACTCGAATGAGCCGAAACGAATGCGGATTGTGGCGCTGGAATGTCTTGCCGGCTGGAGGCTCTTTGAGACTTCTGCCGGCATTAGATATTCCCGGCAGAATCCGTGTTTGGTTCGGTGGAGGCCGCAAAGCGGCTGGAATAGAGCGCGGTCCCCTTGACGCGTCCTCTTGCAAAAAATCTGGAATCGGAGCTTTAACCGCGACAAATCGAGTTCAAAAACTGCGGTGGTAACTGATTGGACAATTTAAATTTTTTGGGTCGAGCGCAGGAACTTATTAACAAATTCTCAATTTCTCAGTTTCGCGTATTGATTAATAAAAATTCCTGATAATACCATTGCGTGTATTCGACTTCACAGTTTCGTCGACGAATCAAGTTGACCGCAGGAGGTTCGCAGCATGCTTGCACAAGAGGAGGTCGACAGCGGATCAAGCTACAAGTCTTTGCGATCTGTTCGCATTCGCCTTGCTGAAAATGAAGAAGACTTGCTTTCCCTTCGACCGCTTTCGCAAGCATTCCATTCAGAAAGCCGCTATTCCAATGTGCCCTATAGCTTTGAAAAGCGAGATACACTCTTTCGACGAGCGATCGATGAGCCCAAATATTCCGGCCTTTTGATCGCAGAACGTGACGGTAGGGCGATCGGCTTTCTGTTTTGTACGGTTGGCGAATACATCGTCGGGACCGGCGATCTCTTCACAACGATCCATTCCTTCTATGTAGACCCGAAGCTACGCGGCACACTTGCTGGCGGCCGTACGGCAGCTCGCCTGCTTCAGGGGGTCATCAAATGGTCAAAGGTTCGAGGTGTGGACGAAATTCTTGCGCATGTAACCTCCGGCTTCGATCTCAAACGCATTGACCGCTTTTTCAGGCATGCCGGGTTCAAAACAATTGGCGGTAACTACGCGCTTTCTTTGCAAGTGTCAGATGGAGCTTCCGGATGAGCTCGCATGCTTTCTTGGATCTTAGAGCACTCGCACGTGCCCGAAGGAATCCAATTGCAAAGAAACTTGGGTGCCTATCCGAAGAGGATTGTGAACGTCTCGCTCGCTACTACGAGGACAATCAAGGCGAAAACATCCTCTTTGAAGCGATGCAGGACAGAGTCTCCCGTGGTCTGGAAATCGAGAACCCCGCATATTTGTCGGAAAACTATGCGCAAGTCGCTTTGCAAACTCAGGTGGCATCTGAAGAATGCGTTTCCAGTAATCCGAACCTCGACAACTGGCTGCCATTGGATAACAGTCTCGTGACATTGATTACTGATCGGATCGGTCCTGCCTACCGGATGCGTCTGAGCTGCCTTGCTGAAGGTGCCGAAATCCCGCGTCATGTTGATGACCCTCGGCAAATCCGTGTCATTGCTGTTCTCCGCGGCAGCCATGAGTTTACTTTTCATTTGCGTGACCGCGATCAATCCATTGCCATGACCAGAGGGGAACTCTGGCAGGTCAATACGGCTTTTGAGCACAGCGTTCGCAACACGGGGAAGATCAGTCGCATCGCTTTGCTCGCAAACTTAGCGGAACAGACATCACATACTTATCCGGGTGGACGAGAGGGGGTGGCACAATGATCCCTGTACGAAAGCTAGAACCATCTGCAAACACTTTTGAGACCATCGTTGTGGATGTGACGCATCGCTGCAATATGACTTGCGCAAACTGCTATCTTCCCGACCGAACCAAGCCCGACATGGACATTGGTCGATTGAAAGAATTTCTGCTAGCACTTCCGTGCAGAACCAATATTCGAATTGCCGGGGCAGAACCAACCCTGCGCAAGGATCTTGCCGAAATCATTGCCATCGTGCGTGAAGCCGGGCATCGAGCTGTTCTCCTGACCAACGGCTTGCGACTATCGCATCGTTCTTATGTCGAGGAGCTGCGTTCAGCAGGGTTGCGCCACGTCTATATTTCACTGAACGGCGCCGACAACGACGATTGGTATGAAGCTATCGATGGCATGCGGTGCGCAAAAAAGAAGCTCAGCGCTTTGGACAATGCCATGGCCTCACGACTGATTGTGAACACGGGAACTATCCTGGTTCGCGGCCTGAACGAACAAGCCGTATCTCGATTGTTGAACCGCGTTGCCAGTTACCAGGCGCGACACGCCTTGTTGCGCTTCAAGAACGTAGGCGCGATCGGTCGTTACGACCAGACTGCAGAAGAAAAAAACCTGACGCTAGCGGATCTTGAGCAAATAGCCGGCCAGGCAGTCTGTCAACCGTCGGATCGAATCCGCAATTACAACAGGTTCAAGGGCAAAGTCGAACCAGCGACCCGCTTGTTTCCGGCAGACATGACATCCGAACCGGGGCAAGGGCTTTGGATTAAGCTGACAGATTGGCAGGCGAATAGAACCGGCATGATAGATGCAGGCTCACTACGTCGTGGACGATTGACCCACGATTTCAAGGTCGCACCGTTTTTTGAAGACTTGAGAAATTCTACGCCTCGGCAACACGAGGGCAGGCCCAGTCGGTCTATCTGAACCGCAAAATTGAGGGTTAGTTGATGGCAAACAAGCAAATCAGAATCCCAAAACTTCCTCCAAACGACGAAACCATTGTTTTTGGCCCGGAAACGATTGACGGAGAAGAATACCTTCTAACCGGAAAAGACATCAACGACACCGTGCTGTCTATTCGAGCAAATGCTGAAGACAAGAAAAAGTTGTCTGACCGACTAATGAAGCAACTGCTTGCTGCTTACTGCGGTCACGAGCGGCCAGAGCCTGATGGCACAGAATATGAAGTCTTTCAGAAACATGCTTCGAACGACTGCTGGACTTCAATTGTTCATTTTGCACCAGACACTTACGTAATGTTGAGGTGGCACACACTTATTGATGATCCATCGATAACAGAATTCACCTCTCTACACGAGATTAAAATAGAACATTTTCCAAGCTTTTCTGAAAGGTAATACTCATGGACCGACGTGTTGTTGCCTTAGACTCCGACTATATCATATCTCTTTACTATGCTGAAACTCACGGCCTTCCAGGAGCGCTTGATACTATAGCTGGACCAGGTCGATTGATCGCAATTACAAGCACCGTAAAGGATGAGCTCACGAGCAATCCGGAGTTGTATGAACAAGATGCAATGATTGCAGCGTGGATCGATCGCCAGAAACTTGCCGGAAATCTAAAGGTATATCCTACACCAGGCTTCCCTCCAGGCCCAAACCAGGGAGAGTTGTCCATATTCAGCGCACTTTCACAGATGCATCGCGATGGATCTGGGGGGGCAGTACAAGTATATTCGAACGATGCGGGTGCGCGTGCATTGTTTGACGACGTTGCAGATGCACAAGCGTTTAGTTCACAAGCTGGAAATTTAGCAAGTTTCTTTGATGGCGCATTGTCTCTGCGCGAATACTTTGAGATCTCTGCATATTCTTCCCCTACCGCTGGTCCCCCGAAGTTCGAAGTTTTTAGCGGAGAGGGGCTCAATAGCAGTGATGGACATTCACTCCACGTTCTCCCTGATGGAAGTGCGCTCGTCACTGACAGGTTTGGAAACACCTATCGCGTGTCTGCAGACGAAAAAGTTCGCTTCAACTCTGACGGAACTATCTCTCGATCGAGCAATGTCGGCAAAGGTGCCAATGAATGCTTCCCAGCAGACACACCTATTCTGGTTGGAACTAACCAAAACCGCCCGATATCTGATCTTAGGGTAGGGGATGTTGTCCTTGCGTTTGACCCGTCTCTCGATGGAGGGTTGGGAGACCTTGTCCCTCGTCGGATAACACGACTTTACAGAAACTCAACGACAGAATGGATTAAGTTAACTTGGGTTGATGGCGAAGAAACGAAAGAACTTGTGGCAACTCCAGGTCACCGATTCCTCGACCGGTTTGGAGGATTTTCTGCTCTCGAAGATATGATCGAAAACGGTCGGGTAACAGCCGCTCTCACCTCGGGAGAGTTTGCCGAATTAAACGCTGAGAAGATACTGTATTCGGCTGCTACCGCACACCTATTCGATCGCACCTGTTCACGTGGCGTTATTGCTTGCAACGGCCCGACAGCTCAGCCTGCAGAACAAGATGCCTGGCAGACCTACAATTTCGAAGTTGAAGATCTGCACACCTACGTTGCCGGTGACATCCGCGTGCACAACGACTCTGGGTTCCTCGGCAATCTAGGCGAGCATATCGACAACTCTTTAAATGGTTTCGGGGAAACAGCAGATCAGGTTGGAGACTTTATTTCTGATACGTTGCACGACATTGAAGATGCAATCGAGTCCGTAACTGATCTCTTCTCATGGGACGGTTCTCAGGGAGTGGTTGGCAACGTTGGGGACTTCGTTTCCAACGTCGATGATGCAATCGAGAGCATTAGTAGTTCGATTGGCGACGCTTTCAGCTGGGCAAGTGATGCAATAGGGACTTACGTCAACGAAACCATTGATGGCGGTTTCAGTCCAGACGACCTCACGGATGAACCAACGGGTGGCGGCGATGGCGGCGGCGGCGATGGCGGCGGCGGCGATGGCGGCGGCGGCGATGGCGGTGGTGGCGATGGCGGTGGTGGCGGCGGCGATGGCGGTGGTGGCGATGGCGGTGGTGGCGATGGCGGTGGTGGCGATGGCGGTGGTGGCGATGGCGGCGGCAAGCCGATCGTTGTTGATCTTGATCACGATGGTCTCGAACTGATCCAACTGGGTGAAACTTCACCAGAATTTGACTTTGACAATGATGGCTATGTTGAACGCACAGCCTGGGTCGCCCCTGATGATGCATTGTTGTTTTGGGACAAAGATGCTGATGGTCAGCTCAGTGATTCCTCTCAAATTGCCTTTGCACTTTTAACCGCTGACGACCCGACCGACACGGATCTCGAAGCGCTTGCAACGGTTTTTGACAGCAACAATGACAAGGTTTTTGACGCTCAGGATGAACGTTGGCATGAATTCAAACTTTGGAAGGACGAAAACAGCAACGGAACGATCGATGCGGGTGAACTGCTAGAGTTAGACAGTTTTGGCATTACAGCGTTCAATCTAGAATATACCAATTCGACACCTACCGTTTACTCAGACGGTACGGTCATACACGGCACAACCGAGGCCACAGGATCGGGTGGGACGACCTATACGGTTGGCGACGTTTCATTCGCATACGACACGTTTGGGTCCAATCGGACCATCGATGGTGATGGCGTCCTGATCGAAACCGACAATGGTCGTGACGCCTTCATCACAACCAACGCGAACGGCGTTACACGCAGTTTCAATCGTTCCACCGTCGCAACTGGCGCTTCAGGTAACGATAGTTTCGATGCATCCAATGCCTACGGCTCCTTGTTCATGGACGGTAAGGCTGGCGATGATGTTTTGCAGGGTGGTCATGGCAATGACGTGTTGCTAGGTGGTGACGGCAACGACGTGATTAGTGCCGCATCTGGCGATGATGTCATATTTGGAGATGCGGGAACCGACCAGATCGATGGCGGCGACGGAAATGATACAGTCTCATATGCCCAATCTGTCCAAGGCGTTACTGTTGACCTCGAGGCCGGAACATCAGTCGGCGGACACGCAGCTGGTGATATTCTCATAGATATCGAGAATGTCATCGGGTCAGCTCAAGCAGATAGCCTGACAGGAGACACGGAAAACAACGCCCTTGAAGGGCTTGCGGGTAACGACACACTGAATGGTGGCTCTGGCGACGATATTCTTTCCGGTGGTGCAGGAGCCGATACTATCAACGGCGGGGCAGGCACAGACGCTGCAGACTATTCAACTTCTGGAGCGGGTGTCAGCGTAGACCTTCTGACGGGAACCGCAAACGGCGGTGACGCTGCTGGTGATGTTCTTTCCGAAATCGAGAACCTTTTTGGTTCCGATCATGATGATCAGCTGAAAGGAAATGCGGGTGCAAACCTGCTATTGGGCGGGGCTGGCGACGATCAGCTTAGCGGTCAGGGTGGAAACGACACACTATCAGGTGGTGCAGGGGCAGACGTACTATTCGGTGGCGGTGGTGATGACACATACCTTGTCGGTCTTGGTCATGGCACGATCGGCATACGGGACATTGGCGTTCATGTCGAAACCAGTGAAGAAAGGTACCTAGCGGGCTACCATGGCCAGACAGCAGTCTACGGGACACGAACGACAACGACACGCACGCTTGTGAATGGAGGAACAGACACCCTTAAACTGAAAAGCGGCACTACCTTCGACGACTTAACGCTGCACTCCAATAGCGATAACCTGGTTTTCACATTGCACGCTCGCAACGATCAGGATGTTGTCGAGGCAAACACTGTCATCAATATCGAGAACAGCCAGCAAGCTGACTATGCAGTTGAAAAGCTGGAGAATGCTTCTGGATTCGTCTTAGATCTCACAGGCATGATCGCGGGTACGGGCGGCACAAATCTGGCTGGAACCTCGAATGCAGACATAATCTTTGGTACTAACACCTCAGAAACCATCACCGCCGCTGCTGGAGACGATGTCATCATTGCCGGCCTTGGCAATGACACAATAGATGGTGGTGATGGCGCTGACCGCATTTGGGCTGGCTTTGGTAACGATAGTCTGAACGGTGACGCCGGCAATGATCAGCTTTCCGGTGGAGACGGCAACGATACTCTGACGGGCGGTCAGGGTGACGATCAGCTCTTTGGCGGTGACGGGATCGACACACTTCAAGGTGGATCAGAAAATGATCTTCTGGATGGTGGCAACGGCGACGATATTCTAACAGGAGGTGCCGGCGATGATACGGTTCTCGGCGGCGCGGGCGACGACACCATAAATGGCGGCGCTGGAGCCGACATCTATTCCGGTGGGTTCGGTAGTGACACTGTCGACTACTCGCAATCATCGTCCGCGATCAACGTTTCTCTCTCAGACGGCACGGGTGCAGGTGGCGATGCGGAAGGGGACACTCTGTCCGCAATCGAAAACATCATTGGAACGCAGTTTCATGACCTCCTTTCTGGCAATGAAGCAGCCAACAAGATTCTGGCCGGCTATGGGGACGATCTCCTATTTGGCGATGGTGGAGCGGACTATCTGCACGGCGGCTATGGAACAGATACGCTCGATTTCTCAGGAAGTGTTGGTGGTGTCACCGTTAGCTTGAGCATTAATGCTCTGTCGGGTGGTGTCTGGGAGGGTTTTGGATACAGGGGTGATGCAACCGGGGACAGCTATTACGCCATCGAACGCGTGATAGGCACTGTTAACGATGACATCTTGCAATCCAGGATTATCGGTTCTGAACTCGTTGGTGGCGAAGGAGACGACGTTTATGTCGTGACGTCTTCAGTGGATGTGGTCGAGCATGCCAATGAAGGCGAGGACGAAATCCAATCCTTGACTGGCGAGTACTCCATCGCGGATCTAGACGCCATTGAGCGCCTCAGCTTTGTCGGCAACGGCAATGCCAAGTTGACGGGTAATTCTGGAGATAATGTTCTAAGAGGTGGCTCCGGAAATGACTGGCTAACCGGCGGCGCCGGGGCTGACTTGCTGATTGGCGGAGATGGCACTGATTACGCCATTTATTCGACTGCTCCGGACGCAGTCACCATCAACCTTAAGACCGGTGTTCACTCCGGTGATGCGGCCGGCGACACTTATGAAAGCATCGAAGGAATCATAGGCACACAATACAACGATATCTTCGTGAGCGGAGGAGAGGCTATTCTCCTGAGTGGTGGAGACGGTTTCGATATCGTTGATTACTCCACTTCGCTCCAGGCGGTAAACGTAGACTTGGCCAATGGTAGTGTCGGAACCGGTGGAGATGCTGAAGGGGACTCCTTCTACGGCATCGAACGCATAATCGGTTCTTCGTTTAGCGATACTCTCCGATCCACTATCAGTAATACTGAACTCGTTGGCGGATTTGGCGATGACGTCTATATCGTCGGCAACTCAACTGCAGTCATTGAGCTGGCAGGTGAAGGCGACGATGAAATCCAAGTCACTTCAAACTACTCAATTGAAAACCTGCAATACATTGAACGTCTGACTCTGATCGGCAACGGCAATGCTACGTTGACCGGCAATGCAGGTAACAATGTTCTCACAGGAGGTTCGCGAAACGACACGTTAGTCGGAGGAGCCGGAGCCGACCATTTGTTTGGCGGAGATGGCGTAGACTATGCAAGCTATTTGACCTCCACCACTGGAATAGACCTTAATCTCAAGACAGGCGTCTATTCTGGAGATGCCGCCGGTGACACGTATGACAGCATCGAAGGATTGGTTGGGTCTTCGTACGACGACACCTTTATCAGCGGATCCGAAGCCATTATTTTGAACGGAGGCCTCGGTTTCGATACCGTCGACTACTCCTCCTCTTCTTCCGCAGTTAATATTGACCTGAGCTATGCGCAACCGTCCCCCGGCCTCTGGGAAGGCGTCGGAAGTGGGGGAGACGCTGAAGGGGACAAATACTACAACATCGATCGTGTGATCGGCTCAGACTTCGATGACACGTTACGGTCGACGTACGGCGCGCGCGAGCTTGTCGGCGGAGCAGGCAACGATGTCTATGTTGTGCAAGGAGCCGCCGAAGTTATCGAGCTCACCGGAGAAGGTGACGACGAGATCCAGGTCAACTCGAATTACTCCATTGAAAATCTTCATGCCATAGAACGATTGACGATGATTGGTGGCGGTAACGTTACCCTCACAGGTAATGCTGGCGACAACGTTCTCACCGGTGGCTCTGGCAATGATACGCTTGTTGGAGGTGCAGGAGCCGATCACTTAGTTGGTGGAAATGGAGTGGACTACGCGAGCTACCTAACATCTTCGGAGGGAATAAGCTTCAACCTCAAGACCAGTGTCTATTCCGGAGATGCTACCGGTGACACCTTCGATAGCATTGAAGGACTGGGAGGGACACTCTACGACGATACCTTTGTCAGCGGATCCGAAGCCATTATCTTGAATGGTGGGAACGGGTTTGACATTGTTGATTATTCAACATCGTCGACCGCTGTGAATGTCGATCTAACCAACAGCGTCGTATCCGGCAGCCTATGGGAAGGTGTTGGAACGGGTGGGGATGCAGAAGGTGAAATCTACTACAATATCGAACGTGTAGTCGGTTCAGCTTTCAATGATACTTTGCGATCCACAGTCGGCTACCGCGAATTAGCCGGAGGTGATGGTGACGATATCTACATCATTCACGGATCGGCCGAGGTCATCGAACTGGCTGGTCAAGGTAACGACGAAATCCGTTCACATAATGGAACGTTTTCTCTTGAGGACCTGGCGGCGATTGAACGGCTGACATTCCTCGGCAATGGCAATGCCACGCTTACCGGCAACGCTGGAGACAATGTTCTCACGGGAGCTTCTGGTGACGACCGGCTCACCGGTGGAGCTGGAGCAGACCACATTATCGGTGGAGCAGGTTTCGATTACGCAATGTACTCGACTTCGATTGCGAGTGTCTCCATCAACTTCAAAACCGGTGCCCACACCGGAGATGCAGCAGGCGACACGTTTGAGAGCATCGAAGGTCTGATCGGATCACAATATGACGATACATTTGTCAGTGGTTCCGAGGCGCTTGTTCTCAGCGGCGGGACCGGACAGGACACAGTCGATTACTCCAGTTCCGATGCTGGCGTCGACATTGAGTTGGTCAACGGCAGCACCGGCATAGGTGGTGACGCTGAGGGGGACGCTTTTTATAGCATCGAGCGTGTGATTGGCTCGGCACATGATGACGTTTTGCGTTCAAGGACCTCCGGCACTGAGCTGATCGGCGGAGCAGGTGACGATGTTTATATCGTAGACACTGGCGTTGATATCACTGAACTGGACGGTGAAGGTATTGACGAAGTTCAAACATACTCTGAGGGTCTCAATCTTGCGGACTATGCAAATATCGAAAACTTGACCTATCTGGGCAACAACAACGTTGCCATGACAGGAACTGACGAGAATAACACCCTCAAAGCTGGATCGAAGCACGATACGATTACTGGAGGGATGGGAAATGACCGCCTAATTGGTGGGGATGGAAGCGATACCTTCGTCTTCTATGTCGGTGACGGTAATGATGTTGTTGAAGACTTCGAGGCGACAGGGTCAGTCACTGATAAACTCGAGTTTTCAGGTTCGGTGTTCGCAACTCAACAGGCGGCATTAGACGCAGCTGTCGACGACGGAAGTGGCAACGTAGTCTTCACAGTGGGCACAGATACGATCACGCTGGAAAATGTGTCGCTTAACGAGCTGAGCACAGACCACATTGTCCTTCGCCTCGATAACTTCAACGGCACAAACTCAGCTGAAACCCTCACCGGAAACGCGGGAGCTAACAGGATCGACGGCAAAGGTGGAAACGATGTGTTGATTGGTCTGGGGGGTGCTGACCAGCTGATCGGAGGAACAGGAACCGATACAGTCGACTATTCCAGCTCTACAGCTGCGGTTGATGTCGATCTCATATCTGGCGCAGGAACTGGTGGTCACGCTGAAGGCGATACATACAGCTCAATCGAACGCGTCATAGGAACTACTTACTCAGACACCTTGCGAGGGGTTGTCAGTGGCACAGAACTTGTTGGTGGCGCCGGTGACGATGTTTACATAATTCAAAACAACCAGGTCGTTCGAGCTATCGAAGCATCAGGAGAGGGCAACGATGAAATCCGCACCACCTCCCGCACATTCTCAATGGAGGATTTCGAACACGTTGAGCGCCTGGTCTATTTGGGCAGTAGTAATGCAATTCTGACCGGAAATGCCGGAGACAACGTGATAGTTGGCGGTTCTGGAGTTGACCAACTGCTAGGTGGAGCAGGAGCTGACCATCTCGTGGGAGGCGCCGGAACTGATTACGCCAGTTACCTTAATGCCACCGAAGCAGTCACCGTCAACCTCAAGACGGGTATACATTCGGGAGACGCTGCGGGCGACACGTTCGATAGCATCGAAGCCCTTGGCGGCTCAAATTTCGATGATACTTTCATAAGCGGAGCCGAGGCATTCTTGCTTAACGGCAGGAACGGAACCGACACAGTCGACTACTCCTCTTCGTCAGCAGCTGTGGATGTCGATCTGAGAAAGAGCATAGTTTCAGGAGGCATCTGGCAAGGTGTCGGATATGGTGGCGATGCGGAAGGTGACACCTATTACTTCATCGAGAGAGTAATTGGATCGGCATTTGATGACACTCTGCGCTCTACGTCAGGCAGTTCAGAATTGCTAGGCGGCGCCGGTGACGATGTCTATGTCGTAAATTCTGGCGCCATTATCACCGAGAATACAGGTGAAGGTATCGATGAGATCCAAACTCAATCGGGCACGTTTGACATGTCAGGCATGGAGAACGTTGAGCGGCTAACATTCATTGGAAACGGTAACGCGCGTCTGACAGGAAATGCAGAAAATAACGTTTTGACCGGAGGGTCCGGTAACGATGTGTTCTTTGGCAGTGCGGGCGCTGATCAGATCATCGGGGGCGCTGGCACCGACTATATGAGCTATTACACGCTTTCAGCTGCTGTAACCGTCAACTTCAAGACAGGTATTCACAGCGCTGATGCAGCCGGAGATACGTTTGACAGTATCGAAGGGTTGGTGGGAACACAGTACGACGATACCTTCGTCAGTGGTGCAGAAGCTCTTATTCTCAATGGTGGCAACGGGTTCGATACCATCGATTATTCTGAATCCAGCGCGGGGATCGACATTAACCTGGTCAATGGAAGCGTCGGCATAGGAGGAGATTCGGAGGGAGATAGCTTCCACAACATTGAACGAGCAGTCGGTTCAGAGTTTAACGACATACTTCGTTCAACATCCAGCGGCACCGAACTGCATGGTGGGGCCGGTAATGATGTTTATGTCGTATCGACCTCCGTGACCATTGTTGAGGCGGCCGCAAACGGCATAGACGAAGTTCAAACCAGCTGGAGCACTTTCAGCTTGTCAGGAATCTCGAATGTTGAAAATCTCACTTATGTGGGAGGCAGCAACGCGACTTTGACAGGAAATGCCGAAGACAATGTCCTGACCGGCAACACAAAACACGACCAGCTTCTTGGAGGAGATGGGTCGGATCGCCTGATTGGAAATGCAGGATTTGATACGCTCACCGGTGGTCTTGGAAGTGACACGTTTGTCTTCAAGTCAAACGATGGTACCGATCGGATCAAGGATTTTACCGATGGTGAGGACCTGATTGAGATTGTGAGCGGTGCGTCTGCGTTTAGCGATCTCGTATTGGAGGCATCTGGTTCGGACACTGTTCTCAGTTTTGGCGGAACTACTGTGACATTGGAAGGCGTGCAGCTTCTGGACCTTGATCAGAATGACTTCCTGTTTACCTGATCGTTTGTGATTTGAGCATTCGGCATGCAGTCCGCACACGCAGCGTTCGTATGCAGAGATCAGCCCAGCACGATTTGTCTGCCCGGTGCGGGCGAAGCCCCGCTTGCTGATTGGATGACTGGCGCAGCCAGGCCGAAAATTGCGAAGCAATATGCGCGAGCGACTGTTCCTTGACAACGGTCCTGGTTGTCAAGGAACAGTCGCCAATCGACCTTGCTCGCAACCAAAATACTTGCATCGAGAAAACGCCCTAAAGTGATTCAACAATCAAGTTTGCAGCTCTGACGTGAACAGAATTCCAAACATATTATGTGATTGCATTTATACGGCCTCCCCGGTTAGGTTGCGCTGAAATAATTCATTTCTTGCTAGGTGGATCGCGTGCAACAATTGCTTCTGCGACTTTCAACACCATCATCCAAAACTGGTTTTCCCAAAGGTTTCATGAGTTTGTTGGGGCTATTTCTTGGCCCGCGAGCGCGTCAATCAGCAAGTCCGTACGGATGCCGAGATTTTCAAACTGCCCAATCTTCGAAATATCGATCTCAGCGAATTTGCTTCCCTTGTTCCCAAGGCAAGCTTTGACACACGATTAGCAAAAGTATGGGGAACTTATGTCAGACAATATACGGATCATCAGCGGTTCCGCTCATCCAGACCTAACATTCAAGATCTGTAGCCATATTGGCGTCGAGCCGTGCCAAACTCGGCAGGTTCGCTTCTCTAACGAGAACATTCTGGTGCAAATTGAAGAGAACGTTCGAGAAATGGACGTTTTTGTAATTCAGCCATCCTGCTCCCCAGTATCCGATGGGATAATGGAGCTACTGATTACGATCGATGCACTAAAACACGCATCCGCTAAGCGAGTAACTGCAGTCCTACCCTATTTCCCATACTCCAGGTCGGACAAAAAGGACAAACCTCGAATATCTATTACGGCAAGATTAATGGCTGATCTCTTAGAGGCTGCTGGTGCTGATCGTGTGTTGACCATGGATCTACATTCACCTCAAGTACAAGGTTTTTTCCGAATTCCAGTAGATCAGCTTCTAGCCGCACCAATCATCTGCGATCATCTGCGCGCCACTCGAAATCTGGACAACTATGTCTTGGTAGCTGGAGATGTGGGAGAAGCTAAAGAGATAGGTGCATATGCAAACCGGCTAGACCTTCCTATTGCGATCGTGGACAAACGTCGCGATGGTGACAATGAAAAGCCGCGAGCAGTCAACATAGTCGGTGACGTCGCAGGCAAGAAAGCTCTGATAGTTGATGACGAAATCGCAAGCGGCGGAACCTTGATTGAAGCGACAGAATTCCTCATCAAACATGGAGTAGTCTCGGTAGAAGCAGCAGCCGTCCATCCTGTGCTTTCCGGGAATGCAATTGATCGAATAACGGCTTCTTCACTCGAGTCGGTTGTGGTTTCAGATACAATTCCGTTGAGAGCAGAAACACCATGCGGAAAGATTGAGGTTTGCTCCATCGCGCCATTGCTTGCAGATGCAATCAAAGCGATCCATAGCGGTTCAAGTATTTCTCAGCTGTTTCGTTAAATGACAAGCCAACTGCTATTATGCAGTGGCTTGGTAGCACTCAGGCAATCGGAATTGTTCGCCGAAGTGTGGCGTTTGAATTTCCAGATATCTCAACCGGGCACATGGTTCCTTACGGGGTCGGCAATCACCGCCTCAACATGGGCTTCGCTGGGAACCACCTCATTGTCACTCCACGCGATATGGTTAGTCGCAACGATCGCTGCGAGGTTGGTGTCCCGTCGTCCCGGTCAGGACTATCCCACTTTCGCGGGATTCCTGATGCCAGAAAGCGCTAAACTACGCAGCCTTGGCCTTTCCATGCACGAATTCGGTTCCATCGATCCAAATCGAGTGCATCACTATTGCTAATTTGCGGGCCACGGCGATCGCAGCTCGCGTGAAGCCAGCTCTCTTATAGATACGAAACCCACAAGCTTTCAGCTTTGACCAGGTCGCTGTTTTCGTGAGCAAAATTGTAGCCGCCTGATACAAGTAAGATCGTACCATCGGGTCTGGTGCATGACCGATCCCGGCGCTCCAACTCGTTTCTCCAGATTGGCGAACGCGTGGCGCAAGTCCGAGGTATGGTCCCACCTTACTCGATGAACTAAAGCGGGAAGGATCATCAATCGCTGACATGAAACCCAGGGCCACGAGATAGCTGACACCAGGAACGGTCATGATACGACGAGCATTTTCGTCATTCTTGGCAATGATCTTCAACTGATCTTCATAGTACTTGATCTGTTCGATCATTGAATCGTGTACCGCCAAAAGTGGCGCGAGCATAGGAGCAACCTCAGGATGCTCGTCTACTACTTTCCGAACTATCTCAGGAAATTTGCGTGTTGCTGTGCTCCCTGTAAACAATCCAAACGTTTTCACGATCCCCCGCATTTGGTTCAGGATGTCTCGACGGTTCAACCGGAGCTGATACCTGGCCGAAAGCATAGACTTGATATATTGGGCCTCCGGTGTGCGGACATTCGCTTCTTTGAACCACCCAATCCGCATGAGTTCTGCTAAGCCTTCAGCGTCGTTGCGGTCCGTTTTGTTTCTTCTCATGGACTGTGCCTTGCTGGCATGGCGCGCATCAACGCAGATTGCTGGAACTCCTCGACGACGCAGCTCTCTCCAAAGCCAGGGGGTTGTAGCACCAGTTTCCACCGCAACTCGTTCGCAGCAGGTGGCATGAGCTAAGATGGTTTCTGTAATGACGATTGGATCAGATGGAACAACACCTCGAAACAAGCGCTTACCACTTTGATCCAACACACAAATATGTGTGTCGGATAGTGAAACATCGAGGCCAACATAAGTTTTGATGGTTTGAGATTCTGCGGTCATCTTGCTCCTCCAACGAACGGTGCGACAGGCAACGCCATTAGAGATGGAGCACTGGACCGTTGTCACTCCATGTTACCCGAATGGGCCGAGACGAATGCGGATTGTGGCACTAGATATTCCGGGCAGATTTCGTGTTTGGTTCGGTGGAGGCCGCGACGCGACCGGAGTAAAGCCCGGTCCCCTAGATGCACCCAGAATAGGACTTTCTTGGCGTCATTTCCGTACTTGATCGATTGCTTCTGCAATCAAAATCAAATGCTATCGCCACCCTAGACTGGGTGAGTTGAGTGACCAAGAAAATGACGTTCGAGTTCCTCGTACATGACTGCGCAGCGTTCGCTTTAAGTCTCTGTCATATTTGCGATGAGACGGTCGAAATACACGTGTTGCAGAAAGAGTGCGACTGTGCGCCGCTTATTAACGGGCGGACGGTGAAGCATATGATGCCGTTTGATGTTAGCCCCGTGCGACAGCAAATAGGTAAGGATGACATTTTGAGTGGAACGCACAACGTGTCATGGACTGTGTTGTAGAACTTTCAGAGGCCTGCGGTCGTCAAAGCCGACCGCAGGCCTCTGACAAAGCTTTTATGAAGTCAATTTTCTGAACGACTACGCGTTGACGGCTTCTCTAAACAAGGACAGCTTGTCCACCAATGCGTCGGCTGCCGTATGAGCATCTGAAACGGATTTGGCGTGACGATCGTCGGCAAATTCCTGGTACTCAGCGTTGATTTCGTAGACTTCATCCACGCCGAGATATCCCCGGAGTGTTTCAATGTGTGGCCCCAGATGATTCCAGCTTTGCCTGATGCCGCCAGGACCAAACCCGAACTCGCCACTTGAGGTAATGAGCACAAGCTTCTTGCCTGACATAATTGGCTCGAGGGGGTAGTCACCTCGCGCGAGGTCAAATGTGAAGGTCTTGTTGACGCGAACGACTTGATCGAACCAAGCCTTCAGAGCTGCCGGCATTCCGTAGTTGTACATTGGTGTGGACATGACAATGATGTCAGCCTGATCGAGTTCATCAATCAGCGTGTCTGAAAGAGAAATCAACTCTTTTTGCTCATCGGTCAGGTCCTCATCCGGCGTAAAAACCGCTGCGATCCAATCCTGATTAATGATGTCAGGTGGATTCATCCCGATGTCGCGACGAATTACTTTGTCACCTGGGTTGGTCTGCCCCCATTTCTCCATGAAGGTAGCCGCAATGGCTCTCGAAATGGAGTTGTATTCCGGCACGGCATTGTCAGTCCTTCGAACGCTGGCGTCGATCTGAAGAATGGTTCTCATGATGTCTCCAATGAAGTTTGACTTGGGTTCGTGCTGGATTTTGTGGGCCTCTGGATTTCCTGACAAATGATTACAATTATCCGACGGCTGAGGTTATCTCAGGCGTGCAGACGCTCACTGATGCAAGCGGCCAGCACAGACATAACCGCGCTCTTTAAAGCCTTTTTTGGTTTGCCCTGGTTGATGAAGCTGCTTTTTTTGCCTCGATTTTAAGCGTCAACCGCCATTTGAAGTGCTTCTGGCAATTGCATTGTCGCAGCCAATACAGATCATAGGGGAAGGGCGTGGTAAGGCGGCCCGATCTGTGCAGACAACAATTTCACTAAACCCTAACCCGACGCATGATTATGCTTCGTGCAGGGTCTCCACAAAGGTCATATTTCAACATCGGCAATCCCATTAAGAAATTGCGATGATATGGCCAAAGAGCGTTGAAGAATTGAACCTCGAGGTTGGCAGAAGTTGTGGTTACGAAAAAATGCAGGACATGAGAGCGCTATCGGATTTTGAAAGTCCGTCGACAACGTTAAAGTGGTGTTCACCGGAACTTTCTACGCAGAGCGTTTCCACACCAAACCCGGACCAGATGTTGGCAAGCAGAGCATTTTGCCGAAGAAACTCGGGACGTTCTTCGGCCCCGACCCAACAGATCAATTTTGCCTGCGTATCTGGAAGCTGCAGAGCAGGGCTTTCTGTCATAGCGGTTGCCTCCGTCAGCCTAAGCGTTTTGTTGATCGACGTTTTCAGCAACGGCCGCAGATCATGAACTCCGCTGATGGATACGGCAGTTACAATGCGATCTTTTGCTACCTGCGTGAGCGTCGAGTCACGACAGAGGAGGCGGCTAATCAAATGCCCGCCAGCGGAATGCCCAACAATGACAATAGGACCTGACACCTGAGCGGCCGCGTTTTCGACAGCGCATGCGATCTCGCGCGTGATAACATCGATAGTCACTTCGGGACAAAGCGTATAGCTGGGGAGCGCCGCAGCCCAGCCTTTTTCGAGCGCCCCTGATGCCGCATGAGACCAGCGGAACTTATCCAGGGCACACCAATAACCACCATGGACAAATACAAACAAACCGTCGGGTTTGGCGCCGGGATAGAAGACATCCATCTTCTGTCGTGGTTTATTGCCATAGGGTATGTCTAATCGCGCATTCCCTTCGGCGACACGAGCTTGGCGAAATTTCCTGGCCTCGGATGTCCACCTCAAGGGGAAATCATCGGCTCCTTCAATGAAGCGAGCGTTTGAATAAGCATCATCCCAGTTAGCGATTGGTGTGCGATGGGGCACAATCAAGCTCTCCAATCAAACTATACGTGGCATTAAACCAAAGCCACATGAGTAGCGACGACCTTTGATTTTCCTCAATAAAATAGCGTGCTGGAATGCGCCATAACGTAATTCTCAGCCAACAGATGAATTCTAATCGTTTGTTCAGAATGCTCTCCTCCAGCAGTTTCCCACCAGCTGCGTATGGAGGAACAATTGGGCGCGCCGACACTTGAACTGGTCGATATCCGCAAGGAATTCGGAAAAGTCAAAGCACTTGATGGGGTCTCTTTTAAAGCAGAGGCCGGTCAGTGTATCGCGATCCTCGGTGAGAACGGCGCGGGCAAGACCAGCCTCGCGAGCGTTCTGATTGGTTTATATCATCCGACAAGCGGGGCAGTTAAATTACACGGCAAGGACGTGTTGTTTCGTGGGCCGCCGGATTCTCTTGCTGCCGGCATCGGCATGATTCACCAGCATTTCAGCCTCGTCGAGCGCATGAGTGCAATTGAAAACATTTTGATCGGTCTTCCCGCGGACAAACGTGGCCCCAATGCCCCTGACAAAATTCGAGAACTCGGGCAGGACTTTGGATTTGAGATCGACTACGGCATTGAGGTCGGGAAAATGCCGGTCGGCATGCGGCAGCGCGTCGAGATCCTCAAGGCTCTTTATCGGGATGTTCGCATCCTCATACTCGATGAACCGACGAGCGTACTTGCACCGAATGAAGTAGCACCTTTCCTGGCTGGTGTTCGTCAGCTCGTTGAAGCTGGTCGTACCGTCTTTTTCATCACGCATAAGCTCGATGAAATCATGGAGGCCGCAGACCGTGTACTCGTAATGCGCCACGGACGCATAGAAGGTGACGTTTTAACCACGAATACAAACCCTTCAGAACTGTCTGAAATGATGATGGGCAGCAAGGGAAAAGAAAGCATTCTTGAGTTCGAACGAACAAACACTGCTAGAGCCGAAACTGTTCTATCCGTAAAAAATGTTTCGGCACTGTCCTCTAATGGTTCGCGCGTATTAGACGATGTGTCTTTGACGATCAACGCTGGCGAGATTCTCGGCATCGCCGGGATCGACGGCAACGGTCAAAAAGAACTGTCGGATGTTATTGGTGGCCTTATGGCTGCGGAAGACGGAGAGGTTCATTTAACCGGGCGCGATATTACCAGACTCAACGTTGCCGACAGATTGGAGGCCGGAATTGGTTTCGTCCCAGAGGACAGACACGCCGAGGGATTGGTTCTATCTCTTAGCGTCGCCGACAATCTGGCGTTTCGAACCATCTCCAAGGCACCATTTTCACGAAACGGGCGGATAAACAGGGCAGCCATAACGACGGTCGCGAAAAAAACTGCAGAGTCATTCGATATCCGTCCCCGCGACACGTCTCTTCCGGTTTCGGGTCTGTCGGGGGGCAATCAGCAGAAAGTAGCCCTGGCGCGTGAGATTGCGGCCGCTACGAAACTGCTCGTAGTCGTACAGCCAACAAAAGGGTTGGATGTCGGGGCAACGGAATTTGTTCAGTTGCAAATCCGCGTTGCCGCAGAACGTGGCGTCGCTGTTCTCTACATATCGACGGAGCTTGAGCATGTGCTCGCCGTTTCCGACCGGGTAGCCGTCATGGCCTTTGGCCGCATCACTGGATACATCGATCCAAAGTCCGTCAACCTGGAACAAGTCGGCCTGTTGATGACTGCCGCAAACGGAGCAGCAGCATGACCGCACAAAGCCTGCAAATCAGAGTATTAACCGCGATTATCCTGGCTTTGGCAGTCGGTGCAGTATTCATCACTGTTGATGGATCTAACCCGCTTGAGGCGTACAAGGTCCTTTTCACGGAATCCTTTTTTGACTACTGGGGCCTGTCTAATACGCTGGTTGACATGTCACCGATGTTGCTTGCCGGGCTGGCAGTGATCCTGCCGCTACGCGCCGGGCTATTCAACATTGGGGGCGAGGGGCAGATCTATATGGGCGGACTGTTTGGTGCTCTGTTCGCCCTTGCGTTGCCGGACCTTCCTGGCTGGATCGGCATTCCCATGATTTTCGTCTGTGCGGCCATTGGTGGTGGACTCTGGGCTGCTATCCCCGCCTATCTGCGGGCCTATCGAGATATCAACGAAGTCATCGTGACCCTGTTGATGAACTTCATTGCCATTCATATCGTCAGCTATGCGGTGGCAGGACCGCTTCTGGCAGAGAGTGCTCCTTATCCCTATTCGGAAGAGGTTTCGTCACAGTATCGACTTCCGATTATGTTGGCCCGAACCGATGCCCATATGGGCTTTTTGATCGGGATTGTTTGCGCCGTTCTTCTGTATTTCTGGCTGCGATCGACCCCTTCCGGCTTCAAGCTCGATCTGGTTGGCCGTAATCGGCAGGCTGCCAAATATGCAGGTGTGAACACCAAACGCCAGATCATGATCGCCATGATCGTCGGCGGAATGTTCGCTGGACTCGCGGGAGCTATTGAAGTCATCGGGCTGAAATACAGGCTCTTCCACCTGTTCAGCGACGGCTATGGCTATCAGGGCATTATCGTCGCGTTCCTTGCCACGTTGAACCCGCTTCTGGCGCCTCTTTCGGCATTCTTCCTGGCCGGCTTGTCCGCCGGTGCAGGCACGATGCAACGCGCAGTTGGCGTCGAAGGCTCAATCATCGAAGTCATCGAAGGGCTTGTCGTGTTGTTCGTTGCCGCGGCAATCGTGCCGAAAGCCATCGGCGGAAAGGAAGGAATCGGCGCGTTTCTGAAAATGCTTCTGGGCAGGAAAAAAAGGCAAAAATCATGGAATTTCTTCTAAACCCTGCAGCCCTAGGAGATGTACTAGCATCAAGCGTTCGTCTCGGAATCCCGATCGCATTCGCTGCGCTTGGCGGCGTTTTTGCCGAACGCAGCGGGACTTACAATATCGGGCTTGAGGGCATGATCCTAGCAGGAGCGCTCGGAGCCGCCGCCGGCTCCTTCATGACCGGATCTCCACTTGTCGGTCTTGGCGCAGGGATCATCTGTGGTGTGTTTTCCGGCTTGTTGCTTGGTGTTATGGCAATTCACTACAAGGTCAATCAGTTGGTCGCCGGGATCGCTATCAATCTTCTCCTGGTAGGACTGACCGCATTCCTTTCCCGTCTCATATTCGGCGATATGGCTGGAGGTGCTCGTGTCGAGGGGTTCGGTACGATCAATCTCGCCTTCCTGTCCGAAATCCCAATCATCGGCCCTGCATTATTTTCGCAAGATCCGTTGTTTTATCTCCTTATCGCATTGGCCGTTGGTGGATGGTTCTGGTTGTTTCGCACCAATTCCGGTCTTGATTTGAGAGCCGTCGGTGAAAACCCGCGCGCGGCTGATGTGGCCGGTGTTCCTGTGTTTCCGTTCCGCTACACTGCGATTGCCGTTAGTGGTGCAATCGCGGCTCTTGGCGGTGTGCATCTGGTCTTGTCACAGGTCTACCTCTTCGCCGAAGGCATGAGCGCTGGTAAAGGATTTATCGCACTTGCCGCGATTATCCTGGGACGCTGGTCCCCCGTGGGGGCGGTGCTTGCCGCGTTCTTTTTCGGATTTTGCGACGCGATGCAGCTGCGTTTGCAGTTCAGCAATCCAGATGTCCCTTATCAGGCTTTCCTGATTATCCCCTACGTGGCTTCGCTGGTCGCACTTGTGGGATTTGTCGGCAAGGTGCGGGCTCCTGCAGCCGTCGGTCTCGAATATGACCGGGAAAAGCGCTGATTCCTTCATCCGTCGCCTGAGAAAACCTCAGTTTCACTCCGAGTAGCTGCAGGCGAAAATTGAACAACAAAAAAATAACGAACCGACCAACAGGGAAAACAGAAATGATAACACGACGTATTTTCATTGCGGCTGCGGCCGCCATGATCACCTTTGTCACGCCCGCTTATGCTGAAGGCATCGAGAGTGCAGCTATCGTTATGCCTGGATCGATTTCCGACAACGGCTGGAACCAGGCTGGATATGAAGGTCTAAAAAAGGCCGGCGAAGATTTGGGTTTCGAGACTGCCTACAGCGAAAGCGTGCACCAGCCTGACCAGATCGAGGTTCTCAGTGACTATGCGCGTCGCGGCTATGATCTGGTCATAGGTCATGGCGGTGAATTCCAGGATGCTGTCGTGCGGGTTGCGCAGCGCTTCCCGGATACCATGTTCATGGTGAACAACGGGCTGGGTACCAGCGAAAACGTCGCGAATGCTGACTTCTATTTCAGCCAGCTCGGTTATCTCATGGGCTTTACCGCTGGCCGCATGTCTGAAACAGGCACAATCGGCATCATCGCTGCGCAAAAGTTCAAGTTCACCAACGATACTGTTGCCAGCTACGAAGCCGGCGCGAAATCAGCAAACCCGGACATCAAGGTTCTGGTCACCTGGACAGGTGATTGGGATGATGTCGCAAAAGGCAAGGAAGCCGCACTGAACCAGATCGAACAAGGCGCGGATGTTGTTTGGCCGACAATGGACAGTGCAACGCTCGGCTCCATGCAGGCCGTTCAGGAAAAGGGCGTTTACGGAATCGGCATTTATCGCGACGCAATCAACGAATGGCCTGAAATCTTGCAGTCCGCCATTCTCGATGTTCGTGGCAACATGCGCTCTTATCTCGAGCTGGCAGCCAATGGGGAGCTGGAAGGCCAGTCTTATAAAGGCGATCTGAACAATCCGCAGGCGATGAGGATCGGCAGCTATCATCCGGACATCCCGGGCGAGGTTGTTGCCGAAATCGACGAGTTGGTCCTGCGCATGCAATCTGGCGAACTTGCGCCCGAGCCCCGTTAAGACCCGATTACCTCCCAAACTCAGCTGGAGTGAGGTTCGCCTTGCTCCATTTTTTTTGGCAGGTTTTTGGTTCAGGATATGTTTTCCCTCGCGATCAGAAGTGCAGCCGCATCTGAAACGTCTTGAATGGGTTCAATTTGAATTGACCTTGATTGCATCAGCAACGGGAGTAAATAAACATCATGTCCCGTATTCCGTCGCTCAAGAGCATACAAGCCTTTGAAGCTGTTGCCAGAAACATGAGTTTCAAGGCGGCAGCGGATGAGTTGTGTGTCACGCCGACCGCGATCAGCCATCAGGTTAAAAGCCTTGAAGAATTCTTAGGGGTCCAACTGTTTCATCGGCTCACACGTTCGCTGCGCCTAACGGCAGAGGGGGCAGTTTACGCGCCGCTAGTCATTGAGGCGTTCGAAAAACTCACCGAAGCATCCGAAGCGATCATGGGAGATGATCTTGAGGGTGTGCTAACAATCACGACAACCGGGTCATTCGCGTCCAATTGGCTGAGCCCGCGTCTGAAAGGATTTACCGATCGCTTTCCGCAGATTGCAGTGAGAATTCAAAGTTCAGACGAGGTTATCGATTTCAAAAAAGATGAAATCGACGTCGCCATAAGGTACGGCCACGGTGAATATGACGATCTTCACGCAGCCTGGGTTCTAGACGATTATGTGTCACCGGTCTGCGCGCCAGATCATCTTTCGGCAACACCGGACCTCGATGAACTACGAAACGCACAGTTGATACAGTATGAATGGGCTGGATTTTCCGATGATGATCCGAGCTGGCAACGCTGGTTCGAGCACCATGGTGGATGTGGTGCCGTATCAAATCCGTTCGTTACCTACTCCGAAGAACATATGTGCATATCTGCAGCGACCAACGGGCATGGTGTTGCGCTTGTCAGTCTGATCGCTGCTGCGCAGGATTTGGAAGATGAACGCCTGGTAGCGCCGTTTGACGATCGCATGAAGAACAAGACCTACTACCTTGTGTGCCCGAAGGCGACAGCCAATCGTGCCAAGATCAAGGCATTCCAGGACTGGTTGTTGGAGGAGGCCGATAAGTTTCGCGATAGTCCGGTTGGATTACGGTTCTTCGAAATCGAAACCCAATAAATCAAGCCTTCGCCAAATCCTAAAAAGTCATCTATGGCCTGAAAAATCCTCATTTTCAAATTGGTTTTACCTATGCGTTTCTGGAGTTCATGAAATTCTGGAAAGGCACAGCAATGCAATTCAAGTTCGATCCCGGACAACCCGACGGTGAAAATCAGAGCCTTTCAGTCGCCATATCGGCCGATGGAACACCGGAGTTGGGCAAGCGCTACATGGTTCCAGCACGATGCGGCGTTGCGGTTAGGGTCAAGCGAGGACAACTGCTCTCCGTCGTAAATCCCCACGGTACGCAAGTTTGTGATTTCTGGGCCTTTTGTTCGGAAAACATCGAGGAATATCTCTCGATGGAACATCTGCACACTTCGCTGAATTCCATTATCCCGAAGGTTGGCGACAATCTTGTCACGAATGCGCGAAGACAACTCCTGACCCTCATAGAAGATACTTCCCCGGGCGTTCACGATACCGTCGTCGCATCATGTGATCATCAGCGCTATCAGCAGTTGGGCTGCACTGACTACCACGACAATTGCACAGACAATCTTCGTATGGCTCTGACAGCTATCGGCTTGCGAGCGCCAGCGGTACCGGCACCATTCAATCTATGGATGAACATCCCCGTCGATAGTGATGGGTCTATACAGTGGCTCGCACCAGTTTCCAAACCGGGAGACAGGATGGTTTTCCGGGCCGAAATGGACACGATTGCTGTTATGTCGGCCTGCCCTCAGGACATAACGCCGGTCAACGGTGACGACTGCGAACCGGTCGAGCTGCATTTTGGGGTCGAGGCCGGATAACGTGACCGATCCTTTTATTCTCACTGGTCGTTGGGTCATCGAATCTGCTGATCAGATCCACGAAAATGCGGGTGTTCTTATTAAAGAAGGGCACGTGGTGGAGATCGGCGCAAAAGACGATCTTCGGCGTCGCTATGAAGGTGTTCAAGAGTTTGGTGGATCGGACTTTGCTGTTTTGCCGGGATTCGTGAACGCCCATCACCATTGCTACGGTGTTGAGCTATCCAACCAGGCCGTCGCAGACGACTTTCTTGAGCCATGGATGTTTGCCGGGTTCGGTATGTCTGCAATCACCCAGCGTCTCTCTACGCTATACAGCGCCGTTCGCCTGTTGAAATCGGGCGTTACAAGTGTAGTTGACATGTGCAGTGCAGGTCCCAATCGCGATGCTGCAGTGACGGCTGTCTCTGAAAAGGCAGATGCCTATCGACAAGCCGGAATAAGGGCGGCGATCGCACCGGGCGAACGCTGGCAAAACCGCATGATTCACGCCGACGGAGAGGATCTGCCGTTCTTCGATAGTTTGCCTGGAGAACTGCAAGCAAGAGTGCTGCTGGTTCAGGCAAGACGAAAGCGACTTTCACCCGAAGATTATGTCTCAGTGATGTCCTGGTTGGCGAAGGAGTTTGCGCGCGACGAGTTGATATCCGTCTGGTTTGGCCCGACGGCGCCCCAATGGACACCGGAACATGTCATGCGTGATATTGTTGAGGAAGCAGAACGTTCCGATACGCGTATCCAGACCCACGTGCTGGAATCTTATTATGAAAGTCTCGAGAGCCCGCGTAGCCGTTCGAAACGAGTATTGCCGTTTCTTAACGACATTGGCTTGTTGAGCGAAAGAACTTCGATGGCTCATATGGTTTGGGCAGATCCGCGCGATTTCGATCTCATTGCAAATAGCGGTGCTCAAATCAGCTGCAATCCTAGCTCAAATCTGCGGCTGCGTTCCGGTATTGCACCAGCAGCCAGTTACAGGGACGCCGGAATTCCTGTAGCCATCGGCATGGACGGTACGACCCTTGCCGATGACGAGGACATGTTCGCCGAGATGCGACTCGCTCTGAACTTAAACCGTCCGCCGCATCCAAAGGGCGTTGCGTTGACCATCAAGGACGTCTTCTCCATGGCAACGTCCGGCGGGGCAGTCCTTTTAGGGCGTCGCAACGACCTTGGTCAACTGACACCAGGTTTTCGAGCAGATGCAGTACTGGTCGATACGAAGCGAATGACCACACCCTGGATCGATCCGGACGCAGATCCACTAACGCTTCTATTGACACGAGCCCGTCGAGACGACGTTCGCCACGTCTTTGTTGATGGCCGCCAAGCCCTCAAAGACGGAAGGGTTTTGAATGTCGATGAAGGTTCTCTGCACGAAGAGATTGCTGATGCTCTGCTCGCGAGCAAATCGAAAACGGAAGAGCGCTCCCTGTGCCGCGATCTAAGGCCATACCTGTTGGATTGGTACTCGAGATGGGACGATGCCGTCACTCAGAACAACGAGCCTGTTTACGCCTATGGCAGGGATCTAAGTGATTTGCCGTTTTGAAAGGATAGTTAGATGATCCGTAAACCAATCAAGTGGCCAAATGGGGCAAAATGCGCCTGCGCGATCACTTTCGATGTAGATGCTGATAGTCTCATTCATATTTCGAGGCCCAAAGACGGTTTTGACCGCCTGTATCCGATCACCATGGGACGATATGGGCCGACCGTTGCTGTGCCAAGGATCCTCGAAACCTACAAGCGGCTCGGCCTGAAGCAGTCTTTTTTTGTGCCGGGCTGGGTCGTTGAAAACTACCCCGAGACAATGGAGACAATTCTTGAGGGCGGCCATGAGATTGGCCATCACGGACACCTTCACGAAGATCCGACCGAGCACTCTGCGTCAGAGCAACGTTATTGGTTCGAAAGAGCTCTGGAATCGCATCAACGTGTAACGGGGCAAAAACCCAAGGGCTACCGAGCCCCGGTTTATAACGTGAACCAAACCGTTGTTGATCTGCTGGTCGAACACGACTTTTCCTACGACAGCTCACTTATGGCAGATGACATTCCGTATCTGATGAAAACGGAGGCAGGAAGCCTCGTCGAGTTGCCAGTTCATTGGGGCACTGACGATTGGCCGCCGTTCGCGCACTATTCAGAGATCGGATACATGATGCCGGTGGCAGGACCCAGCGATGGCGTTAAGCCCTTTTTCGAGGAATTCGAAGCACAGTACGAGGCAGGGGGCTTCTGGATCGCAATCTGGCACCCATTTTTGACCGGTCGACTGGCGCGCTGGCGTCAGGTTGAGCGCTGGCTCGAAGGCGTGCTCGATCGAGGCGACGTTTGGTTCGCATCGTTGAGTGAAATTGCCAATCACGTTCGTAACGAAGCCCAAGCTGACGCCAACGCAGTCCGTATCGAAAATCTTCCCTACTACGACAGGCCCGTTTCGCTGTGACAAGTGCCGACAAAATTGTCTTGACCGTTAACTCGGCTCTTCAGCGAGCACAAAGCTCCGCTGCCGCCTCGGTATTTGTCGCGTTCGACGGTCCGCGAATGAAACGGGAGCTGGAGGAGGCCAGGTCCCGTCATCTCGAAGACAGGGCGTTGGGTCCTCTGGACGGGTGTCCTATCGCAATAAAGGCGAATGTGAATCTTGCCGGCCGACGCACTCATGCTGGATCGGTGGCCTATCATCCTACGCCTGCGAAGCAGGATGCCGAAATCGTCCAACGGCTCAGTCGGGCCGGTGCGGTCGTTCTCGGACACACCAACATGTCGGAGTTCGCATTTTCCGGATTGGGTCTGAACCCCCATTTTGGAACGCCGGTAAACGGAATGGAGCACGGCAAGCAACTTGTGCCCGGCGGCTCATCTTCCGGAAGTGCATCTGCCGTTGCTTTGGGTATAGCAGACTATTCAATAGGCACTGACACTTCCGGCTCAGTCAGGGTTCCCGCCGCCTATCAGGGACTCGTAGGCTTCAGGCCAAGCATGAACCGTTATAGCGTCGAGGGGATATTTCCGCTTGCGCCAAGTTTGGATGTCCCCGGGCCGATAACACGCACAGTATCGCAAGCCGTATTGCTGGACCAGATTCTCTCTGGCCACCTGCCTGCCAAGCCGCTCAACTTTTCAAATCTAACCTTCGTTGTGCCGTCGGAGATCAGTTTTGGTCCGGTCGATGAGGAAGTGTTGCAGGGCGTCCTGGCAACGATTGAACAGTTACAAATTTGTGGTGCGCGGATTGTGCGGCGTGAGGTTGAAGCTCTCATGGAAACCCGAGCAGCGTTTGCCGAATACGGCACGCTTGTCGCTGCAGAGGCCCGAGAGACACTATCCCAGTTTGTCGACCTGAACGACCCGCGGATCGATGTGAGAGTTCGCAAGCGGCTTGAATCTGCATCAGGTATGACTGGGGACGATGTCGCCAGGTTAAGAAGTGAAAAGCAACGACTGGAAGCAAAGATAAAGCAAGAACTGCAAGGTTCTCTGCTTTTGATGCCGACCACCCCAATGAGCCCGCCAAGTCTCCATGATGTGTGCGGCAATGATGAAGTATTCGCTGAAGTCAATGCCAGGACGCTGAGCCTAGCAATGTTAGGCGCTTTTCTTAACATGCCGACAGTGGCGCTTCCGGCTGTAAAAAATTCTCGCTGGATAAGCCTTTCAATCGGCGGCGCCGCTGGCCAAGACACAATGGTTTTAGGTGCCGCTCTTACTGTCGAGAGCGTTTTGGAAAGCAAGTGCCAAGCCGACTAACAGTATTTCAATGAGGAAATAAATGAATACGTTTAGCGACGATAGAGCGGCAATTGCTCAACTGATCGACCAGCAATTCGGGTCATTGTGCTGGGATCAGAACGCCGATGGTGACTGGGCTACCTTTTTGGCTGGATTTCAGTCAGATGCAAGGCTGTTTGCTTCAGCTCGACCAGCGAAATCGCAATCGGCCCATGATTTCGTGAGCCGCATGAAGGCTTTGCGCGAAAACGGAACTCTATCTGAATTCAGGGAATATGGGGTTGGCATGGAGATCCGCATTGTCGGAAACATTGCCGTCGCCTTGGCTGGATGCGAAATGCACGAGAATAACATCGCTGTGACAAAAGATGTTAGCGCCTTTCTTCTGGTTAAAGAACCAGATGGTTGGCGTATTGCTGCACAGGCCTGGGAGGTTGTGAACGATATCAAAAGGGCATTTTTTGACACTGGTTTGGCCGTCGAGGCCTAGAAAACACTGCCGGGTACCGATTGTAGCACCGGGTCAGGTTTTTCTTCGAACGGGACGTGGGTGAAATCTGGAGGTCGAAATTGACAAAAATTCCTCCACTAAACAGTTTGCAAGCCTTTGAAGCGGTTTCCAGGCACATGAGCATTAAGCTGGCTGCTGAGGAATTGTGTCTGACTCCAACCGCCATCAGCCATCGGGTCAAAGCGCTTGAAAACCATTTTGGGGTACGTCTGTTCCATAGAATGACGCGGTCGCTCAAACTGACATCTGAGGGTAAACAACTGCTCCCCTTTGTTTCCGAAGCATTCGGTCAGCTAAGACAAGCGTCAGTCGCTATGACGTCCAACGATATTGAAGGCAACCTGGTGGTCACAACTACCCGTTCATTTGCTTGGAGCTGGCTTTGTCCAAGGTTACCAAAGTTCACGCAAAAGTATCCGGATCTTAAGGTACGGGTGCTTGCGTCTGACAGCGTGCTGGATTTTGCCCGGTACTCGGTCGACGTCTCAATTCGTCATGGTGCTGGTGATTGTGAAGACGCACATGTCGCATGGGTTCTCGACGACTTCGTAACGCCGATTTGTGCGACGAACATTGCAGCGGGCGTCAAATCGCCTGAATCGCTCCTGGACATGGATTTCGTCGAATATGAGTGGCTCGGCTTCACGGAAGGGGATCCGGACTGGGCAAACTGGTTCAAGAGCAACGGCGTTGCCCCTCCGAACAAGGAACCGATCGGAAGTTTCAGCGACGAAATAATGTGTATTGAAGCAGCTATCGACAATCGGGCAACAGCACTTGTCAGCATCATTGCAGCTTCGCGAGAGATCGATCGTGGTAGGATCTGTGCTCCATTTACATCAGTTCTCAAGGATCGGAGCTATTATTTGGTATGCCCCTCCGATACAGCCGGCGGAGCGAAAATAAGAGCGTTTGAGGAATGGCTGTTAAATGAGGCAGATGACTTTCGCGAAAGCGATTATTGGCTCAGATTCTTCAGCGACAATGAGATAGCTGCGCACTGAATTGTAAGGCCACCACAGACAGCAACCGCAAACTGCGGATATTCATCCCCACCACACAATGATCAAGACTTTGAACTTCGGCCAGATAGCCGACAAATCGGCTGAACCGCATCACTTGCAGATGCGGCTTGAACTAGTTGCAAGTGCATTGCGAAATTTCTCAGCCGTGAGATGAATTCAATAGGTTTGTATCAAATTGAGAAATAGAGCACGTTTCGTGAGCAAGCCTTGGCCCGCACGGTTGACTTAACCTGAGCAGTGTCGGCTTCCCTAAGAAAACTTTCCAGGAGCGAGTTTCAACTCGCTCCTTTTTTTGGTTGCCATGCATGGCTGAATTCGCCTCAGCCAATTGCTGATGAATCGTAGTGTGACATATCGCTGCCATTGGGTGAGGGTCTCCAGACTAGTAAATGGAGACAAAAATGACCGAGCAAGAACGCAACAAGGAAACTGTCGCCCGCATCTACGGCACATGCTGGAACAAGGGCGATATGAATGCAATCGACGAGATATTCGCTGAAGATGTCAAGCATGACCAGTTCCTTGAAGGTTGGCCGACCGGTAGGGACGGTTTTAAGACGTTGGTTAAGTTTTGGCGCGAAGCCTTTCCCGACATCCATGAGGATGCCATCGAGCTAATTGCCGATGGCGATCAGGTGGTCAGCCGTTTCCGTTTGCGCGGCACTCACAAAGGCGACTTCTACGGTATTCCCGGCACTGGTCGTAAAGTCGATATCTACGGCGCCGAGGTATTCCGTTTCGAAAACGGAAAGGTCGTCGATTACATCTATCACGAAGACACGCTTGGATTGTTTTTCCAGCTTGGCGTTTTGCCGCTTCCAAGTTTGCAGATCGCCGGCGTCGATGGGGCCACCAGTTGATCGTGATCTATCTGGTGTGAGGTTAAACCAATGAATAGCATCGTATCTTCAATTCAGACAAAACTGCCCACCGTATTAAGCGACGAAACCTTGTCGAACACCTATTTGGGCAACGTCGTAGAACTGGCAATTGTTACCGGCGATCACCGCAAAACGATGGAAGGTCTTGTGAGGCTTGGTATAGGTCCTTGGGCCGTCTACACGTTCTCCCCGGAGAACGTGACCGACCAGACCTATCAGGGGGAACCAGCCGAGTTCGCCATCAAGGTCTGCTTTGCCAAATCCGGTAATATGATCTGGGAATTGATGGAGCCACTTTGGGGGCCGTCTATTTTCAAAGACTTTCTCGATGAATTCGGGGAAGGGCTTCACCATGTTGCCTACGATTGTGAGGACCGTCCATGGGAAGAGCGTATTGCCGAACTTGAAAGGCGCGGGTTCAAGATGGTCCAATCGGGTAAATGGAACGGCAAAAACGCCTTTGCCTTCTTTGAAACAACCGAGGCGACAAGTACGATATTCGAAACCTACCATTTTCCTGATGATTGGGAATATCCCGAACCCGATGAGTGGTTCCCCGCACCACCTCCCGCAGGAAATCAGTGGTGACGTCAGTGGCTTCGCTTGATGGAAAAAAGGCGCTGGTTACGGGAGCTGGGCGCGGCATAGGCCGCGCAATCGCAAAGGCGTTTGTTAGAGAGGGCGCGGCTGTCGCCCTCAACCATCCGCCGTCTGAACCCTCTCCAGATCTTGGTGACATGCCGGGCTGTTTGGCGGTTCCTGCAGATGTCAGCAGCGAGGGTGACGTACAACGGATGTTCTCACAGTGTCATGCCGCTTTTGGCGGCCTTGATATCGTCGTTAACAATGCGGGCGTCGCACTATCACGCTCGCTATTGGAAACTTCCGTCGAGCAGTTCGACCAGGTCATCGGTGTCAACTTGCGCGGAACATTTTTGGTGGGCAAGTCGGCCATTGCGACAATGGCAGGGCGTAGCGATTTGCCACGGGTCATCAATGTGGCGTCGGAACTAGCCTATTTGGGACGTGCGGAGCAAAGTCCATACTGTGCAAGCAAGGCTGGAATATTGGCGTTGACCCGGTCTTGGGCCCGAGAATTTGCACCGAACATCCTCATCAATGCAATCGCCCCAGGTCCGGTCGAGACGCAAATGTGCAATCCGAATGCGATGTCGCCGGATGCCTTGGCACACGAACTTGATACACCGCTCGGTCGGTTTGGCCAACCCGAGGAAATAGCCGAAACCGCCGTGTTTCTGGCGGGCGCCAATTCACGTTTCTTTACGGGTCAGTGTCTCTCTCCGAATGGCGGCGCGGTGATGGCCTAGCTTTACCAACATTCACATATGAGCAATGAAATGGATATTGGATTTACTGGACAGAAAGTGCTGGTGACTGGGGGCAGCAGGGGGATTGGTCACGGTGTGGCGCGAGCCTTCGCTGAGGCTGGAGCCGAGGTTTCCATTCTGGCGCAGAATGACAAGGTGCATGAAATCGCTGAAGTCATAGCGAAAGAATCCGGGCAACCAGTCCGATCATGGCAATGCGATATCACCGATAGCAAGCAGGTGCGGACTGTCCTGCAGGAGGTCGGCACGCTCGATGTTTTAGTTGCGAACGCGGGCTTGGAACGCAGGACTCCGATCTCGGATTGCTCAACACAGACAGAGGCGGACTTTCGTCGCATCATAGATATCAATGTGATCGGCACCTACCTGGTGACACGTGAAGCTGTGAAGCGAATGGAAGCTGGCGCCAATATCATCATCACTTCTTCCATTTGGGGAAAAACTGCTGTAGCCGATTTTAGTGCCTACGTTGCCTCTAAACACGCCAATATAGGCTTCATGCGCACCTTGGCACGTGAACTCGGCCCGAAAGACATTAGGGTAAACTGCGTGTGTCCGGGCTGGGTCAAAACCGACCCCAGCATGCAATCTTTGCGCGAGTTGGCAGCAGAACGTGGTGAAAGCGAAGCTGAGGTTCTTAAGGAGATCAGCGCGGCGCAGTGTTTGCCGGGCCTTCAAACCCCGGAGGACGTTGCGAGCGCATACCTGTTTCTTGCTTCATCGCTGGCAAAAAATATAACTGGGCAGACGCTGCACGTCGACCGCGGTGAGGTATTTGGATAGACGCCATTGCAACCGGTTACTGCAAAACTCACGTAAGTATCCACGGCAACAATTCAACGTTGACCCCGTGCCCGTCGCCGTTGGGCCGGTGTGCACACAGTCTTGATGTGCGCTTCTTAAACACGGCGGTTTGCCCCAGGATTCAGCCGTCACCTGAAAACTTATCGGTTGTCCGCAGTCGCCGCACGTCCCCTAAATGAATCAACAACAAATCGTTCCACTGAAGGGGAGAGAACGCATGACCAAGGGCATTTTGAGTAAGTTCAGTATGAGTCGTCGGAGTTTCTTAAAGACGGCCGCTGTGTCTTCCGCCGTAACAGTAACCGGGCTCCATGCACCTGCCGTTCACGCAGCCAAAGAAAGCTTGAAGATCGGTTCCTGGGGAGGCTTTTTTGAGGAAGTTTTGGCCGAAAAGCTTTATCCTGAATTCACAAAGGCGACCGGCATCGAGGTGACCTCGACCGGAACACCGCAAGGCGACGCGCAAGTCGTGCAGCTTGCGCAGGCAATCCGGGCCGGAACGGTCCCGCTGGATGTATCCGCACTGATACCAATTCCCATGACGCGGGCGTCCAATGCTGATGTCATAGAACCATTGGATCTAGACAAAATCCCCAACGTCAGCCTGCTTTCGCCGGAAACCAGCATTCATAACAACAAGGATGGCAAGCCGGACGGAGCAGCCTGGTTCTTCTACTACAACATTCTGGTTACGTTGCGCGAAGACTTCCCCGAGACGCCAACCAGCTGGCAGTCGCTGTGGGATCCCACTAACAAAGGCCTCATTGGCATCATGGCGCAGCCGGAAGTCTCCAACATTATCGACATAACTGCGGCTACCTACTTTGATGGAAAAGCGGCTCTTCAATCGAAGGACGGGGTTCTCCGGGTCTTAGAGAAGGTCTCCGAGCTGGCTGACAATGTAAGCCTTTGGTATCGCGACGAAGCGCAATTTCAGAACGGTCTGGAGACTGGCGAACTGCCCATCGGCATCTACTATAACGACGTTGCCACGGTAGCACAGTCACAAGGCATCGACATCAATCGTGTATTTCCCACCGAGGGTGCGGTGAAGAACCCGGCATTCTGGGCTATCTCGAAAGGCAGCGCGTTGGTCGATGAAGCACACGAATTCATCAACTACACGCTTGATCCGGATGTGCAGTCCCTCCTGGCGCGAGAGCTGGGCGGTGGCCCGGTGGTGCCGCGCGCCACGACAAATCTGACCGATGAAGAATGGGGACGCGTTTCGACCGACGCACCGACAATCACCCCGGAATATCGGCTTTATACCGAATGGGGCGACTGGACCGCGACCGAGTTCTCACGCGCAATTTCTCGCTGACTTGGGGAGACGGGAGGGATCCTCATGACCAACTTACACCTGGAAGGTGTCTGGAAACGCTTCGGCGCATTCGAGGCTATTCGAAACGTCAATCTCGACTTGCCATCCGGCAAGATGATCACCTTTCTTGGACCTTCAGGAAGTGGCAAGAGCACACTCTTCCGTCTCGTTTCAGGTCTGGAGCAGGCCAGCGAGGGGACGATAAGGTTTGATGGTATCGACGTAACCGGCTTAGCCGCACACAAGCGCAATGTCGGAATGGTGTTCCAATCCTATGCACTATTTCCGCACCTGAATGTCTGGGAAAACATTGGCTATGGCCTAGCGCTTCGTAAGGTTCCGAAAACGCAGCGTCGTGCACGGGCAATAGAGCTCCTGGAGTTGATCAAGCTGCCAGACATCGCCGACAGAGGGATTACTCAGCTATCCGGTGGTCAGCGCCAGCGCGTGGCAATTGCCCGCGCTCTGGCGATGAAGCCGCAGCTGTTTCTCCTCGATGAACCGCTCTCCGCACTTGATGCCAAGTTGCGCGAGCACATGCAAAACGAATTATGTGAACTGCAGCGCAAGCTCGGGGTTACGACGATCGTCGTGACCCACGATCAACGAGAAGCCATGACCATGTCAGACATTGTCGTGGTCATCGATCGCGGTGCTGTCCAACAGGTTGGGAGTCCCCTTGATATTTATCGCCGGCCGGCTACGCGGTTTGTTGCAGACTTTATCGGGACTTCAAATCTACTGGAGGGAACTGGGAGCCCTGAGGGCAAGTTCGAGTTCTCTGGCGGCACCTTGAAAATAGCCACGCCGGATTGGTTAAAGCGTGATGAATCCCCAGCAGTGCTTTGTGTACGGCCCGAGCAACTTCAGGTCATGCAAAAAGCCGATGGAATGCCAAACAGCCTCGACGGGCAGGTGACATTGATCCGCGATCTGGGGGCAGAGCTGGAGGTTTTTGTCAGGTCTGGAGACACGGAATTCATATCGAAGGAAGCATCCGGCGTTGAACTTGGTTTCAGCGTTGGAGACACCGTCTCCCTTCAAATTCCTGAAACCGCACACCTGATGGCCGCTTGACCATGGAAACCCAATCCGAACTTCAACATGCCAGCACATTATCGCTTCCCGAGATCTCTTCGGCAAAGCGCTGGTGGTGGCCGGACGCGAAGACGACCATACTGATACCGCCTGGCATCGCACTCATCGGCCTGTTCCTGGTGCCGTTCTTGATCATGGGCGCCGTCAGTTTCTATTACCGGGTGCCGGACGGGTTCTATGTACCGGACTTTCGTCTCGACAATTACCTGTTGTTCTTTGATCCGATTTTCCTGACGGCGCTCGCACGATCGCTGATCCTGTGCGCAACGATCTCCGTTGTGTGCGTCAGCCTTGCCGTGCCGTTTACCTATATCGTGTCACGCATGCGCAGAAGCGCTCAGGTGCCGATCGTCATTTTGCTGCTTTGTATCTTGACACTTTCGGAGGTCATTCTCGGTTTCAGCTGGACGATACTGCTGTCGCGCACAGCAGGCGTTTCGAACCTCCTGGTGCATCTTGGAATGATGGATCGTGCCGTCGCTCTTTATCCAAGTGCCTTTGCTATTGTTCTTGCGATGCTGCACTTCTGCTTCCCGTTTGCGGTGCTAACCATCTATCCGCCGATATCAAGATTTGACAAATCGCTTCCCGAGGCCGCTGCAACATTGGGGGCGACACCGATTTGGGCATTCTTTAGTGTGGTTGTACCTGCGCTTCGCCCAACGATTATCTCCGCACTCGTTTTGGTGTTCGTCTTCGCACTCGGTGCCTATCTCTTTCCCCAAATGCTCGGACGACCGGAGGATTGGACGCTGTCCGTATTGATCACCGATCAGGCGATCTACAAATCTAACATCCCCTTTGCCGCGGCAATGTCGGTCTTCCTCTGCATCATCTGCCTTGGGCTCATTGCAGGTATTACGAAACTGACGAAAGCAAAGGGAACGCAAGGATGAAGAGCTCATACCTAACGCCGCTTTTTGTGGGCTCAATCGTGCTGCTCCTGTCGTTGCCGTTCATCATTGTTGCGGGCGTCTCTTTCAATGAAAAGAAACGGCTCCACTTTCCGCCGCGCGGGTTCAGTCTGGATTGGTTCGGCGATGTCGTAACCAAGTCAGAATGGCTGCAGCCAATTGGGACAAGTCTTGTTGTCGCGCTGTTGGCAACGGCAATTTCGATCATGATCGCTTTGCCGGTTTGCCTGATGCTCTGGCGGCACGGAATATTCTTTGCCAAGGCTCTGTTCGGCCTGGGTATGGTACCGTTCATGTTGCCTCCGGTGACGTCGGCGCTCGGATTTCTGATCTTCTGGTCGGAGGTCGGCGCCTACGGATCATTTTGGGCTCTGATATTGTCCCACGGCGTGTTCCTGGTAACCATCCCGTTGATCATGATCTCGTTGGGGCTGGAAACCATTGAAAAGGAGTTGCTTGACGCAGCCTCATCTTTGGGAGCAAGCGAATTTGATCTCTTCCGAACGGTCGTGATGCCCTTGATCACCCCATTCATATTCGGTTCGGCTGCGTTCTGTTTTGTGCTCAGCCTTAACGAATACATCATCGCCTTCATGGTCGCGGGCTTCACGGTTGAAACGCTTCCCATCAAGATCGTGAACAGCTTGCGATACGGGTATTCGCCGGCGATGGCTGCGGTTTCCCTTCTGTCAGTGTTGTCTGCAGCAATCCTGTTTGCTGCTGTCGCGAGGTTTGGTGATCTGTTGAAGATGGTGGGATCGCTCGATCAGAGCGATTAGCAGTTCCCGTGTCAGCAGCTGAAAAAGTAACCCGACGCGAATGCCAGTCCTCATGACACAAGGTCGGTGCATCTTCTTTTTCCAACGCGAGAACTTGGACACGGGCGGCCAAACATTGCCAAAACGTGATTGAGCGACTCTGGAAATGTCGGCTTAGTGACCAAACAATTCGGGCGCTTTTCTTCCAGGGGAGCGATGTATTTAATCAATTACTGCAAATGAAACTTGGTTGCTTCTCTTGCAGCTTCGGGGTCTTTATTTGCAATCGCTTCCACAATCGCAGAGTGCTCTTTCAGAGTGTTGTCCATGCGGGATTCCATTGGGAGAATTGAATAGCGAGCACGGTTAACTTGCATCCACGCGGTTTGAGTTATTCCTGTTATTCTCCTGTATCCTGTGAATGATAAGATCAACCGATGCATCTCTTCATCCAGTTTATAAAAGCCATAGCCATCGTCTTCCTCTACGAGCCTCGGCGAGCTCACCCCATACGAATTTGCAACCAAGTCCAACGAAGATCACACCGTGAACAGAGCTAACTTATGAATGCGACAATCAGGGGAGCAGGTCACAACTGTTCGTGTGTCGAGTACTCGGTTCGATGATGTTTGCGTTGAGGTCTCGTTTTCGGGGAATGAACGCATCTCCGCTGACGAATGTGCCGCGTGATTTTTGCGGCTGAAGTCGAAGAAATGAAAGCGCTGGCGCTTATCGTCCAAATTGGACGAAACAAGGGTTCTACTATCAATTGTATGTGATTGGGGTAAACAGAGCTCGTTGGTCGGGTGAATTTTTCTAGTTTGTCTCGACGAAGAGTCACCACCACTCTTGCGCCTGTGTTTCAACAGAAAGCCCAGGCTCAAATCATGATAGAAAAGCTACAGGTTGCGGCAACCGCATCTTTGCTGATGTTTACTGCTACGACTGGCGTCTTCGCGGAAACAGATCAGCTCAAGTTTGCCCAGGATGATGGCAGCTTCATTTCAGTCAAGGCGCCCGCCCTTTATCCAGAAGGTCTGGAATACGATCCACTGCGCGAACAATTTCTTCTAGGATCGGTTCGGCAGGGAAAAGTCGTTTCATTGGACCACGAAGGCTCTGTCAAAACTCTCGTCGACGACGACCGGCTTCGCCAGGTAATTGGCATAAGAGTAGATGCTGAGCGCGGTCGACTATTGATCAACAACTCGGACTACGGACTTGGTGAACGCAGTAAGCCGGAAGACAAGTTCGGATTTATTTCACTTGCGGTATATGACCTTGAAACCGGATCCCCGATCCAGTTCGTGAACCTATCGAATTTGCGCCCGGGTGAGGCGAAGTTCGTGAACGACCTGACAATAGACGTCGAGGGAAATGCTTACATCACCGACAGTCTTGCTGCCGCAATCTACAAAGTGACACCGTCAGGCTCTGCCACCGTGTTTCTGACAAATGAGCGGTTTCGAAGTGAAGGCTTCAACCTAAACGGAATTCAGTATCACGATGATGGATATCTTCTTGTCGCGAAAAAGAGCGATGGAGCGCTTTTCAAAATTCCTCTAGACGATCCGCAAAGGTTCACAGAAGTCAGGCTGCCGAAACCGTTAGTTGGCACTGATGGTCTTGTTCTTGTCAGCGGAAACGAATTGGTGGCAATCACAAACCTTGCTTCCGGTGTCGAGTCCAACACAGTTTTCCAACTCATCTCCAACGACGGGTGGGAGTCTGCTGAAATCGGGGAAACATTTGAAACAGGAAATGTCTATCCGACCACCGGCACCGTCGTTGATGGCAAATTATTCGTGAATTACGGCCAGCTCAACACTCTTGGCGGCGCTGTGAACGACGGTGCTGAATTTGAAAGTACGTTTCGCATCCAGGAAGTGGGAAGCAAATAATCAGTTTGTCGCGGACACAAGGCTTCCGACCACGTCTCTGGCCGGAAGCCCTTAGGTTACTCGTCAATTCATCGAAGCAACGACATCAAAATGTTGGATCACCTGAGAGCAGATTGGATTGATCCATACGCGATCGCTGCATGTTTGCGTAAGCCTTTGACACCTAGCGGAGAACAATCATGAAAAGCGCAGTTAATGTTCTTAGTGCAATATCCTTGGCAATAGCGT
Source organism: Roseibium sp. SCP14 (assembly GCF_040329475.1). Classification (NCBI taxonomy): domain Bacteria; kingdom Pseudomonadati; phylum Pseudomonadota; class Alphaproteobacteria; order Hyphomicrobiales; family Stappiaceae; genus Roseibium; species Roseibium sp. SCP14. The sequence continues at coordinate 144,544 of NZ_JBDZYH010000009.1, forward strand.
CCGGTTTGGCAATATCTTCATCCGCAAAGGCTGACTCAGCTTCCGTTGTGATGAAACCTTCAATGACGTTGGGGCTCGCAAATCAAATTGCAGACGCGTGTCAGGATTGGGCGGAAGACAGAAACTTGAATGTTACAATTGCGATCCTCGATGAGGGAGCGCATTTGCTTCACTTTCGCAGAATGGATGGCACGGCAGTCGGTGCCGGAGAGCTATCAATTCGCAAAGCCAAAACTTCAGCCATTTTTCCTTACCCGACTCATGAGTGGCAACCATTGATTTATGGCGAAGAGGGGGAGGAACCCATCCTTCGCGGCGTCGAACATATGCCGACAATTGCGATTTTTGGTGGCGGAGTGCCGATCATTACAGCGGATGGACATCATATTGGCGCAATTGGTGTCGGAGGCGCTTCCCCGAAGGAAGAAACCGAATGCGGGAATGCAGCAATTGAAGCTGCCTCCGACATTCTGCGGGCCCACTAGCTCATCTTGAAGATGCCTCTTCGGAGGCATCTCCTTTTTGCAATTACCGAAAGCCTGCTGGTTCCGAAGGCCAAAGTTGTTTGAGTGAAACTGGTACAGTTCTTGTACTCTGGGAGCAGTGAAGAACCATGCGCCGCGGATTTCCACCACCCTTCTTTGTTGCACTGCCAATTAGCACTTGCGTTTTACTGGCATCGATTTCATCGCAAGCTGCCACCTGCAACCCAGGTGAATTGTGCCTGATAAGTAACGGGGCTTATCGATACCTAGAGCCAGGAACCGCTTCCCAATCCGAAACGCCCGTAATTTTGTACTTTCATGGATTCGGTTCATCAAGCGAAGCTGTGCTGCGCAGGCAATCCTTTGTTGAGCGCGTTTTGGAACGTGGATATGCATTTGTCGCACTCGAAGGCGCAAAGGGCGGATTTTTCCCCAATCATCGAGATTGGTCAATTCGGGATGGATCCCCTTCCTGGCGAAATGAGGCAGCGTTTGCGCGATCGGTTCTGGACGATCTCGAACAGGAAGTTCCGATTGACCGGAAGCGGGTGCTGTTGGCGGGATTTTCCCGCGGTGGTTCTGCCGTTTGGGACATTGCTTGTCACGATCCGAAAGGTTTTACAGCTTTTGCCCCAGCAGCAGGAGCACTATGGCGCCCGATGCCTGAGCAATGCAAAGAAGCAGTTCGCCTGTTCCACACTCATGGTTGGCAAGACAATGTGGTCCCTCTCGAAGGTAGACTGATACCGAACTATCCTCTTCGACAGGGGGATGTGTTTGAGAGCCTTCAGTTGATGCGAGATGCGGCGGAATTATCCAATGACAAGCCAGATGGTTTCGAAACGCTCGATGAAATGCAATGTCGACACTGGGCAGATGGAAAACTGAGGCTCTGCATTCACCCATATGGCCACCTTTTTCCATCAGATTGGTTTGACCGGGTTATCGACTGGTTTGAGAGAAAGTAGTCTTGTTTTGCTGAATTGAGCCAAAAAAACACACTATATTACAAATACTTAATTCTATTAAGAGAATTTCTCATAGCGACCTGAGATATGCTCGTTTGTCGGTCGCGGCCACCTCGTTTCTAATTTCCCTACTCCGATAAAAGTCAATGAACAGGGGGAAACTATGGGATTTGGAAACTCGGTTTCACGCCGCGGATTCTTGAAGGGAAGCGCGGTTGTCGCTGGCGGTCTGACAATGCCATCAATCGTTCGAGCACAATCGAAAACAGAACTCACGATGCTCGCCTGGTACGGACAAGCTGAACCTGATGCTGTCGAGGAGTTCGAAGCGCTGCACAACGTCAAGATTGTTCCGAAATACTATGTCGGCGGCGAACAAATGCTGGCCTTGTTGGCACAATCTCCTCCAGGCACATACGACCTCATCCACGCCGATGCCGAGTATGTTCAGCAGCTACGCGCTGCCGGTTTCCTCGAGAAGCTCGATCCGGATGACTACCCGTTCGACGACTATTTCCCCGAGCTTCAGAAATTCCCGGGTCATTGGCATGGAGAAGACCTTTATGCGGTGCTGAGCCGGTTTGGCTTCCTTGGGATTTCTCACAATCTCGACGCCGTTTCAGTTGCCGAAGCCTCCAGTTACAAACTGCTATGGAATGAAAAGGTGAAGGACAAGGTCGGTCACTTCGACTGGCACCTGCCCAATCTTGGTGTCTTAAGCCTTTACAACGGGAACAAAGCTCCGTTCGACATTGGTGATGCTGAGTGGAAGGCGCTTCGGGATACTACCCTGAGCCTTAAACCTCAGGTTCGTGGATTCTACGACTATGGCGGTGTGCTTTCCTCTCTCAAAAGCGGCGAAGTTACCGTCATGCCAGGCATCGGCGAGTGGATTACCGGAGTGCTCAGGCGCGACGGTGCGAATGTCACGACCACGATTCCGGAAGAGGGTGGTCTTCAATTCACCGAGTCATTTTCCATCGGAAAAGGATCGAAGAAGGCGGAACTTGCGAAAAAGTTCCTACAGTACGTATCCGGTCCAGATGGGCAGTTCCGCCAGGCGACATTGAACGTTTTCCCAGCAATCATTCCGACCAAGAGCGGATGGAAAAGGCTGATTGAAGAAAGACCGGAAGATGCCAAGCATCTCGGTATTTCCTTCGAACCGGGCAATTCGATTGACCTAATCCGGGAAGGTCGGATCCATATTCGTCAGTTACCGGCACAACAGAGCCTCGAGGACTGGAACGATTTCTGGTCAGCATACAAAAGCGCCTGACCTCCTCCCGAGACTGCATTGACGGGCTGCCCGCCCGTCAATGCAGCGGCGAAATACAGCTCTCCTGATTCAAAACAAAAGTGACGGCACTTCATGAAGTCTTTCGTTACAAGGCGTCTGTATTCCCACGCCTTTTATGGCGTGACGTGGACCTCGCCTTTGCCCATCTGGCTGGCCTTCTTTTTCATTGGTCCTGTGGTTCTTCTTCTATGGCTCAGTTTTTGGGACGTGCGGAATTTCGTTCTCACACCAGACTTCCAGCTCGACAATTGGATCCGGATTCTGTCAGCCGACTATTTCTGGACCGCCTATTTTCGAACGAGTGCATTCGCTGCGGCAGCCGCGGTAACGGTATCGCTTCTCGCATTGCCCTGTTCTCTGGCCATTAGCTTTTTCTTTGCGATGCGGGGAAGGTTGATTTTGCTGTCCTTGTTTATCGTTCCCTTTTTTACGAGCTATCTGGTCAGGGTTTATTCCTGGCAGATCTATCTGACCGAAAACGGGATCATTAGCCGTTTGGCAGAGTTTTTTGGGGTCAATGCGGCCAGCCTGCTGAACACGCCGTTTGCGCTTCTCGTTGGTTTTGTGACGCTGACATTTCCGCTGGTGATTGTCACTCAGTCGATTTCGATGCTGTCTATCGATCGAACTTTGATAGATGCAGCTTACAATCTTGGTTGCGGTCCGGCCCGGATACTTACAGCGGCCGTATTGCCGGCAGCCAAACCCGGCATCGTCATTGGCGCTCTGTTCGCATTCATCTTCAGCTTCGGCGACTTCGTCACACCGACCTATCTGGGTGGCGGAAAATTCACCACCTTATCAATTCTGATCGCCGACACCGTGAAATCCGGACAGCAATGGCCTCGTGCCGCCGTGATCGCAATCATGATGATCGCCACCTTGCTGAGCGTCGCGCTTGTCAGCATCGCAATCGCCTACCGGAGGAAATAGGCCATGCGTGTTTCCGCCCGAACGAAAACTGTTTTCAGGCTGTTCTGCTTTCTGATCCTGGCGTTTCTATATGCGCCTATAGTCACCAACTTCGTTTTCTCGCTCAACTCGGACAGGTTTCCGACAATTCCCCTCGGCGAAGCGACACTCGATTGGTATCGGTTAGCTTTCACTGATGATTTGTTGCGTTCAGCGTTGCTGAACAGCGTGATCGTGGGCGCTATCGTTGCACCGGTTTCCACACTTATGGGTTTTGCTGCCGCGTATGCAGACTACCGGTTCAACTTCTTCGGAAAGCGCCTCATCCTTGTCCTTGCGCTTTTGCCTCCACTTATTCCTCTGGTGGTTATCGGCCTTGCAATGTTGGCTTATCTTTCACGCATCGGTCTTTCGGGTACGCTTCCCGCAATCGTCGCGAGCCACATCGTACTGACTTCGCCCTTCGCAATGGCGATCATTCGCCTGCGTTTCGCGCAGATCGACGGAGATCTCGAATTCGCGGCTCAGAATCTGGGTGCTTCCAATTGGCGGGCCTTCCGGGAAGTCATCATACCATCAACGAAAACCGCAGTGCTTGCGGCCGCTCTTTTGTGCCTTGCCGTTTCGTTCGATGAATATGCGGTGACCTGGTTCGTCGGAGGACTGAACGAAACCACGTCCGTTCGTATTCTCAGTTTTCTCCAAAGTGCCGTCAGCCCTCGAATAAATGCAATCGGGTCGGTCACATTCATAGTTTCCATCACGCTGATACTTGGCGCCCAGTTCCTTTTGCTTCGCAAGGGCACAGGAGGGATCGGCAATGCTCGTTGAGCCGGAAAAAAACATCAATCACCAAATCGCGCTTCACCACGCCCATCAGGATGAAACAAAGATGCAGCCGCTCATTTCGATGAAAGGGATCCATAAAAGTTATGGCAGGGCTGTCGCAATCGAGCGACTTGATCTTGACATCGACGAAGGCAAGTTCATTGCGATCATGGGACCGTCCGGATGCGGCAAGAGCACGCTCCTGCGCTGCCTTGCTGGAATGGAGGAACTATCCGGCGGCAAAATCCTTCGCCAGGGAATCGAGATCAATGACTTGCCCATCTGGGAACGAGACACGCCATTGGTCTGGCAGTCGCTGGCGCTGTTTCCGTTTCTGACAGTTCTGGAAAATGTCGAGTTTGGACTTCGGATGAAGGGGGTCGGCAGGGGAGAGCGTCGGGAACGCGCTCTGCGCTGGCTAAAACGCCTTCAACTAGAGGATCATTCCGACAGAGGTGTCGATCAGTTGTCCGGTGGACAGCGTCAGCGCGTGGCACTTGCGAGATGTCTGGTAACGGAACCGTCCGTTCTGCTGCTTGATGAACCGCTCAGCGCGCTGGATGCACATCTGTCCGTGCGCATGCAAGGCGAGTTGAAGCGACTGCAGCGTGAACTCGGGATTACGTTCATCTACGTGACCCACAGCCACTCCGAAGCTTTCTCCATGGCCGATCAGGTCGTCATCATGAACGAGGGGCGGATCGAACAGATTGGCGCACCGGAGGAGATATACCTGCGACCGGCTACACCATTCGTCGCGCGGTTTCTTGGCGGTAGCAACATTATCGAATGCAAAGCCCGCGAACGGAATTCCGGAGAGATTATCCTCGAAAGTACGGATGGTTCGTTCAAGTGCGATTCGAAGGTCACCAGCAACGTATCCTGCGGCGACAAGGTGAACTTGATCATTCGGGCAGATCAGATCTCCGTAACTGCAGAGGCTGGTTGGGCCGAGAACGAGATCTATTGCCAGGTTATCGGTGAAGAGTTTGTGGGCGCACTGGTCAATCTACGTCTGGAGACCAGTTCCGGCACGCCGATCATCGTACAGCTTCAACAACGCGACATGGAAGCTCTCGACATCGAAATCGGAGGGGGCGTTAACGCCTCCTGGCATCCGGAAGACGGCCACATCATCAACGCGTAGGACCGATGCTCTCATCACTGAAATAGAGGTACCGCAATGACAAAACGAATTTTGGTTTACGGTGATTCCAACACTTGGGGATGGAAGGGTGTCGAAGAAGCCTTTCCGACAGATCGTTACGGCGACGACGAACGTTGGGCCGGAGTCATGGCTGCTGAACTGGGCAACGAGTTCTCGGTAGCGATCGACGGACTGACGGTTCGCTCCACCAACCTGGACGATTCACTGGACTGGAACCAGATCAAGGCCGAAGCCTTCAATGGCGCGAAGACTTTACCCGCTGCCATTGCTCGTGAAATGCCGCTCGACCTTGTCATCATCATGTTGGGCACAAACGATTTGAAGGCCGAGTGCAATCGCTCAGCAGAAGATATTGCTGAAGCGGTCATTGAACTTGCCGGTATCGTCGCCAACTCCGCCGGCGGCGTGGCTTACACATATGGGCCACCGCGATGCCTGGTGGTGGCTCCACCCGCGCTGAATGATCTTCCGCATCCCGATTTTGCGGCGATGTTCGAAGGCGGAAGGGAAAAGTCTGAAAGATTGGGAGCAGCTCTGGAGGCAGCAGCAGGCAAGGCCGGTGTTGCCTTTTTTGACGCCGGTTCTGTCGTGCCTCGCGCAGCCGGTACGGACGGGCTCCACATGAGCGCAGAGCAACACAACGCACTCGGAACGGCGATGGCAGAAGTCGTGCGTAGGATTTGAGCACTCACCTCGCGCAAGAAAGAAGCCCGGACGCATCCTGCGTGCCGGGGCGGATAATCACGAAACTAAGGAGGACGGAATCGTGAGGAAACATGCCAATTGGAGAAAAGCTGTTAAATCGATATTGTCGGGAGCACTGCTGACAGCCATGGTTTCATTTTCGGCACATCAAGGTGCAACCGCGCAAGATCAAGAAGCGGCAACAACCATCGAATATGTGACCTTTAAGGCAGCCGATGGCGTTGACGAAGCCAAGCTCGCGCGCGTCGCGGTCGATGTGAATGAAGCTTTGACAGATTATGATGGCTTCATCGACCGGCACGTTGCATTGCAAGATGACGGCACCTGGGTTGAGGTAGTTTATTGGCGGGATCTGGATTCGGCCAAAGCCGCATTGGATAAGTTCCTGGCAGATCCCAATACCAAGGAATTCCTTGCGATGGTTGACCCGGATAGTGTGAAGCTGTCTTTTTCTACTATCAAGAAATGAACCACATTTCGGGGCTGTGAAGGTTTCACTGCCCCGAATATTCTTCGCGAAAAACCGGTCGGCTCATCCGTCGGATGAGATAGAAGAACTTGTCTAATTGTGGATCGGTTAGGAAGCTGAGCCTTGGGTACCGCTTGGAGCGGTTTATATATCGGGTAGGGACCTGAGGATAGGTCTTGTTCAAGGACATGAAGCGACGCCTTCCTCCGTTAAATGCTGTCAGAGCATTCGAAGCTGCTGCGCGACACAACAGCTTTACACTTGCGGCTGACGAACTCGCTGTGACACCAACAGCAATCAGCCACCAAATACGGCATTTGGAGAATATTCTGTCGCTGAAGCTGTTTGAAAGAAGCGGCCGGAAAATTGTTTTGACCGAGCACGGAGCATCAATCCTTCCGAAAGTCACATCCGGATTTGATAGCCTCGCAGACGCCTTTGAGCAGGTCTATGCAGAAGCCGATACGACCAACGTGAGCCTTTCGGTTACCAGAGCGTTTGCAAGATATTGGCTCCAACCAAGGCTAAACAAATTTTACGAACGCTATCCGTTGTACACTTTGACGGTACACGCCAGCGAAAATTGCGTGGACCTGCATTCAAATGAAGCTGACATAGCAATTCGATATGGCGCGAGGCCCACGTCGGAAAACGATGGTCTTTATTTGTTTGAAGATGAGTATGTGCCTGTTGTCCAATCCAACGCTTTGGTATCAAAAAGGAAAAGTCCCACAATAAATGATATTGAACCGAAAAGGCTGCTCGATGTCCGATGGACCAATCCAGCGCTCGACGCACCATCCTGGCAAGCTTGGTTCAACAAGAACAACTATTTGGGCTACGAGCGGTTCGGATGTTCAAGCTACGATGAGTACAACCTTGCACACGATGCATTAAGGCGCGGGCACGGCGCTGCACTCATCAGCACTGTAATCCTGGAAACCGCAGAAAAGCAGGAAAATCTCATTTCACTTGACGGAGAGCGGCTTGCTGGTCAAGCCTACAGAATTATCTTTTCTGCACGCGGACAAAGAAAACGTGCGGCCCGATCTTTTGCCGAATGGTTGCTCGATGAAGCGTCGTGCTACGGAAAAGATTAGCGCTGGATACATCCTGCGCACGCCGCAGTTCGCTAGATTATGCCTTATGCGCTGGTGCTGTCAGGCTGTCGAAATTGTCGATAACCCAATTATCGAGCTCGCCGATGATCCCGCTGAGTGAGCGCCCAAGCTTGGTGAGACGGTAGTCGACCCGTGGAGGTACTTCATGATAGTCGTGACGCTCAACCAGGCCGTGCTGTTCCAGCCGCCTGAGCGTTTGGGTCAGCATCTTCTGAGAGATGCCCTCGATGGCCTTGAGCAACTCTGCATGGCGCAATGGTTTCTTGATCAGGAGCGGGATGACGAGCAACGACCACTTGTCGCTGATGATTGACAGGATTTTACGTGACGGACATGCCGCAGCGTAGGGATCGGGCTTAATATCACTCATTTGTGTACTCTAATTTTTATAGGCACCAAAAAGTACGTACTTTATTGGGAGTTCCTATAAACATATCTTCCCGCCATCAAATTGCAATCACAAATGGATGGCACATCATGAACCGACTGATTAGTACCGCGATCATTGCGGCCTCGTTGCTCACGGCATCGGCGTCCTATGCTGCAGACTCTGCGAGAGTCCTGGTATTTGGCGATAGCAACACCTGGGGCTGGAACCCAATTGAAGAAGGTTTCCCGGCCGGACGGCACGCCGACGATGTCCGCTATGGCGGTGTACTCGACAAGGCCTTGCCGAACGCGAAAGTCGTCGTCGACGGCTTTGTGGGGCGTCGCACAAATATCGACGGACGCGGCGAAATCGGGCTTGTGGACGCATCGGACTTCAATGGCGCGAAGGCGTTGCCGGATTCGATCGCCCGCAACATGCCTCTCGACTTGGTCGTCGTCATGCTTGGCGTGAACGATCTTCAGGACGGCGTTGGTCGCAGCCCCGAAGAAGTGGCAAAGGCCGCTTTCGAGCTTGCCGGTATCGTCCAGGGTTCGGAAAAGCCGGTCTTTACCAAATATCCCGCACCGAAAGTCCTGATCGTTGCCCCGCCCGCGCTGGACGACACGTCCGCAACCCCGCTTTCCGGCCTGTTCAAGGCAGGTGAAGAACCCTCAAGGCAATTGGGCGGGCTTTTCGCTGCGGAAGCCGAGCGCACCAGCGTTCCCTTCTTCGACGCTAGCCAGATCGTCACTTCGGTCGGCGTCGACGGCATCCACATGACGGCTGAAAACCACAAGGCGCTCGGCGAGGCCCTGGCGCCGGTAGTCAACGAAATGCTGACCAACAACTAAATCGGAGAAGCGAAAATGAGAGATCTTTCAAGGCGAGAAGCGCTTGTTGGCGGACTTGTGGCAACTGCCGGCGCTGCGGCCGTGACCGTTACCTCCGGTACAATACCGGCAACGGCAGCCGCACCGAAGGTCGGTGCCCAGGTGCCCGGCATATATCGGAGGAAGCTGGGTGACATGGAAGTTACCGCTCTTCTCGACGGTTACCTGGATGTCGATAACAGCTTCTGGCACGGAATCGAACAGGAAGACGTGACTGCGGCGATCAACGACGCCTTCCTTCCGCAGAACGGAAAAATCCGGGTGGGCGTCACCTCATATCTGATCAACACCGGAAAGCAGCTTGTGCTGGTCGACAGCGGCTCGGCCGATCTGTTCGGCCCGACCGCCGGGCGTTTCCCGGAAACGCTCGCGGCCGCGGGCGTTGCTCCGGAAGATATCGATGTGATCCTGATAACTCACATGCATCCGGACCACATCGGCTCTCTCCTGTCCTCAGGAAAGGCGGTCTTCCCCAATGCCGAAATGCATATTTGCGGTGTCGATTTCGATTACTGGACAGCCGATGCGAACAAAGCCGGCGCACCTGACTTCGCGAAACCGTGGTTTGACGCCGCAATCGGTGTCCGCGATGCCTATGATGGCCGAATCAACCTGTTCACCGGCAGCCCCGAGCTGGTCACCGGTATCTCGGCGGAGCCGCTCGTCGGTCACACACCCGGTCATACTGGTTATCGCGTCAGTTCCGGCAGCGAGCAATTGCTGATCTGGGGTGATGCTTGCGGTGTCGCCGCAGTGCAGTTCTCACATCCGGATGCCGGGCTTGTGTTCGATGTCGACAGCGAAACCGGTCGCCGCACCCGCAATCGTTTGCTCGACATGGCAGCCAATGAGCGCGTGCTAGTCGCCTCCGCTCACTTGCCGTTCCCGACCTTCGGCCACGTCGCGCGTCGCGGCAACGCCTATGCGTGGGTCCCGGATGAGTATCAATACGAGATCTGATCGATAGCAAATCAGTCCTTCATCGTGATATCGAAACGGCTATCGTGTTTAATCGCACGATAGCCGTTTTACCTTTGACGTCTGTGGTGTTCAATTAAATCGAGGGGTAGACGTCAGTCTGCTAAGTACTGTTCGACCATACTCTTCAGGCCTATTACTATCAAAGTTAGGAAATCTGCGTGAACGTAGCCCTGCCGAGGTGCATCGTTAGACATACATCCCCGCCAATTGTCTGCTTTTAGACACTTTTATTGTCAACTGAATTTGTTCAAGTCAGCTGCTGAATCGATCTCAAGAGGCTTTGCTAGCCATTCAGGTATCATGAAACAATTGGCATGGTTTATGGCCAACAAAAATCACGAAAAAGAAGCGTTCCACGGCTCGCGACCCGAGATAAAATGTCGACCAACATAACAGTTCAAAACAACCGTTCTTCCGCAGCCGAGACAGGTCCTAGTTGTTCAATTAACACCGCTTCCAGTTCAACAGCAGCAGTCAATAGGGATGCTTCACGGCCGGTAGTCGTTGCGAACAGTATTCCGGTTGGAAGCCCATCGCCGTCTATTCCGCTAGGCAAGGTAATTCCAGGCATATCCAGATAGTTTCCGATCATAGTATTTCGCAGGATCAGTGCGTTTTGGCTGAAATATGTCTCTTCGCTTTCTTCGAGCTCGGCTATCGTAGGAGCGGTTCGCGCAACAGTCGGATAGGCGATCAGCGCCTGTGGGCCAAGTTTCCCCGAAAGTGATCCGATGAGCCGGTCACGCACGCTCAGCAGAGCCACGAGGTCGCGCGCGCGCATGTCCTGCGCCATGCGCAGGCGCACCAGAACCCGAGGATCGATCAGGCTGCTTTCTTCAGATGCCAGCAAATCACGATGAATATGAGCCGCTTCGCCGCCGGTAATCGCACCGTGCCGCGAAATGAGTTCCATGGTCTCGTCCAGTTCGTCGACCCGGCAACGCACGACGGTTGCGCCCGCTTTCTCCACCGCCCTCAGGGCCGTTTCATAATTCTCGGCAACCGCAGGTTCGATCTTTTCGGTTACGATACCTTCAGGTGCAAAAACCAATAGGCCGCTCAACCCGCCTGTGGGCTGCCGAACTGCCCCTTTCCGACCCTTGAGCGCAGCATCGATCAGCCGGACATCGTCGACGCAACGGGCGAGAATTCCGACGCTGTCGAGTGTCGTTGAAAGCGGGAAAACAGCGGTACGGTCATAATATGAGGAGCTTGGCTTGAAACCGACGAGACCATTCATTGCCGCCGGTATCCTTACCGAACCGGCTGTATCGGTTCCGAGAGAAACGGGGACAAGGCCTTTGGCGACTACTATCGCCGCTCCGGACGACGATCCACCCGGGATGCGCGCTTTATCGCTCCCGTAGGCATTTGGTGGTGTACCAAAATGCGGATTGATGCCGAGGCCGGAGTAGGCGAACTCGGTAAGATTGGTCTTACCGAGCAGACAGACCCCAGCGCGCGAAAGGCTGTTGACTACCGGTGCGTCCACGTTCTTGATCGGGCCGTCCTTGTAAACCAGCGACCCCGCCGATGTCGGCGTGCCGGCAACATCGAACAAATCCTTGACTGCAGCGGGAGCACCATCCAATGCGCCGCGTTGCCTCCCGTCCCTCCAGCGTTTCTCTGAGGCGGCGGCCTCCTGCCTTGCGCGGTCCGCAGTAACCAGCGTGAAAGCGTGCGGAGCCACATCGAGGTTGTCGAGTGCCCATTCAACTGTATCCACGGGTGACATAGAACCCGATGCGTAGGCAGCAGAATGTTCGCGCAGGGTTTGCGGCTTGTTAAGCATTTCTGATCCAGTCGAATTGTAGAGTTTGACAGCTCAGGGCAGGGCGACTTTCGACTGCGCCATCTCATCAGCGCCTATTGTCTGGTAGTTCGCATTGTGTCCATTATTGTAAAGGCGGTGAATGAAGTTGATGAGCTGTTCCACTTCCTCACGCGAGAACCCTTGATAAAACAGATCGTTGACGCGGCGCCGATTGGGCGTCAGCGTATAAACTGCTTCCCTGCCTTTTTCCGTCAATGACAGTCGTCGGATCCGACGATCATTTTCGTCGATGACCTTAGATACAAGACCTTTAGCTTCCAGGGCATTGACCATGGCGGTAATGAAATTCGACGTCACATCCATGTCGGCGGCAATATCAGAGACCTTCGGAGTGCCGTATTGTGCGACATAAGCCAACACGGAATACTGCGGCCCGCTCAGTTCGACCGTCCCAGCAATCCAGTCCCGTGATTCCAAGATCATGTTGGAAAGTTTCAGGAAGCTCGCCACAAATTCGCGGAACTCTTGGTCCTTGCCGCCCTTCAGCCAAGCCTCATGTGTGATGCTCAATGGCGGGAAGTCACCCTTTTTTTCTGTTGTGGACATCAATCACTCTCCAAATCGACCAGGCAGCGACTAGGCGACACTCAACAGTTTTTCGACGTCATGCCAGTTTTCACGAAGGGAATCGGCATCTCCGCTCAGGGCAATCTGCCCTCTTTCCAAAACCAGCCCATTGCCCGCGATTTCCACGGCCAGATCGGCATGCTGCTCAACTAGCACCATCGTGATGCTCTTGGTCTTGCGCAGCATTTGAAGAGCCTCGGTCAGCTGTTCAACGATAACTGGTGCCAGCCCTTCGAACGGTTCGTCAAGCAGCAAAACGCTCGGATTGGTCAACAGCGCCCGCGCGATCGACAACATTTGCTGCTCGCCGCCGGACAAGGCGCTTCCTTTGTTGGCCCTTCGCTCCTTAAGGCGCGGGAATAGCTCATAGGCGGTATCGATGCCGGGACTTCCGGCATTGCTGGCCGCAATGCGGAGATTTTCTTCAACGGTCAGTGTTGCGAAAATTTCCCGTTCCTGCGGTACCAGCGTTAACCCCTTACTGACGCGTCTATAGGCCTTGGCGTTTTGTACCTCTTTGCCCCTGAGGAGAATTTGACCGGAGGATACGTTGACACGCCCGGCAAGTGCCCCCAGCAGAGTGGTTTTTCCTACGCCATTGCGGCCGAGGACTGCCAGTGCATCGCCCGCCGCAAGATCAAAGCTGACACCGTTGACGATTTTCGTATGCCCATAGCCTGCGACGACATTTACGGCCGAAAGTGCATTTGCAGTCATCGTGTGGACTCCCCGAGATATACTTCCCGGACTTTTGGGTCGTTCTTCACGAACTCTCCCGAACCGTCGGAAACGACCTTACCCTCCGCCAGCACCGTGACATGGGAAGCGAAACGGAACACCAGCTCGATATCGTGTTCGATCATCAGAACAGCAAGATCTTTCGGCAAGGCATCCAGCGCCGCCAGAATGATATCGTGATCTTCAGACGGCAAACCCGCGGCCGGTTCATCGAGAACCAGGATTTTCGGATCAAGAGCAAGCGCGATTCCGAGTTCGACGAGCCGCTGGCGACCATAAGGCAGATCGCTGACTTCAATAAATGCGTCGCGCGTTAGACCGATCAGATCCATGACACGTTCGGCTTGCTCAAGCGCCCTAGTGCTGAAGGCGTTCTTTCGGAACATGTGCCAGCCTTCACCTTTTCGCTCGGCACCGGCAAGCGCAATGTTCTCAAGCACGGTAAGACTGTTAAAGAGGTTCGTTATCTGAAAAGTCCTGGCAAGGCCTTCCTGGATCCTGAGATGCGCCGGCAGGGACGTTACATCCTTACCTCCGAGCCAAATCGTACCGTCGGTCGGCGTGAAAGCACCCGTCAAAAGATTGACCAATGTCGTCTTGCCGGCACCATTTGGTCCGATCAGTGCGCGCCTTTCCCCCTTGCTCAGCGAAAATGAGACATCGGTAACAGCCTTGAAATCGCCAAAGGATTTGGAAAGTCCCGCGACTCTTAGAGCCGAAGACTGTGTGACATTCGCCTTCGCCATGTCTTTCTCGATCATTCCTTCATCGGTAAGGAGCGCAAAATGGGAGTATTCCATCCTATTTCTCCTTCTCAGACATAAGCTTCCTGACGATGGAGCTCTTGCCTAGATGGCTTGCCAGGCCCACCAGTCCACCAGGGGCAAACAAGACAACAACCACGATCATGGTGCCGAGCCAGAAATGCCAGAAAGCAGGATCGAACTTCGAGAAGATGTCCTGCGCGATCAGATAGACGATCGGTCCGAAAAAGGCGCCATAGATGCGTCCGGCGCCCCCCAGTGCGAGCATGATCAGGATTTCACCCGAAAGCTCGAAACCAATGGCGTTGATGCTGACGAACTGAGTGATCTGCGACTGCAGGGCTCCTGCCACGCCAGCGAGCAATCCGGCAATGACATAAAGAGCAAGCTGCCTCGACCCCACCGGAATACCGACCATCGAGGCACGAAGCCTGTTGTCCCTGATTGCGACAATCGACAGGCCAAAGGGCGTTGCCATAAGTAGACGGACGGCGAGGAAGACCACGGCAAGGACAGCAACGGAGTAGCCGAATCCGGTCTTGCCCCACAGATCAAACTCGAAAATGCCAAGCAGCGGCTGTGTGCTCACACCAACGAGGCCATCGATGCCACCTGTTAGGTCCGTCGCCTTGTTGGCGATCTCCTGCATCAGAAAAACTGAGCAAAGCGTCAGCATCAGTAGCGTGAATCCATGAACCCGCAAGACGATGGCGCCGAGAGCCAGTGATGCTACCGCCGCAACGGCGGCACCAGCCGCCAGCCCTGTCAGCGGATCACCATAACCATTTGCCGACAAGATCCCGGACGTGTAAGCGCCCAGCCCGAAGAACACGCTGTGGCCGATCGTGACGATACCGCCGAAACCAACGAGTAGGTCAAGGGAAAGGCAAAAGATGATGAAGATGGCAATCTGCGTTGCGAGCGGCAGGTATTGCTCGCCAAAGATCGGGGCAGCACACACGGCCAAAAGCGGTAAAAACTCGACCGGACGCAGGTGCCGCTTCTTGAGTGCCTGTGTGGCAACGTTGCCTGTTAATGCGATGTCGGTCATGACACCCTCCCAAACAAGCCTTGCGGCCGCACCAGCAGCAGCAGGAAGACACCGGCGAAGAGAACGATGGTTCCATACTCCGGCAGGAAGTAAGCCGAGATCGTCGAGATCAAAGCCACCAGGAAAGAGGCGATGAATGCACCGCGAACCGTTCCCAAGCCGGCGATAGCGACAACGATCATGAAGTAAACGAGGTAGACGAAGCCATAGGCCGGTGTGATCGGAAACAGCTCTGCTCCGATGGCACCACCAAGCGCGGCAAGCCCGGTGCCCAGGGCAAATGTACCGGAAAACAGCAAACTTGTGTTCAAGCCAAGCCCTTCGGCCATCGTGCGGTTTTCAACTGCCGCGCGGATCATTGCTCCGAGCGTTGTCCGCTCGAGGGCATAAAGAACTGCCAGTGCGACACTTGCCCCGACTGCCACTAACACGAGCTTGTAGGATGACGTACTCACGCCCAGCACTTGGATCGGTTCCAGAAGGGATGCCGGCATTGGAATCTGGATCAGCAACGGACCATAGAGTTCCTGAGCGACGGCGGAAGCCACGAACAACAAGCCAATGGAAAAGAGGACTTGGTCAAGTTCAGCCTTGCCGTAAAGCCTGCTGTAAAGGACCTTTTCGACGACGACGCCAATGCCCGAAACGATAAAGGGGGTCAGGGCGATAGCTGCCCACCACGGCAGATGAACTGCCGTGATGAGCGTCGCCGTGACGTAACCCCCAACCATTGCGAACACACCATGGGCTAGATTCACAAAACCCATCAGGCCCATGGTGACGCTCAATCCGACCGAAATCAGGTAAAGCAGCGCCGTGAATGCGACCGAGTGGATCAGAATGGAAAGGACGATATCCACCGTTACTACTCCAGAAAGCTTCAGTTACGCGGGATTGCGTTCCTTCCAAGGATCCTTCACACTTTCGAAGGTCTCGAACTCGATGTTCTGAGGGACGCCGTCCACCATTTTCACTTCCCGGATGTAGATGTTTTGAATGATATCCCGAGTTTCCGAGTCGATTTGAACGGTGCCGCGAGGACTATCCTTGGTCCAGAATCTCCTCAGGCTTTCGATTACAGCGTCTGAGTCATCTGCACCGTTTGTTTCGGCCACAGCTTGACAGATGGCGGCCATGCCGTCCCATGTCCCGATAGCCAGCTCATTCCACAGAACGTCCCCATACTCGGCTTGCCACAGATCGCGGAAGTGCTGGTTCGCGGGACGTTCGGCAGCCGCTGAGTAGAAGTGAGAAGTGAAGACGCCTTCAGCGGCGGCTCCCATGTTCGGCAACTCGTCATCACCAGTCAGATAACCTGACCCAATCAGTTTGATGCCTTTGTCGCGTAGACCAAGCTCGGCATAGGCCCGCATGAAAGTTGTTGCCTGCGGACCGCCCGGGTTGAAACAGAACAGCGCATCGGGATTTGCGTCTAGGACCCGCTGCAGGAACGGTGTAAAATCGGGATTGCGGATCGGCATCCGGACTTGTTCGATCACCTCGCCACCGCTTTCGGTGAAGCCGAGATGGAAAGCGGCTTCAGCGTCATGGCCGGGCGAGAAGTCTGTGACCAAAACGTAGGCTTTTTTCATACGGTTTCGTGCCGCCCAAACGCCCATGTAATAACAGCTCTGCCAGAGCGTTTGCGAAAAGCGAACGAGATAAGGTGAAAGGCGGGTAGTAACAGCGCCCGTCGCATTCATGATTACTCCCGGCGTCTTGCCGGCAGTCAGAACAGGCGCGATTGCGTTGGTGTTCGGGGTCCATTGCAAACCAGCGATGAAATTGACTCGATCCCGGGTGATCAGCTCGGTTGCAAGACGTTTGGCAACGTCCGGATTGGGCCCGGTATCATCGCGCTCGATCAGCTCGATGGTGTGGTCGCCGAGAATGGCGGGTGCCTCGTGTTTGAGGAACAGCTTTGCTGACTTGGACATGATGTCGCCCGAGGACGCAAAAACACCGGACGTGGTGTAAATCATGCCGACTTTGACCGGATTGGCGGCTGCCGCCCTCCCAAGGATCATTGGCGCAGCGAGCGCTCCACCAATAGCCCCACCGATCATTTTGGCCGCGGTGCGGCGCGTCATTTTAACAGTCATTGTCTCCTCCATTGACTGATTGCTGTTCACCCTTTCGCGTTATTTGTCAGGCGAACTGATGGAATTCGATGAGCACGCATCCCTTCTCGGATTTAAACGGCCCGTGATAAGCTCCGGGAGGGCGACAGGCGTAAGTTGGGCCCGTGTAGGCAACCTCTTCGCCTTCAGCGCCAACCGTCAGGTCTCCGGAAAACAGGAAAACTTCTTCCCAGTAATCGTGGACAAATGGCGTCGTCGTGTAGGAACCGGGTGCAAAGCGCAGCAAACGCGTGCGTGAACCGGAATTGCCGTCCTCATCCAGCGCACCGGCGAGAATTTTCTGCTGAATCCCGGCCGGATAGCCTGTCGGCGTCTCCCATCCGGTTTCCATGTCGACCGTAAAGAACTCCAAATGCTCTTTGTTCATGCTTGAAATCTCTCAATCATTAAGCGTTGGCTTTGAGGCGCCGCACGTCATAGCCGAGGGAAATCAGCTCACGACCATCGGGGTGGTACAGGGCCATGCGATATTCATTCGCTGGGCGAACGCCTCCAATTGCAGGAAGCGTGCCGCAGAAAAGAGCGACGTCCTCACCATTAGTGAGCGCACCACGCTTTTGAGCCAGTGAAAGCAGTTCCAATGGCGCCCATAGCGTGTCGAGAGAGCCTTCTTGATATAGGACCCACTCCCCGTTTTCCCTGATGCGGCAGGACATGCGCAGGTCGTCCGTCGAGCAATCGAGATCCGAAAGTCGAATGACTTGGTCGGATACCGGCTTGTCACAAACCTGCTTGGACATGGCGACGGAGGTTGCTTCCAGCTCCCGATCCGTATGGTCGGATCCAAGTCCCAGATAGAGGGCCCCTCCGATACGCCAAAGAACACACTCAACTTCACCGCCACCGCCCGGACCGACATCTTGAATTTCGACTCCGTCGGTGATCCTGTCTCTCGACACTTCATAGAATAGCGGCGTCTCCGATGGAGGGGCGACACCCAGTTCAGCCAACTCTTTGACGTGCTCGCCAACGGCAAGCAGATCACGACCCGCCCATCCCGCGATCAATGCGCGGGACACACTTTCAGGCCTAGGCAATATGCGATTCAAGGCTATCGCTTCGATTTGAACATTGCTGGTCACTTAGGAAATCCTATTGCTTCCTGTGTTGGTTAAACCGGGTGTCGCCCCTCCCGGGAGGAACTAGCCTGCGAGCTCTTTCAGGCCATCGGGGCGGAAGGCACGCAGCGGAGCCGGCATCGGCGGCATGGTGTTGTTTGGATCGTCATTGCGAGCTACGGCTTTGTGCCATTCGTCATAGGTCGTCGCGCCTTCCTGGAAGATTTCGACGCGGTTCGGGCGGGATGCACAAGGGCAAGACGTCATGGCGTAAAGCAAGTCGATTTCGGCCTGGAGAATGACATAGTCGCCGGCCTTATTGCGCGGCTGCTGCATACCCATCAGGCCTTTTTCGAGATTGTAGAAATCGTCCTGGAAGGCATTGAAGGGGCTCGGAATGTCTTCCGGCTGGACACTCCAGTCTTCAAGACACTCAGTCAGGATTTCCCAGCACCCACGGGTCGGCGCTTCCATGCCGGCGTATTTCTCCATGCCAGCCCAACCCTGGTATTTGCCGGACGAAAACACCCAGGAATTGCACATGCCGTAATCCAGGTCATGGCAACCGCCAGTCGTGTCTTCGACAATGGTCATGAAGGCCGTGTTGTATTTGGAAAAGAGCTTGTTGCCCGTCGAGATCTTGATGCGGCCTTGGTTCGCCTTGGTGCGCCCTTGGTCGAACCGCTCGTTCAGATTGTGCAGATTGAAGGTGACGATGTCAGAAATCGTGCCGCCTTCGACATCGGTGATCTTCACACGCTGCCCCTTGCGGATGACACCGCTCCAGCCCTCGCGCGGGCCGAGATCATGAGAATAGATCAGGTTCATTGGTAGGTCTCCTCTTATGTAGCCCGTCAATTCGCTGGACTTTATTACATAACTAGATTACATAATCAAGTGTTGAATTTGTCGCCTTGAGAACGAACTACGGAAGGCATTGAAATGACGGCAGAACTTTCTCCGCTGTGCCAGGCGGCCGCGACCGAACTGATTGACATGTATCGTGAGGGGACCGTTTCTCCGGTCGATGTAACGGAGGCGGTGCTGGATCGTATCGAAGCCCGAGATGCGGAACTGAACGCATTTGTTCTTATTGACCGAGAGGCCGCAATCAATTCCGCCAAGGCCTCTGAAAAGCGCTGGCGAGACAAGGCGCCCCTTGGCCAACTCGACGGTATCCCGGTAACGGTAAAAGACATGATCCTGACTAAGGGGTGGCCAACCCTGCGAGGTTCTAAAGCGGTCGATCCAGCGGGTCCCTGGGACGAGGATTCCCCTTCGGTTGCGCGCCTGCGAGAAAACGGTGCCGTGCTGACCGGCAAAACCACAATGGCTGAATTTGGCTGGAAGGGCACCGGCGACTGTCCGCTCAACGGCGTCACGCTTAACCCAGTCGCGCCAGGCAAAACGCCCGGTGGCAGCAGCTCGGGTGCAGCCGCCGCTCTTGCAGACTTCATGGGCCCATTGGCACTCGGAACAGACGCTGGCGGTTCGGTTCGAATACCGGCAAGCTTCACCGGTACGGTCGGCTTTAAAGCGACATTCGGCGCGATCCCGAACCTGCCGGCCAGTCCGATGGGCACGCTGTCCAATGTCGGGCCAATGGCCCGCACAGTGGCTGATACAAAACTGCTTTTTGACGCAATATCCGCTCCAGACCGGCGGGACCCATGGACCTTGTCTCAGCTGGAGCGGAAACAAGAAACCCGCACTCTTAAAGACCTGCGCATCGCACTTATCACCAATTCGCCGAGCCCAAGGCGGGTTGAGCCAGAGGTTCTCTCGGTCACTAGAGATGCAGCAAACGCCATCTCGAACGCCGGCGCCATCATTGAGGAAGTGGATGGCACTTTCCTGGAGGAATCTAGGTCCAGCCTTTTGACATTGTGGCGCTCCGGCGCCGCCTATTTGGCGAACATGATTTCCAGGGACAAGATTGAGCTGCTCGACGCAGGGCTTCAAAGGGAAATGGAGCTCGGCAAAGACCTTCTCGGTTCCGATTTCGTATCGGCCGAGCAAGCCCGCTGGCGTGTGTGCTCCAAGATAAACCAGCTTTTCGACTCCTTCGACGTTATTCTCACGCCGACTGTTGCAACTCCCCCTCCGGATCTCGGCTCAGACCTCTACGATCCAACGCAGGAACAGCACTGGATGGACTGGACGCCCTTCACGTTTCCCTTCAATCTCAGCCGGCATCCGGCGATTTCCGTTCCATTCGGCACGACCGAAGCCGGGATCCCAATCGGCGTGCACCTGGTGATGCCGCATGGCGCCGATTACCGCCTTCTCTCAGTCGCCCAGCTCGTCGAAGCGCTTGGCAGATAGTGAACAATCGACTTGTGTGTCCGCTAAAAGCTCATGTGAGGTGGCTACATTCGCCGCCTCCTTTTTCCGACACTCAGTTGATCCAGGAAATTTTCCGATCGCCAATCGCTCCTGAAACGTGCCGAGAGGCCATTTCAGTCAGCATTTGAATGTTCGGGCAATCGACACTGAAAAGACAACCTTGAAGCGGCAGGGCTAACGCACTTCACTTCCGACTAGTTTCGGGGTGGTTGGTCGGCTGGACAGCGCTTCGTTTGTTTCTTTTCACATCGATCCCGCATCAGTGTAGGACTGAGCTGGGACCTTCTGCACTGAAATTTACTCAGCCGATGGATTAGAAAATAGTATGCGCGCGGCTACTCCCAATGTGAGGGATAATAGCAGCGGACACCCGTGCTTGCCTTTTAGTCGGGAAAATCCTGCTTCGCGCAAATACCAGTCGTTTGTGCAAATTGATCTTGGGCATACGCAACGTAAAGCTGACTGACGGGCCAACACCCTATTGGCTCGACCTACGAAGAAAATTACATTTCACTGACAGAAGTTTCGTCACAAATCCATTTTGGTTAGGCTCGCTTATAGCTCACATGCCTTCAAAGAGTGCACGGTTTAGTGTGGAGAGCTCACGGCATTCAACGACTAAGCCATAGTGCTCCTTTTTAGACGAGATATAGCTATGGGGCACTTGGGAGCAGAACCGGCCCGAGAGCCGGATCTGTTTGGTGTAAGGGCGCAATTTTCCAGCCGCTGGTTCAAAACGCACCAGTAAACAACTGTGACAGGTCACCAACAAAAGGCCGTTTAATTTCGCATTTCACGAACCGCCAATCCCCGTTCTCTTTGATGAACTCATCGTAATAGTCGCCGGAAAAGATCGTCTGAAGAGGCACATCTTCTGTTTGCTGCACCACGATGCCATACCTTTTGCAAGTGGCTGTGCCTGCGGCCTCATCGACATAGATATCGACGTTTGTGGAAGCGTGACGAGTCTTAGGAGTACCATCTTCACGCAGGATGACCTTTGACAGGACGTTGTTCATGATTGCGTCCTTGCCTTTATGCATGTCGCCTTCGATACCCCACTCACCCTTCGCGAAGAGTTCGGCGAAGCCTTCCATGTCGCCGCTGTCCAAGGTGAAGCTGTAGTGATTGATGAGCTTGGCAATTTCGTCACGATCAGCCATCGATTTCTCCTGATTGTCTGAATGTATGTGAAGTTGATCCGCGGCCAGCGGACAAGATGAGAGAACTTGGCTTATCCCTGATCAAGTCTGGTACGAAGGTGGTGGCTCAGATCACCGAACAGAGGGTTCCGGATAGTCAGGCGGGTGTAATACCAACTGCCATCTTCACGGCGCGCGAATTCATCGAAATACTGGCCTGAGTATATGACCTGCAGGGGCAGTTTGTCGGTTTGCTGGACGACAATGACATAGCGCTGGCTGGTCGCGGTGCCCGCTTCTTCATCCACTTCGATATTGACGTTTGTTGTCGCGTGACGCGTGCGCGGCGTACCGTCCTCGTAGAGGATCACGAGAGTAAGAACATTGTCATAAAGCTCTTGCCGACCTCGATTTGGTTCTGAGCCTTCAAAAATCCACTCGCCGTCCTTGAAAAGGTCGGCAAAGCCGTCCAAGTCACCCGAATCCAACGTAAAGCTGTACTGGTTGATCAATTTGAGAATTTGATCTTTCGCATTCATGCTGGTCTCCATGACAGGAGAGCTAATGGCGGCGGTCGCGCCTGAGATCATTGCTTTCCTGCGCGCCATTTCTGCCATGCCTGACTCTCCTGCTATTTGATTGAGTGAAGGCTCGAAATCCACAGACTGATCCCGACCCGATGTGTTCTTTGAATTGGATTTAGTTCATTCGCAGAGTGACGCGCGCAACTCGTTCACCAAATAGCTCTGCAGTTTTTAGGTCACCGCCGTTCGGCGTCACAGAGGGATCGTCGTTTTCCGACTGCGCAACAGCGCCGAGCATGGTGCCGGTGCGATTTACCGCAGCCTGATGACCCGGCTGGCCTTCGGGTGAGGAGTTCATTTCGGACTGACCAACCCAGATCATCCCGTGTTGTGCGGCATAAACTGCCAATTGTATGAGAGTGCTAAGCTTGTCCCCTGCGAGGCTGGTTGAGTTGGTAAAGCCTGCGGCAATCTTGTCTTTCCATTCCTGCTGGAACCAAATGTTGGTGGTAGAATCCATGAAAGCCTTGAATGGCGCAGAAACCGTTCCCAGGTAGGTGGGCGACCCGAAAATGATGGCGTCTGCGTCGTTCAAAATTGTCGGTTTATTGGTGATGTCTTCAGCTTTGAGAAGACGTGTAGTAACCCCCTCGACCGAGGCTGCTCCCATTTCAACATGCTTAGCTTGCACTTCGGTATGACCGAAACCGCTGTGATATACGATAGCGACCGTTTTCATTTTTCCGTTCCGATTTTCTTGGGGTGTTTTTGATTTCACATAACCCGTAAGGGTTATGTGCGTACGCAATTAACTGCTAATTTTGCAGTGCAGCAATACGAGATTATTCAGGCGTTGCATGAGCAAAATTCAGCAGCTGACGGATAGTGCCTCTCATAGATTGAGTTAGAAATTTTCTATGATTTACAGTGCACCGTTTTGTACTGATCCGGCCGCAGACAAGGGGGTGTTCGTTACGGATTGAGACGATTGGAATGGGGCGTCTCATCCGAGGTCACGCGGCGAAACAGGCCACCTGGTTCTGGGTATTGATTGTTTTCAGTTCCCGCACTTCCATTCGGCATATTTCCCTTGCCTCTGAGCAGCGCGACACGAATGCGCACACAGGATGAGCGATGCCCGGTTTAACCAACACAGGAAGCAACAGGATTTTCTACGTGACCAGCAACGTTCGAATCGAAGCGATCGCCTTGAATTGCATGTTTCCTATGCCTGAAAGTGTCTCCCGCGCCTTGATCGCGGGATGGTCGGGTCACGATTTGCTTGCTGTTGGCGAGCACGTCAAAGAGTTGGCTGAACTGGGTGCCACCACTCCCTTTGCTCGAGTGGTTTTGAAATATTCACCTGTTCCAGATTGAGTGATCTGGATGACGGTCAGTCCAAGGCATTGCCTGCTCCAGCTGCGCAGCCAAACGAAGCAGGCCTCCTTCATTGCCGAATTTGCTGACGATCTGAATACCGATCGGCATTCCGTTCCTACTCTGGCAGAGAGGGAGTGAAATCGAGGGTTGCCCAGTCACGTTAAATATCGCCGTGAAAGGGGCGACAGCCTCAATCGCATCCCACCATTTCTTGGAATCGATATCGGCGTTCTGGTTCAGGACGCCTAGTTTGATCGGCGGCTTTGCCAGTGTCGGCAGTACGAAGTAGTCGTATTCTTCGAAAAACGGAGCGACAGACCTGCAGGTTGAGTTGAAGCCCGACCAGATCGTGCTCAGGCTGGACACCGCATCCAGTTCCAGACCTTCGCGATAGATATTCCGCATGGCACGTTCAAGGGTCTCAGGACCTGGCTCAATACCAGAGAATTGAGAAACGCCTTTAATCCAAGCCGTTTCGCCAATTATCCAGGCCAGGTTGATCGCCTCGGCCAATCCTCCAGGGCTGTGATTGAAACAATCTTCAGTAATGTTGTGACCCAGATCTTCAAGAATCCGTCCGACGGCATTAACGGCTTTCTCCACTTCGGGGCTTATTGAATGCCTGGTCCAATGTTTGGGGACTGCCACCGCAATCTTCGCCGGCCTCATCTCGGCCTTGAGTTCGTCGACATAAGGCCGGGCAGGTGCGGGAATTTGATAGGGATCACCTGGCGCCGAACCATTCACCGCGTCGAGCATTGCCGCAGTATCGCGTAGCGATCGGCTGAGAAAACCCTCCGACCCCATGCCGAACAGTGCTTCACCAATATCAGGGGCCATAGAGGTGCGGCCGCGGGTAACCTTCAATCCAACAAGACCACACTGACTAGCAGGTATTCGAATTGAGCCGCCGCCGTCATTGCCATGGGCAAGAGGCACATATCCGGCAGAGACTGCCGCGGCCGAGCCGCCGCTGGAACCTCCCGCCGAATAACCCAGTTTCCATGGATTGTGGACCGGGCCAAAACGTACTGGTTCTGTGGTAACGTTGTATCCGAACTCAGGACATTTACCGATACCGATGGGAACGACACCTGCAGCGCGAAGACGTGTCATCAATTCGGTATCATAAGGTGCGCTTAGGCCGTCACACACACGACTGCCATTGGCTACCGGTTTGCCCCTCGCCATAATGAGGCAGTCTTTGATGATAATCGGAAGCCCCTTGAATGGACCCTCCGGCAAGGACGAGTCTCTAAGGTTTTCTACATCGTCATCAAACGTGGCGATGAGGGCTCCAATATCCGGCTCGAACTCTTCCGCAATCTTCAGGGCGGTTCTTGCCAACTCCTTCGCGCTTACCTCTCCTTTCTTGACCAGTTGGGCTAGGCCTACCCCGTCATAGTTTTTGTATTCAGACACATTCATTGTCACATTTCCTCTCGCTACGACGGCCCTGGGGCGCCCTTTCCTTTTCTTCAGTCCGGCCGGCTCAATTGAAGGAGTTGTTGCTACTGCGTGCTTCGGCGCAGCGAAACGATTTGCAACCTAGTACAGCTCGGAGAACCCGAGTTTCTCGGCCATCGGAGGAAAAACTAGATTGTCTGCATACGGGTACAGAATACGTCGTGGAAGAAATCTGCACGCAGTCCGTCTCGACGTGGTGAGACTGCAAGCCCGGAAGTCTAAACTGAACCTAGAGGCAGGAAGCCAAATGCTAGCGCACGGCCAACAATGCTACCCAATTGGCTGGAGCTTATCTTGCGTGTGATGCTCAAAGTCGCTGGCATCGTGGCGCTCATGAAGCTGCCCTTCCAACTCGCCCCTGGTACGATTGGCCATACGGCCGCACGATGCTCAATATTCTCACTCCAGCGCAGAACGTTTTGTGGGACATCGCGTCGAGGACTTTGCGTAAATTGTAATTTGTTACGACTTGCCCGCATCCTTTTCAGCGCGGGCCAGCGCGCTTTCCCAATCACCTTCGTACACCACCACAACCTCATCACCCTTGGTCACGAAAAAGATGGGTGGATATACTCTTTTTAGCTCGCTTGCCGCCTTGCGCAAAAGATCATCCGCTTTGCCATAGGAACCAGGTTTTGGGACGTCACGCGTTTTTTCGATGATATTGACCGAGACCAGATAACCATTCTCTTGTGCGGATTTTTGAACGACAGGGAGCCCGCTACGCTTGAACGCCATACATGGAGGACAGTCCTCGGCACCATAAAAATGGAAGGTGATTTCTTGGTCGTTTGCGACCGCCAATCCAGTCTGAATGCCCAGAAAAAGTACGGACGCAACCAAAAGTCTTGTGAGGATAGAAGGCATATGGACTCCACCTTTGTACTGATAAACCACGAACAGAATATCCATGATGTGCGAACACACTTTAGGCCCGCCGGAGTCACTAACGAAACTTCAGATCTTTCATGCGTCGAATGAGTTTTTTTAATCCATCCAGACATTGCCCGCGTTCAGGGGATCTCAACCGACTGGACGCAACTCGACTTATACGTGGCAGATTGCGATAGAGGCTCGTCGTGCTTAAAGACCTCCATTCAACTCAATCCATCTCTCGAAAGGCTCGGCACAGCCTTCTGTTCGCAGTTTTTCTATCTTCATCGAGGCAGTTGGCCGGCCGGACTGAAAAAAATGATATGTCCATCGATAATCGAAGCCAAACCGTGCAGCATCATCCCTGTCAGCAGCGACAAAAATCTTCGTAATACCAGCCCAGCGAGCCACCATGTAGCACAATGCACATGGCTCTCCAGAGGCGAAAAGAACCTTACCTCGAAGATCCGGTGTACCAATCGCCCTACAAGCTTCTCTTATGGCTACCACCTCAGCGTGCGCGGTTGGATCGCAGCTGTCGACTACCTCATTGACCCCTTTGCCGATCACCACGCCATTTTCATCGACGACCAATGCAGAAAACGGAATGCCCCCATTGCGTACGTGGTTCAGCGATAGCTGAACCGTTTCCTGCATGTGCTTCTCATCCAAGTTGCCAATTTCCATCTCGTCCGACAGAGGCGGCTTATTGATTCCGGGTGGACACATTTTATCGCGCCTCCAATCTACCAATGGCGTTGTAGAGCCAGTCAGCGTTGGGAACTCCCTCATACCTCTGGTCGCCTATCATGATGGTGGGAACAACCTTGATCTTGTGAACACCATGCGCAGTTCTCTGGAAGTCCTGATGCTGATGCCGGAATCTGTTTTGAACCAGGGCGTCCTTTAGCGATGCGCCGTTCAGTCCGACTTGCTCTCCTATTTTGACAAGTATGGATATGTCACCGATATCGAGATTTTTCTGAAAAAAGGCAGACAGCACCGCTACTGAAAACGCATCTCCGAGATCATGTTGCTCCGCGTAGAGGAGAGCCTCGAACGCTTTGTCCGTCCTTGGTTGCGGCGAGATCGTTGGCAGTTGAATATCAATCCCCAACCGTTCGGCCATAGGATAAACCGAGGATCGCCAAACAGAGGGCAAATATTCATCCTCAACCCTCAATGTCGGTACGGGATGCGGCCGCAGTTCAAACCCACGCCACGTGATCTTGATGCCTCTTCCCTCGATTGCTGTGCGCAGCATCGGCTCCGCCAGCAAACAGTAGGGGCACACGTAATCCGTATAGACAACGATTTCTTTCATATTGAGCTGTCAGCTCCAATTGCTGTTTAGGACAGACCAAAGGAAGCTACCGCATATCTCAAAATGACCATCCCTCGTTATTTTCAGGCATCGGATGAGCTCAGATAATCCCTGTTCTGACAACCATTTTTGACAGCCGATAATAGGAGCCTTCATTTGGCAATAAGGAGAATTTCCGGCGAACATCACAAAGTCGAACCCCGAAAGCGTGATAATTATCGCACTGATACGGGTTGCGATCTCAAGATCCCGGATCAACGCACGAGCACACGTTGAGACCTATCAGTCGATGGAAATGTGGATGTTGCTGCCTCTGTAGATAGGCGCACAGGTACTTTGAACGATCTCTACGAGAACCAAGAGATTGAGATAGAGTCGATCACGCTGTTTGGACTCGCCGCGCCCAGGAGTGTACGTATACTCGTCGACCTAGACTTCGAGCATCGAGTCACTGGGTCTTCGATGACGTCGGAATTATCAAAGATTTCATTTCTGGCTATCCAAGTGGCTCTTTAGCTAATTTGCGATTGGATATTGCTCTATATCAAAATACAATTAGCCAAGTTGCAAACTCCACACGGGTTGTCATCGGGACATGCCTTTCGACTTCCGGGGAGTGATCTGCCGGGTTCTGACCTTCTTCGGATCCTTGCCGGAAAGGATTTGGAGGTAGGATTTCTGCAGCTCGAGTGCTTCGCGCGCCTCGGCATCAACACCGGCCTGCTGTTCCAGGAACCGGCGCCAGGACAGGTTTTTGCGGAATTGACCCTGGTGCATCCGCTTCCATGCGGCATGATGTTCAAGACGCGGATCGAGAGGACGGCGCCGGTATTTCGTCCGGGCCTTCTTCTGATCGATCAGGCGTTCTTGTTTCTGATATGGGCCGAATTTGTCTTCGAGTTGCTTCTTGGAAAACTGGCGATCGACGGTGCTAGCCTTTTCCATCGTGCCGCGTTCCAGGTCGCGGAATACGAAGCCGGCACCACGTTTGCGAATTTCAATGCCATAGTCCGCAATCCCTTCATGGAACTCCTCCCATGAAGTTGCGCGATCGCGGATCTTCAGCAACTCGCCTTGGTATTCCTTCAGGTATCCGGAGAAGGATTGCTCCCAGGTATTGGCCTCTTTATCGCGGGCTTTCTGATTGTCGCGTTCGTTGTCTTTGCCGCGGCCCTGGACAACCTGCAGGCCGTGTTTCTTCTCCAGCTCGGCGGCGGTTTCTTGAAGGATCTGGAAATCACGATAGGGGGTGTGCATCCGGAAGGTTTCCGGATGCACCAGGTTGAATTGAATATGCATGTGGAAGTTTTCAGTGTTGATGTGAGTGCCAACAACACGTTGATGATCTTCCAGGCCAAGGGCCTTCGCGAACTCCTGTTCAATGTCCTTCAACACATCGATGTCAGGTTTTTCGCCTTCGGCAAATGAGACAACCAGGTGGTAATTTGGATCCGCTTTGCTGCGCTGGTTGAGCGCCTGGGTCGCGCGGATCTCCGCAATGGCCGTGTCCAGGTCTTCGATCCCATCGCCGGCGTTGCAGTTGGAAAGCCAGAACTGATCGAGCTTTTCGCCTTTCTCCTTGGCGCCGGCGATATACTTCGCCAGCGCTTTGGCTCCCCAGGATCTTTTCAGCGCGGTTTTCTTGGCGATCATGGCTTGAGCTCTGCAACCCGGGCTTTGATATCGCCTTGTGTCTTGCGAACCTCGGTCAGCAGTTTTTGCATTTCGCGGACAAGATGACCGTCTGCGGTCTCATTGATCCCCTTCAGGAGCAAATTGCCTAGGCGGGCTTGGTCGGCGTTCACCTGCAGGAGGTTGACGATCACAAGATCAGTAGATCGATCCGGAAGTTTCCCGGTCTCCAAAAGACGCTCAACAACGCGCGAAGCCGAAAGTTTCGTGCGTTTCGCGTGCTCGGTAATGCGCTGGTGAACTTCCGGTTTGACGTAAGCTTTCAGAAGTTTGCGCTTTGAAGCTGTCACCGCGACATCTCCAATTGCCGCTCAAGCCCCTTGTCCTTTCCCAGCTTCTGTTCCCGCTGCATCAACGTGAAGGATTCACGAAGTGCAGTGAGCAAGCCCTTTTCGCCGCGGAGCTGCTTCAGGTCGTTCCAGTCAGTAGCGCCGCGGCCCTTCTCGGCCGGGGTGAAGGACGGAGCTAGAACTTTACCGCCAACGGCTTCAGCGGCGCGCTGAGCAGACCGCAAACCCTTATTCGGTAACGGCGGAACTTGCAGGGGCAGATGATGATCGTCATCGGCTGCAATCAGGATGTTTGCAGAAGGATATTTCTCGCGAACGGACTTGGCGGCGGTGACCAGGTTGTCACTGTCGAAGGCAACAAAGGTCGGCAGCTTGGTAGCTTTGTGAACATCAGCGCCGGTGGCATAGCCTTCACCGATGACAACAGTCAGCTTTTCGCCCTTGCGGTCCTTCTCAAGCTCGCGGTCCGGATCGATCGTGTGAAAGAGCCCGGTCTTGCGGCCGTTCTTCAGATAGAATTTTTCATCGCCAACAAACTGCAGGCTCCAAATCCGGCCAGTGTCATCGCGCAGCGGGACCACCATGCGGCCGTCGTCGGCCAGCTTCACGCCATAACCCCGGACCTGTTTCTTTGCCAGATACGGGCAGTTTTCCGGAGTGGCCCATGTCTTGATATTGGTCCAGATGCCGAATGAGCGTTTGGCGGTCGCTTCCTGATCCTGGGCGCGTTCACGCTCGCGGACCTCACGAGCCTGCGCGGCTTCTGCTGTGAGCCTCTGCTTTTCTTCCAGCGTCAGGGCCTCGCCCTTGCCGGTCCATTGCAAGGGAACTTCATCGCCCTTGAAATTCTTGAACTGGCCGTTCGGAACCCCGTCCAGGAAACCGCGATAAGTGGCATTGGTAACTTTGCCCTCGCCAACGAGGGCGATGCGATGCCACTTGCCGTCCATTTCCGGCAAACCTTTCAGGTCCGCGCCATTCTCACGAAGGAACTGACCGAACGCCTCGCGCGGATCCTCGCGACCCTTTTCGCTCTCCGGCTGGTTCTGCGGCAGGAATTTCGCAAGGCTCTGCGGAATATCGGTTCCCTTTGCGAACCATGCCTTTTCTTTTTTATCCCACAAAGCACCCGCAGCTTTTGCGGCTTCGCGCTGCTCATAAGGAACGGCTAGGTACGTCTTTGCGATTGAGTTGGTTTCAGCCATGATCAATTGCCTTTCGAGGATTCAAAGATGGAAGGACGGCTGTTTTTCTGACGGGGGCTGACCGAATAAAGGCTCTGCCGGACGACATTCGCCTTTTCGATCCGCGCAACGAGCTCAACACGGCGCTCCAGCTCCGCGTCCGGAAAGTGCTTCCGCACATAGTGACTTGCGACTTCATCAAGGGTTGCAGCCGGTAGCCGGTCTCTTGGAAATGTCGCGATGACATGTTCCATAAGGGCCTCTGCCCGGGCCGGATCATCTGCGCGCCAATCAGCGGTGAGTGTGTTTGTCATGGTCGGTTGTCTCTGGGTTTGGAAAGAAAGAAGGGGGTCGGCGGGTCAATCCAGGAACACGCCGTCAATGGGGCTGGATCCAGCGCGGCAATTCGGATCGCGCGGCCAGATCTGCATTCCATCGGTATTGGTGACAGTGATGTTGGAAAGCGGTTGGTCGTCGGTGAGCGTGCCGCCTGTGATGGCGATATCGCCGTAGAGTTTTTGAACGGTCTGTAGGGTGGCGATTACTTCACTGATTTTCATGAGGTCACCTTCTGGTTTAACGACAGGGAAGGGGAAACCGGATTGGGAAGGGTCTTTGCGGAGGGAATTTGAATCTCGGCGCGAGCCTGCAAATCCTTGTCCTGGAAATAGAGAACCTGGCGGCCATAGATGGCCGGACGGCCAGCAACGAATATGAGCATGTCGCCGGCACGGTTGACCTTGCCGCCCGCGCCGGTCTGGATCCCCGGCAAAGACATGCATTCATCCGGTGTCAGAAGAGGGCGGGCGACTTCCGTCAGCGTCTCGGAATAGTTCGTGCCGATCCGACCGGTGGTGTGGCTGGCTGAGGTCTTTTTCTGAACCAGCGTGGTCTTACCGGCCATGTCCGACAGGACTTTTGCCGTTTCCATGGTGTTCGGTGCGTAAGCAATCCTGATATGGCAGTTTGAGATAATCGACTGCTCGCGCCCGTAAGCTTTCTGAAGCTGGGTCAGGTCCTGGACGATAACGAAGGCTTTGAGGCCGTAACCAGCCATGAAGGCGATGGCCTTTTCGAAAATCTCCAGCTTGCCGACGGATGTGAACTCATCGAGCATCAAGAGCATGCGGTGTTTGTAATGCTTGACGGATCGACCGCCCTCGAACGCCATGTGAGAGGTGAGGCGGGTCAGGAACTGGTTGAGCAGGATCCGCACCAACGGGCGCAAACGGGCAATGTCGGAAGGCGGGATGACAATATAAAGTGTCGCCGGCTTCTCGCCGTTCATCAGATCGGCAATGCGGAAATCGGATTCCGATATGTTGCGGGCCACAATCGGATCGCTGTAAAGCGCAAGCTGAGAGGTGCCGGTGGAATGAACGCCGGAACGCTCGTTGCTGGAGCGCTTGCGCATGCGGGCCGCGCCAAGACGAACCTCGTCATTGACGATTTCGCGCCCGTGCTCGTAGTTCTCCATGTCCTTCAAGAGACGGTCGAAACTGTCGTCTTCCTGATCGTTGAAAGCGGCTTTCGCAGCAGCAGCCAAAGCCTTTTCGCTGATCGTCTCCGGCTCCTTGTCATCGCCGATCGACATGAAGGCGCGCACATCCGCCAGGGTCGCGGTGCGGTTTTCCTGTTTTTTGATGCGATAAAGAACATGCAGGATTGCAGTACACAGCCAGCCGTAGCCTTCCTGCATCCAGAAATCTTTGAGGCCGGTGCCGTCCGGATCGATGATCATGATTGCGATGTTCTGACAGTCGGCAATCTCATGATCAGTGCCAAGACGCACTTCCTGGAGGGGATTGTAGCGAACGGATCCACGATCGGCGGCAGGATCAAAACGATAGATCTTCTGGCCCTGCGATACCCGCCAGCCAGCCGTCAGGGCGTAGTTCTCGCCTTTAATGTCGAGGACAAGGGCGCTTTCTTCCCAGGAAAGCAGCGTCGGAAGAACAAGGCCAACACCCTTACCGGATCGGGTCGGCGCAAAGGCAAGAACGTGTTCGGGGCCATCGTGGCGCAGCATTTGAGTGCCGCGCCGTGTTGGCCAACCGCCGACGACAACGCCTTTATCGGACAAAAGGCCGGTGTCTTTGACGTCCCGGGTTTCTGCCCAACGGGCTGTTCCGTGAAGGTCTTTCTGTTTCCGGCCGCCGAAGATGGTTTCTGACCTGGCGCCGGTCGACACGATGGCGCCGATCAACATCAACACCAGAAACGCGGCCATACCGGCATAGGAGGGATAGAGAATTTCTGTCGGGAAACTCCGGGCCTGGATCCAGAAATCGCGGAGCCATTGCCACCACGCGGCCTGAAGAGGATTGAATCCCAGCGTGTAGTGCCATCCTGTCAACGTCACGCCGACAAGAGCAACACAAGCCAAAACGGCAAAGAACCGCATCAAATGCATGGGAAATTACTCGGCGGGGATCTGAACCGGCTCGGCCGGTTCATCCGTTGTTGCCGGGATAGAAGACTGTGCCGGCACAGCAACTTGGCCTTGAGGGGCTTCATCGATCAGTTGCAGCACGGGATTTTCTTCAAAGAGGCTGGCGGCCAGCTCGCGCAGCGAAGCGCTGTGTTTCAGGGTGGAGGTGCTCATTGGACCACCTCACCATCGCGCAGAATGTAGCGGCCGTTTTTCATCTCGTAGATTTCCGAGATTGCACGCTGGCCGCGCGGGTCGCGCCGAATGTGGATCACAAGATCAACAAGACGGCTCATGAAACCTTCGGCATCCGGCAAGGTCTGACCGGCTGCATTGATGTTTTCCTGGAACCTGGCCGGAACAAGCTCGGCGCTTTCCGCGTGCACGGTGCACATCCAGCCACGCGCGCCGGTGTTCAAAACGTTCAAGGCAGCAAAAGCGTTCTGCGTCGAGATTTCACCGAACAGAATATTGTCGGGCGAAATACGCATTTTATGATCGTAGAGCTGCTGCCATGTCTGCAGGCCTGCGCCTTGCGAGGTATCGCGCGCTGCCAGCAACGAGACGCCATTATAGAACCGGCCAACCTCAAGCTCTGGCGTATCTTCCGCACTGACCACGCGCCGGTCATCGGGAAGATAAGAAAGCAGGTTGTTTAGAAGAGTGGTCTTGCCGGTGTTTGTCGATCCGGAGATTGCAATGTTGCGCTGCTGATCGAGGGCCGTCTTCAGGTAGTCGATCATTTCCGCATTCAGGCCCATGTCTTCCAGGGTGATCTGATGCGGGTGCTTGCAGCGGATCGCAAGCGACAGGCCGGAGACAACAGAATTGCCAATAAGGCACTCGAAGCGATGACCACCGGGAAGGATTGTTGAGAGCTGCGGCTTTGCGGTCGGATCGAACTCCAAACCTTTCATATTCGCCAAGGCGCGGCAGATGGTCTTG
Organism: Roseibium sp. SCP14; assembly: GCF_040329475.1. NCBI lineage: Bacteria > Pseudomonadati > Pseudomonadota > Alphaproteobacteria > Hyphomicrobiales > Stappiaceae > Roseibium > Roseibium sp. SCP14. The sequence goes on from NZ_JBDZYH010000009.1 coordinate 178,492, forward strand.
ATCCGGTGCAACGTCAAATCCGGCTCTTCGACTTCCGCGATCCGGTTATCCAGGTCACGGCGTTCCACGATCAATTTGCCAGGGGCTTTGGTCCGGACCTCGACAACCTCCGACGCGGCGTAATGCCGGGAGAGCGGTTCAAGGATTTTTTCCAGGAGAACTTGAGACATGTTCGAACACCTCGGAACGGAGCGGTTCATGTTTTTGGGGAAGGGAGTGCAGGGGCCGGAGCTCCTGCACTGAAAGCGCTAAACTGAACTCATCAGGAAAGGGGAAGACCGATAGCTTGGGTCACACCGCAGTTGCGGCGGGTTCCGTCCTGAACTTCCTTGATGCCGGTCCAAGTGGTGTAAGAGACCTTGCCGGTGCCCGGTTCGGTGATCTTCAGCCGCTCTTCTTCACGATTGATGTAGTAGAAATGACAAATCATACCGTCGTTGTTTGAGAACCCGGTGATCCGTGCATTTCCGCCCTTGATCGTGATCCAGTAGGCATTCTGGTGGCGGCGTCTGGAATGACCCTGGCTGTCGGTGTCAGACCGCAGTGAGAGATTGCCACGTTCCAGATAAGCCTTGATGCCCCAACCCGGATTAACGCGGGTTTCTCGGACGCGCTGACAGAAGTCACCGCCATCTGCGACCGGTCCCGCACCCTTCGGCACGCTGAGCGTGGATCCGTCCGGACGGCGATAAATCGCTGTGCGGTTGGTCGGGATCTTCTGGTTACAGCCGTCATAATAGGCTTTCGGCAGGTCCGGTTGATCTTCGTTGCGAACAAACGAGTAAGCAACTTCAGACGTTCCAGGCTGCAGATAGGACGTTGCGATCTGATACGCAGAACCGTTCACATTGATCGACACGTCTACGAGCTGCTGCGCGCGCAAGCTGCCGTCATTGTTCTTCCAACCGTTCGGGCTGACAGAATGAGTGAACGTCTGGTCATTGCGCTGACAACCGGTGACATAGACGCGGCCCTGACCTGGAACATTGTAGAAGAACCGTTCCCGGCCATAAGACACGCCTGCAACGAGATCATGATCGAACGAGGCCGCATCTTCACAACCGTCAACGGTTGCCTCAATGCCAAGCATCGCGCTTTCATCCGGCTGACAACCGGCAATGACCTCTTCGCGGCCGTTGACGGTGATTTCCGTCCGGTACTGGCGTGCAGCCTGACCTTTCGCCAGATCGACAATCGGCGTGCAAACGTCGATGCCGTTTTTCTCGAACACCTTGGAATGGGTGTAGGTGGTGTCCGTGGTGATGCACGGGGACGCCTGGAAAAGCTGTCCGTCATGCTCATAGGTCCACATCGCCATTTCCGACGAAGTACCTGAACCAAAGTCATGACGCATGGTGCAGTTCGAGGTATCTGCCGTCATCTGGATGGGCTGGATCGTCTCGGACGGCGAGCATTCACGCACGCTGACCTCAACTTCATCGCCATTGGTGTAAACCAGCGATGTGTTGATCACAGCCTTGCCCTGATCGAAATCGAAGTCGAATGTACAGTTCTGCTTCTCAACGATCTCATAGGACTTTTCATCATCCGGCATGCAGTCGCTGACCTTGTGGCGAGTTGCCTTGCCGTCCACATAGAAAAGCGAATACTGCGCTTCGGCTGTGCCGCCCTTCAGGTCAACATAGTCACCGCAAACACCATATTCGCGCTCCATCTTGTAGACTTTGTCAGTGGCCGCACATTCACTGACAATCACTTGCTTGCCACCCCGGCCACGATAAGCGAGCTGAGACAACATGGTGACCTCTTCACCGGCAAAGTTCATTTCCGGCGAACAGGCTTCATAGTCCTCGTTGATGACGTAGAACTGAGCTTCGTCAGGCTGACACGACGCCAGATCGTAACGAGCGCCCTTGTCGTCATTGTAGTAGCTGGCATATTGCGGCGTTGCCACAAGGCTGTCGCGATTTACAATATCTTCGCAGGCTTCATAGTTTTTCTGGATCGGGAACACCACACCGTTAGGCGCGCAAGCGTCCGTCTCGGTGACAACACCGTCTTCCAGGGTCTGGGAAAGCGATTGCTGACGAACAACACCGCTCGCAAGGTCAACGACTGCATCGCAGCCATCCGTTGTCACGTTGTAGGTGACGTTCGGCTCGCGCTCTACTTCTTCCTCTTCTTCCTGGGCAAGCCGCTCCGGAGTCTCATAACCGCCAGCAACAGGGTTTTCGCTGCTGCTCCCGCCCTCGTCTACGCTGCTGTCTTCGGTAGACGTGGTTTCCTTGTCCTCCTGGCCCTGTGGGTCGTCGGTCTCTTCCTTGGCCGAGAGCTGAGCAACGGCCTGAACAAACTCGGCTTCGTCACCATCGACTGAAATCGAGTTGGTCGGCAGGAGCCGCTTACTGTCAACGCCAAACTGGCTGGTGAAGTCATTGGCTTCAAGATCGACAAAGTTCGTGTCTTTCTTCAGCCGGGTGACAACAACCTGGGCGATTTCCTCACCATTGACGTTGACCGTGCGGGTGAAGCCTTCAGCGGTGATGCCCCTGATATCAACCGCCTGATCAGTATTCGGCGTAGAATTGAACTGAAGCTGAACCGGAACGGCAGAGTCGGAAGACAACTCCGTTTCCAGAACTGGAGAAACCGTAAACAGGTTTTCCTTGATCAGAGCTTCCGCGGCCTCCGCTGCAGGCGGATCGCCGGGCACTGTTTGCGCGACGGCCACGGCAGATGTTGACGCCAATACAAGCGCCAATAGTCCGCTAGACACTATCCTAGTGTATTGCATTCCAAACTCCCTAGTTCTGTGGGGGGTCGGCGAGGTACCAGTCAAACTTCGGGCGCACTTGAACGCGCGTGCCCTGAGCAATCCGGATGACTGGCTTAAGGTCCACTGTGTCCTCCAGGAGGGCCGCAGTGATGGTTCCAATGTTCTCGCTGGCTCCGGACAGGCCATTGGAGATGACATTGGAATTCGAAGAGTCGATTTGTTGGGAACCGGAGACGGCCGCCTCAACTGCGGTGCCAATACCGACAGTCAGGATCGCGGAGCCGTATTTCTCCCAAAAGCGATTATTCACTTCACCGGAAAGGCCCGCATAGCCCTGGGCGTCCCCGATATGGGCTTTGAGCTGGTAGATTTCTGCCCGGCTTTCGCCAAGCAGGATCCGGCTGCAGGAGAACCCGACACGGGTTTGACCAACCTTATCGACGGAAGCGTATTCGCAGATCATCCGCGAACCCTTCGGCACGAGCTTGGTGCGGCCGTGATAGCCGTAAACGTCGCGGCTGACCTGGACGACAACGGAACCGTTGTCGGCAAGCTGACTGTTGATGCCGCTTTCCAGAATGCCGGTGATATAGCGGTCAGCCGTCAGAATGCGGGTATTGTCAACGGCGCCGGTCGAATAGCGCGGCGGCGCGGAATAGCGATTGTTCTGCGGATCGATGCCATCAGGCGGCGGGAATGCGGGCAGGTTCGCATTCTGCGGCCTGGGGCGGTTGCCTGCATTGGAAAAGTCGCCGGTAATGTCCGCGCCGGCCAGCCCTGTTTGCATGGCGGCGCGCTGGCGTAAGGCCGTCTGCAAGGCAAGTTCGTATTCCGTCGGCTCGCGCGGAATGGCTTTCGGTGGTTCGATGTATTTGGTGACGGTCTGCGTTTTGACGACTTCCTTCGTCTCAACAACAGGCTTCACAACTTCCTTGATGACTTCTTTTTCGATGATTACCGGGGGCATGGTGATCACCTTGGGTTCTTGCTTCGGCTCCGGGGGCTTCGGCTTCTCGTAGGAGAACACGGCCGGATCACTGGCAGGCAGGCCGCGCGGTTGTGCCGGTTCCGGCTTGCAGGTCCCTCCGAAGGTCAGCCCGAGGGCGAGGAGGATTTCACAAACAGCCACGGTTATTTCGCCCCCTTGTACTGGATGCACATGAAGGCTTGGCCCGATTTGAGAGTGATCAGGCGGTGGGTGCTTTCGACAATGAAGGTGGTGCCCTGGACGCGGGTATTGACCAGCTCGTCAATGCCATCGACCACGACATAGGCGGTCGGGAGCTCCAGGTCATTCCACTTGTCGCCAAACTGAATGTAGGTGAAATTGTCGTCGCGAAAGACCTGTTCGGGACGCAGCTTCCGGTCACCCCAAAGCTTGTAATCATTCCAGCCGCGCAGTGCAGCCGGATTGAATTTTGCGGTTTGCAGGAAGTCATTAGAGCCATGGGTGGCAACCGCCGTGTTCGCGGTCGGCATCGGATTGCCCTTGGCGTCGAACTCGACAAAGGTCATGCCGGGCGAGCTCGGCCCAACGATGCGATAGGAAAGATCCGGAACGGATTTGGAGTTGATGCCTTCGGCTCTGAGATAGAAGGAATAAACGTCGCCGTCGTCGGTGTAGACGATCATGCTTGAATCAACACCGGCGCCGGTCGGCTTCACGGCCAGCGTGTTGTCAGACCGCTTCTTGACCTCGAAACGGGACGCATCGCCAAGGTCGGCGGACTTGATCTTGATGCCGTGCGGCAACTGGATCGCGCTGACCATGTACTGGCGCAGGCGGACTTTATAAACGCAATCGCCGCAAAAGTTCTCAACGTGGATGCCCTGGTTCTTGCCGGGACGTGACCAAGCTTCTTGAATTTGCCCGCCGACAGAAGAGGGCCGGGCGAGGGGGCCGTAATTGCCTCCTGCCTGTGCCTGCGCCTGGGTGACGGAACCAACCGGCAAGGTGGACGTGACCACATCGTTTGCGGCGGTAATACGCTGTGTCGGGGTGTTCGGCGTTGCCCCCGGAGTTGCCGGGCCGCGGTTGAGCGGTGTTTGAGCAAGAGCGGAAGAGGAAACAGCTAACATTGCTGTTACGGTGAGAAAACGAGCGATCATTTCGAAGCTTGCTCCTTGATGGACATATCGAGGACGCGGATACCGAGGGGGTTTTCAAACCGTTCGGTGGCGCTGACGTCTTGAGGGCGGGGGGTCATTTCCAGGAAGGCGCGCAGATGGCGGCGCTTCGGTCGTTCCTTGCCGATCTTGTCGGTCTGAAGGAACTCAACGACGTAGAGATAAACACCGTCATAGGCATCGACCTGGTAGGCGCCTTTGACAGTGATCGAGCGGTTGAGGCCGTCCTTGATTGCCTCCTCGATGGCGTTCTTGTTCGCCTTCACATACGAGTTGAAGAAATCAGGATCGGAATAGGTCCGAACTTCCTTGAACCGGGTGTTCTGGGTCGTGTCGTCAACAGTCAGGATCTGGCGCACATAGCGGCGGGCCAGCTTCTCAAGCATCAGCTCAAAGCCATCGACCTCAACGGAAATTGGTTCAACGCGGTAAATCCGGTCGTCGCTCGGATCCGCGCGAAGAAGCGCGATTTCCGTTTCCTTCAGGGGAACAAGGGAAACGAGCGCCTGCAGGGCTGCGACCACGCAGACCGCCAGGGCGATGTTTGTTCCAACCGACAGGCGCAACAGCCATGCCATGCGCCGGTGAGCCGTTTTGTAGGCGAACGGATCAGCCTTCAAAATGTTGGCGTGCTTCGGTTCCGGTTTGACCTCGGCAACCTCAGACTTGGGGAGAGTGATGGTTGCCATCAGGCGGCCTCCACCCACTCGAACGAACCGGGTTCGAATTCGATTTCCGCGCAAGCGCACGGGGATTTGCGCATCTTGTCGATGCCATCGGGCTCAATCGGCATTTCCACCTGAGCACAGCCGGAAACGAGGAAACCAAGGCACAAAACGAGTCTGAGGTGTTTCATTGTTCGAAGAACTTTTGAGAGAGAAGGGGAGGAATTACTTGCCGCCGGATTCGATGATCCCGCCGGGCCTGGGCGCGGCTGACGCCCATGTCTTGTCATGCATGAAACCGCCAACGCGCCCTGCCGCGCCTGCCGCCATCCGTCCAGCGGAAGCACCCATCGACGCACCCCGCATTGCACCGGCTGACATGATGCCAGCGGATACAGTTCCAAGGACGGAGCTGGAAACCTGACCGGCCATGTTGACCGCTTCGGAAATCAGAGCCGCGCCAAGCCACCCCATGATCATGGCGAGAAGGAACGAACCACTTGTGAGGTCGATGTATTCTTCCGCATTTTGAGTGGCGTCCCCGGTCACTCCGAGACCTTCGACGCTCGCGATCACCAGCGAAAACACAATCGAAACGCAAAGCATCGTCACGATCGATCCGAGAATAGTGCGCACGCCCGCGCCAATCAGATTGCGGCCAAACGGGAACGCCGCCATTCCGACAAGGAACGGAGAAACGCCAAGAATGAGCGTCAGCCGGAACAGGGAAACGGCGGTGTGTGCGAGGAAGAGAACGAGCAGGATGACATAGGGCAGAAGCAGCGCCACGCCGTACAGGATGTATTTCGGGGCATCCGTCCAGCCACCCGCGCCCATGATCGTGGTTGCGATCTGGAAGACGCCGCCAATTCCTGTTTCAACGCCTTGCAAAAGAGCATCGAGACCGGAAAGGCCAGAACCGCCCTGGCCCATGATTTCACTGGACAGGCCGCCCATGATGTTGACCGACACATTGAAGGCTTCACCGATAAGGCCGCCCTTCAAGCCGATGAAACAGCCAAAACCAAGGACAAGGAAAAAGACCTGTTTGAGAGCTCCGGCCAGATCGAGGGTGCCGACAAACACCTGAATGCCGATCCAGACGACCCACATTCCGACGATGCCGATAATGATCGCCTGAAAAGGTCCATAGACCGCATTCACAAGCGTATCGAGCGTTGACTCCGCGTGGCTCTGATAGGCGGTGAAAATCGTACAGATGTTGCAGGAAGAAGTTGCCACCGCTTATTCCTCCCCTTCGCCTTCACCGCTGTATTTGCGGTCTTCGGCAACTTCACTGGCAATCGGAACGCCGTTATTGAGTGATTCCGATGCCTGGATTTTCAGGAGCTGCGCGAGGATCTGATTGGTTTGCGCGGACGTGACAAGCTGGGCGACCTGCAATTCAATGAGCACCTGCAGGCGGTCTTGCATCGTTTCTGCAGTCTGACCGGCGCTTTTGTATTCCTGCGCGGTTTCAAGGGTTTTGACCGCAGTTTCATGGGCTTCGTCAGATTGAGCCAAGCCCTTGATCGTGGCGTCCGTAATCGTCGCAATCCGGTTCTGATGGACCGACTTCTGAATGCTTGTCTTTTCTTCCCAAGTGCCTTCAGCAAGAGAGTCCGGAGTGGCGACGAGACCGGACTTATAGGCGTTGCCGCGTTCACAGATCGAACCAAAGTCAACGTCTTCCATCTTGATGGAAGGCATCAGCGATTTGTAATCCGGAATGAGACACGCCATGTCGCCGGAAACGCTTGAGGCCAGCGACTGGAAATTCAGGGACGGAATGGACAGATTGCCGATTTCACCAATGGAAGACAGGGTTTCATCGGCAATCCCTTTTGCCTCCTGAACCACCTTCAACTGATCGGTCACGACGGAAAGGCTTTCCTTGGCCGTATCCAGTTGCGACTTCAACGTGCCAAGCTGCTCTTTCATATTGGCGAGCTGCTTCTGCATTTCGCCAATTCCCTTGACGTCGATCACAGCCATTGCGGACTGTGCCGGCGACACAAAAACGGATGCCAGCATCAGGCCAGCGAGAGCGGAAGTCAGAGTTTTGCAAGCCATTGGTCACCCCATTGGTTTTTTGTGTTCAGGAGGTCCTGGACGGCAGACGGGCCGGAGCGGTAGAAGCGCAAGGCATCGCCAAGGCCCGACAGGTCCACGTCCAAAATCGTGCTTTCGTTGAAGTTCGCGGCCTCGAAGCGCTTGACCACGAGCACCTGACGGCCACCCTTCATTTCGCTTTCACCCTTGATGAATGCGATCTGTTCCGGGGACAGGTTGAAGGGTTCCAGATTTTCAAGCTTGGCCTGGCTGTTCGGCAGGAAGAACAGCGTTTGCGCGTTTTCGATCATGGCACTGGCGCCGTCGAATTCGAGCAAGGCACCCGGTTCCTGGAAGGCCAGACCAACGAAGCCGTTGAGCTTCCGGTATTCCTGGTACATTTCCCGGACAACGGAGCGGAAACCGTTGTTGCGAAGCAGGTTCGCGGCCTCATCGATGAAGATGGAAAAGCCGCCGTCCCCCTTCTTCGCTGCCGCAGAAATCGCAGCGGAGATATGCGCGACCACTGGCGGACCCAGAACCGGATCCATCAGAGCCTCATTCATGTTGATGCCGACAAGAAAGGACTGTTCCAGAAATCCGGTGATCTGATCGCGCGGCGCATTGAAGACGTGGCTGAACTGGCCTTCTGCTCCGTCTTCACCGTTCACCCACTTTGCAAAGGCGCGGCGGATTTCGGATTGTGCCGGGAAAGCTGCGCCATAGATATTATCGAGCATGCGCAAGCCCGGATCGAGCTCCGCGGCCATGTCGAGCGCGGCATGCAGATAATCGTCCATGTCCTCATCGAAGCCCTGCCCAAGCATCGCTTGCAGGATCAGGCGGACACGATGACGGGCGGACTTATCGGCAAGATCGATATCGAGCGGGTTCAGGCGAAGTTCTTCATAGCCCTGGTAAACACCGCCGAATGCTTCGATCATGAAGCGGGCACCGTCCTTGGAGTCAAAGACGTAGTTCCGCACACCGTGGAACTTTGCGAGGCCACCCAGAAGGTGAAGGATCAAAGTCGATTTACCGCCACCAGTCGGGGCAAACATCAGATAGTTGCCCGGTGACTGCGGCTTATCGGAAACATGGAACTGGAACGCGTAGTTCTGGCCGGTCGGTGTCTTGAACAGACGCACGGGGCGGTCACCCAACGGGCTGGACCAAAGACCGATCGGTGAGAACTGGAATGGCCACAGGGCCGCAACATTGCCTTCCGTGATCTTCAACGGACGCAGAAGCTTGTCCCGGCCCGGCATGCGGTTGAACCACGCGGTTGCCGCTCCAACGGTTTCGATGCAATAGCGGATCCGCGCGTTGTCGAGGAGTGCGGTTACCTGATCCATCAGCGAGGCAAGCTCATGTTCGTCACGAGAGCGAACCGTGATTTGGAACTGCGTTTCCTGAAGCTGATGAGCGTTGTTAAGCAAGTCCTCGTTGACCGCTTCCAGCTCGGCCAGAACCGCGCCAGTTCCGAAAAAGTTGTGCTTTTGCTCGGTGATCTGACGGGTGAAGAGGGCAATTTGTTTGGTATTGTCGAGCGGCTTGATGACCTGACAGACTTCAATCTCTCCGGACAAAGCCAGAAGCCGAGAAACCAGCATGCCGGAAACGTTTTCCGGCCAGCCGCGCACAGCAATGACGCGGTTGAACGTCTTGTGTGGTGTGAATGTATCGATTGCGCCATCAGTCGAAACATGAATGTCCGACGCGGGAAGGTTGGCGCTGATCCCGGCGCTGAGCCGCGCAAGGTTCGGCATCAGCTCACCGCAAACCAGATAGTTGAGAACGCGGGTCAGCTCACAAGGCTTGCCGTGTTCCTGGGCGGCTTCGACAGGACGCACGTTGTAGTCATTGAAGCCGCTCATAAGACCGCGTGAGGTCTTTTCCAGCTCGCCGGAAGTCTTGGTAGTCAGAACCAGATACCAAACGAGTGAATAAGCGTTCTGGTAAAGCCTCTGTTCCGCGTCCCCGACCTCCTTCAGAGTGACGGAAGGCCATTCGGCCCGAAAGCTCACATCGCGCCGCCGTTTGATGCCAAACATGCGCAACGTGGAACCAGCGCTTAGGAATTGGTTGAAGGTACTGGCGCGACCTTTGGCGAGAACTTCCTGTTCGGTGATGTTCCGGGTCTCATAGGAAAGACCGGAGAGCGAAAACACGCGGCAAAAAGAGCCGTCCTTCAGAGAAACAGTCTGATTGTCGGCAAGAAGCTGGTCGAACTCCAGTTCGTTCGCAAGCCAGTCCTGTTCCACTTCGCCAAGCAGGTATTTGCGGCTCTTGGAACTTACCAGCGCCGCGGCGCCAACGGCGGCAACGCCTGTCATGAGGGTGCCAAGCAGCATTAGCTAGCTTTCCTTTTCTTTGGTGTTTTGAGCGGGAAACCGGCCATCAGACGGCGGACTTTCTTCGCCTGGAAGAACGTTGCCGGGTGGAGCAGGAGAGATTCACAATGTGGCTCGCGCCGTCTGAGAAGAATGATCCAGGCGATTGCCGGGGGCGTCGTGACAACGACAAGCGCAAAGCCCACCACATTCCCGGCCAGAAACCCGCCAGTGGTTGCGAGCAGCAATTCGCCGATCATCACCAGGGCTGCGTGGAGCGGTGGCATGCCGAGGATCTTCATCGGCTCCTGGATGTGGAGTGCGATAGGGCTTTGCGCTTTCATGCTTCGCGTCTCCTCAAGCTGCCGACAGGAGTGCGCGAAGTGCGGTAGGTCCGAAGATTACGAGAGCTCCGGCACCAACCAACTGAGCAAGTCGCATAATGTCGATGCGGCCCGTGACCATGGCCCAAATGCCATAGATGATGACGCCGACACCGATCACCGGAGCGGCGATGTTGATCAAACCGCTTTCAAGAGATTCCAGCATTCCGGTAGCAGGCGCGGACCAGTCCTGTGCCATGGCACGGACCGGAAACAGCAACGAAGCTGCAAGAAACAATTTGGTTGCAATTTTATTCAAATCGACTTTTACGGGAAACGCTGGACGGAGTCCGAGTCTCTTGACGATGTTCATTTTGAAAAACCCCTTATTTTAGGATGAAGTAGAAGGCCACCACGGCCATCCAGTTGACGAAGGCAAGTGCGCTGAAGCCATAGAAGGCTCTGCGGATCGTCCGAGTGATCTTGTCGGACTCAACGGCGTGTTGTGCGACCGCACTCACCACCGTTTGAATGTTGTCGTTGCCGAGATTTTCCGCGACCTTGTGAATGGTGGTCGCAATGTCATTGACCTTGTGGTCAATGGCTTCGTTCACCCCGGAAACATCGTTTTGGAACTGATCGGAAATCCGTTTCCGCTCGTCTGCCAGAAGTCCCTTGAGGCGTTCCCCAAAGGTGTTCAAGATTGCCACCACCGCCAACACAGGATCATCCTTCTGATAGGAAACCCCGGTTTCCCTATGTGCAACCTCTATCGCCTCGTCGAGCGTCATTTGCTTCCACTGCTCTTCCTCAAGGACGGGCTCGGCCCGCTTTGCGACGGCAAGGCTCATTCGGCGGCCTCCAGCTCGGCAGGTACAAGGAACGCGGCGTTGTCCAGGCGATCAACTGCCTTGGTCCAGTAGATCTTGAGGCGCTGGCGGGCCATGACATTGAAATCATTCGATTGAATGGCCTCTGCAAAGGTCATCTTGGCCTGCATCATCGCCCGGATATCTTCCCCGAAGGTTCCGGCCTGGACCTTGGGATGCGTCATCACGGCTGCAATTCGGTCCGCATTTTCGAGATAGAGCGCGCTTTCTTCAAAGCTCTTGCCGTTCTTGGTGACAGGACCGAAGAATTCATTGACCCAGACAACAACCGGGACATCAGGAAAGTGGCTCAGGATGGAAAGAAGGCTTGTGCATGTGTCATCGAGCGCTGCGCCACCGCATACCGGGCAGTGAATGAAAACCCTGACGCCAAAATTCTGCAGTAGGTCGAACGCGTTGTTCTCGGACAGATAAGAGCAAGTCGCGATGAATGAGGACGTACCTGTATCAATCACGGTGTGGGCGTCGTCTCCGGACTCAAAAATCCGGGTCATTAGATCATCAAAGTGGCGCGGATTGATATCGTCGCCGTCCATGATCTGGATCGGCACTGCGTTCAATGCCTTGATGCCGGAAAGGGTCGGGGTGGTCGGGTCCAGGTCGATCCCCTGCACATCATGCTCTGCGTGCTGGAGATACTGAACGAGCATGGAAGACGTGAGGCTCTTGCCTGCGCCACCTTTGCCCTGCATGACGATGTGAACGGTCTTCACCATTTCTTATTCACCTCCGCTTCAGTAGCCATTTTGAAAGGAGGGGTTACAGCCGGGATAGGTTTTCTTGTCCTTGGCTCTGCCTGCGAGACAACGGTTTGTTTTGCCGGTTCTGCTGGCTGCACGGTGGAGGTGGGTTTGGTATCCGGAGCGTCTGTAAAAACTTCCCGGTACACATTGCAGAAAGTGGAATAGGCGATGGTGACAACGCCCTGTTCCTTAAGGGCGGTCCAGACCTCTTTGAGGTTCGGGTACTGCCCGGCTACTTCCGCGATTTTTTCTTTCTTGGACATAAACTCAAGGCGCGATTGACCCCTCGATGCCCGCTTCGGATGCGCAGACGACATTCGACGTTTACGCCCTGCCAAGCAGAGCGCCCTTCTACTAATGACTATTGAATGTGGAAAAGATGGTGTATCGGTCACACAGATGTGAGCGATTCAAGTACCACTAGACGCACGCGTTTCGCGGGATAGTGTGACCAATACAACCTACAAGGTGGTTTGTGTTACCTCCTATGCGAGCATCAAGTTAGGTTTGGTGTTCGCTAGGCTCGGACGATCTGATCACCACAAAAGGTCGTCCGAGCCGCTTCACAGGTTCTTTCTACTACCTATGCGCGCTCTTGTATATACTTTTAAGCCCCAAAGTATTTCAGTTTTCCACACTCCCAGGTTCATATTTTTCATAAGGAAAACAAAACGTTAAATTCCGCCGACTTTGGCGGAAACGTTGAGCGCAGTGCGCGAATAAGTCAGCAATTCTAACAAGTTTCGAAGAATCGAGGGAATGGATTGCGCCTTGGAAGTGGTACCACTTCCTCTATCTTGCCGTCCTAACCTTCCATTTAATAAAATTCAAAAGCAGTCAATAAAAGCCAATATTAGGCATACGTATATTTTACGAGATTTTACGAGCCAAATAGAGCCGATAGTAGATTTTACGAGATTTTCGGAAAAAAATAGCGCCAAATGTCCAACTTCAGCGAATTGGTAACGCTCGAAATATGGCATAGTTAATTGTATTAATTGCGCTTTTTCGAATTAATAGGCAATAAAAGATTTTACGAGGCGATAATAGATTATAAAATTGATGAATACTGTAAGAAGCACTTAGAAGCGGTTCACCACAAAGAACATTGACAATTCAAGGAATCACGAATCTCCGAAAGTTGCGCGCAATGGTAGAACAGTCCAAGGCGCAAATCAGTGACAAAACAAATAAACTTTTAGTTGAATCTACGACGAGGAAAGCGAACACCGACAGTCATCACGTTCCATACCTTGGCAGTCGCGCTCGGCGTCCAGGCCGCCGCATTTCTTGAAACCTCGAGGCGGGAAGCTCCGCCGCAGGATTAGATGTCATGTCTTCGGCTTTGCGTTTCTCGAACCAAGTGTCGGATTGGCCGGAGCGACAGGCGTATGAAAGTGCTCTGGATCCCCGGTCAGCTCGTGCGCTAGCTTATCGATCTTATCGAGCACATCATCAGCCGCACGGGCCTCCGCGGAATAAATCTTAGCTTCGGTTTTCACCCGGACAGCGCCCTTGCGCCCAATTCTCAATTCCTCTAGTGCGGCCGAAACGTTCACATGTCCGCGTCGAGTTCTGTGCATTGCCGGAGCTCCTACATTTACGGATGTTCTCTTTTTGTTCTAGCACACTAACTCACTCCGAAAAGTCGGAAAAATTGCCAATCAATCGGACTTTCTAATAATGGCCTCTCATATCGTCGTCGCTGTCTACTTTTGCGCCGCAGCTTGCCAGCCGGAACGACTTCGGGTCCGGGACGGTGATTCATTCCTGATCGGGATGAAGTCCGGCTCTGAACGGGTCCGGATTGAGAACATTGATACGCCGGAATTATCCGGCTCTATAAGAGCACCAAGAGAACGGAAAGCCGGGCGCAAGAGCGCCATTGGATGCAAAACTTCGAGTGACTCCCTTGTACCTTCCACTTTTGCCAAGCTGCCAAAAAGTAAGGAGTGCCGGGGGATCATGGCGCTACCTAACGCGGAGTGACGTTTCACAGCTGATATCTGATCTCAGGCATCGCTTCTGAGTATTTCTTGGGTGTGCCGCGACGCAATCACGCGTTGAGGACATACTGAGAGGAAAGAAGCAATGTCCTTTGATAACGACGAAACCTTTGGCCCGATCAACATTCAGTCGGGAAAGGTGAGCAAGCCGCCCAACGACGACAAAGGCAAGACAGCGCATCGCGAACAGTGGATCTCGGCTCCACCGGATCGCTACTTTGTCGAAGACTCGTGGAAGATCAACATGGTTTCCGCTCACGGCAAAAATGCTTATGTGGGCGTGGTAGAAATCTGTCCACATCACGTTGCCGAGCGGCGCGATCGTAGAGCACCAGTTCGTGGTCAGTCTTCGTGTCGTGGCTCATGCCGAAACCGGGTCGGGCTACTCTTTGGATGCCAAGACCGCCTGGGCAGAAGCTCAGCTTACAGCTCAAATGCAAGAGTTTACGTAACTCTAGAAGGGGAAAAGGACGGGCGCGTTGTTCTGCACCACGCCCTTCCTAATCAGGTAGCAACTTGCTACCTGATCAGCGGCAACCTTCTATTTCGGATGCCAGCCTCCTATGATTTTGCCTGAACGGGTCGCGAGGAGCGAAGCATGGATAAATTTTACAGGCGAGAAGATCGCCTTGATGCTTTGATCGAGGAACTTAATCTGAGAGATTACGCATGGAATCGTGAACCTTGGCCAGATGACCTAGGGTCTGTTGACAAAGTCTCTCAGCCACAGACGCATAGCAGCTAGGTTCAGGAACGCAGCGAAGGACGCTTTGGTTTTGTCGTACCGGGTGGCGATCCTGCGGAACTGTTTGACCTTGTTGAACATTCGCTCGATCCGGTTCCTGTCCTTGTAGGTCCGGAAGTCGCAGGGAATAAGTTCCCTGCGGTTTGACTTTGGCGGAATGACGGGACTGATGCCAGCCAACAGCAGGCTTTGGCGCACGGCATCACCATCGTATCCCTTATCAGCCAGGAACAGCCGGGGCTTGCGGAAAGGCATATCCAAGAGGGCGGGAACGGCGCTGTTGTCTGATGCTTCGCCGCCTGTCAGGACAAAGCCGAGAGGGCGTCCTTGACCGTCAGTTCGGGCGTGGATTTTCGTCGTAAAGCCGCCGCGTGATCGACCAAAAGCCTCCTTATGAGTCCCCCTTTAGCGCCTGCTGCCTGACTATGGCCGCGGACTGTGGTACTGTCGATCATGTGTTGCCAGTCATCGGTAAGCCCGAGATCTACCAGCGTTTCCAACAATTCGTCCCATACGCCTTGTTCCGCCCACCGGCGAAACCGAACATAGACTGAGTTCCATTTTCCGTAGCGTTCATGCATGTCCCGCCATGGGCAGCCAACCCGCAAGACATGCAACATGCCGTTCAGATAACGACAGTTATCCTGTGCCGGACGGGACTTTCGACCCCGCTCTGAAGGAAGCAACGCTTCGATCAATTCCCATTCTGCATCTGTCAAATCGCCACGTGCCAAGCCTACCTCCTAAAAGACAGCCTTGAATCACAGCTCAGTTGATTTGGAAATCCACTTCGTCAAAAGAGCCTAAGTGAAATTGCCAATCAACTTGCCTGCGTCGATCTTTTCCGTAATTGGCCAAAAGACAAGGGAACCCTACTGAGGCTTGCGAATAAGCCCGAGTTTACCGGAAACAATTTCTTCCGTTGAGTTAATTTCTGAGACAAATTCACGATAAGCAATGTAAGCTCCCTCCCAGTACGGATGATCGGGCACGCAGTCGTCCACAACGATAATTCCTCCGTCGCTGAGTTGATCATAGAGCTTCGGGAGGATATCTTTAATTGGCAGGTAGATATCAACATCGAGCAGTGCGTAAGCGATAGGCCCACATCGTTTGTAATCGAATTTCGTTGCATCCATTTTTATGACTTCGACATTGTCAATGCCGGAAACGTCAAGACTCGATCTCATCCAGCTTTGATCATTGTTTCTGAAAGATTTGCGGAGCGACGGATTTTTCCCTAGCGTTTCGATATCATAGCTAGCGTGAGATTCCACAAAGCCATCAAACGTGTCGAGCGCATAGCCTTTCCTGGCCACACTAAGCTCATCGAAGGTTTTCATAAGAAGCACGGTCGAAGCACCATAAGCGCAACCTACTTCAACATAGTTGCCTGGGATGTGCCGAGTTTCGACTGCCAATTCAACGAGTTTAGCGACTTGTAGCGGGGTATGCATGTATGGCCATCGACCGAACAAGTCCTTTCGCCAAATTCCTGCCTTGGCACAAAAGGTTTTTATTTCTTTTTTCAGATTCATTTTCTTCCCTTTGCGGAATTTCACCCTCTTTTGCTGCATTGCAACTGTCAAGCCTCTTGATCTGGACCGTGCAAGCGTAGGATTTGTGCATGTATGTTTCTGATGTTGGGTTTGTGGTCAAGGCCTGTTGAGCGGAGCCGTTGCGTAGCTCGCCGGTTACGGCAAGATCAAAGCGTCCTTCGCCGCGCTCCTGAGTCTGGCAGCTGTGTGTCACTGGTTTGCGTGACTTTGTCAACTGGACCTAGAAGTTGGGCTACTCCAATTGGATTCCAGAAGCATCAGATTGCAGGGGGCGGTACTTGAAAAGTTCGCGCGAAGTTGGGCGAACGAGTTTCTGATTGAAGGTGATCCTCTGCTTGGTCCCGAGATTGACGGATACTTCGAGGTAGCGTTTAGCGAGAAGGTGGCGTCACTGACCCGCTTTGTTACTCGAAAGCATCTGAAGGGTGAAACACCTCTATCTCTCAAGGAGTTAGCAGCTCACATCTACGATCCGTCGAAAGCAAGCTTTCGAACTTCTGCCAATCGTCTGATCAAAGAAATTCAGGACGCTATGCACTTCACGAAGTTCTGGGACATCGAAGTGATTTACAGAACGGTACAAGGAAAGACGGAGATCGGCGGGTACGAAATCTCAGCTGGTCAGCTCTTAATCGATTGGGAGCGTCACGTTTGGCGTCGCTTTCGTAAAGAACAACTCTTTCAGTTCTACGAAAAATACGGAGAAATGCTATGAATTCGCTCAAACGCTTCTCAGGGCTGGTATTTCTAGCTTTGACTCTCACAGTAGTTGGTCTAACGTCGGCTAAGTCTGACATCAGGCAAGAAACTCTGACACAGAGCTACAAATTCTCAACTAGGTGAACTCAAAAGTTGGCTTGCCTGAATTCGTCTTTTGACCGAGGGCAAGCTTCTGGATTCATCTGTTTCTGTCGGTTGCAGATCCGCTTGGCCGGTTGGCTTACATCCCCACCTGATGTGCTGCTTTTGCAGCGTAACACCATGGCATCAGGTTTTGATCCGTATGATCTTGGGCTCGACGATTTGTTTCAGGGCCCAAGTCAACTCGACCAGCGGATCGACACCGTTCAGTCTGCGGCTTCAATTAGGACATACACGCCTGCAAAAACTGCTATAAATGCCACACAAGATCTCTACGTTGGGAAACCGATCACAATCGGCAATGTGCCCCGGCTATTGCGATAAAACAGAGTACGTGAGCTCAAAATAATCGGTCATTGATTGAAGCCGATAAGCGAAGTCCAACTATTACACTTGCTGGGGAAATCAAACTTAAGCGTAACAACGGTAGCATCGCCGAGCACTCGCTTAAACCTAAGCGTATTAATTTGAAATACCTTTTTGATGTGCGCTTTGGTCTTCCTGACGAAGAAGAAGAGCGCTGGCAAGTACAGGCGTTTCATGAGCTGAGTTTGGCCACCCGCTGACCGCAATCATTTGCAGACGTCACGGCATGTAGATTCACAACCATTGCATGCATTATTTCCTTGTGATTTTTCGCAAGATTTTGTTAACGTTTGCCCGCTGCGGAGAAGAGGCACTTCGTGGCAAGGAATTGGAATAGTGGAGCCTTTGCGGTCATTGCCGACTGGCTCCGATGGGCAGGGGGCATGGATTGCACTGAGTGTGATCCGTGTCACGACAAGGGGCAAAGTGGAAAGAGACGACAAGGAACCGGCCGGATCGGCAGGGCCATCGAGCGAACCTGAACATTGGGTGTCTGAGGTGGCCGCTCGTAATGAGGTGGCGTCGTCGGAAGTGAGCCCTTCATCCTCAGCAGATGCGGTTTCATCAGAAAGCAAACACACAAACCTGACGGTTCGACTGGTGAACGGTTCGGAAGAGGATTACCGGGCCGGTATCCATCTTGCCCACGAAGCCCATCAGGACACGATCTTCCGGGACATCCCGTTTTCGGAAGACAAGGCCCGTGCGATTATCGACCGGGCATTGGCGCAGCCGGATCGGAACGGTCTGATTTATGCGGTTTCAGGCTCAGATATCCCTCTCTCAGAAGACGGCCTTTATGGCTTTGCGTCAGTTCACGCAGGCGAGTATTTTCTGGGCACCGGAACACTGATCGCCACTGTGCAGACGCTGAACGTCTCACAGAGACTTTCGGGAACACTGCTCGGCGGCAATGTCGCCTTGCGCCTTGTTCAGGCGGTGCGTCACTGGGCCAAGACCCGCAACTGCGAACATCTGCTGGTGCATGTCACCAATGGTGTGGATGTAGAGGAAGCGGACAGGTTCTTCCGACGCTGCGGGATGAAGACGATTGGCGGCAACTACTCAACAGGCAACTTCTAGGTATTATCATGAGCAATAAAGATAAAGTAGGAAAGAAGGAAGTAATTGTTTTTGCTATTCTGCTTGCAATATTTTTACTATTTAAATTACTTGGCTTTGATTCAAAGTACATGGAAAAAGGAAATTTTGTTTTTATCCTGCTTGCAATATTTTTCTCAGTTATTTTCATCTCAAGATTCATAAAAAGACGCAAATAATTACTTAATTAATCTTCAGACTTACTTTTCGGTCGATTTGTTCTACTTAGCTTGAGTCAAAAACAAAATTATCTAAGGAGGGAATTTCATGGCTGGGGAAACGCAAGAGGTTTTTGGTGGTGGCGTTATCGTTCATGACTTGACAACGAATGGCGGAATAAGAGTCTATCTTCCAAGACCTAAAGGTCATTCAGATCATACACCATACAAATATGCTTTTGAAACAGTAAAAGGCCAAGCAGGGGCAGCAATTTCATTTAGTGGTTATTTCCACGACTACATGAACGGCACAAGGCATGTCGGTAAACTAGCTGGCAAGGCAGCCGTACCGATTGATTTAGGCGTTCGGTACTTTGATGAAGATGGATTGACGGTCCGAGATTGGTTGGCCGTTGGCGCTAGTGTCGTCTCGGGAGCGGCTGTAGGTACACTTGTCGGCGGTCCGGTTGGCGGTTTGCTAGGAGTGGCTGCTGGAATAATCGGTGGATCTGCAGTAGACAATTTACCCGATCCCACTGGGCCGAATACCTATTCGCCCGGCAACCGAATCAGTCTCACAACCTACAAGAGCGACGGAACCTATGAGGTAACAACCTATAAAAAAATGGGTTACCGAGACGGATTTGATTACATCAATACAGTTACCAGCAGATACGACGTAAATGGCAATTTAATCGGCAACCCGGTCAGAGCGAATATTAGGGTCGTTGATTGGGAGGAGTTGCAAAACCAGATTCGTGAAGCGCAGGCCAGAAACAACCTTTATCGTTGTTTTTCACCGGACACGCCCGTTTGGTTGGCAAATGGAGAACAGGCAGAAATAAGAAGCCTTGCACCCGGAGACCATGTTCTCTCCTTTGACCCGCTAACCGAAGGCGGCAAGGGTGCTTTGATCCCCCAAAAGGTCGTTCGCATTTTTGAGAACATCACCGAAGAATGGTTGCGCCTGACCTGGGTCGAGGGCGGTGAAGAAAAAGAACTCGTCACGACTCCGGGCCACCAGTTCCTGGCTGCACATGGCGGTTTCAAGGAAATCGAGAGCCTGGTCACAGGCGGCAAGGGTACTGTCGTTCTTGCCGACGGCTCCGAGGTTGAAGTTACCTCCGAGCGCATTGTCTATTCCGCCGCAACTGCCGACATGTTCGAGCAAGCGGAAGGTTACGTATATCCTGAAAACGGCAATCTGGTACTGAAGCCGGTCTACAAGAAAGGCTGGAAAACCTACAATTTTGAGGTTGAGGACTTTCATACCTATGTCGCCGGCGGGGTGCGGGTGCATAACGACTCCTGGAGTAATGGCGAAGGGTTCGAGTACGAAAGCTGGCGAAGCCGCGATGGAACCGCGACTGTCGAGTTGATGGACGGCAGCCATGTGCCCCTCAACGGAGAGGATGTCCTCAACTTTCGGATTGGTTTACCTGAAAGTTATAGAAACACTCCGGATGCCCATGGGGATTCACTGGCTTTCGGTATGGCAAAGGACGGTGGATTTAGTAACAAGGACATCTATTACGCTTCCTGGCGTGAGTATACTTTGCATAGAGGCGGCGCGACGTCTGAGCCCATTACAGACCCCAGAGAATTTTCCAGACGGGAAGCTAAAATTGCGCAAAACATCCGAAACGGAGAAAACGCAGCTTCCTCCGGCGGCGACCAGAACTCCAACCGGGACTCGGAAGGTTCTCGCGTTGATACCAGCCGATCCCAATCAACGAGTGATCGCGGCATTGGCACCGGGGATTACGACCGGGATGGCGAGGTTGATGCCCGCGAATTCCGCCGGGCGGAGAGAGACGGCGAATTCAATACCAACAAATCGTCTTCGAACAAGGACAGCGACGGCGAGTCCGGGGGCAATGGCGGTGGCGGCGGCAAGCCGGTTCTGCTGGACCTTGACGGCGACGGCATAGAAGTCACGGCGCTGGACCGGTCGACTGTGTTCATGGATACCGGCGGTGACGGCTTTCTGCACCGCACGGCCTGGGCGGGTGAGGGCGATGGCATCCTCTTTTACGACCCTGACGGCCGCGACGAAATCACCGAAAAGCGCCAGTTCGTGTTCACCGAGTGGGACCCGACGGCAACCAGCGACCTGGAGGCGCTGGCCTCGGTGTTCGACACAAATAACAACGGTGTCCTGGATGCCGGCGACGACGAGTTCGGCAAATTCAAGGTCATGGTGACCAACGAGGACGGTTCAACCACCTCATATACCTTATCCGATACCAAACTTGGTGGAGGCATCACCGAGATCGACCTGACGGCGGATGCGACCAATATCGAGCTGAGTGACGGCTCGGTGATCACCGGCAAGACGACGTTCAAGCGGGCGGATGGAACCACCGGCACGGTTGGCGACATGCTGCTGGCCGCGGAAGCGCAAGGTCACCGGGTTGAACAGGTGGAGTCTGTCGATGGGTCCGGCACCCGGACGCTGGTCTCGACCGCCTATGCGGCCGATGGCAGCAAGGCCTACGAAATCCATTCGGTCACCAGTGACGACGGGCTCTCCATCACCAACCGCTATGACGACAATGGCGATGGGGTGACCGACCGTATCCAGACGATTGTCACGGTGAAAAACGCCGACGGCAGCCGCGTGGAAACGGAAAGCAATTTTGCCGGCAGCAATGAGGCGACTGCCGTTCTGACTTCGCGCACAGAAACCACGACATTCGAAAACCCGTTGACCGGAGAAATCGATGAGGAATCCCAAGAGATCATTTTGCGGGATTCTTCCGGTGGCGGCTGGTTCGACCAACGAGAAAACCGCAGTTTCACCGACGGCAGCCTGACCATCGTCATCACCGATCTGGCCTATGACAACTCGGAGATCACCCGCCGTAGCGAGACCGTGTCAGTCAACGGCTCTGTGCGCATCGACGGCTCGGACCTCGACGGCGATGGCCTCTCCGACACGATCGTCAACCACACGGTCACCACCCACGCCGACGACAGCCGCACCGAAACGATCGCCACCACCAACCGGGACGGCTCGCTGAGATCCCATGTCACCGAAGAGGTCGGCGCAGACAACCGCTCCAAGGAGATCCTGCGCGATCTCGATGGTGACGGCGTTGACGATACTCATGAGATCCTCGACATCGTTGTTGCCCCGACCGGCCAGACCACTTCTACGTTGACCATCCGCAACCACGATGGCTCGCTCAGGAGCTCATCGACCACAGTCCAGTCCGAAGACGCGCTGAGCAAAACCACCGAATTCGATCTGGACGGCGACGAGGACTTTGATCTCACGGTGGTCGACGCCACCACGGTTCATGCGGATGGCAGCCGCGAGCGGCTTGTCACGGAGATCAATGACGATGACTCGGTGCGCACGATGCGCAAGGAAACGCTGGGGGCCGACAAGGTCAGCCAGGAGGTCTTTGTCGACCTGGACCAGAATGGGAACCTTGAGGCAAAGGAGCTGGTGTCTTCTGTCGTGGTCAACGCTACAACCCAGGAACGAATTGCCACAAACTGGTCGCGCAATGCGGATGGTTCGGTCAACGCAAAGTCGGTTTCAACCACCAGCGCAGATGGTTTGACAACGGAAACAAAAACCGATCTGGACGGCAGTGGTGAAAGTGACAGCGACTTTGATGTCACGGTCAAAGATGTCACCACGGTCAATGGTGACGGCAGTTCGACACGGACCGTGACCACTGACAATCAAGACAATTCGCTGCGCACGGTTACGACCATTGTCACCAGCGCGGACGGCCTGACCACGACGACGACAGTTGATGTCGACGGGGACGGCCAGATCGAGGAAAAGACTGTCGAGGCCCTGGTTCTGGAGGCCGATGGCGGCACGACCCGTACGACCTCGAATTATGCCGGTGACGGAACCTCGCTGCTGTCGCGGACAATTGTCGAAGACACCGCCGACCGGCGCACCCGGACGGTGACGACGGACCGGGACGGTGACGGCAAGGCGGAAAGCATCTCGGAGCGCACGGAAGGGGCCGACGGCGCGATCAATGTAGTCGAGACGTCCTACGGCAATGACGGCACGGTGCTCGGCGAGGCTGTAACCAGTACCAGTGCCAATGGCCTGGTGAGCAGCCGGGCGACGGATCTCGATGGCGATCAGGTTGCCGATGTCACAGTCAAAAGCACAACGGTGCTGAATGCCGATGGCAGCCGGACAATTGTAGAGCGCACGGAAAATGGCGATCAGTCCCTGCGCAGCACCAGTACGGTCAATGTCAGCGACAATGGCCTCGTCACCGAGACCAGCATCGATGCGGATGGAAACGGTGTTTATGAGCGCATTGTCTCCGATGTCACTGTGCTGGACGCCGATGGTGGCACCACCCGGACCGTTGAAAGCCGCTCCCAGAGCGGCCTTCTTTTGAACCGCACACAAACCGAGATCAGCGATGATCAGCTGGTCACCGTTATCAGAACTGATACGGATGGCGACGACACCGATGATCTGATCGAGGAGGTGACAAGGGTTCTGCAGAGCGACGGCTCGACGGTGACGACGACCGAGCTCAGCGACGCCTCCGAAACCCTGCGCAGCAGTTCCAAGCAAACCGTCTCCGACAATGGCCGTTCGATCGAGACGAAAGCCGATGTGAATGGTGACGGCGAGATTGACGTAATAACCACGCAGACGATTGCCGACGATGGCGAAGCGACGACGAAAACGCAGCACCTGGCCGCCAATGGCGACCTGCAGAGCCAGAGCCGGACAATCACCAGCGCCAACGGTTTGTCCACTACAACTGAAACGGACCGGGACGGTGACGAAACTTACGAGACCCTCTCCGAGACAGTTCGGACGCTGAACGCCGACGGCTCTGAGACCGTCACCACAAGCTTTGAGGGCAAGGACGGCACGCTGCAGGGCCGCACGGTGTCAACGCTCAGTGACGACGGCTTGCGGTCAGACTTAGTTGAAGACCTCGACGGCGATGGTGCCAACGACCTGACAACCGTTAGCGATCGGGTGATTTCCGATGACGGCACGGTCACCACGACCGAAACGGCGGCAGTACGGGATGGCTCGCTGCTCAGGAAAACCGTCGAGACGGTTGATGGCGACGGCAAGTCGAGTTCGCGCAAGGTCTATTTAAACGGGAACGAAACTTACGATCAGGTGATGGAGACCACACTGGACGATGACGGCACGACAACGACTGTCTCGTCCTATTACTCCGAAACCGACGAGCTGCTGTCCCGCACCACGGCCAGGACCAGCGGCAACGGATTGGAGACAGTGACGTCGTTCGATCTTGACGGCAATGAATCCACTGACCGGGTCATGCGCGATGTCACCAGCATTGCCGCCGATGGCACGAGCACGCGGACCATCACCCACGAGACCGGGCAGGGGAGCCTGCTCGCGCGCGAACACGTTCTGCTGTCCGACGATGGCTATGAGACGACGACCTCGCTCGATCTCGATGGCTTTGCGGGCAACGACTTCATCACCACCAAGGTCACCGATCTGGTCCATGATGGCTCGACTGTGGAGACCTGGACTTCGCGGGGGGATGACAACAACGTGGTCGGCAGCGCGACCCGCACCGCCAGCGGCGACGGTCTCAGCGTCGCCGAAAGCCGCGACTTTGACGGCGATGGCGATGCGGACCGGGCCACCACCGTGGAGCTGGGCGCTGCCGGCGGCAGCACCGAAACGGTCAGTCAATACGGATCCGGCACCAATCTGCTGCGTCAATCGAAGACGGTCGTCACCGAAGACGAACGCACGATTACCACGACTGTCGACAAGGACGGCGACGGCGGCACGGATCTGGAAATCAACACCCAAATCGATCTCAGCGGCAACGAGGCAACCACCTGGACGGACTTTGGTGTCGACGGCCCTGCCGAGGCAATCATCACCAAAACCGCATCGGCCAATGGCACCGCGCAGACCTACAGCCTCGATGTCGATGGTGACGGCAATGCTGACATCACCCGCAAGACGACTGTCTCCTACGATGACGCCGGCAATGAGGTTCGTGTCTTTGAAGAAAGCAATGCCGTTGGTGGCCTGGCCTTCACCTCGACCACGGTGACCTCGGCCAATGGCTACACCTCCGAGACGAGCGTCGATAGCGACGGCGACGGCGAGACCGACAGCACGGGCAAGACAGAGGCGGTCTTTGCCGCTGATGGCAGCCGCACCACCACCAGCCGGGACTGGCACGACGACGGCAGCCTGCGCTCCAGCTATGTCGAAACCGTCAGTGCGGACGGGCGCACGGTCACCGAAACCTTCGACTTTGACGGCGATCACAAGACCGACAAGGTCAGGGTGAGCGAAACCGCTGCCGATGGCAGCCGCACCGTGACGGAAACCGGTTACGGCGAGACCATGGCGGATGCAAAGACGTCCGTCACCGAAACCTCTTCCGATGGCTTGACCACCACGATCTTCCGGGACGGGGTCACCCAGACGATCAGCCGCTCGCCGGTCGGCAACAGCAGCTATGACTGGGACAACGGTGTCACGGCATCGGCGAGCGAAGCTCATATCACTGTCTCGCACAAGGTGGACGCGCAAGGCTTTGAGACCTGGGAAATGCGTTCCACCCAGAACGGCGTGACCACGACATGGTCAGAGCGGTTCGATGCGGCTTCAAAGGCCCGGCTCCTGGCAGAGGCTGCCCGGATCTATGACAGCGTGCTCGACCGGGACATGGATCTGTCCGAGATAGAGGTTCTGGTCCAGTACACCAAGTACAGTCAGCTGAACCTGACGGATCTTGCGGATGCGCTGTTGTCCTCGGATGAATACAGCGCCCGCTATGGCGACCTCACCGACACAGGCTTCATCGCTCGGGCCTACCAGAACACCTTCGGCCGGGAACCGACGCTGGATGAACTGGCTGAACACCTGGCCGAGTTGTCCGGCAGCACCACCCGGGCCCAGATCATTGCCGAACTGTCGGAAAGTGCCGAGCATCTGGTGGTCGGCAACAGCCAGGGCGAGACCAACAACCACAATGTCTTCCTGTTGCCGGAGGTGGCCGAGGACGCCCTCAGGGCCTCCTTCGGCGTCAGCGGCTTCGACATGGCAACGGACGAGGCCGACGTCAAAGTTGGAACCGACGCCGGTGAAACCCTGAGCATCGGCAGCAACGACGCTCTCTTCGGCCGCGCCGGCAACGACACGCTGGGTGGCAGCAGCAATACCGACATTCTGGTCGGTGGCACCGGCAACGACACGCTGAACGGCGGCGCCGGGGACGACATCTATGTCTACAACCGTGGCGATGGAAACGACACGATCAACGACACGGGCAGTGGGTCCAACGGTGACACGCTGCGCTTCGGGCAGGGGATCGAGCTGGAAGATCTCAAGCTGACCCGCTCGGGCAACAACCTGAAGATCGAGTTTCATGCTGAGAACTCATCAGAGCAGGCGGCCGCTGCAGCAGACGGGCTGGCTCCGCTGACAGGGTCGATCATCGTCAAGGATTGGTTCACCAACTCCGCCAAGCGCATCGACCGCGTCGCCTTCGACAATGGCGACAGCTACTGGATCGGGCATTTGGACTCCTTCCAGACAGCTGTCGGCGACGTAGACAGTGATGCCTATCTGACTGATGTGACATGGGCGAGCTATGAAAACAACGGCATTCACACTGCGAGCGCGCAGCAACTCCTGACCCTGGAAAGTTCACGTGCGCCAAATTGGCAGGTCGAAGCGCAAAGCATCAACAATCATACGGGCAAAGAGCATCACCTTTATGTCTACGAAGGCCAGATGTTCGTGGTTGAAGGCACGACATATACCTTCAAGGAAGATACAGACGATGCCGGTCTTCTCTATGTCGACAATCAGTTTGTTCTGTTTGACAATGATGACGACACACCAATCACGGGAACTTACAGTGCCACGCAAACCGGCTTCGTCAACTTTAAGTTTTACGCGCACAACAATGGCAATCAAGGTCACAGCAAGCTCCATATCTACGATCCTGAAACTGGATATCGGGATATACAGATCTACGATACGGAGGTGGCGGCACCGCTTCGTGTCGTATACGGAACGAGTGGCGACAACTATCTAGAGGCAAACTCAGTTGACAGCCTCCTAAGCGGAGGTAATGGCCATGATGTTCTGAAGGGCCGCGAAGGCGACGACAAGCTTTATGGCGGCAGTGGCCATGACACGCTGCTTGGCGGAGGCGGTGACGACCGGCTCTACGGCGGTGAAGGTGATGATGTCCTGGATGCTGGTGAAGGCAGTGGCACAAGTTGGCAATACCTTTACGGCCAAAGCGGCGACGATGTCTATCTCTACGGAATGGAATCCGGGAAGGTGTTCATCAACTCCTCGGAAGGCGAAAACGACGGCACGGCGGATACGGTCCGGTTCAAGGAACTGAACCTGGCCGACGTCACGTTCGATGTTCACGATGCCACCCAAGGGGGAACAGTCGAGCACGTTGACGGACGGTCGCTGCGAATCCTGTGGGACAACGGCACTGACATTGGCGAATTGCGGATCGCCAACATGGGCGAGCACATCGAGCGGTTCGAGTTTGCCGATGGCAGTGCGGTGCGCAAGATCGGTCTGACCGAGGATGGTCGGGTTAAGCTTTGGGCGGCTGATGCCGACGGGTCGAACCACATGGTCGGAACGCAACTGGACGACTATCTGTACGGCGGCGCTGGCGACGACACTCTGGATGCAGGCGCGGGCAACGACGTTCTGGATGCGGGCGCGAGTAACGGCAGCTGGCAGTACCTTCGAGGCTACGCCGGTGACGATGTCTATTTCTACGGCAGGGAAGCCGGAAAAGTGTTCATCAACTACACTGAAGGCGAGAACGACGGCACGGCGGATACGGTCCGCTTCAAGGATCTGGCCTTGGCGGACGTCACGTTTGCCATCCATGACTACACAAAAGAAGGAACGGTGGAGAACGCCGACGGTAAGGCGCTCTGCATTCTCTGGAGCGACGGCACCGACAGCGGCGAATTGCGGATCGCCAACATGGGCGAGCACATCGAGCGGTTCGAGTTTGCCGATGGCAGTGCGGTGCGCAAGATCAGTCCGACCGAGGATGGCTGGGTTAAGCTTTGGGCGGCCGATGCGGACGGGTCGAACCACATGGTCGGAACGCAACTGGACGACTATCTGTACGGCGGCACTGGCGACGACGTTCTGGATGCGGGCGCGAGTAACGGCAGCTGGCAGTACCTTCGGGGCTACGCCGGTGACGATGTCTATCTCTACGGCAGGGAAGCCGGAAAAGTGTTCATCAACTACACTGAAGGCGAAAACGACGGCTTCGACACGATCCGCTTCAAGGATCTGGCCTTGGCGGACGTCACGTTTGCCATCCATGACTACACAGATGAAGGAACGGTGGAGAACGCCGACGGTGAGGCGCTCAGCATTCTCTGGAGCGACGGCACCGATAACGGCGAAATGCGGATCGCCAACTTGGGCGAGCACATCGAGCGGTTCGAGTTTGCCGATGGAACCGTTGTCAAAGAGATCAAAGTACGCGACGACGGCAGCGGCATCAATTTGTGGGGCACGTCTCAAGATAGTCTGATCGTCGGTTCAGCCGACAACGACTACATCTTTGCCGGTAACGGCAACGACATCCTCGATGCGGGACACGGATCGGGCTGGCAGCATTTGCGCGGTTATGGTGGTGACGATGTCTATCTCTACGGCACGGAAGCCGGAAAAGTGTTCATCAACTACACTGAAGGCGAAAACGACGGCTTCGACACGATCCGCTTCAAGGATCTGACCTTGGCGGACGTCACGTTTGCCATCCATGACTACACAGATGGAGGAGCGGTGGAGAACGCCGACGGTGAGGCGCTCTGCATTCGCTGGGACGACGGCACCGACAGCGGCGAATTGCGGATCGCCAACTTGGGCGACCACATCGAGCGGTTCGAGTTTGCCGATGGAACCGTTGTCAAAGAGATCAAAGTACGCGACGACGGCAACGGCATCAATCTGTGGGGCACGTCTCAAGATAGTCTGATCGTCGGTTCAGCCGACAACGACTACATCTTTGCCGGTAACGGCAACGACATCCTCGACGCGGGTGCGGGCAACGGCAGCTGGCAACATCTTCGGGGCTACGCCGGTGACGATGTCTATCTCTACGGCAGGGAAGCCGGAAAAGTGTTCATCAACTACACTGAAGGCGAAAACGACGGCTTCGACACGATCCGCTTCAAG
>NZ_JBDZYH010000010.1:0-201474 GCF_040329475.1 Roseibium sp. SCP14
TCGTCGCGATCAACAAGGACGAAGAAGCCCCGATCTTCCAGGTGGCAGACTACGGTCTCGTCGCCGATCTGTTCGAGGTGCTGCCCGAATTGAAGGCTGCCGTCGAATAAGGCTTCAGTATTTGCTAGATTTGAACATTCCTGCCTGTCGATGCCTCAATCATGAGAATTCCAGACACTTGTGTTTTCTCGAATGAACTGAGCCAGGTTATCTATCGTTGCTTTTCGTTCAACTACCGCCAATGCATCCTTTGCCGCCTCAAGTTCGCCAGCATCGAACCAAATATCGTTCATGATTTTCGACGTCAGGCCAAGGCCGAATGGAAGGCCGTGAGCGCATTGTCCGCCTGTAACGCGTGGCGATGCCTTCACGCCGCCTTGCTGCAAACAATGCGACAGTACCGAAAAATGTTCTCGTCTCCCTCACTCTTTGTTGAACATTCGGCTGTTAGATAACAGGAAGCTCTCTACGACCAAGGAGAGGGCAGTGGTCTTAGATAGTTGTCTTTCAATCGTCTGTTATGGATGCGTTGGAAGGAAACGGTTACAAAGAGAAATCAGCCGCCGCAGATGCTTCGGTCGGGCGCTTGCAATTGTCGGGTATTCTGGTTTGTCGAAAGCCAAAAAAGGCGCAAAATGCCAAGATTCGTTCCCTATGTCGTTGTGATCGGAATTTTTGCGGTTGCGCTGCTATACCTTCAGTTCCGCGACCGTTCCTATCTTGAAGACGTTGCCCGAGCCGCCTATCCGCCTCCACCGGTTTCAAGGGTCATTCTGCCGCCCTCCCAAGAACCTCAGGGTCCATTGCTTTACGTCGACGGCAACAGGGTCGCATTGAGGGGAGAGCCAGGTTTGCAGGCCGACGTGCTCGAACGTTTCAACAAGGGGCGCTCCGTGCGTCAGACTGACGTCCAAGGCAACTGGGTCCAGGTCAGGGTCACCGATTCCGGGCGCCAGGGCTGGATTTCGAGCAGATACCTAACCTCAACCAATCCACTTGCATTGACCGCTTCGAATTGACGGTGACAATCGACAGTTGGAAGCTTGATTTTGAGGCTACGCCCAACAAACACCTTGGGTTGCCTGGTAAGGCATGCTTTAACCCGATCAAATACTGACTTATGCAGTTGCAATGAATTTCGGAGGTTTCTGATGGCATCGTCGAAGTCGATGAACCCGGCCTTGGCCAGCTTGGCGAAAACGTGCGAAGCCATCGCGAACGGCCGCTTTGATGATGTCGAAGAACTCTATCAGGTGATTACGGATGAGGCGGTTGACGTCGACATCCGGGCGCTTGCGGAGACGTTTTCCGGCATGGTTGTGCAGGTGGAAGCGCGCGAGTTTCATTCCAGTCAGTTGATCGACGAGCTACGGGAAACCAAGCGCCAGCTTGAGGCAGCCGAGGCGAAGCTCCGGAAAGAGAACGCGGAATTGAAAACGCGGCTCGACAAGTTCGAGGTCTCCTATGATGAGGAACAGGCCGAAATGGAAATCCAGCAAGTGAGTGACACCGACTATTTCCGGTCGCTGCAATCCCGTGCCAAGGATCTGAGATCGAGATACAAATCGCAGTCCAACTGAAAACAAGAAAAACCGCTTATCCGAGACTGAACCTTGACCAAGATAATCTCTACCCATTCTTACCGCGGCGGGACCGGAAAATCGAATGTCACCGCGAATATTGCATCGGCTCTGGCGCTGCGTGGCCATCGCGTCGGCATCGTCGACACCGATATCCAGTCGCCGGGAATTCACACACTCTTCAAGGTCGACCTGAATGGCGTGGCCCATACCCTCAACAATTACCTTTGGGGGCATTGCGGGGTCACCGATACGGCGCTGGACGTCACGGCGAACGTCATCGACGCGCAAGGGGTTAACCAGGTACCGGAAAGCGGGCGTGTCTTTCTCGTTCCCTCATCCATCAAGACGGGAGAAATCGCCCGTATTCTGAAGGAAAAATACGACGTTGAAGACCTTAACCGGGGGTTTGTTGAACTCTGCGAGGGACTGGAGCTCGATTATCTGCTGATCGATACCCATCCGGGTGTCAATGAGGAAACACTGCTATCGATCGCGATCTCCGATACGCTGCTTCTCATCCTTCGCCCGGACATCCAGGACTATCAGGGGACGGCAGTTACCTTGGAACTGGCACGAAAGCTGGAGGTTCCGCAGCTCTTCCTTGTGGTCAACAAGGCCCTGGAGACATTCGACTTCAATGATCTGTCCCAGCGGATATTTTCGAATTACCGCACGCCGGTTGCCGCGGTCCTGCCGCTCTCCACCGATCTGATCCAGATCGGCAGCACAGGACTCATTCGAACATTGCAGCCTGAACACGCTTTCACGCGGGCAATCGAAACGATTGTCGACTCGATCGAATAGCCCTAGTCCGGTATCTCTTCGAAGAGCCCGTTGAGGAAACTGTCAACATCTTCAAGGCGCTGCTCGCGTTCGTAAGCCAGCGCCCTGCGGATCGTTTCCCAAGCCTGCGGATCCAGCCCCTCGATCGTTTCCGGCACCAGTCCTTCGCGGGCTGCTTCATCAATCGGGCGCGATCCGAACGGGTGGCGGCCGGACAGGACCTGATAGGCGACACAGCCGAGAGCGAACACGTCGTCTCGCGGATCCCGGGGTGCGCGCTCAAACTGTTCCGGACTTGCGTAGGAAACCGTCAGGCTGTCCTGGATCGGGTGATCGTCGCTGGCGCTTGCTGCCGCCGCCAGCCCGAAGTCCAGAAGTTTGATCGTTCCGTCCTTCAGCAAAAAGATATTTCCCGGTTTCAGGTCCGAATGCACCACACCCCGGCTGTGGGCGTAACTGAGACCGGCACAGGTGCCTTTCAGGATTCGTGCGCATTCACCGGGCGAAAGTGGCATTCCCATCGACTGGCCCAGACGCCGGTCGACCCCAATCCCGTCAAGAAGTTCCATCACGATGAAGACGTCCGCCTTGTCGCGGTCGAAGTCGTAGACGGTGGTGATGTTGGGATGGGCGAGTGTCTGTGATTTGCGGGCTTCGGCTTCCAGCAGCCGGAGGGCTTCTGAATCGTTGTGGAAACTCTCGTTCAACAATTTGACCGCGACATAGGGCTGGTCGTGACCGGCCTCCAGGCGGCGGCGGTCGACTGCCGAATAGACATAACCCATTCCACCCCGGCCGATTTCCGAATCGAGAATAAAACGATCGCGCAGGATCGATCCGATCCCGGCGCGTTTGATCTGAGGTTCTGCCATCTTGTTGAGATCAAAACCGCCCACCCGTGCTCCGGAGGACGCGCGCCTTGCATCGGAGCGGAACCGGGCACTTTTGAAATCGGTCAGGAACTTGTCGAGTTTGCCACTGTCAGGCTGATTGGCGGAAGGTTGCTCGGTGGCGGTTCTTTTCTCGCGAAATCCCGTGTAGCCGGAAACCAGCGATGACAGCACGGCGTCATCCACCTTGTCCCGCATCTCTTCACCGGCGTCCTGGGGCGTCTGCGCTGAAGGTGGCATCGGCGGCATGACCGCCTGAACATGCGCGCCCTGTGCTGTTGCCTGCTTCACTTCCGCACCTGAAGTCAGGCTGGTTGGTGTGGCGGACACCCCGACTGCCTGTGGCAGCGTCGGTTCGTCGAAATCATCTTCATCTGCCGAATTGTCTTGAACCAGGACAGCTTTCGGAGCTGCATTTGCAGCGCTCCCGAGATCCAAACCGGGGAGTTGGTGTAGCAGTATTTGTCCAAGATCGCGTGGCAGGCGGCCTTCCTCGACAAAGGTAGCGATGGTCTGATGAACCTCGGCCAGGGCCTCATTCGAACGAGTTGCTTCGGTCCGTAACTGTTTGGTCAGTTTGTCGTAAGACAGACGGCCGGAAACGAAACCGCTGAGCAATGCATTCGAGGTTGAGGAACTGTCTGTCGGCAATAGGTCTGTGCCTTTTTTTCGAGACGATGGTTCTATCGGCTCAAGGGCGTTCGAAACCGTCTGGACGCGAAATGTTGTACCGGTTCAGCTTGTCGATGATTGTCCGGCGGCTGACATTCAATATGCGCGCTGCGCTCGTTTTGTTCCAGTTCGCTTCGCGCATTTTTGCTTCTATCACCATGGCTTCATACTGGCCGACGATCGTTTTCAGATCACCATCCGGGATAAGGACCGGAACCCTGTTGTCAAGAGTATGCTGCGCGCCCACCAACTCCGGTGGAAGATGTGAAAGTTCAATCGGAAACCCATCTTCCGCCATCAGGCGGGCCCGATCCAGAATGTTCTTCAGTTCGCGCACGTTCCCCGGATAACCCCAGCACATGAGGGCCTCCAGCGCCTCGGAAGCAAGTACGGGGACCTGTACGCCCGACTTTTCGGCGGCTGATCTCAGAAAATGATCGATCAGGAACGGAATATCGGAAGGTCTTTCCCGCAAAGGCGGAAGGTTGATCGGAAAGACGTTCAGCCGATAGAAAAGATCCTGGCGGAACTCGCCCGCTTCGATTTTCTCTTCCAGATTGATGTTGGTTGCCCCCACGACGCGGACGTCAACCTTTTCGGTTTTGGTTGATCCGACCCGGCGAACCTCCCCTTCCTGCAGAAGGCGAAGAACCTTGGCCTGCAGAGCTAGCGGCATGTCGCCGATTTCATCCAGAAACAGTGTCCCGCTGTTCGCCTCGTGCGCGAGCCCTTCCTTGGTGGTATTGGCTCCGGTGAACGCGCCTTTCACGTGACCGAACAGTTCACTTTCCAGAAGGGCCTCCGGCAACGCGGCGCAGTTCTGAACGATGAAAGGCTTGTCGGCTCGGTCGCTGGACATATGGATGAAGGCGGCCATCATCTCCTTGCCCGTGCCGGTCTCTCCGCGCACAAGGATAGGAACATCTGATCTGGCCGCCTTGCCGACCAGCTTGATCGCATGTTCGATTGGCGGACTTTCCCCGATCAGGCCTTTTGGACGGTGGGGACGGGGAACCGGTTTCACATCTTTTTTGCGTTGTTGTTTCGGCAGTTCCGCCAAGTGCCTGTCGAACTGTTTCTTCAGCCGCGTATTGTCCTCCACGAGCCGGGCATTCCAGATGTAAAGCGCGGCCAGCCCTGCCAGGCTGTTGAGTTCGGTCATGATTTCTTCCGGGAGCGCACCAACTGCCTTGTTGGACGCGCCCGGATTTATGATCTGCAGAATGCCGATCGTCCGGTTGGCCTGGATGGTTAGCGGCAGGATAACGAGCGCTTGTGTCTTCAGTCCACCGAACTTGTCGTCTTCCCGGATGCGGTCAAAATCGTAGCCGATGACCCTGTCGATATCGCCCAGGTTGAGAGATGTGCCGGTGGAAACGACAAAGGCAGCAGGTTCCTTCAGATTTGGAAGCTTGTCCGAACCGTAAAGGGTAACCTGCTTGCCGGTAGGCATGGCCTTGATATAGCCGCGGTGCCGGGAACAGGCCCTGTGCAGGGTTTGGCCGAACGTGTCCAGCATGAAGATAGACGCCTCTTCGGCTGCGGTCAGGTCAAGAGCGGACTCTATTACCTGATCCATGACAGCCTCGACCTTAACGCCCGCCGTCATGACGGCCGTCAGTTCAATGAGGTCCCTTAGTATCATGCTCTTGGAAACCGTTTCTGTTGGACAGTTTTGCGAAAGACGGCAGCACTGACGGCTACCGCCTCCGAGGTGAGGCGAAGAGCTGCTTAGGAAAGCGCGTAGCTGAACGTACCACCATCTCCCAGACCGATTTCAACTTTGGTAAAGTCCGCGTCGGCGGCCCCCATTCTTGTCAGGAGCTCGGTCGACAGTTCAGGCAGAATGGTTCGATTTATGATGTGGTCGATGTTGCGTGCACCGGTTTCCACTTCGGTACAACGGTTGGCGATCGACTGGACCACTTCGCTGGAATAGACGAGTTCGAGCTTCTGGTTTTCAAGCAGCCGCTTACCAATCTTGTTCAGCTTCAGGCGAACGATCTTTTCAAGCGGCTCGCCGATCAGCGGATAGAACGGAACGATCTGCATGCGTGCGAGCAAGGCAGGCTTGAAATGTGCGCTCAGGGTCGGACGGCAGCCTGCGACCAGTTCGTCTGCGGTCGGCTTTGACGGCAGGCTTCCCATCTCCGTCAGAACATCGGTGGCAAGGTTGCTCGTCAGAACGACAATCGTGTTCTTGAAATCGATCTGCCGGCCTTCCCCATCGGAAAGGACGCCTTTGTCGAACACCTGGTAGAACAGGTTCATCACCTCCAGGTCGGCCTTTTCCACCTCGTCAAGCAGAACCACGGAATAAGGACGTTGGCGCACAGCTTCCGTCAGAACGCCGCCTTCACCGTAGCCGACATATCCGGGAGGAGAGCCAACCAGTTTGGAAACAGTGTGTTTTTCCTGAAACTCGGACATGTTGATCGAGATCAGGAAACGTTCACCGCCGAAGAGCTGGTCCGCGATTGCGGTTGCCAGCTCGGTCTTGCCGACGCCGGAGGGGCCGACGAAAAGGAAGACACCCATCGGTGCATCCGGGTTCTGAACGCCGGCCTTGGCGGTCCGCAACGCCTGATCGACAGCGTCGATGGCATGGTCCTGACCGATGACCCGGCCCTTCAGATTGTTGCCGAGTGCCAGAATGGACTCTGCGTCGTCCTGCACCATCCTGCCGAGAGGGACGCCCGTCCAGTCTGAAATGACCTGCCCGACGGCTTCTTCGGTGACTTCGAATGAGATCAGCGGGTCGCCTGCTTGGACTTCCTTCAACTCGGCAGCAATCCTTGCATAATCTTCCGGGCTGATGGCCGCGGTGCCAACATCTGGTTCGGATATCGTCTCCGCCTCGGTGCCAGCCTGCCCTCCGTCTTCTGCAGTGGCATCGTCTGCCGATGTTTGTTGCCCCGCATCCTCAGGTGCAACATCGCCCTCAAGGCTCAGGCCAAGTTCGTGACGGAACTTTAGCAATTGCCCGACAAGTTCCTTTTCCCGGTTCCAGCGATCCGTGAGGTTCTCGATGGTGCCTTCTGCGTCGGCGACTTCTTTCTCGATTTCGGAGACTTCAAGGTCGTGCGAGGCGAAGTCGGCCTGGTGGTCACGCTTCAGGGAATCAAGTTCCCGTTGCAGTTCACCCAACCGCTTTTCCTTCAGTTCTATGACGAAGGGCTTGGAAGAGAGCGACAGCTTCACGCGGGCACAGGCCGTATCGAGCACATCGACCGCCTTGTCCGGCAGCTGACGACCGGAAATATACCGGGCCGCAAGCTTTGCCGCGGCAGCAACAGCATCATCGCGGATGTAGACCCCGTGGTTCTTTTCATAGGCGCCGCGCAGGCCGCGCATGATGGTAATCGCCTGATCGGGGCTAGGCTCATCCAGCTTGATCAGCTGGAAGCGACGTTCGAGCGCCGGGTCCTTCTCGATGTATTTCTTGTACTCGCTCCAGGTGGTCGCAGCGATCGTGCGCAGTTCACCGCGGGCAAGGGCCGGTTTCAAAAGGTTGGCCGCATCCGCTCCGCCTGCCGAGCCACCGGCGCCGATGAGCATGTGCGCTTCGTCAATGAACAGGATCACCGGTTTGGGCGAAGATTTGACCTCATCGATGATGCTTTTCAGGCGGTTCTCGAACTCGCCCTTGACACCAGCGCCTGCCTGCAACATTCCAAGGTCGAGGCCGATCAGCTCGACATTCTTCAGCATGTCCGGGACATCGTTTTCAGCGATCTTGCGGGCAAGGCCTTCGACAACGGCAGTTTTGCCGACTCCGGGTTCGCCGACGCAGATCGGATTGTTCTTGCGACGACGGCCAAGCACGTCGATCATCTGCTGGATTTCACGGTCGCGGCAGAAGACCTGGTCGATTTTGCCGTCGCGCGCCAACTGGGTGAAGTTCGTGCAGAACCGTGCCAGGGCGCTATCCGGGTCCATGCCGGGCGCCACGGACCTGTCGCCGGACTGCTCGTCTCCGGAGGCGGAGGCCTTGAGACCGGCAGTGGTTTCCTCGGACTGACTGATGATGTCGGGAAAGTTCTTTTTCAGCTCAACGAACGACATGGCATCGATACGGCTGAGCCACCGATCGTCGCCGAAACGGTTCGGTTTTGCGAAAATCGTCGCCAGCAGGCTGCCGGAGCGCACCTGGTCCAGATCGAGTTCAACCGAGCTGACGAGCCAGGCATCGGAAATCCATTCGATCAGCAATGGAGAGAAAGCCGGTCTGCCCTGATTGCCTCGCTTGAGGCTTTCAAGGGTCGAATCCAGCGCCTTTTTGAGCGGAGCCAGATCAATCTCAAAATGCCGGCAGGCGCTTTGCAGGTCATGCTGACTGTCGTCAACGAAGACATGCAACAGATGCTCGATGGTTACTTCATAGTGGCCGCGTGTGACTGCAAGTCCAGCGGCTCCCTCGAGAGAACGTCGGCAGTAGGTGTTGAGACGTCCAATTAGTCGACGAAGATCAAGATCAATCAAGAAACAGCCCCATCAGCAAGTCATTATGGTTGTTATGAGATGCTTGGTACGAATTCATAACGTTCGTATCATCCGAATAGGTACTGCGACTTACGTTAACAAAAACCGTAAAACCAACAAAAAACCGCCCCGAAATGCCGGGGCGGTTCATTTTTCTGAAAAATTTCAATCTGTTAGGTGGCTGGCGCGCGGTAGTCGTCGGAAGCGCTCGTGCCGGCGATTTCGTGGGTCCAATCTGCCTTGCGGTAGGTGAAGGACCACTGGTCGAGATCGCCACGGGTTGCGTTGGCTTCGTCGTTGACGTCGGCCAGGATGGTCTTGCCTTCAACCAGTACAGCGTCTTCGAACTTGATCGTGTAGTAGTGCTCTTGCACGCCGGCGGTAGACGTACGCCAGAAGTTGATTTCAATCTCCAGAGATTCACCTCGGGCCAGAGCCTGCCACAGCAGCGGGGTTGCCTTGTCGACCGGCTTCATGAAGGTGGACGGCATGTGGCGGCGGGTTGCGATGATGGAACCGGACTGCGGGTCACGCGGCACCACGGCGTTCTGTTCAAACATGTAGACGAGGGACTGACCTTCGTGGCCTTCCTGCCACAGGTTGCCGATGCTGTCCGCCGTTGTTGCGTCGGCAGTAATGTCGCCTTGAGTTGCACCTTTGATGGTGATGTATGCGATGTTGGACATAATGGCCTCTTTTCTAAATGCGATTAAATTCGACCCGCCGGAGCGATGCGCCGCCGACTGAAAACGAAATCGCAAGAGCCGTGCCAATTTGAATGAAAAAAATAAAGATAATAAAAATCAATAGCTTAGTTGGTTTTTCGCGATTTCACGCATTTGTGACACTGTGCAGAATTCTTCACACTTTTGCTGAGAGTGCGCGAAAGTTCCCACGTTTGACGTGTGATCCAGATCACAAAACTTGTCCGATTCGAAACTGAACTGCCTCCCGAAGCGGTGAATATGACACTCGAATGGCCCGAATTTTACCGATTTAGTAACGTTAACGGGGGGCACTGTGCAGAATCCTGATAATTGACCCGGTGCCTCGTGTCGCACAAGTTGAGATCAGTAAGACGGTCAAGTTCAAAATTTTGCCGAAACTTCACGATTTTGCAGCAGAACCGATGCGTAAAAGTATGCGGACCGGTCAAAGCAGCCCCAGGAGGAATTCTCGATGAGCGCTGAAACGTTCCACAGCCAGATGACAATCAAGCTGCCGGGTGATGCGGGTGAAGAAGTTTACGTTGAAAGTCTGAACGGCTACGAGGAGCTTGGGCAGACTTATCGCTTCGAAGTTTCTTTCATTTCCAAGAAGCCGATCAATCTGGAAGACCTCCTGGGAAAATCCGCGCAGCTCGAAGTCCGCCAGGCACGTGAAAAAGTATCCTTCGTCGGGGTCGTCGGTTCAGCCTGGACGCTTGATCCGACACCGAACCGGGAATTCTGCTACGGATTGGAGCTGGAACCGGAACTGGCCATGCTGCGCCACAGCACCCAGAACCAGGTCTATGGCACGGAAAAGGATGTTACTGTCGTTGACATCATCAAGGGCGAACTTGAAGACGCCAACAAGGCCTCGTCGAGCACGGCTTCCAACAGGATCGCCCGCCAGATCAAGTCGGACCTCCTTATTTCGGCAGCAGACTATCCCAAGCTCGATTTTGTCTTTCAGTATCGGGAAAGCGATCTGAACTTCATAAGCCGGATGTGCGAGCGTTTCGGCATCTACATTGCTTTCGACCATTCAGGTGACCGTGAGACGGTAATTTTCGGCGACAAGAAGGAACACTTCAGAAAACTGAGCGGCGAACACGTTTCAGAAGAACTTGAGTATCGCAGCAAGCATCAGGTTCTGGGAACTGATCGCTTCGGTATCTGGTCCTTCAATGCAAGATATGAAACTCAAAGCGGAACGGTTGCACTCAGGGAATACAACGAGGAAACGCCGAAGGTTTCCCTGTCGGTATTTGAAAACGCTTCCTATACCGGTCAGGGTGTGAAAACGCTTTACGGCGAGAATTATCAAGTTGCTGCCGATGGCCAGTTCATCGCGAAGCGCCGTGCGGACCAGCTTGAAAACCAGCGTTTGCAGTTCCGGGGGGAAAGCAACATTCCCAACCTGCGCCCCGGCCTGTTCTTCCGCCTGAAGGATCATCCGATCAGCGATCTGGATGGTCTTTATATTGTCGTTTCGGTCGAACATTCCTGCACGATTGCAACACCGATTGGATTCAGTTCCTCCGACAAGCAGCCACAACCCTATCAAAACAGGTTTGTCTGCGTTCCGTTCGACCAGGGATATCGTCCGCCGGTCAGAACGCCGAAACCGCTGGTAAACGGCTACATGGTTGCGTTCATCGATGGCGAGGGAGAAGGTGAGCGGGCCGAACTGGATGATGATGGCCGTTACAAGGTCAGAATTATCGATGAGGAAAGTGGCCTGCTGAACGGCCTTGCCAGCCACTACGTCAGAAAGATGGAACCTTATGGCGGTGGTGACGGCTACGGCTCGCACTCTACCCTGCTCAAAGACACCGAGGTCCTGCTAGGGTTCCTGCAGGGCGATCCT
This sequence comes from Roseibium sp. SCP14, assembly GCF_040329475.1. Taxonomy (NCBI): domain Bacteria; kingdom Pseudomonadati; phylum Pseudomonadota; class Alphaproteobacteria; order Hyphomicrobiales; family Stappiaceae; genus Roseibium; species Roseibium sp. SCP14. The sequence goes on from NZ_JBDZYH010000010.1 coordinate 10,985, forward strand.
GACCGTCCGGTTATCCTTGGCGCGGTGTCCAATGGCGAACGAACCAACCCGATTACGTCGGAAAACCAGAATGTCGCGCATCGCACGAAAACGGCCTCGGGGATCGTTTTCCAGATCAGCGACGGGGCGGTCTGACGAGAACTGCATGAGCGCGTGCCGGTCCTGCTGGTAGAAAACAGGCTGGCATGACTTGCCGATAACAGCGATAGAACCCGCAACTGGCCGGAAGATTTACGAGGCGTGCAATGTCAAACTGGAAGCCTGCGAACAAAGAACCCGATGCGTTGCACTCTTGCATATATGACTATCTGCGCACGCGTTCGCCGCAAGTTTACCAGGAAGGCGGCAATGCGCCGATACCGCTTGGCCGGTCGCAGGAAACAATGTGCAGCGGCGAACCGCTCAATGTGGATCTCACTCTTACGCCGGTCGGAATGATGTCTGTGAATTCGCGTTCAGCGTTGGTTTTCAGCGTCGGTGGTCATGCCGCCGATACACGTCAGGGATATCAGGTTGACGGAAAGGTTGTGATTGACACGCAGTCCCTGGCCTTTCTCTCGATCGAGGCCAATCTAACTGTGATCAACCGAGGGTAAAGCGATGACGGGGCAGGACGAGAAAAAAGGTGGTATCAGCAGTTTTTCGATCGGTCTTGGCAGCGACACGCCAATGGCTGCGCCCATTACGCCTCCACCGCCATTTCGTGTTCTGATAGCAGGCGATTTCGGCCTGGCCAGCCAACAATCAGCTGTCAATGTCACCGGTCTTGATGTCGCTGAAATCCTGGAAGCCAACAGGATCGCTTTTTCTGTTCGCGCGGCAAACGGCCTCGGTTCACATCCCTCGGAGCTGGAAGAGGAATTCACGTTCGCATCGCTGAAAGACCTTCGTCCGGCAGTCATCTCAGAGAATTTCAGATTTGCTCGTGACCTGGAGGCTGCCGGACAGGACCCGGGGCGACTTGCCGAACATGGTCAGCGCTATGATCTCGTTCTGAAGAACCTGCAGTCCAGCAGCACTCTCGAGAAACGGGCCGGAAGCCATGATGAGACCCGGGCCGGAACGGCGCAGTCAACTGGCGAAACCCCTACGGATGGCGGGGAGGCGGATGGTCTGGATGCCCTGTTTTCCATGGTGGATCTGCCGACCAGAACAGAAACACAAACCGACAACAGCAATCTTGCGAAAGCAGCTGTCGATGCGTTCGTTCAAAAAACGATGCGCGGGGAAAAGCAAGCTCCTGACAAAGACGGCCCTTCAAAAAACACTTCACCTGCTTCGAAGCTCGCTGATCTTCAGTCCCGGACATTCTTTGCCGCGCCGAAATTGCGGACGGTTCTTGAAAACTGGCACAGCCTGAAGCTTCTTCTGACGGAGCTGCCGGCATCGCTGCCGTTGGAACTTCACTTGCTTCAGCTCGATCATGATCTTTCTGCGGAAGATCTTGCAGATCGCATCGGGGGGGCAGACGGTGCGCTGCTGGACGAGCTCTACGATGCGGCTCTGTTTGCCAACAGGACAGGCGTTTGCGGCCGGGATGCTGAAATCGTAAAGGTGATCGCGCGGGCCTGCGCTGACGCAGATACGGTCGCGTTTCTTGCACTTGATCCGGATTTCAGTGGTGTGGCGGGTGAACAGCTTGCGTCCATGGAAGCACCTCATCAATTGCTGGAAGAACCCGGATACGAAAGTTTCCAGGGCTTGCTGGAAACTGAAGCAGCGTCCCATATCGCCCTTTTCTGGAACGACGCACGGCTTTCTTCGAAGAAATCCGCCCATCCTGCCATTTTTTCGCCGGGCGTCTGGATTGCGCTCGCGCGCGTGCTGGCGCAGCTTGAGCGTGAAGTGTTTCCGCATTTGCCGGTCGGCGTGCCTGCCGATTTCGATGCATTGGAAGTTGAGGAAAGCCTGTCCCGGGGCCGCGCCGTTGCAACCGCGGCCAGATACCTTGCCGGTCCCGGCATTGCGCCGTCGCTCGCACAAAGCGGTATCAATGTGCTTGAAGGTGTCGCCAACCGGACGAGCCTGGTTTTCCGCCGTGGCGTCACGGCACGACCGGGCAAGGAAGGTCGCGGGTCGCTCGATCAGGCTCTCCTCGTGTCGCGTCTGTTCTCACTGTTCCAGGAAGCTCTCGGAGGTGCCTTGCCTCCGAACCAGACGGCAGAAGAACGCGTCGTGGCAGTCGATGCCAATCTGGACAAGATGAGTGCTTCGCTGGGAGGGCAGGTCAGGTTCCAGGTTCAGCGGAAGGAGATCGAGGATCAGGACCTGATCAGCGTCACCGCGTCGATCATGGAGGGGTGGGCCTCCGGCCAGGCCCACTCGTTCTATTTGCCGGCGGCTGGCGGTTGATGGGGATCACCGATTATCAACTTTTTCAGTGACGCCCGGGCGGAAGCGAATATGTTCGGCTTGCAGAATCCCTGGGCGAACTGATGGATCGTCGGTGTGCGGTCCGCATCGTCAAGCGCGAGCCCCGCACTCAGCGCTTTCCAGCGGAGCGAGGACAGGTGTTTGGGTCGTTCAAGCGTCAGACCCTGATCGATTGCATCTTGTGCATTTTTCTTGCCGAAAGGACGTTTGCCGCACAGCGCGAGATACGCAATTACCGCAAGAGAGAAGACGTCATCGGCCTCGCAAGGCTCTGCACCGTTCAGGCGTTGCGGTGAAGCATAGGCGGGCGTGACCGCGCCTAGGCGCGCGAGGATGACGATCGTGTCTTCTTCCCGCGTCTTGAAGGGCCGTGCGATAGGGTGGGCGATGTTGAAATCAATCAGCTTGGCACTGCCGGAATTCTGGATGAAGACGTTTCCGGGCTTCAGATCGGCATGAATGATTCCATTCTTGTGCGCATACGCGATCGCGGCGGCGAGGTCTTCTATGAGCCTGTTGAGCTGGCTTCTTTGCAGTGAGTTGTCGGGAGCTTCCCGCAGCAGCTGAGACAGCGTCTTTCCTTCCAGCAGCTCCATGACCATGAAGTGAATATCATCTTGCCGGTCCATATCGTAGACGCGGACAATATTCGGGTGAACGAGGTCCCTCAATCTACGCGCTTCCCGATGCATCAACGAAACAATGTCCGGGTCGACACGAGCATCCGCACGAATGATCTTGATGGCCACATCAGGATCGGCAAGACCGGCCTTGGCGGCCACCATGTCGCGCGCTTTGTAGACGACTGAAAGCCCGCCTTTGCCGATTTCCCTCAGAAGCAAGAAGCGATCCTTGAGAATCGTTCCCGGCCTGATTTTCAAACTGCCGCCACTTTCGACTGTGCCATCGTCAGCGGTGTTGACGATGGCCTTGTCTTCGGCAGGCTTTTGCAAAGATTTGTCCTGATCCGGCTGTTTTTCGGCCTCTCCAGTGGTTTCAACCGGTGCTTCTGTGACGAAATTCATGTTTTCAGACATGGGAATCGGTCCAGACCACAATGACTGTGATGTCGTCCATTGAGCCTCCGGTTACGGATCGCGCGATCAATCGGTCGGCAAGTCCATGGGTTCCTTCAGCTGTCATGTTCGCGAGCATGGTTTCATCCATTCCCTTCAAAAGCCCGTCGGTGCACAACAAGAAGATATCTCCGGGCATCAGTTCGACCGTGCGGCGGCCAAAGTCGACAGCTTCGGAAATACCGATACCGCTTGTCAGCCGGCCAGCTTCGTCTGCGTGATCCTCTGATATCAGAAACAGATGATGGTCGCGCAACAGATAGAGGCGGGAATCCCCGGCCCAAATGCAGCTTGCGTAAGAGCCGCTGATCACAAGGTTCAGGCTGGTTGCACCCGAAACATCGTGATCCGGAGCCGCGAGATAGTCTGAATAAAGACTGTTGTTGACGGAAGACAGGGCTGCTTCCAGGGCGATGAGTTGCTTTTCGTGCGAACTCGGCGGCAGGTCGACGAGATGCGCGACGGCTTGAACGGTTGCCTGGCTGGCAAGATCGCCGTCCCGATGCCCGCCCATGCCATCCGAAACTGCGAACAGACCGCTTGCCGCGTCGGCAAAATACGTGTCCTCGTTCACGGCATGAGTCGGACCGCACCGCGTCGCCGTCTCGGTTCGCAAGGTCGGAGAAGCTGACGATCTAAAGCTCATTTCCAAATGCTGCACTCCTAAGACCGCAAGATACTACCAGGGTCAACCTGTCCGCGTTGCCAGCCGAATTGTTCCCAGTGACCGCCGAAAAATCCGCCGGTAGCAGAGCCGCGCGGCAATCCCTTCCAGACACAGAGTTCCGGCGGTCGCGTCGTGGTCCCGTCCTGCCACCAGTAGGACAAGGGCACATCCGCCTGGGAAATCTGTATTGCGGGTAGGGAGTAGGCGTTTTCTGCAATCATTGTCCCGCCGTCATTCCGTGCGAATTCCATCCGCAGTGCATGGTCGTTCTTCCGCAATTCGATGCTTTTGCGCGATTGGGACGGACCGGAAGGCGAAACCAATGGCTCCGACCCGGATTTGATGCGATCAAGAAATTGCCTGCGGTCTGTTTGACCTTCGATGAATGTCATCACATGGACTTCGAGCGTGTCCAACGTGTGTTCGACAGAACGATCGAAAACAAGCTGGAAGAGCGGTCCGCGTGTCGGCATGAGGAGACTGAGGGGAAATGCCCTGCCGAATGTGTCGGCGGATGCGCACAAGAGGCCGCACCACGCGGACGCGCCCAACAGACCCGGGCTGATGGCAAATCGCCAGGCAGGCGCGTCAAAATACTCCTGTTGCCAGGTTTGCGGCAGTGCGTTCTGGACGCTGATCAGCCAGTCGGACATGATTCCGGCCCAAGCGTCCGCCATACCTGCGGTCAGCCCTTCATACACGAAGTCTCGTTCCAGGGGCCGTTTGCCGAAATAACCGCATTGTTCCATTCCCGGCTCCGTAATTCCTGTCCGGGCAACACTCCCCGGGATTGGTCCTGCCCAGTTTTCGCAGGATTTTCTGCCCGATTAGAGCGATGGCGGGCACCTGAAGGCGTACATTCCCAGGTTAAACGGATTCGTCACGCTCCCGGCACTTAGAGCAAAGCTTGCACGGACGTTGTCCTTGCTGATCGAAAACTCGAACTGGTCACGTCCGCGAACCGAAGACAGACCGGATCCCGTCAAAAGGCGGAAAATGGCCCAGGTCCCGGATTTCCGAAGTGTTGTGGTGGCATTGCTTAGCAGCGTCACGGAGATCTCGGCTGTACTTGCGTCAGCCTGGCTCGGCCAGGTGAAGTCTGTCGCCCGCACCGGACCGTGGCGATAGGTGATCGTTTCATCGTCGATTTTCAGCGTCGACTTGAGCGCGCCTGGATCGAGAAAAGTCGGTCTGATTGTAAACTTTGCAGTTGGGTTTGAAGCCCCTTTCGGGAAAAACGCGTCCCGGATCGTCTGCGCGGTTGCCAATTGCGCCAGAGCTTCGTTTGACAGGCCGAGATTGGCTCCTTGTGTTTCGATTTCAACAAGCTGGCGGCCCCGGACATTCACGAAAGGAGAGATGTAGTCCTTGAAATAGGAATCCACGACGCCGGCAGGACCGAGAAGGTCGGCGAAGTCCTGCAGGGAAATGTCGTCTTCCGCATCCTGGAAGAACGGATACCTTCCAGCCATGATGTTCGAACAGACCGGAACCACTTCGCTTTGCCACGTTCGGTTCACGTAGACGTAAGTGGCCTGATTGAGCAATCCCCATGTCCGGTTCACGATCGATAGAACAAGGGAGCGGACTGGTTCAGGTTTGGTTGCAGCCTCCGCTCTCAGCGATGTGAAGGAATCGCTTTGCGGGTTTTGAGCACGACCTTTGACGACATCGAAGGCCGCTTTGTTGGGGTCCGGAGCAGTCACCACACCCGAGACGTTTCCGTAAAGATCGCCGAACAGTTGGAGCACTCTGTCAAGAGACGCATTCGAATTCGGATCGACAAGATTGTTCAATGGCCTGAAGGCGTCTTCAATGGCAAGCCCAGGCCAAGGCGCATCGCCGAAGGCGGTCTGAATGGCAGCTTTCTGGGTGGCCTGTGATGCTGAGGCGACAAGCCCGCCAGCGCCGCCGGTCTTTTCGGCAACCTGATTGGCGACCTGTGATCCCTCTTTGTCTCCCGGGAGAGGCAATTGAGTGTTGTCCCGAAGAACTGCCAGAATTGTCTGAAGGGGAGAGTCCGGGCTGGATAGTTGTTCAAGAACAATCTGCGCACGGCCGAGGTCGCCGATTTCGACAACGCGGATGTAGGAAATGCCTTCACGCCAGGCCTTGATGTAGTCAGCGGTGTAGAGCTTGACGATTTCGTCGGCGACCTGGTTGTAGGTCGTTGCGTTTACGCTGTTGCCCATCACCCAATCGCTGCCCATGGAACCGCGAATGTATTCCGGCAGGCGCGCAAGAAAGAAATTGTAGAAACCGTTCTTCGTGTAAATACCGGGAATGATGGTGCGTCCGCCGGCTGTCGCGGTATCGACGTAAAGCGTGCTGGATCCGAGTGTGCGCACGATGTTGATGGGCGGCAACCTGTAGCGTTGCGCGGCATCCGCCACCATGCGGCTGTAAATGCCGGAAGCCTGGGGAGCCTGCTGAATTCGACTGCGAGCGGCGTCCAGAACTGGAAGCTGCGTTGACGCGGCAACCCCTGAAATCGGCAGCAGACTCTCCAGGCCGTCCATGTGGGCCTGCATTTCAGCACGGTCCACCGGGTTGAGCAGGAATGTTGCCTCGTTTTGCGCCCTGAGCGCGGCCTGAACCTTCGAAGCATTGTAGTTTTGCCCGGTGGTCAGCATGAGATAGGTCTCAAGCTGCTCTCTCAGCAGGGAGTTGTTGCTGTCGGAGGCCGTGGACAAAAGCTGGATCTGGGCTTCGAGGCGAGAGCTGATGGATGGGAGCAGGTATTCGGTCAGAAGATCGTTATAGGTGCGGTCCGCCGCCGGATAGAGTACGGATTGCGCTTCAATGCTGACTGGCGTCGCCGACAGCCAGTTTTCTTCTTGCTGGATACGGTCGCGCATTTCGCGTGCCGCGTTCAGTGTCGGCAACAGGTTGATCAGGGACCGGTTGCGGTCGGCTTCTGCCTTGAGCAAGCGTACCCTGTCCGCGTCGGTTTCCGAGTTTTCCGCGACTTTGATCGCTTCGTTCAGTCCCGCGACCCAATAGAGCGACAGGCAGACGACAAGCGCGGCAAAGGCCGCTGCGGCTCCGCCGTAAAGTGCCTTGATCCGCCGTTCCAGCTTGCGGTTCTTGCCGACAAGGTTCTGTTCCGGGAATACAATGTCCGTCAGAAGTTTCTTGATGAAGAAAGCCTTCGACTGACCACTCAACGCAGGCTGCTGGCTTGCTGCCAGCGAGAAGCTTCGCCCCATCGCGCCCAGCAAGCGGTCGAACGGGGTGCCTTCCTGCGTTCCGGACGTAAAATAGACGCCGCGCAGGAGCGGTTGTGCTTCGTAACGTGTCGGGCGAAACACGTCGCTGACGAAGTCCCGCAACACGTTGTTCAGGCTGCCAAATTCGTGCGGAAATCCGTAGATGCGGCAGCGGCGGCCGTTGTTGCGTTCCTCTGCCAGCTTTTCCGGCAGATGCCGTTCCAGACGGCCGACAAGGTCCACGCATCCGGTTTCGAAGGACGGACCGACGGAGATCTGCTGTTCATCGTAGGGAAACGTCACACCCCAAACCTGTTGGCGGTCAGCTTCCCGCAAGGCATCGAAATACTCATCGAACCCGGCGATCAGATCGCATTTGGTGAACATCAGGTAGACAGGCAGGCGCATGCCGAATGCACGGTGAAGTTCGCGCAGCCTCTGGCGCAGAATTTCGGCCTGTTGCTTGCGGCTTGCTTCCGATGCGAGAGCAACGTCCTCGATGCTGACAGCCAGCAGAACTCCGTTGATCGGGCGGCGTTGGCGATGCTTCAAAAGCAGGTCGAGAAAGCCGTTCCAGGCGGCGGCGTCGATGCCCTGGTTGACGTCCTGGGTCGTGTACCGCCCGGCTGTATCGATCAGCACGGATTCATTGGAAATCCACCAGTCGCAGTTCCGGGTGCCGCCGATCCCCTGAATGGCTTCATGGCCACCCTCAGCCAGCGGAAAATCGAGACCGGAATTGCGTAATATGGTCGTCTTGCCTGTTCCGGGAGGACCTATGATTATGTACCACGGCAGTTCGAACAGGTAGTTGCGCGAACTGGATCCGGCTACGGGATTTTCGCGCAGGGTCTTCAGGGCACCTTCGAAGCGTTCGCGGATCAATTCGACCTCATCGGCCGACATGTCGCCGCCCATCGAGATGAGCTCGTCGTTCGCGATCATCGAATTGATGAGCTTCGCATTGGCACGCCGGACCATGAGATGCCGGACGAAGGTGATCAGGAAGAAGCCGAGGATCAGAAAGACGGCGAAGATCAGGCGTGGGGCGAAGTTGGCGAACGGCGTGATGCCGCCGACCGTGATCAATCCGCCCAAGGTGAGAACAAGTGCCGCAATGACAATCAGGATGAGCAGGATGAGCAGGCTTGCAGGGCGCAGCCGGGAGGCGAGGTACGTTCGGAACATGACCCCCTCCTAAAACCTGTTGAGCGAGTTGATGGCGCCAAGCGCTTTCACAAGCTCTCCATCCAGGATGAAATCACTGTAACCTCGCACAACAATCAGCAGCAGCAATCCGATGGCAAGCAGAATCCAGAATGGCGGCAGCGTGTTGACGCTCTTGCCCTGCTGCGTTCCCTTGGCATTTCTCGACAAGGGTTCGTCTACCTTGAGATTGCTGTTGCGCCGGATCAGTCGGGACAGTTCATTGCGCAGGTCTTCAAGTTGGTTGCGCCCGCCTTCAAGCACGCGGTAACGGCCTTCGAAACCGAGCATCAGGCAGGTATGTACCAGGATGAGCAGAGGGAGTTTCGCCTTGGCGTCGCCACGAATGCGATCCAGAATACTGAAGACTTTTTCGCCTCCCCACGTTTCATTGTGGAACTGATTGAGGAGACTGTTCGAGCTCCACTCGCTCCGGCTGCCCCAGGGGGTCATCAGAACTGTCTCGTCGAGCGTGGCGCACAAAATGTAGCGTGCGGCAATAATGTCGCCTGCGGCCACGTCATTTCGCTGGGCAAACTGTTCGAAGCGGTCGATTTCATCGACCGATTCCTGCCGTAAGGCGTGTACATCAGCCTGTTCGATGGAATTCCGGATCTGGGAAATGATCAGCAACAGCGGAGCTGCTGCCCGAACGATGATGCGCTCAGGATCAGGATCCAGTTTCCGGACAATACTGGCGGCTGACTGAAGATTACCAATGCCGTCCTGAAATGTCGGTGTCGGGGCACTGGTCATCGGCACGCCGTTCGTCGGTGAGACAAACGCGATTGTCGGTTCGTCTTCATCGGGAACAGACGCCAATTGTGCTTCAGCCATGGAAGTTCGGGCTCTGGGGCTCAGTCTTTGAGCGACGGTTGGCTGATCCAGATCGTCATCAGTCATGTTTTGGGTTACTGCCCCTCCTGAACGGCCCAGAGTTCAAGACCTAATCCAGGATAGTCTCCGCTGAGATGCAACGCAAAGGCTGCAGACGACTGCAACTGCGGCCAAAGCTCGTTATCAACATCAACTGCAAAATAAACAGCGTTTTGCATGTATGGAAGCTGCCTGGGAGCTACGGACATTGGCGTAATCGGCACGCCGGGGAGTTGCAGATTTACCAGTTCCCGGATTTTTTCAACTGGACCGATCTTGATGTGAATCGGCATTTGCGTCCGCAATACTTCAAGACTGACATTCGCATGAGCGATCAAAACGAACTTCCGTGCTTCGGAGTAGATCATCTTGTTCGTCGTTTCGCCGAGCCAGACGCCATAGTCGCGTTTGGACAACGGGATATTGACCGCGTTTTGTTCGACTACGAAACTCAGCAGTCCTTCAAGTATGGCAACAAGCTTCTGGAAGGTGAGCCGAAGATCCAGATGATTGTAGGCCGGCAGTTCAGGCGGGCGGCGGTTGTCCGCGCCAAATGCCGCAAATGCGCCGATCAGGCTGATGAACTCACGATACACCAGTTCAGGTGAGTGCCGGCCGGAAGTGGCAATATGTTCGAACAACACTTCGTATTGATTTGTGATGCTGAGCGCCATCATATCCATGATGCCGGAGCGTGTGGTATCGCCCTGGCCCGAGGTGTTGGACGCCAGCATGTCACCGCGCTTGCGCAGGAGACTCCTGACCTGGTCTATCTGGGAGATCAGGTGCGGGCTGGCCGCTGCATGCAGTACAGGCGGGATGAACGACTTCGACAGCTTGATTTCACCCTGTGTCGAGACCGTTTCAATCTCGGCAATGGGGATGTGCACGGTTTCGTCCAGGCTCTCGCCTTCCAGCACCAGTCTGCCTGCCAGAGCGCCAACGGCGATCGCCGCCTGCGCCTTGTCGGCTTCGTTGGTGTTGCGCACTTCGCTAGTCCTGCGTGAGTAACGCCGGATTTCCTGATCGGAATCGCCAAGTTCGACCTGGCCCGCGGATTTCAGTGGAAGTGCAAGATAGACACGTTTTCCCTGGTCATCGACCGTGACTTTACGCGCGCTCGATATCGCACCGTTGCTCCTGGTCGAAAATGTCGTTCCGTCAGGAAAAACAATTTCGACAGACGAAATCTGGAACTGGCCGAGCTCCAGGGCGTCTGCATCGATTTCCAACTCCCGGAGCCCCCAGCCATAAGGCTGGAGATCCTGCACTCGTTGCTCGAGCGTGGTCTCAAGCCAGCGGTCATGCTGTTGCAAGTGTTGAGGCCGAAGAAACATTCCCTCAAGCCAAAGTGGTTTCAGGCTTTCATTCAATGCCCATCTCCGCAGGGGTTAGTCAGAACAGATCCGGCGACAGCCTCGGGGGTGTCCACCGCACGACAGTCGGAAGCAAGAAGTTCAATGGTCTGGCGGCAAGGTCGTTTCAACGCTTTAGAAGACTCCAAGCCGGCGGTTTCGCAGTTTTTGTATTCGTACGGCGAGACTTGTCAGGTAAATGACAAACTCGTTCTTCTTCTCCTGCTGCAACTCAATGGTGTCGCGCCATTGCGCGGACTCAATATCCCGGAAGCTCGCGATGACACCTACATGCGTTGCTTCCGACGAGACTTCCCGATTGTAATCTTTGGTTTCGCCGGGGATCAGTTCGAATTCCTGTACGCCGATCAGGTCGCCGCCCAGAACCTTCTTGTCGTTGTCGGCAAGATCGAAATACTCGGCGCCCTCGAAAGCGGTCACTTCCTTGAGCTGGTAAACGCGAACCACGACCGGTGCCGGATCTCCAGCCTCGTTCGGATTGATAAAGTCGTCAGCGTGCAGGCCGATCTTCATGGGAGTTGGTGGCGGGACACGAGAACAGGCTGCCAATGCCGTAAGCGCAACCATTCCGGAGTATTTCATGAACCTCCGACGGGAAGTTATCATTATTTTCTATTCCCCCAAAAGCCCTTGGCCTGCTGCCGGGCCTGTTCCTCTTCAATCTGGACAAACGCTTCGGCAATCGTCTGGCGAACGATCGCATCGAAATCGGTGCGAAGGCGGTCATGCCTTTCCTTGGCGGCTTCCCATTTGCCACGGCGCGACCCCAAGCCTTTCAGACGCAGTCCGCCGTCATCTTCCTCGCCGGCGAGGATCTCCGGAGACAGGCTTTCAAACAGCAACCGCATCGCGCGCTGTGTCGCGGCAATTGTGATCATGTTCTGGCTTTGCAGATCCTTGAACGCTTCCTTTGCCGCCGCAGCCGGCTCCTGGAAACCGCCCTTGCGCGAAAACAACATTTCGTCGATGGCGAGTTCGCCAACGTTAAAATGTTTGAAGGGGTTATTTTCTTCCGGCTGGATGCGTGTTTCATACATCCTGAATTCGCTTTTCAACGACTTTCTCGCACTGAGTAATGCGATCAGGCCTTTTGCGAGTTCCCGCACCATTTCCCCAGTCTCTTTTGCGACCGTTGCCTGGTTTTCCTCCGATACCGAAGCATCCGCAAATCCGAGACCTGACAGGAGTGCCTGAAAGACGTCTGAATCCGCATCAGACGCCGAGGGCAGCTTCGGCGCTGCGGATGCCGGGCTCGGCGAAACGGGTGACGGTTTTTCCCCGAACGCGGTGCCAGGGGAGGGGGCGGCCGGCGAAGTGGCGCGTAACTTCGCCTTTTCGGCGAGTTCGGCCTCGCGTTGGGCCCTGCGTTTCTTGAGGGCCTCCAGCGGGGGGATCGCAGCGGGTTGCACCTGTTCGCCCTGAGCTGGCGCAGTTGCCTGCTGGGGAGCGTTGCTCGTCTCCGGGGGAAGTGGCAATGCGGGTTTGACAGGCGCCTGCTCTGACGGAGTCGGCCCGAAGCCGAAGTCTGCTCCGTCCGGAATGACCGAGACCAGTGCCTCCGGCGGGAGTTTAGATGCTTCGCCAGCTGTAACTCCCGGCGCCTGTGATGCGATACCGTTTACTTCTTTTGCCGCAGGTTGCCGGGCGGGTGTGCGCATCGTCGCCGGCTGAGTAGAAACCGGCTCAGCCGGCAACGGCGCAGAGTTGGTCAACACGGCCAGGAAATCTTCCGGAATAATGTCAGCAGACGACTGCGGGTCTTGAACGGGAGATGAGGGAACCGGCTGCAGGACCGGGGAGGCCGCTGGCGGCGTCACCGGCTCCGAGGGTCCGTTTGCGTCTGTAGGCGAACCAGGCAATATGCCCGCCGGGGATGGGCTTATCGGGTCGGTTCTGCCGGTAGCCAAAGGTAGGGAAGCGTTGCCGTTCTGCGCTGGCGGTGTCAGCGAAACGGCGATCGGTTTCGGCGTCGCAGGTATTGCTTCCTGTGGTACAGGACGGGCGGGCTGATAGCGGGTCGCCTCGTGTGGCTGCGGTTGGGTGGTCGGCATCGAAAACGGCACCGGTTCAGGGATCGTCTGCGCTGATGTCTGAACCGAAGCGACAGGAGCAAGTGTCTCCGGTGGTCCGCCGAGATGATCCAACGGGTCCAGCGACGTGCTTCCCGGCAGGCTTGCGCCCAGAGTGTCGATCCTCACCTGGGGGGCATCAAGTTGGGATCGCGATGCGGGCGATGCCGCAGCGCCGGCGAGCATCCCGGTTTGCGTCGACTGTTCGGCCTGAATGTTCTCAACGCGTATCACGTAAGGTCCGGCCTGAAGTTTCATTCCGGCAGATAGACTTGTTGCCCTGCCGCGGCCGATCGCAGCCTTGTGTCCTTCCAGGAACGTGCCGTTCGTGCTCTCGTCCACAAGCACAAAGGTATCGTTTTGAAAGATGATCCTTGCATGCACCGATGACAGATGCCGCTCTTGATCCGGCAGAACCCAGTCGCATTTGCGGGAGCGCCCGAAAGCTCCACCATTCGGACCGAATTCATGACGGGATCCGATTTTGTCGCAAACGAGTATGAGAGTTGCACTCATGTCTAAACTTGCATCCTGCCCTAGGACGAATTGTCAGATGTAGGTGATTCGCCGAAATGCGCCCCATTTCCCGCATTATCTAGCACGACCTGAATCTTATCGGAAACGGAACTGTCTTAAGAAGCTGGTGCAAGATGTACATTATTCTCCAGCAGACCGCTTTCGCCGTCGGATAACCAGATATTGTTGCCGAGACGCGACAGTCCCAACTGTCCTGCCTGCATGCTGTCCGGCTCGTACTGGAACTCCAGATCCCAATCGATGGGATCGCGAACGATCATGGCAAGTAGTTCCACAAGGGTCTTGTGCTGCTCTCCGTGTGGCAGGAACTCCTTGAGCACGTCATAGGGTGCCGGACCCAGCCTGAGGCGGAATTTGCCGAGATCGTCCTCGACTTCCTCTCCCAATATCATGTCACCTCCGAGGACCGAATTCGCGATCCCGAGTTCCATGCGAGAGTTGGCGGGAATGTCCACGAGTCTGGAGACAAACTCGATGATTTCGAACGGCATGCCGAAAAAGCTTGTCAGCATCGACGAAATCGCGTCGGGTGAATTGGCATAGTGAGCCATAAGGCCAACATGAGGCAGGATTGCCGTGCGTTCGACGCCACCGAGCTTGTCCCTGTCATCCACAGGGAAACCGCATAGTGCCAGCAAACATTGCGACGTTGCATCCAGCCCGTGACCTTCGAAGCGTACGAAGTGTCTGGATTTTCGCCACATGTCGTGGAGCAGGGTAATGAACCGGTGGTTGAACAGGTCCAACAGATCTTCGACCGGGGAGGGGTGTTCATCCCGTTCGATGATCCGTTCGGTTACGTAGGGAGGCAAAGGTGACGCCGGGCCATAAAGCCCGAAAAAATTTACCCTGATGTCGAAGTGGTCGTCCTGGTCGTCATACTCGATGCTTGAGACATCGCTCGGACCGAAGCTGAGCGACCGGCTCGCCCTAAAGCGAAGGATTTCTTCCTCCGGGTCGTGACCCGGCCCCATATTACGCATGTCCGGGTGAAGCAGGCCAATGAGATACAGCGCCTGAAAGAACTGTGTCCCTTCAAGCCGATCGGCGAGAGCTGCGTCCAGCTTGCGCTCGTCAGTCTCCGGTGTCGGGTCCGCGGTCATACCAGATCAGCATCTCCAAAAGACGACGCCCATCGATGAATGACGTTTGTGTCCGTTCCCACGACGCAAAGCTGGTGCAGGCTGTTGATGCTTGCATAGGACTTCAGGAACCGGTCAAGCACCGTGCCGAAAAGATAAAGCTCCGATTCGCCCCCCATTGCTGTCTCGGACATTGAAAGCACAATCTCATAAGCCCGCGTCGGGCGTCCCTGACGAAAGATGTCGATGGATTTTCGCTCGAACTTCTGGAAATTCTGCAACAGGAGCTCCCGCTGGAGCGCTGCCTGGCGGTCGATATATGCCCGAAAATCGTAAGCGCCGACGACAGTCTTCAGGGCTTCGACATCGATCAGGGAGGCATAGTTGCGAGACAGGTTTGCAACCAGTGTCCAAAGTACCTGACTGTCCAGCGGTGGGGGAACTTCGGACTGGATCGGCGTGATGTTGCGGAATTGAAGTTTGGCCGGCGTGGAGGAGGTCGGCTGATTAACTGTCCCAAGCCCGAACCTGGTGGCATGTTCGCCGTTGGAGCAAAGAAGCTGCATCGAAATCGTCTCTGTCGGCGGCAGCCCATTTTCATCCAGCTGCGTGACAAAGGAGATGTAATGATCGACGCCGTTACCCAGCACGGATGGTCTTATGCCGACGCGGTAATAAAGCGAACCTTCATCGGTGCCTGTTCCGCCATGTGTAAACGACTCGAAGGCCTGGTAGTTCACACGTTTGTTGCTGCCCTGAACCCAACCGGTAACGCCTGTTACGTGATGGACGCTATAGGCCGATCTGTCCCCGGATGCCCGCACCGGATATTCCGTCCGGTCGTGAGCAACCTGGAGGGCTTGTCCTTCTGTTTCGAAAAGATTTATGGCCGGGACCGTGTTGAGCGAAATCGCGTCGCTGCTAATCCGGTCCTGGTTGTTGAAACGTTGTGAAAAGTGGAAAACCAGTTTGAAGTCTTCAACAGTCTCATTGGCGAATTCTTCCAGTCCATGCAGGCGCACATACATGAACTTGTCCGGGCAGGCGAAGTACTCCTGCATGATACGAAAGCCGTCAAAGGCACCTTCCGGGTAGGGAAGCGTTGCCTCTTCGCGCTTCATGCCAATTGCCTCGACGGTAATGCGCGAGGGTCTGGCAGACCCCTTGCCGGGCACGAATTCAACAGATGTCAGCCGTTCTAGGAGTTGAAGGTAAAGTTCGCGGGAAGTGCCGTTGTCGTTGCTTGCTCCCAGAAACATCTGGAGCGGAGCCTGGGCCAGAGCCAACAGGTTTCCGCCGCTCGTCTTGTGGAAACCAAGTGTCAGTTTCGAGCTGTCCCGGCGATTCTCCAGTTCTGTGGATGTCAGATTGATCGGAAGGACGTCAAGGTTGCACCGGGTCTGAAACCGCACTGCCGTGCCGTCCAGCGGTTTTGTCTGCACGAACGTTCCACGCGGGACATGCGTGGAAAGATCGGAGGAATCTGCTGTCGGATTGAATTGGATATGCGTGATCGGCGGAACGGGTCGCAAGTAGTGCGGCCACACGAGTTTCAGCAGATTGAGTGCGACCTCGGGCATTTCCGCGTCCAGCCGTTGGCGGAGCCGCCCGACCAGGAAGGCAAAGCCCTCCATGAGGCGTTCAACGTCCGGATCAAGCGGATCGTCTGCAAGATATCTGGAAAGACGCGGATTCGCCTTGGCGAAAACCCGGCCCATTTCCTTCAGGTAGTTCAGTTCATCGCGATAGTAGGAATTGATTGCCATGTTCGAAGACTGCTCTTGATGCCGTCAGGCACTGACCCTGATTTGCCCGCTATTGTCCAGAACGGAGTTGAACCGCACACGTTTGGAACTGTCTCCAAGGGCCAGCTCCGCTTCCACATTGAAAATGAAATCGAGCGGCTTGTCCGGATCGTCAACTGCACGGACGATCGGATTGCGCAAGCGCGGCTCGAAGTCACGAATCTGGCGTTCGATATCGCGGCAGATTTCCGAGGCCGTATCCTGATGGGACCTTGAGATCGAGTTGAAGTCGGTCAGGCCGAAATCGGGGCATGTTTCACAACATCCCGCAGAGCTGTTCAACAAGATGCGCAAATCTTCGAGAACACTTTCCAGAGTGGCGGCTTCAAATTCATCAGCGTTCCTGTACGCAGTATCGGTCACATCGTTTTCAAGTCGCTGAAACAGACTGACGGCCATTCGGGAAAACACTCCTTGGAAGCAGCAAAGGCGCCGGCCACTGGCCGGCACCCGTTTTGTGGGATCTGTCTTTCAGACCGGTGTTACGACTTGTCCAGTTTGCCTTTCAAGGACAATGTGAAATCAGCACCCATGTACTTGAAGTGCGGCTGAACCGCCATGGAAACGCTGTACCAGCCGGGTTCACCTTCAACATCGGAGACGGTGATTTCGGCCTTGCGAAGCGGGCGCCGCGAGCGGACATCGGCCGATGGGTTGTCCTGATCGGAGACATACTGCCGGATCCAGTTGTTCAGCTCGGACTGAAGTTCACCGCGGTCCTTCCAGCTGCCGATGTTCTCACGCTGCAGCACCTTGATGTAGTGTGCCAGGCGATTGATGATCATCATGTAGGGCAACTGCGTGCCGAGCTTGTAGTTCAGCTCCGCGTCCTTGCCTTCCGGAGTATTGCCGAAGAATTTCGGTTTCTGGACCGAGTTCGCCGAGAAGAAGGCTGCGTTGTCGCTGCCTTTGCGCATGGTCAGGGAAATGAAGCCCTGTTCGGCAAGCTCGTATTCCTTGCGGTCCGACACCAGCACTTCCGTCGGGATCTTGCTCTGGAGCTGGCCCATTGCTTCGAAGGTGTGAACGGGAAGGTCTTCGACCGAACCGCCTGATTGCGGGCCGATGATGTTCGGGCACCAGCGGAATTTCGCAAAGCTGTCCGTCAGCTTGGTTGCCAGAGCGAAGGAAGCGTTGCCCCACAGATAGTTGTCGCTCTTGCCTTCGGCTTCCTCTTCGTAGTTGAAAGCCTTGACCGGGGAGGTTTCCGGGCCGTATGGCGTGCGCAGCATGAAGCGTGGCATGGCAAGCGCGAAGTAGCGCGAATCTTCCGACTCGCGGAAGGAATTCCATTTCGCGTATTTTGGACCTTCGAAGATGGATTCCATATCCTTCAGGTTCGGAATTTCCTCGAAGCTGTCGACACCGAACATGGAAGGTGCTGCCGCTGCGATGAACGGTGCATGAGACATGGAGCCGACGCTTGCGCAGTACTGTGCGAGCTTGATGTCAGGGGCATTCGGGCCAAAGTTGTAGTTGGACACGATTGCGCCGACCGGCTGGCCACCGAACTGGCCGTACTCAGCCGTATAGATGTGCTTGTAAAGGCCGGACTTGACGACTTCCGGGCTGTCCTCAAAGTCTTCGAGCAGCTCGTCCTTGGAGACGCTCATCATTTCAACTTTGATGTTCTGGCGGAAATCAGTGCGGTCGATGACGAACTTCAGGCTGCGCCATGCGGATTCAAGCGTCTTGAAATCTTCGTTGTGCAGCACCTGGTCGACTTGCTTCGACAGCTTCTGGTCGATTTCCGCAATCATCATGTCAACGGCTGCGCCATTGACCTGGCTTTCTCCTGCCGTCGGCCTGAGAAGCTCGGAAATGAACGCGGCCACGCCCTTGCGCGCCACGTCATAGCCGTCATCGGTCGGCGCGAGCTTTGTTTCCTGAAGGATTTGATCCAGGAGGGAGGCGTCGAGCTCTTCCGTGTGGGCCGCTCCACCCTGTACGTCAGTGTCGGTCATGCTTTAAATCTCGTCATTTGGAATGTCGGACAGGGGGTTATTCCGAAGCGCCGCCGGACTCTTCGGTTGCGTTGGTCAGTTCGGCCAGAAGCTTGTCACGGGCAGCCTCATCGCCGAGTACGTTCTGGATGGCCTTGCGGAACGCAGGCACGTTGCCGAGCGGACCTTTCAGTGCGACCAGGGCTTCACGCAGCTCGAGCAGGCTGTTGAGTTCAGGTGTCTGGCGGACGATCGACTCCGGCGTAAAATCGTTCAGGTTGTTGAACTTCAACGAAACCGACAGATTGCTCGGTTCTTCGCCTTCCGGCGTGTCGGCCAGCTTGTTCTCTGTCGAAAGGTCAAGGGAAAGCTCATGGCTCTTCATGACCTCGTTGAAATTGTCCTTGTTGATGTTGATAAGGGTCCGGTCTTCGATCGGCGTGTCGTCCGACCGCAAGGTATAGTCCCCGAGCATGACCATTTTCAGAGGCAGTTCGACTTCCTCTTTTGCGTCACCGGTGGCTGGCTTGTATTTGATGTTCACCCGCTCTTTGGGGGCTACCGAAGCTTCTTTGGACATTACGTCTCCCGTGGTCAGACAGGTTATTAGGCGGTGGCCGAAATACCGCGAGCCCAAAACCTCAAGATGAAAACATTTCTACTCTGAGTGCGTTTCAACTCTATTTTGATGGCTGAGAAATTTGACCTTTCAGCTTTAAAGGAGTCTTAATTTACTTCCGGTTTGTCAGCTCCACTGCTGCGCCGACATCGAGAAGTGCGAGTGTTTCCATTGCGTTGGCTCGCAATTGGACCGCATCAACGTCGGGTATGAATTGTCTTGCATTCTTGTGTCCGAGGCTTTGCCAGGACAACCGTGCAAGCGCAATTGCAAGTTCTGGTTCCCAATTTGCAAGATCGCGCTCGGTTGCGATTGCACGCAAGGAACTGAGCAGTGCAAAAAGTTGCTGGATCAGTTCAAACCGGAGGCAATATTCGCCGATCTTGAGGTGCGCTTTGAACTGGTCGCGACCAGCCTGGCTGGCGGTGACGTTGGCTTTGAGTGCATTTAGGCCGTCAACAGTCTTGCCTGCAACGCCGAGCTGCACTGCTTCGGAAAACGCTCTGTCAAGATCTGACCCCGTTGCAGCCGTTGCATCGCCACCGGACTGGATTTCCTGCGCGATCCAATCTCGCGTTTCGATGCTGGCAAATGCGGTTCCGTCGCTGAAAGTGAGCGTCGTGATTTCCGGAAACCGCTTCAGAAAACTCGCGAGTTCGCCGGTCACCATGCGTTTGGCGGCGTCATATGGCGCGCCCAGTTCGTCCATGGCCGACGCAAGCATGTATTGCGCATCCAACCAGAAAGGGGAGGCGATGAATGCGGATTCAGCGGATTGGATGAGGCCTTCGTTGTTTCCTGCCCCCTTCAGTGCCGCCAGCTCGGACGTCTTTGTTTTTTGCGGCGGGGGCAGCGCGGTTTTGCCATCCTTGTTTGGGGGAAGCGCTTCAATTCTTCCCCACAGCGCGAAGCGGGAGGCAAAATAGCCGCGCGCGTCAGTTGGCGCCTGTTGCCGGACAGTCGTCGCAGCCTTGGTGGCTGCATTAAACACTGCCTGCAAGGCAGAGGTGGCGTTCGATGTGTCGACGGCGATCTCCGCAACCGGAGCGGGGGCTGGTTTCGGTGGAGGCGGTGGCGGCGGAGTTGCTGTTGCTGGAGCTTCTGCTTGTGTTGGAGCAGGCGCCGGTTCGCTGACTGCAGCCGCCTGAAGTTCGGTTGCCGGAGTTGCTTCTTCTTCCGCTTCGGCGGGTGCCTGAGCAGCCGTTTCCATGGCTTCGGCTGCTTTCTTGGCCTCCTCAAGAGTTGCCTTGGCGTCTTTCGCGAGCGGCCGCAGTGCCCGCACAAGCGGACCCAGAGCTACCTGCGTCTTGGTCAGTTTCTGTTCAAGGGCGTTGTCGAGTTCCAGAAGAGCTTCGTTTGCAACGTAAATTTCCGCGTTGAATTGCCCTTCAGGGGGTTTCGCCTCGACCATCGGTGCAAGTTTCTCGGCAAGCCAGTCAAAGGCACCGGCGCGGCCACGTTCTCTGCGTACCGGTGGGATCATCGTGTCCCAGTGGATTTCCACCAAGTCCTTCAGAACCACCAATCCGACTGCAATGCCACGATAGCCTTCCTCGGTGAACAGGCCGTAGGCGAGACGCGTCGCAAGGACCAGATCCTTTGACTTCGTCTGCAGAACGCTGATCGTCTCCTCGTTCAACTGCTTCCAGTTGACGGCGGTAGGGCCATCGGTTTCCATTTTCCGAAATTCGGATTCCAGTGTCTCGAATTCCGGCGAATCTCGAAACTCGCTCTGAGCATCCGGCATCTCCAGTTGCGCACGGCCGACTTCCGATCTCGGATCGTCAAGGATTGCCAAGGGATCTTCTTCGGCCATTTGGGCGCTCCGGAAAAAGGAGAAATGCGAATCACCAGTTGTTAGTTAAACTGATTTCTCGGGTCCATGGTGATTTACCGGCGACACCTTAATAAAATTTACAAGTTTGGAATTGAAATTCCCCGGATAGAAAATTTCACGCGCTGGACAACGATTCGAATTGCACGGCCTGCCACGGCAAAGTGCGCAAATGGGAAATGGCAATGAGCTCTGACGCCGCAGATATCAAGATCGAGCATGAGCAATCCGACGGATTCGCCATCGTACGCCCCGCTGGCAAGCTGGATACGTTAAGCGCCAAGACTTTCGAGGCCTACCTGAAGGACCTTGTGAACGAAGTGTCCGGTACGCTTCTCGTCGACATGTCGAAAGTGGACTATGTGACGAGTTTTGGACTGCGCTCTTTGTTGATCATCGCCAAGCTATTGGCGCCTTCAGGCGACAAACTGGTCCTGTTCCAGGTGAACCCTTCGGTGCTCGATGTCTTGAAGATTTCCGGGTTCCTGAAAATTCTCAAGGTTGTGGATACACAGGACGAAGCATTGGCGCCGGCAGGCAATGCTGCCTGAACAATGGTGGCGTTTTTTCGAACGCAATGACCGGCAGGGCAGGCAATGGCAACAGAAGTCCAGATCGTAACTGTGGGTAACGACCTTTCGGACCTTCCGGCCGTGTATGCGGCCTTGGAAGCCTTTTCGACCGAAGCAGGTCTTTCGGATTCGGTTCGGCGCTCACTGATGCTGATAGTTGAAGAACTCTTCAACAATACCGTTTCCTATGGCTATCCCGATGGCGAACCAGATGAGATAGCCGTCTCTGCAAGCCTCCGTGCAAATCAGGTGGAATTGACCCTGTCGGACGGTGCGATCGCGTTCGACAACAGCGCCACGCCGTCAGAGCCGAGCGGGTCGGTTAACATTGAGGCCCTGGAAGTCGGCGGCCTCGGGCTTTTTCTCGTGCACCAGCTCGCAGATCAGGTCACGACCGAACGCGTTGGCGACAGAAACCACACGACGGTTCTGCTGGCGAATACCGCCGACTGAGGTTGCCGGTAATCGGCCGTTCGCTCAGAATGTGAATTCCATCATGGAGAAATCGTCCGGCAGCGGTGCATTTTCCTGAAAAGTGGCCAGCCAGTCGTAAATTGCCTGGGGAATGCCTGTCTCGGTCGCTCTTGCCCTGTCTGCAAGTTGATCCCAGGTAAGCGTTACCCCCTTTTCATCCTCGATCTCATAGGTTCCGTCACTGATGACCAGAAGCTTGTCGCCGGAATGCATCTGAAAGGTGCCGCCCTCAAACGGCATGTCCGGCAGAGCGCCGATCACCATGCCGTCGGGTGTCCCGAGGCTCGTGATCTGGAGCCCCTCGGTGGCCGGCCTGAGCAAGATCGCCGCCGGATGGCCGCCGGAGGCATAGGAAAGACATCCGGTCGACCGCTGATAGACGCCGTACCAGATCGTAAAAAACATGTTGTTCTGCCGTTCCATCGGAAAGGCATTGTTGAGCTTTGCAAGGACGTCCGGCGGATGCCGGAAATCGGTCTCGGCCAGGGCATTGGCCCTCAGCACGTTTATGATTGCAACGGACAGAAGAGCAGCGCTCACGCCATGGCCGCAAACGTCGATCAGGTAAATCGCAAAGTGATCGTTATCGAGGTCGTGATATCCGAATGAGTCACCGCCCAATTCCGTCGATGGAACCAGTAGCCAGTCCGCTTGCGGGTTTGCCGGACGTTTCTCGGGCAAGATGGAATACACATAGTTTCCGGCATCACGAAGTTCCGCTTCCAGGCGCTCCTGGGTCTTCGTGAGCAGGATATTGTATTCGGCGAGCTGGTCCTCCACGGCCTCGCCATGCTCGATCGTGGCTTCATAGAGCAGCTTCAGATCGGCATGCTCAGCTCTGAGTTCCGCCAGTTCCCCCTGTAAGCGTTCAAGTTCTTCTTCTTGATTTAAGGAATTGGAGACGGCGTCTATTCTATCGATACTTGTCATGGTTCGCTCATGGTGCCCAAAAAGACGCAGTGAGAAAAGCCTTAGGTGAGCAAATCGGCGCATTATCTGGGAGGAATTCACACATTGGCAGATTTCGTTATATCTTTGGCAACCAGCGACACCGTATGGTTCATCAAATGAATCATAGATGACACGAGTCATATCGGCGGTGATTTCCAAACATTGTGAGACAGTGGCGCGCCATGATCGGGTGCGACGAAATTTGCCAGCGGGGGAATAGAAATGCCGTCACCTTTTGAGGGGCAGTTATCAGGAAATGATATGCCGCAAATGCTTCAGATGGATCTGAACATTGGTGACTTTTGCTCCGACTGGTCGCACTGCGACCTGATGTCGGCCTATCTTGCGAGAATGGTAAGCCACAATCGGCTGGATTCTCTCCTGTTTTCAAATCTCTACTCTTCTGCGGTAAACGAGCTGCTGGAAACTGTTTTCCGTATGCACAGCGCGACCGGAAAGCTTCATTTCTCAGTTCAACGCCAGGGCAACGTTGACAGGATAGAGCTTACTTTCCCTGTAGATGACGAAACGTTTCGCATCTATCGGGAGGCAATCGGTAAGGCGAGCGGCGAAAACGCGGAAAAAATCTATCTGGATGCGCTGTTTGCCGATACCGAACCTGACGCAAGCCTGGGCCTTTTGGAGTTGGGTGTCGATTACGACGCCGCCTTGTCCGTCGACCGGTTGGAGGACGGCAGGATGAGGCTGACCGCCGATCTGATGCTTGAGGACGAAATCGTATGAATGCAGGGAACATGACTCAAGTGTTTGACTGGACCTACAACGAGAATGACCAGGAATTCTCGTTGCATGGAAGTTTGCGCCCGCAATGCGCCGGTGAGCTTGCCGGCTGCATATCCGCTCTGGAGCAATCCGTAAGAAACGTCAGCGGCAAATTCTATGTCAATGTTCGCCGCCTGGTCAGAATGAACAATGTCGCCTTTCAGACATTTGCCTGCAAGATCCTGGATCTGGTTCGGGGGCGGTCCGATCTGAGTGTCCATGTGACGACGTCGAGTGTCGTTGGCTGGTCGACACGTAAGTTCGCTGCCCTGGAAACCATGTCCGATCGAATCACGGTCAGCGAGTACGACAGCGAATTCTACCCGGGCCAGACCTTCCTGGAAGAAGGTGGCTTTATTCCGATCCTGCGCACTCAGACAAAGCTGACCTGGCATCACGAGCAGACGATTCTCGGCAAGCATGGTCTTGAGCCGGGCATGCAGGTCGCCGACATTTGCTGCGGCATCGGCGACTTCGCTGTTCTCATGCAGAAGGAGTATCGTCCTTCACGCCTTGTCGCACTCGATCACAGCCGCTCCAGCCTGGAATATGCGCGCAAGGTGGCAGCCGATTTCGGCGTCAGCGGGATTGATTATGTGTTTGGCGACGCGTCGGAGATGCTTCTGGAGAGCGATCAGTTCGATTTCGTGACCTGCCGCCATTCGTTACAGGTCTTTGATCGACCCGAACTGATCCTTCAGGAGTTGTTCCGGATCTGCAAGCCGGGTGGGCGGGTTTACATCACCAACGAGAAAAACTCCCATTGTCTCGGTGAACCTCGATCCGACTCCATTCAGCGCACTTACACGGAAGTCGCCCGGTTGTGGGCGCACTTCAACATGGACATCGAACTCGGACCGAAAAGCCGCCGGTATCTCATCGATGCCGGACTTGAAGATATCCGCATGGAGTCGTTCATGGTGACCAACCAGGACGGAAACCCGCAGGACTTCGCCGACATCATCCGATCATGGGAGAATGTCTATGCGGGTCAGATGGCTGTGGAGCGCGGTGACAGCGCGGAAGAGATCGAGGTGTTCCGAAAGGGATTCCAGGATCATGTTTTCGCTGCGCTGCATCCGAAGGGATATGCAGGCTGGCCGATCTGGGTCGCCTCCGGACGCAAACCGAAATGAGCTTGGCCAACGTGACTGCTGACACTTCTGGAAAACGGGAACCAGAGCGCATCGGAAAACTGTCGAGGCACAGTTTCCGGGCCAAATTCATCCTGGTGGTGAGCGCCGCTGTTCTGTTCGATCTGATGCTGGCTGGCGGTGTCGCCATCTGGAACGTGCAAAGACTCTCCAGGGACGCGACAGAAAAGGTCGCCTACGGGCTGACCACCGCAACCGAAGAATATCTTCGCACCTACATCGACACGACGGCGCTACGGACGGAATTGCTTCTAGATCAGGTTTTTTCGGAAGTGGAGGCGCTGGGCGCCTCCATGCAGACCCTGATCGACAATCCCGGAACCGGTACCCGGGTCGGTCAATCGGTTGAAACGGACCCCAGGCTTGGTGACAAACTGGTTTTCAACGAAGCGGCGGACTGGGCTCAGAACGAACCCGGTGAATCGGTTGTCAGCGTCTGGGGATATCTTCTGGGCGAGGGTGGCAATCCTCTGCCTGAGGTGGCGGCGCAGATTTCAGACAGCTCCGCATTCAATCTTGTCGCTCCAGGCATGATGAAGACCGGTTCCCCAAAGCTGCAGATGTATTATGTCGGCCCGAAGGACAGGCCGATCATGCGCACAACACCCTACACCGATCAGGCGCAGACGTTCGACGAGCTCTATCCGGGGCACAACGAAGACAATTTCTGGGACTTTTTCTTCCCCGGCGTCTACGAAGGCTGGCAAAGCTGGATCGGTGATCCCAAGCTTCGTCCGGTACCGCGCGACATTGTGGGGACTGCCCCTTATATCGACGCCATTACCGGAGCCAAGATCGTCAGTTTCTTCTTCCCGCTCTGGACCCAGGACCGTTCCGATGTCGCCGGGATGACGGCGGTCGACATCACTCTCGATCAGTTGTCGAGCCTGGTCGAGAACGTGAAAATCGCCGAAACCGGCTTCGGCTTTTTGACGTCTTCGGCCGGAAACGTGCTTGCGGTCAGTGATGCAGGTGCGTCTGCCCTCGGACTGGTTTCCGTTGGCGGTGAAGGTCAGGGCGTGACCGGAATCAACAGGTTCCTGTCTCAAAGCCGTTATCCCGAAGTCGCCAATCTCGTTCTGCCGCACAACACCGGCACCGTGATCGACAACATCAATCTTGGTGGAGAGAATGGCAAGGCTGACGAAGGTTATATCGTCGTTCTGAAGGAATTGGCGCCGATCAATCTTTGGGACGGCGAAAAGATCGTAGCGGAGAACCTGACACTTGGTTTCATGGTCGCCAATGACGAAATCTACGCACCCCTCACGGCCGTCCGGCAGGAACTCAGCGAAGCGACGCAGCGCATTGTCTCCTGGCAGGTTGCCGCGCTTCTTGTCAGTCTCATGATTGTCATTCTTGCCGTCTACGCGATTTCCGGACGCATCACCAAAGGCTTGTCCCAGCTTGCCGGTGCTGCGCGGGCGCTGCAGAACAAGGACTATTCCGTCCGCGTGGCAATTCCCACGAAAGACGAGGTGGCAGCGGTGGGGCTGGCCTTCAACCGTATGGCCGAAGAAATCAGCTATCACACCGAAAACCTTGAAAATCTCGTAGAGGAACGCACCAAGAAGCTGGAAACCGCGAACCACGAGATTGTCGAGCTGAACAAGCGCTTGAAGTCGGAAAATCTGAGACTTGGCGCCGAGCTGGATGTTGCCAAACGTATTCAGGAAATGGTGCTTCCCCGCAGCAGTGAGCTCGAAGCGATCCCACAGATCGAAATTGCCGCGTTCATGGAGCCTGCCGATGAGGTCGGTGGAGACTATTACGATGTGCTCTTCGACGAGAACCGCGTCAAAATCGGTATTGGCGATGTCACCGGACACGGCCTTGAAAGCGGTGTCCTGATGCTGATGGTCCAATCGGTCGCCAGGGCGTTGCAGGAAAAGGGTGACAAGGATCCAATTGCATTTCTCGATGTGCTGAACCGGGCGGTTTACAAGAATATTGCCCGGACCAGGTCCGACAAGCATCTGACCCTCGCCTTTGTCGATTACGAAGACGGAAACGTCACGCTATCGGGGCAGCATGAAGAGGTTCTGATCATTCGGACAACCGGTGACATTGAGTGGATCGATACCATTGATCTGGGCTTCCCGGTCGGGCTTGAGGAAGATATTTCGCCCTTTGTCGCCACCAAGGATCTTGCCTTCGGACCGGGAGACATTCTGGTTCTGCACACAGATGGTATCACCGAAGCGGAAAGCATGAACGGCGAACTGTACGGCCTCGAGCGACTAAGTCAAAGCGTGCACCAAAATCGCGACAAATCGGCGAAGGGTATCGCGGAAGCGGTCATCAGCGACGTCAAGGCGCATATCGGTGATCACAAGGTTTATGACGACATAACGCTTGTTGTCTTGAAGCATAGGTAGGGAATGGTTCAGGGTTTTGGCAATACGGCGGCTTCAAATGGCGACGATGCCATTCGTTTCAGCCTCAAGTTACGGGCTGAGCCGCTTGAATTGAGCTGGCATCACTGCGGTGTCACCTCCGATTTCATCGGGGAGTATTTCAGCAGGGCCTGCGACAAGGGGATCGATCCTGTCGATGCGCGTCACAGCATCAGTTACATGATCAATGAGATTCTGGAGAACGCAATCAAGTTCCGGTACGGCGGCGATGTGGACCTCGCCACGAGTCTGGAAGCGGAAACATTCGAAATCCAGATTGTGAACCAGGTCGACCAATCGACCGCTGAAAAGTTTCAGGGACATCTGACAAGATTGCTGGAACGTGAACCGGGTGAACTCCTGCTGGAGCGCATTGAAGAAAATGCGCTCAATCCGGACTCTACAGGATCCGGTCTGGGCCTTCTCACGCTTATGAGCGACTACGGTGCGAAATTGGGCTG
Source organism: Roseibium sp. SCP14 (assembly GCF_040329475.1). Classification (NCBI taxonomy): domain Bacteria; kingdom Pseudomonadati; phylum Pseudomonadota; class Alphaproteobacteria; order Hyphomicrobiales; family Stappiaceae; genus Roseibium; species Roseibium sp. SCP14. The sequence goes on from NZ_JBDZYH010000010.1 coordinate 38,448, forward strand.
GTCTTTCGCGTCTGAGCATGTAAGTGAAGGCGTAGAATTAACGACTTATGCCTCTTTGCGACTTTCCTGATCGCCGACATTTCCGAAGGAAGAAATCAACATGGAAATCAGCACGAACGACTACCGCGTTTGGACTGAAGCTTCGACAATTCACTACGAAGGGACGATGCGGCTGTCGGGAACCGACGCCTATGCGCCAATTCTGGAAATCATGAACTCCGTCCTGTCGTCCAAGCCGGATGTCATCACGCTTGATCTGACCGGACTGGAATTTCTCAACAGTTCCGGAATCAACTTGTTTGCAAAGTTTACGATTGAGATCAGAAAGCAGCCGGAAGTCGGGGCGCGTGTTCTCGGTTCGAAATCGATCCCGTGGCAATCTAAGTCCCTGCGCAATCTGCAACGGCTGCATCCCGCTCTCGAGCTGACGATCAGCTGATATCGACCATCTTCCGGATCGCGGACCGGTCGGGAGTATTCATCTGGAAGAGGCTGATGGCGCACTCCACTAGCATGCCGGCGGGGCGTCAATTAAGGACCTTCTGCAGCCTTCTCATGGCTTTTCTGGTCGCCGCATGCCAATCGGCAGGCTCTCAGAACCCGCGCATCAAAAGTGAGTATTTGGGTAAGCCGACAGCTGAGTTTTTTGGTGAATATGGTCCACCAAACCACGTAATCGGCATGAAGCAGGAGCTTAAAACCGACTCCACCGGACGTCTCATCAACCAGACGGATCCGAAAGAGTTGGTTTATTACTGGTCTTCAATCAATCGGAAATCCATTTCCAAACTTCCCGGCTCCGCCAGCAACACTTGCAATCTGGCCATTCTCACGTCGGCGGAAGGCAAGATCCTGCTGATCGAGGCCCAGGACGAAGGCGGCGATATCGCGGCGGCGAAAGAACGCTGCGAAGCGATAATCGATTAGGTTGAAACACCATGTGCCGGAAAAGTTGGCACTGTAGCTCTTGGCCACCGACCGGCCAAAAAAGCCAGGTAGTGCGAATTGCGGCGAATTGAACGAGGCGTGGCTCATCTCCCATACCGATTCAACGAAGAACGGTTTTTGGGAAGACCTGCTTTTGGCAGGCTTTGAACAAGCTGCATGGCAGCGGATGAGTTCAAAACCGGTCGTTGATCCGGCCCTCAATCTCTTCTGCCAGCTCCGGCATGAGCGTTGCCCAGTGTCCGAAACGGGGTGCACGAACCACGTCCATGTCCGGATACCACAGGCTCCGGCCGTCACGGGCATGCCAGTACCAGGGCGTCATATGGGAGACGAGCGCAAGACCGGGCGTGTTGGCAGCGCCGGCGGCGTGAAGCACGATACCGTCAGGGCCGATAACGAAGTCAAGGGCATGCAACAGAGCGGCAAGATCATCAAGACGCCGGATGTGACGTCCGGCGTCGATAATGCCCTTATGTCCGGCGAGCTGCTCCCGGCTGTGATCCCAGATCGTGCTGATCAGCGTCCCCGGCATCGGTGGCAGTGACGGCAGCAACGTGTCAAGCGTCAGACCGGGAGGAGATTCGTTCCAGGCAAGGCCGATCCAGGGTCTTGGAAACTCTGACAGTGCGTCGTGCCAGCGTTGATGCAGATCTTCGCGTATCGGCAGATACGGGACCTTACCGGTCAAGCCTCCCCGGAGAGTGGCTGGCACAGCCAGGACCTGAGAAACAGGGAACGCGTGTGAGAATTCGAACGGTTTTCCGCTGGTTTCATGTGCGTCATTCGGCAGGTAGTTCTCATAACCGAAGAGTTGTGCCAACTGGGATAGGGCGGATGTTCCCACCACCGGAGTGTCAAAGCCGCGGCCCAGTTCACCAAAGAACCGCGCCATGACCATGAACTCAAGATTGCTCAGCTTCGGATCAATGACCAATGCGGCCGACCGAAGCCGGTTCGCAAGGGCTTCATGGTCGGCCATCGCGTCTTCAGAAAGTTGCAGGTTCGTCGTCAGGAAGGTGTCCGGAATCGTGGCCACCTTCTCAAGTTGTCCTGTCGACAGGAAGGCGTCTCGCAAAATACTGAAGAGCTGCAGTCTGACCGGTTCGTCCAGTTGGGGTGCGCTGGCGAGCAAGGGTTCCAGAAGTTGCAGGGTTTTTTCCGGTTCTCCAGCCAGCCGGTAAGCAGCACCCAAGGTCAGGGTCGCGTCCATCCGGTTCTTTGCTGCCTTGGCGACCGGTGCAAATTCCCTGAGTGCTTCGATTGCCTCGCCTCGATTTGCCTTGATCCTGATGTAGCTCAGCCAGGCAGGCATCAAATCCGGAAACAGGATTTTGGCTCGGTCGGCAAAGCGGACTGCCTCAGTCAGTTGCCCGGTCGCTGCCGCGTTGTTCGCCAGTGCCAGCAGAATTTCGGGATTGGCGGGATCTTGCAAGTGCGCGGTTTCAAGAAACGGCTCAGCCTTGCCATGATCTCCGAGCGCTGAGAGAATCTGACCGACCAGGATATTGAGATCCGCACTTTCCGGCTTCAGGGAGAGTGCCTCCTGGGCAACCGTCAGCGCCGGGCCGAGGAGGCCGTGGGAATAGTAGAGTTTTGAAATCCCCAGAAGGATATGCGGGTCGGGATTTCGAACACGCACTGAATTCAGCAAGTCTTCCAGGTCGGACAAGGCCCCGCTTGAAGCCAGGAAGTCAGCCTTGAGCAAAGCGGCTTCCACAAAATAGGGGTCGATTGCCAGCGCGCGTTCTGTAAGGCGTTCCGCCTCGGAGCCATTTTCGCTCAAAAGAGCGATCTTTGCAGCAAGCGTCAGGAAACCGGGGTCCCGCCCGCTGGCCGCGGTTGCTTTTTTCAACAGCGCCTGTGCCGTTTCAAGTTGACCTTTTGCGAGCTGTGCCTCGATCAGTCCGCAAAGCGCTTCCCCGTGTCCGGGGGAAACATCCAGTATGCTCTCAAAGAGAAGTGCCGCATTGTCATGCCGGCCCGCCGCCGCATGTTCTCTTGCCGCTTTCAGTCTGTCATCCACCAACAGCATTTCGATACCGAGATTAGGTTTGGCCGAGCGGCGGATCAGCCGACGCTGACGCGTTTTGCATCCAGGCGGACATCTTCTTCCGCGGTGATCATCGAAATGTCGCTGTTCTGGGTGGCGACGCTGTCGATATTCTGTACCAGAATGCCTGCCTTGAGTGTTTCGGTTTCCTTGATGGAACTGCTTCGGCTTTGCGCTGTCGTGGTGACGCTACGGGCGTTCAGGATCTTGTCTACATATGTTTCCAACGACCGGTTGAATTTGCTGACGAGCTGTTTGCCGGTCTGCACGAGAGTTTCGGCAAGAACGCTCAGGCGACGAGCACTGACCTGGATGTCCGGTGCAGATAGTGCGAGCCGGCCATGTGTCTTGACTGCGACATCCTTTGCGCCCGGCACGCTGATCTCCGCAACGACATCGGCCTCCCTGGTCAGAACCGACAGCATGAATGCCTGTTCCTGCCCGCGGTAAACAAGAACGATGTCGCCGATAACCGGTGCAAGCAGACAGCTGCTGGCCTGCGTGGCATGGATCTGTTCGCCATCCGAAAGCGTCACCATGGCCTCCCGTTCGGTCAAAAGAGCTTTGACGGTACCGGTTTCCAGCCCGGTGCCGGCCGCCTCTGGTTCGTTCATGCGGTTGGTCATTGTTTCCGCTTGAACGTGTTTTTTCTTGGTCATGAGCAGCTCGTTGCTTTCGTAAACAGGTTCCGTATCCAGACTTTGACGTGTTGTCCCGATCCGGTTCGGAAAACTTTTGCTTCGCCTGAGAACACTAGGGGGAGCGTATTGAAGCCACCATCGGACACTGTGTTGGCACGGGAGAGACCCGGATCTCGGATCAGGTCGGATTCAACAGACGTATTTGAGACGGCACAAGGGTTGTACCCCCGGAATTCGGCGACAAGCCGTTTTGCACGGTCGGGTCCATCAGGGCGCGTGTCGCCGGCATGAACTGTATGAACAGTTTGGAAGAACCCTTGACGTTCCGGCTGTTGGAACAAACCATTCCGGATGCCACGCCGGGGCCGGGGCCGCTCAATGTGACGGGTGCAAGATTCGTCATGTTATGCGTGGGCATGCACATGACAAGCGATCGGAAGTTGGTTGGAATTTCCGTCGCTCGGAATCCCATGGAGAACAGCGGGAACGGTACCGGTCCGGCCGGTGTCGTCTGGTAGTACATATCGGGTGCCGAAAAATCCATGCCCGGGATCGGCCCCTGTGAATTGACAAACGGCATCAGCGTGTTCCCTTTCGTGCCGGGACGTCGCCGTCGAGAGCGACTTTTTCTGTTTGGTAGAGTTCCGCGACCATTCGCTCGTTATCAGTGCCAATCCAGCGTCCGGATGTGCCGAGCATCACAGTCTGCTCGGTTTTGGCAGCGTGAAATTTTGCATTTTGAAAACTGCTGGAGGATAGCGATGCACCGGACAGATCGGCGTGAGAGAATTCCGCCTGGTTCAACTCGCATTGCTCGAGAAGGACAGCCCGGCAATCGGCGTCCTGAAACACTGCAGAAAACATCTTTGAATTGTTGAAGCGCGCACCCGTCAGACCGGCACCGGCGAAGTTGGCCATGGAGAACTGACCACCGGACAAATCGACACCATCCAGTCTGCTATTGGTAAAGCAGGTCGTATCCGCAGTGACCTCCCGAAGGCTGGCGCCTTCGAAGTCGCACTCGGCGAAAACGGAGGCCCTCAGGTCCGCACCGTCCAGTTTCGTGCCTTTGAACGTCGCTTTGTGGAACGTGCAATGCTGCCAGCTCTGTCCTGCAAGATTGAGACCCGAAAGATCGGCATCTGCGAAGAGTGCAACATCGATATAGGTGCCTGAAAGATCGACGGGCCTGAGGTCGGCGTCCGTCATCATGAAATTGGAGAGCGCTGCCTGTGCAAAGCTCGCGCCCTTGATGTCCGAGGCAAGGACTACAGATCGGTAGAAACCGCATTGCGAGAAATCGGCGTTTGCGAGCGATGACTGCACCAGCGAAACCTGGTCAAACGTGCTGCCGCCGAAGTCGCAGTTACTGGCATCTCCGGCAACGATCTGAAGTCGCTCGACATGTGTTTCCAATATCTGGGCCCCGCTCAGATCGCAGCTGACGATCTGGGTATTATTCAGATTGCAGCCATTGAATTTCGCGTTTTTCAACGTACAGGACACGATCTGCGCGTCGGTCAGGGTCGCTCCGGAAAAGTCGCATCCGGCCAGGTCGCAATCGATGAAGCGGATCCCGGAAAGATCCCTTCCGGCCAATGATAGTCCGGTCAATGTCCGCTGCATCACCGGCTGTTCATGCTCATGTAACGCGAGGACGTCTGCCAGCGAGACCGGCTTTTTGTCGGGGATCTCAGGCATGAGCGGGTTGCTCCATAAGGGTCTTGCCCAGGTTTGCGCCGGTCAGATCACAGCCTTTCAGTCTGGCTTCCAGAAGATTGGCCGCATAAAGATTTGCCGCACGCATTGAGCAACGTTCGAGATTGACGCCCGTCAGGGCTGCCATGAAGAGATTGGCGCCGAAGAAATCGCTGCCTTCGAAATTCGAGCGACCGAAAAGCGAGTTGTGGAAGGACGCGAGCCGGAAATCGTTGGCTTCAAGATCGCAGGCGTTGAAGAAGCAGGCATTTCCCTTGGCCCTGAGGAAACAGCATTCAGCCATTTTGGCCGTGTTGAAAGAACTTTCAACTGCGTCGAGATTGTCAAATCTTGATCCCGTCAGATCAGATCCTCCCATGACGCCGACCGACTTCCATTTGCCGTTTCTGCAATTGGCACCCGCTGCCTGGACTTCCATGAACCCGACACGCTCCAGTTCACTGTCCGACAGGTTCATTCGAGACATCGGCAACACCACGAACATGGTTCTGAGGAGCTTTGATCCGATGGCGGCAAAGCCTTCGGCGGAGCCGGTGAGAAGTTGACAATCCGTTATTCGGCTCTGTTGGAGCCGGACATTATCGAGGGTCGATTCGATAAAACGTATTGTTTCCAGATCGGCTCCTGTTCCGGTTGATCCTGACAGGTCGGATTGAAAGATCTGGAGGTCGTGCAACCTGGCCCGGTCGAGGCACAGGTTTCTGGCGCTGACTTTGTTGAGATTGGCCTGAGTAAGGTCTGCTCCGGAAAAGTCCGCATTGTCGAGTTTGGCGCCCGCAAAAACGGCACCTGCGAGGTTTGATTGGCAAAACCGCGCCCCGGTCAGGTCGGCCTGCTCAAAGAAGGTGCCGGCCAGGTCCATCCCGCTGAAATCGGCACCACGTAGGTCCGCGCCCGCAAGGTCCGCACCCTTGAAGTCATGTCCTTCTCTCAATTTCTCGGCAACAAACGCACCGATACGAACCGGTACGCCTTCCGGCAGGGGTTCAGGAGGGAACAGGGGGGTTGGAGAGTTCCGGCGGGCCATCGCCATGTTTTCGTCAACCGTTTCCTCGGCTTCCTTAAGCTGTTCCATGGCCAATGACCTGGAAGAAAGAGCGCTCTCGCCGGGGGACTGGCCGGCTGGCGGAGAGGAGTCTTCCGGCTCGAGACCCCTGGCATGCTCCATCAAGGTTTCCAGCAATTCGACCTGCTTGATATCGGCAAGGGGTTGCGCGCCTTGCGGGTCTTGATTGTCGTTTGTCTGCCCGTTGATGCCACTGTTGGGTGGTCCGCCAGCAGAAGCGCCAACAGGTGTCGCTGCCACCGATGGGGCCGACAATTCGGCCAGCATGGCGTCGAACTGATCTGCGGAAACTTCCGCCGCAGGGGGGATATCGTCAGCGAAGCCGTCAAGCGCGGACAGGTCCATGTCCTCGATCGCCTTTCTCAAGTCTGACAGAATGCCGCCCTCGGGTAACTTGAGCGCGCGCGCGACAGCTTGCTGGAAAGCCGTTTCGACTTCTTCCTGGGAGAGGCTTTCCGGTTCGTCAAACAGCTGGATGAGGTCGGCCGGCTGAGCATCAGTCTCATGGTTGCCGTCTTCGGCATTGGCGGTCAGGCCGATCTGGTTCCGGCCACTTGTCGAAGACAATTGACCCTTTATCTGTCGCAGTCCTTCCTCAAGATCCGGATCCAGCTCCAGGTCCGGGAATTTTTCGACGGTTTCCTCTTCAACGATCGGTTTTTTCATACTGGGCGTCAGCTGGTCCGGTGATATTGCAGCTACGAACGCCCTGCGTTGCAGTTCAGCCCGAACCATTTCCCGTTCGCGTCTTTCCAGAAGTGCATCTTCCACCGCCTTGACGTCATCGAGCAGCGCTGCAAGATCCAGATCGCCGTTTTCCATTTCCTCCTGCGTGGGCTGCGCGATCAGCGGAATGTCGTCGGTGACGTCAGTGGTGGAAGGCGGAAACAGATCGCCGGGCAGGCCCTCATCCTCGAGCAGCTTGCTCATGGCCCAGTTCTGATTGTCGATGTATTTCTGGCGGTCGGCCGCCGCCTTTTCGAGTTTGGCCTGCCGCCTTGCACTGATGATTGCGGGGTTGACCTGCGGCATCAACTGGTAGTCTGAAAGAGCGTATTTGTGCGCGTCATCTTTCGACGTGCGCTTCTTGAAGACGTCGGCATAGTATTCGCGCTCGCGCGCTTCCGCGTCGGACTGTTCCAACGCCACCATGAGAGATGCGATATCTTCGGCGAACCGGTCACTGCCCCTTACGAGCCCCCGAAAGGTCAGGGTTGCCTTTTGAACATTCGGGAAAAGCGTGACTGTATCGCAGCGCATGGTGGTCTCCATGAGAGCATCATGCTGTGCAAGCTTGTAAAAGCATCTGGCGGTCAGCCTTGGAAGCCGACCGCCGACCGTTGTCTCGCCCCGTGACATTCCCGTGATCGTGAAGGTTTCACCCCCCTCAAAGAATGTATCGAAGCGTTGATCCGGTGGAGCCTCGCAATGGTATAACGGATTGAAATCATCGGGCTTGAGTGGCGATACGTGATCGATCCAATGCTGGTCGTATGTGCCGAGATACCGCAATCGGGTGGCATCATCAGGAGGGATCGGACCGAAATGGGCGGGCACGGGCCGGTCGTCGGGGGATTTGATCAGCTGCGCAGAGTGCTCAACGTTTGGAAGCGCCGCATCGAATCCGGCCTCGAGAAGGCGCCTGGCGCCAAAGCCTTTTCCTTTTGCGTTCGGTGTGAAACCGTCCCCACCAAAAGCCCTGGCATCGCAGATCGGCATTTCCAGGAACGGAACCGGTCGGCTCATTTGCACGCCTTCGTCGGTCAACCTCCAGTACCGGTCGCCAAACACCGTCAGTTGCTTTTGAAAGTTTCCGAACTGCGCAGACACCCGTATGCCTTCGATCGGGGCGTCGGTCGGTGAAAGGGCACTGCCTGCGATAATCAGTTCGCCCTTGGGCTTCAGCTGACACTTGTCGAATATAGTGCCCTGCGGCATCTGCTCCGTTACCATCGGCCACAGTGCCTGTTCCGTCAAAAGCCGATCCGGCTCCGAAAAATCGAACAGGATATAGGCAGACACTGTCGTCAGAGCGCCATCCCGAGTGGGCTCAGTCTGATGTGAGACTGAAATCCGGGATGGTTTGATAATTGCGGGCAAGGGCCGGTTTCCTCGTCGGGGCCGCGCTTTCAACAAAGCGAACCCGAAGTTGCAACTTGGTGGATCTGCGGAGTAGTTCGGTCAGACTAAGCGGATCAGACAACACATTCGATGCCGACGAGCCTTGCGCCGCACTGGTTGTTCTGCAGGTCGACTTGACCGCTCTTGATGGCGAGTTCTTTGCGCTTGGCCTCGAGGCGGGTGGCTTCTGCCTTCATGCCCTGCAGGCCGACCATTATCTCGTCCCATTCGGCCTTGCAGTTTGTCGATCCGAATTTGGCGGTCACTTTCTTCATGACGATGCCCTTCAAATCGATCTGGGTTCCCTTCCAGTTCAGGCAGACCCAGTCGCTCATGAAGTTGAACTTGTCGAACTGCATCCTGACACCGTAGACCGATTCCATGATCCCGCCGTAGTACGTGGTCGCGTTTAGGCCGAAGATGCTCTGGAAATCCAGGCCGTACTTTTCGCTGAAATAGGAATCCTTGTATTTGACGGTGTGGGATTTCTTGTATGTATGTTCCGACGTGTCGTTGAGGGTTCGTTCCTCTTTTTGCGCCGTAACCTTCAGCTTGCTGGCACTGGTCAGGTTCACGTCACCGGTTTCGGTGCTGATGTTGATATGGTCTCTTACAACCGCGGTCAGGCTGCCATCGACGTCCAGTTCATAGTCACCATTCGTTTTCTGATGATACTGACCGGTCTCCAGAAACATGCGTTCGGCAGCCTTGATCAGGATGCGGCCGTCACATGACATCAGGATACCTTGCGAGCCACCGGCAGCGTTCGTGTAGACCGACGTGTCGTCTTCCTCGACTTCGATATGCTTTGCCGGGAACAATTCATCATGGTGGTCGTTCTCAAACGACCGCTGTTCCACGTCGGAGTATTCGCCAAGACGGAACAGCGTGCCGATATTGTCGGTTGTCTCAGAGTTGCTGGACGACGGCACGACATAAAATACGTTGCGTCTTACATGGTCTGGACTTGGATTTATGTAGTCAGGACTTAAAGGGCTTGGGTTGCTGGCTGACAGAGACATTTTTTCTCCAGATCGCTGGGTCTTGCTTCCCGATTTGCTCGGGCGAGATTGCGGCAAAAGTCTTAATATTTCTACTTGTTTTCCATTGTAAGATTTACAGTCGGACAGATCAGGAAACCATTGTTTTCATACGCAACTTTATCAGTCAGCTATGTGATTTCAATCACACTTTGAGAAATTGGCGTGATCGCGCTGTCGGTGGACCGTGAGCCAGGATTTGCGGGCGTACCGCAGAAAATGACGGGTTGTTGCAAGTTTTCTCTGAACTTTGCAGTGAGTTTGTTTTTCTGCACCATTTTTACTTCGGTGAATTTATGAATCCATTCAAAGGTCGTCGCATGGAGCCAGAAAATTTCTTTCTATGCCTTCTGCCACCAGCCCGATGGCCGCATCCACCGGACTGAAAGAAGGCAGGATGCGGTAACACCGGTTTTCATCAGACAGGACAAGCTTTTCCTGCAGACCGGATGCGCCTTGTTGCACGGTTGCTGATTGGGCAACAACGCAAAGACATGGAAATTCTCGGTGATGGTCTGAACTGATCCTCCGCCTTGTATCTTCAAAGCCGTGTCAACTTCTTTTGGCTGCCTTCCAGTTGGAGGTCGGACCATGAATGCGGACAGGCATTCAATCAGTTTTAACTTGAGCGTCACGGCTGATTTTGCGGACAATTTCAACGAAAGTTTTCAATGGGGTCGGTGGCCGTTGAGAGGAGGAATAGGCGATGACATATTCAAACGCGACTTTTGGCTCAAACGGTCTCGTCACCACGCCGTTGTTGCGCCAGGTCGGCGCAGCGAAGGGTTCGATAAGCGCGACCGCCAGGTTTTCGGCCACCAGACTGTAGCCGGTGTGCGAGTTCTGAATGCCGATACTCCCCTTGTAATCGACACCGGCGCCTTCCAGCACCTTGGTCAGACGGTTCCAGTTGACCAGACCGGTGGGCAGAATGCTCAGCATGCGCTCGCCGACGAAATCCTCTGCCGTCACGACGTCTTTTTTCGCAAGGGGATGGGATTCGTGGACGGCACAGACATGGGGCTGTTCCAACAAGTGTTCCTGGACGATCCCGGGAACTTCGGGAAATGCAGGTGTGATGCCGAGATGGGTGAGATAGGTTTGCAGACGGCTGACGATTTCCGACGAGGAGTAACTTTCGACAACAAGGTCCACAGATGGATAACTTTCACGAAAGCGCTTAATCGCCGGTGGAAAGAAAAACGTGGAAAGAGCCTGTGTCGCGCACAGCTTGAGCTCGGCAGGTTGCTCGGTCCGGATCTGTTCCGCGACATGTTCGAGCTGGTCTATACCGGTGAAAAACTTTTCGACCCCCTGGTAGAAACGAATGGCCTCCGGTGTCGGCAGGAGACGTCCCCTCACGCGATCAAAGAGTTTGAGCTTCAGGCCCGCTTCGAGGTCGGCGATGAGCCGGCTGACGGCTGGCTGCGTTATCGCCATCGTATCTGCGGCACCGATTGTCGTGCCTGTGACCATCACATATCGAAACGCTTCTATCTGACGATAACGCATGTATCCTGTCCTTATAGTGTATAATATTCACACATAGATCTATATTAGAAAACCATTTGATATTATCAACTTGCCTCGCCATGCTCCCTGATCAAGACGACCTGAAAAGACCTCGAAGGATCAGGAAATGGCTGAAAATCCGACGATACTCGTTGCCGGTTTCGGAAGCTGGGTAACTGCACCCGTCAATCCGGCTGCAATGATCCTCAAGGGGCTTGAAACCCGAAACTGGTCAGATTGCAGTGTGACGACTCTCGAGGTTCCGGTTGTCACAGACGAGTTGTACGAGCGCGTGGAAGCAGCGCTTGTCGGCAATCGGCCTGACATATGGATCGGTCTCGGCGTATCCTCCAGCGCCGCTGCAATCACCCCTGAGATCGTCGGGGTGAACTGGCGACACTTTTCAATCCCGGATGCGACCGGAGCGACAGCCCGGATGCTGCCAGTGATCAAGAACGGTCCGGCTGCCTACAACTCCGACCTGCCCAACGAAGATTTCGTCTCCCTGTTGAAAGAGCAGGGCATCCCGGCAACGCTCTCCTTCTCGGCCGGCACACATTTGTGCAACCAAATGCTCTACACCGCGCGCCATGTGATTGACCGGAACGGCCTGCCGACTCGCAGCGGTTTCCTGCACGTGCCACAAAGCACGGAAAACGTTGCAGGTTTCGAAACCGGTAGAGACCTGCCGGCCTCAATGAGCCTTGGTCTGATGACGGAGGCCGTCGCGCAGTGCATCGAATACGCTGCCAGCCGGCTGCTGATGTCGGATACTGGCGAATAGGGAGCCCGGCATGATGCATCCCGAACACGTGCATACAAATTCCTCGACATCGCGGGCGCTGCTCTCGGTCCGCGACCTGAGTGTCGAATTCGGACACGGCGACTATACGGTCCGTGCCGTCGACGGTCTCTCCTTCGACCTCCAGGCCAACCGGACATTAGCCATTGTTGGCGAGTCCGGATCAGGCAAATCCATTTCCTCGCTGGCTCTGCTCGGTCTTGTCAGACATATCGGCGGCCGAATAACCAGCGGCAGTATCACGCTACAAAGCAATATCCTCGGTGGACCGGTCGACCTGGCAGCGCTTGATGAGCGGGATCTGCGGGTAATCCGTGGCGACGAGATCGCAATGATCTTCCAGGAACCGATGACCTCGCTCAATCCGGTCTTTACGGTGGGATCGCAAATCGCCGAAACCCTCATGCTACACAGGGGCGTCAGCAACCGGGAGGCACGCAGGAAAGCGCGGGAACTGCTTGATCTTGTCCGCCTGCCCAATGCGGCTCGCCTGCTGGACAGTTATCCGCACCAGCTTTCCGGCGGTATGCGTCAGCGCGCGATGATTGCAATGGCATTGTCCTGTCAGCCCAAAGTGCTGATCGCCGATGAACCGACGACGGCACTGGATGTGACGATCCAGGCGCAAATTCTTCACATCATCCGGGAGCTGCAGGCCGAATTTGGCACGGCGGTCATTTTTATCAGTCACGATATGGGCGTCGTCTCGCAAATGGCCGACGAGATCCTGGTGATGCGGGCCAGCAAAAAGGTCGAGGCCGGCCCGGCTGCGAAGGTGCTCGAGCATCCGCAGGCCGACTATACGCAAGCCCTGCTCGCGGCGGTGCCCCGGATCGGCAGCATGACTGGCGAGCCTGCTCCCAAGTTTTTCCACCTGCCCGGACAATCTGCTGACCGTTCGCAAGAGACCTATGCCAATTCCGTGGATTACGATCAGCCGGTCATCGAGGTGGAGGACCTGACGACACGTTACAATGTGCGCGGCGGCCTTCTCAACCGGGTCACTCATCATGTCCACGCGGTTGAAAAGGTGTCGTTCAAGATTCATGCCGGTGAGACGCTTGCGCTGGTCGGAGAATCTGGCAGCGGCAAATCAACGGTCGGCAAAACCATCCAGCAATTGGTGGCCCCCTTGTCCGGACAGGTGCGGTTCCGCGGTCGCGATATCTTTTCGCTTCCTGGCACGGAACGACGGAAGTTCCGGCAACAGATCCAGTATGTTTTCCAGGACCCTTATGGTTCCCTCAATCCGCGCAAAACCGTCGGCGCAAGCATCATCGAACCGGCGCTTACGCACGGGCTTGTTCAGGGCGACGACGCGATCGCCGCGCGGGTATCGGATTTGCTGCAAAAGGTCGGTCTCGATCCGAGCCATGCCGATCGGTTTCCGCACCAGTTTTCAGGGGGGCAGCGCCAGCGCATCTGCATTGCCAGGGCGCTTGCCTGTAATCCCAGCCTGATCATAGCAGATGAAGCGGTCTCGGCGCTCGACGTCTCGGTGCAGGCACAGGTCGCAAACCTGCTGATGAAATTGCAGGCCGAACAGAACCTGTCCTATCTGTTCATCACACATGACATGGCTGTCGTCGAACGGGTCAGCCACCGCGTGGCGGTGATGTATCTCGGGCAGCTCGTGGAAATCGGCACCCGGCAGCAGATCTTCGAGAACCCGCAGCATCCATACACCCGGAAACTGCTGGATGCGGTGCCCGTTGTCGATCCCCATCGCAGGCCGGACCGGCCGCCGCTCGAAGGGGAAATCCCGAGCCCGATGCGTCCGGTCGGTGACAGTCCGCGCATTCACACATTCAACCAGGTCGAAGACGGCCACTTCGTCGCCGATTGTAAAGCCGGACAGGCCTAGGAACGGCGACCGGTACCTGACCAGAACCCGTGAAGTCCGCCGGAGCCAAGAATCTCCAAGCTGGAAAGCGAATTGATCCATGCCAGTTCTCAAGTTCGTCATACACCGTGTTCTGCAAGCCTTGCTGGTCATGCTCGTCGTGACGTTGTTCGTGGCGTTTGCAATCCGATTGACGGGAGATCCGGCGGTCATGCTGACGCAGAATGCAAGCAATGTCACCGAAGCGGATCTCGTTCGCATTCGAGAAGCTCTGGGGCTCAATCAGCCGTTTCTGGTGCAATATGCCGACTTCATCGGAGGGCTTCTGACCGGCGATCTCGGCAACAGTTTTTTCCGGGGGTCCGTTTCTCACCTGATCAGCATTGCCCTGCCTGCCACGGTGCTGCTGGCACTTTCCTCGATGTTCGTATCCATTCTGGTTTCGATCCCGCTGGGTATCCATTCGGCGGTCCGTCGCGGAGGGATCTCCGACCAGATCATCCGGGTCATGTCTCTGGTCGGCCTGTCCTTTCCGAATTTCTGGCTCGCCATGATGTTCGTCCTGCTTTTCTCGATTACCTTTCCGGTCTTTCCAGCCAGCGGGTTTTCCGGGCCGTTGTCGCTCGTCCTGCCGGCTCTGACGATCGGCCTCATTCTCACCGCAACCAATGTGCGCCTTGTCCGCACAACGATGCTGGAGACGCTATCGGCGCAATACATCATGGTTGCCCGGGCCAAGGGATTGCGCGAGCGGGTCGTCATCTACAAGCACGCGCTCAGAAACAGTGCGATCGCCCTTGTCACCTATCTCGGCCTGCAATTCGGAAATCTCATCGGTGGGATCGTGGTCGTCGAACTGGTCTTCAACTGGCCTGGCATGGGCACGCTTGCGGTCGATGCGATCGCGCAGCGCGACTATCCACTGCTTCAGGCCACGGTCTCGATCCTCGCGGTGATGATTGTCGGCGTGAATCTTTTTGTCGATCTGGTCTACGGCCTCATCGATCCGCGCATCAGGGTGGAATAACATGACTGGCAGAACCTCACAGCAACCGGCAGCAAAGTCCGCGCGTTTCTGGCGGCCCCGGATACTGCATTTCGAATTTGTCGCCGGGGTGTTTCTTACCGGCTCGCTGGGACTTCTGGTGCTTTTCTCCGGGCTTCTGTTTCCGGGGGGCGGCGAAACGATCGATTTGGCCGCAAGACTTACACCTCCCTTCGTCAGTACCGGTCACATCCTTGGAACCGATCCGCTTGGACGCGATATCCTTGAACGCATAGCGCTGGGGGGCAGGGTATCGTTCACAGTGGGCATCTTTTCTGCCGCCGGCGCCGTGTTTCTCGGCACCATTGTCGGTCTGTTTGCGGGTTACTACCGGGGGATATGGGATGTCTTCATCATGCGCTTTGCCGATGTCCAGCTGGCGCTGCCCTTCATTCTCCTGGCCATCACCGTCATCGCGATTATCGGTCCTGGCCTGGATCGTGTCATTATCCTGATGATCGTCTCTCAGTGGGTGCAGTATGCCCGGCTGGTGCGCAGTTCTGTTCTGTCTCTGCGCGAAAGAGAGTTCGTGCAGGCTGCCCGTAGCTACGGCCTGCCGGATCGGAAAATCATCTTCTCCCACATTCTGCCAAACGCACTCGGCCCGCTCATCATCCTCGTGACGCTGAATGTCGCCAACAACATCCTGCTGGAAAGCAGCCTCACCTTCCTTGGTCTTGGTGTCGATCCGCAGGTTCCGAGTTGGGGGGGCATGTTGTCGGAAGGCCGGAACTACGTGCAGACCGCCTGGTGGATCACAGTATTTCCGGGTCTGGCAATCATGCTCACGGTCCTTGGTCTCAATCTTCTCGGCGACTGGCTGCGGGATCAAATCGATCCCCTGGGAAAGACAGCCTGATGAGACCGGTCATCAATCCACGGTCGTAGCCCCCGATGGGGAACTTTGAAGAACCGGTTTGCCGGCCGGTCAACGACACTTGGCCTCTGGCCACGTCCTGCAACGCATATCAATTGGAGGAGACGATGTTGCATAACTTCATGACAAAATACCGGAGTGGCGCGAAGCGCACCTGGCGGCGCTGTGCACTGGCGCTGACTTTGGGTGTGGCGGTGTCGCCGCTGGCCCTGATCCCAGGTGCACATGCTGGCGGGGCCCTGGTTGTCGCCCAGCAGCAGGATCCGCAGAACCTCGATCCCATCGATACGTTCCGTCTTGCCTGGGGATCGATCGCCAGCAACATCTTCGACGGCTTGATCCATCGGACTGAAGATCTGGAGCTGCAGCCCGGTCTTGCCGAAAGCTGGGAGTTTCTGGAAGACAACAAGCGCATCCGTTTCACGTTGCGGCAGAACGTCAAGTTTCACAACGGCGAACCGTTCAACGCGGATGCGGTAAAATTCACGTTTGACCGCCTGCTCGGAGAAGAGGGCAAGAAGGGTCCCCAGCGTTCGAACTATACGTCGATCGAAAGCGTTGAAGTCGTTGACGACTATACGGTTGACTTTGTCATGCAGCAGCCTGATCCGGTGTTGCTGACGAAGCTCGCCGGTTACGGGGCGATGATCGTTCCGCCAAAATACATCGAAGAGGTGGGCGAAAAGGCATTCGACATGAAGCCGGTCGGAACCGGGCCTTTCAAAGTTGTCAACTATACGCCGGCTGTCAGCGTGGAACTGGAAAAGTTCGACGGCTACTGGAACGGCAAAGCAGAGCTCGACAAGGTCACTGTCCGGATCATTCCAGAGCCGGCCACACGTATGGCGGAGCTACTGTCGGGAGGCGTTGATATCTCGCTGAACATCCCGACAACGGCGGTCGACACCGTCGAAAACAGCGACGCCATCGATCTTCTGGCCGTTCCGGGACCCAGGGTGGAGTTCCTGCGCATCAAGACCACGGACGCGGTTACCGAAGACAAACGCGTGCGCCAGGCAATCATCAAGGCAATTGATCGTAAGGCCATCATCGACGCCTTGCTGAAAGGACACGGGAGTGAAATCTCCAGCCTGCAGGGCGCCATGTCTTTCGGTTATGATCCCGAGCTGGAAGCCTATCCCTATGATCCGGCTGGAGCCAAGGCACTGCTGGCAGAAGCCGGGGTCAAGAACGGCACCGAAATCGTCATGGATATCCGCAACAATGACGACACTTTCCGGGAAGTTGCCCAGGTCATCAGCAGCTACCTTGGTGCTGTTGGTCTGAAGGTCAAGCTGAAGTCGCACGAAACCGGCGTATATTTCGGTGAAATCATCCCGAACGGGGCGACCGGCGAACTGTTCCAGTTCGGCTGGGGCGGCTGGACGTTCGATTTCGACAACACGGCGTACCTGCTTTACCACTCAGGCGAGCGCTGGAACCCCTATATTCAGGACGAGAAGCTTGACGCTCTTCTGGAAAGTCAGCGTCAAACCTATGACGGCCAGGTCCGTCAGAAGGTGTTGCGTGAAGTTGCCGAGTTCGCGCACGAAAACGCGCTGGATGTTCCGCTTTTTAACTTTGCAACACTCTACGGTGTGAACAAACGCGTCAAAGGCTTCGTCCCGGCACCCGAC
This sequence comes from Roseibium sp. SCP14, assembly GCF_040329475.1. Lineage (NCBI taxonomy): Bacteria > Pseudomonadati > Pseudomonadota > Alphaproteobacteria > Hyphomicrobiales > Stappiaceae > Roseibium > Roseibium sp. SCP14. The sequence continues at coordinate 55,749 of NZ_JBDZYH010000010.1, forward strand.
ATTCGTGTGCGCTATACGTCCGTAACCGTGGACTAGGCACAAATATGAAGCAGCGACCGCCAATCCGTTGGCGGTCGTCCAATTGCCACCTTTGCTCCAACTCCACCGACTTTATCGGTTTGGGTACCGGATCTTCGCGCCCTATGTGCGAAAGTGTTGTTGCCCGGCAAGATCGTATCAGGAAGATTTTTGAATGCTCCAAGCGGAAACTGTTCTGTGTGATGTTCAAATAGAGACCAGCCTTGAGAAACTCGTGGAGACATTCTCATCGCCCGGTTTTCGCGGTGCATTCGTTGAGCTTTGGGTGTTCGACGGTCTTGAGCGGCGCAGTCGGGCCGCGGAGGTCCTTAACACGCGCGGCGTCCGGGCCAGGGTCCATGCGGCCTACAAACCACTGGTTCATGCCGTAAACGAAGAGCTGGATCGCAGCGATATCGATAGTGTCACCATCCGATACCCGGTGGTCGAAGGCATTTCGAAGACCCGGTTTCTGCTTGAATGTTATCCCGTCGATATCCTGTTCAAGGATGTGCGGTTGAATTTCGAGCCGAGGAAGCCGGTCGACGGGCATCAGCTCATTCACTATCAGCTCGATGTTGTGCGTTCGGACGGATCCAGGGAGCTTCTGGAGGTCGGAGCGCCGAACGTGTTCCGTGCCGATCACATCGGATGCAGTATTTACTCGGCGGCCGGATGGATCCGGGTCCGGTTTCCCGGAGACGAACACTTTGACCGCGATGAACCCTTCCGCACCGATCAGGAATTCGCATTCAAGGCAGCCATGGATGCCCTGTCCGGGCAGAACTGGTCGGGTGGCGGGCCGTATTTCGACCGCCTCAACATGCGCGTCGAGGCGCCGTTCTACGACGATAGATTGAATGACGGCAACGAGCGGCTCAGTACGGCCGAGGCAATGCACGAAGACCTCTATTTTTCCGCGCTCGAGGTCTTCAGGAAATGCGAGGGGCTCGATCTTGAGGATCGCACACTGACGCCGGGGCAGCTCGTGCCCCAGATCGTACCGCAGGAGGGGCCCTTGCGCGTGCGCTTGTCGGCGGCGGCCGGCCGCGAGCCGGCATTTCCGGCAGAACCGGCGGTGCCTGAACGGCTTGAGGACGTCGAACACTGGCTCAGACCGTCCGCCGTCAAGGCGCATCTTGAGCGCGTCGGCGGGGAGTTTATCGAGACGGATTCCCGCCGCGGCCGTCCCATCTGGAGCTCTTACGTAGACGGACCGGGGCCGCAAGTCGTGATCACAGCCGGCCAGCATGCCAATGAAACAACCGGGCCTGTCGGGGCGCTTCGCGCGGCGCAGGAAATGGCGAAAAGCGGCAAGAACGGTTTCTTCGTTTCTCCACTCGTCAATCCTGATGGATTTGCCTTGTTCCGGGAACTGTGTGGTGCATATCCGGAACATATGAACCATGCGGCGCGATACACGGCTGCCGGATGCGACCTGGAATACACCAGTCGCGGCTTCGAGAACGAAGCGCATCACATTGGCCGGGAAAAAACGAAGTCCTGGCTGCATTTGAACCTTCACGGGTACCCGTCACATGAATGGACCCGGCCCTATTCCGGCTATGTGCCGCGTGGGGTGGAAATGTGGACGATCCCGAAAGGATTTTTTTTGATCCTGCGTTACTGGAAAGGCTGGAAGGAGCAGGGGGAAAGGATCCTTCATGCCATCATCGACGAGCTGGCGGGTTATCAGCCGATCATAGACCTCAATTCCGAGCAGCTGCAGCGTTATCGGCAATACACTGAAACACCGCCTTTCTTCGTGCGTTCCAATGTTCCCTATGTGTCGAATGAATTCGCGCATGGTCTGTTTCCGGTGACGATCATCACCGAAGCCCCGGATGAAACGATTTACGGTTCGGAATTTACAATAAATCACACTGCTCAGATGATTTCGGTGCTCGCTGCAGCAAAGGCCAATGTCAACCTTGACTAAGATACAATGAGTTTCTTGGACAGTGGTCTTGGCGGTAGGTAATCCAAATTGCTGAAGTGCCGACGGTCTTGAATGTGTTGTGAAGCATCATTCGACCTAATCGCCGTTTTCCAGAAAGCCTCGTCTGGCCGGCATTGCCAACTTGTCTTGACTGGATTGAAGGGTGCTCGTTTTGACAGACTTCAGGCATTCATTTCAGCAGTTTAATTGGCCGAAAGATTGAATGCTTCTTCTCTGGCAAGTCGGTGTCTTAAGCAATCATCATCGTCATCTGGAAAACTATCAAACTGAACAGCGCCGGTATCCTTAAAAAGGATCAAGAGCATCAGAGATCAACGGTCCACCGCCATGGATCTGTCTTTATCCAGGGTCGTGCCAATAAAGCACTGGGCGAATATCGGAGTTTCCCAAGATGCGGCGACGAGGCAAAAGATGAGGTGAGGTGTGGTTTTCACGGCTTCAATAACATTGTTTCGTCCAAGAAATCGAAACGTGCATCTCACCAACAACCAAAAGGTCGCCAAACAAAGCTGTTGGGTGAACCGATCCTGCGCACCCTCCTAAAAATGGGGGAAGATGACCCAAGACACTGAACCTCCACACGTGTGCAAAGGTCCCCATAATTCTGAAACTAAACTTTGCCTGTTCTGCTAGGAGATCGACGGCGCAATAAGTGCTGCGCGCCGGAGCAATGAAACTCTGTTATTGACACCTGCCTTGCGCAGTATCTGCTTGATCTGGCCACGGGTCGTCTCCAGGCTGACGGAGCGAATATCGGCAACCTGACGATCGCTGTACCCTTCAAACAGTAACTTCACGATTTCCTTCTCGGTCACTGTCAAGCCTGAAAGAGCAGCCATTGGTCCTACGTCAATATTTGGCGGATCTTCGGTATCGAACACCATGATAACTGCTCCGGCAAAACCTTTTTCCAACTCCTGGGATCCGTCCGCGATGGGAGACATCGTCAGCAGATAGGGGAGCCTCAGAGACCGCCGTTTGACAACCATGTGATGTTCGATCGTCTGTCCTGAGCCGGCCGCGGTGCTAGCGACATTTTTCAACGCTTTGTCGTATTCACCCTGCAGATCACCATCGGAAAACCTGACGCGGTCCTGCGCATGTCTCAGACCGTCATTTTCCTTGAAAATCCGGGTTGCCGCCAAATTGCTTACGAGCAAATTTCCAGTTTCGTCGGTAATGCAAACTCCCAGGTTCAGATGGTCAAGAACCGAAAGAACCGCTTGGTACTTCTGGTGAAGTTGAGACACAAATCGTCCCAATTCAATAACCTTGCTCAAGTGTGGCGTGAGTGATTGCGCCATCGCGACACCTGCTGACGGGGCGAAGTCCCACTCAATACCGTATTGAAAAATCACCCCGGCCTTCCATCCCACGTCAGGAGACAGATTGAACCCTACCTTCCTAAATATACCCAGTGCCTCAAAGGCGCTGGCATAGTCCTCTCTTTCAAGAAGATTTGGATGATCAGGCCAGATGTCGCAATCAAACAAGGGGGTTGAATTCGGCATCAGCATCAGCTTGTTGTTGGCTTCAGCATCATATGCTCCATGTTTCTCGGCGTATTGTTCCAAAAACGGCCCCTTGTCGATGTAGAGGCTACTTCCGTCTCGCGAGAGATACTGAAATCCCGTTTCGTTGTAGCTGAATTGAATAACACCTCTTGCTTTGGTGATACTTGCCGCGCGATCCAAAGCATCGGTCATTCTATCTGGCGCATTTATTGTTGAATAAAGCTCAGCAAGACAATCAATCATCGAATTTTTCAGCTGCCCCCAAACCACGCCGAAACTGTTCATCAATAGGAAATCAGAATGCAATTTTTGGCAACAGGCGCTGTTTTCAGAAAGTGGGGCCGATATTCGATGCCGTATTGATTAAATTCAGTTTCTGGATTTAGGAACATTTCAGCGCATTCATCGACAAGCGGTTCGGATCAAGCGATTTCAGCGATTCCGTCTCGGAATCTTATGACGCTGTGATCGTTTTGTAGGGTGCCTTGGATGTGTGCCGGATCGAGACTGGCACGTCGGAAGCGATGTGCTTGCTTTCGAAAAACATAACAAAAACAGATGTGTAGAGGGGTGACCTTGCCATTTCCAAGCAAGCTTTCCGCGACATATTGACATCCAATAATTAATTACTAAACTTGAGAAAATAATTAGTTCGGAGGCGATTGATGGGGATTCACCTCGGTCAGATATTGAGCATGTTGCGCGATGAGGGGCCGCTGTCGCGGGCAGAGCTGGCGCGTCGCACCATGCTTTCTGCAACCGCGCTTACAAAGATGACGTCAGTCATGCTGGAGCGGGGTTGTGTGGTGGAGACCAAATTGGAGCCGAGCACGCAGGTCGGCAGACCGCCGACCAATATCGAGATTGTCTTCGATGCGTTCCAGGTGATCGGTATTCACGTGGGTGCTGCCGAAGTGCATATCGCCCTGACCAACCTGGCAGGCAAGCCCTTGCACAGAACCTCCTTCCGGTTCGACTCCGGGCAAACGAGCGTCACCGATGTGATCGATCGGATTGCGGCGAAAACCGAAGAGTTGATCGGACTGAGCGATGTGTTTCGATCACAGATCCTGGGCATCGGCGTCGGCGTGCCCGGTCCCGTCGACAGGGCAGGGCGTCGCAACATTCTGTCGATCAATGCCGATTGGACCGATGTCCCGTTTGCCGACGAACTGGAGCGGCGCCTGAACCTGCCGGTCACGATCGAGCACAACGTGAGTGCGATGGCGCTAGCCGAAGCGCGCTACGGCATCGGCCGCAAGTCCTCAGCGCTCCTCTATGTCTATCTGCGCAGCGGTCTGGGCGCCGGCCTGGTCGTCGACGGCATTCCCTTTCGTCCCGGCGGGCACGGAGCGGTGGAACTCGGACATATCCGTGTGGTCGAGCAGGGTGAAACATGCTCCTGCGGCGCTACCGGTTGCCTCGAAACCTTTCTCTCAGAGCGTGCCCTGATGCAGGCCGCCGGAAGAGAAGACGGAGATACGTCGAACCTGCTGGCAGCGGTCGAGAAGAACAATGAAGCCTGGCAAACCGTGCTTCATCATTTTACCGGCGCCCTCTCAAGCGCCATCAATCTGCTCAGCCCGGACAGGATCGTTCTCGGTGGGCATTTTGCCGAGGCTCCCGACAGTTTTCTGGAACATCTGCGATCGACTGTTCCGGGACAAATTCTGCCTCACATGCGTGAAGCATTGTGCATCGAACGCAGCAGCCTGGGCTACGGCGGAAGCGCGATCGGAGGTGCAAGCGTGGCGCTCGATCAGTTTTTCTATTCCGGAGCCTTCCAATGACAGGCAGTCAACAAACGCTCAGTGAAGGAGCCTCTCGCAGAATGAGCCTGGCATTCAAGAGCCGGGACTTTTCCGGCATCGGATTGAACTTGGTGGCCTTTGCAGCCGGTATCGGACTCTGGGCACTCGTCACCTCTTATGGCGTGGTCGGATTGCCCGGTCCGGCGGACGTGGCAAGCCGCGCCTGGGAATTGCTGCTGAACGGTCAACTGATAAGTGACACTGCCACCAGCGTGCGCCGGGTCCTGACGGGTTTTCTGCTCGGCACGTTCGTTGCGATCCCGGTCGGTTTCCTGATGGGGTGGTACAAGATAGCCCGGAACCTCATCGAACCTTATGTGCAATTCTTCCGAATGGTTCCGCCGCTGGCAATCATTCCGCTTGCCATCGTTACGATGGGGATTGACGAAACGCCGAAGATTTTCGTGATCTTCCTCGCAGCTTTCCTGACATCCGTCGTTGCCACCTACCAGGGCGTTATCAGCGTCGACAAGACACTGGTCAATGCCGCCAGGGTTCTTGGTGCAAGGGACGGTGTCATTTTCGCGAAGGTTATCGTACCGGCATCCCTGCCATTCATTCTCGTGGGATTCAGGATCGGTCTTGGAGCTGCATGGGCAACCGTTGTCGCGGCGGAACTGATCGCTGCGCAGTCGGGCCTCGGCTTCAGAATGCAACAGGCGCAGCTCTATTACGACCTTCCCACCATTTTCGTCAGTCTCGTGGCGATCGGCCTTCTGGGCCTTGCCATGGACCGGGTTGTGATGGCGCTCGAGCAACGGCTCACCATCTGGCAGGAACGCGTATGACCACCAAGATCGACTTTCAGAATGTGAGCCGTCATTTCGGTGCCGGCTCCGGATCCTTCCTTGCGCTCGACCGGCTGAACCTTCAGATCGGGGACGGTGAGTTCGTAACGGTCGTCGGTCCCTCTGGCTGCGGCAAATCCACCGCGATGAACATTGCCGCTGGTCTCCTTAAGCCTTCGGACGGAACGGTTCTTGTCGACGGCAGCCCGGTAGATGGTCCTGGACCCGAGCGAGGCATGATCTTTCAGCAATATGCGCTGTTTCCCTGGCTCACCGTACGCGAGAATGTCGAGTTCGGCTTGAAGATCCAGAAGCTGACCAGACGGGAACGTCGCGAAATTGCCGCGCACTACATGGATCTAGTCGGTCTGTCGGACTTCGCTGAAGCACTTCCGAAGATGCTCTCCGGTGGCATGAAACAGCGCTGCGCCATTGCTCGGGCCTACGCGGTCAATCCGAAAATCCTGCTGATGGACGAACCCTTCGGAGCCCTCGACGCGCTGACGCGGGTCACGATGCAGGACCAGTTACTGGATACATGGGGCCGCGAACGGCGCACGGTGATGTTTATCACCCATGACGTCGATGAAGCCGTTTATCTGGCCAACCGGGTCATCGTCATGGCCGCCAGACCGGGCCGTCTGAAGGAAATCATTCCCGTCGACCTGCCTTATCCCAGAACTGAGAGCATCAGGCTGTCTCCGGAATTCGCAAGCATTCGCAACCGTGTCTGGCACGCGGTTTATCACCAGGAGCCGGCCGCAAGGGTGGGCTGAATTCAATTGGGAGGAAACGGAAATGACAATGACAAGACGAGCGATGGTGGCTGCGACCGCCGCCGCCATGGTGGTGTCGGCGACTGGATCGAGCCTGGCGGAAAACGCCAAGATCCGCATGGGCTATATCGCGGACTATTTCGGTACCAGCATTGCCGCCATTGCGACTGAAAACGGGCTCTGGGAGAAGCACGGTATCGATGCGGAACTGAAGGTCTTCACCAATGGGCCCATCCAGGTGCAGGCACTTGGCGCGGGCAGTCTGGACTTTGCATATCTCGGCGCCGGTGCCTTGTGGCTTCCGGCCACGGGCAAGGCAAAGGTCATAGCCGTCAACGCTCTTGGTCTGTCGGACCGGGTAATCAGCCAAAGCGGCATTTCTTCTGTGGCGGAATTGAAGGGAAAGAAAGTCGGTGTGCCCGAAGGCACATCCGGAGACATGCTGCTTCGGCTCGCGCTTGACAAGGCAGGGCTCAGCATCGACGACATCGAAGCAGTCAAAATGGACCCAAGCACCGTCGTTGCAGCGATGGCGTCGAAGCAGATCGATGCTGCGGGCATCTGGTACCCATTCGTTGAGATCGTTCGCAAGCAGGTGCCTGATCTGGTGGAACTTGCCGGCAACGATGAATTTTTCCCTGAAATCTCGTTCCCCAGCGTTTTCGTGGTCCGCAATGAATTTGCAGGCAACGAAGACACGGTCATGAAGGTCAATGCGGTGATCAAGGAAGCACTCGACTTCCGTCACGCCAATCCGGACCAGGCCGTGGAGATAACGGCCAAGTTCCTCGGAGTACCGGTCGACCCGCTCGCTGTAGAAGCCGGCAAGGGAAAACTGCTGACCAGCGCCGAGCTTGAACAGCTTACCAAGGATGGCTTCGTCGATGCGTGGCTGGCCAATCTGGCCAACATGTACGCCACTTTCGGCAAGATCGAGGAACCGCTCGATCCGAAGGAATATTATCTCGGCGAGCTCTTCAACGCTTCCTGACACATCCCCCACCTCCACGATGTCTCCACCCTCAGGCTCCTCCAGCTCGGGGTGGAGGCCTCATCCGTTCCGGCTTCTGACGAGAATTTCAATGAACATCCTCTATATCGACATCGACAGTCTGCGCCGCGACCATCTGGGTTGCTATGGCTATCACCGCAACACCTCGCCCAATATCGACGCGATTGCAGCCGAGGGTATGCGGTTCGAGAATGTCTATGTTTCCGATGTTCCCTGCCATCCCTCCCGCACGGCCCTTTGGAGCGGCAGGCATGGGCTTCGCACTGGTGTCGTGGGGCACGGCGGCACCGCCTGTGAACCGTTCCGCGAAGGCGCTGACCGGGCCTGGGCAGGCACGTTCTTCGAGGAAGGCTGGATGAAATGCCTGCGCGATCTGGGATACCGCACGGCGACCATTTCAAGCTTCGGCGAACGCCACGGCTGCTGGCACTGGTACGCAGGTTTCAACGAGGTCATGAACTGCGGCAAGGGCGGTATGGAAAATGCTGACGAGATCATCCCGCAGGCGATCGACTGGATCGAACGCAAGGGCCGCGACCAACCGTTCTTTTTGCATGTCAACGTCTGGGATCCGCATACGCCATACCGTGTACCGGACGCCTATGGCGATCCGTTTGCAGGAACGCCATTGCCGTCATGGATGAGCGAAGAGGTTCATCAAAAATGCCTGACCGGCTTCGGCCCGCACAGCCCCCTGGAGCCGAACGGTTATTCCGCTTACAACCCGCATGCCGCCTACCACCGGGCGCCGGTGCCGATTGACACGATGGATCGGGTGGCTGCCTGGTTCAACGGCTACGATGCCGGTGTGAATTTCGCCGATTTCTATATCGGAAAACTCGTCGAAGCACTGAAAAACATGGGCCTTTACGACGAGACCATCATTGTGATCGGAGCCGATCACGGGGAAAACCTGGGGGAACTGAACGTCTGGGGAGATCACCAGACTGCTGATGAATACACCTGCAACGTTCCCCTTATCATCCGCTGGCCCGGCGACAGTGCCATGCGGGGCGTCAACCATGGTCTCCACTATCATTTCGATTGGCCCGCGACCTTGATCGACCGGCTCGGTGGCAATGTACCTTCCGTCTGGGACGGCCGCCCGATTTCGCAAGCCATTAACCAGGGTGAGGATGGCGGCCGCGACTTCTTGGTGCTGAGCCAGGGTGCCTGGGCGGTTCAGCGGGGTGTCCGGTTCAAACATGACGGCTCGGACTGGTTGATGCTGCGCACCTATCATGACGGCTACAAGGATTTCGAGCCGGTCACACTCTTCAATCTGACCGAAGACCCGCATGAACAGACCGACCTGTCCAGCCGGCGGCCTGACGTTGTAAGTCTCGCTTCGCGCCTGCTGGAAGACTGGCGGTCCGAAACCATGGCCAGAAGCGACAGTGATGTCGACCCGTTCGCAACGGTTATGCGCGAAGGAGGTCCCTATCACTGCCGCGGGGAATTGCCGGCCTATCTCGACCACCTGCGTTCGACCGGCAGAAGTCATCACGCTGAGACACTCGAACGGCGTCATCCACCGCGTACCAAACGATCACAAACCATCCGATAGCGGATTGCCGCCGCAGGGCAATAAAGAGTTCGCTCATTTGCATGCGGATGGAAGTTGGTACCTCAATGTTGACCAAACACTGGTTGCTGAGATTTTGCACAAAGGATGATGATGAGGATCATCCGCGGTTCGATCACGGTGATCTTGGGGGGCTTGGTCTGCTCGTCGAGAGACCTTGAAGAAGCCAAAATCATGAAGGGAATTGGCCTGGAAATTATTCGGCACGCGTCCGGGGGCGCGCGGTTGTTCCGTTTTCAGATCAACCATCGCCGGAAGCAGACCCTGTTTCATTGGTTACGCGTTCAAGGGCGGCTTTGACGGCCGGTCGTGAATCTATCTTGTCGATCCAGCGGTCCAGGTTCGGCAGATGCGGCAAACGATCTGCTGCTTGGTATTTTTCATTCTTAAGGTACGAATTGCCGCTTTTTACCCAGGGGAACGACATCATGTCCGCGATGCTGTATTCATCGCCAGCCAGGTACGGCACCTCACTGAGCCGTTGCTCCAGTACCTCGTAAAGACGGATGGTCTCGGTGAGATAACGTTCAATCGCGTAAGGGTGCCTTTCATCGATGAACACGAAATGCCCCCATTGGCCAAGCATTGGTCCAAGGCCGCCCGCTTGCCAGTAGCACCAAGACAAAGCCGTTGCTCGTTCCTGACCACTCGGCGCGAGAAAACGTCGATGTTTCTCGGCCAGATATTGAAGAATGGCACCCGATTCAAACAAAACGACGTCGTCGTCCACAAAGGCGGGAATTTTGCTATTGGGATTGATCTTGACAAAATCGGCGCTGAATTGGGTTCCTTTTGAAATGTCGACGGGGACCAGGTTCCATGGTTCGCCGAGTTCCTCGAGCATTATTGCAGGTTTATGACCGTTGGGAGTATCCCAGAGATAAAGTGTGTTCATAGCGAGTTCCCATCGATATCATCTGTTCCGGTGAACGATTGTAAGTCCGTGCGTTCATGGGCGTCAGAGGCCGATGCCGTGTTTCACGTCCAATGGAAGGATTTGCTCGCGCAACACAGTTTGGTGTCGATTGCGGTGCGCAGTCAGAATATCGAAAGCGTCGTAGCTGGTTGCTTTGTCAGATCGGATCATGGGTTTCGGACGCAAACAGAAAGCACAGGTAGTTGTGGGTATGGAAGGGGGCCATGATCGGAGCCCCTCAAGGGCGCTAGCGCCCTTTGAAGGTTCCTGATTTCTATCCGCCCAAACCGAGCTGCTTGAAGAAGAAAGCATTATCCCAGAAAAGGTATTCTTCATCCATCTTACCTTCATCGGTCCAGTGAGCGATTGTTGTGAAGGTGATTTCGTAGGCATTTCCGGTCGGCTCGATGGTTGTTCCATCAGCCATGGGCATGGGCTCTGTAAAGGTTCCTTTCAGAACACCGACCGCCCCTGACCACTCTCCCTGGCCAAATCGGACGATGTGCCGCTCGATATAGGTATCCGGCGCCCAGACGAAGAACCACTTCATGTCGTCTATGTGCGCGTCCAGCCCCTTGATCACTCGCCCGTCTGGCATGTAGACGACCACATCATCAGTATGGCTTTCATGAATACGATCCCATTCCTGGTGCGAAAAGATCTCGAGATCCAGCGCCCGGAAGGTCTCGAGGTTTGTATCAATTCGTTCGTCTTCAGCCTGACGCCGTGCAAGTTCCATCAGGGCTGCGGCAATAGCTGCATTCCGGTCTTCTCCCTGGTCTGTGCCTTCTGCGAACGATGGGGTTGCCATGGCGACGCAAAGCGCGGCAACGCCCAGAATTTTCAGGTATTTCATTTTTCATCTCCTTAACGGTGGATCTGTCTTTCCTGGACTTAGGCGGCAGCCTGGGCGACCATTGACCGCAGTGCGAAAACGTCATGGAGTGCAATTCGGCAATGTTCTCCGGATCTGGCGGCGAAGCGCTTGGCCGTGACCTGGTCGCATGACCAGCTGGCGACCTTCTTGACCGTTTCCAATTCCGCCTCGCCACGCGGCGGGAACACCATGACCAAGCCCGTTGGTGCCTCCTAACTCGTGGTGGAACCGGAATAGTAATTCATTCCAAAATAATTGATAATATGTATAATACTTCACTTACCATCCCGAAAAACAGGACAATAAATGAACGTGTTCAGATCGATGACCGTTTTCTCGGAAGTCGCAAAGCAGGGTGGATTTGCACCAGCTGCCCGATCCATGTCGCTGTCTACGTCTGCCGTTAGCCGCCATGTAATTGAGTTGGAACAATGGCTTGGTGTCGAGCTGTTTCAGCGTACCACTCGAAAGCTCTCGCTCACGGATGAAGGCAAACGATATCTGGACCGGTGCCAGAACGTTATTGATGAGGTGGAGAGTATCAGGAACATGGCAAGTGAAACGCTTGCCGCGCCGAGAGGTAATCTAAGGCTGACTGCCCCTGTGTTTCTAGCCAGGGACTGCCTTCAGGATTTGTTGCCGGCCTATTTGCACGCCTACCCGGAAGTTAACGTGACGATCAACGCGGTCGACCGCTTCGTTGACCTGGTTGAGGAGGGTTTCGATCTCGCCCTTAGAATTGGTGAGATTTCAAGCTCGTCCCTGGTATCGAGAAAGCTGATGGACATCGATTTGGTTGTCGTCGCAAGTCCGGAGTATCTCTCCAAGCGTGGAGTGCCAGAAACACCGGCCGACCTTAAACATCACAACTGTATCGTGGATACGGCTGCTTCTTACAAAAATCGCTGGCCGATGAAATTTGGTTCAAAGCGGCAGTCGGTCGCCGTAAAGGGAAACGCCACTGTAAACAAAGGCGACATAGCTCGGAACCTGGCCGTTTCCGGTCTGGGATTGACACTTCTGCCACGTTTCTTTGTTCTTGAGCAGCTGCACAACAAGAAGCTCGTATCAGTGCTTGAAAATCAGATTTACAGCAATGCCGGATTATACGCCGTGTATCCGCAAAGCCGCCAACTTACGCCCAAGGTTACCAGCTTCATCGATTACGTGGAAGCTCACATCGGTCAACTGAAACGTCGTTTCAGTCCCGGCTGAGGACTGTGCCGCTTCTCATGTGGCGGGGTCCGCTGCAGTCGTATCGCGAGACAGTTCAGTATGAGCTTAGGCAGCGGCAACCAAGTGGTGAATCAGGTCCTTAACAGTACCGACCGCGGCTTTGGATGTCAGCCTCCCTTCTTATCGAAGGTTCCGGAGATGGCCGTAAATCCAGGAATTGTAACCGCACCCAGTTCGGCCATGTTGTCACTTGAGCGCGCGAAAGCGCGGAACGGCCAATGCCACCGGGGGAGGTTGCGGCAAGCGCAGATCCTTCCAGCCCAGTTCACGCTGGATGCTGTTCGCGCCATTGTGGAGCTGCAGTCCGTTTCATAAGAAATACTCCGCGTCGGGCACCATGACATAGCCATGACTTAACGCTCGAACAGACTGACACCCGGTCTTGACTCCGCACGTATGCGGTGCTGGACCTGCCGCCTGTCTCACACACGGCTCGCACAAAGGCTCTTCGCTTCAGTCAATTGTCTGTGCATTTGTGCAAGCCTCATTTGCGCTTGTGGCGAATGATAGTGCGCAGACCATCAAACTATATTGTGTTCCAGCAATGAATTGGAGACACACCATGACCAAAAAATTGAATCTCGCACAGCGCGCTGGCTCGAAACCAAAGACCACCAGCAGACTGCCGCATTCCCAGCTGACACAACACGGACCTGATGAAGTCATCTACAAGTTGCATGAATGGTGCTTTTCGTTGCCCAGTGTCGAAAACCAGCACAGCGGCATTTCTGTCCCCGGTGCCCGGGCCCTGGTCATGCACGACAGCGCATCCTGCAACCATGAAGCCTTCATGATTGGCCGGGAGTTTGCGCATATTCACCCGCATCCCGACAATGGCAGCATGCATGTGAAGCTGCGTGCCGAAGACGCCTCGGAAGTCGTTGAGAAAGGCTGGGGCGAAGATCATTACATGGTCACTCTGGGACAATACCCAAAGGGTCTTGTGATGGTGTTCTCGCCGCGCGACGACGCGGAGCTGGAGACGGTGAAAACCATCGTCAAGCGTTCCTACGAATATGCGAACGGCACAGATCAGGTAGTCGTGTAATCGGGCAAGCTCGTCAGACCTCCAATCTCGCTCCCCAAGGAACCCGCGCTGGAGGACAAACAGGTTCCCAAAGAACCGCAATGGCATTGCCAACTTAACTTGTTGCTCGGTGTGAAAGTTGTAGAGCATGGCTATGATGCACGCTCTCGATTTCGCCCGCCTGAAAGGCTTTCGCTTTTCACGATCAGATCAACACCATCTTCCGGCCGCGCCGGTACAAGCTTTCGGCTCCCTCATGCCGGCGTGCAAGAGCAGTCGCATTCAGCCTGCGGGCTGAGTGCGCCGCCGAAACGAAGGCCTGAATTCTGTCAAAAAGAGCGCCCTGCAATCTGATCAAAGTAAGTTGGCAATGCCGCCTTTCCTAACATCAACTTGACGGTGTGCAAACAAAGCGGAGCAGCTAGGCCTTCCGCTTATCGGTCCTTGCGAAGCCGTGCGTCGCTCTTATGATTGACAATTCACTGGATTCGAGAGAGGCGATGAACTTCAAAAAAAAGCGAATTGATCTTCGACTTCTGACCTATTTCCACACAGTTGCTGTGAGCGGCAATATTACCCGGGCGGCCGATGAGTTGAATATTGCCCAGCCGACCCTGTCCAAAGCCCTGAAACTCCTGGAACATCAAATCGGCACTGAAGTGCTGACGCGTCACGTTCACGGCGTCACTCTGACCCCGATCGGCGAGAGGCTGCAGCAGCATGCGACCATTGTCCTTGCGCAGGTGGGCAAGGCGCTGGATGAAGTCGAGCAGCTGCGAACCGGTGGTTCGGGAGAAGTTCGGGTTGGCGCAGGGCCTTCCTGGGTGAGGCGGTTCCTTCCGGAGATCGTTGCCGAGCTTCTCGAAGAGCGCCGCAACATCAACGTGGAAATCGTCGGTGGATTTGAGGACATTCTGACAGAACGCCTGGAAGCCGGAGAACTGGACTTCATCGTTGCGGAACTTCCGCTTGCCGGCGTTGAAGGCAAGGGGGTCGACAAGTTGACGTCAGACAATCTCGTCGTCGTCAGCCGGCCAGAACATCCATTGGTCGGCAAGAGCAATATCCCGGCCGCGGAAGCGCTGTCATGCAACTGGGCACTTCCCCCCGCCAATAATCTTGCTCGCAGGAAGCTGGATGGCGGCGCGACGACTCTTGGTCTCTCACCGCCAAGGCCGGCGGTTGTATCCTCGTCTCAGGCCTTTCTCATGAGTGTTGCTCACCTCTCCGACCTGCTGCTTTACACAACGCGAACGCAGCTCAAGTCGCCGGAAGCCAAAGGCTTGGTCGAGCTGGATGTCCCGCAGCTAATCACGAGCCGTGAGGCGGGGATCATCTATCGCGAGCCCCGCCTTCTGTCTCCTGCCGCAGCATTGCTTGCAGAGCGCCTGAGGGAAGCCTGCAGGCAAGATCCCTTCAATTGAGTTCAAGCTCCGGGAATGAGAACGAGAGCAACATGGACCGTTCATGCCATAGCCAATGGCTATGGCGCTGGCCAATATTATCATTTTTTCATCGAAAACTCAGGCGCTAGTGTTGAGAGCAATCTGGACGGAGACAATGCCGGTCAGATCATGGGAGGAACAAGGAATGTTAGTTCGCAACAAGTTCGCTAAGGGCGTCTTGCAGTCAACCGTCGCTCTTGCAGCTCTTACCGGTTTTGCCATGACCCCGTCCGTGGCCGCCGATCAGGAGGCGATCACGATCGTGATCAACCAGTCTCCATGGTTTGCAGGCTTCCAGGCTGTTGTCGAAAAGTACGAGGAGGAAACCGGCAATACGGTTGAACTCGACGTCAACCCGTTTGCCGGAAGTCTGGAGAAACAGCGTACTGCCGTGAGATCGGACGAAAGCCCTTATGACATTCTCATCATGAATGCCGGGTTTTTCACCGAGTTCTATACCGGAGGTTTCATGGAGCCGCTGACGGCAATTGACCCGGCCTTCAAGCTTGGCGAAGACATCTACACATTCGACGACAGCGTCTGCTGGGACGCAGAAGCCAGCCGCATCACCTGCCAGACCGGTGACCTGCTTTCGGTGCCGGTCAACCCGAATATCCTCATCCTGCATTACCGTTCAGATCTCTATAAGGAACACGATCTTTCCGTGCCCGCGACCTGGGAAGACCTTTATGAAAATGCCAAGGTCCTGAACGGCAGGAAGATGTACGGCATATCACAGCGCGGACAGCGCGGTGCATTCGACGTTACCTATGACGTCTTCCCGTATATCTGGGCCTATGGTGGCGGCATTCTCGACCAGCAGGAAGACGGTAGCTACCGCATTTCCATAAACAGCCCGGAAACAAAGGCGGGCATGGAGATGTATCTCAAGCTCGCGAAGGAAGTCGGACATCCGTCCACTGCGGGGCAGACGCAGACCAATGTCATACAGAACATGTCGACTGGCCGGGCCGCGCATATCGATTCTGTCCTTGCTCCCGGGCTGTTCGACGACCCGCACAAGTCCGCGGTGGTCGGAATGATCGATTACGCTCCGCCTCCCGGGTCCGCCGACCATGACTTTGCGACGCCTCTTGGCCATTGGCTTGGTGGTATTCCGAAAAATGTCCCCGACGGCAGGAAGAAGGCTGCGCTCGCATTCCTCGACTGGTTCCAGACCGATGAAGCACAGCGGGCCTATGCCGAAGCCGGTTCAGCGCCGGTCAGCCGTGCCGTGCTGACATCGGAAATGGCGGACACCGACGAGTATCGTTGGATGAAGGCCCTGGCGGCGGCTTTGCCGAATGCGCGCCTGACTTTCACCATTCCGGAGGCGAGCCAGGTTCTGGCAGTCACGGAACTGCGCTTCAATCAGGCGATCGGCGACGAAATGCCCCTGAACGAAGCCCTGAATGCCGCGGCAGAAGAAATCGCCACGGTTCTCGAGGGCGCGGAATACACATATCAGAAACTCGATGATCTGAACTGATTGCGGTTCCTCCGCAACTTGCGGGGCTGTCTGCTTGCGGGCAGCCCTTTTTTATCCCCGAAATTGCTGGAATCGAACCATGAGTGCAGACAGGCTATGGCGCTACGTGACGCTGTCGCCAGCCATCCTTCTTTTCGTAGCACTGACGATCTTGCCGCTGGCAAACCTTCTGGTGCTCAGTCTGAATGACGTGGAGTGGCTGAACAGACAGGCAGTCTGGGAATGGGTCGGGATCGAAAACTACCTGAAACTCCCCAAGGACAACCTGCTGCGGGCGGGGCTCCTGAATACGGTGATCTTCGCGGTTGCCGCCGTGGCGCTCCAGATGCTCATTGGATTTGTTCTGGCTCTGCTCAGCTCTCAGGTCACCCGGGGCCGCAGTTTCTACCGCACGGTGTTCATTCTGCCGATTCTGGTTCCCGGTATCATCATCGGTGCAATCTGGAAGCTGATGTATTCCTATGATTTCGGTGTGCTGAACCAGGTCCTGGATGTATTTGGACTGGGTCCGGTCGATTGGCTCGGCAACCCGAACCTTGCACTGCTCTCGGTCATCATCGTCGATGTCTGGCACTGGACACCGTTCTGCTTCCTGCTTTTGCTGGCCGGGCTGGAGTCCCTGCCGGATGACATATTTGAAGCCGCCCGCATCGACGGTGCGACCGGTTGGCAGATCCTCCGTGACATCACGCTGCCCCTGATGATGCCCGCGATCATCGTGACCTTCGTCTTCCGCATGATCCTGGCCTTCAAGGTATTCGATGAGATTTACCTGCTGACCGGCGGCGGGCCGGGCACCTCGACCGAAGTGATCAGTTTCACGATCTACCGTCGTTTCTTCACCGAGGACCAGACCGGTTATGGCGCAGCCATGTCCATAGCAGTCATCGCGGTCATCGCAGCAATGATCATCTTCGCAACCCGTGCAACTGCGGGCAGGGGAGGCAAGGCATGAACGGCCATACGCAATCTTCCGCAACCTTGCACCATGCGGTTCTGCTCGTATTTGCCCTGATCGTATTGTTCCCGTTCGCGTGGATCGTCATGGCGGCCTTCAAGACGCAGATCGATCTGCTGATGGGGCGGATCTTCTTTCAGCCGAATGTTTCCGGGTTCATCGACGTCATTTTCGACAAGACATCGGACTTTGCCAGAAACTTCATGAACTCGATGGTGATCGGTATCGGCAGCACGGTGCTTGTGCTCGTTGTTGCAACGCTCGCGGCGTTCTCGCTGTACCGTCTGCAGTGGCCGACCTGGGTGCTGCACTCGCTGCTCGGCTGGTCGGTCATCTTTCACATGGTACCGCCTATCACACTGGCCGGGGCCTGGTACACGATGATGCGGTCCGTCGGACTGGACAACACCTATACCGGTCTCATCCTTGCCCATGCCACGCTGAACCTGCCGATGGCTCTGTGGATGATGGGTGTCTTCATCCGCGATGTTCCGAAGGAGCTGGTCGAAGCCGCGCAGATTGATGGCGCGAGCATCCCCGGCATCCTCTGGAATGTGGTCCTGCCGATCGTGCGTCCGGGTATCGCGGCAACAAGCATCCTGACCTTTGTCTTCAGCTGGAACGAGTTTCCCGTGGCGCTCGTGCTCAGCCAGCGGCAGACCGCAACGGTACCGCTCGGTATCGGCAAATACGCCCAGGAAAACACCATCGCCTTTACCGAAATGGCGGCCGCTTCGACCCTGTCGATCGTGCCGGCCCTGATCCTGCTGGTCTTCGCCCAGAAACTGATTGTCCGCGGACTTGTGTCCGGCGCCGTGAAATAGGTGATACTCATGAAAACGGTTTTTGTTCTCTTCGATTCCCTGAACCGGCACCTGCTGTCGCCCTATGGCGGAACCCGGATCCCGACGCCGAATTTCGACCGTCTCGCTGCCCGGGCCGCGACCTTTGAAAAGCACTATGTCGGCTCGATGCCCTGCATGCCCGCCCGGCGGGACCTGCTCACCGGCCGCCTCAGTTTCCTCCACAGAAGCTGGGGGCCGATGGAGCCGTTCGACAATTCCTTTCCGGAAATCCTGGCAGCCGAAAAGGGCGTCTACAGCCATCTGGTGACAGATCATTTCCACTATTTTGAAGACGGCGGCGCAACCTACCACACCAAATATGACAGCTACGATTTTGTCCGCGGTCAGGAAGGGGACCGCTGGAAGGCAATGGTGCAGCCTCATTGGGAGCGCCTGCGGGAAAAATACGCCGAAGCGCAGTTTTCGACGAACCGGCGCAGTTACAAGGCACAGAACATCATCAACCGAGAATTCATCCGTGAGGAGAAGGACTTTCCCTCCGTCCAGGTCTTTGAAACGGGAATGGACTTCATCGAGCGGAACAAGGACGCCGATGACTGGCTGTTGCAGATCGAGACCTTTGATCCTCACGAGCCTTTCCATGCGCCGGAAGCCTACAAGAAACCGTTCGAAACCGGCTGGAGCGGGCCCATTCGCGACTGGCCCCGGTATGGCCGCGTCGATGAATTACCGGAAGAATGTGAAGAGCTGCGCGCCAACTACTACGCCACAGTCTCGCTCTGCGACGCCCTGCTGGGCCGGCTTCTCGACCGGTTCGACCGCGACAACCTCTGGGAAGACACGCTGTTGGTGGTGACGACCGATCACGGGTTCCTGCTCGGCGAACATGATTTCTGGTCCAAGAACCGCATGAACATCTATGAAGAGATCGCCCACATCCCGCTGTTCGTGCATGATCCGCGCAAGCCTGAAAGTCACGGAACGCGGATCGACGGCCTGACTCAGACCAGTGATATCGCGGCAACGTTTCTGGATGCCTACGGAGCAAGTGTCCCGGAGGAAGTCTGCGCGCAATCCTTGCTGCCCATGCTGGACGGAGCGCCGTCTGCCTATGACGCCATCCTTTACGGCTACTTCGGCGGCGCCGTGAACATCACCGACGGGCGCTACACCTATCACCGGTATCCGCCGGATCTGAAGACGCAGGAAATCTACCAGTACACGTTGATGCCGACGCATATTTATGAGCCGTTCGCAATCAAGGAACTGCAAGAAGCGACCCTGGCGGAGCCGTTTGTGTTCACCAAGGGAGCTCCCCTGCTGCGTGTGCCCGTCAAACCGGGCACGGCGATGTCCGGTGCCTACGGTCCGGACTGCTTTATCGAGGACGATACCCGCCTCTACGATCTGCTGACCGACCCGGGGCAGGAAACGCCGCTGGAGGACAAGGCCGTCGAAGCGCGTCTTGCCGAGGCGATGGCGCACCTGATGGCCGAATTCAATGCGCCACCTGAAGCTTTTGAGCGATTGTCGCTGAACCGTGTGAAGAGCGCGGCCGAATGACCTTGAGCTGGCCCAATTGTGAACGGACCAGACTGGAAGCTCTGGTCGGCAACAGAAGACAGCTTGCGTCCGTGCGCCAGGTTGAACTTCGTGACGGCGCTGAGCGGGGCGTGAGAGCTCTTGTCTTCTCCACCGGCGGCGGGCTCGATTTCTGGGTGCTTCAGGAGCGCAGTTTCGATATCGGACTGCTCAGCTGGCGCGGATTGCCGGTCGCCTGGCAGCATCCGGACGGATTTTCGGACCCGGCTCTACGGTCGCCCTACAGCGATGCAGGCAGTGGCATTCAGCGGGCAATGGGTGGATTTCTGGTGACGTGCGGCCTGGACAATGTCCGGCAGCCGCGGGCCGGGCATCCTCTCCACGGGTCGTTGCCGTTTACGCCCGGTCGGCTGATAACCTGCACCGAGGACTGGTCTTTGCCCAGCCCCAGCCTTGTTGCCGAAGGCGAAATCGTTTCCGCGCATCTCGGCAAGACCTGCTTCCGGATGCGCCGGCGGATCGCGGCGCCGATTGCAGGATCAAGTTTGATCATCAGCGACTGGGTGGAAAATATCGGGCCCGCGGAAGCCGAACTCATGATCCTCTATCACATGAATTTCGGCTTCCCGGTGATCGCTTCCGGGACACAGGTCGCCTTGAACAAAAATCCGGTCCCCTTCAAGGCACCATCGGCTTCGCCCGTCTCTTCCCAAGATCTGGAGCCGGATTGCAGAAAATCCGGCGGCGAAGGCGGGCGTTTCGAAGTTGAACTTGGCAGGGACCCTTCCGGTCCCTGGCCGGGCATAAACATCGCAATCTCCGGCGATGCTGCGTCTCTTCCCTTCCTGCAGTTCTGGCGCGACCCCCGCCCACGGCGAAACGTGCTGGCGATTGAACCGGCAAATTGCGATCGCAATGCAGATGGCACCAGCGGACCGGGCATGAAACTTGCGCCCGGAAGTGTTTGGTCAACAAGGCTGCAAATCGATTTTTCCGGCCCCACGGAGGGCTCCCTGGCTGACAAAGGAACACTCAATGGCAACGGTATCGCTTAGAGGCGTCAACAAATCCTTCGGCAAGCTCGACGTTATCAAGGATATCAGCCTCGATATCGAAGAAGGCGAGTTTGTTGTCCTGATCGGGCCGTCTGGCTGCGGAAAGTCGACACTTCTGCGAATGATCGCCGGCCTGGAGGACATCTCGTCCGGCGAATTGCAGATCGATGGCAAACGCATGAATGAAGCGCCGCCGCGTGAGCGCGGCATTTCCATGGTGTTTCAGTCCTATGCGCTCTATCCGCATATGACAAGCGAGGCGAATATCTCGTTTTCGCTGAAAATCTCCGGTGTCCCGGAAACCGAGCGAAAGGAGAAAGTGCAGCACGCGGCAGGCATTCTGGGTCTGTCGACCTACCTGAACCGGTTGCCGAGACAACTCTCGGGAGGGCAGCGGCAGCGCGTCGCCATGGGACGGGCAATCGTCCGTGAACCCTCGGTCTTTCTGTTCGATGAGCCGCTTTCCAATCTCGATGCAAAGTTGCGCGTCAAGATGCGCGCGGAGCTGAAAGAGCTGCATCAGAAACTCAATACAACGACGATCTACGTTACCCATGATCAGGTGGAGGCGATGACCCTCGCGGACAGGATCGTTGTCCTGCGCGATGGCGTGGTCGAACAGATGGGGGCTCCGCTCGATCTTTACGACAAACCCGCCAACGCATTTGTCGGGACGTTTTTGGGATCTCCGTCGATGAACTTGTTTGACGGGATCATCAAGGACGAGGACACACAAACGGTCCATCTGCCTGACGGAGACAGCTTTGCCTTGCCCCGCCCGGCTTCACATCGTGGCCGTGTTCAAGCAGGCATTCGCCCGGAAGACCTGAAGCTGGTTTCGCAATCGGCCGACGATACGATTTCCGCCGAAGTCGTCGTTGTCGAACCGACGGGAAGCATTACCGAAGTGGTGCTTCGCAAAGCGGGGCAGGATTTCACGATCACGTCTTCCGAACGGTTGGATTTGCGCAGCGGGGAGACCGTCCATCTGGCCGCCAACAGGAATGCAACGCATGTGTTCGAAATGGATGCCAGGCTGGCCTGACAAGCGGAGGGCATTTGCAAAACACGGGCGATTGCCGGCACTCGGATCAAGCCTTCGCATTTGATCCGTTCCCGCTTATCAGAAACTTGCATCAGTACTGTGAAAATAGCCCGCATTGAGAGGCAAGGGACTTGTAATCGTGAAGCAGTTACAATCTTGGCCGTTGTCGGAGTTATCAAAGCCGACAACGCAGCATGTACGTGATGTCTGTTTTCAGCTGATTGTGTCGTAAGCAATACGGCGCTGCGTAAATTTCAGGTCATCAAATAGGTCAGAATATCCTCAAACTCGCTGCTGGATTTCATGTCATTCAGATTGAAGACACCCGTTTTCGGGCGGTCAGCCGATCTTTTGCACACGAACTTGAAACTCGGATGAGGCCCGGTCGTCGCCATTCCCGTCACCGTTCCCATCAGTTCTTCCACCAAGGTGCCGCGTCTCAGTGGAGGATACATCTCGTGAAAAGTATAGAACTTGAGACAGGAGCTTGAATTCGACAACGCGAAAAAATTGGTTGAATAAGGAAAGACATACCCTTGGTCGTGTTCGTCGATTGTCTTGTTGCGGAACTTGTACTGCTGGGTTTCGGACATTTGGTAGACGCCGCCGACCTTGCCAATATGAAAGATCGATCGGAGGATGTAGTCCTCCGAACTCCTGATCCAGTTGCGGCGATACATGCTGTATGTGCCGCATAGGCTATCGATGTCCTTGTAGCGGTAATGACTGTCATCCGTACCGATGAAGCCGAGGATCTTCTGGGCGAGTGCGCCACCGGCAGACGAAACATCGATACCGAAGCGATTTATCGTGTCTATCCGGATATCGGGATCGAAACCTGATTCCAGAAACTCGTAAATCAGTTTTGCCCGATCAAAATCCGGTCTTCTTTGCCCGCGCCGGTAGCTGCTGTAGGCGGATTCGGAAAGCGGAACGCTGCTCAACCCGCCGGTTTCGTGACGCGCTGTCGACGCCGCCAGGTAGGCCTTCCACCGGGAGATCGACTCGACGACTTTTCGGTCGGAAATCCGCTTTTCCTTGAGTTGACGCAACGCGTCTGTCAAACGCGTTTTCTGCTCAATCGACCCGGTATATGGCATCTCGTCACAACTTGTTACAGCTGTAGCGAAGTGTGGTGAAACTTGGCGACAAGATCAAGTCCTTTTTGCAATCATAGATTGATCGATTGCGGCATGTCGAACAGACGGAGGAAATTGTGAAGCCAACGATTGCATTCATCGGCAGTTTTCAAAACGCGTCCAAAACCACGTCTCGCATAGTTTCGCGAGACCGAGTGAAGACTGAATATGGTGAAGTGGATGTAGCCGAGTGCCGGATTGCCGGTTCGGAATTCTTCCAGATCTCTAGAGGAAAATCGAACCTGGCGGCTCACGCCATCAACCACAGGGCGAATATCGCTGCGCTGAAGCAAATCGGGGTCACGCATATCATAGGGTCGGCCATGGTTGGCTCGCTGCATACCGGTCTTGGCCGCAGCGACCTCGTTCTCGCGGATCAATTCCTCGACTTCTCCAAGAGGACAACCGTCGATTTCTTCGAAGATCAAAAATTCCGCGATTTTGATTTCACCAATCCGTTTTCGGACTACCTGCGCGGGACCATCGCTTCGGCGGCGAAAGAGCTTGGTCATTCGTTACGGCGCAGAGGTTGTTATGTCGGCGTGGACGGGCCGAGATTCGAAACCGCGGCGGAAGTGCGCATGTATGCTCAGCTCGGTGGTGACATAATCGGTATGACGATCATTCCCGAATGCACCATGTCGAAGCAGGTCGGTATGGAATATGCCGTAATCGCCGGCGTTGTGAACCCCGGCGCTGGCCTTTCACCCCATGCAATTATTGCTGATCAGCTGCTTGATGCAAGGGACCGGCATCTGGCCAGGATTTCCGAGATCATCTCTCGCGCAGTCGCTTTGACGAATGCCGGTGTTCTTGAGACTGCTTAAGTGGATTCGCCAGCAAAAAATCCGGGTGCGCGCCTCGGGACAGGCTTGCCGCGAACGACACTTGCAATGGCGTCAATGATCGCGTCGGTCTTCATTTTTTCGATGGTTGACGTGATCGTTAAGCTGCTTGACGAACAATACAGCGCGATGCAGATTTTTTTCTTCAGAAGTCTGTTTGCAATATTACCTGCCGCTGTCGCGCTCAGAGCCGAAGGCAGCAGCCGCCGTCTGAAAACCAGGTACTGGCCCATACATGTGCTGGGGTCGTTCCTCATGATGGCGTTCCTGGTTTGCAATTTTCTTGCTTTGCCGAGAATCTCATTGGCTGAGTTCTATGTGATCTCGTACTCGGCGCCACTGCTGATCGTCCTGATGGGAACCGTGCTGCTCGCGGAAAAAATCAACTTGTCGCAAGGCGTGGCCGTTGCGGCAGGCTTCGGTGGCGTTCTCTACATCTTTCAGCCAAGCGGCGAAGTGTTTAACGCGGGCGGGTTTCTGGCACTTGCCGGAACCGTCCTGTTCTCGATCACGATGATTGTCGTGCGGATACTCGGCCGGACGGAAACGGAGGGCGTAACGGCATTCTACTTTGCTGTTATCGGAGCGATCGCATCGTCGGTGTTTCTGCCCTGGGTCTGGATCACGCCAGACTTATACGGCACCGCGCTCCTGATCACACTTGGAATTTTGGGCGGGATCGGCCAGCTGCTCATGGCAAAGGCGTTCAAGGATGCTGCGGCCGTGATGGTGTCTCCGTTTCAATACACCTCGATATTCTGGGGTGTCCTGTTCGGCTATGTGTTCTTCGAAGCACGGCCGGATCCGGTCGTATTGCCCGGGTTTGTCATCATCGCCTCCAGCGGACTGTTTCTGCTGGTGCAGAGCCGTCAGTCCGTCGAATAGAAATGCTACCTGCGCAACTTAAGTGGGTTAAAAGGGGCGCTTCAACATTCCTTCCGAAGATAATTCAAAGCGACTGAGAAGTGCTTTATCCTTGATGCGTCGGTGAGGGCGATACCAATTGTACGACCAGGGCCAATTGGCTGATCGACCGACGAAACAAGGAAATCAATCTTGACCCGATCAGTGCGGTGGCATGGCGGAATGCGCTCTGGAAAACGATCGGCGGCACTTAGAGTGAGGATATATGCTCCCGACATTCGATACTCGCAGGCTTCGGGTACGTCCACGGTCGCACGCAGACCTTGATCAGTGCCTATCGATGGACCGGGATCCCTTGGTGACACAGTTTATTCCCGGCCCCTGGTCAGAGCCGGACAAACATCGAGCTTTTGTGCTCAACCGCATGGACCAACAGTACCCGGACGGCCTCGGTTATTGGTCGGTTGTGAGGAAAGACGAACCGGAAATTTTTCTGGGCTGGATTCTGCTTCTGCCCTATGAGGCGGTCAGTGACGAAATCGAAATCGGATGGAGATTTAGTAGACGGAGCTGGGGCCATGGATACGCGACGGAAGCTGCCTCGGCGGTGCTCGACCATGCCTTTTGCAGCCTGAAACTGGATTACGTCGTGGCAGACATTCACCCAGAAAATTTCGCATCCATCCGCGTTGCGGAAAAAACTGGTATGACTTTTGTAGAAAACCGAACCTTTGGCAGCGAACCGGCCAGGTCTTTTCGCGCGTTCGCAAAAGACTACCTTTGATCGCTTTGAGGCAATCAAACTGACGGTGAAGGTCAATCCGAAAGCTGACTTTTGGCCAAGCTCGTTGACGGGCGTCGACCATCGACAGGAACCATGTGGTGTTGAGGCATTCCAGTCTGACGCGGCTGTCGAATGCTTCGATCACTTGGTTTTCGCAGCCGCGAGGTGGGTTGAGCAATCACGTAGCCGTCAAGGGCATCGGATGCCCGCATCACCAGCATATCCCGGTCCCGCGGCGTTAGGCTCCGGGACATCCAGCTCGAAAAAGCTGTCGCTCACGGGATAAACGCGATCTGCCCGATTATTTGCGACAAGCCCGCTGGCCTCGGTTTCGGCCTTGTGCTCGACGTCTGACATGGATGCTCTTTCCTGAAGAGATTTGAGTCGGCCGGTGGCCGCTTACCGGTGAAATGGAGGCAGGAACAACAATCTGCCCTGCAGAAGCCGCTTCTAGCCCGAAAGACATGCAACAAGGAACGGGAAATGTCACAACGCGTACCGAATAGGACGCTCAGTGTGCATTTCTGATCGCTGGCAGTAAATCTCCAATGTACGCGATGGTAGACCGACCCGAACCATGGTCGGCACGCCATCGCCGGCCGTCGCCATGCGGGGCAACTACGGGGGACTAACCGGCCATGCAACGAGGAACTTGCGCAACCAGCGGCGCGTCTAAAAACAACAACAAGACGAAGGATGGTTCTTCAAGGGTTTCGCAATTCCGCCCGCTACGCCAGGCGCTGCTGATGTCGGCCGCCGCCGGGGCGATGTTTCTCGGCTACGGGCGCACGGTGCGGGCGCAATCGGTGTCGCCGCAGCCCCAATGCACGATCACCGGCGCGACGGTGACCTGTACGGGCGATCTGTCCGGTGGTGTCGCGGTCGATGGCGGCGCCGGCACCTATGACACGCTCAACGTCAATACGCTGACAACCAATATCGATCCGGCTTCCGGCACGAACGGCATCGAATTCATCTCCGTTGGTGACGTCACCATTACGAGCGACACCGGCAGTTTCGAGATCGAAACCGATTTGGCCTCCGGCGTTCACGCCTATTCTGACGGCAATGCGGTGACGATCACTCATACCGGAAACATCACCACGACGAGCGACGGCACTATGGGCATTTATGCCCAGGGGATTTATGCCTTTTCCAACGGCGCCGGCAAGGTGACGGTCGATCAGACGGGCAACATCAACAATAGCGGCCAGGGCGGCCACGGCATCGTCGCATTTTCCCCGACTGGCGACGTGGAGATTACCCAGGAAGGCGATATTGGTGTCGACGGCAACTACGCCCGTGCCATCCAGGCCTCGACCGCTGGTTCGATCAACATAACGCAGACCGGCAACCTTTCGACCGCCGGCATCTATGGGCGCGCCATAGAAACACGGTCTTATAGCGACGGTCATGTGACGATCATGCAGACCGGGGACATTTCAACGTCCGGGTATAGGGCAGCAGGGATATTTGTGGATTCCTTCGGCGGCGATGTGGAAATTACGCAGATCGGCAATATCAAAACCAACGGCGAACAGGGTTTCGGGATCATTGCGGCAGCGCGGTATGATGGCAGTTTGACGGTCAGGCAAACCGGCGACATAACCACTTCGGGAGAGGCGGCAACCGGCATTTTCGCACAGACCACCTACGGTGATCTGACGGTCATCCAGGAAGGCGACATATCCGCCTCCGGACTGTATTCCAGGGGAATATGGGCACGCTCGGGCGGCAAGATAACGATCACCCAGACCGGCAATATCGAAACCATGGACGTTGAAGGTCATGGAATCATTGCCTATTCCTTCTACAATTCCGTGGACGTCGATCAGACCGGCACCGTCACGACACACGGGAATGATGCCATCGGCGTTTTGGGTTTTTCCGAAGATGGCGTTGTTACGGTTACGCAGACGGGCAACATCGAAACGAGCGGAGATCGGGCCCGGGGTCTCCAGGCGTCATCTCTCTATAACACCGCCACGGCCACCCAGATTGGCGACATCGAGACCGACGGCGATGAGAGCCACGGCATTCTCGGATCGTCGATAGACGGCGCTGTTGACATCGATCAGACGGGAAACATCACCACGTCGGGATCGTACAGCGACGGCATACATGGCTATTCTTCCGGCAGCGCCGATGTGGACGTAACGCAAACAGGCACCATCACCACGTCGGGTGAGGAAAGCCACGGCATATATGGCTATTCCCTCGGCGACGGCGCTATTGACATCGATCAGACGGGCACCATCACCACGTTGGATGAGGACAGCCATGGCATTTATGCCTATTCCCGCGGCGGCGGCGATGTGAACCTAACGCAAACGGGCACCATCACCACGCACGGTGACGACAGCCACGGCATATATGCCTATTCCTATGACGGCGGTGAAGTGAGTGTAACGCACTCGGGCAACATCACTACGAATGGTTCCAATGCCCGTGGCATCCACGTTTTTGCCTATGATGACACTACGACGACCGACATGGGCATAACGTTGAGCAACAGCACCATCGTCAGCGAATATTCGGTCGGCATCGAGTTTTCCGACGGCGGCACCAACACCCTGACGGTTCATAACACGGTGACGGTTTCCGGTGGCTTCGGCGACATAGCTGGCGACTCTGGCGACGAAACGATTAACAATTACGGCACCTTGACCGCCCTCGGCATCATCGATCTGGAGGACGGTTCGAACGCCTTCAACAATATGGAAGGCGCGACCTTCAATTCCGGCTCCACCGTGTATCTGGGAGACGGCAATCTCTTTACCAATGAGGGCGATTTCTCGCCCGGTGGTACGGGGAGCGTTGAGACAACCGTGCTGACCGGCGATTTTGTCAATACGGGCGACGGCTCGTTTACCTTCACCATCGACGAGTCCGCGCTCGTGCCGAACGACCATCTCGACATCACCGGCATGGCCACGCTGGATGGTGGCACCGTTACCGTGTCCGGTTCTCTCGGATACGGCAATACCTATACCATACTGACGGCCGACAACGGCGTAATCGGTATGTTTGACGACGTAGCCGACACCCTGTTCGTCGATAATGTGCTCGAGTCTGACGCCAACAATGTCTATCTGACAAGCAACATCGTCCAATCCTTCTGCGAATTTGCCGGAACTTCCAATCAGATGGCCGTGGCCTGTACCGGCCTCGACAGCCTGTCGGTCGGCAATGAGGTGGTCCAGGCCCTTCTGGCTCTCAATACGGCAGCTGAAGCGCAGACCGCTTACGACGCCTTGTCGGGCGAGGTGCACGCCTCGCTCAGGGGCGCGCTGATGGACAATGGCCAGCGCCGCGTCGATGCCATCAACGACCGCCTGAACGGTGGCTTTGCCGATGACGGCACGGTTGTGTCCGTTTCGACCTTCGGCGACCCGTCGCCGCTCGCCGACGGAAAGAGCGGCTTCTGGAAGACCGGCTACGGCTCCTGGGGCGGAACCGATGCCACCGGCAACACGGCGGAACTGGACAACGATTTCGGCGGCGTGATCCTCGGCTATGACCGGCGGTTCGGCAACAACTGGCTTGCCGGCCTCATCGCCGGTTATGGCCGCACCGATGTCAGCCAGGACGCGCTGTTATCGTCTGCCGATGCCAGCACCTGGTCGCTCGGTGTCTATGCCGGCACACAGGAAGGCGCGGCGCATTTCAATTTCGGCGGTCTCTACAACTGGCACAGCATATCGTCGAGCCGTACCGTCAGCTTCACCGGGTTCACCGATACGCTGACAGCAAGCTATGACGCTCGGAGCTGGCAGCTCTTCGGCGAGGCGGGTTACGATGTCGAACTTGCCGGGCGGACATTCACGCCCTTTGCCGGCATTTCCCATGTCGGCCTCGACACGGACGGCTTTACCGAAAGAGGAGGCGCGGCGGCGCTGAGCGCCTCGGCGGAGACGCAAAGTGCGACCTACACCACTTTGGGTGTCCGGCACGATTTTGCGGCCACCAGCATGATCAGCATCAACACCATGTTCGGCTGGCGGCATGCCTTCGGCGACACTGATCCGGCGGCGACCTTCACGCTTTCCGGCAGCAGCCCGTTCACGGTGACCGGTGCGCCGCTTGCCGAGGATGCGCTGGTGACGGAACTGGGGCTGGAAGGCGCAGTGGCCGACAATGTGACGATGGGCGTGTCCTACAACGGCCAGTACGGCGACGACACGGCCGTTCACGGCTTCAATGCAAGGCTGAACATGAGCTTTTAGCAGTCACCAACGGATTGACGTGTGCATTAATCAGCGGTGTGAGACTGCGATTTTCTTCGGCCGTCATCCGACTTTCCTACAATCGCTCTGTCGGCCCGAAGCTTGGATTCTGGCCAAGCTTTGAGCTGCCAGATTTGCAGGGCAAGGCAGTCGTTCAGTATTCCAGTTCTCTAACTGTTACCGGCCGTTAGACCGTTCGGAACCTTTATGTCCCTGGCAAACTTGCGCAATTTTTCCTGATGATCCTGAACCCATTCCAGAGTTTTGAGGACACAATTCAGTCTCAGGATATGCTCTTCCTCTTTGCTGGCTTTGGATCCCGCATATGCGCAAAATGCTGCTCGCGCTTTTCGATAATGGTGCTTATCGGTGCTTCGTATCCTCCAGATACTAACAGCGTATGTCTGTAGGTATTCTGCGCGGCTATCTTGCTTTTTCAGGGTGAAATTGCACTCGAAATCGTGGATCAATTGCGGTCTTAGTTGCTCCAGTAAGATCCTTTTTTCTTCCGTTCTGTGCTTCCTCACTTAGACGTTTGTTGGAAACCACCCAGTTGCCTAAGAGGCAACCGATGTCCCTTAGCCGAACGGCGCATCCGTCGGCTCATTATCCCGCGGATAATTCGGCCTCGGCCTGGATCCAGTCAATGAAACGTCGTAGCGACTTGTTTTGATAAGAGGCGCGTTTGCACACGGCGACATTGTTGAATTCGGCGGGCATTTCGGGGAGGGGGAGTTTGACCAGCACCTGGGTGGACAGATAATTGGCGGCATAGGATGTGCGCATCAGCGCGATGCCCATTCCCGAGATTGCGGCACGCAATGTCAGATCGGCATTGCTGAGTACAGGGCCGTCGCGCAGCCCGTCATTGCTGCATCCTGTGGCCTTCAGATAATTCTCCCAGAAGGCGACGTTCTCATCATGAATCAGCATAGGCCGCTTGACCGCCTTCAATGCGTCCACCCCGTCGAGCACGTCCATATTGTCGCTGAGCAATGACGGGCTGCACACGGCAAATTGCTGGTCGGCAAACAGATCGAAGACGAGCAGGTTCGATGTCGCCTGCAATGAGGTGTGTGTGTTGGGCCTGATTGCGAGATCGGCTTCATGGGAGAGGTCAAGAACCCGGTCCGTCCCCAGAACGTCAACTTCTATGTTCGGATATTCATCCTGAAATCTGCTCAACCTGGGAAGTAGCCAGATTGATGCGAAAGCCGGTGATGTGGTGATCGTGATGCGGTCCTTCCTGCCGATATTCGCTTCGCTTTCGATCGCCTGATTGAGAGACTGCAACAGAGGTAACAGTTTGGCATGCAGGCGGCTTCCAGCCGGTGACGGCTCGCAGCTGCCGCCTTTGCGCTCAAAGAGGACAGTCTGCATCACCTCTTCAAGCTTTTTGACCCGATAGGAGATGGTGGGCTGCGTCAGCCCCAGTTCGGATGCGGCATGGGAAAACGACTGCAACCTGCATGTCGCTTCAAAGGCGACAAGAGAGTCGATGGAATAGTTCAGCATAGGGGCAAATTTTCCTATTTAATTTTTCTATAATAGAAATTCTGATTTCTATTTGCAACAAATCGGCAAGTTTAGTTTCCTTATTGAAAACAATGCACTCTTCGACTGTTGGGAAACTCCGTTACGGATGGTGGTTTTATAAAATATTCAATACTCACCAATGCGCTATCAACTTGAAAAGAGAAGGGGAACCACATGCTACGCAAATTACTCGGAATCGCTGCTGTCAGCTTCCTGTCGATTTCAGCGGCCTCGATCAGTCAGGCCGGGGAAACGCTTGACCGGATCAAAAACAAGGGAGTGCTGACGGTCGGTACCAATTCGGACTGGGCGCCTCAGGCGTTTCTGAACAGTGAAAACGAGATGGACGGATTTGATGTCGATGTCGCCCGCGCAATTGCCAAGCGTCTCGGCGTTGATGTGACCTTTGTCACTCCGGGCTGGGAAGTCATGACCGCCGGCCGCTGGAGCGGCCGATGGGATATTGTTGTCGGCTCGATGACGCCGACCGCGAAGCGTGCGGAAGTCCTCGATTTTCCCGGTGTCTACTATTATACGCCTGCAGTCTTTGCGGTTCACAACGATTTCACCGGCGACAAGGTTACCGATCTGAATGACAAGACGATCGGCGTCACGCCCTCCTCGACATATCACCTCTACCTGCAGCATGAGCTGAAGATAGACGCCAAGGGCGTTCCGTCGTTCGAGTATCAGGTCACACCGTCAGAAATCCGCACTTATGGCGCCGGCCTCAGCGAGTTCGACGACTTGCGGCTCGGAAACGGCAAGCGTCTCGACGGTATTCTGCAATCGCTCCCAACCGTCCTTTCGGCAATTGAGAAGGGCATGCCGATCCGCCAACTCGGCGAGCCGGTCTTCTATGAGCCGCTGGCCATTGCGGTGGACAAGGGTGACGATGATTTCAATCTGCAGATTGCATCGGTCATCGAAGAGTTGCGCGAGGACGGAACATTCAAGGCTCTGTCCGAAAAGTGGTACGGCGTCGACTATACTTCAACGAAGTAAGAACTATTGTCTCGTGGTCGAACCTGCCTGATCACGAGACGCCTTCCACAATCCTGCGGTCAGGCCTTTCATGAAACTTTCTGCGTATCCATCCGCTCCGAAGTCGTTGCGTCGCAATGCCGTGACTGCGCTCATCATCGGTATATTCGTTTTCCTTATGGCCTATTTCGCAGGCTTTACAGCAGAATTTCTGACAGATGCGTTCAGCGCCCCAGAAACCGGATCATCATCCCCTGAACTGCGGGATAGTCTGATACCCTCCCTCGTGCTCGGTCTGCTGGTGGGGGGCAACATTCTGCTGCTTCTCAGTTGCAAGGTGAAGCACCAGATGATGATTGTCTGGGCCGAGCTGCTGGTTCTGTTTCTGCTGTTTTTCTATTCGTTCGACCTGGAGATTTCGTTCATTCTGGAGAAACTGCCGTTTCTTCTGACCAGAGGCGTGACAACCACGCTCTATGTCTCTCTGATATCGATTGTTGTAGCCTTTACACTTGCGCTAATCGGTTCAATCTCGAAATTATCCGATAACGGCATCGCGATGGGTATTGCCTCATTCTACACCTCCTTCTTTCGGGGAGTGCCGCTGCTTGCCCAGCTGTTTCTCATCTATCTCGGTCTGCCACAAATCGGCATCATCGTTGATCCGGTTCCAGCCGGTATTGCCGCGCTGAGCCTGTGTTACGGCGCTTATATGACGGAGATCTTTCGCGCCGGCATGCAAAGCATCGAAAAAGGGCAATGGGAGGCGGCCGCAGCGCTCGGGTTGCAAAAAGCTCTGGCCTTTCGAAAGGTCGTTCTGCCTCAGGCGTTCAAGATCATCATCCCGCCGACCGGCAACAGTTTCATCGCCATGCTCAAGGACAGCTCGCTTGTTTCCGTCGTCGGCGTCTGGGATCTCATGTATGTCGCTCGCGCTCAGGGGCGTGCCGATTTCCGGATTCTGGAAATGCTGATTACCGCGGCGCTCATCTACTGGATCCTGTCTATCATGCTGGAGTTGGTTCAGTCTCGCCTCGAGCGTCATTTCAGCAAAGCTGTCGCGCACTAGAGGAGGTCCTTTAGTGCTTCATCTTAACGTTTCATTCACTCTCACGGACGGTCGCTATGTGTACCATCGGCGCAATCATTCTTGGCCCGGACGAATACCTGCTATACAAGAACAAGGATTTCGGCCAGCTCGGGCTTGAAGAGAAAATCACCTCGACTCCACAGCTTTTCGGTATTGCGGGTGTTGAGACTTTTGCCCGTCTTGATGCCGAGGAAATCGTCTATTCCGGCCTGTCGTTGGGCATGAATGCTCACGGCCTTCTGTGCTGCGATGCTCATGTCGACTTTCAACCTGAAAACGGGGTGAACTATGACCGTCTGGTGGAAGTCGCACTAAATGAAGGGCAGGATGTCCCCTCCGCAATCGCCAGCCTTGAAGCCTTTGTCGGGCAGACGCCGGTCTGGGCCGGAAATCTGGTGCTTACTGACGGAAGGGTTGTGGCCAGCGTAGAGGCCAGAGGCGCACTGATTCATGCGCAATACTCGGAGTTCTGCGCCGTCAAGACCAACCACCACGAGACGTTTCCGACCCAAAGCGAACCTGCGTCGGAAAGCAGCTGCGGCCGCCTTGTATCCGCCACGACGCGTCTCGCACAAGCGCGCGGTCTCGATGATGTCTTCGGTCTTCTGAAATCTCACGACGCTGGGGGAACCGGCATCTGCAACCATCTCGAGGGGAGGCGGACGGTTTTCTCCTATGTTCTGCATGTGGTCCGGGGCAGGGCCCGCATGTATGTCTCGGAAGGCCTTCCCTGTGAAGCGGAACGTTATGTCTCGTTTGACATCCCCTTTTCCGAGCGCTGGTCCACTTCATCCGTGAACAGCCTGCTCAGTTGCTATCCGCAGGTTCAACCGGCGGAGCGAGCAAACGGCGTCTGATCACACCTATATGCGCCAGCTAAGGGAGGAAAAGTTCAATGATCGATAGAGTCTCGCATTCGCAGGAAGACATGTCAGTCGCAAAGAAAGAGAACGATCGCACTGGACACACCAGAGATATCGAATCGGCCGATCTGGTACTGATCGGCGGAAATGTGATTACTGTCGATGGCGCGTTCTCCGTCCATTCTGCCGTGGCAGTTGCCGGCAAGCGAATTATAGCAGTGGGAACGGATATCAATATCCGCGCTCTTGCGGATGAAGAGACACAGGTGATTGACCTAGCGGGCAAAACCGTGCTGCCCGGCATTATCGATCCTCATGGGCACATCCATTCCTATGGGCGTCTTTTGCAGAACCTGGACCTGAATCGCACCACAAGCTATCAAGACATCGTAGACTTGGTCGCGGAGCGAGTGCGATCAACCCGACCTGGTGATTGGATCATCGGACAGGGCTGGGACCAGAACAACTGGGCTGACAAGACCTTTCCGACTCACCATGCATTGAGCGCGGTAGCGCCAGACAATCCGGTCATTCTCAATCGCAGTGACGGGCATGCCATTCTTGTGAACCGGTGTGCCATGGATCTGGCCGGAATCAGGGATGAGACACCCGATCCAATCGGTGGCCGGATCGTGCGCGATGCGCAGGGCCACGCTACGGGTATTTTCGTTGAGCTTGCCGAGGACCTGATCCGGCAATATGAACCCATGACTGACGACCTGATCCGGGATCGGTTCCGCCTGACGGCGAATGCCCTGCTTGCCAAGGGAGTGACGAGTTCACATGAACTCGGTGTGTCGCCGCAGGAACTGGATGTCTACAAGGCTATGGATATAGCCGGTGAGCTGAACTTTCGCGTCGTCGGCTTTTTCGATGACCCGGAACTGGAGACGGAAGCCGATTACGCGAGCTTCTTTGAAGACAATGTGGTTCCCGGAGACGCGGACAGTCTCTTTACGCTCAACGGTATTAAATTGTTTCGCGATGGTACGTTGGGCTCGCGAAGCGCTTTGCTAATGGCGCCTTATAGCGATGATCCCGGCAACCGGGGTCTCAGCGTTGCATCCGAACAGCATGTACTGACGGTGTCAAAAGTCGCGCTGAAGGGGGGACTGCAGGTCATTACCCACGCGATCGGAGACGAAGCGGTCCATTCCACTTTAAACGCCTATGAACGAGCACTTGAGGTCACGGGGAAGACCGATCACCGGCTGCGTCTCGAACATGCCCAGATCATCGACAAGGGTGATATCGGCCGGTTTGCGGAGCTTGGTGTCATCGTCAGTGTCCAACCCGGCTCGGCGATTTCGGATATGGCATGGACGGAAGACCGGGTGGGTCCGGAACGGGTTCAGTATGCCTACCGGTTCCGGGATTTCATCGATACAGGCGCGCAATTGATCATCAGCTCCGATTTCCCAACCGAATCCATCAATCCTTTTGAGACAATGTATCGTGCTGTCACGCGAAAAAATGAAGCGGGAGAGCCGCAAGGCGGTTGGCATGCGGACCAAGCTCTGACAATCGAGGAAGCCCTGAAGGCCCACACCATCAGGGCTGCCGAGGCCGGTTTTCAGGATCATCTGGTCGGATCGATCGAAGCCGGCAAACTGGCTGACTTGACTGTGATATCCGACAATATCCTGAATATTGACCCCGCGCTGCTGTTGGAGGTCAAGGTTCAGATGTCAATCGTGAACGGCATCGTTCAATATTCATCCGAGTGAGTGGAAGCCCATCGAAGAAAATTCAGACCCTGATCTTGAAAGGTGAAATATAGCTGAATAACGACTGCGACTGAACTTACCAGGCGCCGAGCAGAAGTAGTTCTGATCGCAGACTTCGATCCGAAAAAACTCAAAGGACCTGGCAGTCAGCTGACCACATATTCAACGATTGGTCATACGGGTCTTAACTGAGGCTACGGGTGCGATGAATCTGATCGAATTGACCCAGGGCATTACGCTACTACGGCATGGGTGGGATTGATTCCCAACTACAGAACGAACTCCTTCAAGCCTCTGGAATTAGATGAGCGGCTGGTTACTCTTCGAGCGAATTAACCGCAAGAAATAGCGCAACGTGAATACCCGGGAGGAATCTGGTTCGTTGGCGGGGAAGGAAAAATGTCGTATTTTGCAACCTTTACCTGCAAACGCTATGGACTTAGTCGTTGCTAACCATCGAGAATAAATCGCTTATTGATGTTGTAACGTCACAGGGGAAAAAGCTTCTGAAATTCATAGCGGCATCAATGTTCGGCGACCGGGTTATCATCTAGGTTTGGTGTTTGACCTTGAAGTGAAAGCATTATCGCATTGCTGGTGTTCGAGCCAAGATAGCTGTTGGCTCGTCCGTGATCTGGCGCAGATTGCTCGGAGAGACGCCGTAGAGCTTTCGAAAGCAGGTTGCAAAATACTGGCTTGAAGAGAAGCCGCAATCGAGCGCGACTTCGGTCACCGATAGCTTGTCTTCCTCCAGCAACATCTTGTACGCGGCTTTCAGGCGGAGTGTCTGAAGATAGCGCGACGGGGTCATGTTGGTAATCGAGATGCAATGCTTGGAAAACTGGGTGCGCGAGAGATTGCACTCGGCTGCCATGTTCTCCAGCGTCCAGTCATCATCGAGAGCGTGCCAGAGGCGGCGCAGGAAAATGTCGACTGTCCGCCGTGACGCCGCGAGCGAGTGGTCTAGAGCTGGATGCTGGGCTTCAAGCTGGTTCTTGAATTGCAGCAGCATCCACGAAATCAGAAGCCTGAGCCGGGTTTCTCCCCCTTCGATATCGTTGGAGGCGACGACTTCGGCAATCTGCGTGAATGTGTTGACCACTTCGCGGGAAGCGCAATACCAGGGTTGCTCGTTTTTCGACAACAGTTCGGTCAGCCGCTTCTGGTCTCGCTCGGGCCAGCCGATCCAGTCGGGCCACAGCCATTGTTCATGCGGACGGCGCACACCCATGTCGAACAGCACCCAGACGATCTGGCTCGGGGCGACGTTGGGGTCGCCAAATGCATGAAGCTGCCAGGGCCGGACAACGAACATCTGGCCTTCCTGCAGATTGTACACTTCGCCATCGAGGGTCAGTGTCAGCGTGCCATGCGCAAGATAGGCAATCTTGACACCCTCGTTGCAGTGCTCCCTCAGACCCCAGTTTTGAGGGCGGGTTGCGTTCCAGCCGCCGACTGAACAGACCTGGGGCAGGGTGTTGCCCAGATCGCGGCCCGGATAGCCGCGGCGAGCCCAGGCGCTCAGGGTGACTTCTCCTTCCAGCGAGGCGTCGAGCAGGTCCTTGCAGTTCCCGGCGTAGAGAAGCGCGCCCGGTTCGCGGAATACCGCTGGCCGCGCAATCGCTTTTGCCTTGTCGTGACTGTTCAATGCCGAATGTGTCATGTTCATTTTTTACCAGTTGTAGAATGTGAACGCAAAGGTGAACTCGATGTTGGATATTTCACAAGTTGGCATCAGGTTAACACTGCTAGAATGACTTAATCAAAAGAGTCAAGAAAACAGAGGTTTTAGACAAGGGGCGAAGCCTGGTAAGGCAACTTGATGTTTGCCGTTGCTCGACGGTGGGTTTTGTTCAAAATCTACAATCAAGAACCGATAGAAATATTTATACGTTTTCAAGGGACGGGCGGGAACACCGTTTGAGGGAGGAATATGCAGATTGGCATCAATCTATTGTGTCTTGCTGGTTTTATCACCGAGGCGCATTTGCCACTAATTCGACGGATAAAGGAACTCGACTATCAAGGTGTCGAAGTACCTATTTTGAGTGGCGATCCCAGGCATTACGAATGGCTGGCAAAAGAACTTGACGCGCTAGGATTGCGCAGAACATCCACGTCAATCGTCCCCTCTCCAAACGCCAATCCGCTGAGCTCCGACCCAGACATACGCAAGAGTGGCGTCGATCACCTGGATTGGGTGATCGATTGCGCGCTGGCGCTGGGGTCCGAGAGCGTGGGAGGCCCGTTCCATGCCCCGATTGGCTGCTTCACAGGCACGGGTCCAAGCGAGGACGAAATCCGGTACGGCGCCGAGGCTCACAATCGAATGGCTGAAAAGGCCCAGGCAAACGGCATCTATCTCAGCCTTGAGCACCTCAATCGTTTCGAGACGCATTTCCTCAATACGATGGAGCAGGCAAAAGCATATGTCGCGGCAGTCGATCACCCGGCGTTTGCGATCATGTACGACACGTTTCACGCAAATATTGAAGAACAGAAGCAAGCCGATGCCATCGCCACGATTGCCGGACACATGGGTGTTTTGCACATCTCCGAGAATGATCGCGGGATTCCGGGCCGCGGCCATATTGCCTTCGGGGAAATCTTCGAGGCTGTGCGTAAAACGGGATTTGACGGCTGGGTAACTCTTGAAGCGTTCGGGGGCGGTGTGCCCGAACTGGCAGCCGCAACACGGGTCTGGCGTCCACTGTTTCCCGATTACGACACGCTGTTTTCAGAATCGATAGAGTTCATTCGCGGCCAATGGGAGTTAGCAGCGTGAATGAAAATTCCATTATCGAAATGAGCAGCATAGGTAAGCGTTTTCCGGGGGTGACGGCGCTTGATGGCGTCAGCTTTACTTGCCGCGGCGGTGAGGTTCATGCGCTTGTGGGGGAA
Source organism: Roseibium sp. SCP14 (assembly GCF_040329475.1). NCBI lineage: Bacteria > Pseudomonadati > Pseudomonadota > Alphaproteobacteria > Hyphomicrobiales > Stappiaceae > Roseibium > Roseibium sp. SCP14. The sequence continues at coordinate 94,568 of NZ_JBDZYH010000010.1, forward strand.
AACGGGGCGGGTAAATCCACGCTGATCAAGATCCTGGCGGGCGTCTACCGGCCAGACAGCGGGACAATCCTGCTGCATGGCGAACCGGCGGAATTCCGGCATCCGCTTGAAGCGCTGAAAGCAGGCATATCCGTTATCTATCAGGAATTCTCGCTTTTGCCGGATCGCACGGTTACTCAGAACATCTTTCTGGGCCGTGAAATGACCCGGGCAGGGTTTCTCGACAATGCGGCGATGCGCAGCGAAACGCGCAGGGCGCTTGATTTGTTCAAGGCGGGCCGTCGGATTGATCCCGATTCACTCGTCGCGGACCTCGATGTTGCTTCTCAGCAGATGGTCGAGATTGCCAAAGCCATCGCACTCGGCGCCAAGGTGCTGGTGATGGATGAGCCGACAGCGGCTCTCAATGATGCCGAATGCGACGAACTCTTTGAGACAGTTGACGCGCTGCGCGATCATGGAACGGCGGTGATCTACATAACCCATCGCATGCGCGAGGTTGCTCGATTGGCAGACCGGATAACGGTGCTCAAGGACGGCAAGGTCGCTGCCAGTTTCGACAGTTTGCCCGATCCGGGCGAGGTCGTTAAGGCGATGGTGGGACGCGACATTGAGACTTTCTATGCGCCGGCCGCCACGCCGGAAGAAATCGGTGCACCGGTGCTTTCCATTAGCGCGGGCGAAAATGATGTCCTCCACAATATCGATCTTGACTTGCACGCGGGCGAAATCCTCGGGATCGCCGGTGTTCAGGGGGCAGGCCGCGTGGCATTGGCGATGGCGATCTTCGGGGACCGGCCGTTTACCGCGGGCACAGTGAACCTTCAGGGGGCAGAGGTGCATGTTACGCATCCCCGTGAAGCGATCCGGGCGGGAATTGGGCTGGTGCCGGGCGACCGGAAAGGGGAAGGCCTGGTGCTCATGCAGTCGGTGCGTGACAATGGCATGCTCAGCCCCCGGGCGTTTGCCGATCTGTTTTCCAGCCGGAATTCGAACAAATTCACCAATCAGTCGCAAATGGACAGGTTGCTGGACGGAATGGAAGTCAAGTCTGCCTCCTACGAGCAGGACATCAGGTTTCTTTCGGGAGGCAATCAGCAAAAAGTCATTGTGGCTCGCTGGTTGGCGCTCAAGCCCAAGGTTCTGATCTTCGTTGAGCCGACGCGTGGAATCGATGTGAAGGCCAAGGCCGCGATTTACCACCTGATGCGTGATCTCGCGCGCCGGGGCACTGGCATCATCATGATTTCTTCTGATCTGCCTGAAATTGTCGGTGCCGCCGACCGCGTTCTCGTGATGCGGGAGGGCCGGATTGTTGCCGAACATCGCCGTGGTGTGGGTGAAACGGAAATCATGCTTGATGCGACCGGAGAAGCGGGGGCTGCGGCATGAGCGAGGTGACAGCACAGCCCGCGCCGGCGCGCCCATCAGGCTTCCGATTTGAGTATTGGGCACCGGCGCTTCTATTGATCTGCGCCGTGGTCATTTATGTGTTAGCGTGTGTCCTGACCGGGCAAACGCAGTACCTGACATGGAGCAATCTGCTTGCCGTTCTTGGCAGGTCGATTGCACTGGGAATAACCGCCGTCGGGCAGACATTTGCCATCCTCGTGGCCTCGATTGACCTGTCCGTCGCCAGCCTGATTTCGGCCACGGCGGTCTTGGCATCGGTATTGATGGACGGCAATCCCGCGATGATCCCTCTCGCCATTGCAGCGGCACTGACGCTTGGGGCAATCGTGGGACTTGTCAACGGGGTCATCATCACACGCCTCGATGTCAATCCGCTCATTGCAACGCTCGGAATGAGCCTGATCATTCAGGGATGCCTGTCGGCCTTCGTTTCAAACTTTGCAGGTTCCGTTCCTGAAGAGTTTCAATTCTTCGCGTATGGTAATGTCGCAGGATTACCGTTTGCGGTTCTGTTCTTCCTTGCGCTTTCCCTGCTGGCCTTTCTCACACTGCGCTTCACCAAATTCGGCTCGAATATCTATTCCGTGGGCGGCAATCGCGATGCTGCCAGGTTCGCGGGCATTTCCACGAGCAGGGTCATCGTCGGAGCGCACGTCATCTGCTCATTGTGCGCGACGGTTGCCGGACTCTATCTCGCCAGCCGTTTGCGGTCAGGAGCCCCCTGGATCGGTTCGGACGGCGTTTACGACCTGGAATCGATCGCCGTCGTCGTCATCGGCGGCACGATACTTGCCGGTGGCCGGGGGGGAATCTGGGGGACCGTCGGAGGTGTCGTGATCTTCTCGCTTATCGACTCGATCTTCAATGTCCTCGGGGTAGACGCGTTCGCCAAGCAGGTCCTGCGCGGCATGATTATCGTGGCGGCAGTCGGCTTTTATGCAGCGCGTTCAAGGAGGATCGTCGCATGAGTGTTCAAGCTGTATCGGAACCGCGTATGCGTAAGTTTCCGAAGATTTCTCCGGTTTACTTCATTCTTGCAGCGCTGATCGCGGCAATCATCCTCAACAACCCGAGCTTCGTTGAGCCGACGGGTTACATGAACTTTCTGAAACGCGCAGCACCCCTGGCCATCCTGGCGGCGGGGCAGCTTTACGTGATCGTTTCGGGTGGCTTCGATCTGTCGGTTGGATCGCTCATTACGCTGGTGGTGGTGGGATCCTCGATGCTCTCCAACAACGACCCGGCTTCGACCTGGTGGGTCATCACCGTTATGTTGGGCATCGGGATCGCGGTCGGGCTCATCAACGGACTGGTCGTCTGCTATCTCAAGGTACCTTCGCTGATTGCGACCCTGGGCATGATGATCACGCTGAACGGTTTCGTCTTCATGTGGTCGGGCGGCGCCCCGCGGGGATACCTGCCCGATACATTTCGGTTTTTCGGTCGTGTCAGCATTATGGACATCCCGGTCATCCGGATGCTGCCGATTGCGTTGATCGTCCTCGTCGTCGTCGGCCTTCTTTTGTACTGGCTCATGCACCGCACCAATCTCGGACGCATGATTCATGCGGTTGGAGATAATCCGCGTGCGGCGCAACTCGCGGGCGTCCCGATCAATCGCGTGCGGATCATTGCCTTCGTGATTTCGTCGCTGAGTGCTGTTGTGACCGGAATTCTGCTCGGCGGATATGCCGGCGTCTCGACCGATGTCGGCAGCGGTTACGAGCTGCAGGCAATTACGGCAGCGGTTCTGGGGGGCGCTCAGCTTCTGGGAGGGCGTGGCTCGGTTCCGGCGACAATCGCCGGTGCGCTGACGCTCGCCGCTATTTTCACACTGCTCAACTTTCTCGGACTGCCGCAGCCGGTGCGGCAGGTGGTGCAAGGCACGATTCTAATCTTTGCGGTGGCATTCACCATGTTCCGCCGCAATCGAAATGGGCAGTAGCCCGCTGCAAATCATCATTGAAAGGGAGGTAAATGAAATGAAGCAAATCTCAGGTCATGCTTTGGCGCTAGCCATGGTGTTCACTGGTCCCGTCATTGCCAACGGGCAAAACTTCAACGATCCGGCAGAGTTCGACCGTCAATGGGAGCAGGTTTTGCTGGAGCCAGAAGGGCCCGAAGGAAAACCCTGGGAGCAGTATCTGGATGCGTCGATGGTGGATACCGGTCAGTACAAATCCGGGACTCCGCATACGGTGTGTTTCTCGAATGCTGGTGTCAACAATCCCTGGCGTGTTGTCGGCTACACCAACATGACCGAGGAAGTGGCCCTGCATGAGGAAATTGGTGAATTCATTCATGTGGATGCGGAAGGTTCGGATGACAAGCAAATCGCGGACATCCAGGATCTTCTGGCAGGGGGGCAATGCGACATTCTCATCGTGTCACCGAACACCACCGCTGCACTGACCCCGGCCGTCGAGGAAGCATGCAAGCAACTCCCGGTCATTGTCTTCGACCGCGGTGTCGAGACGACGTGCCCGGTAACCTTCATTCATCCGATCGGCGGATATGCGTTTGGTATTCAAGGTGCTCAATTCATTGCCCAGAATGTCGAAAAAGGCGCCAACGTATTGATGTTGCGTATTCTTCCAGGCGTCGATGTGCTGGAAACCCGCTACTCCGCCGGACGCCGGGTTCTCGAGGAAGCCGGCCTTAACATCGTTGGTGCCGAATTCACCGATGGCGACAACGCGAAAACAAAGTCGATAGTCGAGGACTATCTGCAGCGTGGCCGGATCGATGCGGTCTGGATGGATGCCGGTGCGACCGCGGTTGCGGCTGTCGAAGCATTCCAGGATGGCGGTTACGATATCCCTGTTTTTGTCGGTGAAGATCAGCAGGATTTCCTGCAAATCTGGAACGACCTCGAAATGACCGCGATTGCGCCAACATATCCTACTTACCAATGGCGCACCCCGATCATCGCGGCGTCCCGAATCCTGGCCGGCGAACCAGTGCCTGGGCCGGAATGGGTTCTTCCACAGCCCGCAATCACAAAGGCAAATCTCAACGCCTACATCAATCCGGCGATGCCGCCGCTGCACTACGCCATGTGCGGATGTGAAGAGATGGAGAGCTACCCGGAACCCTGGGGCGGTTCAAAATAACCGGCCGGCTTCCAGCGTTGAAACCCTGGGCGCTCCCGGAGCGCCCTTGTTCTTGGAATCCGCACCTAGGACCTTCTGTCTGGACACAGTGGAAGAGGCGGTACTAGCGGGGCTAAGGGCCGAAACGAGAGCGCCCAGGGTTATTGCTGAACACGTGAGAACGTACCATGAGGAACGCAAGCGTTTGTCAGCCGAAGCTGATGCAACAGGAGAACGGCTGGAACGCCGCGCCGCTCAGCTAAAGCGTGAAACTGGTCGCTTGGTGGATCACTTGGCCAATGGGGTTGGTGACCCGCAAGTGATCGGTTCGCGGTCCACAGAGCTTCACTATGAGCGCGAGGACATTCTGGTGCAGCTCTCCGAAGCATCTCCCGTTTTCGAGGTCGTATCTTTGCATCCCGCGATTTTGAAACGATATGAGCAGCAACTCGAAACGCTTCAACAAGCTCTAGCGGCAGGGATCCGTTCAGGCGACAACGAATGCGCACAAGCCATGCGTGAACTTGTTGAGACAGTCACAGTCCTCCGCGACACATCACCACCCGGCGCGGTGGAAATCGAAGTTAAAGGACGCTCGTGGGCACTACTTGGAGAGCGGCACTTTCCAAACGGAATAAAAGGATCGGGAGGATCGATGGTAGCGGAGGGGCGACTCGAACCCCCGAAACGCGGATCAAATCTCCGTTTCTCGAAAGCGAGAGATTCTTCTGCCTTCTCAATACCAACGTTTAGCGAGAATTCTCGAATTGCGGCGTAAAGCTAGTGCCAGACAAGTTTCGATAAGTCATTGTCAAATGGGCTCTATTCGATGGTCATGGTTTCCATTGCAAGACAGATAGCTCAACCACTCACAATAGTGCTTGAGTACTCGCTAGGTTGAGCAGTCTCGATCTGCAGAAACGCCAAAAAAGTGTCGTATTCGGTAAGATCGATCATTCTCAGCGCGCTGATGGTTTCCGTCTTCGGGCTCGGGGGCCTTCCTATCTTGAATGACAACGGTTTTTCGGCATTCCTAAATGTCAGCCCCCTCGAATCCTGCATATCTCTGTCTGCCGAATGGCTGTCGCAAACGGACTTGCAAACGATCAGGTCGCTTCGCATGCCCGAACGATAGTCTGCGCTGACCAGGTTTCGGGCAGTGGGTCCGGGCGGGAAATCTGGACGCCGGAGCAGGAGACGACCGTGGCCTCTTCGATCCAGACACCTGGGAAACCGTATGGATAGGCCAAGAGGCCCTCGATACCTCCGTCGGGACGACGGACCCAGGCATTGCGGCGGCCTTCTTCCGGGCTGTCCAGGCCGTTGACATCCGCAGCCGTTGGCCGGAGGTCGAGATAAAGGGCTTCAGGACGTGAGCCTTCTTCAAGAGCGAGTTGGATATTGGCCAGAAGAACGTTTTCGATGGGCTGATCCGGACAGCCGACGATATTGATCGCCCCCTCGACGCGGCCTGTTATGCCTTCAGCTGCAATGTCGCGAACCTTCCCCGGAACCTCACCGGGGCGGCGGGGCAAGGCGTTGATCGTGACCGGTTCGCCCGAGCCCCAGAAGCCGTCCGGTGTCTGCTGACAATGAACGACGCAGTTCGAAAACCGGATCCGCTCTATAGTCCCGCCATCGCGCGAAAAGATGCCGAAGGCCCTGTTGGTGCGGGTGATGGTGCAGGAGGTGAAAACGACGTCCCGAATGTCCTGATAGGTTTCCGTGCCTATCTTCAGCGCGCAGGAGCGTGAAGACAGAATGCAGTTGCTGACGAGGATCCGCTCGGCCGGCGCGTTGAGACTGTCATCTTCCTTGCGGCAGGTTTTGACGCAGATTGCATCATCTGCGGCCTCGATTGTGGTGTTGCGGATCATGGCATCGGAACAGCTGTCGAGGTTGATCCCGTCCGTGTTGGGCATCGACATGTCGTTGAGAATGTTCAAACTGTCAATGCGGACATGCCGGCAGGCGACCAGATGCACGGTCCACATGGGAGCTTCGCGAAACGTGACCCCCGATAATGAAACGTTCGTGCAGTTCTCGAAAACGACCATGCGTGGCCGCTTCTGTTTCGGCCACAAGGTGCCTTCATAAAGGCCTGGGCGGGCACACCAGACAGAACCGCCTCCGTGAATGGTTCCGGAGCCGGAAATTGAGATCGTGTCTGCGTCTCTGGCCACAATAAACGCGCGATCGGAATCTTCGGCAATCACGGCAACCGTTCCGTCGGCAAAGTCGTCATAGTCCTGGCTGCAGGCCAGTTCGCAACCATTTGGCAGATGCAAATCGACACGTGATTTCAACCGGATGGCGCGCGAGACCCATCGACCCTGCGGAACGATGACCTGACCGCCTCCGGACGCATGTACGGTGTCGATGGCTGCCTGGAGCAGGTCGGTAATGTCGGAACCCACATCCGGGGCGGAAACGTAGGAAGAATTAAGCTGCATTGTGAATTGAGGTCTCGTGCGAAAGAAGCTCGATCAGAAGAAGGCTTGCCAAGGCCTGGCCGTAAGGCGTCGGGACGTTCGGAATGTTGCGGTAAAACTCGAAATCGTGACCCATCGGGGTTCCGTCCGATACTTCCCGGACCAAGCCGTCCTCGCCAATGCGCGCCATCACGGCTTGCGCTGCCTTGACGGCCACCGGGCGGATGCTTTCGGAGAGCTGGCCGGTTCGGATGCCGCAAAGCAGGCCGTAGGCAATGCCCGCCGTTGCCGAGGTTTCGGGCGGAGAATCCGGCTGGTCCAGAAGCGTCGGCCACATGCCTGTTTCCAGCTGGCAAGGGATGAGCGCTTCCACCTGCCGCTTGAACAGCATGCTCAGGTGCCGGGCAGCCGGACCATATCGCCTGCCGACAAGTTCGAAGAGCTCGGGAATGGCGATTGTAATCCAGGCATTGCCCCTGGCCCAGAAAGCCTTGGCGTAATTGTGGTGCCCTTCAAATGTCCAGCCGTGATACCAGAGGCCCGACTTCGGATCGCCCAGAAACCGGCCGTGAACGAGAAACTGGTAGTAAGCCTCTTCTATCCATTCCGGCCGCTCCAGCCAGTCGCCGGCAACACCGATAAACAAGGCTGCCATGAACAGCGTGTCGTCCCAAAGCTGGCCATCATTGTCACGTTCCTTGACCAGGTGCTGAAAGCCGCCTTCCTTGGTCTTCGGCATTTCATTGACCAGCCATTTCGCCCAGTCTTCGATGACGCTGCGCCAGGCCTCGTTGCCGGTTTCGCGCGCAAGCAGGGCCATGCAAAGCAATGGAGCGGTCGAATTGATCTGCCGCCTTGGCAGACCCTGTGCGATCTGCCGGTCGTACCAATCGGTCAGGGCATCTTTCATGCCGTGGTCGCCGGTCAGGCAGGCCTGCTTGTAAAACCCGTAGAGCCCGACCCCGACTTCCCAGTCCCATTCCTCATAGGCGATCGATTGTGCGGGAGCCTGGTCGATGACAACGCTGTCGATACCCTTGAGGGTACGAAATCCGAGTGCGGTTCGCTCAAGTGCGTACAGAACATCAGTCTTTTCAAACATGGGCGACCTCCAGTGCCTGGGGCAAAGCGGCCAGCCGCTGGTGCCGGATATCGGGTTCGGGCGTGAGATTGCTGAATTCCTGTTGCTGGCCGGAAACGCGGAACTCGCCGGTCCAGTGGAGGCTTAGCGGGTCTTGGTCAGGAATGGACACGTCCAGCGTCAACCGATCAGGATCGAAACAGATGTCGCTCTTTCCAAGCCTGGTACAAAACGCGTCGAAGCTTTCGGTTTGCGCAGATCCGATCACGGACACCCAGGCGTTTCGCCACCCAGGACTGCGGTACTCAAGACCCGCAAAACAGCCCGTTTCAAGTCGTGTCATCCCGTTTACCGCATGGAAGGCGGCAAGACCCGACCCGTTGCGCACAAACAGCCAGTTTCCATCCTGGAGGATCTCGTCGCATGCGGGCGCGGGGACGAAAAGATGAGTGAAGCTTGAAAACTTTTCCTCTTCTGGAGTGTCGAACATCAAAAGACCGACGGCGCCATGCTGTTCGGCTCGCGGGAGCACACCGTGACCGGACCAATAGGACGGACGGCCATTGCCCCAGACGCGCTCTTCTCCCGGATGGTTGATCCAGAAGCGGGCGTAAGGGTTGCCGGACAGCTTTACGTCCTGAACGTGTTGCTGGTGACCGGGTTGGCCGCTCTTGTGATCCACGACGGTGGAAAGTTGCGCGTCCCGGGTCTTGAACAGCTTCAGTTTGCCGGCGTGGCCATGACCCTGTGTATAGCAGGCGCTGATTGCCTGTCCGGCCGGGATAACGGCAAGGCCTGCGTTCCGATCAGAAGGTTCAAAGCCTGACAGTGCAACAAGGGTTGTCGCATATCCGCCGGCTGTCAGATATCCCCGACCCCAGGCGCAATAGCTGAGCGTCGCGAGTTCGCACGCCGGGCCTGCGAAGTTGTCCTTGTCGTAGACGCGCCCCATGGTCCCTGCCGGCTGTCCATCAAGCGTGTGCAGGGCCATCATCTCGAAAATACGGTTCATGACGGTTTGCGCGCGCTCGCGAATATCTTCGTCTGGCGCAAGAGCGAACAGGGTCGCAAGGCCGATAAAGTCGATGGGGTAATAGGGAATGGAATTCCATTCTGCCAGACCATCCCGCTCCACGGCGTCAAACCATTTCAGCAGGCGCCGGTGGCCAAGTTGCCGTTGTTCGAGGCCAGCGCGGCCAGAAGCGATAAAGGTTTCTCGTGGGAACAGAAAACCGGCCAGGTATTGCGATGCGTGGAAACACAGGGTGTGGTTTTCGCTCCAGAACCACATGGCATCGTTGCCGGGTTCATCGATCCAGTAACGGTATCCGAGAAAGGTCGACTTCAAACGATCCCAAAGCCGGGGCTCTCCGATCTTGTAGGCGTGATCGCGCCAGATCCAGAGAAGCGGCAGAAAGGCGAAATCAGAACAATCTTCGCGGTTTGAAACCTTTGTCAGGTATCGCTCTATCAAGGCGAAGGCATCTGCTTGCTCCAGGCCGGTATGGAGCTTGGCCAACGCATGAGAAATATGGCTGTTGCCGTCTTGAGCGGCGGCCAACAGCAGCTCCTGGCATCGGTCCCGGTAGGTTCTGCCTGCGCCCTTTTTCAGGCCTTGCAGGGACACGACGCCAACTTCCCGAGTGAAGGCCATGCCCTGATAGTGAAGGGTGGTCCTGATGCGGTTGCTGCCTGAAGACAACGCTGTGACGGGTGGTCCTTCGAGAACCTTCTGTCCGGACCTAAGGAGAGCTTTGCGGCTTGAATTCTCCGAAAGTCCATTGAACAGGCCCTGCACCGCGATATCGAATTCAAGGTCCTCCTCGAACGATGAGGAAAAGATCAGGCTCACATGGCCATTGTCATAGTAGAGCTTGTCAGGTTGAACCGAAGACAGCAGTTTTTCGGCAGCCCCGAGGCTTTCCGCATCATAGACGCTCGACAATCCCACGTGCAGTTCAGGCTCTCCGCGATAGATCAATTCGAAAAAGAACTGCGTGTCGCGCTCCGCCAGATCCTCGGCATGCACGACAATGGAGTTTTCACCCGCTTCAAGCGGCAGCCAGACTTCGTCGGTTGCCGGCGCATTGCGCGTCATCGGCTCAAACTGATGGGCCTGCATTCCGTTGACCCAGATGCGAATGCCGCCGCAGGTCGTCAGCGTGAATAGGTAATATCCCTTCCGCTCAACCCTTATCCGGCATTGCAGTTCTCGTTGCAGATGGGTCGGGCGGTGCCAGAAACCACTGAAATCAATCTTGGTCTGATCGCTGAAGAAGAGCGTTTCATCGATCTCGTCAAGTTCAGGACAAGGGAGCTTCCGTCCCTTCATCGTGTTCAGGAAGGCCGTGCGGCAGGGCAGGTCTCCAACATCGGTAAAACCGTTGATATAGACGTAATTCACCCTGTCGGTCATCGTCGCCGCCTCTCCGGCAAACAATGTTTCCTTCAAGGGGCCCACATCCCAGAAGGTCAGTGCCTGATGCTGGGCGACACGGATCGGAAACTTCGTAACTTGCAAAAAACTGCTCCATCGAATGGGGCGGTCGCCAGTAGGGTCAGACCAGTGAAAGTTCAATTTTTTCAATTGCCGGAACGAGATCTTTTAGCGAGTAGATCGTGACATCAGGCTCTTCGCTTTCATCGATCGGAATAACCGGGCGTCGATCCGACCATTTGAAGAAAACGCTGATATGTCCTGCAGAATTCGCACCCTTGATATCGCGCTCGAGATTGTTGCCGACCATGACGATCCGGCCGGAGTCGGCGCTTTCCAGGCATAGCGAGTTCATTGCGGTGGCAAACATACGGGCATCCGGTTTCAGGACGCCCACGTCGCCTGAAATCGTGTGGCTCTCGAAATGGTCCCACAGTCTGTGCTGTCCAAGAAGGTTCTCGAAAGTGGCGCGCGGACCGTCGGCGACGAGGGCGAGCCGGTATCCGTCCTTGCGCAGATTATCCATCATCTCGCGGGCGTAAGGCAGAAGTTCAGCCCGCACAGCAACGTCGGTGCCCGGTTCCTTTTCCTCGGTTCCTTCATCGACAAGCGTATCGCCGCAATCCAGAAAGATTGCTTTCAGATGGGGCAGGTTCTGTTTCAGATCGTCGATCAGGTAGTTAACCCGCTCCGGTATCCAGCGCTCCACCGATGGCCACGGCAGGAGATCGCCTTCTCTGCAATCCCAACGTTGCGTTTCACCAAAGGCGGGTTGGAAGGCAAAGCGGCGCATCTGCAGCCGCGCCAGTCGGTGTTCATAGGCTCCGATTTCGCCGAACCGGCCGGAGAAGGGGTTGCCAAGATGAACGCCGGTGTGACCCGCGCCCAGGTTGCATTCGTGCCGTGTTGCGCTTTCTCGCGACATCATCTGGTCGCGGCCGGGAAACAGTGCGTGCTTGCCGGGTTCAGCCCAAAGCGTTACCCGCCCGTTTTCAAGTGGAAGTCCGCCTTCACGGACCATTTCGATACGCCGACCGTGCTGGCTGGCTTCAACGTGTTCAACGCGGTCATTCGCATCAACGTGAATCCAGACATGTTCCAGATCGTAGAGATGCTGAATGTCGTAATCCCAGAAGATCGCATATTCGATGACGCGGTGAGACTTCGGCACGATCTCGAATTTGCTTGATGGCGACCTGGACGGTTCGTCAAAAATCGAAAAGCCGATGGCCGTCGGCCGCCACGGTTCGTGCCGGTCCAGTCTCAGAACGGGGGCGTGGACGCGGGCGGTGAGCATCCCGTTATCTTGCCCGGCAGTGCTGCGCAACGCGGCAATGGTGCCTGGTGTCATCGTCATGCCGTCGTTCCTTTCAATTCCAGTTCATCCGCGTGATGGCAGCGGGCAAAACGTCCTTCTCCGACTTTTCTAAGCTCCGGTTGCTGCTCGGTACAAAGCGCGGTCGCATAAGGGCACCTGCCGGCAAACGCGCACCCCTTCGGCAGATTTGCCGGGTCCGCCACTTCCCCCTTTACGACGTTACGTTTCTTTTCCCTGGCACGGCGCGGGTCCGGGATTGGAATGGCGGACAACAGGGCTTCGGAATAGGGGTGGCGCGGCCGCTGGAAAAAGCTGTCCGTATCCGCGAGTTCCACCAGACGTCCCGCATACATCACCCCGATCCGGTCGCTAATATGTTCCACCATGGACAGGTCGTGGGTGATGAAGAGATAGGTCAGGTCCAGTTCGTCCTGGAGATCCTGCAACAGGTTGATCGTTTGAGCCGCGACGGACACGTCGAGTGCTGAAACGGATTCATCAGCGGCCACGAAGGTGGGATTGAGCGCGAGCGCGCGAGCGATGCCGATGCGCTGGCGCTGACCACCGGAAAACGCATGCGGATAACGGCTCATGGTCTCGGGACGCAATCCGACCTGCCGCAGCAGATAGGCCACCCGGTCCCGGATCTCGGCCTTGTTGGTGATGCCGTGATTGACCATCGGCTCACCGACGAGCTGTTCAAGCGTCATGCGCGGATTGAGCGAGGAATAAGGGTCCTGAAAGATCATCTGCATGTAACGGCGGAGTTCACGCAGCTCGTCGTCGCTCTTATGCGTGATGTCGTTCCAGTTGCCGTCCGGCCCCTTGAAACGAATGGTGCCACCTGTCGGCTCAAGAGCGCGCAGGATGGCGCGGGCTGTCGTAGACTTGCCTGATCCGCTTTCGCCCACGATGCCAAGGGTTTCACCCTGGCGGATATGGAACGTGACATCGTCCACCGCCTTGACGGCGCCCGTCTTTCCTCCGAGCCAGCCTTTGTGGATCGGAAAGTGCATTTGCAGGTTCTCGACGCTCACAAGAGCGTCGTCGGGAAGGTTATATGTGTTCATGCGACCGGTCCGGGCTGATCCTGATGCAGGTGGCAACGGGCCATCTGGGCGTTGTCGAAATGGGTGGGTTCCGGGGCTGAGATCTCGCACCGTCCGCTCAACGCTTCGGTACATCTTGTGTGGAAGACGCAACCCGAAGGCAGATTGAAGGGATCGGGAACCATGCCCTCAATCGTTTGCAGCCGGTGCTTTTTCTGGCCATCAAGTCTTGGAATCGACTTCAGGAGTGCCCGTGTGTAGGGGTGCTTGGGGGCATAGAAGATGTCGTCAACCGATGCGGTTTCGACATCGTTGCCCAGATACATGACTGTCACGCGATCTGCGATTTCCGCCACCACACCGAAATTGTGAGTGATGAACAGTACCGCCATGTTCATCTTGTCCTGCAAGGACATGATGAGGTCGAGGATCTGCGCTTCCGTTGTGACATCGAGAGCGGTTGTCGGCTCGTCTGCCAGAAGCAGGCTGGGATTGCAGGACAGCGCCATGGCAATCATCGCCCGTTGGCGCATCCCGCCGGAAAGCTGGTGCGGATATTTCTTCAGCATTTCCATCGGCTTCGGCATCTGGACGAGGTCCAGAAGCTCGGCAGCGCGGTCTACCTGGGCCTTCTTGGACAGATCCGTGTGCAGATTGAGCGTTGTCATGATCTGCTTGCCGATGGAATGAACCGGGCTGAGCGCGGTCATCGGTTCCTGAAAAATCATGCCGATGGAGCCACCGCGCAGGGCGCGCATGGTCGCGCTTTCCCGTTTTTCCTTCAAAATGTCGAGAACGGTACCATCGCCCTTTCGAAAACGAACCCGCCCACCCGTGACATCGGCCGCCCTTGGCAACAGGTTCATGATCGCGCGGGCCGTCAGGGACTTGCCCGAGCCGCTTTCTCCGACAACTCCCAGAACCTCTCCCGGCCTGACCGAAAATGAGACGCCATTGACGGCGTTGACGGTGCCGTCGCGCAAGTTGAAGGAAATCTTGAGGTCTTCGATTTCGAGAATGTTTTCAGTCTGCATGACCCGTCTCCTTATTTCTGATAGGGGTCAGCGGCGTCGCGAAGACCATCGCCGAGAAAGTTGAAGGCGAGGATCGTGACCACGATGGCAACGCCCGGGAAAAGCAGCCAGGGGGCCAGCGCGATTGATCGCAGGTTCTGAGCGTCCTGCAACAACACACCCCAGCTGATCACCGGTGGGCGCAGACCCAGGCCGAGGAAGCTCAGGGCAGTCTCCCCCAGGATCATTTCAGGGATCGCAAGTGTAATGGCGGCAATGACGTAAGACGTCATGGAAGGCAGCATGTGCCGTGTCACAATCCGCGTTTTGGAAGCCCCCGACAAACGGGCCGCCAGCACGAAATCCTGATGACGAATTGTCATGAAGTGCCCGCGCACCACCCGTGCAAGATTGGTCCAGCCGATGAGAGCGAGAATGACGGTGATCAGAAGATAAACGAGGATCGGATCCCAATTGACCGGCAAGGCAGCGGCAAGGCCAAGCCAAAGCGGAATGGTCGGGATCGAGCGCACGATTTCGGCCAGGCGCTGGATCACCGTGTCGATCGTGCCTCCGATCAGGCCCGCAAGGCTGCCCAGGGTAATGCCGATGATGAAACTGAAGAAGACACCTATGAGACCGACGGAAAGCGTCACCCGCGCGCCATAGACAAGTCTGGAGAACAGGTCACGACCAAGCTTGTCAGTGCCGAGCAAATAGATCCTGTTGCGCTTGCCTTCTACCCCGAACAGATGACGTTTTGCCTCGAAAAGTCCCCAGAACCTGTAAGGATCGCCTTCGACAAAGAAGCGAACGGGAAGAACCTTCGACGTGTCCTCCGTGAAGGTGAGACGTGCCGTTTCCGGATCGCGCTTGCGCTTCAGCCCGTAAACGAAAGGCCCAACGAATTCGCCGTCATGAAACAGGTGAATGCTCTGAGGTGGCGTGAACGGATTGAGACGGTTGTGCTTGAACGGATCGTAGGGCGCGATGAACTCGGCAAAGGCCGCCACCAGATAAAGCGCGATGATGATCGCCAGCGACCAGACGGCAAGCTTGTGCCTGCGAAAGCGCCACCACATCAGTTTGACGGGAGATGCGGTGTAAACCGTGTCGCCGGGTTCTGACTTTGTGACCGTGGTATCGGTCTGGGCCATGGTTTGTTCTGACATGGCAGGCCTCACGAATAACGAATGCGTGGGTCGGTCAGCACCAGAAGGATATCGGACAGCAACGTGCCGATGATCGTAAAGACGCTGAGAATGAGGATGAAGCCACCGGCAAGATACATGTCCTGGTTCTGCAGGGCTCGCAGCAAAAGGGGGCCGGTTGTCGGCAGGTTCAGGACGACAGCCGTGATGACGTCACCGGAAATGAGGGCAGGGAGCGCCCAGCCAACGGTGCTGATGAAAGGATTGAGTGCAACGCGCACCGGGTATCCCCAAACGACGCGACGCTCGCTCAGTCCTTGCGCATAGGCGGTTTCGACATAGGGCTTGCCGAGTTCTTCCAGCATGTTGGCGCGCATAATGCGCAGGAGACCGGCAGCACCACCGGTGGCCAGAACGACGACCGGTACCCACAAATGAGCAAGCATGTCCCAGAACTTGGCCATCGACCACGGAGCGGTCACGTATTCGGGTGAAAACAGTCCGCCAACATGGAAGTTGAAATAGACAAATCCCATCCACATCAGGATGAGTGCCAGCAGGAAGTCGGGGATGCCGCGGCCCAGAAAGCCAAGCACGGTGAAAAGGTAATCGAAGATCGAATACTGCCGGGTTGCGGAGTAAACGCCGATGGGGATCGCGATGGCCCAGGTCAGCAACAGCGACAATGTGGAAATCAGGAGAGTCAGTCCGAGGCGGCCCCAGATCAAGTCCGATACTGGCAGTTTCCAGTCCAGTGACAGGCCGAAGTCACCGTGAAGGACAATGCCGCCGATCCAGGAGAAAAACTGCTCGTAATAGGGCCGGTCGAGACCGAACTCCTTTCGGATCTGAGCCGCTGTCGCATCATCCACCGTTTCACCGGTCTGGATCAGCTCCGCAATGTAGGCAGTGACATAGTCGCCGGGGGGCAACTGGATAATGACAAAGGTCGCGACCGTGATCACGAGCAATGTGGGAATTGACCACAAGACCCGATTTATAATGTAGCCGACCATGATCTGGTTCCGTCGTTTTTTCGTTACGGAAGGCCATGCCTTCCGAAAGAGGCGAAGCGGAGGGAGGTGCGTTGTTCATCCTCCCGCCGCATCCGGCAATTAGCTGCAGGAGCGGGATGCCTTTGCAGACAGGCACCCCGCTCCTTTAGGGCTGACGAAGTCAGTCCTGGGAGAAGTAGAGCTGCTGCGGATAGGCGAGCCCGATGCCGCGCAGCGCATCATCATGAATGAATCCGGTCGGGAAGTTCTTCAGGTCGGTGTTGCGTACGTAGATTGCAGGCGGTTCACCCACCAGACCGATTTGCCAGCCGTTTTCCTTGTGAATGGAAACCATTTCCTGTGCGAACTTGTTGGCTTCTTCCAGGGAAGAGGCGCCCTGCGCAGCTTCCCATGCTTTCCACAAATCCCGGATCGGATGGTCTTCCGGCGGTTCGAAGCCGGTTTCTCCTCGACTGTCCCACCAATTGTAGTAGCCATGGGCAAACCCATAGCGGCCGAGGAACCTGGCCGGGTCCGCCGTGATCATCGATGCACGGTCAAAGGTATCCAGCACCATGTCATATTCGGAAGTCTCCACATGCTGGGTGAAGAGGGTGCGGTCAATGATACGAATGATCGCCTCAACGCCGACGTCTTCCCAGAAGGTCCGCACCAGTTCGAGCGTTTCCGATTGAGTGTCCCAGCGGGTTTCAACAACGATGCTCAGCCGTTCACCGTCAGGGCGCAGGCGGAAACCATCGCCGTCGCGCTTGTCCAGGCCAATTTCGTCCAGCAGCGCATTGGCGCGATCCGGATCGTATTGCGTCCAGCGCGTTTCGGCTTCTTCGTCGAAGAAGGGAGAGCCTGATACCGGGCTTGCCTGACGGGCCTCGCCCAGGCCGGAAAACGCGAGTTCATTGATGGTCTCGCGGTCGACCGCAATGTTCAGCGCTTCACGGAAACGCTTGTCTTCGTAGAGATCACGGAGCACATCGTCCTTGACGTTGAGATTGGGCATCAAGGTCCAGGTCAGTGCCTTGGTCCATGTGTCGAGCACATAGCCGCCCTTGTCCTCGTTTTCCTTGAAGAGCGTGAAGTCGGCGACGTTAAGGTGCCGGTTCTGCAGGTCGATCTCACCCTGGATCGCCATCAGGTTCAGGCTTTCCGGGTCCTGGAACAGGCGATGCTCGATCCGGTCGATATAGGGCAGCTGATTGCCTTCCGGGTCGACGCCATAATAGTAGGGGTTTCGTTCCATCACCACGATTTCCGCCGGGGGCGGCGTTACCACGCGCCAGGCCGTCAGAACGGGCATGTCCGGGTTGAACCACCAGGCCTGAATCTGTCCTTTGGAGTCCCACAGATCGGTCCAGCTCTTGGCACCGTGTTCCTCGATCGCAGCCTTCAGCTTCGCTTCTTCGGCATATTTGGGATGATAGTCCTTGAGGTAGTGAAACGGTTCGATGAAACCCGGCCGGTCAAGGCCTGGGCGTCCTGTGCTTTCCTTGGCCAGAATGGTCAGGAAGAGCGGGTACGGCTTGGCGAAACTTACCTTGAATGTGTAGTCGTCTTCAAAGCTGAGTTCCATCGGTTTGCCGTCCGATGTGTAAAGCGCCTTGATGCTCGGGGTCAGTTCCTCGTTGAGAAAGACGTCCTCGTACCAGAAGCGGATGTCGCGGGTGGTGACCGGCGCTCCGTCGGACCATTTCAGTCCCTTGCGGATCTTGAATGTGAACTCACGGGCATCGTCGCTGACCGAATAGTCGCCGACCCAGCCCGGAACGAGCGAGATTTGCTGCTCATCGTCCATGTAGCTTTCCACCACACGCTCTTCCATGAGCTTGGTCGGCCCCCACCGGTCGCTGGGCCCTTTGAAGGCGCGGCTCCAGGTGCCGCCATACTGTCCGATTTCACCGTAGACCGGGATCACGCGAGGATTTTCCGGCAACCGCTCATCAACGGATGGCAAGGTGCCTGCCTTCACCTGTTCGGCGAGCATCGGCGCTTCGGTATAGGCCAGGGCCGCACTCGCCATCAGCGAAGCAGTCAGGGCAGTTAATGATGTAAACGCGACTTTGCGCATGTTTTCCTCCATCTACGCTGCCCGTTTCCCATTCCTCCCGGGCAGCATTCCAGGCCTTCGTCGTTAAATTTTTTTCACGACTAAATTGATCTCGCAGATGCCTTCGCGCAGTGGTTTCGATCAATTTTGCAAGGTCTGTGCTTTGTTTTGCAGTTCGACAGTGACAAGCGAGGCAGTCGGAAACAAGCGACATCTATGAAAATATTTTCATTATTGCGGCTTGATCTTCATGTGTTCTTGTTGCGGCTCCCGCATAAGTAGTCTTCAGGTGTTTTTGCGGGTTGAGGTCAAGTTTTTCTACGCAAAATCAAAGATTAACGGGCGGACCAGCCGCCATCGACCGGGATCATAGTTCCGGTGATGTAACCTGAAGATTGTGAGGCCAGAAACAGCACGGCAGTGGCAAGGTCTTCCGGTTCGCCCCATCGTCCTGCCGGAATCCTTTCCAGAATTTGCCGACTTCGGTCGGGATCATTTCTGAGCGCTTCGGTATTGTCCGTTTCCATGTAACCGGGCGCAATGGCGTTGACCGTTATGCCGTGTGGCGCCAGTTCGTTGGCCATGGCACGGGTGATGCCGAGGATCCCGTGTTTGCTTGCTGTATATGACGCGACGCGAATGCCGCCCTGAAACGAGAGCAGGGAAGCCACATTGATGATGCGGCCCTTGATTTGTCTTTCGGCCATGGTGCGCGCTATCGTTCGGCTCATGCGAAAGGCAGCGGTCATGTTGATCTCGACCACCTCGTCCCAATCCTCGTCCGGAAAGGACATGAGGTCGTTGCGCCGAATGATGCCGGCGTTGTTGACCAGAATGTCAAGGCCGCCGGTTTCTTGCTGAACCGGGTACAGCAGCGTTTCAAAGTCCTGACGCGTAGTCAGGTCGCAAATGAGGGGGAGGAATTTCCGGCCCTTTTGCCGAATGGTATCACCGACGTCGTCAAGCTCGGTGGAGCCCAGCCCGACAATGTCTGCGCCTGCCTCTGCAAGCGTCAATGCGAGAGCGCGGCCAAGGCCGGTGCGTGCCCCGGTGACAAGCGCCCATTTGCCATTGAGATCGAACAAGTCACTCATGACTATCTCAACTCCGGCATCGGAACGAAATCCATATCCGCGAATGACTGGTTTTCACCGGCCATTGCCCAGATGAAACCGTAACGGCCAATACCGGCGCCGGAATGGATCGACCAGCTGGGTGAGATCACCGCTTCTTCATTGCGCACGATCAGGTGGCGGGTTTCATCCGGTTTTCCCATCAGGTGCACCACCGCGCTTTCCGGTGCCATGTCAAAATAGAAATAGGCTTCCATACGCCGGTCATGGGTATGGCACGGCATCGTGTTCCAGACACTGCCTTCCTCTAGACGTGTCAGGCCCATCAGCAGTTGGCACGTCGGCATCACGTCAGGGTGCACGTACTTGTAGATTACGCGTTTGTTGGAAGAGGAAGCTTCCCCCATGGGTTGGGGTGAAGCTTCTTCCAGCGTGACTTTTTTGTTCGGATAGGCCTGATGGGCCGGCGCGGAGCAGAAATAGAACTTGGCCGGGTTCGACGCGTCCTCGCTCGTAAACGAAATCTCCGCGGTGCCCATGCCGACATAAAGCCCCTCTTGATGCGCAATCTCAATTCGTTCGCCTGAAGCAACCACTTTCCCGGGCCCGCCGACATTGATCAGGCCAAGTTCCCGGCGCTGGAGAAAGGTTTCAGTGCCGGTGATTTGAGCGACGTCGGAGGGAAAAGTCAGAGGTTCGACGCCAGGGGCTATGCCGCCGAGGATCAAGCGATCGTCGTGACAATAAGTCATGGAAATCTGACCTGGCCTGAAGATGTCAGGCACGTGAAAATTATTTCGTAACTCTGCGGTGTTCATCCGCTCGGCATGGTCCGGTGCAATCGCATGGCGAACGTCAATCTGCATCCTGTCTCTCCCGATCGTATCTCCGACGCCACTCAAGCCGCCGCTTCGAGCCAGATATCGAAGGTTCGGATGAGGCGGGCCGGAATAAGAATTGAGAGAACGGTAGACCTATTTGGAAAAATTGGATGCTTGAATATATGAAAATATTTTCATGAATGGTCTTGGAAGATTGCCGCCGTGGTGCGTATGCTCTGGAGAGATTTGCAACCGTCAGGGCCTACATGTCGTCTGGTATCAAGCTTATTGCGGAACGGGCCAACGTTTCCATCAGCACGGTTTCCCATGTTCTGAACGGAACTGCACCGATCAGTGAGGGTGTTCAGGAACGCGTGCTCTCCGTCGCGCGCGACACCGGATATCTGGCTAAGCGAAAGCGAAAGGCGTCGATTTCACTACTGCCGACCGTTCTGCTCGTTGCCTGTGATGCGACCTTGCCCAAGTCCGACCGCAATCTTGTCGCGTGGACCATGATCAATGCTTTTCGCAACGAATGCAGGGCACGGGGTATCCGGATCATTCCGCATATCGAACCGGGTTCGGAGATTGACCCGGAAAATGTGGCGACGGCCATCGCCAAACATAATCCGAATGGCATCGCCGTCATGCAGGACGATCGTCCCGTGCTGATTGACAGGCTGCATGAACTCGGGCCGGAGATCGTCGTACTGTCGGGGCAAGACCCGAGCATGCGGGTCGACACGGTGTCTCCGGGCAACCAGTTTGGGGCTTGCCTTGCAACCCGGTATCTGTTTTCCCTCGGCCACACCCGGATCGGGCATTTGACCTGGGGGCAGAGATTGACGACCCGGCAGCGCATGTATGGATTTATCGATGCGCATCGTGAGCGCGGGCTGAAGGTCCACGACGATGCGATCATTGATGTTGGCGACTACCAGCAGCATGTCGTTGAAAAGAACATGGATCGCTGGATCGAGACTGCCGGGCCGAAACTGCCCTTTACCGCTCTCTTTTGTGCGGCCGACAATGCCGCCATCGGCGCGATGAACAGTCTGAGAAAGGCCGGATACCGAATTCCGGAAGATATTTCGGTGATGGGCTTTGACAATGCCCTGTTCGGGGAGTTTCAAGAGCCACCCCTCACGACCATGCATGTTCCGATGGAGGAAATCGGCCACGTTGCGCTCAATCTGCTCGAAGAAGCCCTGACGTTGCCCAAAGGGGCGCGCAGTCCCAGACGGGTTGAGCTCGGTTGTCGGCTGATAGAGCGAAAAAGCACTGCACCGCTCGCGCGGGGTTAGATCGAACCCGGTTCCGGCATCGGCCCCAGAATTCGTCTTTGATCATCATCAGCACCAAGCTTCTGAATTTCGATCCCGTTGCGCGGACAGAAGTACCCTTTTCGCTGTTTTGCCGAGGCGAGTTTTTGAAAGGCGCTTGCTGCGGCGGCCTCATCATCGAACAGATCGATCCTGAACTGACCGGAACGGCCTATGCGACCCCAATTACGCATCAGGGAAATGCCGCCAAACAAGTTTGGCTGGAGCGTCATCTCGTAAAAACGCTGCATGTTCCTACTAGGGTCAATTCGATAAAGCGACAGATGTATTGGCTCATTGGTCATGCCCTGTAGTGTTCTACAAGGCGGAATCGCATTCCAATGAATGATTTGAATCGGTTTGCCGTGACCGATTCACGAAAGCGATGAATGGTTTAGCCCAGTCTTCGCGGCACGAAAATGTACCTGCACGGAGCTCTGAGTTGGGGTCCGTGCAGGCCGTTGATTTCTTTTCAAAATGGCCAGAGTTGACCGTCGCTAGCCGAGCACTTCTTTCACTGCCATCTGGGTCTTTTCGACAATGGTATTCGCCTCTTCCTTCGTCAGGCAAAGGGGCGGTGCAAAGCCAAGGATATCCCCCTGCGGCATGGCTCTGGCGATGACGCCGTGCTTCAGAAGTGCTGCAGCAATTGAAGGACCTACCTTTTCACTTGCATCGAAGAAGGTGCGATCGTTCTTGTCCTCTACGAACTCGACAGCACACAGCATGCCTTCGCCGCGGATCTCGCCGACATTCGGATGTGCCGACAGGGCTTCGCCCATGACGGTGTTCAGGTAGTCGCCGGTTGCTCCGGCATTTTCGACCAGGTTGAGGCGGTCGATCAATTCCAGATTGGCGACACCGGCGGCAGCGCCGATCGGATGGGCGGAATATGTCCAGCCATGACCGATCGGACCATTCTCGTCCGTGCCCTGCTCAAGCACTTTCCAGACCTTGTCGGAAACGATCGAGCCGGAGAGCGGCGCATAAGCGGATGTCAGCCCCTTGGCAATGGTGATGATGTCCGGCTCAATCTGATAGTGCGCCGAACCGAACATGGTGCCCAATCGCCCGAAACCGGTGACGACTTCATCGGCAATCAGCAGGATGTCGTGTTTTTTCAAAACGGCCTGGATGGCTGCCCAATAACCATTGGGAGGCGGCACGATACCGCCGGTTCCAAGGACTGGTTCTCCAATGAAGGCGGCAATCGTATCGGCGCCTTCGCGCTCGATCAGCTCTTCCAGTTCCGCCGCGCAATGATTGGAAAACTCTTCCTCTGACATGGAGCGGTCTTCACGGCGGAAATAATAGGGGGCTTCGGTATGAATCACCTGTGACAAGGGCAGGTCGAACTTCTTGTGAAACAGTTCAAGCCCGGTCAGCGAACCGGTCATCAGTCCTGAGCCGTGATAACCGCGCCATCGGGAAATGATCTTCTTCTTTTCAGGCCGGCCAAGGATGTTGTTGTAGTACCAGACCAGCTTGATGTTGGTTTCGTTTGCGTCTGATCCCGATAGGCCGAAATAGACGTGGTTGAGACCATCCGGTGCCCGTTCCGCAATCATTTTTGCGAGCGTGATGGAGGCCTCCGTGCCATGTCCGACATAGGAATGGTAATAAGCGAGTTCACGTGCCTGCTCGGCGATTGCCTCTGCGATTTCCTGGCGGCCATAGCCGACATTGACGCAGTAAAGCCCGGCAAAGGCGTCCAGCAGGCGAACGCCGTCGCGGTCCTGAATGTAAACACCGTCGCCGCCCCTGATGACACGGTGGGCAGCTTCACCGCGCGCAAACTGGCCCAGATGGGTGGAAGGATGGAAAAAGTGGTCGCGATCCCACTGTTCCAACTGATCGTTTCTCAACATTTGATTTTCCTTTTTTGAATTCAGGCCCAGTCGCGGCACACATATTTGACGTCGGTGAAGGCCTCCAGACCCAGGCGTGACCCTTCGCGGGCGAGGCCCGATTGCTTCATGCCGCCAAAGGGGATCGGGGCGCCGGTCACTTTGGTTCGATTGATCGCGACCATGCCGAATTGGAGTGCCCGACTGGCACGGTAGATGCGTCTCGGATCCTGGGTGTGGACATAGGCAACCAGGCCGTATTCCGTGTCGTTGGCCTGTTGGAACACGCTCATTTCGTCGTCGAAGGATGTTATTGCAGCCACAGGGCCGAAGGTTTCCTCGTGCATGATCAACGCATCAGAGGAAACATCGGCCAGAACAGTCGGCTGATAAAACAGCGGACCGGCATTGTCCCGTTTGCCGCCAATAAGAAGCCTTGCGCCTTGCGCCAGAGCATCGGCAACATGTTCTTCCTGTTTGGCGACCGCCTTTTCATTCATCAACGGACCGATATCTGGATCGTCGAAACCTGATCCGATGGTGAGACGAGCGGTTTGCTCGGCAAAGCGCCTGCAGAATTCTTCATAGATCGGTTTTTCGATATAGAAACGGTTTGCACCCAGACAGTCCTGTCCGGATGTTGCGAACTTCGCCTTGATCGCTTCTTCCACGGCCAGGTCCAGATCGGCGTCCTGAAACACGATGAACGGGGCGTGCCCACCCAGTTCGAGCACAAGTCTCTTCACTGTGTCGGCTGCCTGGGCATAAAGAAGCTTGCCGATGCCGGTAGAGCCTGTGAACGAAACCGCCCTCACTCTAGGGTCGGACATCCAGGGTCCAACGATTGTCGCTGCATCCCCGGTGACGACATTGAAGACGCCTGCGGGAAAGCCTGCGCGTTCAGCCAGTTCGGCGAGCGCGAGCGCAGAGAATGGGGTTTCGCCGGAGGGATGGGCAACGATCGTGCAACCGGCAGCCAGAGCAGCGGCAGCCTTTCGCGTCAGCATGGCGGACGGAAAATTCCAGGGGGTGATCATGGCGGCGACACCAACGGGTTCGCGCCAGACTTCGACTTCGGCATCAGCCAGATGGGATGTGACGTTCTCGATATTCGGACGCTTGGCTTCTTCCGCATAAAACTCGACAAACGATGCACCGTAGTCGATCTCGCCGCGCGCTTCGGAGATCGGCTTGCCCTGTTCCAGCGTCATGATCCTGGCAAGGTCTTCCTTGTGTTCCAGAATAAGTTCAAACCAACGCCGGAGGATCGCGGCACGTTGCTGCGGCAGCAGGGAAGACCAGTTTTTGAAAGCCGCATCAGCTGTGTCGACCGCTTTGGTGCTTTCAGCAGGCGACAAGCTGGCAACCTTTCCAAGATCGGAGCCGTCGGCCGGGTTGGTCACGGCGATGCGCTTGTCATCAGCCGCAGCAATCCAGCGGCCGTCGATATAACTTTCGTGATGAAGGAGCGCTGGCTGGGTGAGTGCCCAGGTCGTTTCTTCAGGGGCGAGTTCGGCTACGGACATGGCAATACTCGTCAAGTTGATGGATTGCCTGAACGTACTCGTGGAGCCGGAGAGGAAACTTTCAAACCGGTTGGTGCTGGCAGACGATTCATCTGCAATTGACACTGTCAGCAGTCATTTCTTCTGGTCAGTGCCCGACAGGAGAACAGATAAGGGCGGTGTTGGTGAAATTTTCACCGGTTTGGTCACGATGTAGGAAAAGTAGCGGGCCAGCCCGGTGCCTGATTCCAGAAGCTCATCGATGAGCGCCTGATACGTCTCGACATTGTGCGTGATGACCTGAAGCAGATAATCGTAACCGCCGCCGACGGCCCAGCAGGCGGTGATCTCCTCATATCGCTGGACCGCCGCTTCAAACCTCTGGAAGGTCTCGGCGCGATGGTTTTCCAGTTCGGCCATGACGAAAACGGAAACAAACGGGGCAATCAGCTTGAGTTCTACTTCCGCATGGTAGCCGGAAATGATGCCGGCCTTTTCCAACCGTTTCAGCCGTTCCCAGCAAGGCGTCGCGGACAGATTGACCTGTTCGGCCAGGGCGGCCTTCGACATGCGGCCCTCCCGTGTCAGCAGGGTCAGAATCTTGATGTCGCGGTCGTCGAGTTTGATAGCTGCCATGGCTACCATCAATGGGGCAGGGCAATGGGCTTGTCAATTGTCCCGAAAAAGGCCATCAATAAATCATGACAATATGGCCACCTCGACCCGAAGACCTGAAACGACCGGCATACCGTTCCCTGGCAGAAGCGCTCATTCGGGCGGTGGAAGCGGGTGAGTTGCGCAATGGCGATCGACTGCCGACCCACCGTGATCTGGCCTATGATCTCAATATCAGCGTTCAGACCGTCAGCCGGGCCTATGACGAGCTGATCCGCCGTGGATTTATTGCGGGCGAGGTCGGTCGGGGTACATTTGTGCGTCTGGAACGAAGCGACACCAAAACGCCGTTCCTGCCTGACCGGCAAAAGGGCGAACTCATCGACTGTTCGATGTTGAAACCTGTTTTCGATAACCTGCACCATGAAGCGATGTGCGAAGCGCTGGCCACACTGAGTACCGACATTCCGCAATCTGTCATTTCCTCTTTCCGGCCCCTGGGCGCTTTGCGCCGGTACTCCGAGCCATCCTTTTCCTGGTTGGAGATCTGTGGGCTGAAGCCGCAATCGCAAAGCCTGTTGCTTACCAACGGCAACACATCGGCAATGACAATTGCACTGATGACCGCTGCCAGCCCCGGCGATCTGATCCTGACCGAAGAGCTGGGCCATCACACCTTGAAACCGCTGACGCGGTATCTGGGACTGCGTCTTCGCGGCGTTGCCATAGATGACGAAGGCATCGTGCCGGCAGCATTCGCCCGCGAGTGCGAGAAAGAGGTCGTAAAGGCGCTCTATCTCATGCCGACCGGCCTGAACCCGACAGCAACGATCATGTCGAATGATCGCCGCGCGGAACTGGTGGAAATCGCACGTTCCAAGGACATTCTCATTATCGAAAACGACGCCTGGGGTCCGTTGCAGCCAGGGCGGCCGGCCCCCGTCGCGGCGATGGCGCCGGAGCGCACTTTCTACTTCACAAGCCTGACGAAGTGCCTCATGGCGGGGCTTCGATTTGGTTTCCTGGTCGTGCCGGAAGCCTATGAGGCTGCCGCCTCGAACCGGCATCTTGTGACCAATTGGATGGTGACCGCTCTGATGGCGGAGATCGGTTCGCGCTGGATCATCGACGGAACCGCGCATCGTCTGATGAACTGGCAAAGCAACGCACTGGCCGAACGCAATCGGCTGGTGCGTAGAGTTCTTGCCGACGTGCCGTTTCATGGAACGGACACCGGTATGCATATCTGGTTGCCTTTGCCGGATGCGTGGACCGAAGACGGCTTTGTTGCACATGCTTCCCAAAAGGGCGTCGCCGTCGGGCCCGGGTCGACATTTGTCACATCGGACGTCATTCCGAGCGTTGGCGTGCGTCTGTGTATTGGTGGTGTCAGTCTGGAGGCGCTTGAGACCGGACTGACGATCGTGTCACGTCTGATCCGCAGCCAGCCAGAGCCCGCTCTGCTCAGCTAAAAGCGGTTTCCCCGACAAGTTGCTGCACGGAGGTCATGATACTTTTCATGGCAATCAGGGACTGTTTGGCAAAAATTGTCATGATACTATATTTAAATTGACTATTTTTTGTCTCTGTTTCAGTTTCTTCAAATCATAACAATACAGAGAATGACTGCCGCGGCCGCATGACCTGCACCGGCAGATCCAGTCCGACAAATGCAATCCTTACGGCGCGGCCTTCGCGGGCGGCGCTGCCATGACGGGTATTGGAGGAGACGTGAAAATGAAGCCGAGCACTCGCAATCTGCTGAGCACAACCGCCGCGGCAGCCATTCTGGTTTCGACCGCGATGGCCGCACAGGCGGACAAATGGAAATATGCCTTTGAGGAATCCCTGACGGAAGTCCAGGGCGTCTACGCGCAGAAATTCAAGGAAGAGATCGAAAAGAACTCCGATCACACGGTTCAACTGTTCCCGTATGGAACGCTTGGCGAGTCCGCGGACATCATGGAGCAGGCTCAGGCCGGAATTCTGCAGTTCGTCGATCAGTCTCCCGGATTTACCGGTGCACTCATTCCCGAGGCGCAAGTCTTCTTTGTCCCTTACCTGCTGCCGACCGATCAGGCGCATCTTGGCCGTTTCTACAAGCAGAGCAAGGCAATCAATCAGGACTTCACCAAGCTCTATGCGCAGCAGGGCCTGGAGCTCCTGGTCATGTTCCCGGAAGGCGAAGTGGCGATGACCACCAAGTCGCCGGTGACCGGCTGTGAGGACCTCAACGAGGTCAAGTTCCGTGTCATGACCAACCCGTTGCTGGTCGAGTCCTACAAGGCTTTCGGGGCAACGCCGACACCTCTGCCGTGGGGTGAGGTCTATGGCGGACTGCAGACCAACATCATTCAAGGGCAGGAAAACCCGACCTTCTTCCTCTATTCCACCAAGATCTACGAGGTGACCGATCACATCACCTATGCCGGCCATAACAATTTCACCACGGCAGTGATGGCCAACAAGGACTTCTTCGACGGCTTGAGTGCGGAGGACCAGAAGGTCATCAACGACGCTTCGGCAGCAGCCTATGACTACATCGTGGAGTATCAGCAGGGCCTTGCTGAAACCGAGCTGAAAAAGATCATGGAAGCCAAACCTGAAATGACCGTGACGGTTCTGAACGAAGAGCAACGCAGCTGCTTCAAGGAAGCCGCGGCGGAAGTTGAAGCCAAGTTCATCGAAATGACCGGTGATAGCGGCAAGGCGATCCTCGAGCAGCTGAAAGCAGACCTGGAAGCCACCAGGGACTGATCAATCGAGAAAAAGGTCCGGAGCCCCTTCGTCTCCGGACCTCTTCACGGCCACAGTGGGAGGACACAGTGGAGGTTTCGGAAAACCGCGACCCGCATGCTTCATCGCTGCCGGGTGTTTTGGGTATTGTAGACTCAGTCATCAGCCGTCTGGAGTCCATTCTGCTTGCCGCAGGTGTGTTGCTGATGGCGCTGAACACGGTCGCCAATGTTGTCGGCCGGTTTCTGCTTCAGCATAGTCTGTTCTTCACAGAAGAGCTCAACCGGATCCTGATCATCCTGATCACTTTCGCGGGCATCAGTTATGCGGCGCGTCAGGGCCGTCACATCCGCATGTCCGCTCTCTATGACGCCTTGCCTCCGGCTGTTCGCAAACCGCTGATGGTTCTGATCGCTGCAGTGACGGCCGCCGCGATGTTTGCGCTTTGCTATTTCTCGATCGGCTATATCAGCAAGGTCGCCAATTCAGGCCGCGTTCTTCCCGCGTTGCAGGTTCCGGTCTACTGGATCTTCCTTTGGGTACCGGTCGGCTTCTTCATGACCGGTCTGCAATACGGATTTACCGCCATAAAGAACATCGTCTCGCACGACATCTACCTCTCCACCCAGGTTCTGGAGGGCTATGATGACGACGAGTTGGAAGTTTAGGGAGGTGACGTCATGGCTTTGACCATCTTCCTGATCATGATCGCGTTGTTGCTTCTCGGCTTTCCGATGATGATCCCGCTTCTGGCCGCAACCTTTGTCGGCTTTTTCATGATGTTCGGCAATTTCGACAAGATGGACTTCATGGTCCAGCAGATCATGGCGGGCATCCGGCCTGCATCGCTGATCGCTGTTCCCATGTTCATCCTGGCGGCCGACATCATGACCCGTGGTCAGTCCGCAAACAGGCTCATCGACATGGTGATGAAATTCATCGGCCATATCAAAGGCGGCCTTGCGGTCAGCACCGCATCGGCCTGTACCCTGTTCGGAGCGGTTTCGGGGTCCACTCAAGCGACCGTGGTTGCCGTCGGTTCACCCTTGAGACCGCGTATGCTGCAGGCAGGCTACAAGGATTCCTTCGTTCTGGCGCTGATCATCAACGCGTCCGACATTGCCTTTCTCATTCCGCCTTCCATCGGCATGATCATCTATGGTGTTGTGTCCAGCACGTCTATCGCCGAGCTTTTCATTGCAGGGATCGGACCGGGCCTGCTCCTGCTTGTCCTGTTTTCCGCCTACAGCATAATTTACGCAACGATCAAGGACGTGCCGACGGAACCCAAGGCAAGCTGGAGTGAGCGCTGGCAGGCTGTCCGCATGGCTGTCTGGCCGCTCGGCTTTCCAGTCATCATCGTCGGGGGCATCTATGGAGGTGTCTTCAGCCCGACGGAGGCGGCCGCCGTCTGTGTTCTTTACGCCGCCATACTGGAATTCGTGATCTTCAGGTCGCTGAAACCGGCGGACATGTACACGATCGCCAAGTCAACGGGCTTGATCACGGCGGTTGTCTTCATTCTGGTCGGCGCGGGCGCAGCGTTTTCCTGGGTAATTTCATTTGCGGAAGTCCCGCAGCAGATCCTCGCTGCCGTCGGCGTGGCCGATATGGACCCCAAGGGCGTTCTTGCCGTCATCTCGATCGCGTTTTTCATCGGTTGCATGTTCGTTGATCCGATCGTGGTCATCCTGATCCTGGTACCGATCTTTGCTCCGGTGGTGAAATCTGTCGGGCTTGATCCGGTTCTGGTTGGAACGATCATCACATTGCAGGTCGCCATCGGATCGGCAACGCCGCCCTTCGGCTGTGACATCTTCACGGCGATTGCGATCTTCAAGCGACCCTACATCGAAGTCATCCGGGGCATCTTCCCATTCACCGTCATCCTGCTCGCTGTTTCGACGGCGCTGATCTTTTTTCCGCAAATCGCGCTGTTCCTGCGTGACCTTGCATTCCGCTAGGAGGGGCCGATGTTCAAACGCATGATAGTCGCCTTTGATGGATCTGAAGGATCGAAAAAGGCGTTGAAACTGGCGGCTGGTCTTCAGGTGACCTGTAGTGGCGAGCTGCTGCTGCTCACCATCTATCGGCACCACTCGCTGCTTGAAGCGTCCATGTCCATGGTGCGGCCGGAAGAACCTGTCATTCTCGATGATGCAATGCGCGATCATGCCCGGCAGCTTGCCGAAGAGGCAAAGCAGACCGCAGTATCTGAGGGGGCACAAAATGTTCGGGCCTTCGTCAAGGGCGGTCAACCTGCCCGGACGATCGTCAAGTTTGCCGAGGACCATGAAGCCGACCTCATCGTGGTGGGCAGTCGCGGGCTTGGTGACGTGGAAGGTTTTTTGCTGGGCAGTGTATCCCACAAGGTAACGAGCCTGGCAGACTGTCCGGTTCTGGTAGTTTAGTGTTTCGGTCTGTCCTGGGCCGATTGAGAAGTTTTGGAGCCTCGCTCATATGAACACGAGCCGTGTTTCCCTTTCGCCGCGAATCCCTGAATTTGACCAACGAGGCGATCAGATCCGCTTTGGGCTGATTGCGCTTGCGACCGACCTGACAAGTGAACGGGATCTCTTTCGCCTGCTGACCGGTCGCAATGTCTCCATTCATGCGACCCGTGTTGCCTATGAAAACCCGACGACGCCGGAAAACCTGCGCAAGATGGCGCCGCACCTGACGACGGCGGCGGATCTGATTGCACCGGGTGAAGAACTGAAAGCCATTTGTTACAGCTGTACGGCGGCTTCGGTAATGATCGGAGATGGTGAGATTGCTGCTGCGATCAACCGGGCAAGGCCCGGTGTGCCTGTGGTCACGCCGACCGCCTCCGCACGCATGGCACTGTCATCCCTTGGTGCCCGGAAAATAGCGATCCTGACGCCCTACCTTGAAAAAACGGCTCAGCCGATGGAAACCTACTTCTCGCAAAACGGCTTTGAAGTGACGCGCATGCATTGTTTTGGTGTCGAGGATGACCGCGACATGGCGCGTATTTCGGTTGCTTCCATCATCGATGGTGCCCTGGCCGCCAACACAGATGATGCCGAAGCTCTTTTCATATCCTGCACCGCGCTTCAGGCCATCGACGCGATATCGGAAATCGAAAGCAGAACCGGAAAGCCGGTCGTGACTTCAAATCAGGCGAGTTCCTGGGTCATGGCGAATATTGCTGGACTGCAGGATCGACCTTCAAAAAACTATGGTCGATTGTTCGACCAAAAACTTCCAGATTTCAGCTTCGGAGAGGCCGTGTGAAAGAAGAAGACTTTGTAACAGCTGAACAGATTGTCGCTGCGCAGCAAACCATTTCAGCACCGATCCGCAAAACCCCGGTCAACCTGTCCCCCTCGCTTGAGGCACATACTGGTGTGCCCGTTCATCTGAAGCTGGAACACACCCAGGTGACGGGAAGTTTCAAGCTGCGTGGTGCCACAAACGCGATAGCCAGATTGACGGAAGATCAGAAGGCCAAAGGTGTTGTCGGCGTGTCCACCGGAAATCACGGTCGCGGCCTCGCCTATGCTGCAAACGCAGCCGGAGTTCGCTGTATCATCTGCATGTCCAGCCTGGTCCCGCAGGCCAAGATCGACGGCATCAAGTCCCACGGCGCGGAAGTGCGCATTATTGGCCGCTCGCAAGACGAAGCTCAGGAAGAGGTCGATCGTCTGGTGAACGAAGAGGGGATGACAATGATCCCGCCATTCGATCATCCGGATATCATTGCAGGGCAGGGGACGGTCGGCCTCGAGATCCTGGAGCAGGTTCCGGACATGGCAACCCTGCTGGTCCCCGTCTCCGGGGGCGGGCTCATTTCCGGTGTTGCTGCCATCGTAAAGGCCAGGCGGCCGGATGTTCGCATTGTCGGCGTCTCCATGGAGCGCGGCGCGGCGATGTTTGAATGCCAGAAGGCGGGAAAACCAATCCTGGTTGAGGAATTGCCGACCCTCGCAGACTCGCTCGGCGGCGGCATCGGGCTCGACAACCGCCTGACCTTCGCAATGACACGAGACCTGGTCGAAGACATCGTGCTTGTAAGCGAAACTGAAATCGCCGGAGCCATCCGTCACATTTACTGGCAGGAGCGCCAGATCGTTGAAGGATCGGGGTCCGTCGGTGTTGCTGCACTCCTGGCCGGCAAGATCGAGAATTCAGGTCCCGTCGCTGTCATCATGAGCGGCGGAAACATAGACATGAAGCAACATCACCGGATCATTTCCGGCGAAGATGTCGACGTTACGAAAGAGGCAGCGTGAAATGGTGGATATCAATATTCTCACCGAAGCAGACTTGAGAGCAGCTGTTCCGCTCGACCTCGACGCAATTGACTGCGTTGAACAAGGGTTTGCCGCTCTTGCGGGCGGAGAGGTGGTCATGCCGCCGATCCTGTCGCTGGAAGTTGCCAAGTACAACGGTGAAGTTGATGTGAAGACCGCCTATGTGCCGGGCATCGATAGTTTCGCCGTGAAGATTTCTCCGGGCTTTTTCGACAACCCGAAGCTGGGTCTGCCCAGCACCAGCGGGCTGATGGTTCTGTTTTCCTCCAGGACCGGAATGGTTGAAGCGCTGCTTCTCGACAATGGTTACCTGACAGATGTCAGGACAGCGGCTGCCGGAGCTGTCGCAGCAAGACATCTAGCGCGCGAAGATGCATCCTCGGCATGTGTGATCGGCGCCGGGACACAGGCGCGTTTGCAATTGCAGGCGCTTTGCCTCGTGCGACCTATAACGCAGGCATCGATCTGGGCGCGCGACCTGGAAAAAGCAGAGGCAACCGCGCGGGCGCTGCAAGATCAGCTGGGCATTCAGGTGACTGCTTCAAGTGATGCGGCCACTGCGATTTCCGAGGCGGATGTCATCGTGACCACCACACCGGCCAGGTCTCCGGTTCTTCAGGCAGACTGGTTGCGTCCGGGACAACACGTGACTGCCATGGGATCCGACCAGCACAACAAGAACGAACTGGATCCGGCCTGTATTGAGCGCGCGGACCTTTACGTTCCGGACAGGCTTTCCCAAACGCGCTCACTCGGGGAATTGCGCTCGGCGATCGAGGCGGGGCTCTTTTCTCAGGACGTAAAATTTTCCGAGCTTGGCGATATCGTCAACGGGAAATCACTTGGCCGGGTCAGCGACAGGGATATCACCATCGCCGATCTGACCGGGACCGGCGTTCAGGACACCGCCATCGCCACCTACGCTCGCAAACGTGCTGCCGCGCTGAAAACCGGCACCATCTTCAGGAACTGACGCATGAATGAAATCGTAAACGGATCGGATCCGGCAGGCCGTGAATTGCCTTTCAGCCGGGAGGAGTTTGCAGATCGGCTGGTAAAGACCCGCAAGGCGATGGAAACGGCAGGAATTGATGTCCTCATCGTTTCCGATCCTTCCAACATGTCCTGGTTGACCGGCTATGACGCCTGGTCGTTCTACGTCCATCAGTGTGTGATCGTCGGCCCGGATGGAGATCCGGTCTGGTTCGGACGGGGACAGGATGGCAATGGAGCGACGCGGACCACTTATCTGAGCGACGCGGATATCATCGGTTATCCCGATCACTATGTTCAGTCGACCGAACGCCATCCGATGGACTACCTGTCAGCGCGGATTGAAGACCGCGGATGGTCGGGCATGCGGATCGGCGTGGAAATGGACAATTACTGGTTTTCCGCTGCCGCCTTTGCCTCGCTGCAGAAGAACCTGCCGAATGCCCGCTTCAGTGACGCAACAGCTCTTGTGAACTGGCAGCGTGCGGTCAAGTCTGCGCGCGAACTGGAATATATGCAAAACGCCGCCCGGCTCGTCGAGCGCATGCACAATGTCATTTTCGAAAAGTGTGCGCCGGGTTATCGCAAATGCGATCTCGTCGCCGACATTTACGAGGCTGGCCTGCGCTTTGATGCCGAGCGTGGTTTCGGAGGCGACTACCCGGCGATCGTTCCCTTGTCGCCGTCAGGCGAAGCGGCTTCGGCGCCGCATCTGACCTGGGACGACAAGCCGATGGTGGCCGGCGAGGGAACGTTCTTCGAGATTGCCGGTGTCTACAAGCGCTATCACTGTCCGCTATCGCGCACCGTCTTCCTCGGCAAGCCGACGCAAACGTTCGTCGATGCGGAAAAGGCGGTTCTTGAAGGCATGGAGGCCGGGTTGGAAGCAGCCAAGGCTGGAAACCTTTGCGAAGATATCGCCAAGGCTTTCTTTGCTGTGCTCAACAAGTACGGCATTGAGAAGGACAACCGCACCGGCTACCCGATCGGGATTTCCTACCCACCCGACTGGGGTGAGCGCACCATGTCGCTGCGCCCCGGCGACAAGACCGTGCTGGAAGAGAACATGACCTTCCATTTCATGACCGGTCTGTGGATGGATGACTGGGGATTTGAAATCACTGAAAGCATTGTCATTGGCGAAAGCGGGCCGACTTGCCTCGCGGACGTGCCGCGTCGTCTTCTGGTGAAGGACTGATCTTATGCCGACCAATCCCATTGTACCGACCATCGAACTGGATGCGGACGGCAAGCAGCACGGTTTCCTGCGCCTGCCCTATAGCCGCGACGATTCTGCCTGGGGCTCCGTGATGATCCCGATCACCGTGATCAAGAACGGATCGGGTCCGACGGCCTTGCTGACCGGAGCCAACCACGGCGACGAATATGAAGGCCCGATTGCCCTGCAGGACCTGGCGCTTAATCTGGAAGCTCAAGACATTTCCGGTCGCGTCATTATCGTTCCGGCGATGAACTACCCGGCCTTTCGCGCCGGGTCTCGTACATCCCCCATCGACCGAGGCAATATGAACCGGTCGTTTCCCGGCAAGCCCGACGGCACGGTGACGGAGAAAATTGCCGATTTCTTCCAGACTGTCCTGGTTCCCCTGGCTGATATCGTTCTTGACTTCCACTCCGGAGGCAAGACGCTGGACTTCGTGCCGTTCGCGTCGGCCCATGTCCTTGAAAACAAGCAGCAACAGGAGGCCTGCACGGCTGCCGTCCGTGCTTTCAACGCGCCCTACACGACGATCATGCTGGAGATCGACAATGTCGGCATGTACGACACGGCGGTCGAAGATCAGGGCAAGGTTTTCGTGACAACGGAGCTTGGCGGCGGAGGCACCTCAACCGCGCGCTCCGTGGCGATTGCCAAGAAGGGCGTTCGCAATGTCCTCAAGCATGCAGGCATACTGGATGGGGAAGTTGAATTGGAGCCGAGCGTTTCCCTGGATATGCCCGATGGAGACTGCTTTGTCTTCTGTGAAGACGACGGCATGATCGAACCGGTTGCCGACCTTGGCGAAACCGTTGAACAAGGCCAGGTGGTGGCACGGGTCTGGCCAACGGACCGGACGGGAAATCCGCCGATCGAGTACCGGGCAGGACGCTCTGGGGTGCTGGCTGCCCGCCACTTCCCGGGACTGGTGAAGGCAGGAGATTGCCTCGCCGTGGTCGCGGTTGAGGTCTGAGTTCAGCCCGATCAATACCCGTGTCAGACAGGTCGGGTAACGAGGCTTCATCGAAGCCTCGTTACCCTTTTGTGCGTCCTAAGAGTCGCTTCGTCTTCTGGTGAAGAACATTGCCAGTGCCAGACCAAGCGCTGCTACCAGGATGATCAAGGTGGCCAGTGCGTTGACATCCGGCGAAACGGCGATCTTGACTTTGGAGAAGATCAGCATCGGCAGTGTCGTAGAGCCCGGTCCGGCGGTGAAGCTGGCGATGACCAGATCATCGAAGGACAGGATGAAGGCCAGAAGCCAGCCGGATATGATCGCCGGGGCGATGACCGGCAGCGTGATCAGGACAAATGTTGTGACAGGCCCGGCCCCAAGGTCCCGCGAGGCTTCTTCAAGGCTCCGGTCCATGGATGCCATGCGGGGTTGAAGCACCACCAGCACGAAGGCCGTGCAGAAGGTGATATGCGCGATGGTGATCGTCAGCATGCCCCGGCCAGCAGGCCAGCCGATCAGCTGTTCGGCCGAGATGAACAGGAGCAACAGCGAGATCCCGGTGATCACTTCAGGCATCACCAGCGGCGCCGACATCATGCCGGAAAACAGCGTGCGCCCGCGAAACTTGCCGAAGCGCACCATGGCGACCGCAGCCAGAAGTCCGAGGACCGTGGCGCCCGTCGCGCTGTAGACGGCTATCTGGATGCTGATCCAGGCAGCTTTCAGGATCTGCTCGTCCTTGAACAGTTCCACATACCAATGGGTGGAGAAACCACCCCAGATACTGCCGCGCCGGGATGCGTTGAAGCTGTAGGCGATCAGCACGAAGATCGGCAGATAGAGGAAGGCAAAGCCGAGCCACAGGGAGAATTTCAGGAAGCGTGACATGACCTATCTCTCCTGCTTGGCTTGCTGGTTCTGGAAGACAATGATCGGGATGATCAGCACCAGAAGCATGATGATCGCAACGGCGCTGGCGACCGGCCAGTCGCGGTTGTTGAAGAACTCGGTCCACAGCACCCGGCCTATCATCAGCGTGCTTTCACCGCTGAGAAGGGTCGGGATCACGAACTCGCCGATCACTGGAATGAACACCAGCATCGAACCGGAAATGATCCCCGGAATCGACAGCGGCAGGGTGACATCGAAGAAGCTGCGCAGTGGGGAGGCGCCGAGATCGCGGGAGGCCTCCAGAAGGGTCAGGTCCTGCTTCTCAAGGACAGCGTAGAGCGGAAGAACCATGAAGGGCAGATAGGCGTAGACGATACCCACATAGGTGGCGAACGTGGTCTGCAGCATGATCAGAGGTTCGTCGATTATTCCCAGTGATAGAAGAAGGTTATTGAGCACGCCATCCTGGCGCAGGATGCCGATCCAGGCATAGACGCGGATCAGCAGACTGGTCCAGAACGGCAGCATCAGCGCCATCAGCAGCAGTGGTTGGCGAGACTTCGGCGCGCGTGCGATGCCAAGCGCGAAAGGATATCCGATCAAGAGGCAAATGAGAGTTGAAACCGCCGCGATCTTGATCGAGCCGAGATACGCCTTGAGATAAAGGGTGTCCTCGATCAGGTACTGATAATTGAACACCCGAAAGACGGCGTTGAGGATGCCTTCTTCAGGGTCATATTCCAGCAGTGGAGCAAAGGGCGGGCTTGCGATGACTGCTTCGGAAAAGCTGATTTTCAAAACAAAGCCGAAAGGAAGCAGGAAAAACAGCAGCATCCAGACATAGGGGGGCAGAAGCACAAGGTTCTTGCCCATCCTGTTTTGCAGCCAGACGAGGGGTTGAGCGCGCATAGCCAGAACTCCTCAAGCTGCGAACAAGTGGGAGGCCCGGGCAGGCCAGGCCACACGGACCGTATCGCCGGCAGCGATCGAGATCTTTGTCGACATGTGGTGGTTCTGTTCGGCGACGCGCACCTCAATGCCATGGCCCAGATCAACGGAATAGTTCGTCTGCTCTCCCATGTAGCCGACGAAACTCACCCGTCCGGTCACGACGTTCTGGGTCGAAGGCTGGGCCGATGACGTCTCGGGGAAAATCTCGAGTTTTTCCGGGCGGGTCGTCAGCATGACATCCTCGCCCTTGTTGTGCTCGAACGGCGTTTCGATTTTCAGGACAAGGTCTTCAGACAGGCGAACCACCGTCCGGCCATCGTCCTGACCGACCACGGTTCCGTCGAACTTGTTCAGCGAGCCGACAAAGTCGGCAATGAAGAGGCTGTTGGGGTTCTCATAGAGCTCCCTTGGAGGTCCAACCTGCACCAGCTTGCCCATATCCATGATGCCGATCCGGTCGGCCATGGTCATTGCCTCTTCCTGATCATGGGTGACAACAATGAAGGTAAGACCGAGTTCACGCTGGATCTTGAGAAGTTCCTGCTGGGTTTCCTCACGCAGCTTCTTGTCCAGTGCGCCGAGAGGTTCGTCGAGCATCAGCACCTTCGGGCGTTTGACGATGCACCGGGCCAGCGCCACGCGCTGCCGTTGGCCACCGGACAGCTGGTGGGGCCTGCGTTTTGCAAATGGCGTCAGCTTGACCATGTCCAGAATTTCGTCGACCCGTTGCTTCACTTCTGCCTTGGCAACGCCGTCGCGCCGCAGGCCGTAAGCAACATTTTTTTCAACGCTCATATGTGGGAAAAGGGCGTAGGACTGGAACATCATGTTCACCGGAAGCTTTTCCGGCGGCCGTCCGGCGATCTCCTCACCGTCCAGGATGATGCGACCTTCCGTCGGCTGGTCGAAGCCGGCCAGCATGCGCAGCAGCGTGGACTTGCCGCTGCCTGATCCCCCCAGAAGGCAGAACACCTCGCCCTGATGTATGTTGAGCGAGATGCTCTGAACGGCTGTCACCGTGCCGAATTTCTTAACGATGTTCTCGATGCGGATAAAATCGGATTGGTTGCCGTTGCTCATCTCGTTCTCCCTCCAAACGAAACGGCACGGGGTTTGCCCGTGCCGCGCTTGAAATCCATGTTGCTTTATTGACCGGTCTTGATGCGGGTCCATGTGCGGGTCCGCAGACGTTGCGCCTTGTTGTTCAGGGCAACTTCCGGATAGAGCCGTTCCATCACCTCCGGCGTCGGATAGATGTTCGGATCGCCGGTGATTTCCGGATCAACCAGTTCGGTCGCAGCAGAGTTTGCGTTGGCGTAGAAGATGAAGTTGGTCGCGTCCGCGATCACATCGGGGCGCATCATGTAGTCGATGAACTTTGCAGCAGCGTCCTTGTTGGCTGCATCAGACAGAACCAGGAAGCTGTCGACCCAGACCAGGCTGCCCTGTTTCGGAATTGCGTAGAGAACTTCGGTTCCGTTGCCGGCTTCGCTGGCGGCGTAGGCTGCAATTCCAGCGTCGCCGCTATACATCAATGCAGCGCAGATTTCGCCGGTGGCCAGATCGTCGATCGGCTTGATGCTGTCGAAGTAGCGGACATGCGGGCGGATTGCCGCGATGGTTTCTTCAGCCTTCTTCACCGTCGCTTTCTTGCCGGAGCTCGGGTCTTCGCCCAGATAGTTGAGCACAAGGCCAAGGACTTCGTTGGGAGAGTCGATAACGGCAAGACCGCACTTGGCGAGCTGTGCCGCATTGGCTTCGTTGAAGAGCGTGCCCAGGTCGGACATGTCGGCATCTGGCAGGATTTCCTTGATCTTGGCCGGATTGTATCCAAGCCCGATCGTGCCCCACATGTATGGCGCAATATGCTTGGCTTCCGGATCAAAACCTTGAATCCGGTCAATGATTTCCGGGTTCAGGTTGCCGTAGTTCGAGAGGCCGTCCTTGTCGAGCGGGTCGACAAGACCTGCGGTAATGAACCGTTGTGCAGTCGGGCCAGCTGCAACAACCACGTCAAAGCCCGATCCGCCGGCAAGAATCCGTGTTTCTAGGGTTTCGATGGAATCGTAGGTGTCATAGGTAACGTCGATGCCGGTTTCTTTCTCGAAATTCGCGATCGTTTCCGGTCCGATGTATTCCGCCCAGTTGAACACTTTGAGCTCTTCCGCGCTCAAAGGTGTCGCCATGACCGCGCTCAAGGCCGCGGTTGCCAGAAGTCGTTTCATGATGTCCTCCCAATTCGATTGTCAGCCGGCCGGCATCACATAGATTTTCTTGAAACCTTCGGTGACGCGGAATTCTCCGCACCAGCCCTTGCGAACGACAAAATTGTCACCGGATTCAAAGGTTTGCGTGTTGCCTTCCGCGTCCGTCATTGTCAGCGTTCCGGTCAGGACGTGGCAGTATTCGTCTTCAGGGTAGCCATCGCCTGAAAACACTTCGGCGTAGGCGGTTGTCTCCCAGATGCCGACAGCGAGCGCCCCGCCATCGTCGCCCATGTAACCGAGGCCTTTTTCGACGGCCTTGCCTTCAACGACAGTTGCGGGATCCACGAAAGCGACCGGCTCAAGGGCCGCATCGGGGTTCATTTTGACGAGTTTGCTCATGCTCACTTCCTGTTGGTCTGTCAGGCAGAGGTGATGTCGCCGGTTGTTGATTTTGTTCTTTTCCGGACGAGACCTGAATGGCCCGACATCACCTCTGACTTGGGAAACAGGTTACCGCCGCCGGTTTGCGTGAAATACAAACCAGTGCAAATTCATTCATTCAACGGAGCAAATGTAAAAGTCACGGGCAACGACGTAGGTGGCTGTGCGGCCCGGTCAGATCAGATCCTGTCGCGATAGGTCTGGATTTCAAACTCGGTGACACGGCTTTGAAAGACAGCCAGTTCCTGTGTCTTGCAGTTGACGTATGCCTCGCGAAGTAAAGGGGGGAGAAACGATCTGGTCCAGCTGCTTTCTTCAAACAATCGCAGGGCATCCTGCATGTTTGAGACCACGCTGGGATAACCCTGGTCGTAACAGGCGCCTTGAACGGGGGGAGGCGGTGTCAGGCCCGCTTCAATTCCATCCAGAGCGGCGGCCAGGATGGCAAGTGTTACCAGATAAGGATTCGCATCAGCCCCGGCAAGGCGATGTTCGATGCGCCGTGCACGGTGGTCGCCGCCCGGAATTCGAACCGGAACAGAGCGGTTATCATAGCCCCAGCAAATATTGACCGGCGCATAGGAATTGGGCTGGACTCTGCGATAAGAGCTCAAATGCGGCGCCATGATGAGCTGCATCTCGTTGGCATGCTGCAAGATACCGGCGGCAGCCGAATGCAACAGCGATGTGCCTTCACCGCCGCCATTGTCAAACAGATTTGCGCCAGCCTCATCCATCAGGCTGAAATGTATATGCAGACCCGATCCGTCCAGATCCGGAAACGGCTTGGCCATGAACGTCGCGCCGAGGCCGTGCTTGTGTGCGGTGTCACGAATGACGCGCCGAAGAAAAACACCATCGTCCACAGCATGCAGGACATCGTCGCAATGGCTCAGATTGACCTCGAACATGCCCGTGCCGTTTTCCGAGTTGAGGGTCGTGACGGCAATACCGGCGGCTTCGCAGTTCGATCTGACATCCGTCAACCAGGCGGAGAAGTGCTCCAGATCCGAGATTTGTCCAGCTTCCCGGCCATACAGGCGCTCGCCTGTGAGAGGTGAAACCGGATGATCCAGTCCGGATGTTTTGGGGTCGTACAGGTAAAACTCGAACTCCAGAGCTGTAACCGGCCTCCAGCCGCGAGCATTGAACCGCTGCAGCAACGCCGCCAGTGCATGTCGGCATCCGGTTTCCATGGGCGTGCCGTCTTCCATCCAGAAGTCGACCGGAACAATGGCGCATGAAGGGGTCAGGATCGACTGAAACGGTGCCCGTCCGGTCGGACGCAGAACAACATCGCAATCGCCGGTTTCGCGTACCTGACTGCAGCCGAAGATTTCGTTGCCCCAGATATCGACGGTCGCCGTGGAAAGCGCCATGCGGGTGTCACCGTTTTCCAGCTTGGCAACTTGCGCGGCCGGTATCGCCTTGCCGCGAATGACACCGTTCACATCGGGTGCGCATAGCAGAAGCGTGTCGACTTCCGGACGGGTTTGGATCCAGTTGCGCAGGTTCATGCGACTTCAGGCCTTTCCCACTTGAACATGTCAGGATCGTCCTGACAGTTTGGAAACAGGCGGGCCGCCCTGTGGCCGGAATAGACAGCCGCAGCCACCGTTCCCGGAGAATAGGCATCACCAATGCATTCCAGGGTCCTGATCCCTGCCTTTTCGGTCTCGTCCTTGCGCTCCTTCAGTTCCAGGTAAAGGCCGTCATTGGGAGCGCGCTCGGTGACGAGAATGAGCGTGTCGCATGCGATGTCTTCCGCGCTTCCGGTATAAACGCAGTTGGCAGTCAGCCGATCCCCGGCTGCCTTTGAAATGGTCCGGTTGAGATGAAGTTTGATGCCGCTTTCCATTAGCCCGGTCTGAACACGGGACTGCTCGAGTGTGTAGTCCGTCCAGCTTGCCACCTTGGAGGAGTCGGTCACATAGGCAACATCACAGCCTCTGCTGCGCAGTGTTTCGGCAATAGTCGATCCCATCAGGTAATAGTCGAGGTCGTAAACCACGGCGCGGCCGGTCACTTCGGCACCATCCATGATGTCGTCCGGCGTCAGGACACGGATCTGGTCCAACCCGGCAATCGGCGTGCGATTGTCCCTGCCGACACCAGTTCGCTTCCATTTCGCTCCGGTGGCAATGAAGACATGTTCGAAGCCGAACTGAAGGATGTCGTCTGCACCAAGCTTGCTGTCATAGTAGATCTCGACATCGGGGCGAGTCAGCAAATAGTGCGCCCGCCAATCCCTGACGCGGATATAGGACGTTAGACTCTGCAACCGGCTTTCGCGCGTGACGCGTCCACCAAGCTCCGTGCCTGCCTCTGCAATCGTCACCGGGTGTCCACGGTTGGAGAGCTGTAATGCTGCTTCCATTCCGGCTGGACCTGAACCCACTACCAGGACCGGTTCGGGACTTTGCGATGGAGAAATCCGTTCAGGGTGCCAGCCACGCCGCCATTCTTCGCCCATGGTCGGGTTTTGCGTGCATCGGATCGGGGCAGAGATGTTGTCTCCGGAAACGCATATATTGCAGCCGATGCACTCGCGGATTTCATCGATCCGGTTGGTCCGGATTTTCTCGGGAAGGAAAGGATCGGCAATCGATGGCCGGGCCGCTCCGATCAGGTCGAGTTCTCCTTTCCTGATCTTGCCGACCATGCCGTCGGCTGAGGTAAAGCGGCCAACCCCGACAACCGGTTTGCTGGTGTATTCCTTCACATGACGAATGAAATCGCTTTGATAGCCCTCTTGTGGTGCAAAACGGGCGGTCTGGCTGTCATTACTCCAAT
This sequence comes from Roseibium sp. SCP14, assembly GCF_040329475.1. Lineage (NCBI taxonomy): Bacteria > Pseudomonadati > Pseudomonadota > Alphaproteobacteria > Hyphomicrobiales > Stappiaceae > Roseibium > Roseibium sp. SCP14. Next base: position 137,257 of record NZ_JBDZYH010000010.1, read on the forward strand.
CGGCAACGTTCACGTCCCAGAGATCCGGCAACTCGCCGTACATTTCCAGAACGGCGCGACCTTCCTCATCCCACGTGATCCCGTCGGACCCGCGCATTTCGTCCACGGCGAACCTGAACGCAATCCCGCAGGTTTGCCCCACTTCCTCCTTGATATCTTGCAAAAGCTCGCCGATCAGTCGTGCACGGTTTTCCACGCTGCCGCCATATTCATCAGTGCGATCATTGTACCGGCGGCCCAGGAAATGCATTGGCGTGGTCATGTTGTGGCCCGCATACATGTAGACGATGTCGTAGCCGGCGGACTTCGCACGCCGGGCGGCTGCCCGGTACCAATGTCTCAAGTTGCGAATGTCATCCTTGTCCATGGCCCGGGCCTGGACCGGGTCACCGAAGTCCCAAACGATGGACATGTTGCTGGGGCCTAGCGGGGAGAGGCGCGAAAAGTGGTTTGCCACCGCGACGCCGTTATGCGCCAGCTGGATTGCCGCCAGCGATCCGTGTTCGTGGATCGCGTCGACCGTTCTGGCGTGGTATGGAATATCGTCGTCCGACCACAAGCGTCCTTCGATTGCAGGACAAAGGTCCGAAGTCGGGTGAATTTCCACCTCTTCCGTCGAAACGACGCCCCAGCCACCTTCCGCCTTCACACCCCGCATCGCCGCCAGCGCATTCGGGCGGGCATGCGCCATGCCGTTGCAATGCGGCACCTGGTAAAAACGGTTCGGTGCGGTCACCGGTCCGATTTTCACGGGCTCAAACAACACGGCATATCTTGGATCGGTAAGCGTCAACGTCGCCTCCTGTCTGGTGCGCAGCATGTTTGTAACAAAAATCACAAAATGTACGTTTGTTCAAGTTTTGATTTGGAGCCAAAACTCGGTTAGGAAAGACGGCAGTCTGGAAAGGGAGCAACTGTGTCAGACCTGCAATTGACGGAACCTCAAGGCGCCAGGGCCTTCAACAAGGCGAGAAACCGCAAGGCGTTGCTCGATGCAGCTGCGCTGGCGATCTACAAGTACGGTTTCAAGGCGACGACGATTGACCGGATACAGGAAATCTCGGGACTTTCACGCGGTATGATCAATCAGTATTTCGGCAGCAAGGATGCTCTGCTCTGGGCGGTCGCCGAGCAGCTGATGAGCGAATATCTGGAGAACTGGAAAGCTGAAATCCGGGATCCGGCGCTGACCCCGGCGCAAAAGATCGAGGGGATGTTCAGAGCCGATTTGTCGGAAAAAGTCCTCAACCCTCAATGCGTTGCAATCTGGTTTTCATTTCGCTCCGAGGTGTCAGGCACGGTCAATTTCCGCACTCTGGTCGACAAGGGAGACCTGCAGACGGAAGAAAAGTTCAAGGCCCTTTGCACCGAGCTCTGCGAAGAAGGCAACTATCCGGACGTTGATCCGATTCTGGCGGCAAAGACATTCACCGTCATACTGGAGGGGTTCTGGACGGATTTTCATCTCCACGCCGACCGGTTCGACAAGAAGCTGGCGATGAATGTGTGCCTCAATGCGGCACGGAGCTTCTTTCCGCGGCACTTCCAAGTGAATTGAGTGCCTAAACTGCAGGCAAGTTGTGCAAACCGGATAGTGCGATAAAGTTCTCAAAAGAATTAGGCCCGCTGTTTCCAGCGGGCTTTTTTTGAATCAGCTGATGCCGCCGAGGCAGACATACTTCAGCTCGAGGAAGTCATCGACACCGTATTTGGACCCCTCACGGCCAAGGCCGGATTGCTTCACGCCGCCAAATGGCGCGACTTCGGTCGAGATCAGGCCGGTATTCACGCCAACCATTCCGGTTTCCATGGCTTCGGCAACCCGCCAGACACGGCCCAGGTCGTTGGCATAGAAATATCCGGCGAGGCCGAACTCGCTGTCATTTGCCAGTGCAATGACCTCTTCTTCCGTCTCGAACCGGATCAGCGGTGCAATCGGACCGAAGGTTTCCTCGTGTGAAATCTTGGCGGAGGTCGGCACGTCCGTAAGCAGAGTTGGCTCGAAGAAAGTGCCTTCCATGCGCTTGCCGCCGGTCAGAACGCGTGCGCCCTTTCCGGTTGCATCCGCAAGATGTTCTTCGACCTTGGCCACCGCCGCTTCGTTGATCAGCGGACCTGTGGTCACACCCTCGTTCATGCCGTTGCCGGGAACCAGATTGCCGATTGCGGCGCTGAGCTTTTCGGCGAACGCATCATAGATGCCTGACTGCACATAGATCCGGTTGGCGCAGACGCAGGTCTGTCCGTTGTTGCGGAACTTGGCGATCATTGCGCCTTCGACCGCTGCATCCAGGTCAGCATCATCGAAAACGAGGAACGGCGCGTTGCCGCCGAGTTCGAGGCTCATTTTCTTGATGGTGTCAGCGCCCTGACGCATCAGGATCTGTCCGACGCGCGTGGATCCGGTGAAGGTGATCTTGGCGACCTTCTGGTTGGAGCACATCTCCTTGCCCGTGCCGGATGCATCGGAATTCGGCACAACGCTGAAGACACCGGCTGGAACGCCGGCGCGCTCGGCGAGAACCGCCATGGCGATCGCCGACAAGGGCGTGAGTTCAGCGGGGCGAACGACAAAGGAACACCCGACCGCCAGGGCAGGCGCAACTTTGCGCGCAATCATGGCATTCGGGAAGTTCCACGGCGTGATGGCGCCGACAACGCCCACAGGCTGTTTCAGCACCATGATCCGCTTGTCGCGCTGATGGCCGGGAATGGTGTCACCGTAAATGCGCTTTGCCTCTTCGGCGAACCACTCGATGAATGAAGCGCCGTAGGCAACTTCGCCCTTGGCTTCGGCAAGCGGCTTGCCCATCTCGGCGCAAAGGATGGTGCCCAGATCGTCCTGTGCTTCCATCATCAGCTCGAACCATTTGCGCAGCACCGCTGCGCGCTCCTTGCCGGTCCGCTGTGCCCATTCCTTCTGGGCAACATAAGCAGCGTCGATGGCTTCCTGCACATCGGCCATGGTCGTGTCGGTCACTTCCGCGACAAGTGCGCCGGTCGCCGGGTTGACAACCTTGAACTTCGCGTCGCTATCGCGCCACTCACCATTGATATAGGCCCGGCCTTCCAGCAGAGACGGGTCTGCGAGTTTCAATTCCTTGGCAATTCGGTCCAGCATCTCAGTCTCCTTTCGCGGCCATTATCGACTCTTCTAGCAGGTCGAGCGCCTCGGTAAACACTTCATCTTGAATCGTGATCGGGGCGAGAAAACGAACCACGTTGCCGTAAGTTCCGCAAGTCAGCAGAACAAGATTTCGGTTCAGTCCCTCGGCACGGACCCGATTGGCGAAATTCGCGTCCGGAGCGGAACCGTCAGCGGTGTTGAACTCGACAGCAATCATGAAGCCCGGGCCACGTATGTCGACGATTTCCGGTACGGCCTCACGAAACGATTCAAGACGTTGTTTCAGGCGGGACCCCAGCTCGTTGGCGCGTGCACACAGGTCTTCTTCCTCGATCACGTCAAGGACGGCATTGGCAGCGGCAATCCCCAGAGGGTTACCACCATAGGTGCCGCCCAATCCGCCGGGATTGGCCGCGTCCATCAGGTCGGCCTTGCCGGTGACCGCGGCCAAAGGCAGGCCACCGGCCAATCCCTTGGCCATGGTGGTCAGGTCGGCGCAAACGTCATAATGCTCCATTGCAAACAGTTTCCCCGTGCGGGCAAATCCGGTTTGCACCTCATCGGCGATCATGACGATGCCGTGCTCATCGCAAAGGCTGCGCACGGCGCGCATCAGTTGCGCCGGTGCCTGGTAGAAACCGCCTTCGCCCTGAACCGGCTCGATGATGATTGCGGCCACACGGGCAGGGTCGAGATCCGCTTTGAACAACTGCGTGATGGCAGCCCTGGTGTCGTCGACGGAAACGCCGTGAAGGTCGATCGGAAACGGGACGTGAAAGATATCAGACATCATCGTGCCGAACCCGGCCTTATATGGTTGCACCTTGCCGGTGAGCGACATGCCCAGGAATGTGCGGCCATGAAAGCCACCGCCAAAGGCAATTACCGCCTGGCGGTCGGTGGCTGCGCGGGCAACTTTCACCGCATTTTCAACGGCTTCGGCACCTGTTGTTACGAAGATTGTCTTCTTGTCGAAGTCGCCTGGCACGGCGGCATTGAGGCGTTCTCCCAGACGAACGTAATCTTCGTAAGGCAGCACCTGGTGACAGGTGTGGGTGAAGCTGTCGAGCTGCTTTTGCACGGCCGCCATGACCCTGGGATGCCGGTGGCCCGTATTGACCACGGCAATGCCGGCTGCAAAGTCGATGTAGCGGTTGCCTTCGACATCCCATACTTCAGCATTCTCGGCCCGCTCGACATAGACCTGTGTCATCATGCCAACGCCACGAGCAATGGCGTCATCGCGCCGTGCCGCTATCTCTGAATTCTTCATTTCAAGACCTTTCCAAGACCGGTTTTCATGACACGGTTGAAGCAAAATCGCCTCACCTTATGGGCCTGCCAACCTTTTGAAAAGTCATTTCATTTTCATTTTTAACTCATTGAAAAACAATATAGAAGATGTTATTTGTTCATTATTATGAACACAAATAACACCGATGGCACCAACCTTGAAATTGGCGCGCGACTTCGTTTCCTGCGCGAGCGGGCAGGGTTGTCTCAGCGGGCGCTGGCAAAGGCCACCGGCGTACCCAATTCCACGATCTCGTTGATCGAGGCGGGACGCACCAGCCCCTCGGTCAGTTCTCTCAAACGGCTTCTGGACGGTATCCCGATCGGCATGTCGGAGTTCTTTGCGTTCGAGCCTGAACCCGAACGCAAGGTGTTCTTCGCAGCTGAAGAATTGACGGAAATCGGGAAAGGAAAGTTATCTCTGAAGCAGGTGGGTGGAAACCTTTATGGTCACTCCCTGCAGATCCTGCACGAGACGTATCAGCCGAACGCCGATACAGGCACGCGGGCGTATCATCACGAGGGTGAAGAAGGGGGAATTGTCGTCTCCGGACGTGTGGAGGTTACGGTCGGTGATGAACGGAAAATCTTGGGACCAGGCGACGCCTACCTGTTCAACAGCCGGATGCCACACCGCTTCAAGGCGGTGGGGCCCAGCAAATGCGTCATCATAAGCGCATGCACCCCGCCGACCTTCTGAGGTGAGAATTTGGAAGGAAGGTTGACCTCCGGCACCAGCTGGTTTGAGTGCCGGAAGATTGGCCCGCCGCTTATGTCCTCAGTGCGGGCCGTGAAATAGTCTCAGGTGTATTGGCTGGTGGATTAGCAGGGTGCCGTCACGTGCTTGACGCCCTGGAAACCGGAGAGGCCCCAGGGGCCGAGTTCGCGGCCGATGCCGCTTGCCTTGAAACCGCCCCAGGCGCTTTCCGGATAAACGATCTGTGGCGTGTTCAACCAGATCTGCCCGGCCGCGATGCCATCGCAAAGTGCTTTGCCTCGATCGGGATCGCTGCAGACCACTGATCCCACCAACCCGTAGCGGGTATCGTTGGCAATCCGGAGCGCCTCTTCGTCGCTTCGGAACGTGGTTGTTGCCAGGACCGGCCCGAAGACCTCTTCGCGCCAGATGTGATGCTCGTGAGGCACATTGCGGTAGATTGTCGGTTCGATAAAATTACCGGCGCAATCAGCCTGTGCCTTCCCGCCGGTCAGGCAATCCAGGCCCTGGCTGCATGCCTGGTCCAGGTATTCCCGGATCTTGTCGAACTGGGCACGGGTCGTGATCGGTCCCATTTCCGTGCCTTCTTCAAAGGGCGAGGCGACCTTCGTGGCGCGGGAGCGCTCCACCAGACCTTCGAGCAGTTTTGCCTCCAGATCGTCGTGAACGATCAACCTTGAAGTTGCGGAACACATCTGGCCTGCATTGAAGTAAATCCCGCCCATAACGCAGTCGAGCGCGGTTTCCAGATCCGCATCCTCGGTCACGATAATTGGGGACTTGCCGCCGAGTTCAAGCGCAATCGGCAGACATCGTTTTGCAACAGCTTGCATGACCTTGGCACCGACCATGTTGGAGCCGGTGAAGGAAACCTTGCGGAATTCCGGCGCCTCAGTGATTGCAATACCCACATCCGCACCGCCGGTAACGATATTAAGGACACCCGCGGGCAATCCGATTTCAGCGGCAATATCGCCATAAACAAGTTCAATGAGTGGCGTGAATTCCGAGGTCTTCATGACCGCTGTACATCCGGCAGCCAGGGCCGGGGCGATTTTCCAGGCACTGGTGACCAACGGAAAATTCCAGGGAACGATCATGCCGACGGGTCCGAGAGCCTCATGGCGCACGCGCCCCAGGTGCTCGCCACCGGCATGAATCACGGGCGCGTCCTGCCGCTCGTCCAGGCCGTCTGCAAGTCCGGCATAGTAATCGAACGTGGCGATGGCATCGCCCACATCGATCTCGGCTTCAAGCCGGGGCTTACCGTTGACGGTCATCTGAACGTCCACGAGCGCTTCCTGCCGGTCGGCAAGTCCCCTCGCAAAGGCGCGCAAATATCCGGCACGCGTTACAGATGGTACCGATTTCCAACTGCCAAATGCGTTGGCGGCTGCTGCGGCGGCATCATCAACATCAGATGGTCCACCGGAAGGAACTTTCGCAACCACTTCGCCTGTAGACGGGTTGAAGACCTTCAGGAGGTCTTGTCCGGATCCATCGCGCCAGCAGCCGCCGGCAAACACCGTCTTGTTGCGATCAAAGAGAGAATTGGAACTCAAGAGTTTCACTCCAGACATGGTCGGTCGGGTCTTGTGGGTATCGCTGTTACTTGTTTGCCAGAAGGCACAGGATTTCGAGGACGATCTGCGAACCTGCAACGGCTGTTGCCCCAGTGGTGTCATAGGCGGGGGAAACCTCGACCACGTCTCCGCCGACTAGGTCGATCCCCGCGATGTCCCGCAGAATGATTGCAACCTGGCCGGATGTGAGGCCGCCGAAAACCGGGGTTCCGGTGCCCGGCGCAAACGCCGGATCGAGTCCGTCGATGTCAAAGGTCAGATAAACCTTGCTGTCACCGACAATTTGCTTGATCTGTCTTGCGGTCTCGACCGGACCATGTTCGTGCACAAAGCGTGCGTCGAGCGTATGAAAGCCTTGTGTATCCGGATTGCTGGTGCGGATACCTACCTGCACGGAGCGTTCCGGTACTACCAGCCCTTCCTGTATCGCGCGATACATGAAGGTTCCGTGATCCATTCTCTCTGCGTCGTCGTCTACCCAGGTGTCGGAATGCGCATCGAACTGAATGATCGACATCGGGCCGTGTTTTTCGGCATGCGCCCGCAGGATCGGCAAGGTGCAGTAGTGATCGCCGCCGATGGAGATGGCCGCCGCGCCCGCATCCAGAATGGTTTTGATGTGATCAGTTATCGCGGCCGGAGCGTGGTGCAGCTTGCCGTGATCGAAGGCGCAGTCGCCGTAGTCGATCACGTTGAATTTTTCCAGCGGATTGACCGGCCAGCCATAGGGAGCATCCCAGGCCAGCATGGTCGACAGTTCGCGAACCTGACGCGGCCCGAACCTGGACCCGTTTCGATGGGTCACCGAAACGTCGAAAGGGATTCCCGTAACGGCGACGTCAACTTCGGAAAGATCCTTGCTGTACTTGCAGCGGGCAAAGCTGGTCACTCCGGAATAGCTGACTTCGCCGATCATGCCCCTGGCGGATTTTCGGGTTATCGCCGTATCGATATTCGGTTTTTCCATAGGAGGTTTCCTTTGCCGGCAATTCAGAGCGGGAAGCCGAGGGCATGGACGAATTTGATCCACGCATGCCGCCAACCGCCTTTCTCGTCCGCTGTGTCCAGCGCATAGAGTGTTATCTTGCTGCCGATCCACCGGAAGGGTTCGGGAGGTATCCAGTTCGGCATGGTTGTGGCGAAATCCAGCTTCAGTTCGGGAAGGTCCAGCCGATCCAGTTTGGCAAGACCGATCCGGGCACCAAAACGGCTGGTCGAGACGCCAAACCCGGAATAGCCGCCGGCCCAGACCACATCGCCATCCCAGTAATTCTGAAAATGCACCGCCATGCGTGTCGTCAGTGCGATCGGACCGCTCCAGGCGTGCGAAAAGCTGATGTCTTCCAGCTGAGGGAAAGTCTTGTTGAACGCACCGGCCAGTCGCAGGTAGGGATCGACCACCCGCTCACCGGCTGGATTGGTGTTGCTGGTGCCGTCGTAGTAATAAGTCAGGCGGCCGCCAAACAGGATGCGATTGTCCTTCGTCATCCGCATGTAGTTGAGCTGCGTCCTGGTGTCGTAGACGCCCTGCCGGTTTTTCCAGCCGATGCTTTCGACCTGATCATCGCTGAGCGGCTGGGTCATGATGATCCGGTCCCGGATCCCGACAACGCGTTTCTTGATGTTCTTGTGTCCGGCGGCGAAGGCGTTGGTACAAAGCAATATCTTTGGCGTGCGAATGAGGCCGTAGGGCGTGCGAACGTTCAAGGCACCATCGACGCGCTCAATGTTTTCAAGCGGTGTGTGCTCGTAGATCCTGACGCCGAGAGCCAGGGCTGCTTTGCGCAGGCCCCAGGCCAGCCGCGCCGGGTGCACCGTGCCCGAAAGGCTCTTGTTCCAGAGACCGGCGGAAAACAAGGGTGAATTGACATGCTGACGCACAGCGTCACGATCAAGGAATTCGGCGTCATAACCGTGGTCCTGGTGAAGCTTGTATTCCGCTTCGATGTCGCCGACACGTTCGTCGCCGATCGCAACCGTCAACTCACCGCCCCAGGTCTGGTGTGCATCGATATCGTGATCATCAAGGGTCTTTCGGAAGCCCTGAATGTTGTCGTGGCCGAGTTGCTCAAGCGCCGCAAGATCCTTGGGAAAGACCCTGACCGCGTTGTGCAGTCCATGCATGAGCGAAGTTGAGACCACCGCACCCGGTCGGCCGGATGCGCCAAAAGCGATCTTGTCCGCCTCGATCAGTACAACGTCACGGCCCGGGTTCTGTTCCTTGGCCTGGATCGCTCCCCAAAGCCCGGTGAAGCCTCCTCCGACGATTAGAAGATCGGCGTCGGTCCTGCCGGTTAACTGATCCTGCACTTCAGGCGCGTCCGGGCTGTCCAGCCAGAACGGGAAAAACGTGACATCCTTCAGCGCCTTCTCGGCGAATGACATGACATTCCTCACTTGAAACTTCGGTTTGCGTGTTTCCGGTGCTCCGGAACTTCACTTTCGGTCGACGGTGAAGTCGGTTTCTGCCATCAGTCGCGGTAAGGCACGCCAGGCAGGACGCAGAGCATCTCGTAAAGAAGATTGGCGGCGATGGTCGCTGTGTTGCCGGACGGATCATATGGTGGAGAGACTTCAACCAGGTCACAGCCCACAAGGTTCAGACCCTTGCAGCCTCGCACGATCTCCAGCGCCTGACTGGTCATCAATCCGCCCATTTCCACCGTGCCGGTGCCCGGAGCGCATGCCGGGTCCAGACTGTCGATGTCATAGGTCAGGTAAACCGGTGTATCGCCGATTTCAGCCCGGATCTTCTCCATCAGCGGAGCGGCAGATTTATACCAGAGTTCTTCTGCATGAATGACCGTGAAGCCCCATTGACGGGCAATGTCGAAATCATCGGCACCATATCCCGTGCCCCGAAGGCCAATCTGATACACCTTTTCCGGGACCAGCAAACCGTCTTCATAGGCGCGGCGGAAAGGAGTCCCATGGGCAATCGTTTCACCGAACATGTGATCATTGATGTCCGCATGAGCGTCCACGTGGATCAGGGCGACGGGACCGTGCTTTTTCCGGATGGAACGGAGGATCGGGTAGGTGAGGGTGTGATCGCCGCCCATGGTCATGGGAGTGGCGCCCGCCTCCAGAACGTTGTCATAGAACGCGGTAATACGTTCGACCGCATCCTTGAGGTCAAAGGTGTTGATCGGCACATCGCCGATATCGGCGACCTGCAATCCGTCAAACGGAGCTGCTTTCGTCCACATGTTGTAGGGCCGCATCATCGCACTTTCAGCACGGATCTGGCGTGGGCCGAACCTTGTGCCGGGGCGGTGACTGGCTCCGATGTCCATCGGGATGCCGATGAAGGCCGCATCCAGGCCTTCCGCCGTTTCCGCCGCCGGCAGACGCATGAATGTGACAGGTCCTCCGAAACGCGGCATTTCGTTGCCGCCAAGCGGTTGGTTGTACATGAAGAGCTCCCTGGAGATGTTTCTGGCTCACAGCCTCTTGGACCGGGCGATTTCTTTGCCGTGCCGCGATCAGGCGGCCATCACGTAATATTTGCGGAACTGCTCGTTGACCCGGAATTCACCACACCAACCCTTGTTGACGATGTAAGTGTCTCCAGCGGAAAAAGTCTGAGAAGTGCCATCCTTGCAGGTCAACGTGACGCTTCCGGACAGAACCTGGCAGAACTCGTCAGCCGGATAGCCTTCACCGGAGAAGACCTCGGCATAAGGTGTGCTGTCCCAAACGCCGACGAGCAAGGCGTCCGTCTTTGCGCCCATGTAGCTGGCGCCGGTTTCCACCGCCCTGCCGTCGATCACGGTCGCCGGATCGACCACGCTGATGCTATCGAGGGTGCCGGTGGGGCCGTTGGGGTCTAGTTTCTGTGGTTTCTGCATTCTTTCATTCCAATGTTCGCGAATGTTGTCGCTCTTGATTTCTGTTTCAGGTGCGGGCATTCGGCTTGTAAGCCCCATAGTTCGGAGCGCTGATCCAAAAGACCGCGGCGATAGCTGCGATCAATCCGTGAATAGCGTCGTCACCCCGTCCTGAAGCTGAAATCCGGCTGTGCAAAATCTTGACCTGCACAGCCCAAAACTCCCGGTGATCGCTAGACTATGTCGCGCCCTGGAGCCGGAAAATTTGCTTTTGCAATTTTTTACATTTGATGATTTCAATGAAAGCATGCAAATCTCAGGTTCCGACATTCATCTGCTGACAGTCTTCGACTGTGTAGTCCGAAACGGTGGGTTCAGTGCGGCCCAGGCCGAGCTCGGTCTCAGCCAGCCAACCATCTCCAACCACATTGCAGCGCTTGAAGAACGCCTTGGCGCCAAGCTGTGTCAAAGAGGGCGGAGGGGCTTCCTTCTCACCGACAAGGGGCTGATCGTCCATGAGATAGCCCAGTCGCTGATCAATACGCTGGACGACCAGTCCAGGCAGTTGAGCGCGCTCAAGGGCAGTCTGATCGGGCGGCTTAACATTGCCGCTGTCGATTGTTCCGCGTCAGACCCGAATCTGAAACTTCCCGAAGCCATTCGAAAAATGGCCGAGCAGGCTCCTGCGGTACGCATCTGCATGGAGATCCAGCAGCCACAAGACATCCTGAACGGAATTGCCGATGGCAGTTTTCATGTCGGGATTGGCAGTTTTGACAATAAGATCGCCGGTCTTCGCTATGAAGACCTCTATGACGAATGGCATGAGCTGTATTGCGGAACAGATCACCCGATCGCCAACCTGCCGCCGGAGTCTCTCTCGATGCAGGATTTGTTCGAATACCCCTGGGTGCATCGCGGATACTGGAACCGGCAACGGCAGAAGCGAATCCGGCCGAATGATCTGGACCGGGTCGTTTATCATATCGAAGCGCAGTTCTTTCTTATCCTTAGCGGTCAGTATCTGGGGTTGTTGCCGGATCATGCCGCAGAGCCATTTGTGAAAAGCGGTCGTCTGAAGAAGCTTCCTCAGGCAGAGGAAGACTATAGCTGCGTCATGCAGGTGGTGACGAGATCGGGCCCCCAGCCCAAAACCATCGAGTTGTTCAGGTCTTTGATGAAGTCCCTCTACAAGGTGACCTGAATTTCTCGATCCGTGATCAACGCGGTGATGTCACTAAGACACCACGCTTCTGGCGCGGGTGAATGACAATAGACGGCGGTGCATTTCAGTACCGCCGACCTTCTTAAAGAAACGGGTTGGTACTCGAAGGCAATCGGGTTGGGCAAAGATGCCTGCCGATGGCACTGTTTCCCGAGATCCGGATTATTTGGAGAGGTCCTGGGCAAGCATGAGGGCATTGCCGTCCGGATCATAGAACGTTGCGGTGCTGACCATTCCTTCGATGGTCTCGGTCGGTCCATCAAACTTCACATCAACATTTTCGAGAGCGGCGCGGGCTGTTGCAATGTCCGCAACGCCAAATACGGGAACGGTATTGCCGGGGGTGGGTTCTGCTTGCTCACCCAATCCCAGGGTAACGCCCTCGGTCTTGGTTTGCATTTCGCTCCAGCCAGCTTCGTCAATATGCATGAGCAGCTGGAAGCCGAGATTTTTTTCGTACCACTCGGCACTTGCGTGCCTGTCACGAACCGAAAGAGCCAAGGTGATTGTGTTGTCCAAAGAAACGACTGACATGATGCTTTCCTATGTATCAAAAGTATAGTAACTATACATTATGGATATCACATTGCTTGTCAAGCTCACATCCAAAGCCTGGTCATTGAAGATTCTGGCGCTTCTGCATTCCGGTGTCCCGGGGCGGCAGGCGCCGCTGCTGGCGGCGACCAATGCAAGCCGCAGCTCATTTGCATCGAGCCTGGATCATTTGGTTCAACTCGGATTGCTTGAGAGAAATCCTGGCCATGGTCATCCGCTGCGGCCAGAGTTCCGGTTGACTGAAAAAGGCGTAGTGGTTGCCGCAATGGCGAGCCGTGTGGTGGAGCTTGCCCCCGACGAGGATGCGTTCACCGTCATCAGGCGGAGTTGGGCTGTGCCTATATTGGCGGTGACAGAAACTCCGAAACGCTTTTCGATCATCAGATCCGGGCTGGGAGCAATCACGGATCGGGCTCTGTCAAAATCGTTGGGCATTCTGGAAGAGCGGGACTGGCTCAAGCGTGAAATAGATGTTTCCAATCGCTCACCTTATCCAACCTACCATGCGGTAAACGCCGGAATGAAAATCAACAGGGCAATCGGACTAAGTGTCTAGGCAGACCAGGTAAAGCTGCAGCTCGCAGGCGAGCGGGTGTGCTGCAACATGTCTTTCTTGTCACCAAAATCGGCTTCACTTCCACCTCAGATTGATCATACTCGTTTATGCACATGATCGCGAGGAGATCGCATGAGCACGACCCGGACCGCTGAAGCGAACGATATCGATCTGGAAAAGGCGCCGCTGGAAGTGGCGATGAAGGCGCTGAACGCCGACGGAGACAAAGGCCTTTCAACTGGTGAAGTGGAAGAGCGTCTCAGGCGTTACGGGCCCAATGCCCTGCCAGAAAAACACGAAAGCCTTTTGAACAAGGTTCTCAAATATTTCATCGGCCCCATCGCGTTCATGATTGAAGCGGCGGCACTGGTATCCGCGTTTCTCGGCCGCTGGGACGATTTTGCGATCATCTTCGGTCTGCTTGTGTTCAATGCAAGCCTTGAGTTGTGGCAGGATATGAAAGCCTCCAACGCGCTCTCCGCGTTGAAAGAAAGTCTCGCGCCGCACGCAACGGCCCTGCGCGACGGGGCCTTCAAGACCATCGACGCGGCAGCGCTTGTTCCGGGTGATATCGTAAGGATCCGTCTGGGAGAAATCGTGCCGGCCGACCTGCGGCTCGTATCCGGGGAATTTGCATCGATCGACCAGGCGGCACTGACCGGAGAGTCGTTGCCGGTATCCAAGAAGTCCGGTGATGAGGCTTATTCCGGATCCGTCGTCAAGCAGGGTGAAATGACAGGGCTGGTGATTGCCACCGGCGGCAATACGTTCTTCGGTCGCACGGCCAAGCTGGTGGCCGGCGCCGGGGCCGTCAGTCACGCGCAGCGCGCTATGTTCCAGATCGGCAACTTTCTGATTGCTGTTGCAGTCGTTCTCGCTCTGGTCATGGTTGCCGTGCAGGTCTGGCGTGACATCGTCGTTGCCGACACATGGGGTGTGGACGACGCACTCAATATCCTGCAATTCGTGCTGATCCTGCTCGTTGCCTCCATTCCTGTGGCCATGCCCGCCGTCTTTTCGATCACCATGGCGCTGGGCGCATTGGCGCTTTCCAAGGAAAAAGCCATTGTTTCACGTCTTGCTTCCATCGAGGAAATGGCCGGCGTCGATATCTTGTGTTCCGACAAGACGGGTACGCTGACCAAGAACCTTCTGACACTCGGTGATCCAATCATTCTGGACGCCAATGGGCCGGAGGAAGTGGTGTTCGCCGCAGCCCTTGCCTCCGAACGGGAAAACAGTGACGTCATCGATACCGCCGTCCTGGACGCGTTGAAGGACAAGTCCGGCCTTGATGGCTACAAGGTCGACAAATTCACGCCCTTTGATCCCGTTTCAAAGCGGACGCGTGCGGATCTCACGGACAGCTCGGGCAAGAAAATCACCGTCGCCAAAGGTGCGCCGCAGGCGATCATCGATCTGGCGACACCTCCCGACGATCTTGCCAAGAAAGTGGTGCAGGAAGTCGCCGCGCTCGGCTCACGAGGGTATCGCGCCCTTGGAGTTACTCGATCAGAAGATGGTGGCAAGACCTGGAAACTGCTGGGCATCCTGCCGATGTTTGATCCGCCTCGGGACGATTCCAAATCCACAATCGACAAGGTTCGTGCCAAGGGTGTCGCGGTCAAGATGGTGACCGGAGACGATACGGCGATTGCCCGGGAAACGGCGCGCCAGCTCGGCCTCGGCACAAACATCATCGCTGCTGCCGATGCGTTTCCGAAAGACATGGATCCGGATAACGTGCCCGGAAAGATTGCCGATTCAATCGAGAAGGCGGACGGTTTTGCGCGCGTCTTCCCCGAGCACAAATACGCAATCGTCAAAGCGCTGCAGCAGCGCGGCCACCTGGTGGCGATGACGGGCGATGGCGTCAATGATGCACCGGCCTTGAAACAGGCGGATTGCGGCACGGCCGTCTCCGGGGCAACCGATGCAGCACGCGGAGCTGCAGCGCTCATTCTAACGGCGCCCGGTCTGTCCGTTATCGACAACGCCATCGATGAAGCCCGGCGTATCTTCGGTCGGATCACCAGCTACACGATCTACCGGGTGGCGCTGACAATGGACATTATGTTCCTGGTTGTGCTTTCCACCATATTTCTCGGGTTCCAGCCGCTCACGGCTGTCATGATTGTCATCATGTCGTTGCTCGATGATGTGCCGATCATGACAATTGCCTATGACAACACCGCCGTTGCCAAGGACCCGATACGCTGGCGAATGCCGAGGCTGCTTTCCGTTTCGGCGGTTCTCGGCCTTGCGTCGATCGTTCAGTCCTTCGGCTTGTTGCTCATCGGCTTCGCGGTGATGAACGACGCGGCAGCGCGAGATTACTTCGGACTGCATGACCAGGCGCAGCTGCAAACTGTCATGTTCCTGCAACTCGTTGCCGGGGGGCATTTGCTCCTGCTGGTCACGCGCACCTACAAATGGTTCTTCGAGCCGCCATTCCCGGCCCGCCCGCTCTTCATCGCCATTGTTCTGACACAGGCTCTGGCGGTACTCATGTGCGGCTTCGGCTGGATCGTACCGAAGATCGCCTGGACGACCATCGGCTGGATCTGGATCTATCTTCTAGTCTGGCTCTGTGTCCTGGGCATCGTGCGCGTTGCCCTTGAGAGGCTCATGGACAACCGCCTGTCGCGGCGTGCCCGGTCGGCCGAGATCGTCAACGCCCCTTTGAGCCACCATGGGCATCTGCACGGATAAACGGAGGTCGAGATGGACTACCGCGAACGCCTGATTGTCAAACCCGGAAGCCACGTGAAGCTTGCCGATATCGATCCCGGTTTTCACGGCGTGCATGAGAGCCACGAAAAGGCACTGCCTGAGCTTGATGCAACGCTGGCCGAGATAACCAGCTTGCAGGAGCTCCTCTATGCGGAAAAGAAGCATGCACTGCTGATCGTGCTTCAGGGCATCGATGCGGCGGGCAAGGATGGGGTTTGCTGGCACGTCATCCGCGCCATGAACCCGCAAGGGACCTCCGTTACCGGTTTCAAGCAACCGACTGCGCAAGAGCGGGCTCATGACTTCTTGTGGAGAGTGCATAAACACGTTCCCGGTCTTGGGCAGGTGGGTATTTTCAATCGCTCGCATTATGAAGACGTGCTCGTTGTCAGGGTGCACGATCTTGCGCCCAGGCATGTCTGGGAAAAGCGCTATGAAACCATCAATGATTTCGAAAAACAGCTGACGGAAAGTGGCGTAACCATCCTCAAGTTCTTCCTCTACATCTCCAAGGAAGAACAGTTGAAGCGATTCAAGCGCCGCCTCGATGACCCGGCGCGGCACTGGAAAATCTCCGAGTCCGATTATTCCGAACGCGAGCTCTGGAACGACTACACAAAAGCCTATGAAGCCATGCTTGAGCGTTGCTCCACAAAGCACGCGCCGTGGTATGTTCTTCCCTCAAACCACAAATGGTTCCGCAACCTTGCCGCTTCTCATATCATCCTGGAAACGTTGAAGAAAATGAATCTGAAGGCACCGCCTCCCACAGTGAATATCGACGAGATCCGCGAAAAATATCATAAGGCTGCGAGCGAAAAGGGCGCTTGATGCGAGTCAGGTCGAGAACCCGAAAGCACAGGTCGCAAACCAGGTTTGCTGAGGCCTGTGGCAGCCAGAAATTAACCGGAACTTTGACCTTCTTCAGGCCTCCGGCTCCTGCATGGTAGCGACGATCTGCTCCAGCCACTCCCGAAACAGTTCTATCGCCCGGTTGGAAGCAGCGCGTTCGGATTTGTAGATGAATTTATAGGATGCCTCAGGCTGTAGCGTCTGATGAGACAGGACAGATATCCGGCCGCGTTTGACGTCTCCATGGATCATCGAACGTTCTGCCATTCCGATGCCTTGTCCGGAACGAACGGCTTCAAGAATTGTATGCTGGTCGTCAAACACCAGGTTTTGTAGGGACTTGAAGCCGCTGAAGCCTGCTTGCTCCAGCCAGGCATCCCAATCGCTCATGTCGCGATAGTGCAAGCGGGTGATATCAGACCTTGAGAGTATCTCTTCCGCCTTATGACCGGCTTCAAGCAGGTCCGGGCTGCAGATCGGAACAAGATTTTCCTTGAGGATCTCAAACGCAGTCGTATTTGCCGGTGGGTGAACGCAATATTTGATCAGGACATCTTCACTTCCGAGCGAAGGAGAATCCGGGTCCAGATTGTTCAGATGCAGCTGAATTCCAGGATTGGCGCTCAGGAATTCGGAAATCCTAGGGGCGATCACCTTCATCGCGAAGAACGGTCCGGAACGAACGCGCAGCACCTGGGCATCGCGTTTTTGCCCGATCAGTGAAAGCGTTTCCCCGATCTCGTCGAAGCTCCGGCAGCAAACTTCCCTGAGCAGTTCGGCTTCCGGTGTCAGCAGAACACCATTGCGCGTGCGGGTGAACAGTTGCCTGCCCAGACGTTCCTCGAGCAACTTGATCTGATGGCTGATCGCTCCCTGACTGACCGACAACTCTTCCGCGGCGAGCGTGAAGCTCAGATGGTGGGCGACAGCTTCGAAAGCGCGCAGGGCCCGCAAGTGTGGCAGTTGTTTCCGCAAATTGCGCTGGGCAGTTGAGATATCAATTTTTCTCATATCTCAGAATAGTTCTTTTGCTTTGAGTGTTGCAAGCCGTAACCCGTATAACCGGTGACCGAAGGGAGAGACTTCACAGGCCTCTAAGTCAAAAAAACTTATAGGTCGGTGAAGAGAGACAAGAACAACCAAAGATCGTGCACTGTCCGATCGAGGAGGAGAATAAAATGCGAAACCGCGGAAAATCGCTTGTGTTTGCGCTCACCGCTTCGGTGATTGGAGCCGGAATTGCGCAGGCCGAAACCGTTCGCATGGGAACGGAGGGCGCATACGCACCTTTCAATTTTGTTGCCGAAAACGGTGACATCAAGGGCTTCGATATCGACATCGGTAACGCGATCTGTGCCGAAATGAAAGTCGAGTGCGAATGGAGCAAACATGACTGGGGCGGGATCATACCCGCGCTGAAATCCGGAAAGTTCGATGTGATGGCAGCTTCCATGGCCATTACCGAAGCGCGGATGGAACAGGTCAATTTCTCCGACCCGTATTACTTCAACACAATGCGGTTTGCCGCGCTCAAGGATCTGGGTCTCACAGATGCAACGCCGGACTCGCTTGAGGGCATGATCATCGGCACGCAGTCGGGTTCCGTTGCGGTGAAGGTCCTGCAGCAGTATTTCCCGGACAATGAAATCAAGCTTTATCCGAAACTGGGCGAGGCATTCCTGGATATGGAAAGCGGCCGGCTTGATCTTGTTCTGGAATCCAAGTTCGCGATCGGCGACTGGATGAAAGACGGCGTTGATTGCTGCGAGTTCGTTGGTGAGGATTTCCTGCTGGACGGAACGATTGGTACCGGAATGGCTTTCCGCAAAGAGGATACAGACCTGCAGGCCAGAGTGAATGCGGCGCTTGCGGCAATCATTGAGAACGGCACCTATGACGAGATTCGGGCCCGGTACTTCGATTTCGACATCATGGGGCAGCCCAAGGCGGTCAGTGCGCTTTACGGGAACTGATGAACACCCGCTTGCTCCAAAATAGCGGGCAATGAGAAGCGAGCTGCCTGGCGCATGAAATCAGCTCGCTTCTCCTCTTTCGTCGTTTGATTCCCGGAGGGTTCACAATGGAATTTCTTGGCCTCCTGTCCTTTGGAGACAAGGGGTGGGGAGACGAACTCTTTCATGGTCTGCTGGTGACGCTGGCCTTGTCGTTCGCAACCTTCCCCGTTGCCATCGCGCTGTCTTTCCTGATCCACTGGGGCAAGGTTTCGTCCATTGCTCCGGTCCGGGTCGCTGCCCGCGCCTATACGACGGTCTTCAAGAGCCTGCCTGAAATTCTGACATTGCTGATCCTTTACTATCAGTCTCAGGCGGCGGTCGCGTGGGTGATCCGCTGGGTTGCGCCGGACCGGGATTTTTCCATGAGCCCGTTTCTGGCAGGTCTCATCGCCTTGAGCCTCGTGATCAGTGCCTACGGCAGCGAAGTCGTACGCGCAGCACTGAATGCAGTCGGGCGGGGCCAGTTCGAAGCGGCAAAATCGCTGGGACTATCGCCGTTCAACACCTTCTTCAGGGTTATCCTGCCGCAACTGTGGCGCCACGCTATTCCGGGGTTCGGCAATCTGTGGGTGATCCTCCTCAAGGATACTTCGCTGGTGTCCGTCATCGCGCTGAGCGACATCACTCATGTCGCGGAACTGGCGATCAACACGACGCGCGAACCATTCTTCTTCTATCTGGTGATCGCCGCCATCTACATCCTTCTGGTGACGCTGTCGTCACGCGCTCAAAGGCGCCTCGAGCAGCGCGCTTCCAAAGGTTTCAACCGGGAGGAGGCGAGCAATGTTTGACCTGTGGTGGAATTACCGGCAGCTGTGGTTCGATGGGCTCATCACCACGGCTTCACTGACCATATTGGCGATTTTCTTCGGGTTTTTCCTGGCGTTGCCGATTGGCCTCGCCCGATCCAAATCCCGTGGACCGCTCGGCTGGCTGGCGCTTGGCTATGTAAACTTCTTCCGCGGCATGCCGCTGTTGGTGCTGCTGTTCCTGGTCTACTACGGCGTGGGTCAGTTCAATCGCGAACTGCGCGCGATTGGCCTTTGGTGGTTCTTTCGCGATGCATGGTATTGCGGGTTGTTTGCGCTGGTTTTGAATACAGCCGCCTATCAGGCTGAGATCATCCGCGGCAGTCTGGATACGATTTCAACATCCATCCTGGAAACGAACCAGGCGCTGAACCTCACCCGTTGGACCGCCTTCAGGCGTGTGTTGCTGCCGATTGCCTTTGCCAAGGCGCTGCCGGCAATCGGGAACGAATTCATTCTGCTTCTCAAGGCTTCCTCGCTGCTGGCGATCATCACCGTGTTCGATCTGATGGGGCAGGCGCGGTTCATCTTCTCCGAGACTTTCGACTTGCGGGTCTATTACGTCGCCGCGATCCACTACCTCGTGCTCGTGATGGCAATCGAATGGGTGCTGCGCCGGATCGAAGCCCGTTTCAAATGGATGGTCTGATCTGATGTCCAAGGAAAACAAAATGTCCAAATCCGAAATCGCGATCAGGTTCGAGAACCTGAACAAGAAATACGGTGAGTTTCATGCGCTGAAAGACATCAATCTCACGGTCGCGCGCGGTGAAAAAATCGTTGTGTGCGGACCGTCGGGATCAGGCAAATCCACAATGATCCGCTGCGTGAACCATTTGGAAGCGTATCAGTCCGGCGCTCTGACCGTGGACGGTATCCGGATGGACAACAGCAAGGAGGCAGTTCGCAAGATCCGCGATCACGTCGGCATGTGTTTTCAGCAGTTCAACCTGTTTCCGCATCTGAGTGCCCTGGACAACTGCACCCTGTCGCCGATCTACACGCACAAGGTCCCGCGGGCCGAGGCCGAAGTCATCGCCATGGAGTATCTGGCGAAGGTGCGTATGGACGGGCATGCGCACAAGTTTCCCAATCAGTTGTCCGGCGGGCAGCAGCAACGTGTCGCCATCGCCCGCAGCCTGTGCATGAAGCCCGACATCATGCTTTTTGACGAACCCACGTCGGCCCTTGATCCGGAATCCATCTCTGAAGTGCTAGATGTGATAGCCGACCTCGGCAATGAAGGCATGACCATGATGTGCGTCACGCACGAAATGGGTTTTGCCCGGAAAGTGGCGGACCGGATCGTTTTCATGGACGCAGGTCAGATCGTGGAAGTCGCCGATCCGGAAAGCTTCTTCACCAATCCACGGCACGAGCGTTCGCGCAAGTTTCTCCAACAGGTGATCAATCACTGACATCGGTGAGCAGTTCCATGAAAATTCAGTGCAATGAGATTTCCTTCGGAAACGAAGGGGTGTTTTCGCAAACGCACGGGCCTGACGGAACCCACGTGGAAATGCCGTATTCCGGGATACGCACCTTCCTGCGCCGCCGGCCGAGCGTAGACATGCAGGGCGTCGATATCGGCGTTTATGGCATTCCGTTCGACCTGACGACGTCGGGCCGGCCCGGAGCGCGTCTCGGACCAAGTGCGTTGCGTGAAGCAAGCACGCAGCTCGCCTGGGGCGAGGTTTGGCCCTGGGATTTCGATCCTTTCGACATTCTGTCGGTGGTTGACTGCGGCGATGTTCCCTTTCGCCGAGGGCAGACGGGGCAAATGCTGGATAGCGCGACAGCAATGGCGCGCGCCATCATTGAAGGTGGTGCCAGCACCATTATGCTGGGTGGTGATCACTGCACCACGTACACTGCGCTCAAGGCGCATGCTGAAAAACATGGCCCGCTTGCCCTGGTCCAGTTCGATGCACATCGCGATACGCAAAAGAGCGATTGGCTGGATCACGGAACATTCGTTCACCATGCAATGAGGGAAGGGCTTATCGATCCGGAGCGGTCGATCCAGATCGGTATCCGAACATTCTATGACAGGGATGATCCGATCACGGTTCTTTACCGGGATTGGTGCCATGATTGTGGCTGGAGCGGCATTCTTGAGCGTGTGCGTGAAGTAGTCGGGGCTCACCCCGCCTATCTCAGCATCGACATCGACAGTCTTGATCCTGCCTACGCGCCAGGCACCGGAACACCTGTTGTTGACGGGCTGACACCCAATGACATTATCCGGTTCCTGCGCAACACCGTCGACATGAACTTTGTCGGCATGGATCTGGTCGAGGTTTCTCCCCCCTACGATCACGCGGATATCACTGCCCTTTTGGGCGCGTCTCTCATTTTGGAATACATCTGCGCCCGCGCCGCGGGGCGAAGGGGAGCTGTATGACCCACCGTGTTGCCGTTATCGAGTTCATCAATGAAAGCAATACATTCACTGTAATGCGCACCGGCATGAACGACTTTCACGCGTCGCATTACTTCAAGGGCGATGAAATACCGGCAAACTTTCGCGGTACCGGTTCGGAAGTCGGCGGGGCGATCGAGGTCGCAGAAAGACACGACTGGGTTCCGATCTATATCACTGCCGCCCACGCAGAGCCCGGTGGTCCGGTCCGGGAAGAGGCCCGATCGGAGATTACCCGGGAGTGCGTCCGCCGGCTCAAGGAAAATGGTCCTTATGATGGCGTCTTCGTGGCATTGCACGGTGCAATGGTTACGGAAACCGATGAAGATGGTGACAGCCAGTTCCTTCGTGAAATTCGCGCCGTGGTCGGGCCGGAGATACCGCTGGCGATCACGCTTGATCTGCATGCCAATGTCTTCGACGAACTCGCCGGTCTGGCCAATATCGCAGTTTCGTTTCGAACCTATCCGCATGTAGACATGCGTGAAGTCGGTCTGGAGGCCTGCGGTCTTCTCAATGACGCGATGGATGGCCGGACGTCACCGGAGATTGTCATTCGCCGCCCTCCCATGCTTGTGGGATGCGATGACGGTCGAACGACCGAAAATGGTCCGATGTGCCGGATATTGGAGTGTGCCGAGCGGGAAATGAGTACCGACGGCGTCTTGAATGTTGCTGTCAATGCAGGTTTCACGGATGCCGATGTCTGGGCGGCTGGTCCATCGGTTCTGGTTACCTATGACACAGAAAAGCTCCGCGAAAATTCTGCGGCAGTTGCGGCGGATCGCGTTTGCACGGAAATCTGGAAGCATCGCGATGACTGGCAGCGGCCCATGCCTCTCAACACCTGCATCTCCAGGATCGATACAGCCACGCAGACCGGAAAACCGATTGTCATCGCGGACTTTTCGGACAACCCGGGTTCCGGCGCCTACAGCGATTGCACAGCGCTCATCAGCGCGTTGCTTGAGGCTGGTGTCACCAATGCAGCTGCCGGCGCGCTCTTTGATCCTGAAGCAGTCGCAGAACTCGCCGCCCATGGGGTCGGTCGCGAAGTCTCACTTTCCATCGGCGGCAAGACAGATCCTTCCGTGGGTGGTGGTCCGATACCGGTTCGTGGATATGTGAAAGCAATCAGCGATGGGGCCTTCAGGTTCGAAGGGCCGATGTTCACCGGGTTGCCGGGCTCGACTGGTATCAGCGTGTGTTTCCAGGTCGAAGGTCTCGATATCATGATCGTGTCCGACCGGATGCAGATGCTCGACAAGAACATCTTCCGCGTAGTTGGTATTGAACCCACTCAGAAATCCGTTCTGGCGGTGAAGTCCATGCAGCATTTCAAAGGTGCCTTCGCGCCGATTGCGTCCGAGATTCTTGTCACGGATGCCGGTGGCCTGTGCACGCCCGATGTCAGATCCCGTACCTATTCCCGTCTCCGGCGCCCGGTGTTTCCAATGGATCAGATCAATGGCTGAAATCTTCGATATCGCAATTGTCGGCGGTGGCATTGCCGGTGCGTCTGTTGCGCATTTTCTGAACGGCAAACGTTCAGTGGTGCTGCTGGAGCAGGAAAGTGCGCTCGGGTTTCATTCGACAGGCCGTTCCGCCGCGGAATTCACCCGCCGCTTTCATTCCGACATAACCGGCCGGCTGACTGCGGCAAGCGCCAGCTTCATGATGGCGCCCCCTGTCGGTTTCACTGAAGTTGATCTTCTTCGCCCGCGTGGCAATCTTTTGATTGCCGATGCAGACAAGGCGGGCCATCTCAAGGACGTCTACGAACACGAACGTGCCAGTTCTCCGGAGGGTGCGTCCCCTGTGGAGCTTCTTGATGTCGACGCGGCACTGGAAAAGGTGCCCTTTCTGGATCCCGATTGGGTCAAGGCGGCGTTCCACGACCCGGACTGCTGGGACATAGAAGTCGAAAACCTTCTGCAGGGATATGCCCGGTCCGCTAAAGCCGATGGGGCGGAGTTCCGACAGGATAGTCGGCTTCTCAATGCTCGCCGGGAAGGTGGCCATTGGGTGCTTGAGACGTCTCAAGATGAAGTCCGGGCACGAACGGTCGTGAACGCAGCCGGTGGTTGGGCCGACGTTGTGGCACAGGTCTTCGGTAGTGCTCCTTTGGGCATTGTTCCGCACCGGCGCACGGCAATCAGCGTCAAGGTTCCCGACTACGACCTCGGCCGAATGCCCGAAGTCAACGAGATTGATGAAGTGTTTTACTTCAAACCGGATGCCGGCCAGCTGATGATCAGTCCCGCGGATGAAACGCCGGTCGAGCCTCACGATGCCTGGCCGGAAGAAATCGATATCGCTTATGCCGCTCATTATCTCAGTGAGTGCACAATTCTTGATGTCACCCATGTGGCACATAGCTGGGCCGGGTTGAGGACCTTTGCGCCGGACCGGCTTCCGGTCATCGGTCCTTCCGCAACAACACAAGGGCTGTTCTGGCTCGCAGGGCTTGGCGGGTATGGAATTCAAACCTCTCCGGCCGTCGGAAAGATTGCAGCAGCATTGCTTCTGAGTGCTGAACTGCCTGAAGGCATCTGTGCCACCGGACTGCGTGCAGAGCTCTTTTCCCCATCCCGATTTGAAGGTTGAGACATGCAGGTTCTTGATGCTTCCGCCACCGCCGCGGCGCTGCCCTATGAAACCCTGATCAACCAGATGGAGCACCTGTTTGCATCCAGGTCGGTCGCCCCGGACCGGCATCATCACACTTTGCCAATGGCAGGCGAACCTGATGCCACCCTGTTGCTGATGCCCGCGTGGACCGACAAGATCGGTTGCGTGAAGGTCGTCACTGCAACGCCGGGCAATTCGACCCGTGGGTTGCCGGCCATTGCCGGATCCGTTCTTGTCTTCGATCGCGAAACCGGTGCGCATCTGGCACTTCTGGACGGCGCAGTGCTGACTGCCCGGCGGACAGCGGCAGCTTCCGCTCTTGCAGCCCGTCATCTGGCTTCCGAGACCGCAGAACATCTTTTGCTGATCGGTGCCGGCAAGGTCGCCGCTCAATTGCCTGAAGCCTTTCGCACCGTTCGCCCGATCAAGACTGTTCGGATCTGGGATGTCTTTCCCGAAGCGGCTCAAAACCTGGCCGCGACCCTGACGGAACGCGGCTGGGACGCGGAAGCCGTAACCGACCTGGCCGCCGCCGTTCCACGGGCCGATATTGTCTCCGCCGCGACACTGTCGACGCAACCGTTGATCTTGGGAGACTGGCTGCGGGAAGGGCAGCATGTGGATCTGATCGGTGCTTTCACTCCCACAATGCGCGAGGCTGACGATCGCGCTCTTCAACGGGCGCGCCTGTTTGTCGACACGAAATTCGCGCTCACCGAAGCAGGAGAGCTGAAAATTCCGCTGGAGTGCGGCGCGATCCGCCAACAGGATATCGTCGGCGACCTCTTCGCGATTTGCACCGGAGAAAGACGGCGACAGGATGCGAGGGACATCACCTTGTTCAAATCCGTTGGAAACGCGACGATGGATCTCGCGGCATCCATAACGGCGGTAGGTTGGGCAACAAGGATAATTCGGTAACTTAAGTTGTTCAGTTACTTCTTTGCTCTTTGGGTTGGCGTGGACGATGCTGCAAGACGCCGGCGCTCGCGCTCCATGGCTGACCGCCACTCGGCTCTCAAGTGATCCAGGCGGCGAGGAACCTTGTCGTTAAGCACATGTGCGCTCATGATCCGTTCGGTTCGAAAGTAACGGAAGTCTTCTCTGAGCTCGCACCAGGCTGCCAGGATCCTGCCGGTGTCTCTGTATCCGAGCAGGATCGGCCAGATGGTGCGATCCGAAGTGTTTCCCTTGTCGTCGCGATATGTAATCCGGATCTTCTTTCTCTGCCGTATGGTCGAGCGGATTTTTGACGAACTGAGTGTTTCCTTGGTCGTTTCAACTGGTGACACACTTGTCGCGGGGTCGGCGAAGAACGTGTGCAGGTCGGCGGGGGAGATCGTTTCGATTTTGGCGATCAGCTTGGCTGCCGCTTGCGCAAGTTCAGGTTCGCCGCGTGTTTGGACCCATTGAGCACCCAGTATCGCAGCTTCTATCTCGTCCGGCGTCAGCATGAGCGGCGGCATGTGGAAACCTGCCTCCAGAACGTAGCCGACGCCCGCTTCTCCGCGTATCGGAACGCGTTGCGCCATCAGGGCGGCAATGTCCCGGTAAACTGTCCTTTTATGGACCTCGAGCTCATTCGCAATCGCTTCTGCGGAGATGGGCCCGCGTGCGCGCCGGAGGATCTCGATCAGTTCGAACAGACGGTCGCCTCGTCTCATGCTTCCTGTTCCGCACCATGCTGACACCATGCTGTCAGCATGGTGAAGCTAAACCGGTCTGAGTTCCACTCAAACCAGGGAGAGCCTTGTGGAAATCAAAGGAAGTTGCGGTTGCGGGACTGTGCGGTTTGTCATCGAAGGCATGCCGGGCATGATGGCATCATGCCACTGCACCAGGTGTCGGAAGCTTGGCGCGACGCCGTTTGTGTTTGTGAAGAAAACCCAGTTCAAACTCGTGAGCGGCGAAGCGGACATTCAGGCCGTTATGCCCCAAGACCCTTACAAATACATCCGTTCCTTCTGTCGTCGCTGCGGGACGTCATTGGGCGAACCTCTTTCTGAGGAGAGCACGTTTCCGATCAACGCACATTGCCTCGATGATGATCCGATCGTGCGCAATGCGTTTCACGAGTTCGTTGCGGAAAAGCCTGACTGGTATTCGATTTGCGACAATGCACGGCAGTTTCAGCATCATCCCGAAACCTTGGAGCCCGAGAAATGAGATATTTGATCCAGGTCTTGGTGGTATTGGCAATGTTCAGTTCGCCGCTTGCGGCCAAAGCACAGACCAGCGGCACTGCAGAAGCGGTTCTCAAAATGGGTGCCTATGTGAGTTCCGACGACATGGATCGGTCTCGGACCTTCTATCAGACGCTTTTCGCACGCAAGCCAGCCCTCCAGCTTGATGACTTCATCGCCTTTGATTTTGCCGGTGGCTGGTTTGCCATCGTGTCGCGAGACCGATATGCGCCAGGTTCTGTTCCCGGATCAGGTGCAGTGCCGTACATTCACACCAACGACCTGGAAAGGATCCGACAGCGGGGATCGGTCGCGCAAGGCGGGCCAGCCCCTGACATTATCGATGAACCAGGCATTCAACTCCTCAAACTCAAGGATCCTGACGGTCAACTGATCGAATTCTTTTCTCTGACCGTGGATTGAGGATACCAGTCAAAAGCGTCGATCCCGACCGGACGGACCAGTTGAATGCTCTCATTCAGGTTCGGGTGCTTTGAACGACTTCAGATGTCACGCGGCAGAATTCTTCCAGAACGTCTCCCGCTTGAGGAACAGAGCACTCCAAATAGATACCAACTTCGGGAAGAACCGGCAGCGGATCGTTGACTATGAACAGATCCTCCGGAACCGCAGTATCCGTCACCACACTGATCGCATGACCGGATCTTGCAATTGCAAGAAGTCCGGTCAGGCTGCTGGCAGCAAAGGCAATTCGGTAGGGCTGCTCCGCGCGTCGCATTGCTTCGCATGCTATCTGGTGGTCCAGAGTGTTCGGCGCCGCAAGTGCCAACGGCAATACCTCACCCTGAAACACTTGCGAACGTGGTTTGCTCGCAATCCAGACCAGTCTTGTGCGGCGAAGCGGTTCCTTCGGGATGGTGTCCATGGTCTCAGACAGGAGAGCGACGTCTATTTGCCTTCGATGAAGCATTGATTTGAGCTCAGAAGTCGGAGCACAGGCAATTTCAATCTCGACCGCTGGGTGTTCAGCGGAAAAGCGAGAAAGAATGTTCGGAATGAATGCATTCAAGTAGTCTTCCGGGCAGCCTAGTCTGACCGACCCTTGAAGCCCCTTGTCGGTAAGGTCGGACAACGCCTCATCATGTACAGCAAGGATGGATTGAGCGTGGGTCATGAGCCGTTCGCCCAACCGGGTAGGGCTGACACCGCTGCCGGAGCGGTGAAACACTTCTCCTCCGACGATCTGCTCGAGCCGTTTCATCTGCGTGCTGAGCGCGGACTGCGTGCGCCCGACCTGCAACGCTGCTGCACTTATCGAGCCGAGACGCATTACGGCGACGAAACTGCGAAGAAGAGATATTTCCAATGGAGGCATGTTATCGATTTTATTGATATCAGAGTTTGATTATATCAATTTTTCTAAGACATGCCCATATGGCAAAAAGGCATTCAATCTTTTTCCGGGAGGAACACAAAATGCCGAGCAACTGTGACACCGCATTTTGGAACACCGTCGACAATCACGTGTTGCGGTATGGAGCAGAGTTCGAACGCACAATCATCGAACGCGCGCAGGGGAGTTATCTCTTCGATACGGAAGGACACCGGATCCTGGATTTCACGTCTGGACAGATGAGTGCACTGCTCGGCCATTCGCATCCGGCGATTGTCGAAACCGTCAGACGGCAAATTGGTGAACTCGATCATCTCTTCAGCGGATTGCTTTCACGCCCTGTTGTCGATCTTTCAGAACGTCTGGGCTCCATTGTGCCCGGCCTTGAGAAAGTGCTTCTGCTGTCAACGGGCGGCGAATCCAATGAGGCAGCCATTCGTCTGGCAAAGCAGGTGACCGGGAAACACGAAGTCGTCGCTTTTTCAAAGAGCTGGCATGGCATGACCGGTGCGGCGGCATCGGCCACATATAGCAAGCGGCCTCACGGCACCGGACCTGCCAATGTCGGATCGTTTGCGATACCCGCACCAAATCCCTATCGGCCGAGATTCACTCATCCGGATGGAAGTCTTGATTGGCAGACCGAACTTGATGATGCCTTTTCTCTGGTAGACAGCCAATCGACAGGTAGCCTTGCGGCATTCATTGCAGAACCAATCCTGTCCGTCGGAGGCGTCCTGGATCTGCCCGTCGGCTATCTCGCAGCGCTCAAAAGGAAATGCGAAGAGCGCGGTATGCTTCTCATCCTTGATGAGGCCCAGACGGGTGTCGGACGTACAGGCACGATGTTTGCCTTTGAACGCGACGGCGTTACTCCCGATATTCTGACACTCTCCAAGACCCTCGGAGCCGGACTGCCGCTCGCCGCCGTTTTGACGAGCAAGGAAATAGAGGAAAAGGCTTACGAACGCGGTTTCCTGTTCTTCACCACACATGTTTCCGATCCGCTTCCTGCCGCTGTCGGTCTGACCGTCCTCGATGTCGTTGAAAGCGAAGGGCTGGTCGAACGGGCCCGGCAAGCAGGAGAACAGCTTCAGGCCGGGCTCAATGACCTGCGACAACGGTTCGATTGCATCGGCGACATTCGAGGGCGGGGGCTCATGGTGGGGGTTGAGTTTGTCACCGACAGGCAAAGCAAGCTTCCAGCCGAAGAACTTGGGCAGCGGATCTGCCGCGAAGCCGCGCAGCGTGGTGTCTGGATGAACATTGTCAATCTGCCCGGACTGGCCAGTGTATTCCGCCTTGCCCCACCCTTGACGATATCGGATGAAGAACTTGAAAGAGGTGTTGAAATTCTTGGAGAGTCGATTGCGGCCGTGAGTTGATGAAAGATCGCTGAACCCCAAGGTTAGTTGATTGATGGGACGGCAACTTTTCACGGGGAATTTGGGTGCCTCATTCGGTTTTGGCGCGCACTTTCAAGCAAACTGGCGATCAGTAATTCCAAACGCCTTTTCTCTCACAGGGGGGGAGCGCGCGCGCTTTCTCCTCCTCCGGGAAGCCCCTTCCGGTATCCGGGGCACCGCTCAGCCCACCTTCAGTTTCGGCACAGGTAAGTTGTTCGGACGCTACCAGGCAATCCCTTCGAACAGCGTGACCTCCACTGGTCTCAGCTGCTGTCAGAGCGCCTCGTCGACGTTTGATCAATTAGCCTTTTCGCTTCGGTAGATGACGTGGTGACTTTTCGTGAATGGGTTATCAGATTGACCTCCATTTCGTGCAGAGTGGTGACGGTGTTGACGTGCTCGCAGGAATTGAGCTGAAATGCGATCTGCAAGTCCGTTCGTTGCAATTTGGGGGGGCGAAAATGGACCCGAGAATGAACGAATTGATCCATTCCATTTATGACGCTGCGATCGATCCGAAGCTGTGGCCTGCTGTGCTGGACAGGCTGGTCGATGCATCGGGAGCCTTTAGCTGTGCAATTTTTGAAAGCGATGAGTACGGCGGTTCCATTCCCTTTCAGGTCGCACACATGAGCAACGCGTTCCCGATAACCGAATTCAAGAACTACGCGTTGCAATACCTGGCGCATGAGACCGTCGAAAGGTCTCTGGCCAAGTCGGCCCTTTCAACGTTCGACGAGATAGAAGCCATCAGCGATGAAGCGGTCTATGACGATTACGAAGAGTTTCTGAACCAGCCGAACGTGAAATCTATGATGGAGTTCGGTTTGCGCCATAGGGTGATTGCTTTCTTGAACAAGGACAATCTGGATCTCAGTCAGTTCACGTTGCAATACGCAGACGGAAGAGGACCTGCAACGGCTGAGGAGCTGAACCGGCTCAATGTTCTTCTTCCGCATCTGGCAAAATCGCTTGATTTGAGCCGTCCAGCGCGGCAACTGGCCTCAGAACGGCTCGATGTTCTGGGAGCAATGGACAGATTGGTTGTCGGCATATCGGTGTTGGATCGGCATGGCCGGATCGTTCAGGAAAATCGGGAATTCTGTCGACAGAGGCAAGAGTGCGGTGTCTTTGAAGAAGCCCCCAATGGAGTGCTGCGCTTCAAAAATGCCAAAGACGAAAAGCGGTTCCATGAGTTGAAGTCCGATGTTCGAAATCACGGCAAGTTCGGTGCCCGGCCTCGAAAAGAGGTGATTTCGAAAGAAGACGGAGGCTATCTTAGCGTTGAGTTGCAGCACCTGAACAGGTTCGGGGAAATCAGCTCGGGCATCTTTACCGGATTCGTGCTCTACAGCATCGACACCAGCCTGCCGGTATCCATCAATCCGGCGGCCCTCCAACAGGCATTCGGCCTGACACAAGCAGAAGCCGCGCTGATACCCGCTCTGGCAAATGGCATGACAAATACCGAGATCGCCGAGACGAACGGTCGTGCAGTGCCGACGATCAACGGACAGGTCAAATCGATCCTGAGCAAAACACAATGCAGCACCCGCACGCAGTTCGTTCGGCTATTGATGAGTTTTGGGGTGAACCTGTTGAGAGACGACTGATCCTGCCGATCTCCGCTGAATCATCTTGAGAGTGTTTTGGGACTTTCTGCCAGATGATACGGTCTCACCCGCCCAGGAGCAGCCGGCCGATGTCCGGATCGGCGATCAGCTCGTCGTTTTATCCGGTACGGGCAAGCTGACCGGATACGTGGACACAGCCGATGTCGGCGAATTCCAATCCCTTTTTTGCGTTCTGTTCGACCATGAAATTGGTCTTGCCATCCCGATGCTGAAGGTCGTCCAGGATCTCGAAAACCATGTCGATATAGCACGGCTTTAGCTCGAAGCTTCGGCTCGGTAGGGCTGCAACACTGCCTGCCAAGAATTCTCGTCTTTCGTGAGACAGAGCAAATCCTTGGGGCGTCATGTGGCTGACCCGGTATGACGTTTTCTAGGGCCTTGTTACTCCTTCGGCCAATGTCTGGATCAAGGCCACGGCTCCGGAAATCGGTTGCAGCCTGCTGGTTGTGTCCGAGCCGATGAACAAGGACACTTCCGCGTAGCTCGCCAGCGGACTGTCCGGACCATCGGTCAGGGAGATGATCCGGCGTCCCGAAACATGGGCGTCCATCAGCGCATCCACCACATGTTTCGAATAGGGTGGAAAGGCGATTGCAAACAGGATGTCTTCGTTGCTGATGGTTGCTATCTGTGGCCCGGCCATTCCGCCAGCAAAATCCAGGAGACTGCAGGAGCGCTCGCCGCGAAGCAGGCAGTAATTCAGATAATCCGCAATGGGCCGCGAACGGCGGAGACCGGCGATGTAGACGTGCCGTGCCTGCCGCAGCAGTTGAACCGCCTTGTTCAGGGCTTCGATATCACACGTTTTTTCAAGTGCCTCCAGACAGGCAACATGGGCGGATATGCATTGCTTGAGATCGGCTTGCGTGTCGATGGCCTGAGAAGCTTCGTCGCGCTCAAGCACCTGATCGCGAACTGTCGCATTGCCTTCTATCAGACGCTGACGGAAGACCCGCTGAAGGTCTGAAAAACCTGCATAGTTAAATTCCTTGGCAAATCGTATCAGCGTTGAAGGCTGAATGCCCAGAGATTCCGCAATCACCGGTGTGGTGTTCAATGCAAAACCGTTTGGCTCTTCCAGGGACGCCCTGGCGATGCGTTGAAGATGCGGGCTGAGGTCCGAAAAGCGATCTCTTATGCGTTGTCTGAGAGCGTCAAAAGTCTCTGGGGCCTGCTGGTTCATCTGAATTTTCTTTGCCTGAATTCCGTTTTGTGAAATTTCATTCAAATTACGAGAAAAAAAATTCATTGACAACAATAGAAAAAATTTTCAATCATATTGACACGACATTCGATTGGTCTCGAGGAGGGCTGCGGCAATGTCGGAGCTCGGCCTTGCCGAGATTGTTGATGGGAGGAGCACTATGTCTAACTCGAAGGTATCGCGGCGCGCTTTGTTGGGGTCAGCCGCTGCTGGTGGCCTTGCTGCATTTGCAGGGCCATGGACGCACAACAGGGTCTGGGCCCAGGCTACTGACAAGCCGATCAGGATCGGCATCACTTCTGATGCCAGCGGGCAATACGCGAATTCCGGTGCGAGTGACCGCCGGGGCATGATGATGGCGATCGCTGAGGCCAATGAGCGCGGCGGCGTTCTGGGGCGCCAGATCGAATTTGTTCACATCGACACGGAAACATCTCCGGCCACCGGGTCGCGTGTCGCTGAGCGTCTGATCACTCGTGAAGACTGCGGCTTTCTGATTGGCGCCGTAAGTTCCGGTGTGGCCAATGCAATCAGCCAGGTGGCTCAGCGTTACGGTGTCATCTATTTCAACACCAACTCGTCTTCACCGACTGAAAGCGGCAAGAACTGCCACCGGGTCAAATTCGTCTGGGACGGTAATGGAACCAATTTTGCAAAGGCCGCCGTTCGCAATTCCATGTACAGCTACGGGGAGCGGTTCCTGTTGCTGACAAACGACTATGTGTGGGGGCACGATACAGCGAAGTCGACACGCGGGCTGGTCGATCAATACGGTGGGGAAGTCGTCGAAGAAATCCTGATCCCACAGGGCACAAGAGACTTTTCGGCGGCACTTCTGAAGATCCAGCAGGTCAATCCGGACGTTGTGGCAGCTGCCGTCGGCGGAGACGACCAGATTGCACTGCGACAGCAGGTGGCGCAGCTCGGCATGGGATCGAAACCGGCCTGGATAAACAACCAGCAGGACTGGCCGGATGTCTATGGATTGCCCCTGGAAAACCTGTTCGGGGTCTTTGGAACCACCTGGTACTACGGCCTCGACCTGCCGGGTGTGAAGGATTTTGTCGCGCGTTACCAGGCCATGTACCCGGACACGTCCATGCGTGTTCCGGGGAATGTCTTCTACAACGGTTACATGGCGACACGGGAACTGCTGAATGCGATCGAACGGGCCGGTACGACAAACAACATTGCTGTCATCAAGCAGCTTGAAGGCCATGTGATGTCTGCCGAGGAGCGCATGCAGCACCATTTCGCCGTCATCGATCCCAACACCCATCAGGTTCAGCAGACGATCTATCTGGCAACTGCGAACGATGAACCAAGGGACGAGAACGACATGTTCAAGATCTTGACGCAGTCGGATCCGAACGAGGTACGGGACGAAGCCAGTCAGGGATCCTGCAAGCTGGAAAGCTACGACGAGACGCCGACCTTCGACGCCTGACGGATCGGTTAAGCTGAAGCCGGGTTGGTTCAGTGATGATCCGGCCCGGTTCTTCAGGACAAAGGCTTGCGTCCGGCGGAACGGACGTCATCGGACAAAGAAAATGATCGAACTTGTTCCTCACATAATAAACGGCCTGACACTCGGGCTGTTGTTTGCGCTCATAGCGCTGGGTTTCACACTGATCGTCGGCGTCATGGAGGTCATCAACCTGGCGCATGGGTCGCTCTTCGCGCTCGGAGCTTACTTCGCGTTGGCCACCATCGGTGGCGAGTGGTTCGGATCGACTGACATCGGGGTCTGGTGGCTGAGCCTGCCGATCAGCATGCGCTATGTTCTTGCATTGTTTATCGGCCCGTTGCTGGCAGCGGGCGCTGGCATGATCATTGAACTCTGCCTGCGCCCCACGTATGGCAAGGCACCGCTCTATGGTTTGCTGCTCACATTTGGTGCGGCTCTGGTGATTGAAGAGATAGTCCGCCTGGTTTGGGGAACGGGCGAGCAAAGTCTGACGGTGCCCCAGGTAATCAACGGCGCCTTCCTTATGGGAGGGTTGATATTTTCAAAGTACAAGTTTTTTGCTGCGGGCTTTGCACTGATTGCCATAGGTGGCGTCTGGTTCTTCCTGGAACGGACACCTTACGGCGCGATCATCAAGGCAGGCAGCCATGATAGCGAAATGGTTCGCGCGCTTGGCTACGATCTGTCGAAACTTCGTCTTCTTGTCTTTGGTTTCGGTGCGGCCCTGGCGGGTCTCGCCGGTATCATCCTGACACCCATTTGGGGATTGCGTCCCCATGTCGGCCTCGATGTTGTGATCCCCGCATTTCTGATCATCGTGATCGGCGGCGTCGGTAGTTTTTGGGGGGCGGTTCTCGCAGCGGTGCTCGTCGGGCTTTCCGTCGGCGTAACCGGAGCCTACCTGCCGGCCTGGTCGATGATGTCCATGTATCTGCTGCTCATTGCCGTAGTCGGTTTCCGCTCCCGCGGACTGCTCGGACGCAAAAGCGCACTGGAGAACTGATCCCGTGATTTCCCTATCCGACATTCCCGCCCGGGGCGGGTCCCCGTTCACGCCAGCTATCGGCCTGTTCGCACTGCTGCTGCTGACTGCGCCGTTCTGGATGGAGTCCGTGGGTCTCTATCAGTATCTGGGTATCGAGATCGCGATCTGGATCCTGTTTGCTCTCGGCTTCAATCTTCTGTTTGGCTATATCGGCCTGCACTCCTTCGGTCATGGCGCCTATCTGGGCATCGGGGCCTATGCATTCGGTCTCTTCCAACAGGAAGTGGCAGTCAGCCTTTGGGGCGGGATTGCAATCGCGATTGCCGCGGCAGCTCTTGCCGGAGCGATTGTCGGGGCATTCGTATCGCATCGTCGCGGCATCTATTTTGCGTTGATGACCATCGCCTTCGGACAGGTATTCTGGTTCGCTGCGATCAAGCTTCACAGTGTCACCGGTGGGGAAGACGGTCTGCTGGGCATTCCGCGTCCTGATCTCGCGCTTGGTCCCTGGCATCTCGACATATCCGACAACGGTACGCTCTACTGGTTCATTGCCGTTATTCTTCTGTTGGCCGTCATTGCCCTGTGGCGCCTCGTCAACGCCCCTTTCGGTCGCGTTCTGCAGGCGATCCGCCAAAACGAAACCCGGGCGCGGTTTGTGGGCTACAATGTCTGGCTCATCAAATGGCTCACTTTCACACTTTCGGCCGCCTTTGCCGGGCTCGCCGGCGGTCTGTTCGCGATGGCGCAGGAAAGTGCTTATCCGGACGTCATGAGCCTGCACCAGTCCGGATTGATCGTGATGATGGTTCTGGTCGGCGGTGGCCTGGTCAGCTTCTGGGGGCCGGTGCTTGGTGTGCTTCTCTACTTCATTGCAAGAGATGTGATCGGTGGCATTACGGAAACCTGGCTTCTGTGGTTCGGCCTGATGTTCATGATCATGGTGATGGTGCGTCCGGAAGGTCTCGCCGGTCTCTTCCACGTGCTGCGTCAGAGGTTTGCCCAGTCCCAACCGAAGACCATTGCTTCAACCACCAATCCGGGAAGAGCCTGACATGACTTTGTTCAAGGCGGAAAACATCCAGAAACGCTTCGGTGCCCGCGTGGTGCTTGAGGATATTTCCTTGGCCGTGGAAGAGGGAACGGTTCACGGGATCATGGGACCGAACGGCGCGGGAAAGACAACGTGCTTTCATGTACTGACCGGCTATCACGCACCCGACGGAGGGCGAATCCTCTTCGAGGGCCGCGACATTACCGGCCGAAAGCCGCACCAGATTGCCCGTTTGGGTATCTCACGATCGTTCCAGATCATGAACCTGTTCGATGAAACGGTGGTCATCGAAAATGTTCTGCTGGCATTACCTGAGTTCCGGGAACGAGGGTTCAATCTCGCGCGGAGTGTTTTTGAAGAAAAGGCGCTTGTTGCAAAGGCATTGGATGTCCTGGAACAGGTCGGTCTCGCGGATCTTGCGTGGCAGAAGGCGGATGCCCTGTCTTACGGCAATCGGCGCGCTCTCGAGATAGCCGTGGCCCTGGCAGCCGAACCGCGCATCGTGTTTCTCGACGAGCCGACATCCGGCCTCGGCGTTGAAGCAACGCGGCAATTGATGGAACTCATCCGTACGCTGCGCAAGACTTACACAATCGTGATGATCGAACACGACATGCACTTCCTGTTCGAACTGGCGGACCGGATATCGGTCATCCATTGGGGACAGGTCATCGCGGAAGACACACCGGCTGCATTGAAGGCTAACAAATGGGTGGCCCGGTCCGCCTTGGGAGAGGTGGCATGATGCTTCAGGTGAACGGAATTGAAACCTTCTACGGCGAGACCCAGGCATTGTTCGGACCTTCGCTCGAAGTCGGTGAAGCAGAAGTGGTTGCTCTTCTGGGCCCGAACGGTGCCGGCAAGACGACGACCATTCGCTCCATCCTGGGACTGTCACCGCCGAGGCGCGGACAAATCCGCTTCGACGGCCATGACATCACGACGCTGCCGACACACAAGATCTCACGGCTGGGGATCGGGTGGGTGCCGGATGACCGACGGGTTTTTCCCACGCTGACAGGCAAGCGCAATCTTGCACTCGGCACGCGCAGGACACGGTTCCGTTCCTGGAGCGAAGACGAAATGTGCGAGATTTTTTCGGCGCTTCAGCATCTGCTGCGCCGCGAATGCGAAAACATGTCGGGCGGTGAACTACAGATGGTTGCGATCAGCCGTGCGCTCATGGGGTCGCCCGGTATTGTCTTGCTTGACGAGCCAAGTCAGGGCCTTGCGCCGAAAATCGTCCAGGATGTTCTCAAGACCATTCTGCGTCTGAAAGAG
The DNA here is from genome assembly GCF_040329475.1 of Roseibium sp. SCP14. NCBI lineage: Bacteria > Pseudomonadati > Pseudomonadota > Alphaproteobacteria > Hyphomicrobiales > Stappiaceae > Roseibium > Roseibium sp. SCP14. The sequence continues at coordinate 174,175 of NZ_JBDZYH010000010.1, forward strand.
GCGGGCATCGCCTGTCTGCTCGTCGAACAGAATGCGCTCGCTGCGCTGGAGGTTTCGGACAGAGCCTATGTCATGGATCGGGGAAGGATAATTCACGAGGGGCCTGCACAGGACCTGTTGGACAATGCGCCGTTGCGCCGGCGGCTGATCGGGATGTGAACGATGACTGCAATGCTTGAAGTCCGCAATCTGGAAAAGGTCTATACGCGAAGCCGTTTCGACCGCACGCCGACCTTTCGTCTGCATGCTGATTTTACCATCGACAAGCCGGGTGTTGTCGGCATGATGGGGCCGAACGGTTCGGGAAAGACGACGCTGTTCGAGCTGATCACGGGTTCGAACGCGCCCACGGGCGGTGATGTTCTCGTCGCGGGGCGGAACATTCACAAGGTGCGAACCGACCAGCGCGACAGGCTCGCGATCCACTATCATCAGTCCTATCAGGTCCGGCACTTTCGGTCATTCAAACCGAACGTTCTGATGGAACCGGCCCGGTCAGACTATCCCCTGCTGCACCTGTTCGATGAACCGCAGTTCAATACCCAGGACGGCTATATCGGTTTCATGCTCGATTTCTTCCGGCGGCTACGCGAGGAGGGACGGCTGGTGTTTCTTTGTGTGCATCCGAATGAACGGTTCCATCTGGAGATCGTGGAGGAGATCTGTGAAAGCTTCCTCTTCGTCGAAACCGGAACGGTCACCCCCTTTGCAAGCTATGGTGCGTTGCTCGAACACCAGCCGGTGCGCGCCTATCTGGGGGATCTTCTGACGGAGCGGGCGGCATGAGCAGGGTGTTTCAAAAGGGCGTCTACAAAACTCCGGTGCAGCCTGAAGCGGTCCGGACCGACTTTCCCGGTTTTTCCTTTGGAACGTTCACGGACCCTCCGGGACAAATCTGGGAGAACTTTAGTCACGAGACGGATGAATTTGTGGTTGTCGCCGAAGGACAGATGGAAATCGAAGTGGCGGGCGCAAGCACCCTCTGTGGTCCGGGAGACCTGGTGCGCATCCCCGCCCATGCAAATCATACCCTGCGCACCCTGTCCGGGAATGGGTCTGTCTGGCACTACGGCTACGGTTTCTTTGGAGGTGCACATGGCTGATACAATCACCGTTGCGCTGGTCGGTTGCGGTCTGATCAGTCTTTATCACCTTCGAGCCTGGCAGGCGTCCGGTGCGCAGATCGTTGCTGTTTGCGACACGGACACCGCCAAGGCGGAAGCCCGGGCGGCCGAGTTCGGCGTCGCGCGCATATATACGGATGCACGGGAAATGTTTGAAGACGGTGGTTTTGAGGCGGTCGACATTGCGGCCTCTGTCGGTGCTCACGCACCCGTCGCCCGGCTCGCCGCCGACCACGGCGTTCACATCATGTGCCAGAAGCCGCTGACCGAGACAGTAGCTGAGGCCGAAGATCTCATCGCTTATGTCGGTGAGCGGGTCCGTTTCATGGTGCATGAGAATTACAGGTTCCGGCCTCATTACATGACGGTTCGCCGCTGGATCGATGAAGGCCGGATCGGCACTGTCCGTCATGCGGCGATTTCCTGCCGGGGATCCGGGCTATGCCCGCGGGAAGGCACGGTTCCGTTTCTGGTGGAGCGCCAGCCTTATCTGACAGGGTTTAGACGCAATCTCGTTTTTGAGACGATGATCCATCACCTCGATGTTTTGCGTTGTCTATGCGGGCCACTCTCGGTGGTCTCGGCCCGGCTCAACCGGCTGGCGGAAGGTTTGCCGGGCGAGGATACAGCCGCCATTCTTCTGGAGGGAGACAACGGTTTCATTGCGACAGCGGATGGCTGCCTTGTCGCACCCGGATATCCACCACTTCATGGCGACCGGCTCGAGGTGATCGGAACAAAGGGCACGATTGTGATGGAACTCAACCGCATCTTCATTCTCGGTGATGAAGAAAATACAGAAGAAGTCGACCTGCTCGGGCGCTATCAGGAATGCTTTGACATTGCCATGAATGCCTTCGTTTCCGGTTTGCGCGACGGAACACTGTTCGAGACGGATCGGCTGGACAATCTTGAGACCCTGCGGCTGATGGAAAATGTCTATCACGCTGCCGGTGTGGAGGTTGCCCCATGAACCGTCCAACTGTCAGTCTTACACCGGAGATCGACCTTGGTCAGGTCGATCGGCTTTTCGATATCAGGGGGTTGCGGGTTCTACTGCCCGGCGGTTACGGCGCGATTGGTGAAGCCATTGCGATTGCCATGGGCAGATTGGGTGCGGAAGTGGCTATTGCCGGTCCTTCACTCACAAAGGCCAAGGCGCTTGCAGGCCGTATTTCGGACCAGGGTGGTGAGGCACATGGCGTGACGTTGGATGCCCGCGAAGTGTCATCGATCGAGCAATGTACCTCAGATGCCATTGCATTGATGGGGGGCGTTGATGTCCTGGTCAATTGTGTCGGAATCCAGCGGGAACAGCCGTTAATGGAAGTCTCCGAGGAGACCTTCGACGACGTCTACAGGACCAATCTGAAATCGGCGATGTTTCTTGCGCAGTCCGTGGCGCGAGACCAGATCAAGCGAGGCGAGGGGGGCAGGCAGGTTCATTTGCTGTCGGTACGGTCTCAACTGGCGCTTCGGGGACGCGGCTATTCTGCCTATTGTGCCACCAAGGGCGGCCTCGTCATGCTGGTGAAACAGCATGCCATGGAGCTGGCTCCGCACGGCATAACCGTAAACGGCGTCGCGCCGACCTTCATCCAGTCGGACCGGATCCGGCCGCATCTGGACAAGCCGGCATTCCGAGACTTCATTCTTGAACGCAATCCTCTCGGCCGGATCGGCGACCCTCTTGAAGTCGTGGGGCAGATAATTGCCTTTGCTTCCGCAGCCGGCAGTTACATGACCGGACAGGTGGTCTATGTGGACGGGGGGGTGACGGCATCACAATGACCAAATCTCTTCGATCTTCAAGATGGTTCGATACCGATGACCTGCGAGGTTTCGGACACCGGTCGCGTCTGATGCAAATGGGATATTCCCGCGAAGATTGGGAAGGCCGTCCTGTCATTGCAATCGTGAACACCTGGTCCGACATCAACCCTTGCCACGCCCACTTCCGGCACCGAGTGGAAGATGTAAAACGCGGCGTTCTGCAAGCCGGGGGCTTCCCGATAGAACTGCCGGCCCTGTCGTTGTCGGAAAACTTCGTCAAGCCGACAACGATGCTTTACAGGAACCTGCTTGCACTGGAGACGGAGGAACTGTTGCGCTCTCATCCGGTGGACGGAGCGGTTTTGATGGGAGGATGCGACAAGACCACTCCAGGTTTGCTGCTTGGCGCGATCTCGATGGATCTGCCCACAATCTTCATGCCGGCAGGTCCGATGCTCCGGGGAAATCTGCGCGGTGAAGTTCTTGGCTCTGGGTCGGATACCTGGAAATACTGGGATGAACGCCGGGCGGGGCGGATCGGCATGGAAGAATGGCAGGCGGTGGAAGCGGGGATCGCCCGATCCTACGGACATTGCATGACCATGGGAACCGCTGCGACCATGACCGCGATTGCGGACGCGCTCGGCTTCTGCCTGACCGGCGCATCATCCATTCCGGCGGCGGACGCCAACCATGTTCGAATGGCGGCAGCCTGCGGGCGCCGAGCAGTAGAGCTGGTGCACGAGGATCTGTGTCCGTCCGGCCTGCTGTCCCGCGCGTCGTTCGAAAACGCGCTGGCCGTTGCCATGGCCATGGGGTGTTCTACAAATGCAATCATTCATCTGACGGCGTTGTCACGGCGGGCGGGTTTTCCGTTGACGCTGGATGATTTCCACGCCGCCGGCCAACGCATTCCGGTGCTCGCCAATATCCGCCCTTCGGGCGAAAATTACCTGATGGAGGACTTCTACTACGCCGGTGGGCTGCGGGCCCTGATGGCGCAGATGAGCGATCTGCTGGACGGGAGCGCTGCAACGGTATCGGGGAGAACACTGGGTGAAGAGACAGACGGCGCGGAGACCTATCTAGGGGACGTCATTCGTCCGCTGGACAATCCGGTGTCCAGCGAACCTGCGATGTCCGTGTTGCGTGGAAACCTGGCGCCGGACGGCGCCGTTATGAAACCTTCGGCGGCTGATCCCCGATTGCTCCGTCATCGCGGACCGGCGCTTGTCTTCGACAGCTATGCGGAGATGAAAGCGAAGATTGACGATCCTTCACTTGGAGCAACACCTGATACGGTTCTGGTGATGCGCGGGGCAGGACCTCAGGGCGGTCCGGGAATGCCGGAATGGGGCATGTTGCCCATCCCGAAATACCTTCTGGAGCAGGGAGTGCGCGATATGGTGCGGATTTCGGATGCACGCATGAGCGGGACCAGCTATGGAGCCTGCATTTTACACGTCGCACCAGAAGCTTTTGTCGGAGGACCGCTTGCGCTGGTTCGGACCGGTGATGTGATTTCGATCGATGCCCTCGCAGGCCGGCTGGAACTGGAAGTATCAGACACTGAATTGGCTGAACGCCAATCTGCGTGGGTTCCGCCTTCGCCGAATTTCGGCCGAGGTTATGGCTGGATTTATGCGGCCCATGTGCTTCAGGCGGACCAGGGATGCGACTTCGATTTTCTGGAGACGAAATTTGGAGCTCCGACGCCGGAACCGCAGATACTTTGAAGAATAACGACAGGCAAAAAATGATGACAGACATGCAGCCAAAGCTCCTGATCGGCGGGGAATTCCGTACATCTGGAAGCGCGGAGCCGATTTCGGTGATCAATCCGTGCAACGGCGAAACACTCTGGGAGCAACCTGCCTGTGGCGAGGCTGAAGTTATCGAGGCGCTCGCTCACGCACGTGAGGCAATGGAAAGCTGGCCCCGGGTACACGGTTGGGAAAGGGCTCGGATCCTGCGTTCGATTGCCGATGAACTGCGGGTGCGAACGGAGAAAATCGCCAGGGCCCTTTCGCTTGAAATCGGGCGGCCCTATTCACAATCAGCCGGGGAGATCGGCGCAGCGATCGAGCAGTTTGAGTGGTATGCAGGGGAGGCTGAACGGCTCTTTGGCGATACCATTATGTCCCGGCAGGGTGGACGGCTGCTGATCGAGTCTGAACCGGTCGGAATTGCGGCTGCGTTTACTGCATGGAACTTCCCGGTCAATCTGCCATGCCGGAAGATTGCTCCAGCGCTGGCGGCCGGCTGTCCGATCCTTGTCAGACCGTCCGAACAGGTGCCGATGACGACCACTCTGATTGCCGAAGCCTGCGTTGCCGCCGGAGTTCCTGCCGGTGTGGTGCAGTTGCTGCTCGGACGGGCGGCAGACATTACGCCACAAATCATGGCGGCTGAGGAAGTGCGCAAGATTTCGCTTACTGGATCAACCCGCGTTGGCCAGATGCTGATGGCGGACGCGGCCAGGACGATGAAGCGTTGTTCGATGGAGCTAGGCGGACATTCGCCTGTTGTTGTTTGTGCGGATGCGGATGTGGAGGCCGCCGCTGTTCAGTGCGCCGGGTTCAAGTTTCGCAATGCCGGACAGGTCTGCATTGCCCCGAACAGGTTCTACGTCGAAGACAGTGTTGCCGACCGGTTCGTTGCGAGAATGAAGGCCGAGGCAGAAGCTCTCGTCGTCGGAGACAGTCAGGACCCGTCAGCAACCATGGGACCGCTGACGCTGCGCTCGGGCCGGGATAAGGTGGAGCGATTGATTGGAGATGCAGTCGAGCGCGGCGCCGCATTGATTGCCGGCGGTTCAAGGCCTCCCAACAGCAACGCGGGATATTTTCTCCAGCCGACCGTTCTTGCCGATGTTCCGGATGAAGCGCAGATCATGGTCGAAGAGCCGTTTGGCCCTGTTGCGCCGATCGTGCGTTTTCACGACCTGGACGACGCGATCCGCAGAGCGAATGCGACGCCCTACGGTCTCGCTGCCTATGCCTTTACCGGATCTCATTCCACCGCTGAACAGTTGTCGAAACGCCTTCATGCGGGAATGGTCGGCGTCAATACGTTCATGATTGCACACGCAGAAGCGCCGTTCGGCGGATTTGATCATTCCGGTATGGGCCGTGAAGGGGGGCGGGAAGCCATCAAGGATTATCAGAACACAAAACTTTCTCACATTATGGCAGGCTGACGGATGTCGACATTTTCAAATCCCCTCAATCGCATTTGGGCAGAGAAACGAACAGCCATCAACGGCTGGATTGCAGTGCCATCCGTACTGAGCACCGAGGCGATGGCGGCAGCAGGCTGGGACGCAATAACGATCGACATGCAGCACGGAACTGCGGATTATTCGGATCTGCTGGCATTGCTTCCAGTGATCGAAAAATCCGGCGCCGCACCGCTCGTCAGAGTGCCCTGGATCGATGAAGCTGCGATCATGAGAGCGCTCGATGCCGGGGCGCTGGGAATTATTGCGCCGATGATCGAAACCGCCGATGACGCCCGGCGATTGGTGGCCGCCTGCCGTTATCCGCCGGAAGGTGGACGGAGCTTCGGACCTGTCAGGGCACGGTTTGCCTGGGGCGCCGACTATGCAGGCAAGGCGAACGATGAAATAGCGGCGCTGGCTATGATTGAAACAAGGTCGGCGGTCGATGATCTGGAAAACATCCTTGCCGTACCGGGTCTGACGGGGGTCTATATCGGCCCTGCAGACCTGGCATCCGCTTATGGCTACCCACCCGGTTTCGATCGTCAGGAACCTGAAATGCTTGAACTCATTGAGCATATCCGCCAGAGCGCCGCGACTGCGGGGCTTGCGTGCTGTCTTCATTGTGGTTCAGCTTCCTATGCCAGACAGGCTGCCGAACGTGGAATGGACCTGGTTACAGTCAGTTCCGACGCGCGGTTCATCGAGGCTGCAGCCAACAGTGCCGTATCAGCCGTGAGAAACCTTGATGGCTGACATGCAGCTGGCCTGACCGGTCGTCGGGGTATAGGACTTTTTCGCAGCTATTGAGGCGAACTCTACCGCCGCGCGGTCTGCGCGGGGTATTCGAAATAGAAGAAACCGGGTGTCTTGCATGAAACGGATTGATCCGTCCACTCCGTGCACAACAGGTTTGCTTGCGCCTCATCCTCCCAGGAACAGCCGACCTATATCCGGATCGGCGATCAGCTCGTCGCCATATCCGGCACGGGCAAGCTGACCGGATACGAGGACATAGCCAATGTCGGCGAATTCCAGTCCCTTTTTTGCGTTCTGTTCGACCATGAGAATGGTCTTGCCGTCCTGGTGCTGAAGGTCATCCAGGATCTCGAAAACCATGTCGATATAGCGCGGTTCCAGCCCGATTGACGGTTCATCGATCAACAGAACATCCGGATCCATGATCAGGGCACGGGATATTTCCAGCAGGCGGCGCTCGCCGCCGGAAAGGACCCTCGCGGGCATGTTCTTGCGCTTGGCCAGCCGGGGGTATTTGTCAAGAATACGTTCAGCGGCTTCTTTCGCGTCCTGCGGAGAAGGCATGAGATAGCCACCCATCCAGAGGTTTTCCTGGACGCTCATGTCAGCAAAGACCGAATTGTCCTGCAGCACATAGGCGACACCGGCCTGGCTTAGTTTGTCGTTGGGTTTGAGCCGGGTCACGTCCCGGTCGCCTACATGGACCTTGCCGGAGAATATGTTGGTGAAGCCGAATACAGAATGGAGCACGGTGGATTTGCCCGCTCCGTTCGGTCCGACGAGGCAAAGCGATTGACCGCGCCCGACCCTGAGCGAAAAACGGTGCAGGATTTCCATTTGGCCGTATCCGGCGCACAGCTCGTCGAGTGCGACCACCACGTTATCACCGGCAAGATAATCAAGTACCTCCAGCGGAGGTTGGCTGATGGCCAGCTCTTCAGCCTCCCGGGCTATGTCCGCAAAGGAAAGTGTCATGCCGCCCAATCGGTCGGCATTGCGGTTCTGATCCTGATTGGAGCTTTCCTGCTCACTCCTGCCGGTTTTCCCCATTCAATGCACCCCGAGATAAGCATCGACCACGCGCTGGTCATTGCGGATGTCTTCAGGCCTGCCTTGTGCCAGAAGCTCGCCATGGGCCAGGCAATAGATGTGTTCGGCCAGCTGCATGATGACGCGCATGTTGTGCTCGATGACAAAGAGGGTGATCCCGAATTCCTCACTTGCCCGTTTCAGCCTGTCGATCACGCTGTTGATCAGGGTGGGGTTGATGCCGGCGGTCGGCTCATCCAGCATCAGCATTTTCGGCTCGTTCATCAGCGCCATGGCAAACTCCAGCAGCTTCTGCTGGCCGAAGGAGAGCGATCCGGCCTGGAGGTGGCGTTTGGCATAGAGACCGACAAAGGCAAGAAGGGCCTCCGCCTGTTCTTCACGCGCCGGGTTTTTGGTGCGGAACAGATCGAGCAGACCGGTCCTCCGCTGTGAAGCAGAGATCAGCATGTTCTCGACACAGGTCATGCCGCCATAAATGCGCGTCTGCTGGAAGGTACGTATCAGTCCGCGCCGGGCGATGCTGGCGACCCGCAGATGAGAGATTTCCTGATTTTCGAAACGGATCGAGCCGCTGTCCAGCGGATGCGTACCGACTATCGATGAAAACAGCGTGGTCTTTCCCGATCCGTTGGGACCGATCAGTCCGGCAATCTGGCCCGTTTCGACTTGCAGGCTGATCGACCGGTTTGCGTTGACGCCGCCAAAGGTTTTGGTGGCCTTTTCGACCTGTAGAATGACACTCATCCGGCGCGCTCCTGGGTGACGGCGGCAGGGCTGTCGCTTTCGATCCTGTGGCCGAACCTGGCCGGGAAACGTTCCCTCAGGAAACCCATGATGCCCTGGGGAAAGAAGACGACAATCAGCACGATCAGAAGACCGAGTGCGACCCGCTGCCAGCCAAGAAGGTAGGTCCAGCTGACTTCCTTGAAGACTTGAAAGATGATCGCGCCGATTACGGGCCCCCAAAGGGTACCCTTGCCGCCGAGTATCGCCATCAGCACCATCCAGACCCCGAAGGTCGGGCCGGCGAAAGCCGTGTCGACCGGGTCGATAAAGCGCTTCAGGTTGCCCATTATGCCACCAGCGATCCCAAGGAAGAACGCCGATATGATCCAGGCCGTCACTTTGATGCGCGTGGTGCGCAATCCCATGGATTCCGCCTTGTCTTCGTCATCCCGGATGGCGTTGATTGCGAGCCCGAAATGCGTGGCGTAGAGACGGCGCAGGACGAGAAAGGTGAGAACCGCCAGCACCATGGCGAAGTAGTAGTAGAAGCGCGCCAGGTTGCCGATCGCATCGGGTGCATTCGGCGGAACCATGCCCGAGCCCGCGCCGATCCAGTCCCAGCCATTGGCGATTTCACCGGCGGCGATGCCAAGACCGAGCGTGCAGATCGCGAAATACTGGCCGCGCATGCCCAGAACGAGGGACCCTAGAAAGGCGGCTGTGAGAGCGGCCAGAGCCGCGCCGACCGGCAGTCCAACCGCCAGACCTTCAAGATATTGCTGCCAGTCGAAAGTGAAAATCGTCGCGCCGCCACCGCGCGCCTGATTGTAGAGCGAAACATCGTAGAAAAGGCCGACTTGCGTCAATGCGCAGGCATACATGCCAACGCCGAGAAACACGACATTGCCGAAGGAGTTGTATCCCATCTGACCGCCAATCAGGTCCCAGGTCAGTGCAAAAACGATGAAGAGCCAGAGCTCTGCCATTTGTGACTGATAGGCGGGAAAAAGAAACGGTGCGGCCAGACCGGCTGCCAGCAGCACAAGGTAACCGGTTAGTCGTGCGGCTCCGTTTCTCACTTGAGGTATTCCCTTTTCCTGGCCAGCCGCCAGTTGCGCCAGACCAGAACGGCGACCAGCAGCAGGAAAACGAAGGCAAGTTGGTACTGGGCACCGAAAACGAAACCAGCAATGTTTTCGGCTGCTCCGAGGCTGAGACCTGCGACAATGACGCCGCCGATGTTTCCGAGCCCGGCCACCACGACAATCATGAAGGACCGGACCGTGTAAGGCAGGCCGATATAGGGATGGATGGTATAGGCCATCGCGACAAGGGCGCCACAGGCACCGCAAAGAGCTGCATTCAGACCATATGTGGCGGCATAGACGCGATTGGTGTCGATACCGAGAACGCGGGCCGCGCGCGCGTTCTGTGCCGTCGCCCGGATCGCCTGACCGAGCCGGGATCGTTTGAGAAAGAGGATCAGGATGGCGCCGAGTAGGGCGGCAAGCGCGAAGGCGAGCAGTTTGACCTGCGCCAGCGAGACGAAACCGTCAAACAGGAAAACCGTCCCCAGCTGGGCGTCGGCAATCTGCACGTCGCCGCCGAACACCGTGTTCATGAGCTGCTGAAGCACGATGGAAATTCCGAATGTTGCCAGAATGGATATGAAGAGGTCACGGTCGACAATGCGGAAGATCACAGAATAGTAGAGCACCCAGCCAAGTCCAAAAAGCAGGATAGCGGCGGCCGGCACCGCCAGAAGCGGGTGCAGGCCGTAACCTGCCATGACAATTGCCACGTAGCCGCCGAGCATGACGAATTCGCCCTGGGCGATGTTGATGATCTTCATCACTCCCCAGACAAGCGCCATCCCGTAGGCGGCGAGTGCGAATATGGCACCGAGCAGAAGTCCGTTCAGGACGAGATCGACTGTGATAACCGGTGCCTGGACCAGAATTTCCAGGTTATCCAGCAAGATTAGCAACCATAGTTTGGAACTGCATTCAAAGCATTGGCCGTTCCGGGCGGTCCGGTTTGGGACCGTCCGGAAACGTTGGCCCCGTTACATGGAGGGGCGTGGTACGACGGCCGAGGTTTCGGCGAAATTCGAGGGCGAAACGACTTTGTACTCGCCATTGAGAACCTGATAGAGCGCCATGGGTTTTGCGATGTTCTTTCCGGTTTCGTCGAACTTGATCTGGCCGTAGAACGTCATCATGTCGGTTTCGGAAAGCGCGTCGCGCACTTTCTGGGGATCGAGTTCACCCGCCCTTGTGAAGGCATCGGCAAACACCTGTACCGCTGCTGCGGATTCCGCAGCCTGATACGGCGGTGCATAGCCATAGGTTTCCTCAAACAGCGTGGCGAAATCGCCAGCTGAACCGAAAAGGTCGTCCGAATAGCTGAGTGTTGGCGACCACTGCGTTGCGCAGAGCGTATATTCCGCACCTTCGCCGAACTTGCCGATCACATCGGCACTGTCGCAATGAGTCATCGCCAGTATCGGAACGTTGACCTTCATTTCGTTGATCTGACGGACAGCTGTGGCAGCGCCTTTCGAATGTCCGGACACGATCAGGAGGTCGGGTTTCAGAGCCTTGGCCTTCGTCAGCGTTGCTGCCATGTCATTGAGTTCACGCGGCAACTGGTCATCGATGACTACCTTCATGCCGAGCTTTTCCATGTCATCGAGAACGCCGGCACGGACGTCCTGACTGAAGGGGTCGTTTTCAAAGGCCAGGGCAACCGTCATTTCTTCCGGCTTCTTGCCCAACTTGTCGGCATTCTCTGCAGCGAGCGTGAGGGCACCCGTCAAATACTGCTCCGATGTTGACAACGTTGCGAAGATATATTGCCAACCATTGGTGAACAGCGACCTTGAAGCTCCGTTGGCTTCGACCATCGGAATCTTGTGCTTTTCAGTCACCGGTGCGACCGCTTTGGTAATCCCGGATGAATACGGGCCTAGCATGAACTGGACGCCATCCTGCTGGATCAGCCTCTCAGCCAGCTCTGCCCCGCGGGCCGGGGTCGACTCGTCGTCGTAGTACTTCACTTCAAGCATGTAGGTCTTGTCACCGACCTTCACACCACCCGCCTTGTTGATCTTGTCAACCGCAAGATCATAGCCGCGCTGAGTGTGTTCGCCGTTTGTTGTGTATTTTCCCGTCAGTGAAACGGCGGCGCCCAATATGATGGTTTCGTTCGACTGAGCGAGTGCCGTTGCAACCGGGAGACAGGCCGTGGTCATGACGGCGACGGCAAGCGTGCGATAGTGCAGCATGCTCAATTCCTCCCAAGTAATTGTAATCATACCCCTTTGCACAAGCTTGCTTTTTTAGTCTTTTTGAAGAGGGATAAAATACAAGTATAGTTCAAAAAGAGAGAAAACGGTACTCAGGCGCTGATCAAACCTTCTTTAGAAGGAGGTTGTGGGACGATCCGCGGTATCGTTTTCGAAAAAAAGAGGAAAAGTACATTTTTCTTCCTCAGAGTTATTGGGCGCTTCAATTGAGGTGATCGGCTTGGGGGTAGTGGCCGATTGGCCAGTTACGGATATGCTTCCATCATCGACAGAACCGCTGACACTTTGTCCTGATGCATGCCCGGGACGGATCCGGAAATTCATCAGTCTTGGGTCGCTGCCGTGACGTGAGTACAATCAGGTTGCAGTCTCTCTGGACTTGCCCCTTGGCGCACCTCTGGGGAGCTGACGCTCAAACCCGTATCCCGCTGATTGTGAAGTCGACGCCTGTCGGCGACGCTTCACGATCGGTTCGCCTGGCGTTGCACACTCGGCACGACATACGGAGGTTCAAAAATGAAATTTGACACGAAGACAACGACACTGGCGGCAGCATTGCTGTTCGTCCTGTCCGCAGCAGGCAGCGCCGCAAAAGATGTCGACGCTGGTTGGATCTTCAATGATGGAGACGCAAAAATGAAATGCCCGATGATGTGCTCCAGTGCTGGAGGAACATGGGACGGCAAATGGAAGCAAACCGGCACCTGGAGCGACTCCTGTTCCTGCAACCTATCTGGTGGCGGCAATCAACCGGCAAAGACAAAAGACATCAAGGCAGGACCCATCTGGAACGATGCCGATGCCGACACCAAGTGTCCGGCGGTCTGTACCAGTCACAACGCAACCTGGACGAAGAACTGGGTGACGACCAGGGAAGGCGAAATGTCGACCTGTGAATGTCAGCGTTAGCGAGTTGGTATTCAGACAAGTGCCGGCGCGGAGACTGGGTCTTGCGACCAATCTCGGTGAGCTAGAAGAAAAACGCGCTTAATGCATGGCCTGCTGATATCCCGCAACCAGCAGAACTATCGAAGATCGGCGGCTATTTGTCGGTGTCCAAGAACCGTTGCACGATCGATCTTTACGGGCAATCAGGTGTAGCTGGAATTGACTATTTCAATGATTACGCCAGTAAGTTGAAAGACGCCGGTTTTGAGCAGGTCGACTTTCGGCAGGAAGCGGACATGGTGATGGGCAGGTTCGAGCGCGCGGATGATCAGATCACTGTGGGGTCGGACGTGATCAATGCCCGGACCAAGCGGGAGTATGTCGAAATCGGTGTCGTGCTCACCTTGGCGCGCTGAGAAGACGACGCCGGTCAACGAAGAGAATAAGCTTCTGAAAACCTTAACCTGAATCCTCCGAACAAGGCTTTTTCATTTGGCTTCAAATCGTCCTCAGACGTCGCGCTTGAGCAGAAACTGGTTCTTGTAGTTTTTGAGGCCGAGCATGACTTCAACATCCACAATGTCTTCGACGCTGTGAATGTGTTCTTCCAGGAAGGTCGTCAGGTCGCTGGAGTCGTCGCAAACCAGTTCCACCAGGAGATCGAACCGGCCGGTCACCCACAGGATGTAGACGACGCAGGATTGTTTTTCCAATCTGCGGGCAACACTTTGCGGTGTTGTTCCCGGGGCTACTTTCAGGCAGATCATCGCGTCGGCCTTGTACTCGGACGCGGAAGGGTCTGCGACGGCAACAATCCGCAGCAGACCTGCGTCTTTCATTGCATTGACGCGGTTTCGAACGGTTCCTTCCGAGACCTGAAGCTTTTGTGCGATTTCTGAAAAGGGCATCCGGCCGTCAACTTCGAGCATCTGAACAATCTCGCTGTTCAAACTCTCATCAACGGAATGCGTGTTCCTTCCACGTGTCGTCTTGTCCTGATCTGCTTTTACCGGTGCGCCCACAGAATTACCTTCTCGTTTTGAGTTTGATACTCCGTCAGTGGCTGATCCTGCAGGACAGGGCTGCGCTTGTTAGTCGGAGAGAAAAACAATCGAAGAACTTTCATAGTCCAAAGAGAATAATCTCTGCAAGGTCGGTTCTGGTTCTCTCGGGGAAATCTCTTATAGCTGGAGCTGTTGGTCTATTGATGTATCCAGATTACTGATGATAGCACCCGTTTAACGAAGTGAATTTTCTTGTCTCATTATCCGTATTCGGGTGCTTGGTGAGTTGCTGTCGATTTTTATTATCGATACCTTGGATTTTCTTCACTTCCTGACGTTTTGCTGCAAGAAAACTTCAGGAGTAGCGGAGAAGAGGCGGCGCTTCAGTCACATCGACGGAGGCGCATCATGCAGCCGAACCAACACCCAGTTACCTGTTTCCTAGTCGCCCAGCAATTCCCTGATATTGGCGTCGAGCTGGGCGGTGAAACCTGGGTCATTGCCCGGATTAGCGGCGCAATGGCCGAACTCGGACAGAACCGGACGGAACTTTGCGTTTGGGATATGCAAAGCTTCGTACTGGTTGTCTTCTGGTGGAAAGTAGAGATCCTGCGCGCAGGGCATCAGGATGGCGCGGGCCTTTATCGATGCCAGTGCCTCTTCGAAATTTCCCTTGAAGACAGGACCTGAGCTGATGTCGCCCGCCTGCCAGGTTGCAAGTTTGGCCAGAAGATCGTTGGCGTCCCAATTGTCGGCATGATCTTCCGCCCAATCGTCGAGGAGTTCTGCGACGGACTGGTAGCCAAGCTCTTTGTACCGGGCGTTCCGGTAAAAGGCCTGGGAAAAGGCCCAGCCTGCATAGACCCGCCCGAAGGCCTTCAAACCTTCGGCAGGTTGACCGTCATAGTGTCCGTTGTTCCAACGGGCATCGGCGCATAAGGCGGCCTTCACGCCTTCCAGAAAGACAAAATTGTGCGGAGATGTCCTGGCCGAGGCGCAGAAGGGCAGGATTGCCCGAACCATGTCCGGAAACTGCACCGCCCATTGATAGGCCTGGCACCCGGCCATGGACCAGCCGAGAACCAGAGCGATTTTCTTGACGCCAAAGCGTTCTGTAAGGAGCTTGTGTTGCGCGGCAATGTTGTCGTGAAAGGTGATTGCCGGAAAGTATCCGCCGCCTTGCGCGCCGTCCGTATTGCTTGGGGAGGACGACAACCCGCCACCGAACAGGTTGACCGACACAATGAAATGGCGGTCCGGATCGAGAGCCCGCCCGGGTCCGAAGAAGCCTTCGTTCCTGTTGTGGCTTCCGGTGAAGAATGTTGGCATGACCACGACATTGTCACCGCTTGGCGAAAGAGTTCCGTAGGTTTTATAGGCCAGTTTCGCGCCACGCAGCGTTGCTCCGCCTTGTAGCGGCAGGTCGCCACATTCGAAAATGTCGTAATCCATGGTCGCGCAGTTCTCCGGTTGAAAATGGGTGCGAAACCCGGTCTTGGCCGGGTTCCACGTGTCTCCTTTGAACGAGGCGATCAGTAGAGCCGCAGGTATTCCTTCACTTCCCAGTCCGTGACCGACTGGTGGTATCGCTCCCACTCGTCATTCTTGTAGTCGATGAAGGACTTTCGCATCACAGGACCCATGACGTGTTCGGCGACATCATCACTGCGCAGGGCTTCAATTGCGTTCCACAAGGTGCGCGGTAGCCTCCGGATGCCCAGATCCGCAAGTTCGGCCTCGGTCTTGGAGTAAAGGTCGAAATCAGTGGCCTTGCCTGGGTCGATCTTGTTCTTGATGCCATTGACGGCACATGTCAGGTGCATTGCCATCGCCAGATAGACATTCATGGTCATGTCGCAGGCGCGGTTTTCAATACAATGCCGGCTCTGAGGCAGACGGAACTGAGCAGAGCGGTTGTTGAAGCCGTAAGTAATGTTCGTCGGTGCCCAGGTGACCGTGCCTCCCTCAAAGCCACCGACGCGCGGGACGAGGCCGTTATAGGAATTGACCGTCGGACAGGTGATCGCAGTAATGGCTTCGGCGTGTTCGATCAGTCCACCAACCGCATACCGGCTTTCTTCGGACCAATCGCCTTCGGGGGTCTTGAAGATGTTCTCGCCGGGCCTGCTGTCGTGCTGCAGCGACATGTTGATGTGCGCACCGGAGCGCCAGTCCCCAACAGTCGGCTTCGGCATGAAGGTGACGAACATGCCGTGCTTCTTGGCGACTTCCTTCAGGACGATCCTGAGGAAGGTCAGGCGATCGGACATTTCCAGCATGTTGGTATAGTGGAAATCCAGTTCGAACTGGGAATAGGCGCCTTCCGCCACGACGTCATGCAGGTTCCAGCCCAGCCCTTCGATGATGTCGATCATTTCCTTCAGGAAAGGCATGGAATCGATGGAATACTCTACGTCGTAGCCGAATGCCTGGCGGCGGGGGCGTGTTCCGATTGCCGGATCGTCGTCAAAGGCCTTCACGGGGTGACCATCTTCGTCATACTTCATGACGATGAATTCCGGTTCGACCCCAGCGTATCCGGTGTAGCCTTCTGCAGCCGCTTCCTGCATTGCCCGCTTCAACGCCTGCCGAGGGCAGACATTGTAAGGTGCATCCTCCCAATACAGATCTGAGAAAATGACTGCCATGGTGGTATCCCAGGGGCAGATATAGACGGCGTCCAGATCCGGCACGACGACCTGGTCGCTATCGGCAGGGGAAAGCTCAGGCACATATGAGATCGAGTGGACGGCAAACTGCGGTCCCTTTCCAAGACACAGTTCTTCGAAGTCACTCATCGGAACCGGCTTGGTTTTGGGGATACCGTGCAGGTCGATCCAGGCCGCCATGACGTATTTGACGCCTGCTTCCTCAAGACGGGTTCGGACAGACGGGATCTTGGGACGATTGCGCTCGACGGCCTCTTGAAAACTCTCGACGTAGATCTTGTTTTCCGGATTGGTTTTCAGCATTTCGTTTGTTCCCTCTGATTTTTTTGCTTTTGCATGACAAAAGCCTGCCGTTCCCCGGCTGTGCGTGGTCGAATCTGCCTTGATTTTTGGACACGCTTGTTGGGACGGCCACAGTATGGCCATCCCTTCGCAATTGCTGATCAGCCCGCGACGAAGTCTTCAGGGTCGATGCCCGGAACGTGTGTGATGCCGGCCAGTTGCTTCCAGTTGTGGGGGTAGGCCGCGTAGAAAATCACGCACTTCTCATCCGCCTCATAGGAGATGTGGTTGTCCTTCGGAATGTAAAGCACGTCGCCTGGATTGCAGATGTAGCTTTCGCCGTCGCAGACCAGCCGGAAGGTGCCTTCCATGCAGTAGATGATCTCGTCACAGGTCAGATCCCATGGAACCTTGACGTCATTGAGAAAGTTCAGGCCGCCACACATGGTTTCGCTGACGGCACTTGTCACGAAAGGCTTGATGTAGGTCTGACCCGGTTCAAGCGTCTGGAGACGGTGTTCGATATCCGAGAATTTGAAGAGATGTGGTTTGCCACCCATGGTGTCAGCCTTCCTGCGCCTGATGCTTGAGAATGGATTCGTTGAGTTCGACCTTGTAACCGTCGGGGTCCTCGCAGAACGCGATAACCCGGGTGCCGTTTTTCATCGGGCCAGGTGGTCGGGTGATGTTCACACCGGCGGCAGCGAGGTCTTCGCAGGCCTTGTAGACATCCGGCGTTTCGATGCAGACATGACCCCAACCATTGCCTTTCTCGTAGGGCTCTTCCTGCTCCCAGTTGGAAGTCAGTTCCAATGTCGGAAACTCCGCTTCGGGGCCGTAACCGATGAAGGTGTTGGTGAACTTGCCTTCCGGATAATCAGTGCGGCGCAGCACCTGCATCCCCAGGATGCCGCAATAGAATTCCAGCGATTTTTCCATATCCATGACACGCATCATCGTGTGTGCCAGGCGGAAACCGCTGCTGAGGGTGTCGTTCGTCATTGAAGTTTCCTTGTTCAGGCGGATTTTTTCCGGGTTACGTCTCGAGCCACCATGTCCTGAAACGCTCTCACGCTGTCTTCCCATGCAGGGGACAGCACACCGCCATCGATTGCGATTTGCGACGAACGGCCCAGCTGAAGCCGTTCGGTCATTTCATGGTCTTCCTTGTGGACGTCCCACCAGAGCTTCTTCAGTCCTTCGATCTCGTCCTCGGACAGAACCTGGCCCTCGGTCGTGTAGAGCGCACGCTTTTGCGTCATCGTGCCCGGGCCGGTCGGAATGTTCAGGTAAACTCCCATCTGGTCCGGGAAATAGCGGCCCAGAATGAAATTCGGATAGAGCGTCAGGTAGCGGGAGCTGACGCCAAGACTACCGGAGGTGCCGATTTCCTCCTCAAGATCCACGGCACTACCCAGGCAGTTGCCGTCTATGATCGTGAAGTGATCTTCGAGGGGCTGATCCGTGGTCGACGAATGCACGAACTGTACGTGATACGGCTCGATGAAGTTCTCCATGATGAACTTCCAGTTGCAGGCAACTTCGCCGAAATCCAATGTTCCGATGCAATTCAGCTTTTCCCAGTCAATCCCGCTCAGCCGTTCCTTGATGGTTGCGGCATATTCGTCAAAAGGTTCGGCTTCACCGTCGATGTTGACGAAGATCCAGTCGTTCCAGATGTGCGTACGGACCGGGACAAGACCGTTCTTCTTTCTGTCGAAGCCTTCGGAGAGATGTTCGTTTGCCCCGCCGAAATGCGGTGATGCCCGCAGGTTGCCGTCAAGGTCGTATGCCCAGGCGTGATAGGGGCAGCGGATCAGCTTGCCGACATTGCGTGGTTCTTCAACCAGGGTGAGGCAACGATGCCTGCACACGTTGTGGAACGCACGGATGTCACCGTCCTTGTTACGCACCAGAAGTAACGGATGTCCGGCGATTTTCACCGGCACCGCGTCGCCTGATGCTTTCAACTCATGGGTAAAGCCGACACAGACCCAGTTCCGGGTGAACACCGACATGCATTCGGCCTCCCAAAACTCCTTGTCGGTATAGGCAGCCGCAGGCAAGCCATGCCGCGGCGAGGTCTCCTCGAAGAAAGGCTCAAGCAGCGTTTCAATTGCGCTCATTTTTGCTTCCTTGGCTAGAGTTCGAGTTCGTCGAGGGCTGAAAAGCCAGCTGATGAACATGTTCATCTGCCTAGCAGTGAAATGCGAAATTCGTATTTTGTCTATAAAAAAATACGGAAAAATTATGAAAAATACGAAATAGTGATCTAAATTATGAGAACAACTAACATATACGTAATCTCAGCTAACGAATGAGGTGTGCAGGGTCGTTGTCGGCGAGCTGAGCAGACGTCAATAGGGAGCCGGGGGGTGCAGCGCCGGTTTCAGGTAATTTGGTTGGTTTGGAAAAGCGGAGCTGCAGGAAACCTGATTACCGTCAGGTTTCCCGGCGACGAATGAGCATCACGGAGCGAACTCGTTGCGAAACAAGAGTTGCGGAGGTCAGTGAATGACCTTGCGCTGAACATGCGTCAGCAGCCGTTCCGCCTTTGTCGTGATGGTGTCGATTATTTCACCGACAGGTGGTGTGCTGTGGACCAGCCCGATGGCCTCGCCGACTGGGGCTTTGAGCGAAGCCGGATCATACTCTTTCGTCCAATGGCGGGCGAAGTCGTCCGTCAGGGCTCGCAGTCTGTAAGCTTCGGGCCACATCGTGTCTTTGCTTTCACCGGAGCCCTCAATACGCCTGGTGTCGTCTCCTGTGGCGTTCAGGGCAATGCCGGCATCACCTGGAGTAAGAAGAACTTCCTGACTTGCCCAGAGCCGTGTGCCCATCACCACGCCGTCGGCGCCCATCACGATGCTGGCTGCGAGCCCTCGCGAGTCCGCGACCCCGCCAGCCGCAAGAAGCAACGTCTCGTGCGAGGCCTTGTACAGGAAGTCGGCAACTTCCGGCACGAGTGTCAACGTGCTCCGCTCGGCACTGTAGCCACCCGCCGCGCAGCCTTGCGCAACGATTATGTCGGCTTCTGCTTCTACCGCCTGCCGTGCTTCTTGAAGTGAGTGGACCTGACAGACAAGCGGAATGCCTTCTTGACGGATCGTTGGCGCAAAGGGGCGGGGATCACCGTAGGACAGAAAGACAGCCTTTGGCCGGCGTTTCAGAACACGGTCGAGAGTCGACGGCATCCGGGACAGCCGCCAGGTTGCAAATCCGCATCCAATGGCTTCGTCTGCTGCCTCATCGAGTTGAGCCCCGATCCACTCGAGATCTCCGCCGCCATCACCGATGAAACCAAGTCCGCCTGCCGCCGAGACCGCCGCAGCCAGCTTGCCACCTGCAGCATGGCTCATCGGCGCAAGGACGATCGGACAGGTCAACCCGAATTTGCGGGTCAATCGCGTATCAATCATGCTTAAGCCTCAAGTCCCGAAATTGGCATCCCGCAATTCCTCGGTTGGGCGTTCTGAAACCTGGCGAATTGTTGTTGCGATCAGGCCCGAGCAATCAATCGGCAGCGGCAATCATTGCATTACGCATGAGTTTGACTGCGGCCGAAGGATCGGGTTTCAGATGCTCTCACTATATCAGATGTCGAGAGTGTGTTTTTTCTCCCACCTGGAGAAGTGAGAGACGAAGGAGTTCCATTCCTGCATCTTCATGTTGATGAATGCGCTGGAGAATTCCTTGCCCATTGCCGTGCGCAATGCCTCGTCATTGTCGTATTCGCGCAAGGCATCGAGCATGTTGAGCGGCAGCTTGGGGGCGTCCTGGACCTTGTAGCCATCGGCATACATGTCGATGTCCCAGCGTTTGCCCGGTTCCGCTTTTGAACGAATTCCAGACAACCCTGCCGCGATGATGACAGCTTGCAGCAGATACGGATTCGCCGCGCCGTCGGCAAGTCGAAGTTCGAAGCGGCCGGGGCCCGGAACGCGAACCATGTGCGTCCTGTTGTTGCCGGTCCAGGTTACGGTGTTGGGTGCCCAGGTCGCTCCGGACGTTGTTCGCGGCGCGTTGATGCGCTTGTAGGAATTCACGGTCGGGTTGGTGATTGCGGCAAGCGCCTTGGCGTGCTGCATGATGCCGCCAAGGAAATGCCGGCCGGATTCCGACAGTCCGACTTCCGCTGCTTCGTCCGTACCGCCATCGGTATTTGCAAAAACGTTGACGCTAGCCTGATCGCCCGGCGCATCCCAGACCGAGACATGAGCATGGCACCCATTGCCCGTCAGGCCTTCAATGGGTTTAGGCATGAAGGTTGCGCGAAATCCGTGTTTTTCCGCAACGGATTTGACCATGAACTTGAAGAAGGAATGTTTGTCCGCGGTGCGCAGCACATCATCGAATTCCCAGTTCATTTCGAACTGGCCGTTCGCATCCTCGTGATCGTTCTGGTAGGGCTTCCAGCCCAGTTCCAGCATGTAGTCGCAGATCTCACGCACGACATCATAGCGGCGCATGACCGCCTGTTGGTCGTAGCAGGGCTTTTCGGCGGTGTCATAAGGGTCGGAGATCTGTTCTCCATCCGGTGTCAGCAGAAAGAATTCCGCTTCAATTCCGGTTTTGACATGCATTCCCATGTCTGCGGCTTCATCGATCAGGCGCCGCAGCACGTTGCGCGGGGCCTGGGCGACGTCTTCACCTTCCATGACACAGTTTGCCGCGACCCAGGCGACTTCCGGCTTCCACGGTAGTTGAATGACCGAGGAGGGATCCGGAATCGCGAGCATGTCGGGATGCGCCGGCGTCATGTCGAGCCAGGTTGCAAATCCGGCAAACCCCGCACCTTCCTCCTGCATGTCGGCAATTGCCTGTGCAGGCACCAGTTTAGCTCTCTGTCCACCGAACAGATCGGTGAATGAGATCATGAAGTACTTTACGTCATTTTCCTGCGCGAAGGCTGCCAGATCTGTCGTCATGGATCGCTTTCCTTTCCCTGTAACCACGAAAAAGAACGAGGCTTATTTCTGTGTCGGTGAGTGTGCTTCCTGGATCAGAACCCCGGCTTTCCCGGATACCAGTCGGTTCCCGCGAGTGGCACCTTGGCCATTGCCGCTGCCTCCATCGTCAGTGCGCAAAGGTCCTCAGGTTCAAGATTGTGCAGATGGTTGTGACCGCACGCCCGGGCGATGGTCTGGGCTTCCAGCGTCATCACCTTGAGGTAGTTTCGCAACCGGCGTCCGGCTTCGATCGGATCAAGCCGTGCGGCGAGCTCAGGGTCCTGGGTCGTGATGCCTGCCGGATCAAGACCTTCATGCCAGTCGTCATAGGCACCCGTCGTGGTTCCGAGTTTCTGGTATTCAGCTTCCCATTTCGGATCGTTGTCGCCGAGTGCAACCAGTGCCGCAGTGCCGATTGCAACGGCGTCGGCGCCCAGAGCCAGAGCCTTGGCGACGTCCGCGCCCGTGCGAATGCCTCCGGAAATGACCAGTTGCACTTCGCGGTGCACGCCCAGATCCTGCAGGGCCTGCACGGCGGGGCGAATGCAGGCCAGCGTTGGAATGCCGACATGTTCGATAAAGACATCCTGCGTCGCGGCCGTTCCACCCTGCATGCCGTCCATGACCACAACGTCAGCCCCTGCCTTCACAGCAAGTGCGGTGTCGTAATATGGGCGCGTAGCTCCGACCTTTACATAGATCGGGACCTGCCAGTCGGTGATTTCCCTGAGTTCAAGGATCTTGATTTCAAGGTCATCCGGTCCGGTCCAGTCCGGATGGCGGCAAGCCGAGCGCTGATCAATCCCTTTAGGGAGGGTGCGCATTTCCGCGACGCGGTCACTGATCTTCTGACCCAGCAGCATTCCGCCGCCGCCGGGTTTCGCCCCTTGACCAACGACAATTTCGATTGCATCCGCTTTACGCAGATCGTCCGGGTTCATGCCATAGCGTGAAGGCAGATATTGATAGACCAGCTTTGTCGAGTGTCCGCGCTCTTCCGGCGTCATGCCGCCGTCACCGGTGGTGGTCGACGTTCCGGCTGCTGACGCACCGCGGCCAAGGGCCTCTTTTGCCGGACCTGACAGAGCGCCGAAGCTCATGCCGGCAATGGTAACCGGAATATCCAGCTCGATCGGCTTCTTGGCAAAGCGTGTGCCCAGAACCACCGAAGTGCCGCACTTTTCACGATACCCCTCAAGTGGATAGCGCGAGACCGATGCTCCCAGAAACAGCAGATCGTCGAAATGTGGAACCCGGCGTTTGGCGCCGCCTCCGCGGATATCGTAGATACCGGTTGCGGCGGCCCGGCGGATTTCGGAATTGATTGAGTTGCTGAAAGTTGCCGACTGGATCGGCAGGGTGTCCGGAGTCTTGTCCATGTCCGTGCTCCTTAATAGGCTGCCGCGTTGTCGATGTCGAAATTGTAGAGTTTGCGAGCTGAACCGTAGCGTTTGAATTCCTCCGGCGCCGCATCGCAGCCCGCACGTGAGAGCAGATCTTTCAAGGTTTCGAGATGTTCGGGCCGCATTTCCTTTTCGATGCAATCCGCACCAAGGCTTTTCACCGAGCCACGTACGAACAGCTGTGCCTCATAAAGAGAATCTCCAAGGGCATCGCCCGCGTCACCGCAAACGACAAGGTTTCCGGCCTGGGCCATGAAGGCTGACATGTGGCCGATATTGCCATGGACCACGATGTCGATCCCTTTCATCGAGATACCGCATCGCGAACTGGCATTCCCCTTGATAACCAGCAGACCGCCATGGCCGGTCGCTCCGGCATACTGGCTGGCATCTCCGTCGATAATCACGGTCCCGGACATCATGTTTTCGGCAACGCCCGGACCGACCGATCCTTCGACTTTCACAGTTGCCTGCTTGTTCATGCCGGCGCAATAGTAGCCGGTCGACCCCTTGACGGTCACCTCGATGGGCGCATCCAGACCAACTGCGATGGCATGGCTGCCTTTGGGATTCACGACTTCCCACTGGGTCTGATTGGTTTCCTGGGTCTGCGCCTGCAAAGTCGAGTTCAGTCCGCGCAGACCATCCGCGGCAACATCATAAATCTGCATGTCAATGGCTCCAGAAATAGACGGTTGCGGGCTCGGGTTCCCAGACGCGGGCATTTTCAATTCCCGGCAGGTCCACCAGAGCTCGATACTCGCTGCCGAAGGCGACGTATTGATCCGTTTCAGCCATCACTGCCGGCTTGCAGGCAATCGGATCACGAACCACACCGAAGCCGTCCTTGGTTCCGACGACAAAGGTGAAGAAGCCGTCGAGATCTTCCAGGCTGCTTTCCAGCGCTTCGCCGAGAGAGGCGCCGTTTTGCATTTTCCAGGTCAAGTAGGCAGCACCAACCTCTGTGTCGTTCATCGATTCAATCTGCACGCCTTCGCGCTTGAGTTTGCGGCGAAGCACATTGTGGTTCGACAGAGAGCCGTTATGAACAAGACACTGGTCCGCTCCGGTCGAGAACGGATGCGCGCCTTCGGTTGTCACGGCGGACTCGGTTGCCATGCGGGTATGTCCAATGCCGTGACTTCCGTGCATCTCGGCCAGGCTGAAACGGCTGGTGACGTCCTTCGGCAGTCCGACTTCCTTGTAAATTTCAATGGCGTCGCCATCCGACATGACCCGAATGCCCGGGCGCAAGCCGCGCAAGGCCTGACGGGCAGCCTTTGCCTTTGAAGCGTCCAGTTTCAGAACGGCGTGCGTGTCGTTGGCCTGCAGCGTGACCGGTGTGCAAATCGCCTCGGTAAGTTCATTCGCCAGCGTGGCGAAGTCCTGCTCGGCATTGTCGGACTGGACCGTCAATTTAGTCAGTCCGTCCACGACATCGCTGTAGATCGCAATGCCGGCGCTGTCCGGACCGCGATCCGTCATGGTGATCAGCATTGCCGACAACATCTCGCCAAGCTTCGGCTCAAGTGATCTGTCTTTTAAAAAAAGACCCACAATCCCACACATGATTTGAGATCCTTCGATGTTTCTTCGCCCCGGAGCTTAACCAAGCTCCCCGCAAGAATCTACCCATAAGAAAATAATTTTCTTAAAGAGAAAAATTTCATCAGCTTCTTGCTTCGAGTTTCGTGAAGCGAAATTCGATGTGACGGAAATAGTTTCTATTTTTCAATCACGTGTTCCGGGTTGCATTTCGCCCACGAAAAGGACGGCAGACGTCTTCCAATCCGATGAATAGCGATTGGTTCACAGCGGCTGGCAGATGAAGAAAGGGAGGAGGCGCGGTCACTGGCGCGGAAATGAGCGGTGCGGACAGGGCCTGCTGCGGCAACGTAAGTGCGGGAGCCGATTGCTCGTAAAACGATTTTGGCACCGGCACCGTTTGTCAAACGGCGCCGGTGCATATTTAAAGAACGGGTCAGCGTCTGAAGAGAAGCCGAAATTACAGCTTTCGGTTCACTACGCTGAAAGAAATGGTTCCAGCCGATCGAATGCCTGTTCCAGCACGTCGACAGGGCGCGCATAGCACAGACGTAGATATCCTTCGCCTTGCGGTCCGAAGGCCACTCCCGGGGCCAGTCCGACTTTTGTTTCGGTGAGGATTTCACGCGCGGCCGCAAAACTGTCGGTCAGTCCGTCAACCCGGAAGAAACTGTAAAAAGCGCCGTCGGGCTTGATGAACTCGACACGGGAGAAGGCGCTCAACCGCTGCGAAGTGACTTCGTATCCCGCGCGAATTTTCTCAAGGAGAGCTGCCACTTCTTCTTCGCCGTCACGCAGAGCGACAACCCCGGCGTCCTGGACGAAACCGGCCGTGCAGGAAGTGTTGAATTCTGTGAGCTGGCCGAGCTTTGCTTCGAATTCTGCCGGTGCCACGATCCAGCCCAGTCTCCAGCCTGTCATGGACCAGCACTTTGAGAACGAGTTGATGGAAATCAGCAGGTCTTCAGGCTCGGCAATCGAGAGAAACGACGGTGCATGACGACCGTGACGGTAGAGGCGCGTATAGACATCATCCGCAATGATCCAGATACCGTGTTTCCTGCAGTGTTCGAGAACCAGACGTTGCTCGTCCGCTGTCATCGTCCAACCGGTCGGATTGTTCGGTGAGTTGATTACAACAGCTTTGGTCCCCGGTGTCAGATCGGCGATCAGGTCTTCAACATCGAGAGACCACCTGCCTTCATTGGGGACAATCGACTTGCTGATGATTTCCGCTCCCATCGCCTTGACGGCACCAAGAGCATTCGGCCAACTCGGCTCGATGGCAACAACGCGGTCGCCGGGTGTGATCAGAAACTCCGCGGTCAGCATCAGCCCCTGCATGCCGGAAGGAGTGACTGTGACCTGAGCCGTCTCGATGTTCGACCCCAGAAGAGCATTGCTGTAGCGGCAGATTTCCTGCCGAAGGTTCATTGCCCCGTTGTTTGGCTGATACATATGATTGCCGGCGCTGAGCGATGCAATTGCCGCGTCAACGATCAGCGAACTGGTCGGCCATGCCCCTTCGCCGAACCAAAGGGGCAGGACATCTTTCTCGTTCATCCCCAACTCGGCGATCTCGCGGATCTTGGACGCCTGAAGCGTTTGCGCGCGCAGAGAAAGGGGGCTCAAAGGTGTTGATTGGGTAGAGTCTGATACGTGTTTCATGAAGAAAATATTGGGTGAAACAACTCTTTCTGTCGCCTGGCAATCTGCATAAAGTGATAGTAAATTTCACTATACGCTAGGCAAATTGAAAGCCCATGTCCAAAGACGCAATGACAGATGAAATTGATGAAAAAATCCTGGATGAGTTGCGCCGGAATTCACGCATTCCGTTCTCGACACTTGCCAAACTTGTCGGCCGGTCCCGGACGGCGGTCGAGGCCCGGATCAACCGGCTCAGACAGTCCAAAAGATTTCTCCGATACACGATCGAAGAGCCTGAAAAGGAAACGGGAGATGGTGTCAGCGCCATCATCCTCGTTGCAATGGAAATCAGAAAGCGCGGAGATGACCTTCTCGAGCAATTCGAGACCATGCCGCAGATATCGAGCTGTCTCTGGGTTACCGGAGAATTTGATTTCGCCCTGTTCGTCAAGCAGCTGGACAATGCCGAATTGCAGAAGATTCTGGAGCGCATCTACAAGCTCAAAGGGGTCCGGCGCACGGAAACGCTTCTCACGCTGCATCGGGAATTCTGAAAGCCGGGAAGTCTGCGAAGAACAAAAAAGGCGCTCGTTCGAGCGCCTTTCCCGTTTCCTGTGATGGCAGCGGACTACCGTTTTTCCTTGCTTACATACGCCTTGGGTTCATAGCGAACTTTCTTTCCAGCCATATTGAGAGGATGACGGCCGGGATTGAGACGGCGAGGAAGAACAGGCCGACCATGGTGATCGGCTCGATATAGCGGTAGGTCTGGTTGGCGACGATCTTGGCGGAGTTCATCAGTTCGATCACGGTGATCGCCGACAGCAGGGGCGTCTCCTTGAACATGGTGATCAGGTAATTCGCCAGCGCCGGGATCATCGGCGGAACCGCCTGCGGAATGATCACCTTGCTCCAGGTCTGATACGGCGAGTAGTTCAGCGCCCGCGCCGC
>NZ_JBDZYH010000011.1:0-196550 GCF_040329475.1 Roseibium sp. SCP14
GGCCCAATCAGACCAATTTTCAGGAATTAAGGTCAAAAAACCTTGCCGCCAGCGACGTTGCCGCCGTCGATGAGCGCGGTTATACGCACCCAACCAACCACCGTCAACAGCCGAATTCGAAAAAAATCAAAAAAAGCGAAAAAAGTTTCGGAACATGAGTTTATTGTAATGTTTTCAATGCGTTAAATTTTATCCACCTTTGCTAACAGGCGGTTTGCACGACCAATCCGCTGCCCAATCCACCTGCCGCCGCGATCAATGCCAGACCATAAACCGTGGCTTTCCCTGAGCTTTCCCGGCATTTGGCCAGCTGCTCATGCAGATTGACTGCGAGAATGGCTCCCGAAGCTCCTATCGGATGCCCTCTGGCAAGCGCTCCACCCAATTGATTGAGCTGACCTGCATTCAGTCCCAAACGGTCCGCCGTGACCATTGCCTGCACGGCATAAGCTTCCATCACCTCAACTGTGTCGAAATCTCCTGCTTCGAGATCAAGGTCATTGAAGAGGGACCTGGCCACGTCAATCGGCACCAGTGCCGGCTCGGCGGGGTTACCTCCACCGCTTCTGCCTCCGACAACCCTCAAGGCCGGAACATCACAATCCTTCAAAAGGCGCTCTGAAACTATCAGGACCGCGGCAGCGCCATCGGCTTCGCAGGCAATGGTCGCCGCAGTCAGTCCGGTTTCTTTTGGTCCGGACAATACGGGGGCACGCAAGGCAGTTCTTATATTTAATGCGCGGGTAAAACCGTCCAAGTCCACGTGCTCTTGCTCAATTGCGACAAGTCGGCTCTGGATCCACTCGCGCGCGTCCAGTGCCTTGCGATGAGATGTGACGGCGAAGTCCGTTTGTGCCAGGCGATCAATACCGCATTCTTCTGCCAGCATCGCAGCGGCTTCGGTCAAATCAGGATCACCGAATGGAGGAGGCGCAAATTCAGGACGCTGATACGGTACCGGTTCATCATCCGGTCTTTTCGGACGATGCATTCTGATCGGGGATCGGCTGAAACTTTCCGACCCTCCTGCCAGAACACAATCTGCTGCACCGACATTGATCAAACGGGCTCCGTGCAAAATAGCATCAAGACCGGAGCAGCACTGAGTATCAATGGTCATTGCCGGAACGGATGGTGGCAGATGCGCCCGCAAGGCGGCCAGCCGTGCCGGATTTCCACCTGCATAAAGCGCGTTGCCCAGTATTACCTGATCGACCTGGTCCGGTCGCAGTCCCGCGTCCTTCAGCAATTGGACCAAAACCGGTGCCACTAGCTCATCCGCCTGATAGCCGGAAAGCACTCCTCCGCGCGGCATTACCGGCGTCCGCCTTGCCGCGATGATGTAGGCTTCTGGCTTACCGGCGCCGCTCAATCGTCCTGACCACCTTTGGATAGATTTGCCGTGACAGTTTGAATATCGGGTTTTCCACCCGCTGTCAGAGGTATTTCATCGAGAACGTGAATTCTGCGCGGCTGCTTCCCTGCTGCCAACCTGGATTTGCAGTGGTTCAAAAGCATCCGCTCCGCCTCCGTAATCTGCTTGCTCAGTTGCACGGCGGCTTCCAGCCTTTGTCCGCGCACCGGATCTTCAAGTCCGGCGACGACGGCTGCGACAACACAAGGATGAGACGACAAGGCCGCCTCCACCTCTTCAGGATAGACGTTCAGCCCCGACGTGATGATCATGCGATTGGCTCTGCCGGTCAGATACAGGTAACCGTCAATGTCCAGAAATCCATGGTCACCGAAAGTCAGCCATCCGTTTCGCCAAAAGGTTTCCGGATCATTGCCACACAGGTAATTGGAGAAAAGCAGGCGGCTTTTAACCCAGATTGCTCCGGATTCCCCAGGAGGCAAGGGCGCTTCCGGACTGCCGATGGTGATCTCAATTCCTTCCGGAGCGTGACCGACCGAGCCGTCCGGCACATCGCCCGCGTCTTCGGATATCGTGATGAAACTGGTTTCCGAGGCACCGTAGAACTCGATCAGACGCGCATTTGGAAAAGTCCCTCGCAGAGCGTTGCGGTCGCTGTCGCGCCATTTGGCTCCGCTGGCAAGCACCTGATGCACATTCGGCAATGGCCCGCTGCGCCTTGCCGCCTCAGCGATGAAATGGATCTGTGTCGGCGTTGCATAAAGAACCGCGCCCGGTGCCGCCGATTGCAAGTCCACCACAACGGAACGCGGATCGAACCGGGTGGAAAGGACAACTTCCTGGCCGCTGGCAAGCCCACAGACGGCTCCATACAGGTGCAGCGAATGTGTGAGCTGTCCGGCCAGAACGACGCGACTTTCTTGCGATATGCCGAATTCACGGTTGCTGAGATCAAAGCTTTTCAGCCAGGAACCATGATCGCGCACATAGCCTTTCGGCGTTCCGGTGGAACCGGACGTAAAGCCGCAATAAAAGAGATCGGTTTCTCCAGGCGGATCTTCCGTAATCGTCTGGTCAATCCGGGCATGTTCGATGGATGCGTAACTTGAAGCGTCCAATCGAAGATCCGGCCCCGCCAGGTCAAGAACACGATCGATCTGTTCTACTGGCCACTGAGGGTCCATCACCATCGCAATCCGGCCCGTTCTTGCACAGGCAAAGAAACAGGCAATCAACGATGCGGGATCACTCAGGAGCAGCGCGACTCGTCCTTCGCGCGGCGAAAGGCGGCTGATATGGACTTCAGCCGCCTCAATTCTTTCAATCAAATCCCGCCAGGTCCATCTGACCTCACCGCAAATCAGTGCGGTCCTGTCCGGTCGACTCCCCGCCTGGATCTTCAGCTTGTCGCCGATAAAGGCCATGCGGCAACAGCTCTCAGCTCATCCGCTCAGGTGCGCGTGAACAGGGCACCCGGAAGGCCGCGGGCAACGGTCTGGGTGACGATTGCCGTGATCGCAACCTTTACCAGATCCCCCGGGATGTAGATGGCGCTTCCAAGCGCCGCTTTCGCCAGGGACAGGTTTGCCATGTAGGCAACACCGGGGATGCCGAAGGCATAAACTACCAGGATGCCGCCGATGGCTGCCGAAATCGCCGCGGAGGCGAGAATGTTCATTTCACCGGTTGCGCGCATGATCCAGCCGGTGACAAAGGCACCGATTGGCCAACCGATGAGGAATCCGACGGACGGGGTGTAAAAAACGCCCAAACCACCGCGACCGCCTGCAAGGATCGGCGCTCCGAGAGCAACCAGGAACAGGAACAGAAGAACCGCGAGACCGCCGCGAACCGGGCCAAGCATCACGCCTGCCAGCATCACGCCGAGTGTCTGAGCCGTGATCGGCACGCCGCCCAGGAAAGGAATAGCGACCGGTGGGACCAGCCCCAACGCAGCAATCAAAGCTGCATAGAATGCAATATGTACGAGGGAACGGTCAGTCATGCTATTTTACACCTCCGTATCGATGTTATTCTTGCTGCCTTGAGTTGAAAATCAATCTTCTACTCGCGAACCACAGCATGTTCTGGTAGCCGGATAGCGCAATTTCTTTGAAATTGCCACACTGAACCCCACTACTTCTTGGGTTATCTTGACAAACCTTCCGAGCCGCCCCGGGCTTTCAGCGCTTCAGCCACATTGTCGGACATACGCAGTGATTGAATCGCGAAGGGCGCCAGCAGGCGCCAGGAGCCTTTGGTTCCAGCGCGGGCCTGATATGCTTCCCTCAGCAGCGAAAACACCTGCAACATGTGCGGCGCAAAGCGCAGGACCAAGGTTACACCCAATGCAGGTTTGCGCGCTGACATGCCGAACCACTGCAGTGGCCTGAACAGTGGCTGTACCGCCTCAAGCATATCGTCCATGCGTGTGGTGATCGACACCAGATTGGCAGCCAGGATCAGGACCACCAATCGCATGATGACAGCGATGCCGTCCCAGAATGTTCCGGAAAACCAGTGCAACGCCAGAAGAATGGCCAAAAACAGCGTCATGCTGCGCAACAGCTTCAGATGCGCCAACCCGCCCCTTCCCAACGAGGCATAGAGCAGAAGCACCACAACCAGGCACGGCAGAAAGACCCAGACGGACTTGACCTGGAAAAGCAGCAGGCTTGCGACAGCCACCGTCAGCAGCTTGAGACTTGCCGGCAATCTGTGGAGCCAGCTCTCCTTCTGCAGATAGACTGAAATCATAGCGCCGCCAGCTCCATCTTGACACCGGACCTGTCGTCGATGTCCTGCCTGTAGGCCGACAACACTTCATACGGGTTGCCGTCCATGCGCAGGCGGCCTCCGTCCAGCCAGAGGATCCGGTCAAAGCCTTCAAAATGGCTGAGATCATGGCTCACCATGACAATTTTCTGCGGAAGAGAAAGAATCTTGTCGCGGATGCGGCGGGAGGCCAAGGCATCCAGACTGGTCATCGGTTCATCCAGAACCAGCAGCTGCGGCTCCATGACAAGGACCGCCAGAATGCAGATCAGTTGCTTCTGCCCTTCGGAAAGTTCGGCAATCGGATGACTGGCCAATGCTTCGCAGCCGTGACGAGCAAGGAACTCCAATGCCCTTTCGCGTGCCTCCAGTTTGTCAGCGCCAAGCTGGGTCAAGCCGAAGGCAATTTCCTCTTCTACGGTCGGAAATATCGCCTGATGATCAGGGTTCTGGAACACAAAGCCTACATGACGCGGCAATTCGGGAGCCGCTTCCTCGCAATCCGCTCCGAACAGTTTGAGCGAACCGGAATCGGGCTGACGCAAACCGTTCAGCATCCGGATGAATGTGCTCTTGCCCGACCCGTTCAAGCCAATCACTCCAACCCGGTCTTCTGTCAGCGACAAGGTCAGGCCGTCCAGAATCTTCCGCTGCCCGATGGTGAGACCGACATTGTCAAACACCGCGAATGGGCTCACGTCTGCGTTGCAGACCCGCAATTTTTCTTTTGATTTGTTTTTGGGCCAGAAAGCCATGTCACCTCGCAGCAGGCGCTTCAGAACGGCATTTCCGTTCCGTTTCTGCGCGCGCTTATTGACCGGATAGGGCCTGTTGTCAAAGTCGCCTTATCCTACCGGGCGGGTGAGGGCTGGCAAATCGGCTAATTGGTCAATGGTCGCCTTGACCCTTTTGAGCGCCCAACTGAAGCGCTCATCGGACTCTTCGGAACCGAAGGTGATGCGCAGATAGGGAGCAGGGGCATGATCCTTGATCTGAAAGTATCGTGAAGAGAGCACCGAAACACCCTGGTGGCCAAGCGCAGCCTGCAGTGCGTCGGGATCCACCTGGACGGGCAGGCGCAACCAGCCGAAAACCTTATTGGCATCGCCTTGCAGGAAGTAGGGCGAAAGATGCTCTTTCGCGCGCAAAAACCTGTCCCGGTTTGCCTTCCTCTTCAGCCGCAGTGTCTTGAACAGATGTCCCTCGCGCACCCAACCGGCGATCAGTTCGGCGGTAATCGGCGAAGCCATCCAGGTACTTTCACCGATCTTGTTGCGAATGCTATCGCCGAAGGGCTCCGGCACCTGGACAAAGCCGATCCGGCTGCCAGGTGAACAGACCTTGGAAATACTGGCAATCGACGCGGTGCGCTCCGGGGCAAGCGCACCAAAAGCGGGCAATGTCTCGGGGAGAAAGGGGGTATAGGGGTCGTCTTCGACAATCTTCAGATCATGTTCCCGCGCAACCTGAACCAGACCCTCACGCTCTTCCACGGACATCGTGTGCGTTGTCGGGTTCTGCATATTGGGCATCAGGAAGACACCTTTGACGGCATGCGTGCGGGCAGCCTGTGCAAGCGCAGCGGGATCCATGGCACCGAAACCACCATCATCGCGCCTCAGAGCGGGCAGGGGGACTGCCTTCAATCCGAGGCTGGCAAAGGAACTGAAGATGGATGGGTAGGTAAACCAGTCTACGGCAATCGCGTCACCAGTGCGGAAAAGCGCCTGGCAAGTCACCTGAATTCCGTGCTGTGCCCCGCAGGTGACAGCCACTCTGGCAGGGTCTGCATCCAGGCCATAATCCTTGAACACAAGAACGCCGGTTTCCCTGTGTGCCATGAGACCTTCGGAGGGCACAAAGCCATTGAGGCGATCGATACCGGCCGTTTGCGCCATCCGAACCAGGCCTTCGGAAAGGCTCGGGTTCAAATACGGATAGGCAAAGTTCCGCGCCAGGTCGCAGGATTCGGGTTCGTCTTCCTTCGGCACCAGCGGCGAGACTTTCTGCGTCTCGGAGGCAATGTAGGTGCCCCGGCCGGTTTCGCCTTTCACAAGACGCCGCCGCTCTGCCTCACCATAGGCGCGGGTGATTGTCCCGAGAGTTACGCCGAGCTGGTAGGCAAGTTCACGCTGTGGCGGCAGACGGTCACCCTGCGCCAGCGCTCCTGCGGTGATGTCCGCTTCCAACGCATCGGCAATCGCAAGGTAAATCGGCCCTGAAGCTGCTTCGATGTTGGGAATCCACATTGTCATAAGGACAATGTTTACATTGACGGATACAATTACTCAAGCCAATTAGTTTCTCCGTCATTTTGTATCGATTGTATCGATTTCACTGTCTGGAGACACTACATGGATCCCGCCACGCTGCTTGCCTTCGCCGTTTTTGTCGTCGTCATGACCGGCACACCAGGTCCCGGAAACCTGACGTTTCTGGCGATCGGTGCGTCGGCAGGATATCGAACCGCGTTCCCCGTAATCGTGGCGTCTCAGGTGGGTTCTTTTGCGCTCAACCTGAGTGTCGCCTTCGGGCTTGGCCATGTCATGGCCGGCGGCGGCCCTGTCGTGACGGTCTTCAAGGTGCTGAGCATGGCCTACATGACCTATCTCGCATGGCGGATCATTTCACTGAGCGTGAAGCCGAAGGGAAATGCAGCATTACCCAGCTTCTGGGAGGGGCTTCTCATTCACCCGCTGAGCCCCAAGACCTGGGCGATGAGCCTTGTTGCTTTTTCGACCTTCCTTGCCGGCAACACCTTGAGCGTTCCGGAGAACGCCATAATCCTGGTATCCGGCTTCATGCTGGGCGGTCTGGTGTTTCACTCACTCTGGGCTCTTGTCGGCGTTTCGATCCTTGCCCTGATCGGCGACGGCCCCTTGATGAGAGCTATCACCGTTTCGATGGCCCTTGCGATGCTTGCTGCAACAGTTTGGGCGCTTGTCCTTTAAGCAGTTCTTCAAATGACGGAGCCCCACATGTCCGTTCTCAATTTCTCCTATGCGACCATCAAGAATGCAGAGGCTTTCAGCGACTATATCCGCAAGGCTTCAAACCTCATGGCAAAGGAGCAAGTCGAAGTCGTTGTTCGTGGCACCTATCACGAGACCATGCGCGGCGCGGAAAAAGCACAGCATGTCGCCGCTGTGTTCCGGTACCCGGACATGGAGACTGCCAGGACGTTCTATGCTTCCAAGGCCTATCAGGAGCTCATTCCCCTTCGCGATACCGCCTGCGATATGGAAATCCAGTTCTATGAGGAATGAGCCATTCGCCAGCAATAGATCAGGTAAGTCGCTGACCGGCGGAAGGTCTAACGCGATTGCCGGTCGAGTTCCTCCTGCCATTTCCGCTCCAGCGAGCACATGCCCCTTGGAGGTTCGTCGAACCCTATGTCCTTCCTGAGCTCGGGCGTCAGGTCGCTTCGATAGAGACGGACCCTTTTTCTTGCCAAAGGAGCACTGAGAAGTCCTGAAATAAACCTGACTAGGGAAAAGACAACTCCTCTTTTCCTGGAGGTCGCATTTTGCTCGCAACAAATCTGGTCAGACATCGTTGTAACTCCATATCTTTGTGAGCTACATATCGGTTTGTTGCGCCCGCCTGACCAACGAAAATTCAACGAACATGCATAAGGGAGATTTATGCATGATGACCAACTTGCCACCACTTTCCGCCATTCGCGCCTTTGAAGCCGCCTGCCGTCATCTCAGCTTCACCAAGGCGGGGGACGAACTGGGCCTTACACAGGCAGCCGTCAGCTATCAGATCAAGCTGCTGGAAGAAAAACTGGGGTTCCCGGTATTCGTGCGCAAAACGCGCAGGATCGAATTGACCGGTAAGGGAGCGCAGCTTGCTGAAGGGGTCGTCGAGGCCTTCACTCGGATGCGACAGACCTTCCAGGATGTTCAGGAAGCAGAAGCGGCGGAGCTTGTCATTTCCAGTAACACGACTTTCGCGGTGAACTGGCTGGCATCACGTATGTTTTCGTTCCAGATGCAGAACCCGGATATCGCCGTCCGTCTGGTTTCGTATGGTCCTTGGGAAAAGCCGAAATTCGACGAGGCCGACATCACGATCTCCGCCTGTTACCAGCCGCCTGCGGGAAATTTCTGCATTCCTTTGGTCGAGGCGGCTTTCACCCCCATGGTCGCTCCGCAACTAGCCGAAAGCATCGGCGGCATAAGCTGCCCAGAAGACCTGCTCAAACTGCCGATTATCGATCCGGATGACCCCTGGTGGCTCACCTGGTTCGAAGCCGCCGGTCTTCCCGACGTCGATCTCAAGAAGTGGCCGACATCGCGCATGGGTTCTCAGGCTCTTGAAGCCAACAGGGCCATCGCAGGGCAGGGCGTCGCAATCCTGACACCCTATTTCTGCAGGCAGGCGCTGGAGACCGGTCAGCTGATTCAGCCTTTCGATCTGGTTTGCAAGGCGGAAGATGAAGCCTGGAGCCTGAGCTATCCTTCCCAGAACCGGTCGAGCAGAAAGGTCAGACTGTTTCGCGACTGGGTGGTCGCGGAATTGAAGCGGGACGGGCTGAACACAAACGAAGCCCTGAAAACCACCGCGTCGTGAGTGCATTGATAACCGGAAAGGGCGCAAAGCTTGCGCCCGATCAGGTGTGAAGCCCCTGCTCTTTGAGGGCCATGACCAGGTCCTGGACCCGATCGGCATTGTCCTTGGCAAGGGAACCATCACGGTTCCACAGGCCGTTCTCGAAGCCGATCCTGGCTTTACCGCCCTTGCCGATCGCCGTTACAAGACACTCCGTCTCCCGATGGCCAAAGGCACATACAGCCCAGTCCAGAGAAAGATCACCCCGTCCCTTTGCCATCGTTGCCAAAAACGGCTCAAGATCTTCCGGTCCGCTTTCGTCGTCAGTGGCGTACCGTCCCAGAACAAACAGGAGCTGGTGCTGTTTTGCCGGGACCACGCCGGCGTCCACCAAGGCGAAAAAGCGTTCCAGGTCCTGCGTATCATAAAGGATGTGCTGAACGGTGATCTTCCTGGCAAAAGCCCAGGCATAGAAGGCTCGCGCATCTTCAAACTCGCCGTCCGGCACCATTTCGCGAATGGCAATGGAAACCGCCGCCGGCTGCACATCGCGAACAAGCGTCCGTTGTTCCTCCGGTGAATATCGTCCCACCGCTTCCGTGGTGATTTGCACCTTTATGCCAGGAACCTTTGCCGCCAGTTCTGCCAGGAGAGCCTTGTACAAATCGGCATTGAGAACATGGTCTCCCTTCTCATCGCGCACATGGGCATGGAGGCATCCAGCCCCAGCCTTCAGACAAGCCTGTGCAGCCTCAACGGTTTCGGCGATATTCATGGGTACGGCCGGATGATCGGCCTTTGTCTTGGTCGCACCGTTGGGCGCGACCATGATCAATGGCAACGGCTGAAATTCGGAATTTCCGGACATTTCTAGAAGACCGACTTGAACGCCTGGTCGAGTTTCTCCACAATCTCGGAAACCTGCCGGTCTTCAAGGATGAACGGCGGCGCAAGCAGGATATGGTCGCCCTTGACGCCGTCAATCGTCCCGCCCATTGGATAGCAGATCAGTCCTGCCTCAAATGCAGCCTTCTTGAGGGCCTTGTTGATGCCGCGCTTCGGGTCGAAAGGCGTTTTGCTGGAACGGTCTTCGACGATTTCGATGCCTCGGAAGAGGCCACGCCCGCGAATGTCGCCAACATGGGGGTGCTGGCCGAACGCCTCTTTGAGCGCGGCGTCCAGTTTTTCGCCCATCGGGTGGACACGGTCCACAAGACCTGCGGAGAGTTTGCGGAACACAGTGAGCGCAGCGGCACAGGCTGTGGGATGACCGATGTAGGTATGACCATGCTGGAAGAAACCGGAGCCGGTCTCGATCGCCTGATAGATCTCAGCGGTACACAACATGGCGCCGATTGGTTGATAGCCTGCTCCCAGACCCTTGGCGACGCAAAGGATGTCAGGCGCAACGCCATCCTGTTCGCAAGCAAACAGACTGCCGGTACGGCCCATGCCGCACATGACTTCGTCCAGGATCAGCAAGATACCGTGCCGGTCGCAGATTTCTCGAATGCGTTTGAAATAGCCTTCAACCGGTGGCACGGCACCGGCAGTTGCACCGACGACGGGCTCTGCAACAAAGGCCATAACATTTTCCGGACCCAATCGCTGAATTTCAGCGTCCAGTTCGTTTGCGACCCGCTGGCCGTATTCAAAAGCAGTTTCATCTTCGCGGCGGCCGCGATATTCGAAGCAGGGTGAAATGTGCGACGTTTCAATCATCAAGGGCGAGAACGGTTCCCGTCGCCACTGGTTGCCTCCGGTTGCAAGCGCGCCCAGAGTGTTGCCGTGATAACTCTGACGGCGGGCGATCACCCGATGACGTGAGCTTTGGCCTTTTTCCAGGAAATACTGCCGCGCCAGCTTCAGGGCGGCTTCCACGGCTTCCGACCCGCCGGAAACGAAGTAAACCCTGTCCAGATTGCCCGGAGCGTGCTCAATCAACAGGTCGGCAAGCTCTTCAGCCGGTTCGGTCGTAAAGAAACCGGTGTGCGCAAAGGCAATCTTGTCAATCTGGTCCTTGATCGCCTGGATGACATCCGGATCGCTGTGACCAAGACAGGAAACCGCTGCACCGCCTGATCCGTCGAAATATTTTTTTCCTGACTTATCAATGATGTAACAACCATCTCCGGAAACAGCCGCTGGCGGATTGGCTTTGGTGTGGCGTGGGAATACGTGCGACATGGGAAGAAACCTGACAGGTTGCCTGATTGGAATTCAATGTGGATTTGTGACATTCGTATCAGAAAAAGATGCATTCTGAAACATTTGTTTCTAGACCACGTTAACCATGTTTTTCATCACAATTTTAATCAAATTGCCCGAACTTCAGCGCGGGGGACGACATCGCAACCAACAACCTCGACAGGGCACGCCAGTCATGCGTCAGCGCCTCTTTGCCTGGACATTCTTCATTGGATTTACACTCGCACTCGCGGGCTGCGGAACTGTGGCCGGAGTGACCGGGATGGGCTGGGTGACAGCCTCTCACAATTCCATCGATTACAACGACACCTCGTGGTGCGTTCCGCGCAAGCTCAAGAAAGTGCTTAACCGGGTCGCGAAGCGATACGGCAAGGTCACCGTTCATTCCACCAAGCGTTGGTGGCTGGAAAACTGGTGGAAGGGCGGCGCCAAGAACTCGTATCACCTGAATTGCCGGGCGGTGGATTTTTCCGTTCGAGGCGACCCGGCGTCCGTTGTTGCCTTTTTGAAGGCACAGCCTGAAGTCGGAGGATACAAGCGCTATTCCTCAGGCCACTATCATATTGATACCGGTCCGCGCAGAACCTGGTAGCGGCAATGCCGCTACTCCTTGGATCGCGTTACTTCAGCTCTCCGAGCTCGAGTGCCATTTCCCAGGAAACCGGGTCAAATCCGATGAAATTCTTGATCTCGCCCTCGACGATCGGTCGTTTGATGATCGACGGCTGTTCAATCATAACATCCAGGGCGCTGCTGGCATCGACAACGGAGTCCTGTGTCGCTTCATCGAGCCGCCGCCAGGTGGTGCCGCGCTTGTTCAGAACGGCTTCCCAGCCGAATTCCGCCACGAAGTCCGCAAGCTTGTCAGCGTTTACGCCGTCCTTCTTGTAGTCATGGAATTCGTAATCGATGCCGGCTTCTTCGAGGAATTTCCTGGCCTTTTTCACCGTATCGCAATTCTTGATGCCGTAAACCTTCATTCAGAAACTTCCCAGTTTGATTTCTGCCGAGTTATCCGGGAGGACAGTTGCTGTTTGATGCTGGAGTTTCAAGAGCGGATCGTCACTTTCCACGGCCCGACTCTGGTTCAAGCACCACCCGGGTTGACCGAAGCGCTCTTGCGGGTCACTCATTTTCAGGTCCGAAACCTGAAGGCCATGGCATTATCGAACCATTGAGGACGACCGGAGACCCTTCATGACAGCCTCTGCATCGGCAAGCGTGGCGACTTCATCAGCCAAGGTCAGAGCCGGGCCCTCCTGGGGGAACTGGCGGCAGCGTCTGCGCCTCTGGAGCGGATTGATCCTGTTCGCCTTCTGCCTCAGCCATTTTTCCAATCATGCGCTCGGCATAATTTCGGTCAATGCGATGGAGCAGGCGTCCCTGTGGCATTACTGGATCTGGCGCAGCCCGGCTGGTGAGCTTACCCTCATGCTTGCCGCCGTAACGCATGTTACCCTGGCACTCTGGCGCACCGCGAGGCGCCGAACCCTGAAAATCCCTCGCTGGGAATTCGCTCAGCTGGTGCTCGGCCTCTATATTCCCTGGTCGCTCATCCCGCATGTTACCGCGACAATGGGCCTGAACGAGAATTTCGGCTTCCTGCCGACCTATCATCAGATGCTCACGCTTCTTTGGCCCAATGTAGCGGTTTCGCAATCGCTTCTGCTGCTGGCTGTCTGGACCCATTCGATGATCGGCCTGCACTTCTGGCTGAGGCTTTATCCCCTTTATCGGCGCATGAAATACGCTGCGCTGGCGTTTGCCATTGCCATGCCCGTTCTGGCTCTATGGGGATTCATCGAGGGGGCCAGACGTCTCGCGCTGACCAAGGATGTCAAGCTGACGATCACGCCCGATCAGTTCAGCTGGCTGCATGAAACGGCAAATCAGGGCCGCGCCGTCGTGTTCGGCCTTTTTGCCGTTTCTCTGCTGGTCATCGTCTTCCGGTATCTGGTCAATCTGAGCGCCCAGAGACTTACCATCACTTATCCGGGCGGCCTTTCGGTCAAGGCAAAACCCGGTGCGACGCTGCTGGAAATCAGCCGGATGAACGACGTTCCC
Source organism: Roseibium sp. SCP14 (assembly GCF_040329475.1). Taxonomy (NCBI): domain Bacteria; kingdom Pseudomonadati; phylum Pseudomonadota; class Alphaproteobacteria; order Hyphomicrobiales; family Stappiaceae; genus Roseibium; species Roseibium sp. SCP14. The sequence continues at coordinate 12,980 of NZ_JBDZYH010000011.1, forward strand.
GTCGCTTCCGTCTGCGGTGGCCGGGCACGTTGTTCCACCTGCCGGGTGAAAGTCCTGAATGGCGCTGATGAGCTTGGTGATCCGGCGCCTGCCGAGGCCGCCGTCCTTTCGCGGATCGGGGCAGCGGACGACGTCCGGCTGGCCTGCCAGCTCCGGCCCCAGCACAATATCGAGGTTCAGCCGCTTGTTGCCGTCAAAGCCACGACCAGCACCAGCGAGCATCTGAAGGATGCTTATTACTGGGGTGTCGAAAAGGAAGTTTCGGTGATGTTCGTGGATCTGCGCAATTTCACGGGCATTACCGAATCCCAACTTGCCTACGACGTCGTGCACCTGCTCAACAGTTACCTGGATCAGGCCTCTTCGGCGATCCGCGAGCAAGGTGGCTACGTGGACAAATTCATCGGCGACGGCATCATGGCGATTTTCGGCATGGACAGCGACGCTCGCACCGGGGCCCGTCAGGCTCTGCGAGCCTGCAAGGGAATCGAAGCGGTCATGCAGTCTCTTGATGCCGAAAAAGGGCCGCAGTTCCGGGACTCCATCCGTCTCGGCATCGGCCTTCACTTCGGTCCGGCCATCCTGGGGCGGATCGGTTCCGCCGGGGCGAATGGCGGCCTGACGGCCCTTGGCGACGTGGTCAACACGGCCAGCAGGCTGGAAACGGAAAACAAGAACCACAACAGTTTTCTTGCTGTTTCAAAAGATGTGCTGGACGCTGCGGAAATTGAACTTGCCGGTGCCGACACGTCGGAAATCAAGCTGCGCGGAAAAGAAATTCCCTTGCAAATCTTCACCCTGAACCGATTAGATGCTCTGATCGTGCCGGAAGGCTAACGGGAACAACGGAGTTTGTGTGAGTAAGCAGTATACGCCGCGGGAAATGCTGGAGAAGCTGATCTCCTTCAATACCGTTTCAGAGCGCAGCAATCTCGATTTGATCCATTTCGTCGAGGACTATCTCGCCGGATGGGGTGTCGGTTCCATCCTGGTGCCAGATGAAACCGGGAAAAAGGCGTCGCTTCACGCCAGGATCGGCCCGGAGACCGATGGCGGCACGGTGCTGTCGGCGCACACCGATGTCGTTCCGGTTGAGGGCCAGAACTGGTCCCGAGATCCGTTCACCGCCTGGGAAGCCGATGGCCGTCTGTACGGGCGGGGTTCGGCGGACATGAAGGGCTTCGCCGCAACGATCCTTGCGAAGGTTCCGGACATACTGAAGGCAAATCTCCGCAAACCTGTTCACATTGCGCTTTCCTATGACGAGGAAGTCGGCTGCTTCGGCGCAGGCCCTCTTGTTCAGGACATTCTTTCAAAGGGGCCTCGGCCCGACCTGGTGATTGTCGGTGAGCCGACCAACATGAAAGTGGTCACAGGTCACAAGGGCATTGCGGTGCTCAAAACGACAATCCGCGGCCATCCCGTCCACTCCAGCCAGCTGCATCGCGGCGTTTCCGCGATATCGGCCGCGGCGAAACTGATTACCTGGCTGGACGGAAAGACAGCTGAAAACCGGGCCGGCGCCGATCCGGAGTGTCCGTTCGAACCTCCTTATACCACCTTGCACAGCGGCACGATCACAGGCGGGCAGGCACACAATATCACCGCCCAGCACTGCGAATTCGCCACGGACATTCGTCTGTTGCCGGAAGAAGATGCCGAAAGCTGGATCCGCGACTACCGAACCTTTATCGAAACGGACGTTCTGCCGGACATGCTGGCCATTTCACAAGATTGCCGGATCGATGTCGCGGAGCTTGCCTATGTGCCGGGACTGCAGGAAGAGACCGACGGTGAAGCGGAGATGCTGGTGCGCCGCCTGACCGGTGACAACGCCCGGAACGTCGTCGTTTATGCCACTGAGGGCGGAATCTTCCAGCATCACGGCCTTTCCACAGTCGTCTGCGGTCCGGGCTCAATTGATCAGGCTCATCAGGCAGATGAGTTCATTGAACTTGTCGAGCTGGACAAATGTGCCAGCTTTTTGGACGACTTACTTGAGGGAATGTCTCAAATTGACAGCTAAACGGGTTTGAAAACAGACATTTACAATGTCATAGTTCGATCAAACATGACGGACGTTCATAACTGACACCAGTCTGATCGTTCTCAGGGCAGTTCCGGAAACCGGAAAAACGAGGGGAAAATGTACAAAAAATCAATGGTTATAGCCGCAACGCTGTTGGCGGTGGGAACAGGGGCGGCTGCTCAGGCTGAAACATTCAAGTTTGCCTTTCAGGGCAGCCTGAACGGACTTGATCCTTACAGCCTCAACGAAACCTTCACGTTGTCTTCGCTCGGCAACACCTACGAAGGCCTGACGCGCCGCGGTGCAGATCTTGCGATCGAACCGGCACTGGCTGAGAGCTGGGAAATCATCGAACCGAACCGTTGGCGTTTCCACCTGCGCAAGGGCGTGAAGTTCCACAACGGTAACGACTTCACTGCCGAAGACGTCGCCTTCTCGGTGGATCGCGTGCGCTCCGAAGGCTCCGACCTCAGCACACGTGTCGATCCGGAAGTCAAAGTGGAGATCGTTGACGACCACACAGTCGATTTCGTTCTGCCGGGTCCGAACCCGATCCTGCACTATGAGTGGGACACGTTCTACATCATGGACAAGGACTGGACGACCGAGAACGATGCGGTCAAGGTCACGTCCGCTTCCGACACGACACCGAACTACGCATCCCTGCATGCAAACGGCACGGGTCCGTTCAAGATCAACAGCCACGAGGCCGGCGTAAAGACCGTCTACGAAAAATTCGACGGCTGGTGGGATGAAGCCAAACACAACCTCGACACGGTTGAGTTCACGCCGATTTCTTCCGATGCAACCCGCGTTGCAGCGCTTCTCTCCGGTGAACTGGACATGGTTTATCCGATCCCGGTTCAGGACATCAAACGTATCAACGACAGTGCCGGCACCGTCGCGCTGACCGGTCCGGAGCTGCGCACGATCTTCCTCGGCATGGATCAGATGCGCGATGAGCTGCTTTACTCGGATGTAAAGGGCAAGAACCCGTTCAAGGATGCCAAGGTTCGTCAGGCTTTCTATCAGGCGATCGATATCGAAGCGATCAAGAAGAAAGTCATGCGTGACCTGTCCACGCCGTCCGCGATCATGATCTCGCCGTTCCTGTTCTCAAAGGGCAGCGAATTCGAGCGTTATCCGTATGATCCGGAAGCCGCCAAGAAACTTCTGGCTGAAGCGGGCTATGCGGATGGCTTCTCCGTCGGCATGGATTGCCCGAACGATCGCTACGTCAATGACGAAGCCATCTGTCAGGCCGTGGCTGCCATGCTGGCACGCGTCGGCGTGAAAGTTGACCTCAACGCTCAGCCGAAGGCGAAATACTTCGCCAAGGTTCTGGCATCCGGCGGCTTCGACACCTCCTTCTACCTTCTCGGCTGGACCCCGGGTTCCCTGGACAGCTGGAACGTGCTGTCCAACCTGATGAACTGCCGCGATGAGGCAGGTGCCGGCTCTCCGTTCAACCTCGGTGGCTTCTGCGACGAGAAGATCGACAGCCTGACGAAGGAAGTTCTGGTTGAGATCGACCCTGAAAAGCGCGACGGCCTGATCGCCGAGGCTTACAAGATCAGCCACGACAACGCCTACTACATTCCGCTGCACCAGCAAGGTCTGGCATGGGGTGTTGCAGACGACGTCCAGCTTGTTCAGCGCGCCGACAACCAGTTCAAGTTCCGCTTCGTGACCAAGAACTGATCCTGTCAGGCACACACTTCGCGCTCCCGGCACTGCCGGGAGCGCTGTTTTCATATCAAGAGCAACATTCAATCTGAATAAGTCTCGATTTCAGCCGATCAGACCAGACAAAGTTGTTCTTTCACTTTAAATACGCGGGCAAAATCACCTCGTCAGACTGAACCGGATGCGTTTGTCTGACTGAACATTGCCCTAGACGTAAAGAGCCGAAATGATTGGTTTTGCGACCCGCCGCCTTTTCCAGGCGTTGATTGTCATGTTGGTGGTGGCGCTGCTGGCTTTCACCATGTTCCGGTTTGTTGGCGATCCGATCAACCAGATGGTCGGTATCGAAACCTCGATCGAAGAACGGGAAGCCCTGAGGGAACGCCTCGGTCTGAACGACCCGATCCCGGTGCAGTTCCTGCGCTTCGTCACCAACGCCGCCCAATTCGATTTCGGTACGTCGTACCAGTTCCGGCAACCTGTTTCGGAGCTTTTTGCCAAGCGAATACCAGCGACGCTCGAGCTCAGTTTCACCTCCGCCCTGTTTGCCCTCGTGGTGGGAATACCCATGGGCATATATGCGGGGCTCAATCGCGAGTCCCCCATCTCGAAACTGTTCCTGTCCGTTTCGCTCGTCGGAATTTCACTGCCGACATTCTTCATCGGCATTTTGCTGATCTTCCTGTTCTCCGTGACGCTGCAGTGGCTGCCAAGCTTCGGCCGCGGTGAAACCGTTCAAATCGGCTCCTGGTGGACCACTGGCTTCCTGACCATTTCGGGCTTGAAAGCCCTGATCCTGCCATCGATCACGCTCGGCCTTTATCAGATGACGCTGATCATGCGCCTGATCCGTGCGGAAATGCTGGAAGTCATCCGGACCGACTACATCAAGTTTGCCAGAGCGCGCGGACTGCCGAACCGGCTGGTCAATTTCCGCCATGCACTCAAGAACACGCTTGTTCCCGTCATCACGATCACCGGTCTTCAGCTTGGCGCAATCATCGCGTTTGCGACAATCACCGAAACGGTTTTCCAGTGGCCCGGCATGGGACTGATGTTCCTGCAAGCGGTGCAGAACGTCGATATTCCGATCATGTCGGCCTATCTGCTGCTGACCGCATTCCTGTTCGTGGCGATCAATTTCATCGTCGACATTCTCTATTTCTTCATCGACCCGCGCCTGCGCGTCGGTCGGCCATAAGGGAGACAGTTACCAATGCCTTACGTCTCCAACGAAGAAGCAAAAGCCGCTATCCAGGACCGCGCGGGCGTACCTTCCCAGCAAGGCCGTCTGACGAAGATCCTGGACAGCGACATGTTCCATTCGTTTCTGCGATCCAAAGTTACCGTCGTAGCGGCCTGCGGAACGCTGATCCTGTTTCTGCTTGCGTTTCTTGCGCCCTGGGTCGCGCCGCACAACCCGTTTGATCTGGCATCGATTTCCATTCTGGATGCGCGCGTTCCGCCGGTCTGGATGGAATATGCCGATCCGCGTTTCCTTCTGGGCACAGACGACCAGGGCCGCGATCTTCTTTCCGCGATCTTCTACGGGATGCGGATCTCGCTGATCGTCGGCTTCTGCTCGGTCATTGCGGCAGCGGTTCTCGGCATCAGCCTTGGCCTCGTTGCGGGCTATATGGGTGGCCGCGTCGATGCCGTGATCATGCGGATTGCGGACGTTCAGCTGACATTTCCGGCCATTTTGATCGCGCTGCTGATCGACGGTATTGCCGCCGGTATCTTCGGATCGATCGATCGGGAAGTGTTTGCCTTCTACATTCTGATCGTGTCGCTGGCCCTGTCGTTCTGGGTGCAATACGCGCGTACGGTGCGCGGTTCCACCATGGTTGAGAAGAACAAGGAATATGTTCAGGCAGCCCGTGTCATCGGCATTCCATCGGTCATCATCATGGCCCGCCATATCCTGCCGAACGTCATGGGACCGGTCATGGTCATCGCCACCATCAACCTTGCCCTTGCGATCGTTACCGAAGCAACCCTGTCATTCCTGGGGGTCGGCATGCCGCCTACCCAGCCATCACTCGGCACGCTGATCGCAGTCGGCAACGACTTCCTTTATTCCGGCGAATGGTGGATCGCCATCTTCCCGGGTCTGGCGCTGGCCCTGCTGGTGCTGAACGTGAACCTTCTGGGCGACTGGCTGCGCGACGCCCTCAATCCGAAACTGCGGTGAGGGCGGCATGAGCGTTCTAGATATCAAGGACCTGACGGTTGAGTTTCCTGGCCGCAAATCTGTTTTTGTCGCGGTCGATGACGTCAGCCTGAGCGTCGAGGCCGGCAAGATCCTCGGCGTCGTCGGGGAATCCGGCGCCGGCAAATCGACAGTCGGCAATGCGGTCATCGGCTTGCTGCAGGAGCCCGGTCATATTGCGGACGGGGAGATTTTTCTTCACGGCAAGCGCATCGACAACCTGCCCTACAAGGACAAACGCCTGTTGCGCGGCCGCAAGATCGGCATGATCTTCCAGGATCCTTTGACTTCGCTGGATCCGCTGCAAACTGTTGAATCCCAGCTTGTGGAGACCATCCGCACCCATTTGCCGTTTTCCAAAAAGGAAGCGCAGGCAAGGGCGATCGAGCTGATCGACGCGGTCGGCATCCCCAATCCGGAAGAGCGGATCAAGCAGTATCCGCATCAGTTCTCTGGCGGCATGCGCCAGCGCGTGGTGATCGCACTTGCACTTTGCGCAGAGCCGGAACTGGTCATCGCCGATGAGCCGACAACAGCGCTGGACGTTTCCATTCAGGCCCAGATTCTGGTGCTGATGAAGAAACTGTGTGAAGAACGCAACGTTGCGATGCTGGTGATCACTCACGACATGGGCGTCATTGCCGACATCACCGACCATGTTGCGGTGATGTATCATGGTGAACTGGTCGAATACGGCAAAACCACGCAGGTTCTGGGCGCACCGGAACACCCGTACACGCAAAGCCTGATTTCCGCGGTTCCGCGTCCTGACGTCAAGGTCGAACGGTTCCCGGTAGTCAACTATATCGAGAAAGCGGGCACACCGCAGAAGCAGATCGATATTTCCACCCACTGGCTCGGCAAGTCGCGGGACTACGAGAAGGTCGTCGGTCCGCTGGTGCAGATCCGTGATCTCGACATGCGATTCGAGACACGCGGATCGATCTTTCCGTCCAGACGAAAATACTTTGACGCGGTCAAGAAGGTCAGCTTCGACGTGCAGGAAGGCGAGACCTTCGGGCTCGTTGGCGAAAGCGGCTCGGGCAAGTCGACCATCGCCCGGCTCATCACCGGTCTCTACCATCCGACCGGCGGATCCATTTTGTTCGGCAAGACCGAGCTGACATCGCTGACGAACCGCAAGGACGTTCTGGCGATGCGCCGCCAGATGCAGATGATCTTCCAGGACCCCTATTCGTCGCTGAATGCACGCATGCGCGTCCGGGACATTATCGCCGAGCCGATCAAGTTTCATAAGCTTGCATCCAGCAACGCAGAAGTACGCCGGATCGTTGACGATCTTCTGGATCATGTCGGTCTTGGAGCCCTTGCCGGTCAGAAGTTCCCACATGAGTTTTCCGGCGGTCAGCGCCAGCGCATTTCCATCGCCCGGGCCCTGGCAACACGGCCGAGGTTCCTGATCTGCGATGAACCGACCTCCGCGCTCGACGTCTCCATCCAGGCTCAGATCCTCAACCTCCTGAAAGATCTGCAGGAAGAGCTCGGTTTGACCATGCTGTTCATCAGTCACGATCTTGCGGTCATTCGACAGATGTGCAACCGCATCGGCGTCATGCGCCACGGCGAATTGTGCGAGGTTTCCGATTGCGACCAACTGTTCGAAGCTCCAAAGCATCCCTACACACGGGAACTGCTTGATCTGATGCCATCGATGGAGCTGTTGTCGCGCGCCAATCTTGAAACCGTTTAAGGTGATCATCGCTAACCAGGCTCCCCCGGAGCCTGGTTTTCAGGTTTCACGGCAACTTCATGGATAGGCGTGTGTCCAGCGCCTCCGCGCTTTTCCGATTTCAAATGCTGGAACCGATTTGACCGGCTGCTGCCTTTACAGCGTCCGGGAGCTGGTGTTTATCGATCCTGACGCTTTTCAAGCGATTAAATTGAGGGACGAGGCGCCATGAGCGATACAAAACAACCGAAGCTGCGGTCCGCAGCCTGGTTCGATAATCCGGACAATCCAGGCATGACCGCGCTCTACATCGAGCGCTATCTCAATTTCGGCATCACCCGCGAAGAGCTTCAATCCGGCAAACCGATCATCGGCATTGCCCAGACCGGCTCCGACCTTTCCCCCTGCAATCGGCATCATCTGGAACTGGCCAAGCGCATTCGCGAAGGCATCCGCGACGCAGGTGGCATCGCGTTCGAGTTTCCGGTTCATCCGATCCAGGAAACAGGCAAACGGCCTACAGCAACGCTTGACCGGAACCTGGCCTATCTCGGCCTTGTCGAGCTCCTCTATGGCTACCCTATCGACGGTGTTGTGCTGACTATCGGTTGTGACAAGACCACTCCTGCCTGCCTGATGGCGGCGGCAACCGTCAATATTCCCGCAATTGCGCTTTCGGTCGGGCCGATGCTGAACGGCTGGCACAAGGGCGAGCGGACCGGATCGGGTACCATTGTCTGGAAAGCCCGTCAGATGCTGGCAGCCGGCGAAATAGATTATGAAGGCTTCATGGATCTCGTTGCATCGTCCGCGCCGTCTGTCGGCTATTGCAACACGATGGGAACCGCAACGACGATGAACTCTCTCGCCGAAGCCCTTGGCATGCAGCTGCCGGGCTCCGCGGCCATTCCCGCGCCCTACAGAGAGCGTGGAGCGATTTCCTACGAAACCGGCAAACGCATCGTTGACATGGTTCATGCGGACCAGAAGCCTTCCGATATCATGACCCGGGAAGCTTTTGAGAACGCGATTGTCATTAATTCAGCGATTGGCGGATCTACAAACGCGCCGATCCACCTTAACGGAATTGCCCGTCATCTCGGCGTCGAACTGACCAATGACGATTGGCAGGATATCGGCCACGATGTGCCACTGCTCGTCAATCTTCAGCCTGCAGGCGAGTATCTGGGCGAAGACTATTTCCATGCAGGCGGTGTTCCTGCGGTTGTTGCGGAACTGATGCGCCACGGCAAACTGCCACACCCCGATGCAGTCACCGCAAACGGCAAATCGATCGGCGAAAACTGCGAAGGTATCACCACGGATCTTCCGGAAGTGATCAAGCCCTACGACGAGCCGATGATGGAACACGCCGGTTTCCTTAACCTCAAAGGCAACCTCTTTGACAGCGCGATCATGAAAACCAGCGTGATCTCTGAAGAGTTCAGGCAGCGGTATCTTTCAAATCCGGATGACCCGGAGGCCTTTGAGGGCCGTGCCATCGTCTTTGAAGGCCCGGAAGACTATCACGACAATATCGACAATCCGGATCTGAACATCGATGAGCATTGTATGCTGTTCGTTCGCGGAACCGGCCCGATCGGTTATCCGGGCGGAGCAGAAGTTGTGAACATGCAGCCCCCGGCTGCTCTGATCAAACGCGGCATAACTTCACTGCCCTGCATCGGAGATGGCCGCCAGTCCGGTACGTCCGGCTCCCCCTCCATTCTCAACGCCTCGCCAGAAGCCGCCGCCATGGGCGGGCTTGCTCTCCTGAAGACCGGCGACCAGGTGCGGATCGACTTGAAGAAAGGTACCGCCAATATCCTGATCTCCGATGAGGAGCTTGCGCAGCGCAAGGCAAACCTGGAAGCTGCTGGTGGTTTCAAAGTGGCGGAAAGCCAGACGCCGTGGCAGGAAATCCAGCGGTCCATGATCGGTCAGTTCGACAAGGGCATGGTGCTTGAACCCGCGGTGAAATATCAGGATGTCGCTCACTCAAAGGGTCTTCCGCGCGACAATCACTAGGTTGGCTGACAATACCCGTGGCATCCTGGTTAGGAATTCTGGTTTCTTGGAATCGTCAGTGCGAACAAACAAATTTTCTCACTTGACGATTACGTAAACGGCATGCTTCAAGAAGGCAACGACAGTCAAGCGTCATAACCGAACGGGAGAAGACATATGTCCTTGGAACAGCTTACAGAAGGTGTCCGCGAGAAAGTTGCCGGTGGCGGTATCGAAGAAAGCGTGAAATTCGATCTCGGCGATGCCGGCGTCATCTTTCTGCAGGGCTCCGATGTCAGCAATGACGACGGCGAGGCGGACTGTACCATCAAGATGACTGCTGACGATCTCGGCGACCTTCTCTCCGGAGACCTGAACCCGACGGCTGCTTTCATGGGCGGCAAGATGCAGGTGGAAGGCGACATGAGCGTTGCGATGAAGCTGGGCAGCATCGTCTGAACATCCATTCCTCGATCCATTGAGATTGCAAGCCGGCGCCTTTGGGGTCGGCTTTCTTATTTGTCATTCCATAAAACAAAAAAACGGCGGCCCAGTGGACCGCCGTCAAGTTATTGTCCGAAGACACCTTTCTTATTGTGTGATGATCTCCGGCCCCATCAGCATGTAGGGCAGGAAGGTCGACAGCGCCGGTACGTATGTAACCAGGATCAGGAACAGCAACAGGACCAGAACAAACGGCGCTGCGGCTTTCACCACCTGAACGAGGCTCATGCCCGTAATGCCCGAAGTCACAAAGAGGTTCAGACCGATCGGCGGTGTGATCATGCCGATTTCCATATTCACGACCATCAGAATGCCGAGGTGGATCGGATCCACGCCCAGTTCCAGGCCGATCGGGAACACCACCGGCGCCACGATCAGCAGCAGACCGGACGGCTCCATGAACTGGCCACCGATCAGGAGCAGGATGTTGACGGCGAGCAGGAAGGTGAACCAGTTGAAACCGGCTTCGACCATCCAGTCCGTGATAACCTGCGGGATCTGTTCGGCTGTCAGCGTGTGGGCAAACAGCAGGGCGTTGACGATGATGAACATCAGCATGATGGTCGTCTTCGCCGAATCCGTGAGGACTTTCTTGGTATCCCTGTGGAACAGCGCAGGCAGGAACTTCAGGCCGATAATGCCAAGGTTCCGTCCCCAGACCTTGCCGCCGACCGCATAGGTTCCCGGAAGTTCGGCGGCACTGACACCGCCACGCAGCAAGGGATACCCAATCAGCGCGGCGACAAGAACAATCGCACTGTCGATGCCGAAGATTGCAGCACGATCCGTGACAAGCGCGGCAATACCTGACCAGGTCAACATTGCGACGACGGCGTAAGTGATCGCCTTGAAGCCGGTCAGCGCCAGAGGTCCGTCCTCGTCCTCAATCCAGCCGATACCGGAAAGCGGGCCCATATCGCGATAAACGAACAGGGCAATCAGGCAGGCATAGACCGCTGCCACGGCAGCCGCTTCGGTTGGCGTGAAGATACCGAGATAGATGCCGCCCAGAATGATAACCATCAGGAAAAGGCCGACGGCTGCTTCAGACAGCGCTCCCCAGATCTCCTTGAACCCGGGCCAGGGCTGGGCGGGCAAGTTCTTCACCCGAGCCATGACATAGATCGCGACCATCAGCATGAGACCGGCGATAATGCCCGGAATGACACCGGCCAGGAACATGCGGCCGACGGACACGTTGGTCGCCGCAGCATAAACAACCATCACGATGGACGGCGGAATGAGAATGCCGAGCGTACCTGCATTGGCGATAACGCCGGCTGCAAATTCCTTGGTGTAACCGGCCTGGCGCATACCTGCGATGGCAATGGTACCGATGGCAACCACCGTAGCCGGAGAAGACCCTGACAGCGCAGCGAACAGCATGCAGGCAAAGACGCCGGCAATGGCGAGACCACCCCTTATCGATCCGACTGTCGCGATCGAAAAACGAATGATCCTGCGGGCAACGCCGCCGGTCGACATGAAGCTGGACGCCAGAATGAAGAACGGAATTGCGAGCAGTGTGAAGTTCTGCGAGGCGTTGAACAGTTGCACCGCTACCGAACTCATGGAGTCGTGGCTGAAGAGCGCGATATAGAGGACGGCTGAAAGGCCGAGCGAGATGGCGATCGGAACACCCAGGAACAGAAAGCCGAAGACGAAAATGAAGAGAAATGCTGTTTCCATCGGGGCTTAGTCCTTCAGCACATCTTTGTTTTCAGCCACCAGTTCCTCCGCTTCGTGAGCGGCGATGATGGCGTCTTTTTTGCCGATGAGGATCAGCACGAAAGCCTGAGCGGCACGGAAGGCCAGCAGGACAAGACCGATAGGCAGGATCACGTAAGGCATCCAGCGCGGAACCCGTTCTTTCACCCCAAACCACTCCTGAATGAAGACCGGCCATTTCAGGTCTTCCATGCCGATGGGCAACTTGTAGAATTTCGCGACATAGGCGTAGGCACCGCCCGTTGAACCCTTGTTTTCCAGGGCGAGCATGCCGCCGAACCAGGTGGCATCGAACAACAGCACCGCATAAAGCACTGTCAGAGCCGCTCCCAGCAGCGCCGCCAGTCTGAAAAGCGGCCTCGGCAGAAGATTGATGACAGCATCAACGCCGAGGTGAGCGCCGATCTTGATGCCGTAGCTCATGCCGAACAGGATCAGCCAGGCGAACAACACGCGAGTCAGTTCAAGCGCGCCGCCCCAGCCGGAATTGAAGCCGTATCGGGCAACTACCTGAGAAAAGGTGACGAGGGTCATCAACGCCAGAATGAAGGCGATGATATTTTCTTCCAAGGAATCGACAAACCGTCCGACGCGGGACATGCAGGCCTCCCCTACCGGAACGCATCCGTCCCAGTCTTGTGCCGCGTTGAATGCGGCTTGTTTTTAAGGAAATTCAGAGCAGTTGAACGGGCTGGGCATACCAGCCCGTCCTCCTCGGATCCGAGGATTTAGCTTTGCTGGTTGGAGGCAACGGCCGCGTCAATGACGTCCTGACCGATGTCATCGCGGAACTTGTCCCAAACCGGCTTCATGGTCTTGACCCACTCGTCGCGCTGCTCCGGGGTCAGTTCACGAACAACACCACCGTTTTCGATGATTTTCTGCTTGTTCGCTTCATTGATCTCCGTGGAACGCGCGTTGTACTCGTCGGAGACTTCGTTGAAGATCGTCACGAACTGGTCGCGTACGTCAGCGTCGAGGCTGTCCAGCCATTCCTGGGAAGTGACGGCCAGGTAGGTCAGCAGCTGGTGGTTGGTTTCCGTCGTGCCGTCCTGAACTTCAAAGAACTTCTTGGTGTAGATGTTGGACCAGGTGTTTTCCTGTCCGTCGACAACACCGGTCTGCAATGCACCATAGACTTCCTTGAATGCCAGTTTCTGAGCATTTGCACCCATGGCTTCGATCATGGCGACCGCCACGTCGGACGTCTGTACACGGAACTTCAGGCCCTTCGCGTCGCTCGGAACCAGCAGCGGCTTGTTGGCAGAGAACTGTTTCAGACCGTTAAATACGTAGCCGAGACCAACGAAACCGTAGTCGGACATGGCGCCCAGAAGTTCCTGACCTTTTTCACCCTTTGTGAAAGTGGTGACCGCTTCCATGTTCGTGAACAGGAACGGCAGGTCGAACAGGCGGTACTTCAGCGTATAGGACTCGAACTTGGACAGCGACGGTGCGGCCAGCTGAACATCGCCCAGCAGTAGCGCTTCCATAACCTTGTTGTCGTCGAACAGCTGCGAGGACGGGAAGACCTGCATGCAGGCTTTGCCATCCATTTCCGTGTTGATGCGGTTGGCAAGTGCGGTTGCCATTTCACCTTTCGGGTGACCCTGGGCCGAAACAACATGGCTGAACTTGATGACAACTTCGCCGTCACCACATTCATCAGCAGCGTATGCTGCAGACGACATGGCAAAAGTAGCCGCGGTGGCGGCGGCGATTACAAACTTTTTCATCTGATGTCCTCCCAGACATTTCAAATATGGCGGCCGAATATGTGGCCGGACAGCGCGAGGCTGGTCGCGAGCTTTAACGCAAAGCGCGTGCCAATTGCTCCATACATATTCAAAATGGCTGATTTTTGCCGTTCTTTCGAGATTCATCAAAACGACAAGCCAACGATTGGGAAACAGATGGGTAGGCTCCGACACATGGGAGCCTCAGAATGTGTCGAATTCGACACATTCTCGCCCGCTTGGAGCCACTATTGCCAGAGACCACCACTCCCGGCATCGTGTTGGGTCGGTGTCAAGAGGCGCTCCAGCTTGTCCGGGTTTCTGATCACATAGATCTGGTCAACAATTCCGTCGCTGGTGTAGCCAAGCGTCATTGCGGTCACGATCCGATCGCCGTCAAGTTGGGCCAGGCCGCGGACGCCATTGATCTCCAGTTCGACCATCCGATCCCGATCCCAGAGACGGCTGATTGCCCTTGTGATGAAGTTGACGACTTCGACACCTTCAATGACGCGACTGATGGACGGTGCCTTGCCGCCGCTATCGGCCCGCAGCTGGACAGATTCGGTCAATAGCCCCGCGAGACTGTCGGTCGACCCGGTCTCGATCGCATTCAGGAACGCCTTCAGGAAGGTATCCTGCTGCTCAGCGGTCGGAATCGATCTGGCGGACTGGGACCGAACAAATCTTGCAGCTCGCGACACAAGCTGCCTGCAAGCCGGTTCCGACAATTCCAGTGTTTCGGCGACTTCGGTATAGGATTTTCCGAAGACTTCCCTGAGCAGGTAGGCTGCCCTCTCCTTCGGTGTCAATCGCTCAAGCAATAACAAGAAGGCTGTGGTCAGGGACTCCGCACGTTCAAGATCGGCTTCGGGGTTTGTGCCCGTCTCGGTCTGCAATGGCTCGGGGATCCACGGGCCGACATAGTCGACCCGTTTTCTGTGAGCGGCTTTCAGGAAGTCCAGACACCGATTGGTGCAAATCGTGGTCAGGAACGCATCCGGATTGGAGACTTTCGCCTTGTCCGTGCCTTGCCATTTGACAAACGTATCCTGAACAGCATCTTCCGCATCCGCCATGGAACCGAGCATGCGATACGCAAGCCCCAGCAGGCGCGGTCGAGACGTTTCGAACTTTTCGCTGTCTGAAATTCCGGTCATGCCCAACTCCAACGCCGTTAGTGATTTGAGACCTGCATCCGGTTCCAGAGATTGATCATGGCGATTGCAGAAGTAAGCGCACTTATTTGAGCATCGCTGTAGTGCTGCCGCAACTCATTGCGGAGCGTTTTATAGTCGGTTGCCGGATCGAGGCTGGTCAGGGCTTCAGTCCAGGCAAACGCCGCTTTTTCGGCCGCTGTGTAATCCTCGACATGACGCCAAACCGTTATGCGTTGCACACGCTTATCGGTTTCGCCGTCCCGCAGGGCTTCCTCGGTGTGCATTTTGACGCAATAGGCGCACTGGTTGATTTGCGATGCACGCAATTCAATCAGATGGCGTAATTTCGGTTCCAGTTCCGTATTGCCGATTTCACCGCTCGCGGCCTCGAAGCGCCGAAGAACGGAGGGAACATATTCCAGGTAATTGATTGCATTCGGACTTGTCATTTGTGTCATCCATTGGAGGTTTAAGTGACTTACACCCCAATGACGATCGATCTGCTTTTCTTGTGACACACATTGCGAATTTTTATGCAGACGCGACCACTTCTTCCTTGCCCAAGCCGTATTTGCGCATCTTTTCGTAAAGTGCCTTGCGGGATAGCCCGAGATTCTCATAGGTCGGCTTGATGGCACCGCCATTGCGCTTCAGCTCTGCGGCTATCAAGGCGCGTTCATAGGAGGCAACCTGGTCGAACAAGCTGGCTCCTGGAGTGGATTGAGGTTCCGCCTGTTGCTCCAGTCCAAGTACGAAGCGATCGGCCACATTGCGCAGCTCCCGAACGTTTCCCGGCCACTCGCGCGTCATCAGGCCTGCCAGATAGGTGTCGCTGATGTCCGGAATTTCGCGTCTGTAACGTGCCCTGGCTTCAACGGCGAGATGCTGGAAAAGCAGGGGGATGTCCTCCAGCCGATCCCGAAGAGGCGGGATTGCAACATTGACCACATTTAGCCGGTAGAAAAGGTCCAACCGGAAGCGTCCCGCCTTGCCGGCTGCTTCAAGATCTTCCTTTGTGGCCGCGATAAAGCGCACGTCCAGCTCGATATGCTTGTTTGACCCGAGCCGCTCAATGGTTCTGGTTTCGATCACGCGCAGCAGCTTGACCTGGAGTTCCAGCGGCATGGATTCGATCTCGTCCAGAAAGACCGTGCCACCGTGGGCATGTTCCAGTTTGCCGATCCTCTGGCCACTGGCCCCCGTAAAGGCACCCTTTTCGTGTCCGAACAGTTCAGATTCGATGATTTCGGCCGGAAGCGCGCCGCAATTGAGCGCAACAAACGGATTGTCCTTGCGCGGCCCTTCGTCATGCAGGGCTCTTGCGACAACTTCCTTGCCGGACCCTGTTTCACCCAGGATCAACACGTCCGCATCGGTGCTTGCCAGCGCAGTGACATTCCGGCGCAGCAGGTCCATGGCAGCCGTCCGTCCGACCAAACGGCTTTCCAGGCCGGTCCTGTCTGCAAGTTCCTCGCGCAGCTTGCGGTTTTCCAGAACGAGCCGGCGTTTGTCTAGCGCCCTTTCTACCACTGACGCCAGATGCGCAACGGAAAAGGGTTTCTCCAGAAAGTCATAGGCCCCGGCGCGCATGGCCTCGACCGCAAGCGGCACGTCGCCATGCCCGGTAATAAGTACGACGGGGAGCGCGGGGTCGATTTCAAAGGCCTTTTTCATCACCTGGAAACCATCGGTCCCCGGCATGCGAATATCCGTGACCAGAACACCATAGAAGTCCCGGTTGATGCGCTCCAACGCTTCTTCGTGCTGACCGGTGGCAAAAACATCCTGTCCGGTGAGTTCCAGCCCCTGGCTCAGCGAGCCTCTAAGCGCTTCCTCGTCATCAATCAACAGGACGGTTGCCTGATCCATCTACGGGTTCCCTATTCCGCCGCCAACACTCTCTCGTCCACCACCGGCAGGCGCATGGTGAAGACGGCCCCACCGCTTTCCCGATTAGCCGCTTTCAGCGTTCCGGAAAAGTCATGGACGATCTTATAGGCGATCGACAAGCCGAGCCCCAGTCCCGCACCGACATCCTTGGTCGTGAAAAACGGATCGAAAATCTGAGGCAGCACGTCTTCGTCGATCCCCGAGCCGTTGTCGCTGACCGTTAGCACCGCCTCCCCGTTTTCGCGCTGAAGCGTGAGCGTGACTTCCGGGTCGGCCTTTCCATTGACTGCATCCACCGCGTTGGACAGCAGGTTGATGACAACCTGCTCAAGTCGAATGCGCCCGCCCTTGACGATGATGTCGCTGGACGGCAGGTCGAGCAGCAGACTGACGTCGTTCTGCTTGATCTGCGGCTGCAGAAGCAACATGGCCTCATCGATAACCTGCCGCAGGGATACCGGCTTGATGTCGGTGCCTGATTTTCGCGTGAACCCTTTGAGGGTCTTGGCGATTTCCGCCATGCGCTTCACCATGCCGCCAATTCGGGTAAGGTTTCCTTTCGCCTCTTCCGCTCTGCCGCGGTCGATCAGCATTTCGGCGATTTCAGCGTCTGAGCGGATCGCCGCAAGCGGCTGATTGTATTCGTGGCTGAGAGCTGCGGACATGCGACCCAGCGTTGCCAGTTTCGCCGCCTGGACGAGTTCGGCCTGGGTCAGGCGCAGATTGGCTTCGGCCTGTTCACGCTCGCGGACTTCCTGTTCGAGCAGGGCATTCGCGTGGCGCAACTCGGCCGTCCGGCTTTGAACCCTCCGCTCCAGTCGCAACGCCGCGGCTCGCCTGCGCCGCTCCTCGCGAACAAATTCTTCGCGCCTTGTGATGAGGAACCAGATGCCACCGGCTGCAATCACACAAATCAAAAGCGCGATCAGCATTGCCCACCCGGACTGATGACGCGCGTCTTCAATGTCAACCAGCGTCCTGACTTCCCAGCCCAGAACCGGCAGGTTCGAGGTCAGTTGCATGTAGTTCTTGGTGGAACCGGCCTTGGGAAGCAACAGGTTGATACGCCCGACAAACGACAGGTCGGCTATGTTGACGCCTGGGTGCAGCTTTTCAGCCGTCTTGCCGCGCCAGGCTGGAACATTGGTCACAACAACCCTGCCGGTTCTGTCGAACGCCATGATGGGGTCCTTGCTGAGGGCCCAGGCTTGTTCCACATCTTCAAGACTGACCCTGACCGCAAGAACGCCCAACAATTTCTCACCAGAGCGGAGCGGCGAGGCAAAAACGTAATTCGAGGGCATCTCCGGTGTTCCCGGGATCAGTTCGCGGCCCAACTGCCCCTGCGTTGCCTGTTCAAAGGCCTGCGGGATCTTGTCCGCGCCACCAATCGCGCCGGAAGGAACCGGATCCTGGCTGGACACAATGACGTTTCCTGCGGAATCCATCAGCCAGATTTCTTCTGCGCCAGACATGCCGGCTGCGATTGCCGCAATGCCCGGCTCTGTCGGTCCGTTGTTCCGATGGAGCATCTGGGCAATGTCCGGGCCCCTGGCAAGCAACGGGGACAGCAGGCGGAACTTGTCCAGCAACCTTTCCAGAACGGCGGTTTGGACCGCAAGATTTGCTTCCGCCCTGGTTTCCGATTCAGCCAGGGTGAGACGCAGGCTCGCCAGCCCCGTCAACAGCAGAACCACCAGCGCGGCGGCAATCGTCGCGGTGCCGATACTCATCTTCAGCTTGCGCCAGGCGTGGCGCTCGGGTCTGCGTGTCATCCTGCCAGTATAATCAAGCTTGAGCATCCGTGAAGCTGAAGGAAAGCGGGCCCCGACACCTAGACCGGGAGTTCAACGGTATTCGGCAGAACAGGACTGCGCTGTCGCCGGTCGATGGCAACACTCTTGATCAGCACTGTGACCGTCTTGCCGGTGAACAGATCCAGGTCGGCGACGGATGCGCGCGTGATACGCGCCCTGACGACCTGCTCACCGACAGAGCACAGAATTTCGGCGTAAGGTCCGCTCTCTTCCGAGATGCTCTTGATCTTTGCCTCAAACGCATTTCTGATCGAAAGGCCCTCGGGCGGGATCGACGCCAACGACACATCGCGTGCGCGGATGCGGAGCCTGACATGATCGCCGGTCCGGGCTGCCATGTCCGGGATCTGCAGGACCGCGCCGCCAATTTCAACGAAGGTAAGACCCCAAACATCATCGACCTGAGTGACTGTACCTTCAATCAGAGCGCCGGCTTCATGCCGGCCGGTGGCTCTGCCGAGATCCGTTCGAGCCAGCATCTCGGCGACCGGGCCGAATGCGGGAGTTTGGCCCTCGGACAGGATCACAAGCGTGTTTGAAAGACGCGCGACCTCCTCGATGGAATGGCTGACATAGAGGATCGGAATACCGGCCTCGACACAGAGGCGATCTAGATAGGGCAGGATATCATTGCGCCGGGCCTGATCGAGATTGGCAAGAGGCTCGTCCATGATGAGCAGGTTCGGATCGGACAGCAAAGCCCGCCCGATGGCCACTCGCTGCTTTTCACCTCCGGACAGGGTTTCCGGTTTCCGATCAAGCAGGGCATTCAATCCGAGCAGATCGACAACTTCGTTGAAATCTCTCGTCCCCTGCCTGCGTCCGGCCCAGCGCGCATAGGTCAGGTTGGCCTTGACGCTGAGATGTGGAAAAAGGCGGGCGTCCTGAAAGACATGCCCTATGCGTCTCGCCTGAACCGGCAGATTTATGGACTTCGCCGAGTCAAAGAGGGTCGTTCCATTGAGCCTGATGTGCCCGGATGAAGGTCTGATCAGTCCGGCAATCATGTTGGTCAGCGTCGTCTTGCCGGACCCCGACTGGCCGAACAGCGATGTCACCCCGCCATCGCTGCTAAAACGGGCCTGAAGGTCAAGCTGGCCGACGTTGCCTTTGATATCGACATCAAGCATTGCCACCTCCGATCCGGGACCTGAGGCGGCGTGCGAGGATTTCCGAGGCGATTAGCGCCGCGAAGGCAACAAAGGCTGCGATCAGTGTCAACCTGAAGGCAGCAAGATCGCCGCTTGGGGTCTGAGTTGCCGTGTAAAGTGCCAGTGCAAGAGTGCGGGTCTCGCCGGGAATGTTGGAAACAAAGGTGATCGTTGCACCGAATTCACCCATTGCCTTGGCAAACCCCAGGATTGCGCCGCCGAGAATACCGGGCAGGGCAAGTGGAAGGGTGACGGTCAAAAAGGCGACAATCCGATGAGCGCCCAGAGACTTCGCCGCTTCTTCCAGCTTTGGATTGACCGCTTCGAAGGACAGGCGGATGGGGCGGACCATCAGCGGAAAAGACATGACACCGGCAGCGAGCGCCGCTCCGGTCCAGTTGAACGCAAAACTGATCCCGAAGACATCGTCCAGAAACGCCCCGACCGGTCCTTTCCGCCCAAATGTCAGAAGCAGGACATAGCCGGTGACAACGGGTGGCAAAACCAGGGGCAGATGAACAAGCGCGTTGACGATACCATGCCCCGGAAACCGGTAACGCGCCAACAGAAAGGCTGTCAGAACCGCAATCGGAAGCGCAACAGCGAGTGCGGCGGCGGCGACCCTCAGGGTCAGCAGCAAGGCTTGCCACTCGGCAGGTTGAAGGTCGAAAAAATCCACGTGCGCCCGGTCAGTTGTTGCAAATGCCGCCGGTCGCCAGCGGCCTAATTCACCTTATCGGTTAAAAACCCCAGCGAGTGCAAGATTTCTCGTGCCCGCGGCTGTTGAAGGAAGTCAAGAAAAGGCTCGGCGGCAGGATGCGACCCGTCCACGGTCAAGGCGGCGAGATACTCGATTTTGGGATGTGCCGATGCCGGAAAATCGGCAAGTGTCGCTACTGCCGGTTCGATAACGGCATCCGTCTGATAGACAAGGCCCAGCGGCGTATCTCCGCGCGCGACCGAGGCCAGAACAATCCTGACATTTTCCATGGGCGCCAGACGGGTTTCAACGGCTTGCCAGAGCCCCAGGTTTTCAAGCGCGGCCTTGCCATAGCGGCCTGCGGGAACTGTATCGGGATCGGCAATCGCCATTCGGCCTTCGTTGAGCGCGATTTCCAGTTCGCCTGCATCCAGCCGGACTTTCGGACCGTCCGCCGCGCCGATCAGAACAAGGGTGTTTGAGGCAATCGGGCGGACCGTGTTCGCCCGAACAGCATCTCGTTCCACCACATAGTCCATCCAGTCCACATCCGCGGACACAAACAGGTCTGCCGGGGCACCCGCTTCCACCTGACGTGCCAGCGTGCCGGTGCCGGCGAAGGAAAATATCACCTTGTTTCCGGTTTCCTCTTCGAAAGCCGTGCCGACCCGCTCCATCGCTTCGCGCATGCTGGCAGCTGCAAAGACCGTCAGAGGCGCTTGTGCCGCCGCCGGCGGCAGACATGCCAGCAACAATATGCAAAAAAGAAGCAGACGGCGGAACATCAGGACCCCAAGTATTGAATATCGACCCAGTAGCTAGGCCATGCGTTGCTTGCGATCAATAGCAGGTGCTGGTCAATTCATTCTGTCCTGCCTGATCATGTCGGAGCCCTTTTCGGCAATCATCACGGTCGGCGCATTCGTATTGCCGGAGGTGATCGTGGGCATGACCGAAGCGTCGACCACGCGGATATTGCCGAAGCCGCGAAGACGCAATCGTTCGTCAACCACCGATGCCTCATCCGTTCCCATCCGGCACGTGCTGACCGGATGAAAAATCGTCGTTCCGATATCGCCAGCCGCTTTCACCAGCTCATCCTCGCTGGTGAGATCGGGACCGGGCAGATATTCCTCGGGCTGATACGGCTTCATCGCAGGTGCCGACATGATCTTCCGGGTCAATCGAATCGCGTCCGCTGCCACTCTTCTGTCGGCTTCGGCTGACAGGTATTTCGGCAGGATTTCCGGTTGATCCGACTTTCTGGGCGAGGTGATGTGGACATGCCCGCGGCTTTCAGGCCGAAGGTTACAAACACTTGCTGTCATCGCCGGGAAGGAATGCAGCGGTTCGCCGAATTTCGACAGCGACAATGGCTGCACGTGGTATTCCACGTTGGCCGTCTCAAAGGAAGGATCCGTCTTGGCGAATACGCCCAACTGACTGGGGGCCATCGCCATCGGACCCGATCGCTTGAACAGATATTCCAGTCCGATCTTTGCCTTGCCAAGCCAGGAGTTCGCCATCACGTTCATTGTCATGGCGTTCTGCACCTTGAAAACAGGCCTGAGCTGAAGGTGATCCTGCAGGTTCTCACCGACGCTCCGCATCTCGTGACGTGCTTCAATGCCGGCCTTTTTCAGGACCTCCGGATTACCGATACCGGACAGCTCCAGCAATTGCGGAGAACCGATCGCTCCGGCAGCCAGTATCAGTTCACCTTCCACGCCTAGCTTTGCCGGTTCCCCGGCAATGTCGAGTTTGAGGCCGGAGGCCGTGCCGTTGTCGAACTCTATGCACTCGACATGCGCCTCGGTGACGACTTTCAGGTTTGGCCGGTTGCGGGCAGGGCGCAAAAACGCCTTGGCGCCATTCCAACGCAGACCGGATTTCTGGGTCACCTGAAAATAGGCCGAGCCAAAATTGTCACCACCGTTGAAATCCTGCGTCTTGGGGATGCCCAGCTGTTCACAGGCGTCGCGGAAGGCGTCGAGCAATTCCCAGGAGATGCGCTGTTCTTCCACCCGGAGATTTCCGCCCTGGCCGTGCAATTCGTTGTCCCAGGCATAATGATCTTCGGACTTGCGGAAATAGGGCAGGACATCCTCCCATCCCCAGCCCGCCAAACCCAGCTGCCGCCAGTGATCATAGTCCCAAGCCTGGCCGCGCATGTAGATCATGCCATTGATGGACGAACATCCGCCCAGAACCTTGCCACGGGGATAAATCAGCTCACGGCCATTCAATCCGGGATCGGCAGTGGTCCTGAATCCCCAGTCCACACGTGGATTACCGATACAATGCAAATAACCGACCGGGATATGGATCCAGATGTAGTCATCCTTTTTGCCGGCTTCCAGCAGAAGCACCTTCACATTCGGATCTTCGGACAAACGGTTTGCCAGCACGCAGCCGGCGGTTCCCGCGCCGACGATCACATAGTCCCAGGCACCCAGGTCTTGCATGATTCCTCCCAACATTTTGTGCGATGGAGGCACGGAGAAGGGTTTGGGTCAAGCTGTCCACTTGGAGAAGGCTACCTGTTCGGCTTCCCTTCCAATTTTCCCACAAGCCTGCCTGCTTGCAGTATGTATCGCGTTCACGACCGACGTTGAGAGACAGACAGAGAGCAGTATGACACTCGAACTGGTTCCCCAGACCCCTGGTCCCGAGATTTACCTGCAATTGCGAACTGAAGGCGGCTTGAGTTCGTATTCAATCGAAGCTGCCGAAATCGGACTGAAAAACAGCCTCTATTGCGTCATGGTGTTTGACGGCGAGGAACCGGTGGGCATGGGCCGTCTCGTGGGGGATGGCGGTTGTTTTGTCCAGGTCACTGACATCGTTGTGCTTCCGGGCTACCAGGGACAGGGTCTAGGCAAACGAATCATGGCGGCCCTGACGGACTATATCGAAACCAGATTGCCGGCGACTGCCTATGTAAGCCTGATCGCCGATGTACCGGCCAACCGGCTTTACGAACAGTTTGGCTTCAAGGAGACCGCTCCGCGTTCTGTCGGGATGTCCCGCCGCGCCCGTTGAACATAAATTCCGCACCGCTCGCAAATCGGGTCGCCCCAGGAAGGGCACACACCTATGGTCGCCTCAGATCAGTTGAGGAGCCAGACCCATGTTTCAGATCCATCCGCTTTCCGCAGTCGACTTTTCCAGTCTGAACGGCTTGTCTGATGAAGCCCTGGCGGAAAGGAACGTTCAGGTTCACATTTCCGATGGTGGCTTTCCCTGCCGCGTTTCGCTGGCAGATGCCGCCGAAGGCGAGAGGGTTTTCCTGCTCAATTTCGAGCATCAGCCCGGCGATACGCCATATCGTTCCAGGCATGCGATTTTCGTCAGGGAAGGTGCGGTGGAAAGCCATCCGGAAGCTGGTTCGATCCCGTCTTCGATTGCAAGCCGCCTTCTTTCAGTGCGTGCGTTTGATGCCGAACACGAAATGATCGATGCGGATATAACCGACGGTTCGGAGGCGTCAGATCTGATCTCGACATTCTTTGCCAACCCGAAGGTCGACTATATTCATCTTCACTATGCCCGCCGTGGCTGTTTTGCCGCGAAGGTTACGCGCGCGGCGGCGTAGTCTGCTCCCGACACTCCCCAACGCTGAATGGAGGCTGCTTCTCTTGGAAGCGCCTCCTTTTCCTTTGCCGTTTCGAGCATGGTTTGTGGCAAACCCGACAGCAAAATGAGGCTCTTGTCCTGACCGGTGCCTGAAATTTCGGTAAACTGGTTCTTACCTTTGCGATCAGCATTTGTGACCGTCGCCAGAAAAGGAACTCAATTTCCGGAACATACTCTGAATAGAACGAAAGAAATCTTCTACCCAAGGGAGACAAGCGCCATGCCAACAGTTGCCAACCGCCGAGCCACCTTCAAAGCGCTCCACGAGAAAGGCCGGGCCTTCCTGATGCCCAACCCCTTTGACATCGGGACAGCCCGCATACTGGACGGTCTGCGCTTTGACGCCCTTGCAACGTCCAGCGCAGGTTTTGCGTGGACGCGGGGTGTTCAGGACGCCGAAGGGCTGATCACACGGGAAGACGCCCTCTCGCATGCCGAGGAAATCATCAACGCATCCGCCCTCCCGGTGAATGGCGACCTGGAAAACGGCTTTGGTGACAGTCCCGACGATGTCGTGGAGACCGTGAAGGGAGCGATTGAGGTCGGGCTCGCCGGCTGCTCCATCGAAGACTACACCACCGACCCGCAGTTTCCGTATTATTCTCTGGATCTTGCGGTTGAGAGGATCAAGGCGGCAGTCGATGTCAAGAACAGGCTTGCGCCCGACTTCGTCCTGACTGCCCGCAGCGAAGGGCCTGTCCAGACGCAATACGAACTGGAAGAAACCATCAAGCGCCTGAACGCGTTTGTCGAGGTCGGTGCCGATTGCGTTTATGCGCCTCAGCTGAAGGACAAGGATCAGATTGCCACCGTTCTTGCAGCCGTAAAGGCGCCTTTGAACATCCTTGCAGGGCGCAAAAACTTTCACATGACTCGCAAGGAGCTCGGTGACATGGGCGTCTCGCGCGTGTCGATCGGAGCTGGTCTTGCGCGCATCGCGTTCGGGTCGTTCATCGCTGCGGCAGAAGACATGAAGGACGGCGGATCGTTCGGATGCTTCGACCGGGCAATGGGCACCGCGGATTTTGAATCCTTCATGCAAGCTCGGCCCTGAACCGGTCCAAATCCTTGAGGCATCTGAATGATGCCTCTCTACATGACACAATCATGAGCGAGGTTCCGCAGGCCTCGCTCAATATGTGACACGTCATTCGTGCCAAAGCCCAACGACCTACTCACACGCAAATACTATCCTGTTGCCCAGTAGGTCAGAACGACCGGCAGGGTTACGAGCGTCAGGATCGTCGAAATGAAGATGAATCCGGCAACACCATGGGCTTCATCCGGCTGGTGCTGCGAAACCGCCAGATAGGTTGCGACGGATGGCGGCATGAAGCACATCAGGACGACGATGCTCTCGATCTTGCTGTCCAGCATCAGGACGTGGGTCAGGACCAACGCGGCAATCGCGGAAATCCCGATATGGAGAATGGACAGGATAAACGCTCTGGACAATGCGCCGAGTTTCAAGGTTTCCAGGCTGACGCCCAATGTCAGCAGCATGATAGGAATGGCCAGTCCCGACATGATTTCCAGGCTTTGATCGACAGGTCCTGGAAATCTCCAGCCGGTTGCCATCATGACGAGAGCAATAATCACCGAATAGATGACCGGCTGGCGGGCGAGGGCCGCAAAGTTCGGCTTTCCCATCGGTATTGCGATTCCGATCGTGAAGATGCCGACCAGCACGACGACAATGAAGCCGATGGCAACGGCTGTTCCTTCCGGACCGAAGGCAAGCGTCGCCACCGGAAGACCAATGTTGCCGACATTGGAAAGCATCATTGAAGACCAATACGCCTTGATGGAAACCCCAAGCAACTTGAGGACCACGAATCCCAGCACGGCAAAAACCAGAACCATTCCGGCAGCAGCTGCCAGAACCGTGAGAAAAGTGCCGAGTTGAACATGTTCCTTTGCCAGATGCGCCAGAATGAGCGTCGGATATCCCACGTTGGCGACCAGACTGCCCAACATCTTGGTGTCGAAAGGTGCCTTGAGGAGTGCCAACATGTAGCCGAGCAGCACGCAAAGCAGCACAGGCAGCATGACGTTGACGACGTGACCGAAAATGACTTCCAAAACCGCCCCCAAATCTAATTCATTTGACTAATCAAGCACTCCTGACCCCTAACCCGCTGCCCAGAAAGTCAGGACAAGCGGTAACGTCACCAGAGTAAGGGTCGTTGAAACAAGAATGAAGCCTGCGACGCCCGGGGCCTCTTCCGACTGGTACCGGGCGACCGGCAAATACGTGATGGCCGATGGCGGCATGAAGCAAAGCAGGACGCAGAACAGGACGGGCAGCACGACATTGGCGACATGTTCGACGATGCCCGCCACCGATTGGTCCCTCCAGCCTGGTTTCTTCTCTTGCAAACGTTAGAGGTGCCCGGCGGTGAAAATCAACCTTCTCGTGCAAACCGGAGCTGAAGTCATTCGGGACGCTCACCGACATAGGCCGCCCTGGGGCGGATCTTTTCATGTGCCGCATATTGCTCCAGGGCGTGGGCAATCCAGCCCGTCATCCGGCCGGCACAGAAGATGATCTTGCCTGAATCCTTCGGCAAACCATAGGTTTTCTGGATCGCCGCCAGGGCAAAATCAACATTGGGTGGCAGACCGAAAAGATCATCGGCCGCCTTGATCAGAACCGGCAAGCGCTCCACGAAGGGATGGCCCGCTTCCGTCCGCAGAAGGATATCAAGCAGACAATCGGCGCGCGGATCCCGCTCCTGATAAATCAAATGCCCGAAACCGGGCAAGGACTCGCCTCGCCCGAGTCGGTCCGCGAGTACCATTTCAATATCCGAATCCGGGGTGATTTCCGCCAGCCAGGCCGTTGCCCGGTCAGACGCAGCGCCATGCCGCGGACCGGTGAAAGCGCCCAGACCTGATATCAGCGCCGCATGCAGCGGCGCCCGTGTCGACGCCGCACAGCGCGCGGCAAAGGCGCTGGTGTTGAGTTCGTGATCGGCACAAAGAACAAGTGCAGCCCGGATGAGGTTCTTCGCCGATGCGGACACTCCATAGGCATTGGCGATTTGTGTATGGATCGGGATTGCCACCGGTTCCTGGTCCAGAAGCGCTGCAATGGAATAACGAAGCAGTGCGGCTCCTTTTTGCTGCAAGAGCCTGGGCGCCAACGTATATGCGGCGCGATCCTGCAGCGGCCAGGCAGCCAGTGCCATCATCAGCCGGTCGAGCGGGGCCAGCCCTGTTGGCAGCTCCGGCGGGCTTTCGGGAACATTTTTTGCAAATGGGTCGTCACCGGAATCCCAAAGCAGGGTCGCCACCGTTTCCAGGGTCGATGTTTCGGCAAGGTCGGTTGCCAGCCGCCCGCGATAGACCGGCCCGTATTCCGCAATGAGTGTCAGCTCGGTTTCCAGAACCGGATCGCCGGTCAATGGACGCGAGCCCGTCTGGTCTTCAGACGCTTTGCGGCCCTTCAGACGACGCACATCGGCAGCATCATAGCGGCGTTTTTTCCCCGGACCGGCGACCGAAGCAATCAGTCCCCGGCTGACATAGGCATAGAGGGTTGCCGGTTGAACACCGAGTTCGGCAGCAGCCTCACGGGCGGAAAGATAGATTGGCGTGCTCATATATTGATTTTAGTTATCAACATTGATCAATGCAATTCCTTCTCTCTATCTGGCGCAAACCGAAGAAGGAGATGACCATGACCGAAGCGCCAAATCCTGCTCACATGACCCCGGATCCGATTGCCGGACTAGAGGGCGTTGTCGCCGCAACAACTTCACTCAGCGATGTCGACGGCCAGAACGGCATATTGATCCTGCGCGGCAAGAAAATCGAAGAACTCGCCGGGCTCGTTTCCTTCGAAGAAGCTGTCATGCATCTTTGGCAGGATTTGGACGTCGCCAAGACGCCGTCGATGGGTGAAGCTTTCGGCCTGGCTCGCCTCGCCGCCTTTGAGGTCGTACCGTTGCTGGCGGCCGCCCCGGCCACGCTCTCGGTCTATGAGCGCATGCAGCTCGGCCTTGCCGCACTGCCCTTGAGCGAAACCCTGCCTGCTGCAATTGCCATCAGCGGTGCCTTGCCGGTATATCTGGCTGCATCCTATCGGATTGGTCAGGGACAAGAGCCGATTGCACCGGATCAAACTCTTGGCTGCGCAGCCGATCTTTTGCGCATGTTGACCGGCGAAACTCCGCCCGAGACTCACGCCGATGCGCTTAATCGCTACCTCGTGACCATTCTGGACCACGGCCTGAATGCGTCCACCTTCACCGCGCGCGTCATTGGCTCGACACAGGCGGACATGAGACAGGCCATTCTCGGCGCCATGGGCGCGCTGAGCGGTCCCTTGCATGGCGGTGCCCCCGGGCCGGTGCTGGACATGATCGATGCCATCGGCGAACCGGGCAATGCTGAAGACTGGATTACCGCCGCGCTCGCACGCAAGGAGCGCCTCATGGGCTTCGGTCACCGGATTTACCGGACGCGCGATCCGCGTGCCGATGTGCTGAAATCCGGATTGCGGCGACTCGGTCAGGAGAACCCCAAGGTCAAGCTTGCCGAGGACATCGAACGTGAAGCGCTGGTAGCGTTGAAGAAGGCAAAACCGGATCGGGCGCTCGACACGAATGTCGAATTCTATACGGCGGTGCTCCTGGACGCGATCGGTATCGACCGCACTCTGTTCACCCCGCTTTTTGCCACCGGTCGCACACCCGGCTGGTGCGCGCACGTTCTGGAACAACAGAAATACGGCAAGCTCATCCGCCCGGCATCGCAATATGTCGGACCGATGCCGGAGTAAGGCCTTCCCGGAAGCAATCACCTGCTTCTTCAAAGTCAAAGAGCCATCCCGCAGTCGACCGTGGGATGGCTCTGGTTCAATCGCCGTTGAAAATCACCGGCATCGTGCCGGAGGGAGACGCGTTGTCACGAACTCAAGAAGTCAGGAATGACCAGCTAGCCGGCCATTTCCGCTTCGCGGACGGCCAGTTCAATCTCGTCAACTAGGCCCGGGTCCAGTTCCAGCCGCGCGGCAAGCATTTGCAGATAGGCTTTTTCCGCCGGATGGTCCGGGTCGATGGCCAGTCGCGAAGCTGCATAAATTTCGGCCGCCGTTTCCGGACAGGTCGCGAAGGCGACAACCTTGTCGAGATCGAGCGGCGCGCGCAGCTCGTCCATCAGGAAGGCCTTTGCTTCACTGTCGAGACCAGCCTCATCGATCTTCTCAAAGATCCGGTCCTGTTCTTCGCGGTCGATGTGACCGTCGGCCTTGGCCGCGGCGATCATCGCCGTCAGCAGAGCGACTGCGAACTGGTTTTCACCGCCCGGCTGCTCTGCCGGATCAAAGGCGGTTCCGCGCGGGGCCTCCAACGGGATCGGTTCATACTGCGGATATTGCGGCCGTGGCGCGTTCTGCTGGTTGGCCTTGTGGCCCTGATAAGCCTTGTAGGCGAGACCGGCGACCAGCGCCAGACCACCATAAGTCACGGCTTTCTTGCCCATCTTGCGACCGGTCTTGGTGCCGAGCATCAGCCCGGCAAGGCTGCCGAGCGCCAGACCACCACCTTGTGAGGACAGAAAATCCTTGCCTTGCGACAGCAGGTCGCCGGAACCGCCACGCGCTGCGGCGGCCGCACCGCCGCGACCACTTTGTTGATTGCCGGACTGGCCACCCAGGAACTGGTCCAGCAAGGATTTTGCGTCAAACATCTATTGGCTCCCTAAAACAACCCGGAGAAGGTCAAATCACACTTGCCCTATCAAATGGGAATTTCTGCAAGCTGCGCAAGTTTGGGTTACATTTGAATACAGTTTTCCGATTCAGATCGGCTCATCCCTCCCTCCACGCCAAGCCCCTGCAGGAACAGTGAATTGACGAAGTTTGCTTTCATGCTCCTTGCCACGACCGCAATCCTTTCCTTCGCGTCTCCGGCTCAGGCATTTCTCTCCGGTGAAGACCCGGACAGCTATTCCAGAGTTCAGGAACCGGATGTTCAAGCCGCTTACCTGGATGCCCTTGTCGCGGCGGGAGAGAGTTCCACAGGGAAACTTCATGCATTTCGCGTGGCGGCCTCGGGCGACAGGGCTTCGTCCGATAGGGATACGCTCCCAGGCAAGGGACTGATCGTCCACGCGGTACAGGATCGGGGATTGCCGCGCGGAACGGAATACCCGACATTTGTGTTTACTTCCGGCGATAACACCCGAAGGCCGGTCCTCATCTACAAGACCCATGCCGGAATGCGTCTCTTCATTTCGGAAACGCCGACCAGTGACAAGGAATGCCTGTTGTCAGCAGAAAAGGGCTGGTCAGATGTCTGCCTGGCCGATACCGAGGGGAAACCTGCCCCAGATCTTGAAGGGCATCGGAACGACTTCTGGTCGGACCTGCTGAAGGTGTTCGGCTTCTAGCCACCTGTCGCAACGCGATGGCGCATCGGCATCAGCTCAACGACGAATGCAACGGTCAGCGCCATGACCAGCCAGGTCAGCCAGGCGATACCATCCTGCACCAGCACGACTTCAACCGGATTTCCAACCAGCCAGTTCATCAGGGGCTGGCGGATCAAACGCCCTTGCACCGCCAGCATCAGGCAGCCGAGGCCCAGGCCACCGATCCACCAGCGAAGACCCGGAAACCGGTATTTGAGAAGCCCATAGCAAAAGGTGAGCGCCAGCCCAATCTCGATGGAACTGATGGCGGCAGGTATGCGCACGTCCCAGGATGACTGAACTGTCTTTCCGGCCATCTGACCTGCCACCCATTCATGGATCCATTCAACGGTGAAGACGTGAATGACGAAACCACCAGCGGCAGCCAGAGCGGCAGCCGCCAATATTGGTACAAATCTGTTAGCCATTGAAATTCCGAAGAAAATTGAACACTTCGGATTGGTGACGGCAAAAGGCGTTATTTCAATGGCAACAGGTTGTCGTCCTTCAGGGTTTCCATGGCAATCGATGATCGCACGTGATGAACTGCTTCCTGAGGCAGCAGTTCGTCATTGATGATGTGGCTGAGCGCCTTGAGGTCGGGCACCACGATTTTCAGCATGTAGTCGACATCGCCGGTCAGCGTGTGGGCTTCCTGAACCTCTGGCATGGCCGTCACCATGTTGCGAAACTTGCGTGCATTATCCCTGCTGTGCGCACCAAGCGTCACGCCGACAAAGGCGGTTACCGTAAGACCCAACGCTTCCGGGTTCAGCGCCGCCTTGTATCGGCGAATGATCCCTGCCTCTTCCAGTTTCTGGCGACGGCGCGAAACCTGACTGGCGGACAGGCTGATGATGTCGCCGAGCTCCGAATTGGTCAGCGCCGCATTGTCCTGCAACGCGGCAAGCAATTTCACATCATAACCATCGAGCGCAACAGTCATGCGTCAATCTCATTTTTCTTGCACATTATGTGTGTAAGTTTACGCGAAAACACGTGGATTGCACACACCCTGCGCATCATCCCCTTCATTCTGTCTCCAATGAATGTCAATTCAAAGGAGGACCAGTCATGGGACCGTTTCCGCACGACGCGCCCCCTGCCCGGATAACACAACAAAACCCGGCAGGAACCGATGGCTTCGAGTTTGTCGAGTTTGCCCACCCGGAACCGGAAAAGCTGGACACGCTCTTCCGCAAGATGGGATTTGAACCGGTCGCAACGCACAAGACCAAGAACATCACGCTCTACCGCCAGGGTGACGTTACCTATGTGCTGAACGCGGAAGCCGGCAGCCATGGCATGAAGTTCGTCGACGTCCACGGCCCTTGTGCGCCGGCCATGGCCTGGCGCGTGGTCGATGCCCGGAAGACCTACGAATATGCCGTTGCCCGGGGTGCTACGCCCTATGAAGGCAATGACAAGACCGTCGATGTGCCGGCGATCGTCGGCATTGGCGGTTCATTGCTCTATTTTGTCGACACCTATGGTGAAAAAGGTTCCGTCTATTCAGACGAGTTCAACTGGCTGGGCGACGTTGATCCGAAACCGGAAGGTGTCGGTTTCTACTATCTCGACCACCTGACCCACAACGTCTATCGCGGCAACATGGACAAGTGGTGGGACTTCTATCGCGATCTGTTCAATTTCAAGCAGATCCACTTCTTCGACATCGATGGCCGGATCACCGGTCTCGTCAGCCGGGCAATCACGAGCCCGTGCGGCAAGATCCGCATTCCGCTGAACGAGTCCAAGGACGACACCAGCCAAATCGAGGAATATCTGAAGAAGTACAACGGTGAGGGCATTCAGCACATCGCCGTGGGCACGGACGACATTTACGCCAGCACCGACAAGTTGGCGGCGAACGAGCTGAAGTTCATGCCAGGCCCGCCTGAAACCTATTATGAAATGTCCCACAAGCGGGTGAACGGACACGACGAGCCGATCGACCGCATGAAGCGTCACGGTATTCTGATCGACGGCGAAGGGGTGATCGACGGCGGCGTGACCAAGATCCTGCTGCAGATATTTTCAAAGACCGTCATCGGACCGATTTTCTTCGAATTCATTCAGCGAAAGGGCGATGAAGGTTTCGGCGAAGGAAACTTCCGGGCTCTGTTTGAGTCGATCGAGGAAGATCAGATCCGCCGCGGCGTGATCAAGCCGGAAGCAGCCGAATAATCCCGGCAAACCACATCTCAAAGAGGCCGTTTTCCGTTACCGGCGGACGGCCTCTTTTCTTATTTTCGACGGGACGTGCACTTTTTTTCAAAAAAGATTCAAAAAGTGAACCGCTGCAAGCCACTGATATTGCTTAACTTGTCTATCCGGCAGCTTAAATACTGTGTCTTCGCGACCACAGTTTTCAAAATTTTTCCGGAAGAAGATTTCGCCAGACGGGTTTTACCATACAGAGGCTGCCGAGTAGGCCCTCTGTTGCATTGTCTAAGCACAAACTTCTGACCTCCGTGCCCCGCGCGGAGGTTTTTTTTGGCCTCCCGTAAGAAGACCTAGGCTTTCACCTTGGCTTCCAGCGCATCCCAGACCATCGCAGCGACATCGGGACCGCCGAGATTGCGAATGGCGCGAATGCCCGTGGGCGCCGTGACGTTGATCTCCGTCAGCATGCCGTCAATTACGTCGATACCGACCAGGATCAGGCCTTTCGCGCGCAACGACGGACCGAGACGAGCACAGATTTCGCGTTCACGCTCGCTGAGGTCGCTGTCGGTCGGCGCACCGCCGCGCACCATGTTGGAACGCAGATCGCCTTCCGCCGGAACCCGGTTGACCGCCCCGGCAAATTCACCGTCCACCAGCAGGATGCGCTTGTCGCCGTGCTTCACATTCGGCAGGAACTGCTGGATCACCCAGGGTTCGCGGAAGGTTGCGTCGAAGAAATCATAGAGCGACCCGTAATTGAGATCGTCTTTGGTGATGCGAAAAACCGCCGCACCGCCATGGCCGAACAGCGGCTTCATGACGATGTCGCCGTATTCTTCCCGGAAGAGATCGATTTCTGCCCTGTCCTTGGTGATCAGGGTCGGCGGCATCAGATCGGCAAATTCGGTAACGAACAGCTTCTCCGGCGCATTTCTGACCGACGCGGGATCATTGACCACCAATGTGTCGGGATGGATCTTTTCCAGAATGTGGGTGGCGGCAATGTAGGCAAGGTCGAAAGGCGGGTCCTGGCGCATCAGGACAACGTCCATGTCGCGCATGTCCGTGCGCTGCCTTTCGCCCAGCGTGAA
This sequence comes from Roseibium sp. SCP14, assembly GCF_040329475.1. Lineage (NCBI taxonomy): Bacteria > Pseudomonadati > Pseudomonadota > Alphaproteobacteria > Hyphomicrobiales > Stappiaceae > Roseibium > Roseibium sp. SCP14. The sequence goes on from NZ_JBDZYH010000011.1 coordinate 46,603, forward strand.
GTGATTGCCCTTCTCGTCTCGGACCTGAACCGGCTCCAGCCCACAGAAAACGTCATCTCCTCGTTGCGCCAGGCGCTCCGGCGTATAGTGAAACAGTTCATGGCCCCTGGCCTGCGCTTCCAGCATCATCGCGAATGCGCTGTCACCGGCAATGTTGATGGTGGAGATATGGTCCATCTGGACCGCAACTTTCAAAGCCATTAGGCGACTCCCGGCGGGGCGCAGATTTGCGCGGGGTATTTCAGATCGGTTGGTCCAGATATGCGGTCCGCATCCTGCTTTGTCCAGTAGCTGTCGATCGCCGGTGCTTCACGACGCTGATATCGGCAAATGCCCATCCCGGCCCGGACCTAGTCCCAGGCCTCAAACGCGTTTTCGATACGTTCGGGCAAAGCCCAGGGACGGACAACGATCACGTCGAAGCGGAGCGTGAAGAAACCGGCTTTGGGATGTTCCGAAACGAATATCTTCGCCGCCCTCGAAATCCGCTTCTGACTGGCCGGAGTGACGGCTTCCATTGCCGCACGGCGAGATCTTCTGGCCTTGACTTCGACGAACGCAACCGTCTTGCGTTTCTTGGCGATCAAGTCGATTTCGCCGGCTCTGGTCTTGTAGCGATGTTTCAGGATGCGCCATCCGGTCAGGCGCAGATACCAGGCGGCCCAGAATTCGGCCGACAGTCCGCGCGCATGCGCCTGGCGGCGCTTTTCGGTTCCGCCCGCCTTGTCTCTCGCCATCGTCAGCCGTCTCCCGACTTCAGGTCGAGTGCTCTTTTATAGACCTCACTTCGTTCCAAGCCGGTTGCCTTGGCGACTTTCTTGGCTGCGGCACTCACCGGCATTTCGGCAAGCGCCTCCTTCAACAACTCATCGAGATCCGAAGCCTCGGCCTCCGGCCTTTCCTCCGGCGGTCCAACCAGAATAACGATCTCACCCTTGACCTGCTGATCCGAAAACCGCTGCGCAAGCTCGGTCAGCGTTCCGCGTTCGAATGTTTCGAAGCGCTTGGTGAGTTCACGCGCGACGACCGCTTCCCGGTTCCTGCCGAGAACCTCGGACATCAGTTCAAGCGTTGCGGCAGTGCGGTGGGGAGATTCAAAGAAGATCAGGGTCGCCGGCGTCTTGGCGAGATCTTCCAGACGCTTGGTCTTCGGACCGCCTTTCTGCGGCAAAAACCCGGCAAAGAGCACTGTGTCGCTCGGCAGCCCGGAGGCAACCAGACCTGCAAGCGGCGCGGATGCGCCAGGAATTGGGATCACCTCGAAGCCTTCGGCAACAACGTCCCGCACCAGCCTGTACCCGGGATCTGAGACCAGCGGCGTGCCGGCGTCGGAAACGAGGGCAACGGCCCTGCCGTTTGAAAGCTCCCCAAGGATCTTCGGGCGCTGCTTGTCGGCATTGTGCTCATGATAAGGCATGAGCGGGGTCTTCAGGCCGAATTTCTGCGTAAGGGTTGCCGTGACCCGTGTATCCTCGCAGGCAATGACACTGCTTGCTGCCAGAGTTTCGAGCGCGCGGACCGTGATGTCTCCCAGGTTCCCGATCGGCGTGGACACGATATATAGTGCGGGTTCCAGATTGGGTGCCGTCAAGGCATGTTCTGCAAGGCTGAAGCGATTTTTTTCCGCGGGCGAGGCGGTTGTATCCGACCCCATGAAGCCTCCTTACAGTCCGGTTCTTCGACCGGCTATCCAGTCAATGTGATGCAATTCTTTTTCTGCGCTACCTGCTGAACGCAACTCATGCAAGGCAAATCCACTATTCTTCAAGCAGATCTCCCTCTCATGGGGCGCTAAAACTGGACATCTTGATAACGAATACGTAAGTCTTTGCCAAAAGATGGATTGATAAATATGGCAAGTGCAATGCGGGGCAAAAACAAGCAACAGGGCCGTCGTGTCTTTTTGAAGACCGCGTTGGCAGGGGCGAGCACCATGCTGCTCGGCGGCTGTCTGGGGTCAACATTGGGATCTTATCCCGGCGAAACGATCCAGCCTACCGGTCAGCCGCAGGTCACGGGCGAAGTGATCGGCACAGGAAGTGTCCGTGTGGGTCTGCTCCTGCCGCTGTCGGGCGGCAACGCCTCCATCGGTACGGTGTTCAAGAATTCCGCCTCCCTTGCCTTGCAGAACTTCCCCAATGCGGACGTTCAGCTGCTGGTCAAGGATACCGGCGGCACGGCCGAAGGCGGACGGGCTGCGGCGCAGGCCGCGATATCCGAAGGTGCTGAACTGATCCTCGGACCGGTCTTTTCGCCGGCGGTTTCGGGCGCTGCGTCAGCAGCAAGAGCAACCGGCGTTCCGGTCATCGCGTTTTCGACCGACACATCCGTTGCAACGCGCGGCGTCTATCTGTTGAGCTTCCTGCCCGAAAGCGACGTCAAACGCATCATCGGCTATGCCAACAGCCAACAAAAGCAATCCTACGCAGCCCTGGTTCCCGAAGGGGCCTATGGTGCTGTCGTCGAAGCCGCCTTCCGCCAGGAAGTCGGGCGCGGTGCAGGGCGGATCGCGACCATTCAACGCTACAAGATTACCGGATCGGACGCGACGGACCTGATTGCCAAGACAACCGCGCTGAAATCCGTCCTCAACAACATCGATGCCCTGTTTGTTCCGCAAGGCGGCAACATTCCGGCTCAGGTTATCCAGACCCTCGTCAGCCAGGGCGCCAATCTCGGGCAGGTCAAGCTGCTCGGCTCCGGGCAATGGGATACCTCGCAGGTCAAGAACAATCCGGTGCTCGCCGGCTCGTGGTTTGCCGGACCGGAAGACAAGGGTTTCCAGACCTTTGCGCAGCGCTACCAGAGCACATACGGATCGCAGCCGCCACGCAATGCCAGCCTGGTTTATGACGGTGTCACGTTGGCCGCCGGCCTGATCCGCTCCGCCGGGCCACAACGGTTCCAGCAGAGCATCCTGACCAATCCGGATGGTTTCATCGGCATTGACGGCCTTTTCCGGTTCAGGTCCAACGGCCTCAACGAGCGCGGACTTGCCGTTTATCAGGTCACCGGCAAGGGAACGCAGGTCATCTCTCCGGCACCCAGGGATTTCCGGACCGGTTTCTAGGTTAGGTAAGGATTTCAGATGTTAAGCGGCAAACAGATCGTGCTGATCATCAGTGGCGGCATTGCCGCCTACAAGTCGCTGGATCTGATCCGACGACTGAAGGAACGCGGCGCCAGGGTCGTGCCGGTCATGACCGCCGGGGCGCAGGAAATCATCACTCCGCTGGCCGTAGGTGCCCTGTCAGCCGAGAAAGTGTTCACGAACCTCTTCGACAGGGAAGACGAGCACGATGTCGGCCATATTCGACTGGCCAGGGACCATGACCTGATCCTGATCGCTCCCACCACCGCCAATCTGATGGCCAAGATGGCGCATGGCATCGCGGACGACCTGGCATCAACCATCCTGCTGGCCACGGACAAACCCGTTCTCGTGGCCCCCGCCATGAACCCGAAGATGTGGCAAAACCCAGCCACGGCCCGCAATGTCACGACGCTCGAACAGCAAGGGGTCCGTTTCGTTGGCCCTGCCTCCGGCGAAATGGCCGAACGTGGCGAGGCAGGTGTTGGCCGCATGAGTGAACCGCTGGAGATCGTTGCAGCTGCCGAAGCCGTGCTCCGGGACAATCAGGCGGAAAGTGGCGAGCTGCCGCTTGCCGGAAAACATGTGCTGATCACGTCCGGTCCTACCCACGAGCCGATCGACCCGGTCCGCTACATAGCCAATCGTTCTTCCGGCAAACAGGGACACGCCCTTGCCGAAGCCGCTTACGCTGCTGGTGCACGGGTCACGCTTGTCTCCGGCCCGGTCGGTCTGCCTGATCCCGACAACATCAAAGTCATTTCGGTGGAGTCCGCTGCAGAAATGCTGCAGGCGGTGGAGACAAACCTGCCGGCCGACATCGCGATCATGGCGGCTGCCGTCGCCGATTGGCGCGTTGCTTCGGAAGGCAGGCAGAAGATCAAGAAGGACGGCAGCGGGAAACCACCTGCGCTCAATCTGGTCGAAAACCCGGACATCCTGTCGACCGTCGGCCATCACGAGAAGCTGCGTCCCCGTCTTCTGATCGGCTTTGCCGCGGAAACCCAGAACCTTTTGAAGAATGCCCGCTCCAAGCTTGAACGGAAGAACGCCGACTGGATCATCGCCAATGACGTCAGTCCCGAGACCGGGATCATGGGCGGCGATGCCAACACGGTTCGCCTGGTGAGCAAGTCCGGCGTTGAAGACTGGCCACAGATGGACAAGGCCGACGTGGCACGCCAGATCATTGCGCGCGCCGCCGAGGCCCTCAAGAACCCATCCGGCTCCTGAAGCAACAAGCATTCGAGCTCATCTGAACCGCTTCAGGCAGCGAAGCGGTAGTAGCTCATGCTGAGCGAACCATATTCATAGCTTCTGTGCAGCAGTTCCGGATTCGCCTTTTCACCGGCCGCTCCGAAGGTGAAGAACAGTGGCAGAAGGTGTTCCTCAGTCGGATGGTTCCGGCGAAAGCCCGGGGCTTTTTCCAGATCCTGGAAGTAGTCGATTGATCCTGCTTTCAGCCCCTCATCCAGCCAATGGTCGAATTTCTGCGCCCATTCAGGGGCTTCAGCTCCTTGCGGATAGATCTCGCGCAGATTGTGCGTTGTGCTGCCGGAGCCTACGATCAGGATCCCCTGCTCCTTTAACGGTGCGAGCACGCGACCGAGGGCGAAGACGGATTCCGGTGTGCTGTCATTTGGCAGTGACAAGGCGGTTACCGGAATGTTGGCCTGCGGAAAGGCAAGCGAAAGCGGCACCCAAGCCCCATGATCCAGTCCCCAGCTGCTGTCGAGCTCCACATCATAACCTGCGGCTTCAAGCAGTTTGGCGGCTTCATCGACCTGATCCTCGTCAGTACGCGCGGGATACTGGAGTTCGTAAAGAGCTGGTGGAAATCCGCGGAAATCATGGATTGTGCGCAAGGGGCCCGGGGACGACAGTTTCAGACCTTCCGTCTCCCAGTGGGCAGACAGGATCAGAATTCCTGCCGGTATGGCCTGTGTCTGCGCAAAACTTTTCAGGAAACGGCTCGCCGATGTTTCCTCCAGTGCCAGGGTTGGCGCGCCATGAGCAACAAATACGGGTGGAATGCTTGCCACCGGCATGCGGATATCTCCATTGGGCTGAAATCTTCAGGTCCTTAAAAGGATAGGGATCGAACGCCCGATCAGAAGTTCAGTTTTTGGAGAAGGCCTGTTCCATATTCGGGAACAATCGATTTCAGCCAGGAAACAGAAAATCCGCCCCCGAAGCCGGGAGCGGACGCATTCAAATCACTTTCGAAGTTTCATCCGACCGCTTACCGGTAACCGACGTTGATCAACTGAACGCGGCGATTGATGCCCGAATCCGGCTTGGACGGATCGCGCAGCTGCTCTTCGCCGAGACCGACGGCCTGCAAGTACTCCGCCGGAACCTGGAACGTGGTCACCAGCGCCTCGCGAACCGATTTGGCACGTTTGATCGAGAGTTCGAGATTGTATTCACGCGTACCCGTCGCATCCGTGTGGCCGACAATGTAGAAGGTCTGCCCCTGAAGATAAGGCGTGTGCAGGGCGTCGGCGATCAATCCAACGGTCTCATAAGACTCCGGCTTGATGCGCGCCGAGTTCAGGTCGAAGGTGATTTCGACGTTGAACTGGCGCAGGGACGCCAGCTTGTCCCACAGCGGCAGGTTGCCGGGAGAATTGGCACCAGGATATTTCTGGATGTTTTCGAAAGCCGCTTTCTGCAGATCGTCGGCGCTGACATCGACTTCCTGCTGCGCGCCCTGAAGCGAGTTGATGATCTCGTTGCGGCTGAGCTTGGTCTGCGCAGATGCGCCGGAGACCGAAACGGCAAGGATTGCAGCCGAAATACCGGCCAGAAGGGTCTTGTACATGGAAATTCTCCAAACAGGTATTAGCGGTATCCGGCCAGGTCAATGGCGGTGTTGCATTTGGCGCTGACGGACGGCTGCGCCTTGAGGAGGCAACGCAGAATGTGTCCGGCACCCGCTTTCACGCCCTTACAGTACTGGGCAGCATCCCGATCGCAGATCTTGGGGGCTGCAGCCTGGGCAGCGAGGCGTTCCTGAATAAGAGATGCGACAACCTCACGGTCCGCATTGCATTTCTGTGAGACCTTCGCCTGGTTTTCATCCAGACATTTGCCGATGCCGTTGTTGGCGAGTGTGGCGGACTTGCAGAATTTGTCGATATCCTTGCCGCAGCTGACCGACAAAATCTTGATTGCTTCTGCGAAGCCCACTGTTTGCGCAAAAGCCGCCGGGGCGGTTGCTAAAAGAACACCTGTTGTGAATGCAAAAATCAAACGTCTCATATTGTAAATCTCCCAACCGGGGTCTGCGCCCCAGATAAATTTACGATGCGGCAGAGTGTTTCAGGAGATGACAACGACTTCAAGTAGGTAGTTGGTATTTATGGCAAGTCTCGTGCAAGCCGTCGTTCTTGACACAGGCCGGCGAATATCGTCACTCACCGCTGGATCGAACAGCCGGAATTTTGCAATGACCGTCACACTGGAACTGAAACGCCTCGACCATGGCAAGGACCTGCCCCTGCCAGCCTACCAATCCGCGCTGGCCGCCGGACTTGACCTGCTGGCAGCCGTTGAAACCAGCCTCACGTTGGCCCCTGGTGAACGCACGCTCGTTCCGACCGGACTTGCCATGGCGCTGCCCGCCGGTTTCGAAGCCCAGGTGAGACCACGCTCCGGCCTTGCCGCCAAGCACGGCGTTACCGTCCTGAACACGCCCGGCACCATCGACGCGGACTACCGGGGCGAGGTCAAGGTCATCCTGATCAATCTCGGCAAAGAGCCTTTCGAAATCACCCGCGGCGAGCGCATCGCGCAGATGGTTGTTGCACCTGTGCTCCAGGCTGATATCCGCGAGGTCAACACGCTGCCCGAAACAGAACGCGGCAGCGGCGGTTTCGGCTCCACCGGCCGCGGCTGAACCCCATTTTTCAAGGATACGGAATGTCTCCCAGTCTCGTCATTTTCGATTGCGACGGTGTTCTCGTCGACACGGAACGCATGACCAATCAGAACATGGCCGATCTGGTCACGGATCTCGGCTATCCGATCACCGGACCGGAATGCCAGCGGCGCTTCATGGGCCGGACGCTGGAAAACGTGAAGGAAATGGTCGAGGAGCTGATTGGCCGGGAACTGCCAGCCAACTGGCCCGACCAGGTACGCGAACGCGACCTTGAAAGCTTCAAGGCCGGAGTACCAGCGATCAACGGCATCGAGGCCGTCCTCGATGATCTGGACAATCGCGGTGTGCCCTATTGCGTCGGTTCTTCCGGAAAATACGCGAAGATGAACGCAACGCTCGGCAGTTCGGGTTTGTTGCCCCGGCTGAAAGGCAAACTGTTTTCCGCCCAGGACTGCGAACGCGGCAAGCCGGCGCCTGATGTGTTCCTGCTGGGGGCCCGCACCATGGGTCACACTCCGGAAAACTGCGTTGTCGTGGAAGACAGTCTTCCGGGGGTCAGGGCAGCGCGTGCGGCCGGCATGCAGGTTTTCGCCTTTGTCGAAGACCCTTCCTGCGACCGGCAAGCCATGACGGATGCAGGCGGTATCCTGTTTGAACATATGGCGGAATTGCCGGATCTTCTCTTTTCCAACAGTTAGGGATTTTCTGGAAAAAGGTTTTACGGGACGCTCTTCAAAGGGACTTTGCACCCCTTAAAACTTTCAAGAGCCCATACTATCTTAGCCCACCGAATGACTTGAATGCGGACGGAAGAAAAGCCGTTTTACAGGGAGAATACCATGACAATGACGACAAGCGGCCGCGGGAAGATCTATTCCTCCATTACCGAAACCATCGGCGATACGCCGATCGTGCGGCTGGATCGTCTTGCCAAGGCCCATGGCGTCAAGGGCAACCTGCTTGCCAAGCTGGAATTCTTCAATCCGATCTCCAGCGTCAAGGACCGCATTGGCGTTGCCATGATCGAAGCGATGGAACAGGACGGCCGGATCGAACCGGGCAAGACCACCTTGATCGAACCGACTTCCGGCAACACGGGCATCGCGCTTGCCTTCGTTGCCGCCGCCAAAGGCTATCGGCTGATCCTTGTCATGCCGGAAACCATGTCGGTCGAACGGCGCAAGATGTTCAAGATCCTCGGGGCCGAGCTGGAACTCACGGAAGGCCCGAAGGGTATGAAAGGTGCGATTGCGCGCGCAGAAGAACTTCTCGGCGAGATCGACAATGCGGTGATCCCGCAGCAGTTTGAGAACCCGGCCAACCCCGAGATCCACCGCAACACCACGGCTGAAGAGATCTGGAACGACACCGATGGCGGCATTGACGTGTTCGTGTCCGGTATCGGTACCGGTGGCACGATCACTGGCGTCTCCCAGGTGCTGAAACAGCGCAAGCCGGACCTTCGTGTCGTTGCCGTCGAGCCGGAAGACAGCCCGGTTCTTTCAGGCGGTGAGCCGGGTCCACACAAGATCCAGGGCATTGGCGCCGGCTTCGTTCCGGGGGTTCTGGACACGTCCGTCTTTGATGAAGTCCAGACCGTTGCCAACGAAGACGCTTTCGCCATGGCACGCGAAATTGCCAAGACGGAAGGCATTCCGGTGGGCATTTCCTCCGGTGCTGCTTTGGCGGCCGCTATCCGCGTCGGCCAGCGGGACGATATGGAAGGCAAGAACATCGTAGTCATCATCCCGTCCTTTGCCGAGCGCTACCTGACAACGGCCCTCTTTGAAGGCCTGTAACCAATGACAATTGCGATTGACGGCCAGAAGAAGAGCTTCTCCTTCAAATGCGCCTGCTGTGGAGAAATTCACGAAGGCGGGCCGTCATTCGCATTCAACGAACCTTCATTCATTTGCGATATTTCCGAAGAAGAGCGCGCTGAGCGGGTTTTGCTGAACAGTGACCTATGTGTCGTGGACAATGAGACATACTTTATCCGGACGACGCTCGAGATTCCGATAAACGGCTCCGGCGACAGCTTTCTCTGGGGCGTGTGGGTGTCTCAAAGCAAGGAAAGTTTCGACCGTTACGTCGAGACTTATGAGCAGGATCAAACTGGTGACCGTTCATTTGGCTGGCTCGCTGTATCGATGCCCGGGTATTCATCGAAGGATACGGATCATGCCAGCCTCGCAACCGACGTTGTGTGGGGCAATGAACGCCCTGAGCTGAAAATACACGACGATCAGGATCATCCACTTGCCATAGATCAGCGTGAAGGCATTTCCTGGGAGCGTGCGGTGGAGCTGGCCGTTCTGCTAACTCATGGCAATTAAGAGCTTTTGCCGAAAGGTGTTCAACAAACCTGTCTTTCCATCCTGGTAGAGGAAGAGAATCCGAACACATGCCTGAACGGGCCTGTCTCCTCGTTCCCTATCGCCTGAAAACCGGCACGCTCATAAAGCGCACGCGCCCGAGGATTGGTGTCGATCACGTCCAAACGGACACTTGAAAGACCTCGCTGCCTGGCTTCTTCAAAAACCGCTTCCAACAGGGCCGTCCCGATACCTTGTCCGCGCGCTTTTTCGGAAACGAAGATACCGTCCATCAGCAACTGGTCCGGCGTTGCTTCCCGCTCCAGAACATCCAGTACCAGGCCGCGCCAGAAACCACCCCAGAGGCCGTAGACGGAGCGCATGTCCTCCAGGGTTCCGTCAACAAGCGCACCTTCATCGGTTTTGAAACCGGCCATGCCGAGCAATTCGCCCTCTGGGCCCAGTGCACTCAAGGCGAACTCCTGGTTCAGGAGTAATTCGCAAAGCTTGAGCGCTTTGGTCTCAGGGGCCAGGATCTTGCCCAACTTGCCACGGAAGGCCTGCCAGAAGAGGCGCGCAGCAGTTGCCCGCTGGTCTTCCGGAAACCCTCTTTCAATGTGGAATTCGACCGGCATTGCAGAATGTTAGCGGAGATAAACCGCAGTGCCCGTTGCGCTGACCATCAGCATCGACCCGTTTTGGCCAACGGTCTCATAATCGAGATCGACACCGATCACGGCATTGCCGCCAAGTGTTTGCGCGCGGGAGCACATTTCATCCAGAGCGATCTGACGAGCCTTTGCCAACTCTTCCTCGTAAGCAGCGGAGCGACCGCCGACAATGTCCCGAATTCCGGCAAAGAGATCCTTGAACAGGTTGGCGCCCAGGATCGCCTCGCCGGTCACCAGCCCCTTGTAGTCAATGTCCTTGCCCTGAACGGAATTCGTCGTCGTCACCAGCATGCCATGTCTCCTTAGTCCTTTGCCTTTGGACACATGGGAACCGGGCGAACGCAATGCAAGAATGCCATGTCTGTAGGAATACCCACGGAATCAAGGGAGCCTTTGTCGATGCTGGCCTCGGGATTTCTCCCGCAAACGCACCGATAGAAGGGCTTCAGCCAATTCAGCCGCGTCTGTCGGCCAGTATTCTTGAGGTCTGGGATGCACAACAGCTTCTCTGCCCGATGGCCGGCAATCCTCTATCTTGTCGATCCAGCGTCTGGGAACTGCCGACTGACCCTGAGCCGCACCCAGCAACGCGCCGCAGATGGCCGCGTTGGTGTCCGTGTCGCCCCCATTGCCAACGGTCGAGACCACTGCCTCTTCGAAAGTGATGCCGGACAGCAGATGAAAAAAGGCGTTCTGAAACGCCGTCAGGACCCACCCCATCTGATCGAAAAACTCAGGTGGAGGATTCGTTCTTGCCAGGTCCAGACGCTCGCGAACAGCTGCCGCGCCCGGTTCCGATTCAGGGTGATGGTCTGCATACTCGTTTGCGGTCTGCCACATGGCTTCGGCATCCGCTCCAGCTACTCCCACAGAAATCGCTGCGGCAAAGGCCGCGCTTGCCGACTGGCAGACGGGATGAGGATGGGTCAGTGCAGCGTCCAACGCTCCTGCGGTCGCAGCTTCGGCCGGGGTTCCCGCCGCGAACACGCCGATCGGACTGACACGCATCAACGCCCCGTTGGCCTGACTGCCGGACACCGCTCTTTTTCCGTTCGACAGCGCAATGATTGCAGATTTCGTCGTGAAGCCGATGTCAAACGGTGCCGACATCCACCAACGGATATAGGCTTCCGCCACTCTGTCCGGGTCAAAAGTGCCATACTGAACAATGGTTCGGGCAAGAGCCAGGGCCATCTCGCTGTCATCCGTCGGCTGACCGGCGATTAGATTGAAGGTGCCGCCGTCCTTCAGATCCCGAACACCCTCCGGATAGAGCTTTGCTATTTTTGAAGCGTTTTTGAATTCGACAAGCGAACCGAGCGAGTCTCCTGCCAGCTGTCCGAACAGACAGCCTTTGGCCCGGTCTTTTGTTTCTTCGCAAGCAATCTGCAATCTGTTTCTCCTGGTTCGGGCTTCGGTTCAGCTTCTCGAACGGCCGAGGGATGATCTCGTGACCATCGCAACTTTCCGCACCGTACTCCGCGATCACCCATTGTGGTAATCTGAGCGCTTCAAAGGACTATCGAAAGGCTTTCCAGAGTAGGTGAGGTGCCTCCATGTCCGTCAAATCGCTTCTTCTATCGCTTACACTTGTTTTCTGGGTTTCGGCGGGCAGCGCACAGGGCTTGCTGATTTCGCGCATGCAGTGTCAGACGACTTATCAGGGCATTCCGTTCGCCGGCGTCTTCGAAGTTCAGTTGTTTCAATACGCGTCCGCAGTACCCCAGGGTGCTGCAGGATTGCGCCAGCAGCTTAACTTGATGATACGGCGCGGTCAGGCAGCGCAAATACCCGGTACGCTTGTGCTCATGGGCGAATTCCAGGGTGGTGGCGCCATTGTCCATATCGAAGCGCCGAATATGGTCGGTGGTCAGGGCACTGGCGGCATTGTGGTCAACGGCCAGGCCCATCGCGCCACCCACGCGACATTCTATCTGGTTCAGGGCGGCGTCATCGCCCAGACTGAGGATGGCGTCCAGATACAGTATGTCTGTCAGTAGGGGTCGGCCGACCAGCCGTTATGCAGCCAGTCGCGATGCATCCTGGCCCCGATAACTCAAGGCTTCTGCCAGATGAATCCGACTGACTTCGTCCACGCTATCAAGATCGGCGAGCGTACGGGCAAGCTTGAGAACGCGGTGGTATCCGCGCGCGCTCAGTTGGAGCGTTTCGGCGGCATCGCGCAGAAAAGCAAGACCCTTGGCATCCGGTTGAGCCATCGCTTCAACGACTGAGGCAGGCGCCTGGGCATTGGTGCGGCAGGCAATGCCGAGATCGAAGAAGCGCCTTTCCTGGATCCGACGTGCTTCAGCCACCCGTTCCGCCACAACAGCGGAGGGTTCCGCTTCCGCCGGGCCGATCAGATCGGCTGCCGTGACCGCCGGAACATCGATCCGAAGATCGATCCTGTCCAGGAACGGACCTGAGACCCGTGCCTGATATTCACTCACACAGCGCTCCCCCCGGCGGCACTGATGGCCGGGCTCGCCTGCGTGCCCGCAGCGGCACGGGTTCATGGCAGCGACAAGCTGAATGCGCGCCGGATAGGTGACCCGGTGGTTCGCCCGTGCAATCACCGCTTCGCCGGTTTCAAGCGGTTGGCGCAAGCTGTCGAGAACCTGCGGATTGAACTCCGGCAGCTCATCGAGAAACAGGACCCCGTGATGGGCGAGCGACACTTCACCGGGCTTTGCCCGCAGGCCGCCGCCAACCAATGCCGCCATCGACGCGGAATGGTGCGGAGACCGGAACGGGCGCCGGTCGGTGAGTTTTCCTTCGGCGAGCTCTCCGGCAAGGGAAGCAATCATTGAAACTTCCAGCAATTCGCGCGGGGTTAAAGGCGGAAGGATCGAGGGCAGCCGGCTCGCCAGCATGGATTTTCCGGACCCCGGAGGGCCAGTCATAAGCAGATTATGTCCACCGGCAGCGGCAATTTCCAATGCTCGTCTGGCGCTTTCCTGCCCTTTGACTTCGGCAAGATCCGGCAATGGACCAGCGTTGCCATGCAGTTTCGCGGTGGGCCTGGAGAGCACCTGAGTTCCCTTGAAGTGATTGGCCAGCTGGATCAGGGAGCGTGGTGCCAGAATATCCATGTCACTGTCAGCCCAGGCCGCCTCGCCGCCGCTTTCCTGCGGACAGATCAGACCTTTTCCGAGCGCATTTGCACCCATGGCTGCGGGCAGAACTCCGGTCACCGGTGCCAACGTGCCATCGAGACCAAGTTCGCCCAGAACCACAAAGTTTTCCAGAAACTCACCGGGAATTGCACCGATCGCCGCCATCACACCGAGCGCAATCGGCAGATCATAATGAGACCCTTCCTTGGGCAGATCGGCGGGGGCCAGATTGACGGTGACGCGCTTGGCCGGCAGCGCCAATCCGGAGGCGGAGAGCGCCGCGCGCACACGTTCCCGGCTTTCCGCGACCGCCTTGTCCGGCAGACCGACGATGGTGAAGGCCACCATGCCCGGTCCGACATGCACCTGCACATCCACCTGCACAGCTTCAATCCCCTGAAACGCAACCGTCGTAACGCGACTGACCATAAACTGCCCTCTACCTTGAGATGTAGCCAAGCGAAGCATATCTCGTAAAATGATGCAAGAACAAAGACGGAACAATCGTCACTCGATCTGCGCTAACACCTTGAAACATTTGCCAACAACACTTGGCAGTTCGCGGTAAGTCCGAAATCCCATTGCCTCATAGTAGGCCTGCCCAATGGTGTTGGTCTTGCCGATGGTCGCGTCGATGTTTTGCAGCCCGGCTTGTCTGGCCGCTTCAAGCGATGAGGCGAAGAGCGCGGAGCCGGCGCCCTTTCTGCTAGAGGACAAGCTGACATAGGTGCCGATAATGCCCCAGCCGACGGGCAGGTCGAACATGTTGCCATCAGTTGCCATTTTCAGGGCCTGAAAGCCGAAGACGTTGCCTTCATCGTCTGAAATCACCGAGCAACGCACATTGTCAAGGTGCTCGATATAGTATGCGGTCACGAACTCGGGATCGCTTTGCCTGTCGCTGCCCCATTCTTCGAAGATTTCCACCAAGACTGCGCTCATGGCGTCCGCATCGACGCGTGTGGCCTTCCTGACGATCATGTCTTTGTCGAATCCAATTGTATTTTGCCTCTCAAAGCCCGAACATGCCCACAGGTTGCAACCTTCGCAACCTCATATTGCAAGTTTGAGAATGGGGGAGCCGAGCGTTCGCGAAGCTCAAAAACAAATTCTCACTCGGAAAGATGCCGGAACACAATTGCCCGGATATTCGAGACAAACGCCGGAGCCGCTCTGATTGTCGTTCGGTTCAACAGGATTAGGAGGACGCTTTCATGTGTGATCTTTGCGTGATGAATTCCGTCAAGGAGAGGATGCTGTCGCGGCGGGATTTCTTCAAGGCCGCTGCCGTGGGAACCGGAATTGCAGCAACCGCCTCCGTATCGGGAACCATGCCCGCAATGGCGCAGGCTCCGCAAAAGATCACCGACATGACCCATGAACTTCACAGCACATTTCCGACCTATGGAGGCGGGCAGCAGTTTCATGTGAATCAGGTCTTCGAGATTGCCAAGGATGGCTACAACCTGCTGGAACTGACCTTAAACGAGCACACCGGAACGCATATGGACGCACCGCTGCACTTTTCCGCCGATGGCCAGTCCGTCGCCGAAATTCCGGTCGAGAACCTCGTCGCGCCGCTCTGTGTGATCGACATAAAGGCCAAAGCGGCGGAAGACGCCAATGCCCAGGTAACGCCGGACGACCTGAAAGCCTGGATCGCGACCCATGGCGATATTCCCAAGGGTGGTTGTGTTGCAATGAACTCGGGCTGGGATGCGCATGTGAACTCAGACAAGTTCCGCAATGCCGGCAGTGAAGGCGTCATGCACTTTCCGGGCTTTCATCTGGAAGCCGCTCAAATGCTGATGGAAGAAACGGACGCCGTTGGCATCGCGGTCGACACGCTGTCGCTCGACTTTGGCCAGTCCAAGGATTTTGCCGTTCACTATGCCTGGCTGCCAAGCAATCGTTGGGGCATCGAATGCCTTGCCAATCTTGACGCCTTGCCGCCGGTCGGCGCGACGTTGATCGTCGGCGCACCGAAATTCCGGGGCGGTACAGGCGGACCGGCGCGTGTGATGGCGATGATGTGATCCAGTGGGACCGGTGAAACTGAAGACCGGATTCCGGTCCAGGTTCTGCGATCGCATCCATGAACCTCATCGAAATGAGTGAGACGTCGTTGTCTGTGTTCACCTCGACATAATGATCCCGTGACATCAATCGACGAATGCGGCCGCGCTTTGAAAACGGCAACCGCTTCAGCAACGCAGGTTCTTCAGTTCCAGGCTTGCGGCTTCCACCGCAGGTTCCGATGGTATCAGATTGATGACAATCACCACAAAACCCGTCACCGCGGCACAGTTTGGGAGCATCACCCCGCACGGCGGGCCGGAGGCCGCAAAGCAGCAGTCGGCTGGCCTGCTCTTATCCAGCATCTACAAGTTCTGTGTGGTAGTGGAACAACGACAATGACCCCGGATCGATACCGGGGTCACGAGAGTCGTTGAAATACGAACGTTTAGTGCGCTTCGTCCCAGTTGCTTGCGGCGCGGGCATCGACCTTCAGCGGCACCGACAGCTTCAGCGCCGGTTCGCAGGCAGTTTCCATGACCTCGCGGATGACCGGGATCGTGTCGTCCACCTGTGCGTCCGGCACTTCGAAGATCAATTCGTCGTGCACTTGAAGCAACATCTGGGCGTCCAGTCTGGCGGCGGCGAGCTTGTCTTCCATGCGAACCATGGCCCGGCGCAGAATATCGGCGGCCGAGCCCTGGATCGGTGCATTGATCGCGGCCCGCTCATAAAAGGCGCGGTGGTTCGGGTTCTTGGTGTTCACTTCAAGATAATGCGCCTTGCGGCCGAAAATCGTGGTGACGTAGCCGTCGGCATGGACCTTTTTCTTGGTCTCTTCCATGTAGTCCTTGATGCCCGGGAAGCGCTCAAAATAGGTCTTGATGTAATCACCCGCCTCACCGCGCGATATGCCCAGCTGGTTGGCAAGCCCGAAGGCGGAAATGCCGTAGATGATGCCGAAATTGATGGCCTTGGCCTGGCGGCGGACCATCGGGTCCATGCCTTCGATCGGCGTTCCAAACATTTCGCTCGCCGTCATGGCGTGAATGTCGAGCCCGTCCTCGAACGCCTTTTTCAGCTGCGGAATATCGGCGATATGCGCGAGCACCCGGAGCTCGATCTGGCTGTAATCGGCGGAGATCAGCTTGTGCCCCTTTTCCGATACAAAGGCCTGACGGATCTTCCGGCCCTCCTCGGTCCGAACCGGAATGTTCTGCAGGTTCGGCTCGGAGGATGACAGGCGGCCCGTCGTCGTTGCCGCGAGGGCATAAGACGTGTGCACCCGGCCCGTCTCCGGATTGATGTAACCGGGAAGGGCATCGGAATACGTGGATTTCAGCTTCGACAACTGACGCCAGGCAACAATCTTGGACGGCAGCTCATGGCCTTCGGCAGCAAGTTCTTCCAGAACCTGTGCAGAGGTCGACCAGGCACCCGTCTTGGTCTTCTTGCCGCCCGGCAGTTCCATCTTGCCGAAGAGAATGTCTCCGAGCTGCTTCGGCGAACCGATGTTGAAGTTCTGACCGGCCAGCTCGTAGATTTCCGATTCCAGCCCGGCCATGCCTTGCGCAAAATCACCGGAAAGGCGCGAGAGCATCTGACGGTCGACGGAAATGCCACGCTTTTCCATACGAGCCAGCACCGGCACCATCGGCCGTTCCAGGGTCTCGTAGACCGTTGCCATGTGATCACTGGCAAGGCGCGGCTTCAGGATCAGCCACAGGCGCAAGGTGACGTCAGCGTCTTCGGCTGCATAAGCCGTTGCCTTGTCGATGGCCACCTTGTCGAAAGTGATCATCGACTTGCCGGATCCGCAGACTTCCTTGAACGGGATCGGCTTGTGACCGAGCCAGCGCTCGGACAACTCGTCCATGCCGTTGCCGCCCTTGCCCGCGTCCACGGTGTAGGAAAGCAGCATGGTGTCATCAAACGGACCGATATCGATGCCGTAGCGGGTCATCACCAGCCAGTCATACTTGAGGTTCTGCGCAATCTTCAGGACCGACCGGTCCTCCAGCATCGGCTTGAGGACTTCCAGTGCGTCCTTCAGCGGGATCTGGTCGGGCAGCAGGCCACCACCGCCGAGAAGGTCGCCTTCGCCATCAACATGGGCGAGCGGCACGTAACAGGCCTTGCCGGGCTCCGTCGACAGTGACAGGCCAACCAGATCAGCCTGCATGGCATCAAGGGACGTGGTTTCGGTGTCAAAGGCAACATAGCCTTTTTCAAATGCCGCCTCGCACCATTCCTGCAGCCGTTCGACCGTTGTCACGGTCTCATAAGCGTTGGAGTCGATCGCGATTGCCTTGATGCTTTCGGCCCGCGCATCGGCCACCGTCTGCGGCACCATTGCACCGTCAACACCTGAACCGGCGTCTGCCGATCCCGATCCGGAAGCGCTCGTGCTTTCGGGCCGTTCCGCCATACGGCCCTTGTGGTCGGGAACATCCCAGCCCGGCACCTGAAAATCGGTTGCCTCGATATTGGCAAGTTCGGCACCGGTCGTCTCGGCCACTCGCTTGGTCAGCGTGTTGAAGCCCATGGTTTTCAGGAAGCCGACGGCTTTGGGGCCATCCACTTCCATGACCGAGAGATCGGTCACCGGAACCTCGACTGGGACATCCTGCTTCAAGGTCACAAGTTCCTTGGAGACGCGCGCCTGGTCGGCGAACTCGATCAGGTTTTCCCGGCGCTTCTTCTGCTTGATGGTCTCGGCCTGAGCCAGCAGGGTTTCCAGATCGCCGAATTCGTTGATCAGGAGAGCCGCGGTCTTGAGACCAATGCCCGGGACACCCGGAACGTTGTCGACGCTGTCACCCGCCAGCGACTGCACCTCGATAACCTTGTCCGGACCGACGCCGAACTTCTCGAAAACTTCCTCTTCGCCGAAAGTCTTGTTCTTCATGGTGTCGATCATGCCGACATTCGGGCCGATCAACTGCATCAGGTCCTTGTCGCCGGAGACAATGGTCACCGTTGCACCCATGTCGGATGCCTGACGGGCATAGGTGGCGATCAGGTCGTCCGCCTCGAAGCCGGCCTGCTCGATGCAATGAACGGAAAACGCCCGTGTCGCCTCGCGGATCAGACCGAACTGCGGCACCAGGTCTTCCGGTGGTTCCGGCCGTTGGGCCTTGTATTCGGGGTAAATGTCATTCCGGAACGTTTTGGCCGAATGATCGAAAATCACCGCGAAATGGGTCGGCTCATCGCCTTCTTCCGGTGTCAGACCTTCCTGCAGCAGCTTCCACAGCATGTTGCAGAAACCGGACACGGCGCCAACGGGCAATCCGTCCGGCTTGCGGGTCAGCGGCGGCAGCGCGTGATAGGCGCGGAAGATGAAAGTGGAGCCGTCGACCAGGATCAGGTGGTCGTCGGCGGTGAGGGCGGGTGAGGAATCTTGCGTCGACATGGCGCGGATCATGCCCGGACTGGGCCGAGGAGGGAAGAGGGAATTTCAGCCATTCTCAGGAATGTCACGGCGAAATGGTGCGCCCGGTGGCACCCAACTGAGTGTTCACCGAAAGATCGCCATTGGGATGGTTTGTCTCATTGTGAACGCAATGCCGATCCACCAGACTCTTACAAACTGATCTCTTGCCGACCAAGTGCTTGCGATGCCCTTTTCAGACTCTCATATGCAATCTGTTCTCGTTCGGCTGGCCCGGATCGATGAAGCTGAGCTGATCAATGAAATAAAGATCAATGCTTACGTTCCAACATATCAAGGCTTGATCGGAACAGTGCCAAGTCCAGCGCGTGAGGACTACAGGACGCGGATAGAGAGCGGTCATGTCTGGATTGCAGAGTGGTCAGGTACCGCAGCCGCTGTAATGGCCGTTGATGAAAAGATCGGCTACCTGATGATCTACAGCGTTGCCGTTGATCCACGATGGCAGGGTAAAGGACTGGCGAAGGCGTTGTTTGCTCAAGCGGAGCAATACGCAATCCGGAACTCGTTACCGGAATTGCGCCTTCACACCAATAGCAAGATGCTCAAAAACATCGCGCTGTATGAAAAGCTCGGATTCACAAAGACGGGTAAACGCCCCCATCCAAGCCGTGAAGGCCATTATCTGATTGACATGGCAAAACCCATTTTGAATGAAACAATGCATCAAACCGGCGCTGGCTGAGCACTCACGTGATCACTCCGCCGCCTGAGCCTGCCCTTTGCGCCCGAAGGTGCCGCTCAGATAAGCCCATTGCGGCCTCTTGAACAGGAACCAGCCAAGGTTGGTCCAGCGGATCAGCCAGAACAGGATCATCGGACTGACGGAGGCGACGATGGTCACGACCAGTGACGCTGTACCGATATCAAGGATGCCCAGTTTCAGCAGGATCACTCGGGTAACCGCCATCGGAAAGAAGAAGGCGAGATAGATGACGATGGAGTTCTCGCCGAAGTGGCGGAGGAAATCCATCCGGCCCCATTTCACAATCAATGCACTCGTCAGGATGATTGCACCGGCTCCAGCTGCGCCCAATGCAAGGGAAATGATCGGGTCAGCTGCGAGCCCGGCATAGACCAGCCCTCCGTTCACAAGCCCCCAGCCAAGCAGATAGGCAAGGCTGACACCTATGCGCTCACGCGCCCATCCGGCAAGCTTGAAGATCTGCGGAGCGAAGATGTAACCGCAATAGAAATAGACAAAGCGCGAGGCAAACTCATCAACCAGCAGCCAACCGGTATGGATCGGCGCAATCTGCAGGATCGCGGCGACAACCAGCATAGCTTGCCAGGGAACTCCCTTGTCATGGGCCAGTTTGCAGACCAGGAAAAAGACCGGCAGCATGTAGATGAACCACAAAGTGCCGAAAGGCTGGATGAAGCTCAGGAAGTAGAACTCCAGGGCACCGGCCGTGCCCATTTCACCGGCAAAGACAGGAGCCTTTACCGCGAACTGGATCGTCATCCAGAGCACGTAAAAGTATGCGAAATGGACGACCTTTCGATCGAGATATAGCTTCCAGTCGCGGGTGATGACCTTGGAAAGGAACAGGCCGGAAATCAGGAAGAAGTCCGGCATCCGGAACGGCGCGGCAAAAGCGACAATGGCGTGCATCCAACCGGTCTCACCAGCTGCGGCCTCGACACCGAGAACCGAATGCATCATCACAACAAAGATGATGCAGATGCCCTTGGCCGTATCGACCCAGTCAACGCGATGTGCACTCATGGTCCGCACCTTTTTCCTGTTCCGGAACGGTTTTCACCCAGGATCAGCGTGCAGAAGTACCCCCAACTGGTAAATTTGCCCCTACGACCCTAGTCACGATTTGGTGAGCCGGATCGAGGTTCCGTTAGGATTTCGCGTTGTCGGAACCGTCCTGCCAGGGGCTAATTCTGGGTTGGCCGTTTCCTGACGGGCCCTCGGAAGCGCCATCGTTCTTTTCCGACCAGTCGCCTTCATCAAGGTCAACGACATGATCTCCGGGCCTGCGGGGGCCCTGTCCTCCCTGGACGATCACGACATCGGACCGGGAAATGATGAATTTGGCCAGTGCCTCGCGAACCGGCGGGATAAACAGCAATAGGCCGATCGCATCGGTCACAAATCCGGGAATGAGCAGCAGGATACTGGCAAGAACGATCATTGCGCCCTGCATGACTTCATTGCCCGGAGCCCGCCCTGCATCAAGTTCCTTCTGCATGCGCATGAGCAGCGACAATCCCTGCTGACGCAGCATGATTGTGCCCGCCACCGCTGTGACAAGCGTTAGCAAAATGGTCGGGAACACCCCGATCAGACCGCCAACCCAGATGAAGACTGCAATCTCGATCAGAGGCAGCAAAAGAATAGCGGCAATGATATAAAGTCCCACGGGACCTCCAACGTCTGATAAGCTGTTTGGACTTGGGCCACGGACTCACAAATGAGTTTGAAATGGCAAAGGACCACGAAAAATTTTGCGCGGCACGGGTCAATTCCCCGGATGGTTGCGCTGAACCGGCGTGGCCGGGCCGTTTCCATGACCTTCGCATTTGACCGGACAGTTCCTCGCCATTGTCGCGAAAGGCTTGAAAATGAACCACATTTCCTGCACTTTCACTACTATTAGACGAGCAATCCGCCTCAAATCATTTCAAACTCAATTATGAGTCCGAGACCTAAGGTAGACATTCGCTCACAAAAATGCGAGCAGGCAGTCGCGTGAAAGAAGCACTTAGCAAAAAATCTGTCTTGCTCTTGGGTCTGGATGCTGGTTCAAGAACCCCCTAAATAGGAAGATAACAGAGTTGAGTGTGAGCCAGCGCGCACCTTAAAGAACAAAAGGGCGGCGTTAATTGCCTTCAAAGGGTAGCCGGAACGAAAAATGAATGAGATTTTTGACCCATTAAACCTCCTCCTTATGGGACTTGCGGTTTTCATTCTCTTCAGACTGAGGTCTGTATTGGGCAAGCGTACCGGCAACGAACGCCCGCCTTTTGACCCTTATTCCAAGCCCGAGCAATCCAAGGATCAGGCAAACGGACAGGACAACGTCATCCCGTTGCCGAACCAGACAGCTCAACAGTCCGAAGCCATGGAAGAAAACGCGCCCGCCGGCGACGTGGTTATCGACAAGGTCGCTCCTGAGGGATCGGCACTCAACAGCGCGCTGAAGCAAATTCTTTCCGTCGACCGCAGTTTCGAGCCGGAGCCCTTTCTGCAGGGTGCGCGCGCCGCTTACGAAATGATCGTGATGGCGTTTGCCGACGGTGACAAGAAAGCCCTCAAGAACCTCCTTTCTCGTGATGTCTATGAAGGCTTTGTTGCCGCCATCGACGATCGCGAAAAGAGAGGCGAAACCATTGAATCGACCTTTGTCGGCATCGACAAGGCCGAGATCGTTGAAGCGGCGCTCAAGGGCTCGACCGCTCAGGTCACGGTCAAGATCCACAGTCAGCTGATTTCCGCGACGCGCGACAAGGCGGGCGAAGTGGTGGACGGCGACCCTGCCAAGGTGACCGAAGTGGTCGATATCTGGACCTTCGCGCGTGACACGAGCTCCCGCGATCCGAACTGGAAGCTGGTTGCGACCGAATCCGCCGAGTGATCGTGGCGCAGACGGGGCGGCCCAAGAGGGCAATGCCTTTCCCATTGCTCGCCGTAATTTTGAAGGGCGCGGTTCTAGCCGCGCCGCTTTTCTTTGCAGGAGCTGCTTCGGCCATGCAGCAAGGCCCGCAATTTCCCGAACAATTTCAGAAAACCGCCTTCGACCGTGTTCAAGGATGGGAACAGGACAACCAGTTGGCTGCCCTGAGGAGCTTTCTTCGCTTTTGCAAACGCCCGAATGCCATGGACGGTGGCCCCGAGCTGTTGCGTACCACAACTGACGAACTGAACTCGCTGTGTGAGTTGGCACGCGGGCAAGCCATGGAAACCAACAGTTCAGCCCGGCATTTTTTTGAAACCCACTTCACGCCATTCCGCATCAACGAGAAAGGCTTCGTGACCGGGTACTTCGAACCCGAGGTAACGGCTTCTCGCGAGAAAACTGAAGACTATTCCGTTCCGCTGCACAAAAAACCCGCAGGACTGGAGGCTGTAACGGCAAAGAACCGTCCAGTCGATTGGCCTTCGCATCTCAGCCACGGCCGATGGGTAGACGGGACACTTCAGGAGCTGCCGGATCGAGCTGCGGTCATGGACGGCGCATTGGACAAGGAAAACCTCGAACTTGTCTGGCTGGCAGATCCCGTTGACGCCTTTTTCATTCACGTGCAGGGATCTGCTCGTCTGCGTCTGACCGACGATTCGACGATGCGGGTGGGATACGCGGGCAAGTCCGGTCATCCGTATACCGGCATCGGACGACTTCTGGTCGAGCGTGGTGAAGGAACGCCTGAAGACTTTACCATGTCGGGTCTTCGTACCTGGCTGACGAAAAACCATGAAAAACGTGATGCGCTTTTCAAGGAAAACCGTTCCTACATCTTCTTTCGCGAAGTTCATGAAGCGAAACCGGAAGACGGTCCGATCGGCGCTGCCAATCTATCCCTGGTGCCGGGCCGGAGCCTGGCTGTCGACCCGTCACACTTTCCCTATGGTGCACTGATATTCGTTTCCGCCGGGTTTCAGGATCCCGACGCGACCGGGCGATCCTTTGCCCGCTTGATGGTGAGCGACGATACGGGTTCTGCCATCAGGGGGCCGGCTCGCGGGGATGTCTTTACCGGATCGGGAAAACGTGCCGGTCAGATCGCCGGAGATATCCGTCATAAAGCGGAGTTCGTCGTGCTGGTGCCGAATTCGAGACTGGCGAATGCCGGGGCGACAGTGGACTGAGCCATGGCCAAGAGGGGAAAAAAGGGCGCGCTGTCACCGGAAGACCGGGACCTGTGGGGCAAGGTCGCAAAAACCCTGACCCCTTTGCACCCGGATCGCGCCAAGGCGCTTGAAGAAGAACTGACAAAGGCCGCCGCCGAATCCGCACCGCGGAAGTCCGTCAAGTCACAGCAGACAGCGACTGCAATCAGTGCTCCTTCGCCTGCAAAACAGCCGCAGGCGCCATTGCCCTTGCACCAGCTGGAACATCGCTACCGCCGAAAGATTGTTCGAGGCGTCACGGCCATCGATGCCCGTATCGATCTCCACGGCCTGACGCAGTACCAGGCCCATGACCGGTTGCTCGGTTTCCTGTATCAGGCACAGGCCCGCAGACATAGGGTGGTTCTCGTGATTACAGGAAAAGGCGGCAGTCCGGAGCGGGCCTATATGGACGAACGCGGCGTTTTGCGCAGAATGGTTCCCCAGTGGCTGGCAATGCCGGATCTGCGTTCGGTCGTCATCGGCTATGAAGAAGCGCATCCCAGCCACGGTGGGGCAGGGGCGCTTTACGTCCGAATTCGAAAGAAAAGGTAGGAACGTGACACCGCTTGGGGCAAAAATTCGGGAACTGAGGACAAAACAAGGCGTGTCACTCAAAGAGATGGCTGCGGCGCTGTCCGTCTCCAGCGCATATCTGTCAGCACTCGAACACGGAAAACGCGGCAAGCCGACCTGGTTTCTGGTTCAAAGAATCATCACCTATTTCAATGTCATCTGGGACGAGGCGGAGGAAATCCAGCGGCTGGCGGAACTCTCCGATCCCCGGGTGACGATCGATACCGCCGGAATGCACCCCAAGGCAACCGAACTTGCCAATCACCTGGCACTCAAGATCGGTGGTCTTTCGGAGGAGTCCCTCGGTTCCCTGCTGCACCAGTTGCGCGTTGCCGCGGTGAAGGACGATGTTTGAATTGAAATGCTTGGTTGCCCTCAGCTCCAAAAGGATCTGATTTCAAGAGAAGACATGCTTGTTTGACCCGGCGATTGGCGGCAGCAATTGCCCGCCAATACCGCAATGAAAATCTGCACGAAATACCATGGGCATCTGCAATCGAGATTTACGTGTCCTTATCCCTCGTTCCCTATATAACCGGCACGTGGGACCTGGATGTGCCCGCCCCTGCCTCTGTTGAACGGACGCGTGAAGAAAATGAAATTTTCCCAAGACGAACTTGCCGGACTGATCGATTCTGAAGATCTCGGAAAACGATTGAGTGCCTTGACGTCGGGAAACGAGGGCAATGGTTCAGACCTGAAAACCCGATCGGCTGTTCTGGCGGAGCTTAAGTCGACCGTCAAATCTTCCCGGGAAACCGCCCAGAAGCTGCTTAATGAAGACGGCAAGGGGCTGCTGTGTGCCGCCAGGCTGTCCTACATTCAGGACGAATTGATCCGGCTGATTTACGAGTTTGCCGTCAAGCATGTCTACCGGGTGAAGAACCCGTCTGCGGCAGAACGCATGTCCGTTGCCGCGGTCGGCGGGTATGGCCGGGGGACCCTGGCTCCCGGCTCCGATATCGATCTGCTTTTCATCCTGCCATACAAGCAGACCCCCTGGGGCGAGCAGGTGGTCGAATACATCCTCTACATGCTTTGGGATCTCGGCTTCAAGGTCGGCCATGCGACGCGCAATCTGGATGAGTGCATTCGCCTGTCCAAGTCGGACATGACAATCCGCACGGCCGTTCTCGAAGCCCGCTATATCTGGGGCGACGAAGAGCTGTTTCGCGAACTCGTCCGGCGCTTCGATACCGAAGTTGTCGAGGGAACGAGTTCGGAATTCATCGCCGCCAAGCTGCAGGAGCGCGATGAGCGCCATCAGCGCCAGGGCATGTCCCGCTATCTGGTCGAGCCGAACATCAAGGAAGGCAAAGGGGGCCTGCGCGATCTCAACACGTTGTTCTGGATCGCGAAATACCATTTCCGGGTCAACCGTCAGTCGGAACTGGTCAAGAAGGGCGTTCTCACCCGGTCCGAATATTCAAGGTTCGTCAAATCGGAGGATTTTCTCTGGGCGGTCAGGTGTCATCTGCATTTCCTGACCAAGCGGCCGGAGGAAAGACTCTCATTCGATGTCCAGCGCGAGATTGCCGTTCGTCTCAGCTACACCCAGCATCCGGGCATGAAGGATGTCGAGCGCTTCATGAAGCACTATTTCCTCGTGGCCAAGGATGTCGGTGACCTGACACGCATCATCTGTGCCGCGCTGGAAGAGGAACACGTCAAGGCACCACGCGGCAAGGGGCTGTCCAGCATCGTGAAACGGCTGCGCAGTGGCCGGATCTCCGGTGCAGCCAAGGCGGTGAAGGGTGCACCGGGTTTCGTTGTCGAGAACAACCGGCTCAATGTCACCTCAGATACGATTTTCGAAACCGATCCGACCAATATCCTTCGCGTTTTCCAGCTTGCCGACAAGCATGAATACAATCTGCATCCACAGCTGACGCGACTGATCCGCCATTCTCTGAAGCTGGTGGACAGCAACCTGCGTTCCGATCCGGAAGCCAACCGGTTGTTCCTGTCGGTGCTCACGTCGCGCGTTTCACCCGAGAAAACCTTGCGCAAGATGAACGAGACCGGTGTACTCGGGCGGTTCGTACCGGATTTCGGTAAGGTGGTGGCGATGATGCAGTTCAACATGTATCACCACTACACGGTCGACGAACATCTGATCCGGTCCATCGGTGTCCTGTCGGAAATCGAACGGGGGGATTCCGGGGATGACCATCCGCTGGCAACCGATCTGATCCTGACCCTTCAGAACCGCAAGGTGCTTTTCGTGGCGATGTTCCTGCATGACATTGCCAAGGGGCGGCCGGAAGACCACTCCGTTGGCGGTGCGAAAGTCGCCCGGAAAATCTGCCCGCGTTTCGGCCTGAACGACGCGGAAACCGAAACGGTTGCCTGGCTGATTGAACATCACCTGGACATGAGCACGATTGCGCAGTCCCGGGATCTTTCCGATCGCAAGACAATCACGGATTTTGCCCAGACGGTGCAGTCTCTGGAACGTCTGAAACTGTTGCTGATCCTGACGGTTGCCGATATCCGCGCGGTCGGTCCGGGCGTATTCAATGGCTGGAAAGGGCAGCTTCTCAGAACGCTCTACTACACCACGGAACCCCACCTGTCCGGCGGCCACAGCAAGATGTCTCATGCCAAGGCCATCGAGCAAGCCAAGGACAGTCTTTCCGAGCAACTCGATCACTGGACGAAAAAGGACCGCAACGCCTATCTGAAGCGGCATTATCCGGCCTATTGGCTCAGAACCGAACCTGATCGGCTCGTCTCGCATGCCGAGCTGCTGCACAAGGCAGACAAGAACAGCAAGCAACTTGCATTTCAGGTTGTTCCACGCGCATTCGAGGGGGTAACCGAGCTGACGATCATGGCGCCGGACCACCCGCGGCTGCTGTCGATCATCGCCGGAGCCTGCTTTTCCACCGGCGCGAACATCGTGGATGCGCAGATCGACACCACCACGGACGGTTTCGCGCTCGACACGATTTTCATCAGCAGGGAATTGCCGAACAATGAAGATGAACACCGGCGCGGTGAACGGATCTCGCAGCTGATCAAGACGACCTTGCGGGGTGAAGAGCGCCTGCCTGAACCCGTGCCGAAGAAAAGCGCCGTGAAGGGCCGCATGAAGGCGTTCAAGGTTGCCAGCGAAGTCCTGGTCAACAATGCGCTTTCAGACGATTACACGGTGCTGGAGATAAGTGGCCTTGATCGGCCCGGTCTTCTTTACGACCTGACCCGGTCCATCGCCACGCTCAATCTGAACATCGGTTCGGCTCACATTTCGACCTTTGGCGAAAAGGTGGTCGACGTCTTTTACGTCACCGATCTGACCGGGCAGAAGATTTCCAATATCGGCCGTCAGGACATCATCCGTGAACGCCTTGCCAACGCTGTCGAGGGTCAGATCGAGCTGGACCCGGCAGCTCCTGTCGCCCGCAAAGCCCAACGGCAGGTGAGCTAAGTGACCCGCCCCTCTCACGGAGCCCTTCCTGCATGAGCCTTGTCCGCAATTTCGCAACGGTCGGTGGTGCGACGCTGTTAAGCCGGCTGCTCGGGTTTGTGCGCGATGTGCTTCTGGCGGCCGCGGTCGGCGCCGGTCCGGTCGCCGACGCTTTCGTGGTGGCCTTCAGGCTGCCCAACCTGTTTCGCAGGCTTTTTGCAGAGGGTGCCTTCAACTCGGCATTCATTCCACTGTTCGGACGCGCCGTGGAAGAAAGTGGCGAAGAGGGCGCAAGACGCTTTGCCGGCGAAATCGGTTCCGCGTTGTTATTCTGTCTCCTGATCCTGACAGCGGTGGCCCAGATATTCATGCCCGCCGTGGTCTGGGCGCTGGCGCCGGGATTTCTCTCGGACCCGGAGAAATACGACCTCACCGTGCTGATGGCTCGGATTGCGTTTCCCTACCTCATCTTCATGTCCTTGCTGGCTTTCATCGGCGGTATATTGAACACCTATCAAAGGTTTGCCGCAGCGGCCTTCGCGCCGGTGATGCTGAATGTCGTGATGAGTATCGTTCTGGGTACTGTCCTTCTGACCGGCGTAACAGACAATACGCAACTCGGCATCATGCTGACCGTGGGCGTCAGTGTCAGCGGCATCATTCAGCTTCTCGTTGTCGTCATCGACCTGAAGAGACTGGGATTTCGCATACCGGTGTTTCGCCCACGTTATACGTCATCCGCTAAACGTCTGCTGACACTGGGAATTCCCGGCATCATTGCCGGAGGGGTCACCCAGATCAACATCGCTGTAGGCCAGATCATCGCCTCTCTTCAGGAAGGGGCCAACGCGCTTCTCTATTTTGCCGACCGGCTCTACCAGTTGCCGCTCGGGGTCATCGGAATTGCAATCGGTGTCGTGCTGCTGCCAAGTCTGACGCGCCAGTTGCGCTCCGGCCAGTTCAACGCCTATCAGCACAGTCTCAATCGGGCGCTCGAAATCTCTCTTGTACTGACACTTCCGGCTGCCGTCGCCCTGGCTGTCATCCCGCATGAGATCGTTGCGGTTCTGTTTCAGCGTGTGCGCTTTGATTCCGCTGCGGTCGACGGCACCGCTGCCGCACTGATGGCCTTTTCCTTCGGCCTTCCGGCCTTTGTGCTGAACAAGGTGTTCTCGCCTGGCTATTTCGCCCGGGAGGATACCAAGACGCCGATGAAGTTTGCCGCCGTCGGCATGGTCGTGAACGTTACCCTTTCGATCGCTCTGTTTCCGGTTCTGATGCATGTCGGCATTGCACTTGCAACGACACTGGCGGGATGGGTGAACACCGGGCTGCTGGTTGTCGTTCTTTGGCGCCGAGGACACTTTGTGCCCGACTTCCGTCTGTTGCGCAGGCTTGCGCTTGTTCTTCTGGCCAGCTTGCTTATGGGTGTCAGCATCCATTTCGCGGCCCTATTCCTGGAGTCGTACCTGACCAGTCCCTGGCTTGCCATCAGGGTTGCCAGCCTTGCGTTGCTCGTCAGCACGGGCATTGTGACATTCGCCATTTTTGCGCAGATCAGCGGCGGTGCGGACCTGTTGGGCATGATGAAAACGTTGACAAGACGCAACACTCAGGCCTGAAACGCGAATTCTTCCTCTAATCCGCTTGCATAGCTGCTCCGCCGGGCTTACACCCGGCGCGCCCAAATGTTCACAGCGCCCTTCCAACCGGCCGCACCAATAAAGGGAATTGAAATGACGGAGTTCCAGCCCCGTGTTTTTTCCGGCGTTCAGCCGACCGGCAATCTCCACCTTGGCAACTATCTTGGCGCGGTTTCGCGCTGGGTTCCGTTGCAGGATCAGATGCCGACCATTTTCTGCGTGGTCGACTCCCACGCCATTACTGCCGGATTTCCTGATCCGCTCGAATTGACCAATGCCACACGGGAAGTGACCGCTGCCTATATGGCTGCCGGCATTGATCCGAAGAAGTCTATTATTTTCAACCAGTCCCAGGTTCGCGAACACACCGAACTTGCCTGGATCTTCAACTGCGTGGCGCGGATGGGCTGGCTCAGCCGCATGACCCAGTTCAAGGAAAAGGCCGGCAAAAACCGGGAAAACGCATCCGTCGGGCTTTTCGCCTATCCCAACCTGATGGCTGCCGACATCCTGGCCTATCGGGCAACTCACGTTCCCGTCGGCGATGACCAGAAACAGCATCTGGAGCTGACCCGCGATATCGCCGCCAAGTTCAACAACGACTTTGGCGACCGGATCAAGGAACTGGGTATCGGCGTACCTAACCCGACACCTTCGCCGGAATTGCCCGAGCAGCTCTATTTCCCCATGACGGAACCCATGATCGCCGGACCGGCCACCCGGATCATGTCGCTGCGTGACGGTACCAAGAAGATGTCGAAATCCGATGCGTCGGATCTTTCACGCATCAACCTGACCGACGATGCCGACACGATCGCCAAGAAGGTGAAGAAAGCCAAGACTGATCCGGATGCCTTGCCGAGTGAAGTCGACGGACTGGAAAGCCGTCCGGAGGCTGACAATCTCGTCGGTATCTACGCCGCACTCGCCGGTATGACCAAGGACGAGGTTCTGAAGGATTTCGGAGGACAGCAGTTCTCTGCCTTCAAGCCTGCCCTGTCCGAACTGGCTGTCAGCAAGCTGTCGCCCATGACCGATGAAATGCGCCGCCTGATGGACGACAAGACCCAGATCGACGCCGTTCTCAAGGAAGGCGCTGAAAAGGCATCGGCGATCGCGGAACCGGTCCTCAAGGACGTTCGCAAGATCATCGGCTTCCTCGAAGTCCGCTGATTTTCGACAAGCAACACTCAAGCCCGGGCATCGTCCCGGGCTTTTTTGTTGGGTCATTGTTTGCCATCCATGCCGGTTTTGACCGGTCCGAAAACCTTCAGTTTCAGCACACGTCCGAAGCCCTTTCTACCTGCCATCACAAGTCGATGGTTCGTGCCAATTCGAACGCGGAGTGAAACGGTTTATCAAAGATTAAGAGGCACACTCACATCAACTGGGTCTTGTAGTGAGTAGCGATCTTGGTCAACAAAAACAGCGAACGGGCTGCCAAAGCCGTGTCGGAGGCAGACAAAGCCCCGAATGAGCACTTCGTTGGCCGGGACCGCCACGCAGGTTCCGCCTCCCGGGAGTATCAGGACCGCGTCGCACACCAGGACCGGTCCGGATCTGAGACGGCAGCAGGTCCCGACGTCGGTCGCGGGCGCAGGGCAACGGACATACCGGTCTCCGCGCCGAAAAAATCGCTTCAACACCTTGCTGTTGCAGGTCTGGTCATCGGATTGGTTTCCGCGCTCTTCCTGGTATCGACAGATGGCTTTAACCGCTTCCTGGGGATCGGTCTGGCTTTCTTTGCCGGAGGTCTGGCGGTCTGGCGCCTGTTTGCCGATGAGATGCACCGATCTGTTCAGGCACTTCAGATCAAGGACGACAAGATCCGGCGGCTGATGGCCAGGACCGAGGAACTGGAAGACAAGGCGTGGGAATTGGGCGAATCCGACGAACGCCACGCCAGCATTCTCGCCACGCTTGGCGACGTAGTCATCCGGCGCGATGCCGAAGGAGTCATTACCTACGTCAATTCCGCTGCCGAGGATGTGTTCGGACCAGATCATGACCTGAACACCGGCAATCTCATGGATTTGCCGCAGGTTCGTATTACCGATCCGTCCGCTCCGACAGAGTCGGACTTTGAAAGCAATTCCGACGGAATGGGATTTCAGGACCTTCATCTGGAAACGGTTCAGGGACGGCGCTGGTTCTCGCGCATAGATATCCCGGTTCGAGATACCGCCAGCGACCGGCAGCTTGTACAGACTGTTTTGCGGGACGTTACAGAACGCCGCCTCATCGAGGAAGAATTGCTTGCCGCCCGTCATTCTGCGGAAAGCTCAAGCGCCGCCAAATCAAGATTTCTGGCGACCGTCAGTCACGAGATCCGTACTCCGCTCAATGGCGTTCTGGGCATGTCGGCCCTGTTGCGGGACACCCGCCTGACCAAAGAGCAGCTTGCCTATATCGAAGCACTGGAAACGTCCGGTGAAACCCTGTTGCTGCTGATCGACGAGGTGCTCGATTTTTCCAAGGTCGAGGCCGGAAAACTCGATATTCAGGCAGCGCCGGTGCGCGTCGGGACACTGGCCGAAAGCGTCGTTGAACTGCTGGCTCCGAAAGCCCATGCAAAGAACCTTGAAATAGGTACGAAACTGGACGCCCGTCTGCCGGATGAAGTCACGCTTGATGCAACCCGGGTGCGACAGATCCTGTTCAATTTGATTGGAAACGGCATAAAGTTCACCGACGAGGGCGGCGTTGCCGTCCGGTTGTCCGGGCAAGCCAATCCCGCCGGCGGCAGTTTTCTCGAAATCGAAGTTCGCGATACCGGCATCGGATTCGACGAAGCCGAAGCGGAGCGCCTGTTTCAGGAATTCGAGCAGGTCGATCACGGTCCAGCCCGCAAATTTGGCGGTACCGGTCTCGGACTTGCCATCGCACAGCGGCTCGCAAATCTGATGGGGGGCTCGATCAATGCCCGGCCCGCTGCGGATGGCGGCGCGATCTTCCATGTCTCATTGCCCATTCCCGAAATTCTGCTGGACGGGACAGATCCAATCCTCGAAGCATTTGCGGACAAAAAGATCGTTTTCGTGACAGAAAGCCGGATCGAGTGCCCATTGCTTGCCGACTGGTTGACTGACCACAAGGCAGTTGTCTGTGTTCATGCACCGGGCAGCGCCGGCCTCGAAGACGGACTGCCCGAAGCTGACCTGCTTGTGGTCGATAGCGCCGCGATCGCCGACAGTGGCGGCTGGTTGGCTTCCGCGCGCCTTGCGGGATGCGAAGCACCTGCTGTCGTCATGATCTCTCCGCCGGAAAGAGACCGGCTCAACCATCTCAGACAGGCAGGCTATGCCGCCTTTCTCATTCGCCCCGTTCGGATCGAGACCCTGATGCAGATCTTTATGGGTCTGTTGAATGAGGAAGACGCCGAGCACGCCTGGGATGTCAGCGCCGAACCGGTGCAGGGCGGACCAAAGGCGGGCAGAAACAGGCTCCCGGCCCGTCCATTGCGCCTTCTTGTTGCCGAAGACAACGACATCAATCGGCTGCTAGGGGAAGCCTTACTGAGAAAACTGGGCCACGTTCCGATCATGGTTACGGATGGTGAAAAGGCCGTCGAAGAAGCCGCATCCGGATCGTTTGACGCCATCTTGATGGATCTGCACATGCCGGGACTGGATGGATTTCAGGCAATCGAGAAAATACGGGAAGACGAAAAAGTCAGCGGGCGGGCGCCCGTGCCGGTGTTGATTGTCACGGCAGATGTGATGAAAGATGCCCGCGACAAGGCTGCCGAAGTCGGAGCGGCCGGTTATCTGACCAAGCCACTTTCCGTCGAAGCAATCTCCCAGGCACTCACACAGATTGGCCGGGCCTGACCCTATCAATCGACTGCCATCGTATGTGCGACTACAACCTTCTGGCTGAAGTCCTGCAAATTGCTCGTCAGATTTCACAAAAGTCAAAGACTGAGCTAAGCTTTGCCTTGAACCTGCGTGGAAAAGAACCAACTGTCATGCAGCTGTTGGAAAAATATGTTCTACGCCAGGGTCAAAGCACACTGTCCTGCGCCGGGGGATATATGCCGGCGAAGAAAAAAATTTCGGTGAAACAGCACCAAGACTGTGAAACCCGTCAGAGTGCCCTATAACGGAAGTAAGAGGGTGGGATGTCCATAATGCGACAAGGGCTATTTTCTCCACGAAAGCTGGTACGGAAGATTGCGCCGGCATCACGCGCAGGTGCACCCATGGCCAACGCCGCTCGGTTGAGCGCCCCTCTCCAGTCTCCGGTCAAAACCGGTGAATCGCTCGGTCGCATCGGCTCTCTTGAAGTCCGGATGGCCAGAAACTTCAAGGAAGTCAAAAAGGCACAGCGCCTGCGTTACGACGTTTTTTATGAGGAAATGTCGGCGATTGCCGATGCCCATACGCAGACAACCCGCCGTGATGCCGACCCGTTTGACGCGTATTGCGATCATTTGCTGGTCGTGGATCACGACACGCTGAAGCGCAACAAGCTTGGTCGCCTGAAACCGGAAATCGTCGGCACCTACAGGATCCTGCGTCAGGAAGTTGCCGATCAGCACAGCGGCTTCTACACCGCAGGTGAATATGACGTCCAAAAGCTGATCGACGCGAACCCGGGCAAGCGTTTCATGGAGCTGGGCAGGTCCTGTGTCCTGAAACCGTACCGCAACAAGAAGACGGTCGAGCTTCTGTGGCATGGCATCTGGTCCTATGTGCTTCGCCACAAGATCGATGTCATGATCGGCTGCGCATCCATTGAGGGCACAAACCCGGATGCACTGGCCGGCCAGTTGTCGTTCCTGCATCACAACGCGCGGGCTCCGGAACAATGGCGGGTGCGTGCCGTGGATGAACGGTATGTGGAGATGAACCGCTTGCCGGCTGACAAGATAAACGCCAAGGAAGCCTTGCGTGCGCTTCCCCCCCTCGTGAAGGGGTATCTTCGTCTCGGAGCGTTCATCGGCGATGGCGCGGTCGTGGATCATCAGTTCGGCACGACGGATGTCCTGATCATCATGCCGGTGTCCGAACTCAACACGCGCTATGTGAACTATTACGGCGCTGACGCGAGCCGCTACTCCAGCTGACACTCACAATTCGCTGCTTCGCAGACAACCGGCCGGCAAATCGGCCGGTTTTTGCATTTGGGCCGGCGTAAACGCCCAAAGCCTTAACGCCCCCTTAAATTGCCGCATTCTAGGATCATCACCGGGGAAGCCGGCAGATTGCCGGAATTTTTTACGGGACGGATGATCAATGGCGCCTCGGGCGAAACGCCAGCCGCGAATTGAGCCGACATTTGGGGAAACGAGCAGCAGTCTGCTCGACCTGCGCCTCGGACCGCAGGATCGCTCCACCGTGCCTGCAGGCAAGTCCTCCTCCAAATCCAAAACCCGAAAGACATCCACGTCCGGTTCGCAGAAAAAAGCATCTTCGAAAAAGTCGCCAAAGTCCCAGAGTACCCGAGCCAAAAGCAACTCCGGCAACCGGGGAGGCGGCCGGTCCGGCGCGAAACGGCGTAGCCGCAAGCGGAAGAACCGCTTTCAGGCACCGACATTCCTCGGGCGCCTTTTCAAACGCGGCGTCTACTGGAGCGCGGTCCTGGGCATATGGGGCGCGATCGCCGTTGTCTGCATCGTCGGCTATTACGCAGCCTTCCTCCCGCCTACATCCGAATGGCAGGTGCCGGCACGTCCGCCGAACGTGAAGATCGTTGCGGCCAACGGCCAATTGATAGCGAACCGGGGAGATACCGGCGGGGAAGCGGTTCGTCTGGAACAATTGCCGCCTTACCTGCCGAACGCGGTGATCGCCATTGAAGACCGGCGGTTCCGATCACACTTCGGCATCGATCCCATTGGTCTCGCACGTGCTTTCTATACAAATTTGACCACCGGTCGCCTTGCGCAGGGTGGGTCGACGCTGACCCAACAGCTTGCCAAGAACCTCTTTCTGGAACCGGACCGCACGATCAAGCGGAAGATACAGGAACTGGTGCTCGCGTTCTGGCTGGAAGCGAAATACTCCAAGGATGAAATCCTGGAGATGTATCTCAACAGGGTCTATCTGGGATCCGGCGCTTATGGCGTGGATGCGGCGGCGCGTCGCTATTTCGGAAAGTCGGCCAGGCTGATGACCGTGGCGGAGTCTGCAACGATTGCAGGACTGCTGAAAGCCCCCTCGCGTTATTCCCCGGCGCGCAATCCGGATCTTGCCGAAGATCGCGCCCAGCTCGTGCTCGCCGCGATGCATGAGGAAGGTTACATCGGTTCCGATGAGGCCAAGAACGCCATCGCAGCCCCGGCCAAGGTCGTGCGTCGCTACACCACCGCAAGCGAAAACTATGTGGCCGACTATGTCATGGATGTCCTGCCGCATTACGTCGGCTCGATCGAAAGCGACATCATCGTCGATACGACGGTAGATCCGGGAATTCAACGGGCTTCGGAGACGGCCCTGCGGTCCGCATTGAATGACAACCGTCAGAAACTCGGTGTGTCCCAAGGTGCCGTCGTCACGCTTGACACAGCCGGAGCGGTCAAGGCGCTGGTCGGTGGTGCCGATTATTCGAAGAGCCAGTTCAACCGGGCTGTTTATGCCAAGCGCCAGCCCGGATCCGCCTTCAAGCCGTTTGTCTATCTGGCCGCCCTGGAAAACGGTCTGACGCCGCAGACCATACGTCAGGACCAGCCGATCACAATCGGTGGCTGGTCACCGAAAAACTATACCAAAGAGCACTACGGACCCGTTACGCTGACCCGGGCCCTGAGTCTGTCGCTCAACACGGTTGCCGCGCGGCTTGCGCATGAGGTCGGCGCCGGAACTGTGGCAAGCACGGCAAAGCGGCTGGGTATCAGCTCCGATCTGAAGAAAAACCTGTCGCTGTCTCTGGGAACTTCAGAAGTCACGCCTCTTGAAATCGCCGCGGCCTACGTCCCGTTCTCAAACGGCGGCTATGGCGTGCTGCCGCATGTCATCCGCCGCATCAGGACTGTAGACGGCAAGACGCTTTATTCTCGCTCCGGAGACGGCCGCGGGCGGGTGGTCAACCGTCAGCAGGTCGGCAACATGAACCTGATGATGTCGGAGACACTGCTGACCGGAACGGGCCGCAAGGCTCGGCTCGACAGCGGCCGTCCTGCAGGTGGAAAGACCGGAACCAGCCAGGATTTCAGGGACGCCTGGTTCATTGGTTACACTGGCAATCTGACCACGGCCGTCTGGTTCGGCAATGACGACAATTCGCCTACCAGGAAAGCCACGGGCGGCAGTTTGCCTGCTTTGGTCTGGAAAGATGTGATGGACGCTGCGCATAACGATCTGCCGGTGGCTGATCTTCCCGGCGTGCCGAACCTGCCTGCAAATGTCTCGGCCCCGCGCAAGCCAATTCCCGGCGGACAGGAGACCGTCGGCTCCGGCAGCGACCCAATTCCTCCGGCTCCGATAGGCGGTGGAGGTTCCGGCGAGCGCCGCGGACCGCTCAATCTCCTGCGCAACCTGTTTGGCGGTGGTTAGGACAAGCCTCTAGAGCCGGTCCCTGAAAAATCTGACGATGCGTTTTCTGGCGTCGGCATGTGCACCGGCATCGTATTGCAGCCAGTGCCGCTGTCCTGAAGCTCCCGGAAAATAGAAACCGGCCCCAACTGATGGATTGTCAAACGCGTGGAACGCACCGGGATAGACGATTAACTCAACATCGTTTTGCCGCTCCCTGTTGAGTTGTTCCAGCTTCCGGCATTCGGAAACGGGGGTCCAATCATCCGCTTCACCGATCAGGACCAGCAGTGGAACGGGATAGGTCCGGTCAGCTATGCAATAGGGATAAAAGGCAACCGCTGCCTGAAAAGTTTTCTCAAATCGGCTGCCGGGACCATGGGTGTTTGTGGCATTCTGCACCGTAATTCCACCATGAGACCAGCCGATCAGTCCAATTCTGTCCGGATCGACAAATTCGAACCCACTCAGGAATTTCAATGCGCCGAATGCATCAAGCGCCCTTGCCGACGGAGAGGCACTGCTGCTCACGCCCCTGCAATCGCTTGTCAGGTTTCTGGGGCGAAAACTGTCCACGACCAGAGTTACAAATCCCGCATCTGCCAGCAATCGGGCCCAATCAAGATGGGATTGCTGAATGCCTCCGCAACCATGCAGGAGCACGAGCGCAGGGTGCGGCCTGTCTCCTTCAGGCCTGGCCAGATGTCCCCAGATCGGTGTTTCCACATTCCCCTGAGCAGAGCCCGGAAGAGTGCTTGCCGGAAAATGAACGACTTCGAACGGCCTTTTGGCCAGCGAAAGGCCGGTCAAAGCCAGCAGACAGGCAATGCAAAGCAGGATGCGAATACTCGCGCTCGAATGTGTTCCGAAGCTCGGCTGCATGTCGAGCTGGCTCGCTTCACGTCTGACGCGCTGGAAAATCGCATGTTCCGCTTCTCCGCAGTCATTGGTCCAGCGAACCACATCTGCGCATTAATGCAAGATTTCAGGCTTTGAGGAGAAGCGTGGCCCTAGCCGAAGCCATGCAGTTGCTGGCCGTTTTGCTTCAGCCAGATGCGTGCCGTCGGGGTTTGAGGCGCCAATTGCTCACACAGGCGCCAGAAGCGTGCAGAATGGTTCATTTCCTGCAGATGGGCTACTTCGTGCGCCGCGACATAGTCGAGTATGTCCGGTGGTGCGAGGATCAGTCTCCAGGAATAGGAAATCCTGCCGTTGGATGCACATGATCCCCAGCGGCTCCTGGTATCGCGCACGCTGATCCCGGTGATTTTCTTGCCGATCGTCCTGGCATGAATTTCCGAGCGTTGCGTCAGTTCCTTTCGTGCCTGCTCCTTGAGCCAGCTTGTCACTTTTCTCGGAATGTGGTCGTCGGCACCAGGAACCATGAGAGCGGGATAGCCGTCTTCCGTTTCACCGATTGAGACCAATCCGCGCAGCTTTCCGGTGGGAACGATGACATGATCTTCTCCACGAAGAGGCACGATGTCCCCTGGCAGAAACTCGACATGGTCGGGCCGCCCCTGCAAGCGCTCAACCAGCCAGCTGATGTGCTGGCGGGCAAACTTTTCGGCGCGTGCAAGATCCCCTCCCTCGGGGACTGTCAGCACGGGTCCCGAGCGATCCGCGGGGATGCGCAGCAGATACCGCTGAGCCCTCGGGTTCGCACGCAGACGAATGCGCACGTCCTTGGTCTCTGTTTGAATATCAATGTGCTCTGGCAGAGATTTCTTGCCGGCGCGGTACAGCATGAACAGCGGAACCCAAACGAATCAGTTGCGACAAGTTTAAGGGAGAATTTTCCATCCATAAACGGACGAAAGCGACGCCTGAAAAGGCGCCGCTCTCGGACTGGCCGTCAGGAGACGGGTCTGGGAGGAGGAGGACTTACAACCCAGCGGAATCGTTGCCGCCGGTCGTCCGACCCCTGTTGGCCATAAAGCGATCGAATTCCTCCTGGTCACGCGCGCGGCGCAGTTCACGAAGGAAATCATCAAAGTCGGCGCGCATTGCATCGAGTTTCGCGCGTTCTTCTTCCAGGCGCTTCAACTCGCGCTCACGGTAGTCGTCGAAAGCAACGTTGCCTGTACGTGCATAGCCTGCGGTATTGGACATTTGATCGAATGCTCCCTTCAGCGGGCTTGACCGCCATTGATCCTTTGCGTCTCGGGCCATTCCTTCAAATCGGTCGCCCCACAGAATGTAGGCCAGCATGGCAAGGCCAAGCGGCCAGAAAACCACAAACCCCAATACCATCAGACCGATGGTCACAGGTGTCCAGGCAGGTTTGATCATGCAACTTTTAGTCGTCGTCATCGTCCCATCCATTTAAGACATCCACTTCAATCAGGTGGGGATTGTCCGATGCCGCTTCAAGGATTTGTGACCGGGAAACGCAGAAGAAAAAGCGCGAATTGTGAGTAATCCGTTGAGGTAGCTTTTCTGTAAGCAACTGTTTTCATTGAAAAATGGAAATCAGGAATAATCTATTCGCCGCAATCGGTCGTTGCAGTGAATTATTTGAATTTTCATTGGAAATAACGTCGAACATCAGCTGCGGGCGCTTGCAGAAGCGCCCGCAATATCAACTGTCAGCTGACAACTTCCGACAGCTGTTTTGCCTGTTCGATCCATTCATCTCTGGCGATACGGCCACGGAAATCAAGCTTTGTGTCCAGAGCCTCGATCTGCTTTTCGGTCAGGGAAGCAATCTGCCAGTAATGGAAAATCCCTGCCTCGTTGAGCGCGATTTCCAGCTTCGGGCCCACACCGCTTATCGCTTTCAGATCGTCGGCGGCGCCGTCCGGCTTGGTCAGCAGGATTTCCTCCAGGGAACCCGTCGCTTCCCTGGCCTTCACCTTCTTCTTCGCCTGAGGCTTGGCCGGCGACTTTGCGGCCGGCTTCACTGCCTTTTTCTCAAGGGCAGGTGCGGTTGCTCCCGGACGATTGGAGCGGATGAAGTCCATGACCCGCGGCGCGATTTCAGACCGCCAACGAGAACCGTTGAAGACACCATAGTGACCGACATTCGGCTGTTCGTAATGGACCTTTTGTTCATCCGGCAGGTTGTAGCAGAGTTCATGAGCGGCGCGGGTCTGGCCGCGGCCGGTGATGTCGTCCTTTTCGCCCTCAACCGTCATCAACGCGGTGCGCTTGATCTTGCTGCAATCCACGACGCTGCCATTGTGCAGCATTGTGCCGTTGGGCAGCGAATGATCGATGAACACCGTTTCAACCGTCTGCAGATAGAACTCGGCGGTCAGATCCATGACGGCGAGATATTCGTCATAGAATTCACGATGCTTTTCTGCGCTGTCACCGTCGCCTTCGACCAGATGCTGGAAGAAGTCCCGGTGCGCCGTCAGGTGACGATCGAGATTCATGCCCATGAAGCCGGAGAGCTGCAAAAAGCCCGGATAGACATCACGCATGAAACCCGGATGCGGGAACGGCACCTTCATGATGACGTTGCTCTTGAACCAGTCGAGACCCTTCGATACGGCCAGATCGTTCACCGCGGTTGGAGCAACACGCGTATCGATCGGGCCCCCCATCAGGGTCATCGAAGACGGAACATATGGATCCTCCCGTCCTTCCATGACCGCGACGGCCGCCAGAACGGGGACGGATGGCTGGCACACACCGAGAACGTGTGTGTCCGGCCCCAGAAAATGCAACATCGAAATGATGTAGTCGATATAGTCGTCCAGATCGAATTTGCCTTCCTGGATCGGCACCATGCGGGCGTCGATCCAGTCGGTGATGTAGACATCTGCGTCCGGCATCAGGGCTTCTACTGTGCCGCGCAGCAAAGTTGCGTAGTGGCCCGACATCGGAGCCACGATCAGCACTTTCGGATCGTTGCGGTGCGAAGTGACCCCCCGCTCGAAATGAACCATGTCGCAGAACGGCCGGCTCCAGACGATGTTCTCGCGCACAGGAACACGGACTCCGCCCACGACCGTTTCGTTCAAGCCGAATTCCGGTTTGCCGTACCGCCGCGTCGTGCGTTCAAGAACTTCACAGCCGGCGGCAATCGAACGGCCATAGCTGGTATGAGTCAGAGGGTTAAGCGGGTTCTGGAAGTAGAGCTTCGTCATGTCGGCGACAGCTCTGAACGGCGCCATGGCCGCGTGATTCAGCTCGTAAAGATGATAAAAAGGCAAAGACGCCTCTCCTTTGTTTACAAAGCCGCTGCCTTCCCCTTCGGCGAAGTTCCAAAACGCACTAGCGCGGCTCGCTTGTTTTCGCATCACCTATTGCATCGCAACAGAATAGCTAGGCATGCAACCGCGTGCAATACTGCTAATTGTTATCCGGCCGCGAACATAACTTCACATAGTTGCGGTCAAACTCATTTTGGCATCAAATTTCTGTGCGGCGCACAAAAGCAGATAGAGTATTTAAATCAACTTAGTAGAAAAATTTTCCGAAGAGTAAGCTTGGAGCTACGCAGCGAGATCGGCGACGACCGCGTCGAGAACAAAGAAACCTTCTCGGGTCGCTCGCACTCGGTTTTCCCCGATTTCTTCGATCATTCCATGCTCGAGAAGAGCATTCAGCCGCCGTTGATCAACAGATCTGTGCGAAAAACTCTCGTAACGGGACAAATCTATCCCTTCGGTGAGCCGCAGCCCCATCAGAAGAAATTCGTCACCCTGCTCTTCCTCGTTCAAGCCCATATTCTCGATCATGCCGTGACCATGTTGCTCGACATTTTCAAGCCAGGTCTCGGGGTGGCGCTCGATCGAAGTGGCCAGACGGTTAACCCCGACAGTCAGGCGGCCATGAGCGCCCGGACCAACGCCGACATAGTCTCCGTAGCGCCAATAGACCAGGTTGTGGCGGCATTCCGCGCCCGGTCTGGCGTGGTTGGAAACCTCGTAGGCCGGCATTCCGGCATCCGCGGTCACATCCTGGGTCAACTCATAGAATACGGCTCCGAGATCCGGATCCGGCATCTTGAGTTTTCCAGCGTGATAGAGCGTGTGGAAGGGCGTGCCTTCCTCAATCGTGAGCTGGTAGAGAGACAGGTGATCGGCAGCAAGCGCAATGGCTTCGTTCAGTTCTTCCGCCCATCCTTCCGGCGTTTGTCCGGGCCGGGCATAGATCATGTCGAAGGACAGGCGCGGGAACGTTGCGCGAGCCGTTTCGATTGCCGCACGGGCAGTCTGCGCATCGTGCAGGCGGCCCAGAAGCTTCAGATCCCTGTCGATAAGCGATTGAACGCCCAGGGACACCCGGTTGACACCTGCTGAGCGATACCCTTTGAACCGTTCAGCCTCCACCGAAGACGGATTGGCTTCCATCGAGATTTCGACATTCGCGTCAATCGACCAGTTTTTGGCAATGGTCTCGAGAATGCGCTCAACCGTTTTCGGATCCATCAGGGACGGCGTGCCGCCTCCCAAAAACACGGACTCCACGGTCTTTCCCCGGGTCAGTTCCGCAAAATGGGCCAGTTCGCGTTCAAACGCAGCGGTATAGCGGAGCTGATCGACCGGTTGATGGCGAACGTGGGAATTGAAATCGCAATATGGACACTTGGCGGCACAAAACGGCCAATGAACATAGATGCCGAAACCACCATCCCTGGTCGCGTGCGACGTCACTTCATCAATCTCCCAGACAACCAGCGGCAAATTTCTGGAATGCGCGGGCCCGATGAGACAGGGCCGGCGTGTCTTCCGACCAGCCGTGCTTTTGCTCCGACGACATTTCGCCGAAGGTGATGGCGTGGCCGTCCGGCTGAAAGACCGGATCGTAACCGAAGCCCTGGGTGCCACGCGGCGGCCAGACGATGTCGCCTTCGACTTCACCGCGGAAATATTCCTGGTGCCCGTCCGGCCAGGCCAGACACAGAACTGCGACGAACGAACCGCGGCGCTGTTCCGGTGAGGTTGCGCCGATCGACTGGAGCTTCTCCTCGATCGTGCGCATGGCCATGGCAAAGTCCTTGTCCGGACCGGCCCAGCGCGCGGAGTAAATCCCGGGATCGCCATTCAAGGACGCGACACAAAAGCCACTATCGTCGGCCAATGCCGGAAGGCCGGAGGCGTTTGCTGCCGCCACAGCCTTGATGGCGGCGTTTTCCTCAAAGGTCAGTCCGGTTTCTTCCGGCTCCGGCAGATCAAGCTCACCGGCTGAAACCACTTCAAATCCGTAAGGAGCAAGCAGTTCGTTGATCTCTCGGATCTTGCCCTTGTTGTGGCTGGCCACGACAAGTTTTCCAGGTTCCAGTTTCCGGTGGCTCATCACGACGGATCCTTAAAGAATTGCCATTTTCTGCAAGTCGACCAACCGGCCGATTCCGGCTTTCGCCAGACCGAGAAGTTGCCCGAATTCCTCTTCGGAGAAGGGCGCACCTTCCGCGGTACCCTGGATCTCGACAATGCCGCCGGAGCCGGTGAGAACGAAGTTCGCATCGGTTTCGGCCGTGCTGTCCTCGGCGTAATCCAGATCGAGAACCGGCGTTCCCTCGTAAATGCCGCAGGAAATCGCGGCAATATGATCCTTCAGTACTTCACTGGAGACCATGTCGCGCGATTTCATCCATTCAATGCAATCGCGAAGCGCCACCCAGGCACCGGTGATTGCTGCCGTGCGTGT
Source organism: Roseibium sp. SCP14 (assembly GCF_040329475.1). Classification (NCBI taxonomy): domain Bacteria; kingdom Pseudomonadati; phylum Pseudomonadota; class Alphaproteobacteria; order Hyphomicrobiales; family Stappiaceae; genus Roseibium; species Roseibium sp. SCP14. The sequence goes on from NZ_JBDZYH010000011.1 coordinate 89,704, forward strand.
TCCGCCATCAGCCTGGATAACGTCACAATCGACGGTGATCTGGGCCTCGCCCAGCGCTTCCAGGTCAACCACTGCCCGAAGGGAGCGGCCAATCAGGCGCTGAATTTCCTGCGTGCGCCCGGACTGCTTCCCGGCGCTTGCTTCACGACGCATGCGATCGCCGGTTGCGCGCGGCAGCATGCCATATTCAGCAGTTACCCAACCGCGGTTCTGACCACGCAGCCACGGCGGAACGCGTTCTTCAAGGCTGGCGGTGCAAAGAACATGCGTGTCTCCGAACTTCACAAGACAGGAGCCTTCCGCATGTTTGGAGACACCGCGCTCAAGAGTGACCGCACGGAGTTCATCGGCTGCGCGTTTTGACGGACGCATGAAAATCCCTTTCGACTTTCGCTTAAATGAAACAGCTGTTTCCCTTCATTCCTGAGGGCCTTGTAGACCTCAACTCGACAAGTCGTAAAGGGCCAGCTTCACGCCGGACCCATTTTGGGCCTATATCTTGGGAGCAAGACCTTTCCGGACCCCGGTTTGCAGTCATTCATACGGAGAACATGCCTTGAGTCTCAGCGACCTCGACAAGAGATCCCGCGAAATCTTCCGCTCAATCGTGGAAACCTACCTGGAAACCGGCGAACCGGTCGGATCGCGCAATGTGTCGCGCAACCTGACCATGTCACTGTCGCCGGCTTCGGTGCGCAATGTCATGTCGGACCTGGAACATCTGGGTCTGCTTCATTCGCCCCATACCAGCGCCGGGCGTCTGCCGACCGAAATCGGATTGCGGTTCTTTGTCGATGCGCTCCTGGAAGTCGGGGACCTGACACAGGACGAACGCCAGCAGATCGATGTTCAGGTCCGTGCTTCCCAACAGACGAATTCCACCGAGCAGGTGCTGACCGAGGCAAGCCAGATGCTGTCCGGCCTTTCGATGGGCGCAGGCGTGGTCCTGACCCACAAAACGGACATGCGGCTCAAACACATCGAATTTGTCCGTATCGAACCGCAAAAAGCACTGGTCATTCTGGTCAGTGAGGACGGATCGGTGGAAAATCGCGTGATCGATCTTCCGGCCGACCTGCCGTCTTCAGCTCTCGTGGAAGCAACCAACTATCTGAACGCCCAGCTGCAGGGACGGACCATTGCAAATATTCGCGCTGAACTGGAACGGGTGCGCGATGCCGACCAGGCCGAACTCGACCAGCTGAGTCAAAAGGTGATCAATGCGGGTCTCGCGGTCTGGAGCGGGGAGAACAACAGCGATCCGGGCACGCTTATCGTCCGCGGCCGGTCCAACCTCCTGACCGACCTGGAAGCCGTGGAAGATCTTGAACGCATCAGGTTGCTGTTTGACGATCTGGAGAACAAGAAGGATCTCATTCAGTTGCTCGGCCTGGCCGAACAGGGCGACGGAGTGCGGATCTTCATCGGATCGGAGAACAATCTGTTTTCCCTGTCCGGTTCCTCGCTCGTCGTTTCTCCCTACCGCGACAGCAACCAGCGCATCGTGGGTGTTCTGGGTGTCATCGGTCCGACGCGGCTGAATTACGCGCGAGTCATTCCGATGGTCGATTACACCGCACGCCTCGTCAGCAAGATCCTTGGGTAGGATTTGATGTCATGACAGAAACATCAGCCTGCAAATGTTGCGGATGCTACACGCTCGGTCCGATAGACAGTTTCATCTTTGAACTATGCGACGTCTGCTATTGGGAAAGCGATCCCGTGCAGGCCGCGGATCCCGACTTTGAGGGCGGTGCAAACCGCGTCAGCCTGAAAACCGCCAGGCAAAACTACAAGAGCTTCGGCGCTTCCGAGTTGCAGTTTGTGAAATCCGTTCGTAAACCCACCGCAGATGAACTTCCGGAAAACAACTAATCAACGGACCCGATTCAGATATGCTTTCCCAAGCTGAACTTGAACGTTACGCCCGTCACATCGTCATGCAGGAAATTGGCGGTGCGGGGCAGCAGAAGCTGAAGAACGCTCGCGTTCTTGTCATCGGTGCCGGCGGTCTGGGTGCTCCGGTCCTGCAGTATCTGGCAGCTGCCGGCATCGGCACGCTCGGGATCGTCGATGACGACACCGTGTCCCTGTCCAACCTGCAGCGCCAGGTCATTCACGACACGGACCAATTGAGTGAACCGAAGGTCGCCAGCGCAGCGCAGGCCATTGCCCGCCTCAATCCGAACGTTGCCGTAGAACCGCATCCGACACGTCTTGCGGCACATAACGCACTGGCGCTGATTTCCAAATACGACCTCGTCGTGGACGGCTCGGACAATTTCGACACCCGCTACCTGGCATCGGATGCATGTTTCTTCGCTCAAAAGCCGCTGGTCACGGCAGCCGTGGGTCAGTTCGACGGCTCGATCACCACGTTGCGGCCGTTTGAAGCCGATGAGGACGGCAATCTCAACCCCACCTATCGTTGCCTGTTTCCGAAGAAGCCACGCGACGGATTGCTGCCGACCTGCGCCCAGGCCGGTGTATTGGGCGCGCTTACGGGAATTGTCGGTGCAATGCAGGCGATGGAAGTCATCAAGGAGATAACCGGAACCGGTGAGGGACTTGTCGGCCGTATGATCATGTTCGACGCGCGCAGCTTCCGGATGGAAACGATACGCTACAAGCGCTCACCCAGGAACCCGCTGAACGGTGACGAGCCGAAGAGCTGGACAGAGCTACTGGAAGAGGCGTAACGCCCGACTGCAAAAAGGAACCTCCGATGGCGACCGTGAAACTGATGACAGATGCCGAAGCTGACTCCATTCCGGAGGTCAAGGAGGTTTTCGACGATATCAGGGAGACTCGGGGCTCGGACTTCATAAACAACGTCTGGCGTGCACTTGCCTATGACCCAAAGGGACTGAAACGGACCTGGGAGCACCTCAAATCCGTGATGGCGGTTCCCGGAGCAATCGATCCGAAGGTCCGCGAAATGATCTATATCGCCGTTTCGGCTGCCAATGGCTGCGGCTATTGCGTGCATTCCCACACCGCAGCGGCCAAGGCCAAGGGCATGAGCGAAGAAGAGCACGGCGAACTGATGCAGATCATCGCGCTTGCAGGCATGACCAATCATCTCGTGACCGCGCTGCAGGTACCCGTCGACCCGGAATTCGACGCCAGCACGGCCTGATACTTCTCCGGCATCAAAAAACCCGCGCCGAAACCGGCGCGGGTCTGATGATGTTCCGGAAGGATGAAGAAACTTAGTTCGGCTTCTGATCGCTCGCCTGCTGGGTCGCTGCCTGTTGCGCCATGTTCTGGCGGTACAGCTGAGCAAAGTCGATCGGATCGAGCATCAGCGGCGGGAAACCGCCGTTGCGAGTTGCTTCGGACAGGATGTTGCGTGCGAACGGGAAGATCATGCGCGGGCACTCGATCATGACGAACGGATGCATATGCTCTTTCGGCACACCGGTGATCTTGAACAGACCGGCATAAACCAGCTCAACGTTGAACATGACCAGATCCGGGCGCTCAGCCTTTGCAGTCAGCGTCAGAATTACTTCGAACTGATCTTCACCCATCTGCTGGGCGCCGACATTTACGTTGATGTCCAGCTTCGGCTGCTCACCCTGAGCCAGGGAGCGCGGTGCATTCGGGTTTTCAAAGGACAGATCCTTGATGTACTGGCCAAGGATGTTCATGCCCGGTGCAGCGGTGGCTTCCGCCTGCGGCTGTGCGCCGCCGTCATTCGTATCGGTCATTTTGTTCATTCCGTTTCGCGGGGCTGATCTGAAATGAAGAGCTATGAAATCCCTCCGGTTGGCCGCCGGCCCGCGTGATCCGGACAACCGTGTTAGCGGCTGGCTACCATCTACGACCGGTTGGCACAAGAGCCACGGCCTTGCCAGAGGGATGAATCCGATTCAAAAGAAACTTATGGCGGATCATCCAACTTCCAATATCACTTTGCCACACAGGCGCTTGAAGCTCGACACGCTGGTACGATTGCGCTGGCTGGCCGTTGGCGGCCAGTCTGCGGCCCTGCTGGTCGTCTACGTGGGTCTCGGCTATCCACTTCCGGCCGGCCCCGCATTCGCGATGGTGGCGTTTTCGGCCTGGCTTAACATCTTTTTGAAGATCAGATGGCCTTCAGCGCTGCGTCTGTCCGAGAATGCGGCAACCTTGCAGCTCGCTTACGACATTCTGCAAATGAGTGGACTTTTGTTCCTCACTGGCGGCCTGGGCAACCCGTTTGCGTTTCTGCTGATGGCACCGGTTATGGTCTCGGCCACAGGTCTTTCGGCACGCTACACTATTATTCTCGGCATTCTGGCAACCACATGCGCCAGTGTTCTGGCGGTCTTTCACCTGCCGTTGCCGTGGCCGGTCGGAGCCGAGTTCAAACTTCCGGTCGTTTATTCGGTCGGCATCTGGATCGCGCTGGTCTCGACGCTCGGTTTCATGGCGATCTACGCCTTCAGGGTGGCCGAGGAAGCCCGCCAGCTTGCCGATGCGCTGGCCGCGACAGAACTTGTGCTTGCGCGCGAACAGCATCTGAACGCCCTGGACGGTCTGGCGACGGCCGCCGCCCACGAACTTGGGACTCCCCTTGCGACCATCTATCTGGTTGCCAAGGAGCTGACCGATGAGTTCGAGAGCGGCGATCACCGGGGGGAAGATGTGGCGCTGATCCGCTCGCAGGCGGAACGCTGCCGCGGAATCCTGCAGCAGTTGAAAGGCCTTTCCAGCGAAGAAGACCAGACCTATCAGCGCATGCCCGTCTCCTTGCTGCTGGAAGACGTCATTGACCCGCACCGGGGATTGGGCGTGGCCATACACTCCGCAAGTCAGGGTGAAGGGGCTGAACCCGTCGGCACCCGAAATGCTGCCATCCGCTATGGTCTCGGCAATCTGGTGGAAAATGCCGTCGATTTCGCCAAGTCACGCGTCGATGTATCGGCCAAGTGGGACGACAAGACCCTTTCAATCTCTATCAGGGACGACGGCCCGGGTTTTTCCGTCGACATACTCGGCAGGATTGGTGACCCTTACGTTTCTGTACGCGGCAGCAAGACCCCGCAAAGCGGAACCGGCGGCGGTCTCGGTCTGGGCATTTTCATAGCCAAAACATTGCTGGAACGCACCGGTGCCAAGCTTCACCTGGAAAACCAGGCACCTCCTCAAAGCGGTGCCCATATTCGCATCAGCTGGCCCCGCGAACTGTTTGAGCGCGGTAGCGGAGTGGACGAAACGCCTTTTTCGCCCCATAACGGCAACAACTAACGAAAAATGCAGGTTAAACATTGAATATTCATCCGGCCTGCCCAATAAGAGCTGAGAATAAACGGTAAGACGAGATGACGGACCAGATGACTTCCTTGAACGGAACGGAAGATATGAGCCTCCTTATCGTCGACGACGATAAGCCGTTTCAGCAGCGCCTTGCGCGCGCCATGGAAAAGCGTGGCTTCGATACTGAAACAGCGGACGGCGTGCAGGATGCAGCCGCGAAAGTCGCTCGCAGGGCTCCGGCCTTTGCGATTGTTGATATGCGCCTGGAAGACGGCAACGGGTTGGACGTTATTCAGCAAATCCGCGAAAAACGTCCTGATTGCCGCGCAATTGTCCTGACCGGCTACGGTAACATTGCCACTGCCGTCACGGCTGTGAAACTTGGCGCAATCGACTATCTGGCCAAACCCGCCGACCCGGACGACATCATGGCCGCGCTTGCCCGCAAGCCCGAAGACAAGGCGCAACCGCCGGAAAACCCGATGTCCGCCGACCGGGTTCGCTGGGAGCATATCCAGCGTGTTTACGAGCTTTGCGACCGCAATGTTTCGGAAACGGCGCGCCGTCTCAACATGCATCGCCGAACCCTGCAGCGTATTCTGGCAAAACGCGCGCCGCGATAAGCGGCGACCGTTTTGATCCTATTGCGGGGTTGCCCTTTCAGCGCCACTTTGCCTAAGTAATCCAGTCGGTGGTTCCCTAGCGCTCCCATGGAGATCGTTCATGCGGCTTGTTGCTGCTCACGCTTGTTATACACCCTTGCTGAAATCCGGCCTTCTGACGGCTTGCAGTATCGTTTTCCTGACGTCAGGCCTCAACGCGTTTGCCCAGTCGGCCCCCGAAACGGTGCGCATCAATGTGGAACCGCCGGAACCCGGCATCCGCTCGATTACCGTCAACAAGAAGTACCGGCCGATCATCAGCCGGGACGCCAAGGGTGTCGTCATCGACACGATGGGCAGTGACAGCAAACTGCCGCCATGCGAGGTGATGCTCGAAGTCACGCTGGAAAACAGCCGGGTGCTTCACCGGGATGCTGATATCTGCAGTGGCAACACCCTGGTCGTGGATGTTTCGAGCGACGGAAAGCCCGGCGCTACCGCCCGCGTGGTCGGTACCTCCTCCGGCGTTGCAGCCGGCCCGGTCAGCAACAACACGCCCGGCGTTTCTTCCTCCGGATCATCGACTAGCGCGCCTACGCAACAGCCAACGGCACCGAGCGCCTCGGGAAACCAGAGTGAAACATCAGTTGCCGAAGTGGATCCGACCTCAGAGACGGGCGGCTTGAAACCTCTTGAGCAGGTGGATACGGCGATTTCCACACCTGGCACGGATACAAATGGTTCTCCCGCGGTCTCCGGCGATCTGGAAACAATCGTGCGCGAAAGCATTTCAGGAAGCGGACCCGCCAATTCGCAACCTGTTCTTGTTTCGCCGGCTGAAGGACGGCAATGGCTTGCGGAACCCGGCAGCCAGCCGGGCTCGCAGTCGTTCCTGCAGCATGCGATCCCGCAAACGGACAATCGCGACTTCCGTGCCGAATGCGGCACGCAATCGGGCTTTGCCAAGATCACTTTCCAGCAGACTCCTGCCGGCCTCCTGGAAGGTATGCCTCAAGCCGTTCGCATCACGGCCGGCGACTTTAGTGCAAGCTACAACGCCTTCGGCTCTTCAACCGCAAACGAGGCCGGTGTCTCGCTTCCGGAAGTCAATATCGAAATGACCGATCCGCTTTGGGAAGCGATGATCCGGCAGTCTGAACTGTCGATTTCGGTCGAGGGCATGCCCGCTTACGGCGTTTCCCTGAGTGGCAGCGCCAATCCGGTGCGATTGTTTGTGGCGACCTGTTCGCTTCCGCAACAGATCGTCGCGGACGGGGCTCCGGGCCAGGAGCCCGGTTCCGATCTTTCCTGTAGCGAACTTGGCCGGGTTCGTTCGGTCGAGGCAGTTCGCCCCGGCCAGATCGTGTTCCGGAATTCCAGCCGTCAACCGGTCGAAGTTCACTGGGTGGACTATCGCGGCGGAGAACGTCCCTACGCCCGTCTTGAACCGGGCCAGATCCTCGAACAGCAGACCTACGTTTCCCACGCCTGGACGGTTCGTGGGGCAAGTGGAGAATGCCGCGGTATCTACGTGACCCGCACGCCTTACAGGGAAGTGGTGATCAACGGTCCCGCCAATTTCGGCAATAATGGCGGCTTCGGAAACAATCCGGCCGGAGGCTTCGGCAATAACGGAGCAGGCGGTTTCGGTGGACAGCAGGGCGGCTTCCAGGGTGGACAACCCAACAATGGATTTCCTGCAGGACCCATCCCTCCGGGAAGCGTTGGCGGTGCTAACCAACAGGTATTCCAGCAGCAGCAGACCGCACGCACGAATGTCGCCGACTATCTGTGCACGGCCGGTATCGATCTGAATGTCGTCTTTTCGCCGGATGGCCAGTCGGCAACGGTTGCCGAGATGGGGTATGGAGCGGTGACGTTGCAGCGCCAGGGCAGTGCCAATACTTTCTATTACGAAGCACAGGGTCATGTTCTGAAAGGACAACTTCACAATGCAACCTGGTCCCGCCCAGGTCTTCGTGATGTATTTTGTGCCCGCAGGTAAAGCAAACTCAGGTTGTTTTCGTAGTCGGTTTCCCTTAGGTAGAATTCGCAATAGCCTAATACTCTTTGGTATAACTAATCGATTAAATCGGCGGATATGCTGAAAGTTTAAGCTTTTGGTCAGGTGTTTCATTGACGTTCCTCTCAACGAATTTTGAGAGGAATCATTTCGTTATGTCATTCGCACGCTGGCCAATTACCTGGAAAATCAGTCTTCCTATTGCAACTATTCTTCTTTTCACTGTCGCGATCTGTGTCGTCAGCCTGAATAGTCTTTATTCTGCAATGTTCAACGAACGCCTTGGAAAGATTGAGGAAATTTCGAATAGTGCGGTTTCCATCGCCGCCTATTATCAGGGTCTCGAGCAAGCAGGCGAATTGACCCGGGACGAGGCCCAGGCCGCTGCGAAGGCGGCCATCGGAGCCGTCAGGTTCGAAGGCAACAATTACGTCTTCGTCTATGACTATGACGGCACCAATCTGGTGCATCCGAAGAGTTCGATCGTCGGCACCAACATGATCGGCTTCAAGGACAAGTCCGGGGTTCCGATCGTTGAAGAGCTGATCAAGCAAGCCAAGACCGGTGGCGGATCGCTGCTTTACTTCTGGCCGCGCGCAAACAGCGAAGTCGCGATCGAAAAATACGGCTGGGGCGCTGGATTTGCCCCCTGGAACTGGATGATCGGGACGGGCGTCTATGTCGATGACCTCGACTCGGCCTACTGGAGTGCAGCGGCAACAATCCTTGCCCTGGCGGCGGTGGGCGCCCTGATCGCGATCACGATTGCGGTGGTCGCGGTTCGCAACACCGTGCGTCCGCTTCGTGCCCTGACAGCCAATATGTGCACACTGGCGGACGGCAATACGGACATTGCCATTGAAGGTACGGACCGGGGTGACGAGATCGGCCAGATGGCCGCGGCAATGGAGATCTTCGTCCAGAACGAAGCCGCCCGCCGTGACCTGGAAGATCAGCAGAACGCTGTCCAGGAAGACCAGGCCCGCAAGGGTTCTGAAATCCAGCAATTGAGCAGCGACTTCGACCGCCAGATTTCCGAGATGATGAACATCATCGACAGTTCGGTGCAAAATCTTCAGGTCGCTTCGGCCGACATGACAGGTGTTGCCGCGCAAACGACCGAACAGAGCGGCCTGGTGTCCAACGCGTCCTCACAGGCCTCGCACAACGTTGAAACCGTTGCAGCGGCCGCCGAAGAGCTGTCGGCATCCGTCAACGAAATCCGCAGACAGGTTCAATCCTCCAGCGAGATCGCCGCCCGCGCGGCCGGGGAAGCGCAATCCACCAATCAGCGCATGAACGGCCTGTCGGATTCCGCAAGCCGCATCGGTGAGGTCGTGACGCTCATCCAGGCGATTGCCGAGCAGACCAACCTCCTTGCGCTGAACGCAACAATCGAGGCTGCACGAGCCGGTGAAGCCGGCAAGGGCTTTGCGGTCGTCGCGGCAGAAGTGAAGGAACTGGCAACGCAGACGTCCAAGGCGACCGAAGAGATTTCCAGCCAGATCTCGGCGATCCAGGAAGAGACAGGCCATGCGGCAACCGCGATTTCCTCGGTGACCGAGATCATCAACAACATGAATGAAATCGCCTCCTCCATCGCCTCTTCGGTTGAGGAGCAGGGTGTTGCCACGCAGGAGATTGCAAGCAACGCCACCGAAGCCTCCCGCAGCACCGTGGAGGTAACCACCAACATCGAAACCGTTGCCTCGGCTGCGGAAAACACACGCGACACCGCCGAGAAGGTCGACAGTTCCGCGCAGCAGTTGAAGGAAAACGCAACCATGTTGCGTGATCAGGTTGCTTCGTTCCTGCAGGAAGTCCGAAATCGTTCTGCGGCTTAAACTGCCTGCGTACCAAAAACGAAGACCCGCAATCCGAGAAGATTGCGGGCTTTTTCGTGAAGATCAGAGCTTGCGCAGCGCTACCTTCGAAATCCGGTGGCTTGCATTCTTGGACAGGATCAGATCCGCCCGCGGCCGGGTCGGCAGAATGTTTTCGCGCAGGTTCACCAGGTTGATCTCGTTCCAGATGCGGGTCGCGGTTTCGACCGCTTCCTGATCGGTGATCCGCGAGTATTTGTGAAAGTAGGAGCCCGGATCACGGAACGCCGTTTCCCTCAGACGCATGAAACGTTCCACGTACCATTTGCTCAACAGGTCTTCATCGGCGTCGATGTAGACCGAGAAGTCGAAGAAATCCGAAACGAACGGCACGGCGCGTCCGTCCTTCGGCAGTTCCCGCGTCTGCAGGACGTTGAGACCCTCGACGATCAGAATGTCCGGCTTGTCGACCGTAACCGTGTGGCCGGGCATGACGTCGTAGTAGAAGTGCGAATAAACGGGTGCGCGGACATTCCGTCGTCCGGCCTTGATGTCTGACAGGAATTTCAGCAGACGAGGCCTGTCGAAGCTTTCCGGGAAGCCCTTCTTGGACATCAGACCTTCTGCTTCCAGGATCGCATTCGGGTAGAGAAAGCCATCCGTGGTGATCAGATCGACGCGTGGGCTGGCCGGCCAGCGGGCCAGGAGCTCGCGCAGAACACGCGACGTCGTTGATTTTCCGACAGAAACAGAACCGGCCACACCGATGATGAACGGTGTCTTGCCATCCCGGTGACCAAGAAAGTTCTGGGTTGCCTGGTGAATGCTGATGGTCGCTTCGGCATAGAATGCCAGGAGGCGTGAAAGCGGCAGGTAAATGGTCTCCACCTGCTCTATGGAGACCGGAGCGTTCAGACCCTGAAGTTGCGACACTTCATGCTCGCTCAGGGTCATTGGCGTGTCAGCACGTAATTTGGCCCACTGGCGCTCGGAGAACACCCGGTAAGGGGACAAATCCATGTCCAGGGCCGTGGCGACTTTCTGATCCATCTTTCTCGCAGTTCCTGCTGCGGTGGCTAAGGCGAGCCTGCTGTCATTCCTCAGGTCGGGATGCTTTTTCTTCCAGTCCGGTTTGTCCCGTACGGCCCGCGAGTTCGCTCATAACGTCCCCGAGCGGAACATTAGACACGTTCAGAACAACCAGCAAATGATAAAGCACATCGGCGGCTTCAGCCGTCAATTCCTCCCGATCTTCCCTGACAGCGGCAATAGCCGCCTCGACCGCTTCTTCCCCCAGTTTCTGGGCGCATTTCGCAACGCCCTTGCTCACGAGCTTGCGCGTATAGGACTTCTCATCCTCGCTCTTCGCACGTGCAGCAATAATGGCGTCCAGATCGTCCAGTGTGAACTTCGTCATTGGTCTTATATCCCAGGTCTCGAATGCAGCGTCGTTCAGGCGTCCAGTCGCATCGGAACGCCCGCATCATTCATGTGCTGCTTCGTTTCCTGAATTGTGTATTCGCCAAAATGGAAAATGGAGGCCGCCAGGACTGCGGTCGCATGACCGTCCCGCACGCCTTCGACCATGTGATCCAGGGTTCCGACGCCGCCAGAGGCAATCACGGGCACCGGCACGGCGTCGGCGATCGCACGGGTGAGCGCGATGTTGTATCCGGATTTGGTGCCATCCCTGTCCATGGAGGTCACCAGCAATTCGCCAGCTCCGAGCTCGACAACCTTTTTGGCAAACTCAACGGCGTCGATGCCTGTGGCATTGCGGCCGCCATGGGTGAAGATCTCGAACCTGTCCGGTTCGCCCGACTCGTTCACCTGTTTGGCATCGATGGAGACGACGATGCATTGCGCGCCGAATTTTTCCGCCGCTTCACGCACGAAATCCGGGTTTTTGACCGCTGCGGTGTTGATCGACACCTTGTCGGCGCCCGCAATCAGAAGCTTGCGGATGTCCTCGACCGTGCGCACACCACCTCCAACGGTGACCGGCATAAAGCAGGCTTCGGCCGTGCGCCGGACAACATCATAGATCGTGTCGCGGCCTTCATGGCTTGCAGTGATATCAAGAAAGCAGAGTTCGTCGGCACCGGCTGCGTCATAGGCCTTCGCGGCTTCTACCGGGTCGCCGGCATCGACCAGATCCACGAAGTTCACGCCCTTGACGACGCGGCCGTCCTTGACGTCAAGACAAGGAATGACACGGGCTTTCAAAGTCACGATGCTTTACTCCGCGCTTCCAGGATCAGATCCATGGCCTCTTTCGGGTCAAGCCGTCCGTCATAAAGAGCCCGTCCTGATATCGCTCCTTCCAGGATCGAGCAATCGGGCTCCACAAGACGATGAATGTCATCAATGGAAGCAAGGCCTCCGGACGCTATTACCGGTATGGAGACGGAACGGGCAAGTTCCAGGGTAGAAGGAATGTTGAGCCCCTTCAGGACGCCATCCCGATCGATATCGGTGTAGATGATCGCCGAAACGCCGGCATCTTCGAACTGTTTGGCAAGATCGACCGCCGTCAGTTCAGAAGTTTCCGCCCAGCCTTCCACGGCGACGTAGCCGCCCTTGGCATCAATGCCGACGGCGACCTTGCCCGGAAACTTGCGGCATGCCTCCTTCACCAGCTCGGGGTCTCTGACAGCCACAGTGCCGAGAATAACCCGCGTGATGCCCTTGTCGAGCCAGGTTTCAATATGCTCCAGCGTCCTGATTCCGCCACCGAGCTGGACCGGGTTCTTCGTCGCCGACAGAATTGCATCGACGGCAGCTCCGTTGACGCTTTCACCGGCAAAGGCACCGTTCAGATCGACAACATGCAACCATTCGAACCCCTGGTCTTCGAAGGCCTTGGCCTGGGCACCCGGGTTGTCGTTGAACACCGTCGCCTGGTCCATGTCACCAAGCTTCAGGCGTACACACTGGCCGTCTTTCAAGTCGATGGCGGGAAAGAGGATCATGCTTCTTACATTCCTTCAACGATGACGATTTCGCCATCGGCTATTTGCTGGCGGATTTTGACCGCAACCTGATATTCGGGTGAGTTATAACAATCGACCGCATGTTGAAAGCTCGGAAATTCGATGACGACATTGCGGGCCCGTCCCGGACCTTCGATGGTGTCGGTTTTGCCGCCACGCGCCAGGAATTTTGCGCCAAAACGTTCAAATGCCGGTTTTGCCGCCTCGACATATTTCGGGTAGTCGTCCGGATTGTTCACATCCACCCTGGCGATCCAATAGCCTTTGCTCATCTGATATCTCCCAAATCCAGTTATGGCGTCCAGTCCAGAAAATTGGCGATGAGCTCAAGGCCCAGCCGTTGGCTCTTTTCCGGGTGGAATTGCGTGCCGATCATGTTGTCCTGCGCAACCATTGCAGTGAACGTACCGGCATAGTCGAATGTTGCCAGACGGCTCGCATCGTTCGCACAGGCGAAGTGATAGGAATGCACGAAATACGCATGCAGTCCGTCAGGCCCGGTTTCAATGCCCTTGAAAACCGGATGGCTTTCGGCACGCACATCGATGGTGTTCCAGCCCATATGCGGGATTTTCAGGGATGGATCGGACGGCTTCATCTCCGAGACGTCGCCGTTGATCCAGTTCAGGCCTTCGACGGTTTCGAATTCTAGGCCGCGGCTGGCCATCAGCTGCATGCCAACGCAGATACCGAAAAACGGCTTGCCCTGCCCGCGCACGGCTTCCTGCAGGGCTTCCGGCATGCCTTCAACGGCCCACAGGCCACGCTTGCAGTCCGCAAATGCGCCAACGCCCGGCAGGACGATGCGGTCGGCCTTCAGAACCCGCTCCGGGTCGGCCGTTACGATAACGTCCGGCACGTGGGCATGAGCGCGGGCCGCGCGCTCGAATGCCTTCTCCGCCGAGCGTAGATTGCCCGAACCGTAGTCGATAATTGCAATTGTCATTGACGGGTCTCCGGACCAAGCGTCAGGCCCACGACCTGTTCGCTGCCGACCCTTGGGACGATCGGTGAGCGGTGAGGGCGCTGTTGCTGGTCAATTTGTTTTTCAACCGGCGCAACGGGCACGGCTGTCTTGTACAGGAAACGGAATTCGGCTTCGTCCCGGCTGGAGCCTTCCGCGATCCCGATAATACGCCAGCCCTTGCGCTCCAGCGACCAGCGGCGGAGGGCCTGCGCTTCAAATCCGAACAGAAGCGACAGCAAAAGCGCAACGATGCCCATGGCCTCCGGCCCCACCGAAAGCGCCAGTGTTTCGATCACCAGGGTCACGGCCAGATAGCCGAGCAGTACCAGCCACATCCGGTGCACCAGCAGCCAAATGATTGAGAACAGGAATGCCAGGAACGAGAACCTGTCCGGAACAAAAGCAAGCCGGTCGGTCTGGCGAGGGTCTCCGTCCAGATCCTTAAATTCCGGCGGTGCCATCACAACATAGGTGCTCATGCGCTCTTCCGTTGGTTAGAGCTCTAGCCGCCGAGCTGACCTTTGGTGGTCGGAACCCGGTCGGCTTGCCGCGGATCGATCTCAATCGCCTTGCGCAAGGTGCGGGCGACGGCCTTGAAACAGGTTTCGGCTATATGATGACAATTTGAACCGTAAAGATTGGCGATATGAAGGGTGATCCCGGCATTCATGGTGAATGCGCGGAAAAACTCCTCAAACAGTTCCGTGTCGAACTCACCAACCTTGTCGCGATCGAACGTCACGTCCCAGACGAGGAACGGCCGTCCGGATACGTCCAGCGCACAGCGGGTCAACGCCTCGTCCATGGCCAGATGCGTGTCGGCGTAGCGGGTGATGCCGGACATGTCTCCCAACGCCGACGAAATGGCCTGGCCGAGCGCAATGCCGGTGTCTTCCACCGTGTGATGAAAATCGATATGCGTGTCACCGTCGGCGCGAACCTTGATGTCGATCAGCGAATGTCGCGACAACTGCTCCAGCATATGATCGAAAAATCCGACACCGGTCTGGACGTCATAGGCGCCAGTTCCGTCCAGATTGATCTCGACTGAAATGCGGGTTTCCTTGGTATCGCGCGATACACTCGCAGTACGCATGAGTGACGGTCTCCTTAAAGGCCGGATGTCCCGGCAAGCGGCGATGTTGTAGCAGCCTGAACCGACTAATGAAATAGCGACGTATAGGCTCATGTGATCCAAGTTGACGCCGGAGCCGGATCGATCAGGTAATTGGCGTCATCTGCAAGTCCTTTGACGCGCCTTGCCAGCGCGGTTTTCGGCAAAACGCGCACATTAGTGCCGACCCAGACGCAAAGCTCTGGAAACCGGTACTTTTCAGGAGATGACCATGTCCGGAACCATTCTTATCACAGGCGCCTCCACGGGCATCGGACGCACCACCGCGGAACTTTTTCTGAACAATGGCTGGAATGTTGTCGCGACCATGCGTTCACCCGAAAATGCGGGAGATCTGGCAGATCATGCCAACGTACTGGTCACGCGTCTGGATGTGACCGACGAAACCTCGATAGCGAGCGCCGTCGACCGGGCACAGTCGCGCTTCGGCAGTATTGATGTTCTCCTGAACAATGCCGGCTACGGCGCCTATGGTCCGCTGGAAGCCACGCCGATGGAAAAGATCCGCCGCCAGTTCGATACCAACGTCATTGGCCTCCTGGCAGTCACCAAGGCAATGTTGCCGATCTTTCGCGCGCAGACATCGGGCACGGTCATCAACGTATCCTCCATTGGCGGTCAGATGACCTTTCCGCTCGGCACGCTTTACCACGGAACCAAGTTTGCGGTCGAAGGATTGTCGGAAGCCCTTCATTTCGAGTTGGAAGCCATTGGCGTGAAGATGAAAATCATCGAACCCGGCATGATCCGCACGGATTTCGGCGGAAGATCGTTTGACTTCAGCAACGACGAAACCATGTCTGAATATCAGGATACAATCCAAAAGCTGTTTGCCGTCTTCGGTGATGCGGCCAATGGCGGCTCCGATCCGTCCGTCGTCGCCGACGTCATCTGGCAGGCGGTCACAGATGGTACAAACCAGTTGCGCTACCGGGCCGGTGCGGATGCGGAAGAATTTCTCGACAATCGCAAGAACCTGGATGACGCCACCTTTATCGCCGGTCTGAAGGCGCAGCTTGGTCTCTAAATGGTACGCAGATAGAGGTTAACTCCATGTTTGAAAAAGCAGTTTCCGAAGGTGGTCTTGCGGTGGTAACGGGGGCTGCGAGTGGAGTCGGGCTTGTTTCCGCGATCCGTTTCGCCGAAGCCGGGTTCGGTGTCGTCCTCGCCGACCTGGCAGGTGAGCCGCTGAACGCAGCCACAGAAAAGGTGCGCAAGGTTGCAAGCCCAAATGTGGATGTGTTGGCGGTACCGACCGATGTCACCGACATGGCCCAGGTGGAAGCCCTTGCCGACAAGGCGTTTGCCACCGGGCCTGTTGCTGTCCTGATGAACAATGCAGGCATCGGCCTGAGTTCCAAGTGCTGGGACAGTTTCGACAACTGGACCCGGATGATGGATGTCAATTTCTTCGGCATTCTGCGAGGTGTTCAGGCATTTGCCCCGCGCATGATCGAAGCAAGCCGTCCCGCGGTCATCATCAATACCGGTTCCAAACAGGGAATTACGACGCCTCCCGGAAATCCGGGCTACAACGCGTCGAAAGCAGCGGTAAGGGTGCTGAGCGAGCAACTTGCACATGAACTCAGGGAAGCCGGTGCGCCGATATCAGTTCATCTCTTTGTTCCCGGTTTCACCTATACCGGCATGATCTCTGCGCACATTCCTGAAAAACCGGCTTCCGCCTGGACCAGCGAACAGACGGTCGATCACTTCATCGCCCGGATGACGGCAGGCGATTTCTACATTCTGTGCCCGGACAACGATGTCGACAGCACACGCGATCGGCGCCGGGCGGAGTGGGCAATGGGCGATATCATTGAAAACCGGCCTCCGCTTTCCCGCTGGCACAAGGACTACAAGGAGGCCTTTGCGGAGTTCGAAAGGACCGGAAAGGTGTAGTTCTGGCGATTCAGCCATCATAATGTTATGGACGGATCGCCTTCCCAAACGCCATCCAGGAGATCCGTCCATGCCGACCAGCCCGTTCGCCCCGAAAACCGCCCTAGACCGCCTGATGGTCGCCATTGATGTCCCGACAATCGGTGAAGCCGAAGCATTGGTGAGCAAAACCGAAGGCAAGGTCGGCGTCTACAAGATCGGCATGGAACTGCAATTTGCCGGTGGACTGGAATTTGCGCGCGAGCTTGCTGCCGACGGCAAGAAGATCTTCCTGGACGTGAAACTGCACGACATTGACAACACCATCACCAAGGCGGTGCGCAATGTTGCCAAGATGGGCATGACTTTCATGACCCTGCATGGATATCCCAAGACCATGCGTGCGGCCGTGAAAGGCCTGGCGGAAGAAGGCAACCCGAACCTCTGCCTCCTTGGCGTGACGGTTCTGACGTCTATGGATGAAGACGATCTGATTGCTGCCGGCTACCGTGGACCGTTGTCCGATGTGGTGGAAACCAGGGCAAAGGATGCGAGGGCTGCCGGGATGGGCGGCATTGTCTGCGCGGCGACGGAATCCGAGAAGATGCGCACCATCTTGGGTGATGAACTTGTCATCGTGACCCCGGGTATCCGCCCCGCCGGCAGTGCTGCCGGAGACCAGCGACGGGTGATGACACCAGAAGACGCGATCCGCGCCGGCAGCGACTATCTGGTCGTCGGACGCCCGGTCAACCAGGCTGCAGACCCCGCTGCCGCAGCTGATGCCGTAGTCGCGGAAATCGAAGCCGCGCTTTCGCGTTAGTCAAAAACCAGAACGACAGAGAAAAGGCCACCGCCGGGGCGGCGGCCCAAGTTTCTATAACGCGGTCTTGGTTTCGTTCAGGCCGCTTGGTTGCCGTTTTCGGGCGCAGAGCGCAACACCATTCCGTAAAGATCACGCGGATCGTCCGGATCGGCCAACAGATCGAGCTTTTCGAAGTGGTCGGTCTTCGGCAGAAGGTCGTGCACATAGCGAAGCGCAGCGAAGTCCTCGATTGCAAAGCCGACGCTGTCGAACAGGGTGATCTGATCGTCGGAAGTACGACCCGCGACCTGCCCTGCAAAGACCTGCCAGAGCTCGGTCACCGGATGGTCTTCAGGCAGTTGCTGCAATTCGCCTTCGATCCGGGTCTGCTCGGGATATTCGACGAAAATGTCAGACCGGAGCAGGATATCCTTGTGAAGCTCCGTTTTGCCCGGGCAGTCACCGCCAATCGCGTTGATATGGATGCCGGAGCCGACCATGTTGTCGGTCAGGATCGTTGCGTATTTCTTGTCCGCCGTCACGGTAGTGACGATCTGGGCCCCTTCAATGGCATCTTCCGGTGTCTTGCAGATAGTCACGTTGAGACCGGAATCGGCAAGGTTCCGCGCCAGGCGCAGACTGGCGGAATGATCTATGTCGTAGGCACGGATTTCGGTAATGCCAAGCATTTCCTTGAAGGCCAGGCACTGGAAGTCGGACTGCGCACCATTGCCGATGATGGCCATGGTGGTGGATCCCTTCGGCGCCAGATACTTCGCGGCCAGAGCGGAGTTGGCCGCTGTGCGCAGAGCCGTCAGGATTGTCATTTCGGTCAGAAGGACCGGATATCCGGTGGCCAGATCGGACAGGACACCGAACCCGGTCACGGTCTGCAGGCCGTCGCGAATGTTCTCAGGGTGGCCATTGACGTATTTGAAGCCAAAAGTCTTGCCATCGCTTGTCGGCATCAGTTCGATAACGCCCTGAGGTGCATGTGCGGGAATGCGCGGCTTCTTGTCGAAGCTTTCCCAGCGCAGAAAATCCTGTTCAATATATTCGGCAATCCCCACCAGCGCCTTTTCGACCCCGATGGCACGGACATTGCGCATCATGTTGTCGACGCTGACGAACGGCACATAGGCCAGTTCAGACGGTTTCGGATTGTGGTTCACGGCTGACATATTGATTTCCTCTAGAAGCTTCTTGTCGGACGGTCGAAGACACGGCGGCCAAATAGAGAGCCGGTCAGATCGACCATCAGGCGCGCGGTTTTTCCGCGGTCGTCCAGGAAGGGGTTTAGCTCGACCAGATCGAGCGATGTCACAAGAGCGCTGTCATGAAGCATCTCCATGACCAGATGCGCCTCGCGGAAGGTGGCACCGCCCGGAACCGTTGTGCCGACGGCAGGCGCAATTTCAGGATCGAGAAAATCGACATCCAGACTGACATGCAGCAGACCATTGGCCTCACGGACACGGTCCAGAAACGGCCGCAGCAATGATCCGATGCCTTCTTCATCGATGCGGCGCATGTCGCTGACGCCGACACCGTGGCTCAAGAGCATGCTGCGTTCGGCAGCATCGATGGACCTCACGCCAAGAATCTCGACATGGTCGGGTCTGACCGTGTGTTCGATTGGCGTACCGAGCAGACCTTCAAATCCGGGCAGGCCGCAGGCAAAGGCGAGGGGCGTGCCATGAAGATTGCCGCTGTCCGTGCTGTCCAGCGTATGAAAATCGGAATGCGCGTCCAGCCACAGGACGAAAAGGGGGCGCCCGTGTTTTGCGGCGGCCTTCGCCTGTCCCGAAACCGTTCCCGCCGCCATGGCGTGATCCCCACCGAGATAGATCGGAAAGACCGGCGCGGTTCCAAGCTCCGCGGCCTTTGCGTGCAGTGCCCTCGTCCAGGCAACGTAAGCCGGATAGTTCTTCAGGACCGGGTTGGGCGGTGTCAGGTTGTCGACCTCTGCCGGGACGAGATTGCCATGATCGGCAACCGTGTGGCCCAGCGCCTCAAGCGTATCCGCAAGACCGGCCGTGCGAAATGCGTCAGGGCCCATGACGCAGCCTTTCTGACCGGCACCTTCGTCGACGGGAGCTCCCACAAGAACAATCTGTTTCTTGGCGACGTTCACTTGTTCCTCCGAATGAAATCTCTCCTTCAAAGTGTGTGAAAACGTCCCGGCGGAGTAAATCCCGTCACTTGATCAAATGTGCAGTCGGATTTATCATTTTGATAAGCCTGAATTACCGGATTGAAACAATGGATGATCTGGATCTGCAATTGATCTCGCTCCTGCGTCACGATGGGCGCAGGTCAGTGTCCGATTTGGCAAGCGATCTGAAAGTCTCCCGCGCGACGGTGCGCTCAAGAATGGAAAAGCTTGTCGAATCCGGCGAAATTCTGGGATTTACTGCGGTTCTTCGTGACGACTGGCGCGATCTTCCGATCCGCGCCGTAACACTGGTCGTGGTAGACGGACACAATACGGAGCCCGTCATTCGTTCCCTGAGCGCGCTTACCGAAGTGCGGGCTATCCATTCCACCAACGGCAAGTGGGATCTTGTTCTGGACATTGCGACAAGGGATCTGGTGGGTTTTGACGATGCGCTGAACCGCATTCGTCTGATCGAGGGCATCACCGGCACGGAAACCAGTCTGCTTTTGAACACCCGAAAGGGGCCTGCCGTTCCGGCCGATGAATTCAACGACGTGCTCGGCTGAGCAGACCCATGTGCGACCATCTCGCAAATCGGGTCGCGTGGCATTGGCTTGCCGACTATGATCGGATCAGACTTGAAGACGCGAAGTATTCGATATGACCAAAGCACTCGATCTTTCCGCCATTGCCTCAGAACCCAAGCCGATCTCGGTCGGTGAAGAGGCATCTGAAAACTATGCTGTTGTCCGCCAGACACTGAAGCGGATCACAGAAGATTGGCGCGACCAGCCCACCCTTGAAGAACTTGCCAAAGAGGTTGATCTGCAACCCATTCAGCTTCAACGGGTGTTCTCGCGCTGGGCCGGGCTGACACCCAAGCAGTTTCTGCAGGCCATCACCCTTGATCACGCCAAGGCTCTCTTGCGGGACTCGGCCAGCATCATGGACGCATCCTTTGAAGTCGGCCTGTCTGGATCATCGCGCCTGCACGACCTTTTTGTCACCCACGAAGCCATGACACCGGGCGACTATCGGAACAGGGGCGGTGGGCTAAAGATCATCTATGGCTTTCACCCTTCGCCGTTCGGCCAGGTCCTGGTCATGGCAACGGACAAGGGACTTGCCGGCCTAGGTTTTGCCGATCCGGGTGAAGAGGAAAATTCGCTTGAGGACATGTGCAGCCGCTGGCCTGCTGCGCAATATGTTCACAATCAGGATGCGACCGCGCGTTATGCACAGCGGGTATTCGATCCGAAGAAATGGCAGGAAAACCAGCCGCTGAACATCGTCATGATCGGCACGGACTTCGAAATCCGGGTGTGGCAGACCTTGTTGAAGATCCCCATGGGACAGGCGACCACCTATTCCGACATCGCGGCCTGCCTCGGAAATCCGAAGGCTTCAAGAGCCGTTGGATCAGCCGTCGGCCGAAATCCGATTTCCTTCGTCGTGCCTTGTCACAGGGTATTGGCGAAAGGAGGCAAGATTGGCGGCTACCACTGGGGTCTGACCCGCAAACGCGCCATTCTCGGTTGGGAAAGCGGCCTTTCCGCACCTGTGCTGGAGTGTGTCTGAGCCTCCGGATCCGGAGGCTCAAAGATTGTGCTCCTAGTGAACAGGGCCTTCAGGCATCGGATAGTTGCCGGTGATTTCCCAGCCAAAGGATGTCAGCCGCTCGGCAGTCATCGGAGTGAGATCTCCCGTGATCAGAAAGTCGACGCCCGAGGGCGGGAAGGGCAGCTGGCCCAGGCCTTCATTCATGTTGGAAAAGGTCTGAGCGACCGTCTTGGTCCAGGACACCATGTCAAGCGGCAGGATAATCGCTGCAATACCGTCCCGGCGAATGGCAATCGGAACTCCGTTGACTTCCTTGATCTGGCCAAGACCGGAGACTGTCCGGCTATAGGTTTCAAGAAGAACAACGCGGCGCAGCTGGAAGTAAGCAATGTCCCGGCTTTCGGCATCGGCAGCTTTCGCCGCAATCAAATCCAGATCCTGAACGCTCGGCATCGCCTGCAGCTGATAGGCGATCGCAGCTTTTTCGGAGATCGTATAAAACGGATTGGCGGCAACTCTCGAGATCGTCTGCTCCGAAACTCCGGCCTTGCGGAAGGTCTCGGCGGTTCGCTCCTCAAGTTCCGAGGGGGTGCTGTCCACGATGAGCGTGCGGAAATTGTCCGCCTGACGCGCGGCCGAAACGATCAATCCGCCCGGAAGCAGGCTTGTGATCGCGGTAACTGTCCAGTTTCCCGCCGTCGTCACGCTGGCGGTTTCATTCAGTTTTTCAGAAAGCGGCTTGTAGAAGGTATAGGGGTCGACACCGAGTTCATAAGCCAGTTCGCGCTCCGCGCGCGCCTGACCGGTAATGGACTTTGCAATATCGGCTGCTGAACCGCCCTTGCCGGAAACCGCGGCTTCCACACCCTTGGTCAACCGTCCGAACATGCGTCCGACGCCCGATACCGTGCTCTTGGCAGTACCGACCGGGTCAGTGACCGTGCTTTCAACCAGTTCTACCGGTTTCATGGCTGCCTGTTTCAGACCGTCGACGAAGCTCTGATCGTTCTTCAAACCTTCCAGCGCGACGAGAACCTTGAGCTCGGCAAGCCGCTGCTTCAGCAAGCCGTCTCCCTCGATCCGCTCGACGCCGAGGTCGGTCTGCAACTGGTAGATACGCAGGAAACCATCACTTCGAACCGGGGACAAAACGGCATATCCCGGACCAAGTTCCTTTCCATCCAGCACAACCGAAGGGTCCTGCTCGGGTGGCGTTTCATATTGTTCAGAAAGTGAAAAAGCGGGCGCCGTCGTCAGGACGGCACCTATCAATAGACCAGCAGCACGTACGGGCAGACCAAAAGTCCCAAACATCAATCAGACCTCCATAGGCCCGGTGATGCGTCAGTCCGGAGGTGTTCCGTTCCGTGCCAAGGCCTCACCGGCAAGATAGAGCGAACCGCAAATCAAAATACGCGGCGGCTCACCATCCTTCGCGGCACAAGCTGCCACATCCGCAAGGGCCGCGTCCAGTGATTGGAACGGTGTTGCTTCGAGGCCGGCGCAACGGGCAAGGTCCGCCAGGTCTTCCGGAGATCTTGCTGTCATCGTTGAAGAAATCGGCACCGTGCCGACATGGCGGACCAAACCGTGGAAAGGGCGGAAAAACCCGACGGGATCCTTGGTTGTCAGCATTCCGGAGATCAGATAGAGCGGGCAGGGGTTTCTTTCTTCCTGTTCGCCCATGAACTGGGCAACGGAAACACCCGCACCTGGATTGTGACCGCCGTCGATCCAGACTTCCGCCCCTTCGGGGCACAGGTCCAGAAGCCGTCCGTGAGTGATCGGCTGCAGCCGCCCCGGCCAGTTCACCGATCTCAGCCCCTGGGCAATGATGTCTTCGGCAGGCAGCAGGCCTGCAGCCTTCAGGGCAGCAATGGCAAGTCCCGCATTTGCGAACTGGTGACCTCCTCCCAGAACCGGGAGCGGCAGGTCGATCAGCTCTTCCTCGTCCTGAAAGATCATCCGGCCCTGATCAGCCTGAGCGATAAACTCCTGTCCGTATACCGACAGCCTTGCCCGCTTGCGGGCGGCCTGGCGAACGATCTCCGGAAGCGCCGTCGTTTCCTGGGCTGCGCAGACCACCGGAACACCCTGCTTGATGATACCGGCCTTTTCTGCCGCGATTTCAGTGAGATCGTCTCCCAGGAACTTTTCGTGATCCATGGAAACCGGCGTTATCACCGTCGCAATCGGATCGTCGATGACATTGGTGGCATCCAGCCGGCCACCAAGCCCGACTTCCAGGAGCAGAACATCCGCAGAATGTTCTGCAAAAAGAAGCAGTGCCGCTGCCGTCGTGATCTCGAAGAAGGTGATTTCCTCGCCGCCATTTGCTTCTTCGCAGCGATGGAGGGCGTCATAAAGTTCGGGATCGGATACGAATTTGCCGTCCGTCCCAAGCCGGATACGTTCGTTGAACGAAACAAGGTGTGGCGAGGTGTAGACGTGGCAACGTTTTCCGGATGCCTCCAGAATGGCGCGCATCGTCGCGGTCACGGACCCTTTGCCGTTGGTCCCGGCAACATGAATGACCGGCGGCAGCCGTTTTTCCGGATTTCCCAAAGCCGCCAGCAAACGATGCATGCGCCCAAGCGAGAGATCTATCTCCTTGGGGTGCAGTGCCAGCAACCGGTCCAGGATTTTTGTGATTTGATCCAAGGCGCCCTCCGAAGGGTCCTCTGTCCCATGTTCAGCGTGACCCAAGATATAGCCGCCTGCCTGTCGCGCAGACGGCCTTGAATCGTCCGGTTATACCGGATTTGCGACAATTTCGACTGTCGTTGCGCTCTTAGCTTGCAGCTTCGGCTTCCTTCGCCGGCTCTTCAGCAGGCTTTTCGGTCTCAGCTTCGACGGGTGCTTCCACTTCCTTCGGCGCTTCGAGCTTCGGCAGTTCGACTTCGCGCTTCATCAGAATGCCGCAGATCCTGGAAATTGTCTCTTTCATCTGCGGACGCGGAACCACCATGTCGATCATGCCGTGATCGAGAAGGTACTCGGCGGTCTGGAAATCGTCCGGCAGTTTCTCCCGAACCGTCTGCTCGATGACCCGACGCCCGGCAAAGCCGATCTGTGCCCCCGGTTCGGCAATGTGAACATCGCCCAGCATTGCGTAAGACGCGGAAACGCCGCCGGTGGTCGGATTGGTGAGAACAACGATATAAGGAAGACCGGCTTCGCGAAGCATCTGTACACCGACGGTGGTGCGCGGCATCTGCATCAGCGACAGGATGCCTTCCTGCATGCGGGCGCCGCCCGACGCAGCGAAGATGACAAAGGGCGTCTTGTCCTCAACCGCTTTCATCATGCCTGCCAGGATAGCTTCGCCAGCTGCCATGCCGAGCGAACCTGCAATGAAGTCGAAATTCTGGACAGCCGCCGTGATCTCCATTCCGTTGACCTTGCCCTGACCAACCAGAATGGCTTCGTTTTCACCGGATTTGGAGCGCGCCTCCTTCAAACGGTCGGTATAACGCTTGGAATCGCGGAATTTGTGCGGGTCCGCCTGTACTTCCGGTGTTTCGACGTCCTTGTACTCGGCATTGTCGAAGAACGCCTCGAGACGCTTGCGCGCCGGCATGCGCATGTGATGACCGGAATTCGGAATAACCCAGAGATTGGCCTCCAGATCGCGGTGAAACACCATTTCACCGGTTTCCGGACACTTGATCCAAAGATTTTCCGGAACTTCGCGCTTCTTCCAAAGATCGCGGATCTTGGGGCGTACGATAGAGTTGATCCAGTTCACGACAAACGCGTCCGTTACTCGAGTTATCAATCAGCGGAGATATGGGGTCCGCCGGAATTCATTCAATTCATTTTGCCCCGATGGGGCATACCTGCCGCAGGCGCACCAGAGTCAGGCCGAACGCGCCCGTGCACATCCCGAAGCCAGGTCCGCGACCACATCGGTGACCGCCTGGACGGTCTTGTCAGTTGCCTTTCCAGCCTCATCAAGGCTGTCGCGAATGGCATTCACGAGGACGGAACCGACGACAACGCCGTCCGCGTCCTTGCCGATTTCGGCTGCCTGGTCGGCTGTCTTGACGCCAAATCCGACCGCGACGGGCAAATCGGTGTGTCCCTTGATGCGGTTCACGGCCGAAGTGACCCTGCCCGTATCCGCAATATTGGCACCGGTGATACCTGTCACGGAGACGTAATAAACGAAACCGGAAGTGTTGGCCAGAACGGCGGGAAGGCGCTTGTCATCTGTTGTGGGGGTTGCAAGACGAATGAAATTCAGACCGGCTTCCAGTGCCGGAATGCAAAGCTCATCATCTGCCTCGGCAGGTATATCGACAATGATGAAACCGTCGACACCGGCATCCTTGGCAACCTGCACGAACTTCCGGGGTTCACGGACATAGATCGGATTGTAGTAGCCCATCAAAATGATCGGCGTGTCCTGATCCTGCTTGCGGAACGCCCGCACCATGTCGAGCGTCTTGTCCATGGTATGACCGGCCGCCAGCGCGCGCTGGTTGCCCAGCTGGATCGGAATGCCTTCGGCCATCGGGTCTGAAAACGGCATGCCGAGTTCAATTACATCAGCACCCGCAGCGGGCAAAGCGTTCAGAACAGCCTGGGAGGTCTGCAGATCCGGATCACCTGCAGTGATAAACGTGACCAATGCTGGCCGGCCTGCTTCCGCACAGGCTTTAAAACGGCGGTCGATACGCGTTTCCGTCATACAGCTCTACCCCTGCCGCCAATTCGCGGCCCTGCTTTTCCAATTGGACTCAATGCGGTGTAGGGGAGCGGGCAAGCCTATGTCAATCAAAGAACGCGACAATCGAAGAAGAAGCGGGGCCGAGGGAGCCGGTTTGCGGCTCCAGCCGGGCCTTCAGCGCTGATTGAAGTGCTTTTTGAACGCGTGGCCGGAGATTTCGGTGCGCGCCAGGCCAAGCTGAGCCAGTTCGCTGTCGTTCATACGGTTCAAACGTTCGATCTCATTCGCGGTGCGGCGTGCTGCACGAACGTCGCGAACAAAACCTGTCAGAAGATCGAAAGCCATTTTCGGTTCCTTTCGTGTCCTTGAAGACCATGTGCCGTGCACCTCTGGTCTGGCGTGTTGAATTTAGTCGGAGACCGGTCCGTCACAACCGACATGTTTGCATTGCAGCAATTCGCCCAACGAATAACTCTTCGGGTTTTGCGGCTCGCGGAAGGATCCAATGCATAGCTGTTTAAGCAGGACTGCAAAATTTGCAGCTGCAAAAGTGCACAAAGTGCGCTTAAATAACTCGGTGAATCGGAAACGGATAAAAAGGAGCTGAAATTGGCCCATTCCCTGTTTGAGCCAACCCCAACCCCGCTTGGCGAAAAGCTGTGGCGGCGTGTGAGAGAATTCAATCTCGGCCTGCCTGCAAAAGAGCCGCAGGAAACGTCACTCCCCGCACAGACGGATATCGTCGGAACAACGCAGGCAGAACAACTGGATGCCCGTGGACGGCAACACTTTCTTCTGGCCGCGCTGACGGCCGACCCGATCAAAAAATAAAGGCCGCGCGCCTTGCGGCGCACGGCCATGCTCAATTGAAGACCGGCGTTCCGGTTACAGATCAAATCCGAGCATCTGTCCAACCGCGAAGACGTCCTTGTCGCCACGGCCACACAGGTTCATGACGATGATCTGATCCTTGTCCATCTGCGGCGCCAGTTTGACCACATGCGCAAGAGCATGTGACGGCTCCAGCGCCGGAATGATGCCCTCGACCCGGGTCAGCATCTGGAAAGCGTCGAGAGCTTCGTTGTCCATCACCGGCACATATTCAACGCGGCCGATTTCCTTCAGCCAGGAATGCTCCGGGCCAATGCCGGGATAATCGAGACCTGCCGAAATGGAATGTCCTTCGAGGATCTGACCGTCGTCATCCTGAAGAAGATAGGTCCGGTTGCCGTGCAGAACACCAGGCTTGCCCGCTGTCAGGGAGGCACAGTGTTCTTCGCCTTCCAGGCCACGGCCGCCAGCTTCGACCCCGTAAATCTTGACTTCACTATCATCGAGGAACGGATGGAAGAGGCCAATGGCGTTGGAGCCGCCACCGACGGCTGCGACCAGCGCATCCGGCAGACGACCTTCGGCTTCCATCATCTGCTCACGCAGCTCTTTGCCGATCACAGACTGGAAATCACGAACCAGTTCCGGATACGGATGCGGCCCGGCGGCAGTCCCGATCAGGTAATACGTGTTGTCTACGTTGGTAACCCAGTCACGCAGAGCTTCGTTCATGGCGTCTTTCAGCGTACCGGCCCCGGCGGTCACCGGAACGATTTCGGCACCCAGCAACTTCATGCGGAACACATTCGGCTTTTGCCGTTCCACATCAGTCGCGCCCATATAGACCACACACGGCAGGCCGAAGCGCGCGCACACGGTCGCGGTCGCCACGCCGTGCTGACCGGCGCCGGTCTCGGCGATGATCCGGGTCTTGCCCATGCGCTTGGCCAAAAGGATCTGGCCAAGGCAGTTGTTGATCTTGTGAGATCCGGTGTGATTCAGCTCGTCCCGCTTGAAATAGATCTTCGCTCCGCCGAGCTCTTCGGTCAGCCGTTCAGCGAAGTAAAGCGGCGAAGGACGGCCGGTATAATGCTTGTTCAGATTTTCGACCTCGGCATGAAAGGCCGGATCGTTCTTGGCGTCCTTGTAGTGCTGCTCCAGGTCAAGGATCAGCGGCATCAGGGTCTCGGCGACGTAGCGGCCACCGAAGATACCGAAATGACCGCGATCGTCCGGACCGGTCCGGATGCTGTTCGCCATATCGTTCACGCGTTTACTCCTTAACCCGAATTTCCGGCGCTTTTGGCCGCCGCCATGAATGCGCGAATGAGGGCGCTGTCCTTGACACCCTTTTCGCGTTCTACACCGGACGAGACGTCCACTTCCTTGGCGCCGCTCAGCCGAATGGCCTCCACGACATTGTCTGGATCCAGTCCACCCGAAAGCATGAAGGGCTTTGCAAGGTCAAGATCTTTCAAAAGCGTCCAGTCATAGGCAACGCCATTGCCACCCGGCAGCTCGGAACCCTTGGGTGGTTTGGCGTCAAACAGGATCCTGTCGGCAACAGTGGCGTAATACTGCGCTTTTTCCAGATCTTCCCTCGCGGATACCGAGACAGCTTTCATGATCTGCGTGCCCTGCATCACCTTGGTTGCTGCACAGGCTTCCGGCGGCTCGTTGCCGTGAAGCTGGAAGGTATCGGGCGCAACAAGCTCCTTGATCCGCGACAGTCCGTCCAGGTCCATATTCACCGTCACCGCGACGATTTCGGCCTTGCCGCGAGCCATGTCGGCCAGTTTGCAGGCCTGGCTGAGCGAAACGTGGCGCGGACTCTTCGGGAAAAACATCAGACCGACCATGTCCGCCCCGGCATCCAGCGCGGTTTTCATGGTTTCCTCGGTCGACAGACCACAGATTTTGACTTTTATCTCAGACATGGTTTCGAGGTATCGCCGCTGGGAAAGGGTTTGTCAAAGAGGAAAGGGCGATTTCACTTATTCCCCGGCCTCACACCCCTTGTCCGTGCTGAAACGGGAACCGTAAAGGCTATTTTTCAATTCGTCATCCCGGTCACGTAAAGCGTGAACCGGGATCTGAGAGCCGCCGGGTGCCGAATTGTCTATGGTACAACGAAGTCAATGGCTCCCCGATCCCGGCTCGAACTTCCATTGACGGCGCCAGCGCTTGATTTGCTTTTCGCGTGAAATAGCCGACGAAATCTCGAAGTGGTTTTCGTACCAGACGAGTGATTTCACTCCATAGCGCTCGGAAAATCCTTCGATCAGTCCTTCTCGGTGCTCGTAAATCCGCCGAACCAAATCAGTGGTCACACCGGTATAGAGTGTTTCATAGGGGCGAGACGCCAATATATAGACCCAGGCGGACAGCGGGACAGCCTTTGGAGTTATTAGCTAAATTGGTGGCTCTCCGATCCCGGGTCTCCCGATGGTCGCCCGGGATGACGACGGTAGGTCGGGTAGTACCCCTTCCATCGTCATCCCGGCCAAACAAAGTGCGAGCCGGGATCGGAGAGCCAAAGGCGTCTTAGAAGTTTAACAAGCTCAATACCAATCCTTACGTCACATTGAACGCCGCGATTGCGGCCATGTTGACGATGTCGCTGTCCTTGGCGCCGAGGGGGACGATCTGGATCGGTTTGTCGAAGCCGACCAGAAGCGGGCCGATGACCGTGGCGCCGCCCAGCTCCTGAAGCATCTTTGTCGAGATGGATGCAGAGTGAAAGGCCGGCATGACCAGAACGTTGGCCGGACCGGACAGGCGGCAGAACGGGTAGGCAGCCATCCTGCCCATGTCGAGCGCGACGTCTGCGGCCATTTCGCCGTCATATTCAAAGTCGACCCGGCGCCGGTCGAGGATTTTCACCGCTTGCTGGACCTTTTCCGAACGCTCGCCCTTCGGGTGACCGAAGGTGGAGTAGGCCAGCATGGCAACCCGCGGCTCATAGCCGAGTTTACGCGCCACATGAGCTGCTTCTTCCGCAATGTCGGCAAGCTCTTCGGATGTCGGCATGTCGATCACCGCCGTGTCGGCAATCAGCACGGTGCGCCCACGGGCAAGAGCCAGTGACACCCCGATCACGCGGTGGCCCGGTTTCGGGTCGATGGTCGCCTTGACCGTATCGAGCGCCACGGAATAGTTCCGGGTCAGACCGGTTACCATGGCATCGGCATCGCCGCGCGCCACCATGATCGCGCCCCAATAGTTACGGTCGTTGTTGACCATGCGCTGACAGTCGCGCAGCAGATAGCCCCGGCGTTGCAGGCGGCCATAAAGATACTGCGCATAATCGGTGTTGCGGTCGGAAAGCCGGGCATTCTGAATGGAAAGTCCCGGCCGATTGATATCGATACCAGCCTGGTCGGCCATCGACTGGATCTCATCTTCCCGGCCGATCAGGATCGCCTCGCCAAGGCCCTGCGAGACAAAGCTTGTGGCTGCGCGGATGACCGGCTCTTCCTCGCCTTCGGCGAAAACGACACGTTTCGGCTGCTGACGCACCTTGGTGAAAATGCGCTGCAAAGTTCCGGCCACCGGGTCGCGGCGGGCCGAAAGTTGGTGCCGGTAGGCCTCCATGTCGACGATCGGTCGTTTCGCGACACCCGAATCCATCGCCGCCTGGGCAACGGCAGGTGGAATGGCGTGGATCAGCCGTGGGTCGAATGGCACCGGAATGATGTATTTCGGACCGAATTTCGGCCGGTTGCCCCGATAGGCGGCAGCCACTTCGTCCGGCACTTCCTCACGAGCAAGTTCCGCCAGGGCCCGGGCACAAGCTACTTTCATCTCGTCATTGATTGTGGTTGCCTGAACATCGAGGGCACCGCGGAAAATATAGGGAAAGCCCAGAACATTGTTCACCTGGTTGGGATAGTCCGAGCGACCGGTTGCGACAATGGCATCGTCGCGAACGGCCGCGGCTTCTTCCGGCGTGATTTCAGGATCCGGGTTGGCCATGGCGAAGATGATCGGGTTCGGCGCCATGACGCGGAGCATGTCGGGAGTCAGCGCACCCTTTACCGATACGCCGAAAAAGACATCCGCTCCTTTCAGGGCATCATAAAGTGAACGATTGTCCGTCTCGATCGCGTGAGCGGACTTCCACTGGTTCATACCCTCTTCGCGGCCCTTGTAGATCACGCCCTTGGTGTCGCACAGGGTAACGTTTTCATGCGGGACGCCCATTGCCTTGACCAGTTCGATACAGGCAATGCCTGCAGCACCCGCGCCGTTGCAGACAACCTTGGCGTCCTTCATGTCCCGGCCTGTAAGGTGCAAGGCGTTGATCAGACCCGCGGCCGCGATGATGGCCGTGCCGTGCTGATCGTCGTGAAAGACGGGAATATCCATCAGTTCGCGCAGACGCTGCTCGATGATAAAGCAGTCAGGCGCCTTGATATCCTCCAGATTGATGCCGCCGAAGGAGGGTCCGAGATAGCGAACCGAGTTGATGAATTCCTCGACTTCTCCGGTATCGACCTCCAGATCGATGGAATCGACATCGGCAAAGCGTTTGAAAAGAACGGACTTGCCTTCCATCACCGGCTTGGAAGCCAGGGCTCCGAGATTGCCCAGACCCAGGATAGCGGAACCGTTGGAAATCACGGCCACAAGATTGCCCTTTGTGGTGTAGTCATAGGCACGGCTCGGATCTTCCGCGATCGCCCTGACCGGCACCGCCACACCAGGCGAATAGGCCAGCGACAGGTCGCGCTGCGTTGCCATCGGCTTGGTCGGCGTGATCTCAAGCTTTCCGGGCCGCCCGTTCTGGTGAAACTGCAGGGCTTCCTGGTCGGTAAAGCTGACATTGGTTTTGGACGAAGTGTTGTCGGCGGACATGATTGGGGCGTTTCCTCTTGATCACGCTCACTAAGGGCGGAAGACCGACCTTATCCCCTGGAAAATGAAGCCTCAAGCCAAGATGACATAACCCTTTTGTGGAATGCCCCGGCAGGTTTGGTACGTATCGGGCATGAGTGGACAAAGCGCGCAAAAGGCAGCCCCGGCGGAGACCAAGGTCACGCCGATGATGGCTCAGTACATCGAGATCAAAACCGCCAACCCGGACAGCCTGCTGTTTTACCGGATGGGCGACTTCTACGAACTGTTTTTCGATGACGCTGAAGTAGCCTCCAGAGCGCTTGGCATCACGCTGACCAAGCGAGGCAAGCATCAGGGTGCCGATATCCCGATGTGCGGTGTCCCGGTGCACGCCGCAGATGACTATCTGCAGAAGCTGATTGCGCTCGGGCACCGGGTTTCCGTGTGCGAACAGACCGAAGACCCGGCAGAAGCGAAGAAGCGCGGTTCCAAATCCGTGGTCCGGCGCGACGTTGTCCGTCTGGTCACACCCGGAACGCTGACCGAAGAACGCCTGCTGGATTCGGGAGCCAACAACTACCTGATGGCTTTGACACGGCTGAAGGGCGGTTCGCTTACTGGCGATGCGGTCTATGGCCTTTCCTGGATTGATATGTCGACCGGATCGTTCCAGGTGTCGGAAACCGATCACCAGCGACTGGCTGCCGACCTGGCACAGGTCTCGCCGCGAGAGCTGATCCTGGCCGACAACCTGCTTCAGGAAAGCGATCTGCGGCAGATTGCCGAACAATCCGGCGGTGCCCTGTCGCCAGTACCAAGAGCCTTTTTCGACAGTTCGACTGCCACGGACCGGCTGGCTCACTATTTCGGCGTGAAGACGCTGGACGGCTTCGGCACATTCAGCCGGGCGGAGCTTTCTGCCGCAGCAGGCATCCTCTCCTATATTGAAAAGACCCAGCTCGGCGAACGTCCGCCGCTGGATCCACCGGTCCGTGAGGCTGGTGCCGGGCGTATGCTGATTGATCCGGCAACCCGCGCAAACTTGGAACTCTCCAGGACACTTTCGGGCGAAAAGCAGGGATCGCTTCTCGCGACGATCGACCGGACGGTTACCGGCAGCGGATCGCGCCTTCTGGCCAGTCGCCTGGCCGGACCGCTTGTCAATGTGGATGCCATTCACCGGCGCCACGACGCGGTGGCTTTCTTCCTCGATAATGAGATCATGCGCGAAGGCCTGCGGCAAACGCTGAAAGGCGCTCCAGACATGGCGCGTGCTCTATCGCGGATCGCGCTGAACCGCGGCGGCCCACGTGACATTCTTTCCATTGCACAGGGTCTTGCCGCCGCAAGGGCCGTCTTAGACCAGACTGCCAATGGTGC
Organism: Roseibium sp. SCP14; assembly: GCF_040329475.1. Taxonomy (NCBI): domain Bacteria; kingdom Pseudomonadati; phylum Pseudomonadota; class Alphaproteobacteria; order Hyphomicrobiales; family Stappiaceae; genus Roseibium; species Roseibium sp. SCP14. Next base: position 122,617 of record NZ_JBDZYH010000011.1, read on the forward strand.
AGGGGAAATTCCGGCTGAAATCGCGGCGGCACGTGCGAGCCTGGAACAGGCACCGCATGAAATGGGCGCCGAACTGATCGCTGCAATCAAGGAAGAACCGCCACTTTTGAAGCGGGATGGTGGTTTTGTCGCCACCGGCTACAACTCCGATCTGGATGAATTGCGTTCTCTGCGCGATGAAAGCCGCAAGGTGATCGCCAAACTGCAGGCCGATTACTCCGAAGAGCTTGGACTGCGTTCGCTGAAGATCAAACACAACAACGTGCTTGGCTGGTTCATCGAGGCGCCGACAGCGCAAACGGAGAAACTGACTGCCGATCCGGCACGCTTCATCCATCGCCAGACCATGGCTGGTGCAATGCGCTTCACCACGACGGAACTGGCAGATCTTGAATCCAAGATCGCAAGCGCCGGAGAACGGGCTCTTGCCATCGAGCTGGAAATCTTCGACCGCCTGGGCCAGGCAATCATCGAAGCTGGAGAAGCGATCAAGTCTGCCGCACAGGGTCTCGGTATCCTCGATGTATCGGCAGCGCTTGCCAAACTCGCCCAGGAAGAGAACTACTCACGTCCGATAGTCGACGACACGCGTGCTTTCGACATCAAGGGCGGCCGCCATCCTGTTGTTGAACAGGCCCTGAAAAAGTCCGGCGGTGATAGTTTTGTTGCCAATGATGCCAATCTCGGACCGGAAAATTCCGAGGAAATCGGTCACATCTGGCTGATCACCGGTCCGAACATGGCTGGTAAATCGACCTTCCTGCGCCAGAACGCTCTGATTGCGGTCCTGGCGCAGATGGGAGCCTTCGTGCCGGCCGCGGAAGCTCATATCGGCATTGTCGATCGATTGTTTTCCCGCGTTGGTGCAGCAGACGACCTGGCGCGTGGCCGCTCCACCTTCATGGTCGAGATGGTGGAAACGGCTGCCATTCTCAATCAGGCCGGAGATCGCTCCCTGGTCATTCTGGACGAGATCGGCCGTGGAACGGCGACTTTCGACGGTTTGTCGATTGCCTGGGCAACAATTGAACACCTGCACGAGGTCAACAGATCCCGTGCCCTGTTCGCGACCCACTATCACGAACTGACCGCACTATCCTCCAAGCTGGAACGGCTCTCGAACGCCACGGTTTCGGTGAAAGAGTGGAAGGGAGACGTCATCTTCCTGCACGAAATCGTTCCGGGAGCCGCAGACCGGTCCTACGGCATTCAAGTTGCCAAACTTGCCGGGCTCCCGGCCATGGTGGTCGAACGTTCCAAGCAGGTGTTGAGTCAACTGGAAGAGCAGGACCGGAATTCACCTTCCGAGACGCTGATCGACGAGTTGCCGCTGTTTGCCAGCCTGGCAACGCCGCCGCCCAGCGCCACAGCAGATCCGCTCAAACCGAACCCGGTACTGGAGGCGCTGGAAGCGTTTGACCCGGATGACATGACGCCTCGTGAAGCCCTTGAAGCGCTTTACCGTTTAAAAACGCTCAGGGCGAGCGAGGATGACATCAGCTAAGGCATCTCACGAAACGCTGGCGTCTTACCAGGCGAAAAGCCTGGCAGCTTCTGCATTGGTGCGGGCAGATATGAACTCTGCCTCGGTGCGCAGATCATCAAGGTCATAACGCGCCGAACTCAGATCGAATTCCGCATCATCGAGCCGCTGGCGAAGCTTCTTGCGTTCCTTGCGGCATTCCTTGCGCTCGTCATTCTTTTTGTCCTTGCAGTTCAGCCCTGAAAGACTTTCCTCCAGGTCATCAACCCGCATTTCATGTGAGCGCACTTCCGTCTCCGCTCGCTCAACCCGGTCTCTCGCACTCCAGACCACATAGCCGAGCTGGTAAGCCTGATTGAAGCCGGCTGCCATCTGAGGAGGGCAAATGGGAGATTTCTGCTTGTTCTGTTTGCCGAGCGTGAACCCGTTCAAAGGTGTACAATAATTCTGGAGCCCGCGATTCCAGCCGGACATGTAAGCCTCAGTGTTTGGCGTGATGCCATGCTTGCCGCAGCTTTTGACTACTTCATCGAGGTGGTTGGCCGGCTTGCCGACAGAAGCATGAGCCTTGCCAAGTTCGCTCCAGTCGCCGGCAACACATTGTTCCTTCGTGACGGCGGCACAACCACCAAGACCGACCAGAGCAACGGCAATGACTGCAATTCCTGCAATAGACTTCATCTTCAGCAAACCTGTCCGCGCGAAATCGAGCATTGCCACAGGCAGGGGTGACCGTTTCCGCTCGTATTTCGAGTTGAGAATCAAAGAGATGAGGCGTTTTAGCGTTTCAAACCTGAACGGGAGATGAGCAACTTGCTCAAGTTGTCTTCAGGAATGAGAACGATCGTTGGAAACGTTGAGCCACCGCCCGGCTGGACAATCTTCAGGTTGCGAAAACTGGGGCAACAATCCTTTTGACGTGACAGAACCACTGTTCCGCTCTAACATCCGGCTCCCATATTCTTTCGCCATCCATCAGGTTTCATTCCATGCGTTCCTTGCTGCAACTCCCTCGACCGGTGTTGCTGATAATGCTGTTGCAGTTCACCAAAAGTCTTGGCGCGTCTTCGCTCATTCCCCTGATGAGTTTTTTCATCGTCGAGGGTCTGGGATCCGAACCATGGCAGGTGGGTCTTTATACCGGACTGGTCATGCCGCTGACGCTGCTCGCCAACCGCTGGGCAGGCGAGCGGCTGGATCATGGTTTCCCAGTGAAGCGGCTTCTGCTGATTTCGATATTCGCGTTTATCACGCTGACCGCCCTGCTGACGCAGGTCTCCAGCCTGCTGATGCTGGTCTTGCTGATTGCTCCTTTGATGGGACTTGCCAACATGGGATCAGGCACGATTTTCACCTATGGCCGTCTCTATGCCGAACGCAATGGACTGGATGTTACCCAAGTCAATTCATGGCTTCGCATGATGGTGTCTCTCGCCTGGATGATCGGACCGGCGGCGTCCTTCTCGCTGGTTTCACAGTTCGGCTTTTCCGTCACATTCTTCTGCACATTCACAGTCGGCGTCCTGTTTCTGGTTCTTGCCTGGACTGTCGTGCCGCGTGAATTCAGATCCAGTCGAAAATCGAGCGCAGCGAAGGATCGCGAACCCGTCAACTGGGGCCTTCTGATCGCCGGGTTCACCTGTCTCGGCTTCATCATCACGAACACCCTGTTCGTGTCAGCCATGCCGCTGTTCTTCGTTCAGGAAACCGGGTTGCCCGGATCCACCCCTGGACTTTCCCTGTCGGTCAAATGCCTGATTGAGGTTTTCATAATCTTCTGGTCGGTGAAGCTGGCAGAACGGATCGGGATCCGGCAGGTGCTGCTGCTTTCTGCCGTTCTTGCGGCCACAAGCATGGTTCTGTTTGCCCAGGTTACCGAGCTTTGGCAGGTCATTGCCATTTCGGTGCTTGAGGGGACTTACTACGGCCTGTTCGCCGGTGTTTCGATCAGCTTCGTTCAGAGTTTTGCGCCCGACCGGCCCGGACGGGCGACGGCCGTTTACATGAACAGCCTGTTTCTGGGTGGGATGATCGGAAGTGTATCAATGGGCATCATCGCCAGCGCCACGGATTTCAAAACGGTGCTTTACGTCGCAGCCTGTGCGTCGATCGTAGCTATGGTGGTTCTTTTTGCGACGTTGAAGGTCCAGCCGCGCGTATTGGAAGAACAGGTCTAAAGCTTTTCACGAAACGCTATGGCCGCCACCCGCTTTCGCGAGCGACAGGGCATTGGCGATCGCACCGGCGAAACTTGTCCGGTCGTCCGGATTGAGAAAATTGCCGAGGTCGACCGTTTCGCCCCGGCTTGTCAGTGAAATCCTGACAACGCCTTCGTCTTCCAGGCGCTCGATCTCAAGGCGAACCCAGACGGGATTGAAGCGGTACTCCAAATGACGCTTTCCAGGACCGACCTTGCGGATCACGATTTCATTTTTGGAGATAGCAACCTCTTCATACGCCTTCGCCGAACGGTAATTCATGCGGAAGGCGAACCAGAGCAGCGCGATGTCCAGGCCAAAGAAACCGAAGACCGGCCAGGCCCCGATACGCCAGAACAGGAGACCGGCAAAGAAACTGACGGCGGCGAAACACAGCATCAGGATCATGAAACCCTTGGGGCCTAAAGACCGATAGGGAGTAAGTACAGCCGTGAAAAACGGCTTCTCGCCCCCAGTGAAATTGTCAAAATTATCGGGTTTCGGATTGTTCTGGTTCATAGGGAATGATTATAGAGAGAACATGACCCAAGCAAAGAGCCCGGTAACAAGCAAGACTTCGAAGCGGTCCGCCAAACCCAAACAGGCCCGCAAGAAAGCACCTTCCGTGGACAACCCCGGCAAGGTCCTGAGGCGGTCCCGCTACAGCAAAGCGGAGACCTACGCGATCTTTCAAAGATTTCATGCGGACAATCCTGAGCCTGAAGGCGAACTGGACTATGTGAACGCCTTCACGCTCCTGGTTGCCGTTGTCCTGTCTGCCCAGGCGACCGATGTCGGTGTGAACCGGGCAACAAAAAACCTGTTTCAGATTGCCGACACACCGGAAAAGATGATTGCGCTGGGTGAGGACAAGGTACGCGAGGAAATCCGGACGATCGGTCTTTACAAGAACAAGGCCAAGAACGTCATTCTCCTGTCCGAACAACTCATTCGTGATCATGGCGGCGAAGTCCCGGAAAACAGGGAAGCGCTGGAAAAACTGCCTGGCGTTGGCCGGAAGACCGCGAACGTGGTTCTGAATATTTTCTTCGGGCATCCGACAATTGCCGTCGATACTCATCTATTCAGGCTCGGGAACCGGATCGGCATCGCGCCGGGCAAAACACCGCTCGATGTCGAGAAGGCCATGGAAAAGGCCGTTCCGCCGGAATTTTCCCTCCATGCCCATCACTGGCTGATCCTGCATGGCCGCTACATCTGCAAGGCACGCAAGCCTGAATGCAAACGTTGTGTGATTTATGACCTTTGCAAAAGTCCGGAGAAGGAAAAATTCGATGCAGTTCCAGACATCGCATTGCGCACCAAAGCTTTGATTGAAAAGGATATTTCCGCTTGAGTTTTCCCCTCGGCCCCTTTCCGGCAAGTGAGCGGCTTCGCTTTCGTTTGCCATCCAGCAACGATGCCGGCTTTTATCTCAAACTGATGAACGAACCGGATTACCATCGTTTCATCGCCGATCACGGCATCGGCTCCCATGAAGATGCTGCTCTCTATATCAAGAGCAAGTCGCTTGCACGCTTTGCCGCTCATGGGGTCGGTTTGTGGCTAGTCGAATTGAAGGAAACCAACCAACCCGTCGGTGTGTGCGGGCTCGTGGTTCGCAAGGAACTCGAGTATCCGGATCTCGGCTTTGCCTTTCTGGAAGACTTCCGCGGACTGGGACTGGGAAAAGAGGCTGGTCTTGCGGTTCTGGACTTCGTTCAAAAGGAACTCAAGCTGCGCACCTTGTGCGCGATTACCCACCCCGAGAACACACGCTCGGCAAATCTTTTGAAGAAGATCGGATTTGAGTCAGACGGACAGCGCCACCTGACCGAGATCGGAGCGACGGCAGACTACTATCTCTGGAAGTTAAGATATGTCGAAGCGGGGCTTTCCTAGCTTACGGCAGACAGGTTCAGCGCTTCTCACGCACCCGGACGACCACGTCGACCCGAACGACTTCCATGCCTTCCGGTGCAACGGGAAGCTTGCCAATGCCGACGCCTTCTCCCGGAATGTCGATCACCCGGTTTTCGCCTTCGATGAAGAAGTGATGGTGATCGGAGACGTTGGTGTCGAAATAGGTCTTGTTGCCTTCAATGGCGACTTCGCGCAGCAAGCCTGCTTCGGTGAACTGGTGCAAGGTGTTGTAAACCGTTGCCAGCGAGACCGGGACGTCCGCGTCAACCGCTTCTTCGTGTAGAAGTTCTGCGGAAACGTGACGATCGCCCTTGGAATACAGGATCTCCGCCAGCGACACACGCTGGCGCGTCGGCCGTAAACCAGCCGTCCGCAGCATGTCGGTCACATCTTTGCCGGCAGTATCCATTACCATGCGCGTCGTCATTCCGATCTAATCCACGTCTAATGCTTTGTTCTGTATAGGAAAATTTGATTTCATTCCTAACGAACAAGTGCTTGCTTCAAAAGGCAGTCACCTATATCTGCCATTTCTTGCACCCAAGATGCAAGTTTTTCGCTAATCAAACGATAATGCCTGGGTGCTCGTTTTCTGCATTGATTGCCCTCAATTCTTCGAAAATAGCCAGAAAACCCCGCAAGTTGGCGCAAGTGACATCTTTCGGTCATGGTTCCCCTGTGTTAGGAAGGCGCCACAAACGAACCAAAAACAACCCGTCTCCCCTTGGATGTTCAGGGTAGGATACAAGAAAACGGATCTTGAATGACCGAGCGCCGCTCAAGCTACGACTATGAAGCTCTACTCGCCTGCGGCCGCGGCGAGCTGTTTGGCCCTGGCAACGCCCAATTGCCGCTTCCCCCGATGCTGATGTTTGACCGGATCACGGAAATTTCCGAAACCGGCGGCGAATACGACAAGGGTTTTGCCCGTGCCGAATTCGACATCAAGCCGGATCTGTGGTTCTTCCCGTGTCACTTCCAGGGAAATCCTGTAATGCCGGGTTGTCTCGGTCTCGACGCCATGTGGCAGCTGACCGGGTTCTATCTTGGCTGGCTCGGTCTGCCGGGTAAGGGCATGGCGCTTTCAACGGGTGAGATCAAGTTCAAGGGCATGGTCACACCGGACGTCAAGAAGGTCGAATACGGCGTCGACTTCAAGCGGATCATGAAGGGCCGGCTGGTCTTGGGAATTGCCGACGGCTGGTTGAAGGCGGACGGTGAACAGATCTACAAGGCAACCGACTTGCGTGTTGGCTTGGCCCAAACCTAAGGCCATTTAAGTCTTTATCGAATTGGACCGGCGTTTCTTTTTACTTGGGGGCGCCGGTTTGCGCATTATGTAAGTGTCATGCTGGCTTGAGATCTGATCCTATGGCCATGCCGCACTCTTAAAGAAAGTAGGAGACCGCAATGAGACGCGTTGTCGTCACCGGTATCGGAATCGTGTCATCCATCGGATCGAATGCCCAGGAAGTTCTGGCGAGCCTGCGCGAAGGCAAATCCGGTATCAGTTTTGCCCCTGACTACGCCGAACACGGCTTCCGAAGCCAGGTTCACGGGATGCCGGATATTGATATCCCGTCCCTGATCGACAAGCGTCAGCTTCGCTTCATGGGCGACGGCGCAGCTTACAACTACATTTCCATGCAGCAGGCAATCGCCGACAGCGGACTGGAAGAAAGCGACGTTTCCAATACTCGCACCGGTCTGATCATGGGTTCCGGCGGTCCGTCCACCAAGAACCTTTTCCAGGCGCACCAGATCGTCCTGGAAAAGGGCTCGCCGAAGCGCATGGGCCCGTTCATGGTGACCCGCGGCATGAGCTCGACCAACTCTGCCTGCCTGGCGACACCGTTCAAGATCAAGGGCATCAACTACTCGATCACGTCTGCCTGTTCCACCTCCGCACACTGCATCGGTGCTGCGACCGAACAGATCCAGTTCGGCAAGCAGGACGTCATGTTTGCCGGCGGCGGCGAAGAACTCGACTGGACCCTGTCCTGCCTCTTCGACGCCATGGGCGCCATGTCTTCCAAGTACAATGACACCCCGGCAACCGCTTCCCGCGCTTATGACGCGACCCGCGACGGTTTTGTCATCGCCGGCGGTGGCGGCGTTGTCGTTCTGGAAGAGCTGGAACATGCCAAGGCACGCGGTGCGAAGATCTACGCCGAAGTGACCGGTTATGCCGCCAACTCCGACGGCTATGACATGGTGGCTCCGTCAGGTGAGGGCGGCGAGCGCTGCATGCGTCTTGCCATTGAAACCCTTGGAGATCGCAAGGTCGACTACATCAACACGCACGGTACGTCGACGCCGGTTGGCGACATTGGCGAAATTGAAGCCATTCGCCGCGTCTTCGGCGAGAACCAGCCACCGGCATCTTCGACCAAATCGTTGACCGGTCACAGCCTGGGCGCAACAGGTGTGCAGGAAGCGATCTACTGCCTGCTCATGCTGCAGAACGATTTCATGACGGCCTCTGCCAATATCACTGAACTCGATCCGGCCCTGAACAAGGACGAGATCGTCACGGAACGTGTCGACAACGCAGGTCTTGATACCGTTCTTTCCAACAGCTTCGGTTTCGGCGGCACCAACGCTTCGCTGGCCCTGTCGCGCTACCACGGCTGAGGAGTTTTAGATGTCTGAATTGATGAAGGGCAAACGCGGCCTGATCATGGGCGTTGCCAACGATCACTCCATTGCCTGGGGTATTGCCAAGACCCTGGCAGATCAAGGCGCGGAACTCGCGTTTACCTATCAGGGCGAGGCCTTCGGCAAGCGCACGAAGCCGCTGGCTGAATCCGTCGGGTCCGATATCCTGCTGCCTTGCGACGTTGAAGATATCGACTCCGTCGATTCCGTTTTCAGCGCGCTCAAGGAAACCTGGGGCAGCATCGACTTCCTGGTTCATGCCATCGCATTTTCCGACAAGACGGAGCTGCGCGGCAAATATGCAGATACCACCCGGGAAAACTTCGCCCGCACAATGATGATTTCGTGTTTCTCGTTCACTGAAATCGCCAAGCGGGCCGCGGAAATCATGCCAAATGGCGGATCACTGGTGACCCTGACTTATGGTGGATCCACGAAGGTGATGCCGAACTACAATGTCATGGGTGTTGCCAAGGCTGCGCTGGAATCTTCCGTGCGCTATCTGGCGGTCGACTATGGCGAGCAGAACATTCGCGTGAACGCGATTTCCGCAGGTCCGGTACGCACGCTGGCAGGCTCGGGTGTTTCCGACGCCCGGCTGATGTTCAATTTCCAGAAGCGGAATTCCCCGCTCTGCCGGACTGTTTCCCTCGACGAGATCGGCGGAACCGGCCTTTACCTCCTCTCGGATCTTTCCGGTGGAGTGACCGGTGAAGTGCATTTCGTCGACAGCGGTTACAACATCATGTCGATGCCGAGACTGGAAGAGCTGAAGGCGCAGGAAACCAAGACCGACTGAGGGTCACCAGAACGGATTCCAAGCAAACAAAAAGGGCGGCCAGAGTGCCGCCCTTTATCAATTGGACCGACAGAACGTATCAATCTTCAATCAGTTCGTCCGGATAAACACCGAACAGACGGGTCTGATCGAGCCAACCGTCGTAATTCGTGCCATTCACCCGGCACCAGCCACCAGCGCACTCTGCAACCGATGTCAGGACGAAAGGTTCAAGCTCGGCAACTATGTCCGCGTCAGACCGCGACCGGGCCCGAAGAGGTGTACGGTCGGATTTTTCCCACGGAGTGACAAGGGCAGTGCGGCGACCGGACAGCAACGAGTGGAATACCCAACCCTGCTTGCCTTCCCAATCGCGGATACGGCGCCAGTTTTCAAATTCCTGAACGATCTCAACCGGGAGCCCCGATTGCACGAAGGTCCAGGCAACGCCATGTTCCCGGGAAGGGCCGAGGCGAACATTGACGCGATCCGATTTCAAACTGACAAAGCGGGGAACGGGAAGTCCGGTTGCGCCCGTTGACGTTCCTTGTGCCGCGGCGGGAAGGGTAGCACCGTAGAGCGCGAAGACAATTGCCATTGCCGCGAGTGCGAGACGGGTACCTGGAATCGAACGAGCCATATTGTCCGGTAGTCCAATTGTTATTGATCGTTAAGTTGGGGCAAACCTGTACCGAAAATTCCGCGCGAAAACCAGCAGGGCCCAACTTGCTGGTTAGCAATGCACGGCGATTGAAACCGATCCCTTGTTTCTGCCGAACCATCTGGTAAGGAAAAGGGTGTGGTCTCTTTCGCTGGCGCAACGCGCAGCGTAAAGGTGAATCCGTTGAGGTTAATAAAGTCTCAACGAAGCGCGAAAGGCAGTTGATATGGCGAAAAAGAAGCCTGTCGTTGTTGTGACCCGGAAGCTTCCGGACGTTGTTGAAACCCGGATGCGTGAACTTTTTGAAACGCGTCTTAATGAAAATGACAGGCCCTTTAGCCAGGCGGAACTGGTGGAAGCTGTCAGAACTGCCGATGTTCTGGTGCCCACCGTTACGGACAGGATCGATTCCTCCGTTCTTTCTCAAGCCGGTGAAAATCTCAAACTGATCGCCAACTTCGGTAACGGTGTCGACAATATCGACGTGGTCACCGCCAACAATCGCGGGATCAACGTCACCAACACGCCTGGTGTTCTGACAGAAGATACAGCAGATATGACCATGGCCTTGATGCTGTCAGTGCCGCGGCGTCTTGCCACAGGCATCAGGGCACTTGAGGACGGCAACTGGGCAGGCTGGTCACCAACATGGATGCTCGGTCACCGGATCTGGGGCAAAAGGCTCGGAATCATCGGCATGGGTCGCATCGGGCAGGCTGTTGCCCGCCGTGCCAAGGCGTTCGGCATGTCGATCCACTATCACAACCGCCGCCGCGTGCCTGAAGAGATCGAAGAGGAACTGGAGGCAACCTACTGGGAGAGCCTGGACCAGATGCTGGCGCGTATGGACGTGGTTTCCGTTCATTGTCCGCATACTCCGGCAACCTTTCACCTGTTGTCCGCACGCCGCCTGAAACTGCTGAAGTCGGACGCCTACGTGGTCAATACGGCCCGCGGTGAAGTGATCGATGAAAACGCGCTGATCCGCATGCTTGAAGCGGGTGATCTTGCCGGTGCCGGCCTCGACGTGTTCGAGCACGAACCAGCCGTCAACCCGAAGCTCGTCAAGCTGGAGAACGTCGTGCTGCTGCCGCACATGGGCTCGGCGACCCTCGAAGGCCGCATTGAGATGGGCGAGAAGGTGATCATCAACATCAAGACCTTCATGGACGGTCACCGTCCGCCGGACCGCGTTCTTCCGTCCATGCTGTGACCCGTAACGACGGATCCTCAATTGAACACTGTGCAGTCAGGCTCCCAAATCCAGATACCTGAAAAGCTATTGTGGCTCAGGCGAAAGGAAAGCGGGAGATCCTGGCTGGACTCCTTGCCCGGACTTGTCGAAGCAGCGAGACACCGGTTTGGTCTGGAGACAATAGGGCAGCCGTTTTCCGGCGGTTATGTTTCCTATGTGCTGCCGGCGAAGCGCAACGATCAGGACGTTGTTCTGAAAATTCAGTTCACCGACCGTGAATCCCGCTTTGAAGCCGACGCCCTGCGCCATTGGAGCGGGCAAGGCGCAATCCGGCTTCTGGATCATGCGCCTGAAATCGGCGCTATTTTGCTGGAGCAGTGCAAGCCGGGCCGTTATCTTGCAGATGCTCCTTCCACCGACAAACTCGGCGTGCTTGCAGGTTTGCTCCGGAAACTGCTTGTCCCGGCCGGTGAGCCGTTCCTGTCTTTGAAAGAAGAAGCGGGCATCTGGTGCAGCAACCTGGAAGCGGACTGGGAAACGGCGGGAAAACCTTGCGATAGGCGACTGGTGGACATTGCAATCGCCGCATTGCAGGACCTTCCTTCAGACGAAACGGCCCAGGTTCTTCTTCACCAGGATCTCCACGGTCACAACGTCTTGTCCTCCGTACGCGACCCCTGGCTGGCGATCGATCCCAAACCGCTCGTCGGCGACCCGGCATTTGCTCTCAGCCCGATCGTTCGTAGCTTCGAATTCGGGCATTCCAGGGAAGCAGCCCGCTACAGGCTGGACCGATTGTCGGATGAACTCTCTCTTGACCGGGAACGCGCAAGACTCTGGACAATAGGACAGACCATGGCCTGGGCCTTCGAAAGCGACTATTCGGAGCGGCATTTTGAAACGACGCGATGGTTGCTGGATTAAAGCGTAACTTCAAAATGCCGGCGCCAGGCCGAGTGATGGGTGAAATCTTTCTCTTGCGACCAAGCGAGCATGAGAAAGACTTGCGCGCCTTCCCTCAGATTGATGTTTCGCGGCCCCGGCAGGTTCATCGGAAGAACAAAGGAAACGTGGGTTTGTCCCAGTTCTTCTCTACCGGCGACATGGCCAAGCACCGGTGAATACCCAAGAGCACCAGTCCCCCTGTGACCGGAGGACACCGCAATCCTCTCCTGCGCCTCCACGGTGCCATCTTCAATGCGCAGCATGACAAAGTATGTGTCCTTCAATTCAATGCTGCTGTTAAGACCAGCGGCCAGCCAACCGGTCGTCGGCGCGGACATTCGCGCTCGAAATCTGCCTTTGTCGAACCTCCAATCAAACGTGACGCCATCTTTTTCCAAACGATCTGTTTCAGTATCGGACCTTCCGGCGGCGAAGCCAGCTGTCGGCAGGAATGGAGACATGATCAACGATCCTGGAATGCCGGCAATCAGCATACGCCTTGTAATCTTGCCTTCATCAGACATCTGATTGCCTCTACAGAGTTAGTCAAGTAGCTTGACTATATGGATGGAACTTCAATTTCGTCAAGGTACTTGACTAAATCTTCGAGGTGGCAATGAGCAAATCAGATGACCAGAATCCGGACCATATAGGCTGGGACCTATGGCAGGCGGCGGCTGTCTGGAAAGCGCGTTTCACGCGAGAAATGGTCGCAAAGGGTCATGACTGGTTTGGCGAAGCGCGAGGTACTCTTCTGCAGCACTTGCCAAGCGATGGCATCCGTCAAAATGCCCTGACAGGGCTGTCCGGCATGACGAAGCAGGCTATCCAGCAACATCTGGACGATCTTGAGAAGGACGAGATCGTCACGCGGGAGAACGATCCGGACGACAAACGCAAGAAACGGGTTATGCTGACAGAGAAAGGTTGGCAGGCAGTACGGGATGCAGCGGAGATAAAGGTTCAAATCGAAAACGCTTATGCGGGCACTCTCGGCCGCGACGCTCTGAAGAACCTGAAATCCAGCCTGAAATCGATTATTGACCTTGAGTCATAATATGAGGCTGATGCGATCATAATATCAGCTGTCGTACTTACCCCAGATCGCGTTTTCCCCCATGCCTTCAATAAAAGCCTTGTGAGCGGTGTGTTCGCCGTCGGACAAAAGAGCGGAAAGAGGCGCGGGGCGGGGAGTTGCGTTGAACGTTCCAAGCTCTCCGGGTTCAACGGATGCGCTGCTGGAAGACGTCTCCTCTTCCTCCGGCATCAGACCTAGCGCCTTCTGCCTGCCGCCGATCAGCTCCAGATAGACTTCGGCCAGGATTTCCGCATCGAGCAACGCGCCGTGCTTGACGCGTTTGGAGTTGTCGATGCCGTAGCGCGAACACAGCGCATCGAGCGAGTTCGGGCCGGTGGGGCGTTTGCGCCGGGCGATTTCGAGCGTATCGATCACCTGGCTGTTTGGGATGGTCCTGCGGCCTACCTTTTCCAGCTCGTGGTTGATGAACCCCATATCGAAGGCGGCGTTGTGAATGACCAGTGTCGCATCACCGACAAATTCCAGGAATTCATCGGCTACCTGCTCGAACAACGGCTTGTCGGACAGAAACTCTTCTGACAGTCCATGAACCCGGAACGCCTCTTCCGGCATGTCCCGCTGCGGGTTGATATAGACATGGTAGACGTTGCCGGTGGGAATGTGGTTGATCAGTTCCACTCCACCGATTTCCACCAGACGATCACCGCCGCGCGGATTAAGACCCGTGGTTTCCGTATCGAATGAAATTTCGCGCATTCTTCAGCCCTTTGCCTCTGCTTTCACTGTGCAGTTCGACCTTTCCGATACAAGCCTGGCCGCCGGTTTTCCCCGGTCTTCAATTCAGTTTGCCGCCTGATCAGCCAGAATTGCCAGAATTTCGTCCACCCGGCGTTCCGCTGCTTCCATCCCGAGACCGGTATCGACCAGATGATCGGCCCGGCGCCGTTTCTCCGCATCCGGCATCTGTTTTCCAAGGATAGACAAAAACCGCTGTTCACTCATGCCCGGGCGCTCCAGAACTCGCTGTTTCTGAATCTCCGCATCCGCCGTCACGACAACAGTCACATCAACCCGGCCATCGGCATTCGTTTCGAAGAGGAGCGGAATATCGAGCAGAACGACTTCATGACCGTTCATTTCCGCCTTCTCAAGGAATTTCCGTTCTTCCTCATGTACGAGAGGGTGCACGATCGCTTCCAGGCGCTTCATTGCCTCCGGCTTTCCCAGCACATGCTTTGACAGCAAAGTCCTGTCGACCTTGCCATCCACCACCGTTCCGGGAAATTCCGCCTCGATCAGCGGTGCCGCTCGTCCTTCATAAAGTGCATGAACCGTCGCGTCGGCATCATGTACCGGCACGCCACGCGCTGCGAACATTTTTGCAGTCGTCGACTTGCCCATGCCGATGGATCCGGTCAGGCCCACCCTGATCACGCCGACACTCCAAGGTCACGCAAGATCAGCTTACGCAGATCCTCGTCCACCTCAGGACGAATTCCGAACCAGCGCTCGAAACCCGGGACCGCCTGGTGCAGCAGCATGCCCAGGCCATCGACGGTCCGGTTACCTTGTGCCGCAGCCTGTTTGAGCAGATCCGTCTCCAGAGGCGCATAGACGATATCGGTGACGAGGGCCGACCCCGGAAGGGTCGACAGGTCGATTTCCAGCGGTGGCTTGCCTGACATGCCAAGAGATGTGGTGTTTACCAGAAGATCCGCTTCTCCAAGCAGGTTCCCCAGCTTATCCCAGGAATGGGCAACCGTTTTGGAACCAAATTCATCGGCAATTTTTTGCGCCTTTTCCTGAGTTCGGTTCACAATATGCACAGCTGTGTAATTTCTGGAAAGCAGTGCCCAGACAATTGCCCTGGCAGCGCCTCCGGCGCCAAGAACGAGCGCCATTCCCCGATTTGCATCCCAACCGGGGGCCAGTTGATCGAGATTTCCCAAAAAGCCCAGGCCATCGGTGTTGGCACCGCACAGTTTTCCGGTTTCATCGATCCAGAGCGTGTTCGCCGCCCCCATGCTTCTGGCCGCGTCATCCAACCAGTCGCAGGAAGCCGCTGCGGTTTCCTTGTGAGGTACAGTGACGTTTGCCCCCACAAGACCGGATGCGGCAAAATCCCCGTAAAACCGTTCAGCGTCGTCCGGCGCGACATCCATCCGGCCATAATCACCTTCAATGCCGTGCTTTTTCAGCCAATAGCCGTGAACCAGTGGTGAGCGGGAATGAGCAACCGGATGCCCGGTCACCGCTGCCTTGCGCAAGGTATCACTCATGTTTCGATTACCCCGAGCGAGCGCAGTTGACCAAGAAGCGGCAGCATGGGCAGTCCAAGAATGGTGAAATAGTCGCCTTCTATCTTTTCGAACAGCTGTACGCCCAATCCTTCGAGCTGATATGCGCCGACGCTCGAGAGAACATCACTACCGGCAGCGGCCAGGTAATGTCCGATAAAGGGCGGTGACAGATCGCGCATTGTCAGGCGAGCCGTCGAGACATGGCGCCAGATGGCTTCACCGTTCTGGGAAATCACGACAGCTGAATGGAGTTCGTGCGTCTTGCCGGAAAAGGCAAGCAACTGCCGACGGGCCGCTTCCATATCTTCCGGTTTTGTGCGTCGTTCACCCTCAAATGCCAGGATCTGGTCGGCACCAACCACGAGATCGCCGGGCCTGCGGCCGCTGACATCATTCGCTTTGGCTTCCGCCAGCACGCTTGCCAGGTCTTCCGGCAGAAAGTCGGCTTCAAGAAGCGGTGCTTCCACAGCCCGTTCATCGACATCGGCTGGATCAATCTCAATCGACAATCCGGCATTTTGCATCAATTCAGCGCGGATCCTGCTGCCGCTCGCCAGAACAAGTGCCATGTCTACCTCTCAAATGTTTTCCGGTCATTCTGACTCGGGAATGTCTTCCTGCTCGACCTTGTAATCCTTGAAAAGAGTCAGGATTTCGGCAGCCGTTTCTTCAACGGAACGACGGGTCACATCAATCAGCGGCCAGCCGAGCTCAGAGCAGAGCCGCCGGGTCATGTTGATTTCCTGCGAAATTTCCTTCCGGTCGACATATGTATCGTTATAGCCCTCGGAATTCAGCGAAAGCACCCTGTTCCTCCGGATCTGCTGAATGCGTTCCACGGAGGCGATCAATCCGACGATCATCGGTTTCTTCAGCCCCTTGACGTGATCGGGAAGAGCAATGCCCGGTACCAAAGGAACATTCGCGGCCTTGATCCCCCGATTGGCCAGATAGATGCAGGTCGGAGTTTTCGAAGTTCTGGAAATGCCAATCAGGACAATATCCGCAGATTCCAGGTCGTCCCAGATCTGTCCATCGTCGTGCATCATCGTGTAGTTGAGGGCTTCCATCCGTCGGAAATATTCCGCATCGAGCTCATGCTGGCCACCGATCCGATGGGTTTGCGTAACGTTCAGATAGGACTGGAACACCGCAAACACCGGATCCAGAATGTTGACGAAGGGCACACCGAGTTCCCGGCATTTGTGTTCGAGGCGTTTGGCGATTTCATCATCGACAAGCGTGTAGAGAACAATACCCGGCGCCTTTTCTATTTCGCTGATCACCCGGTCGAGTTGTTTCGGTGAACGCACCAGCGGATAGACGTGTTCGATTTCCTGAACATTGTCATACTGAACTGTCGCCGCGCGCGCCACGGTCATCAGCGTTTCACCGGTAGAGTCGGACACGAGATGCAGATGGAAGTAGTGTCTCGACTTGTTCACGTTGTCATCCCCAGACCTGTTGACGAATTGGGAGTCTTGCTCCGGTCCCTGTCCTTAGCACGAAGTTTATGCACGCTTGGCAGGATTTATTAACAATGCTTAAAGGAGCGGAAACTGACTCCGAAACGGTTGTGAGCAGATGTGGATTCACAAATGAGCTGTGACATATCGACAGATTGTCCACCAGCGCCTAAATTCTTAACGAAAGGTAAACACACTCACAAGTGATTGTAATAAAAAAACTATTCACGTTATTGACTCCTGGGGAGTGATTCAGCTGAACAAGCCTGCCGTTTTTTCCCGGCGAGAAAATTGAGCTGACGCATTGTGGATAGAAAATGATCCCGGTAATCCACGCACAAATATAAAAAACAGATTCAAAATAAGAATCTTATTAGATTTGAAATGTGGGAAAGGCGACCTCATGAAATCCCAAGACAGAGCCGTGATGCGGGTTCTCTCCGGAGAAAAGTTATGGCCACCTCCCATCTGGATGATGCGTCAGGCAGGACGCTACCTTCCCGAATACCGGGAAGTCAGAGCCAAGGCCTCCAACTTCCTGGAGTTCTGCTATTCTCCCGATCTGGCAACAGAGGTCACTCTCCAGCCGATCCGCCGATATGGTTTTGATGCGAGCATCCTGTTTTCCGATATCTTCGTCGTCCCTGACGCAATCGGATATCCGGTTCGTTTTGAAGAAGGACGTGGACCGGTTCTCGAACCTCTTTCTTCCGATCTCCTTGATCGCCTCGAACAGGAACGGGCGGAAGATCACCTAAAACCGGTCATAGAGACGGTTTCCCGTCTTCGTGCGGAGCTTCCCACCGAAACCACGCTCCTGGGCTTCTGTGGCGCTCCCTGGACCGTTGCGTGCTACTCGGTTGCCGGTCACACTACCCAGGACCAGGTCGCAGCCCGCGTTGGTGCTTACCGCGACCCGGATTTGATGCAGCGATTCATCGATCAGCTTGTCACGGCGTCCATCCGTTACCTCATTCGCCAGCTCGATGCGGGTGCGGATGCGGTTCAGATTTTCGACACCTGGGCAGGAGTTCTGGACGATGCCGGGTTCAAGCGTTGGTCCATTGAGCCGACGCGGCAAATTGTCGAAGGCGTGAAGGCCGTCAGACCGGATGCGAAAATCATCGGGTTCCCCAAAGCCTCCTCCGCCCGGATGATGGCCTATATTGACGGAACGGGCGTTGATGCGGTCGGCTTCGACTGGACAGCGCCGGATCACGTGGCTCTGGACATCCAGAAGAAAGTTCCGATCCAGGGCAATCTCGATCCGATGCGGCTCGTGGCTGGCGGCAAGGCGTTGGAAGAAGGCGTCGATCACATTCTGAAGACCTTTGACAAGGGTCCACTGATCTTCAATCTCGGTCACGGCGTGACACCCGACGCAGATCCGGAAAATGTTGCGCGCATGGTCGAGCAGGTGAAGAAAGGCTGACGTGATGGATCTGTTTCTCTGGATCAAATCCCTTCACGTCATTTCGATCATCGCCTGGATGGCCGGCATGCTCTATCTGCCGCGGCTGTTTGTCTATCATGCCGATGCAGAGGCGGGATCGGACAAGTCCGAGACCTTCAAGGTCATGGAGCGCCGGTTGTTGAAGGCGATCATGAACCCGGCGATGATCGCCGCCTGGGTCTTCGGGCTTTGGGCGGCATACGAGCTTGATGCGTGGCGAGACGGCTGGTTTCATGCAAAGCTCACGCTCGTGTTGATAATGTCTGGTGTTCACGGGTACCTGAGTGGCTGCGTCAAGAAGTTCGCCAGGGATGCAAACACCAAACCGGCCCGGTTCTACCGGATCATGAACGAGGTTCCGACCTTGCTGATGATCGGTATCGTGATCCTTGTGATCGGCAAACCATTTTGATTTTCCGGACTTGATTATCGTGGGGCAGCTTCGAATTTGAGGCTGCCCTTTTTTCAACCAATTCGGCATCTAAGCAGGCTCGGAAAATCCGCAGAAATCCGAACTTGCGATTTGTTTCAAAACAACGTATCGTCCGCCAACTTCCGAACGGTGCAGCGTTTGTATTCAGTCGCTAATTCATCACCGTACAATCTGGACACGTCTAAATAGTCTTTCAGATATCTTCTGGCCGACCCATCTCATGCGGCTCAGAACGACCTTCCAAACCAATTATCCATAACAACTCCAAGACCCCAACTCGATGCGGGAAATGAAACTCAAAGACCTAAAAGAAAAAACACCGACAGAGCTGCTTCAATTTGCTGAGGAGCTTGAAGTCGAAAACGCCAGCACCATGCGCAAGCAGGAGCTGATGTTCGCTATCCTGAAAAATCTTGCTGCTCAGGATGTGGAGATTATTGGCGAAGGTGTCGTAGAGGTTCTTCAGGATGGCTTCGGCTTCTTGAGATCACCCGACGCAAACTATCTTCCCGGTCCGGACGATATTTACGTCTCGCCGTCTCAGATACGTCGCTTCTCATTGCGGACAGGGGACACCGTTGAAGGCCAGATCCGAAGCCCGAAAGAGGGGGAGCGGTATTTTGCGCTACTCAAGGTCAATTCGATTAACTTCGAAGACCCGGAAAAAGCCCGGCACAAGGTTCACTTCGACAATCTGACACCGCTTTATCCGGATGAACGTTTCCGGATGGAGATCGAAGACCCGACCATCAAGGACCTGTCCTCCAGGGTTATTGACCTTGTGGCACCTTTGGGAAAAGGCCAGCGTGCCCTGATCACGGCGCCGCCGCGTACCGGTAAAACGGTCTTCCTGCAAAACATTGCCAAATCCATTACGACCAATCATCCGGAATGTTATCTTATCGTTCTTCTGATCGATGAGCGCCCGGAGGAAGTCACCGACATGCAGCGCACGGTGAACGGTGAAGTGGTTTCGTCGACATTTGACGAACCTGCATCGCGTCACGTACAGGTCGCTGAAATGGTGATCGAAAAGGCAAAGCGCCTGACCGAGCACGGCCGTGACGTTGTCATCCTGCTCGACTCCATCACCCGTCTGGGCCGGGCCTACAACACCGTCGTACCATCTTCCGGTAAGGTTCTGACCGGTGGTGTCGATGCCAACGCCCTGCAGCGCCCGAAGCGTTTCTTCGGCGCGGCCCGTAACATCGAAGAAGGCGGATCTCTGACGATCATCGCGACCGCCCTGATCGATACGGGCAGCCGCATGGACGAAGTCATCTTTGAAGAATTCAAGGGCACCGGTAACTCCGAAATCATCCTTGACCGGAAGATTTCCGACAAGCGCGTTTATCCGTCAATCGATATTCAGCGCTCCGGCACGCGTAAGGAGGAGCTGCTGGTTCCGCACGAGCGCCTCAAGAAGACCTTCGTTCTGCGCCGTATTCTCAATCCGATGGGGACGGTCGATGCAATCGAGTTCCTTCTGGACAAGCTCAAGCAGACCAAGTCGAACGACGAATTCTTCGACAGCATGAACACTTGATCCAAGAGGATCAGACAACCAGAAGAAGGCGCGACCGAAACGGTTCGCGCCTTTACTTTTTGTTAAGAATTGTTTCACGTGAATCCATCGTCCCGAATCGGAAGTGCCTTTATGACCAGAACCGTATTCCTTGAAACCGACCGTTTGTATCTGCGCGCCTGGCAAGAAGACGACATCGAACCCTTCGCGGAACTGTGCGCCGATCCGGTCGTTATGCAATTTTTTCCAGAACCGATGAGCCGCGAAAATTCCGAGTTGCTGGTACGTCGCTGCATTGCCAAGCAGGAGCAGGACGGTTTCTGCATGGCACCGGTAGAAGTGAAGGAAACAGGCGAATTTCTCGGCATTGTCGGTTTGAACAGACCCACATATGCAGCACCGCTGCCTTTCGATCCTTGTATTGAAATCGGCTGGCGGATGAATAAGTCTGTCTGGGGCAAGGGCTTTGCGAGTGAAGCTGCCAGAGAATGGCTTCGATTCGGTTTTGAAACCATTGGCCTTGATGAAATCGTGGCCTTCACCATTCCAGCCAATCTCCCGTCCCGGAAGGTCATGGAACGTGTTGGCATGACACAGGATCCGGAGGGAGATTTTCTTCATCCTTCCTTGCCGTCCGATCATCCGATCGCCATGCATGTCCTTTACCGATTGGCCAGCGCGGATTGGTTGGCAAGGGAACAGGCCAAACAGGACGCTCTGGCAGATAGTTGATTTGCGATTCACGTGAAACAGCATTGCTTAGTCGCGGGCCGAAGCCTTCAGGTTTGTTTCACGTGAATCCGAAATTGAATCGGACCCGTTTCATGTCTCAAGAATTTGCGATTGAAACCGAGCGGCTGTTGCTGCGAGGCTGGAGGGAAGGGGACATCGAGCCTTTCTCTGAGATCTGCTCTGATCCGGAAGTGATGCGATACTTTCCTGAACCATTGACGCGTCAAAAGACGGAAAAACTGATTGCAATGGGACGCGGCTGTTTCAAGGCACATGGAGCTTTCTACAGTCCCGTCGAAGTGAAGGCGACCGGGGAGTTCATTGGCTTTGTCGGCCTGGATGTGCATGCGGATAGAACCTCGCTTCCCGCAGCGCCATGCATCGATATTGGTTGGCGATTGAAACGGTCGGCCTGGGGCAAGGGGTATGCCAGTGAAGCGGCAACTGCTTGGCTTCGATTCGGCTTTGAAACCAAATGCTATGACGAGATCGTGTCCTTTACTCCGGCCATAAATGAAGCATCGCAAAAAGTCATGACGCGTTTGGGAATGACCAGAAACCCTGAGGAAGATTTCGACCATCCCTATTTTTCAAAAGGTCACAAACTTGCTTCGCACCGGCTCTACAGAATGACCAGAGCGTCATGGAACCACCTGTCGCAAAGCTCGAGTGGTACCTGATCCGAAAAGATGACCTTTTTAAGGTTCCGGAAGCGGCCTATCCGTTTTCAGGTGAGTATCCTGATGGCGAGAAATGCTACCAATGCCTCGGTTTCAGAATGACTTCGAAGCAGATTGATTCACGTGAAACACACTCAAACGTTTCACGTGAATCCGTTCAATCGCAATTCATCAATCGATTCGTACGCGGAATGTCCTGACCTTGGCAATGTGCTTGAGGACACAGAAAACCGTATCAAACGGTCTACGTTCTTTCGCATCAAGGATGATGTTGCTAAAGAGGCGTTGGAACCATCTACCTGATCAAGAGCACAAACAATCCGTGCCGTCTCTTCGGAAGAACAACAATGGCTGAAACAATCTACGCTCTCTCCAGCGGTGCAGTGCCGTCAGGCGTCGCAGTGATCCGCGTCTCCGGAGAAAAGACGAGGGAGATTGTGGCAGCGCTTTGTGGGCAAGTGCCATCACCTCGGTCAGCCCTTCTTTCGAAGCTTTCCGATCCCCAGTCTAATGAAATACTGGACGAGGCTCTGGTTCTCTACTTTGAGGGTCCTCGGAGTTTCACCGGCGAAGATGTGGCTGAGTTCCAATGTCACGGGGGCAGGGCAGTGGTCAGCCGGATGCTCGCCGTCCTGGGGACGTTCGACAATTGCCGTCCTGCCGAGCCAGGCGAATTCACGCGACGGGCCTTCGATCATGGTCGAATGGATCTGACCGAAGTGGAAGGACTTGCGGACCTCATTGCAGCGGAAACAGAAAGCCAACGCAAGCAGGCCATGCGACAGATGGGTGGAGCGCTTGGCAAGCTCTATGAGGACTGGCGCAAACGGCTCATTCATATGCGGGCGATGATCGAAGCTGATTTCGATTTCGCTGACGAAGAAGACATCCCCGGCAGCGTAGCCGACGAAGTCTGGCAGGAAGCGGCCATGCTTCATTCCGAAATTGCACGGCATCTGGAACGCTCAAGGAGCGGGGAACGTCTGCGGACAGGTTTGCAAGTGGTGTTGATGGGCGCGCCGAATGCCGGCAAGTCCAGCCTTTTGAATGCGATTGCCGGGCGGGATGTTGCTATCGTAACTGAAGAGGCAGGGACAACTCGGGACGTTATTGAAGTTCATCTTGATCTCGGCGGTTACCCGGTGACC
The DNA here is from genome assembly GCF_040329475.1 of Roseibium sp. SCP14. Taxonomy (NCBI): domain Bacteria; kingdom Pseudomonadati; phylum Pseudomonadota; class Alphaproteobacteria; order Hyphomicrobiales; family Stappiaceae; genus Roseibium; species Roseibium sp. SCP14. The sequence goes on from NZ_JBDZYH010000011.1 coordinate 145,234, forward strand.
CTGGTAGACACGGCGGGTCTGCGCCAGACAGAGGGTGTGGTCGAAAAGGAAGGTATCCGACGCGCCGAGGCCAAGGGAAGAGAGGCAGACCTGATCCTTTGGGCCATTGAGCCCAGGGGAGTGGATCTGGAGGACGCAGGGTCAGGCCTACCTGAAGACCTCAGACAGGAAGTTCCAGTGTGGAGGATCTACACGAAGGGAGATCTTGAGACTCATCCGAAACAAGACTCTTCCGGAACAATCAAGGAAATTGCTTGTTCGAGTAAAAGTGAGGAAGGAATGTCTGAGCTCTTTGCGGCTCTGACCCATTTTGCTGAAGAAACGATTTCCCTTGGTGAAGCCCCCCTGGCAACGCGGGAAAGGCACCGGCATTTTCTGAAGGACTGTCTGGCCGGTCTTCGGACGGCTATCGATGCTGAGCATCTGCCAACGGAACTCCGGGCCGAGGACCTGCGCCGCGCCGCCGATGCTCTTGGTCGGATCACTGGACGCATCGATGTTGAAGATCTTCTTGATGTTATCTTCCGGGATTTTTGCATCGGTAAGTGATGTTTCACGTGAATCATTTCAAGGAAACTCTCGGTCGATTCATAACCGGAACATGTTTCACGTGAATCATGACGATGGAGTTCATCTGGTTTGGAGAGACGAGTCCGTCGTAAGTGAGTCCCTGATCTAATTCCACTTTGACCTCTCACGCTTCCCGCCGTATAAGTTTCGCGAACATGTGCCGGTCTGACGGCCTGTGATAGTCTGGCTTTGAAGCCGGAAACCGATCCCGAAAATTGATAAGGGTATTGCCAGGTACTTGTGGCGTTGCTGAAGTGCCTGCGTGAGCGGTGAGAGAATGAGCGATCAGGAACTGAAATACGATGTCGTGATCATCGGTGGTGGTCATGCCGGATGTGAAGCCGCTGCGGCTGCCGCGCGCGCCGGAGCGATGACTGCGCTGGTGACACACAAGTTCGAGACCATTGGTGTGATGTCCTGCAATCCGGCGATTGGCGGATTGGGGAAGGGGCATCTCGTTCGGGAGATCGATGCACTGGATGGTCTGATGGGCCGTGTTGCCGATCAGGGTGGTATTCAGTTTCGTATGCTCAACCGGCGCAAGGGGCCAGCGGTTCGTGGTCCGAGAGCACAGGCCGACCGGAAGCTCTACCGTGAAGCAATGCAGAAAGAGATTGCTGCGATTGATGGCCTGACCGTGGTCGAAGGGGAAGCAGACAAGATCCTGTTCGATGGCGAAGCTGACACTCGCCCGGTCTCAGGTATAGTGCTGTCGGATGGCCGTACCATTGCCTGTGAGGCGATTGTGCTGACAAGCGGAACCTTCTTGCGTGGGCTTATTCATATTGGTGACAAGAAGATACCTGCGGGCCGGTCAGGTGAGGCGCCGGCCATGGGTTTGTCAGGGTCACTTGAGGAGATCGGTTTTGAGCTGGGCCGATTGAAAACCGGTACCCCGGCGCGGCTCGACGGCAGAACAATCCATTGGGACCGCTTGGAAGAACAGCCAGGCGATGAGGATCCTGTTCCGTTTTCCACTCTGACGGACAGGATCGAAACGCCACAGATTCCTTGCCACATCACCAGGACCACTCCAAAAACTCATCAGATCATCCGGGACAACCTGTCCAGGTCTGCAATGTACTCTGGCGAGATCCAGGGCAGGGGACCGCGTTATTGCCCCTCCATTGAAGACAAGATCGTTCGCTTTGGCGATCGTGACGGGCATCAGATCTTTCTGGAGCCGGAGGGCTTGGACGATCACACCGTCTATCCGAACGGGATTTCGACTTCACTGCCGGAAGATGCGCAGCTCGAGTTTCTGAAAACAATTCCGGGCCTGGAAGATGTGAAGGTCATCCAACCTGGATATGCCATCGAATATGACCATGTCGATCCGCGTGAGCTGCGTCCGACGTTGGAGGCCAAACGTTGCCCGGGTCTATATCTAGCCGGCCAAATCAATGGAACCACCGGCTATGAGGAAGCAGGGGCCCAGGGCCTTGTGGCCGGTGTCAATGCCGCTCTGCAGGTGCAGGGTAAAGAGCCGTTCGTTGTCGATCGCTCACAAGGCTATATCGGCGTGATGATTGACGACCTCATCACGAGGGGCATCACGGAACCCTATCGGATGTTCACATCCCGCGCGGAGTATCGCCTGTCGCTCAGAGCCGATAACGCCGATCAACGCCTGACGCCACTTGGTGTTGACTTTGGAATTGTCTCCGACACGCGTCGAAGATCCTTTGACGACAAGATGTCGAAAATAGCCGAGGCGAGAGAACTTCTGATACGGCTGACCGTGACACCATCCGAGGCTCAGAAAAAAGGCCTGCCCGTGAATCAGGACGGGATCAGGCGAACGGCTTTCGATCTTCTTTCTTATCCCAATGTCACCTATGAAGGGCTGGCGGCGATCTGGCCGGAACTGAAAGACATTGAAAAAGAGATTGCAGAGCAGGTGGCAACGGATGCCCTTTACGCGGTCTACCTTGAGCGGCAGCTGGCCGATGTGGAAGCTCTCAAACGCGATGAAGCGTTGAGAATCCCGGATAGTTTCGATTACGAAGCAATTGTCGGATTGTCCAATGAAGTCAAACAGAAACTGAGCGATATTCGCCCGGCAACCCTTGGACAGGCATCGCGGATGGATGGCGTAACACCCGCCGCATTGACCCTGGTCCTTTCTCACTTGAAGCGGCATTCTGAAAAGGGAGCTGCCTGATGGGGCGTCCGATGGTGTTGAACGACTCTGGACAGGTTGTGCATAAGTTTGGGGATGTTTCACGTGAAACGTTGGATCGTTTGCAGATCTATGTGGATTTGGTTCTGAAGTGGCAGCCTGCTCAGAACCTGATTGCGCCATCAACCATTCCCGATATCTGGACCCGGCATGTGGCCGATAGCCTACAGACTCATTGGAGTTTTCCCGAAGCGAAGACGTGGGTAGACATTGGCAGTGGTGGGGGTTTCCCTGGCGTGGTGACTGCAATTCTGTTGGCAGATGATCCACAGGGACATGTCCACATGATCGAAAGCAATCAGCGCAAGGTCGCGTTTCTCCGAACTGCTTTGAGAGAAACCGGGTCGAATGGAACAGTCCATGCCGGTCGGATCGAATCGGTAGCGAAAGATTGGCAGCATGGAACAGTAGACGCTGTCTCGGCCCGAGCTCTGGCGTCTCTTGACCTTCTGTTTCAACTGGCGAAGCCCTTTACTGCAAAGGGGGCGAAGGCTGTTTTCCACAAAGGTCAGGATTTTCAGCGCGAAGTTAACGAAGCCGCTGACTCATGGGACTTTGATCTGTTAGAAAAAGAAAGTCTTGTTGATCCTGCGAGCCGGATGCTTCTCTTTTCAAATATTTCAGCCCGGCCGGAGTAGCCCAGGAAGGTATTTTGGTAATGGCCATGCTTCCCGAAGCGCCACGCGTACTGTCGCTTGCAAACCAAAAGGGTGGGGTGGGGAAAACCACCACAGCCATCAATCTCGGAACTGCTCTTGCGGCCATCGGGGAAAAGGTACTGGTTATCGATCTCGACCCTCAGGGCAATGCCTCGACGGGCCTGGGTATCGAACACCGGGATCGCGGGCTTTCCACTTATGAAGTTCTGAGCGGTGACTGCTCTCTTGCAGAGGCAATTCGCGAGACCGCTGTGCAACGTTTGTGGGTGGCCCCTTCCACAATGGATCTTCTCGGTCTTGAGCTCGAGATTGCTTCGACCAGTGACAGGGCGTTCCGCTTGCGGAATGCAATTGAAGGTTTGACGAGGTCGAATCTCTATCGGGAACTCGGCTTCACCTATGTGTTGGTTGATTGCCCGCCTTCGCTCAACTTGTTGACGATCAACGCTCTTTCGGCGTCACACTCCATTCTGGTGCCGCTACAATGTGAGTTCTTTGCGCTGGAAGGCCTCAGCCAGCTGCTCAGTACCGTCGAGCAGGTCAAAGGTGCGCTGAACCAGGAACTCAGCATCCATGGCATTGTTCTGACCATGTATGACAGCCGAAACAATCTATCGAACCAGGTTGTCGCCGATGTCCGCGAAACCATGGGTGACGCGGTTTACGAGACGGTGATTCCACGAAATGTGCGTATTTCCGAGGCACCTTCCTATGGCAAACCAGCGTTGCTCTATGACCTGAAATGCGCCGGCAGCCAGGCCTATCTGCGGCTTGCTTCTGAAATCATTCAAAGAGAACGCAAATTGCGGCGTGTTGCCGCCTGATTGCGAACGGATTCGGGTCCGAACTGACAATAGAGGCGGGTACGTTTTGCAGGAAGTTGCGACGTTATCGGCTAACTGATTGATATATAAAAAGAAAAAGGTGCGGTATGGCGGAGAAAGACGGCAAAAACAAACGTTTGGGCCGCGGACTGGCGGCGTTGATCGGAGATTCAGCTCCTGAAGCGGCTGCTCCGCCGGAAAAGATCGTCCGTGATTCCAGAAAAGTTCCAATCGAGCATCTGGAGCCCAATCCGCGCAACCCGCGCAAGACGTTTACCGAGAAGGATCTGGCGGATCTTTCCGAATCGCTCAAAGCCAAAGGCATCGTGCAGCCGATCCTCGTGCGCCCTGCGACTGGCAAGACAAACAGGTTCGAGATCATTGCCGGTGAACGCCGCTGGCGTGCTGCACAGCGGGCGGGGCTCCACGAGGCTCCGATCATCATTCGGGATGTGACCGATCAGGAAGCCCTTGAGCTTGCCATCATCGAAAACGTTCAACGCGCCGATCTCAATCCGATTGAGGAGGCGATGGGCTATGAGCAGCTGACGGCTGAATTCAGCTATAGCCAGGGCGAACTTGCGAAGGTTATCGGCAAGAGCCGTAGCCATGTGGCCAACACGATGAGGCTGTTGAAGCTGCCGAATTCGGTTAAGGACTACCTTGCAGAGGGACTTCTGACGGCGGGTCACGCGCGTGCGCTGATAACGGTGGACGATCCGGCGACCCTGGCCGAATTGATCGTAGAGAAGGGATTGACCGTTCGTGACGCGGAAAGGATTTCGCAGGATCCGGACGCGCTTGCCAAACTGATGGGCAAGAAAACGTCAGGCGAACGGCCGCAAAAGGATGCGGATACCAAGGCATTGGAAAAGCGTCTGACCGATACGCTGGGTCTGAAAGTGTTGGTAGGACATAAGCCGGGCAAGGAATCCGGCGATGTGAAAATCAAGTACACGTCGCTGGAGCAACTCGATGAAATCTGTAAGAAGCTAGGCGTAGAAACACGTTAAGACATTGATTTCAAATGTTTATCGTAGCCGGGTTTGATTTCAGACCCGGCTTTTTATGTGCTCGGTTGACGTGGTGCCTATGCTGCCTGGAGAAGGACCGGCCAGCGTGTGATCAATTGCGGGGCCTGCGGAATGTCAACGCCGCTGGCTGCGGGCCCTGGCGGCCCTGCCGAGCTTCAGGAGTGCTTCAGATAGCACAGGAACACCCAGTGGGTCGTTCAGCCTGGAAATCCTCGTCGCCTCGCTCAGAATGTCCATGGAGCGCTCCAGGTCCTTCAGCGACCAAATCCGCAGCTGCTGCGCGAACTTTGGTTTCCGGCTAAAGAAGATCGGTGGGCGCTGGCTGTCGATAACCTGTTGCGCGCCCTTGCCCTGATCGACATCGATTCGCATCCGATGCAGATGTTGGAAGTGTTTCAGCGCCTGATTGGCTATTACAGAAGCCTTTGATCCAGCTTCAGAAAGTCGTTCCAGGCCGTGATCAAGCGTTGCCAGGTCTCCGGATGCTGCCGCGTCGATCAGCTCAGACATTTCAAAGGAGGAGGCATCACCGATAATCGCTTCGATGTCCTCGCTTTCTATACGGCCCTTGCCGAGCGCATAGAGGCACAGTTTCTTGAGCTCGCCCCGACTGGCCATGCGATCGCCGCCAAGGAGGCTGTGAAGCGCTGCACGGGCTTCACGCGTGATGGTCAGGCCTGCTTCGCGGGTTTCCTCATCGATGAGCTGATCAATGCCGCGGTCGTTGTCCGCGTAGCAGGGCAGGGCTACCGCACGCTTGTGGGTTTCGATCAACTTTCGGAGGCCGACACCCTTCTTGATGTCACCGCCTTCGAGAACGACCAGGGTCTGCCAATCATCGAGCTTCAGAACAGGTTCAAGCGAAGGGTTCAGGTTCTTACCACTGGCATCCTTCACCCAGATGATGCGCCGGCCGCCAAACAGTGGCACGGTCAGAACCTCATCGATCAGGCGGTTCGGATCGGAGCTGAGTTCCGATGCATCGATCTTGACCAGATTGAACGGGTCGCTGTCACCCTCGGAGGCCTTGGTGACAAGCAAAGTCGCCCGTTCCGAAACCAGACCGATATCAGGGCCGAATATCAGCACGACACCGCCAGCTTCAGGCGGATTTGCGATGAAACGGTCGATTTCCGCAGCTTTCAAGACGGCCATGAACGATCGTCTCCAGGCAACGGTTTAAGACTGGCTGGCAAAATAGCCTGCGACACGCGCGGCAATATCGTCAGCAACTGACTTGGCAACACGTTCTTGCGCGTCCCGGTAAGCCCGAGTGTTGGCAAAACGCTGGTCCGAAAAGTCATACGATGCCGATTTGAAAGAACGTCCCGACATGAGCGTTTCATCGGTTTCAATGTCGCTCAACACGAAGGTGGAGTTCATCGTTGTGGTATAGGCGGAAGGAACATCTGCGAAACGCTCGACAGCCACCGCCGCATTGTTGACGTCCATGAGGACCTTCAACCGGTATTTTTTCGCCGGTGTGCCAGCTCCTCTTTCGAACTTGAAGGTGAGTTCGTTGTAAAGGACCCGCGCAGCGTCATCGTTTGCATACTGGCTGGAGATGCTTTCGAGATCGATCGCCGCCAGCTCGGCCGAGACCGGTGACGGTGTTGACGTGAAATCACCCGTGCTGGTGCCGTAAAGCGGACGCACCTGGCATCCGCTAACGACGACAGTGGCCGCAATGCCCGCACAAAGGGCAGCGCGCCGCAGCGCGCCTCTGCTTTCGAAGATGCTGTTAAACAACGACATTCACGATCCTCTGCGGCACCACAATGAGTTTCTTCGGCGTGTTTCCGTCCAATGCCTTCTGCACGAAATCCAAAGCCAAGGTAGCTGCTTCGACCTCTTCTTTGGAAGCCTCTTTTGCAATTTCCAGCTCGCCGCGACGTTTGCCGTTGATCTGGATAGGATAAGTGACCGAATCTTCTACCAGCAATGCGTCGTCGGCAACCGGCCAGCTGGCTTCGGAAATCAGGTTGTCGTGGCCGAGAACGGTCCAGCATTCTTCGGCCAGGTGCGGCATCATCGGCGCCATCATCTGCACGAGAAAGTCCGCGGCTTCGCGAACGGCATATTCCCTGTCGGCGTCGTCCAGGCCTTCGCTGACGGTCTTGCTGATCATGTTGACGAATTCGTAGAGACGCGCGACCGCTCGGTTGAAACCAAGATTTTCCAGGTCGTTGGAAACAGCTTCCAGCGTTTTGTGACTTGCACGGCGCAAATCAAGCGCCTTGCCGGAAACTTCCGGAGCCTTGCCGCTGCGCGGTTCACTCTTTTCGGCAATATCGCCGATCAGGCGCCAGACGCGTTGAACGAAGCGCCAGGCACCCTGGACGCCGTCTTCAGTCCAGATGACATCTCGCTCCGGCGGGCTGTCGGACAGCATGAACCAGCGTGCGGTGTCGGCACCATAGGTGTCGATGATGTCAGTCGGATCGACGGTGTTCTTTTTCGATTTCGACATCTTCTCGATGGAGCCGATGGCAACTTCTTCGCCGGTCTCCAGCAGGGACGCACGGCGCTTTCCGTCGACATCCACAATCTTGACCTCAGCCGGAGAGACCCATTGTCCGTTGGCACCTTCGCCGATCCGGTAAGTCTCGTGGGTCACCATTCCCTGGGTGAACAGGCCCTTGAACGGCTCCTTCAGGTCCAGTGCGCCCACCTTCTGCATCGCGCGTGTGAAAAAGCGGGAATAGAGCAGGTGCAGGATCGCGTGCTCGATACCGCCGATATACTGATCGACTGCCAGCCAGCCGTTTGCCGCCTTCGGGTCTGTCGGCTGATCACAGTCAGGCGCCGTGAAGCGGGCAAAATACCAGGAGGAATCGACAAAGGTGTCCATGGTGTCGGTTTCACGCTTTGCAGGCTTGCCGCAGCTCGGGCACGTGGTGTCTCGCCAGGTCGCATGACGATCCAACGGATTACCGGGCTTGTCGAAGTTGATGTCATCCGGCAGCTGGACCGGCAGGTTTTCGTCCTTTTCCGGAACAACCCCACAATCGTCACAATGAATGACCGGGATGGGACATCCCCAATAGCGCTGACGGGAAATACCCCAGTCACGCAGACGATAATTTACCTGGCGTTCTGCCTGTGGGCGGCCATCAACCTTGATGCTTTCCAGTTTCGCAGCGACCGCTTCCTTGGCGTCGGGAATGGAAAGACCATCCAGGAAATCGGAGTTGAAGATTGTGCCGTCATCCGTGAAGGCTTCGTCGCCGACGTCGAATGTTGCGGCGTCCGCTTCCTTCGGCAGAACAACCGGTTTGACCGGCAGGTCGTATTTGCGGGCAAAATCCAGGTCGCGCTGGTCGTGTGCCGGGCAAGCGAAGATCGCGCCCGTGCCGTAATCCATCAGGATGAAGTTGGCGACATAGACCGGCAGCTCGATTGAACTGTCCAGCGGATGTTTGACACGAAGACCGGTGTCCAGTCCCTTTTTTTCAGCTTTTTCAATAGCTTCTTCAGAAGTTCCGACCCGTCGGCATTCTTCGATGAACGCCTTCAGTTCAGGATTGCTTTCGGCCAGCTTGTCGGAGATCGGATGATCCGGAGACAGACCCATGAAAGACGCGCCGAACAGAGTGTCCGGACGGGTGGTGAAGATCTCCAGCGTCTTGTCGCCTGTGGGTGCTGCTTCGGCAAATTCGAAGCGGACGCGCAAACCTTCCGAACGGCCGATCCAGTTTTTCTGCATCAGGCGTACCTTGTCCGGCCAGCGATCCAGCGTATCGATCGCGTCCAGAAGATCTTCCGAATAGTCGGAAATCTTGAAGAACCACTGTGTCAGCTCACGTTGCTCTACCAGTGCTCCGGAGCGCCAGCCGCGACCGTCGATCACCTGCTCATTGGCCAGGACGGTCATGTCGACCGGATCCCAGTTGACCTTGGCGTTTTTGCGGTAAACCAGCCCGGCTTCGAGGAATTTCAGGAACAGGCGTTGCTGCTGTGTGTAGTAGGCCACGTCGCAGGTTGCGAACTCTCGGCTCCAGTCCAGCGACAGGCCCATGATCTTGAGCTGGTCACGCATGGTTGCGATGTTTTCGTAGGTCCAGTCCTTGGGGTGAACCTTGTTCTGCATGGCAGCGTTTTCCGCCGGCATGCCGAATGCGTCCCAGCCCATCGGATGCAGGACGTTAAAGCCCTTTGACCGCTTGTAACGGGCAACCACGTCACCCATCGCATAGTTGCGCACGTGACCCATATGAATGCGGCCGGACGGATAGGGGAACATCTCTAGGACGTAGTACTTATCGCGCGGGTCGTCGTTATGCGTGACGAAGACGTCTTTGTCGTTCCAGACTTTCTGCCAGCGCGCTTCCACTTCGCGCGCATTGTACCGATCCGTTGCCATCAAATGTGCCGTTTGTTCTTGCCGCCTGACACGGCGGATTTCCTGAATGATTGACTGCCGGACTGTCACCAGAAATCCGGCCCGGGGTCAACATGTGAGATTAAATTGATCCTTCAGTAGCCTGTTTATTTCGCAATGCCGCATTCGTAAAGCTATCGTATGGCCGGACCTTCAAATGATTCCGCGTCTTCAGCTTCAAATGAATCCCATATTTCCAGCATCTTGGCACCGTCAGGGTGGTTCTTGCTGAACAGAATGAACAGCGGTTCTATGCGGATCGGTTCCGACATCCCGATCCCGGCAGCTTCTTGGCCGAGAATGGTTCGGCTGTGTTCCCGACCGACGATGTCATTTTCGATATAGATATCGGCCCGTCCGTGTAACAGCATCGTCCAGGCCTGTTCTTCCGTCGCAACGCTCTGAAAGGTCACGCCAATTTTTTCAAGTGGTTCCTGATACCAATATCCGGCGATGCCGACGACGGTCAGTCCGCGCCCCTTGAGATCTTCGAAGGACAGAGGTGGCAGTTCTTCGGGAAAACGATGCTTTGCGTAGAAATAAACATCCTTCAACGTGTCGATGGGTGTTTTCGGATAATGGTAATCTGCTGTTCGCGCCTTGACGTAAGACCAGGAAAACGTTGCTGCCAGGCTGCCTTGCTTCGTCAATGCGAGAGAACGTCGCCAGGGCAGGAACTCGAACTGGGCGTCATGTCCCCTGGACTTGAAAACCTCTGTAACTTTCTGGGAGTGCAACCCGAACCCGGGTGCATGTTGCGAGATGAAAGGAGGCCACTCGCCAATCGCGAAAGTAAAGGTCTCTGCCCGTACTTGCGATGCAAGGGATGTCATCATCAGCATTGAGAGGAATGTGCGGAAACACTCCTTGACCATTCAATTCCCCAAAAGAAGAAAGACATCCATAGTTTATCAGGTGGAGATATAACGAAACCATTAATTGCGTCGGTATTACCCGGCCTTGCGACATATGCTTTGTCGTGACCGAACAAAACACGGCATAGTCGGATCGCTTGGCAATTCCACTCTCTCATAGTGAGCTGAAACACATCTTTGCTTTCGGACATTCATTGTCCTCGAGCTCTTGTGATTGAAGCCTTGCCGGGCGTAAGAGAGAACTTCAAAGGAAGTCCGTTATCTGAAGGGAAATTTCATGACGTCCGCAGCAGACCGTCTCGCAGCAGTTCAGGCCGATATTCGCAGTGCGGAAGCCGAATATGACCGGAACGATGGTTCGGTGACGTTGATTGCGGTGTCAAAGACTTTCGATGCTGAAGATATTCACCCAGTGCTTGATGCGGGCCAGCGGGTGTTCGGCGAAAACCGCGTTCAGGAAGCCATGGGCAAATGGCCGGGGCTGCGCAGTGAATACGAAGGCATCGAATTGCACTTGATCGGACCTTTGCAATCAAACAAGGCCAAGGAAGCGGTGGCGACCTTTGATGTGATACACACTGTCGACCGGCCGAAAATCGCCAAGGCACTGAAAGCGGAGATGGACAAGCAGGGAAGGGCTCTTCCTTGTTTCATCCAGGTCAATACGGGCGAAGAGCCGCAAAAGGCCGGTATCCCGCCCAAAGAGGTTGATGACTTCATCAGGGAATGCCGCGAAGAGACGGGGCTCAGCATCGTCGGCCTGATGTGCATCCCCCCGGTGGATGAAGCGCCGGGTGAGCATTTTGCACTGCTGGAAAAAATCGCGAAACGCAACGGTCTGGACCAGCTCTCCATGGGAATGTCGTCCGACTACCATACCGCAATCGGCTTCGGAGCAACCTGCGTTCGTGTTGGATCGGCCATTTTCGGGGCAAGAGACTACGGATAAGTCCCAATTGAACGATGAGCGGCCTTACAACCGCCGAAAATCGACAATAGTGACGTGAATTTGACCGGCCTATGGCTGAATTGATTTGCCAGTCACAACAATGCCCTGACGTTTCCCAAGAGCAGCCCTTTAGCAGTCGATATCAAGCAGCACATTCCTCCTCGTTCCGGGTCGCTGGATCGCAGGGGTCCTGCAGACCGACGGAACATTAAGACCAAAAACCAAACTTGGAGGTCATATCATGTCCAAACGTCTTACCGCTGCTCTTCTCCTTGGCGCTTTCACCGCATCAACAGCAGCTCTTGCACAGGGCATGTCTTTTGAGGCGGTCGACAGCAATCAGGATGGTTTCGTGAGCTTCGAAGAAATCACGGCTGCAAACCCGTCCATGTCAGAGGATCTTTTCAAAGCAGCGGATGCGAACCAGGACAGCCTGCTTGATGCAGATGAGTTCGCTGCCGTTCAGCCGTAACGCCGGCTTCGGACGGTCTGACCCCCCTTAAGCTGCGCAAGCGGCAGGGCCGTCTGATCAAGACCACCGCCGGATCGGTCACGCCGGCGGTGGTTTTGCGTTTTGTGCCTGATTATTCGCGCCAGAAGTCGGGCATCAGCAGCAGTATCGCTGCCAGAATTTCAAGCCTGCCGAAAATCATTTCGATTGCCAGCAACCACTTTGCCGCGTCCGACAGGGTCTGAAATGTCCCGGACGGACCGATGGTGTCTCCAACGCCAGGGCCGACATTTGCCAAAGCGGTGATCGAAGCACTCAACGCCGTCTCAAGATCCATACCAAGCATCAGGTAGACAACCGCGAAACCGGCAAATGCCCCCGCATACACAACCGCGAAAACGAACACGCCTTCCAGCACCGGGTTGCATACTGCCTGTTTTTGATATTTCGGTTCCACGATGCGATGGGGATGAACCATTCGGCGCAACAGACACCGGCAATAGCTGGCCAAAATCGCAATCCTGAACATCTTGAAGCCACCGGATGTCGAGCCGCTGCAGCCTCCGAAAAATGTCAGCACGAAAAAAATGGCAATCACCGCCGGGCCGAACTGAAGATAGTCATTTGCAGCATATCCCGTGGTCGTGATGACCGAAACGACGTTGAACACGGCGAGCGTGAACATGTGAAACGGCGTGTCATGGACGATGTAGCGTTCGAAATAGAACACTGCGAACGAGGCGAACGCGACGATGGACAGCAGCAGAACCACCTGGATGTCCCGTTTGAAGTGTCTGTATTCAAGGCTTCTGATCAAATAGAGAAACGGAATGCTGGATGCGAGCATGAAAACGGTCGCGACCCAATAGACCGCAATGCCCGGAAACTGACCAAACGACTGATCCGACGTGGAAAAACCGCCGGTGGAAACGGTGGTCATGGCGTGAACAGCCGCATTGAAAAGGTTCATGCCGCACAGCGCATAGAGCGTGGTGCAGGTGAGGGTCAGGCCGCCATAAAGCGCCAGCAGCCGGTAAACGAATGGCCAGGTGTGGCCATAGGGTTTGGACGTGTTTTCAGACGATTCCAGAGCAAAGAGCTGACTTCCGCCGACCCGCAATCCGGGAAGCAGCCAGATCCCGATCGCGATGACGCCGATACCGCCAATCCACTGTAGGAGAGCACGCCACAGCAAGATACCCGGCGGAAAAGAATCCAGTCCCGTCAGGACCGTCGACCCGGTCGTCGTCAGTCCGGACGCGGTTTCGAAAAATGCATCGGTGAAACTGATGTTCAAATCGCTGAAATAAAACGGAATTGCTCCGGCAAAGGAAAAGGCGAACCAGGCCGCATTTACGAAGATAATGGCTTCCTTGAAATGGCTTGGAGGTCTTTGACCGCGAAACGCAATGACCGTCAGGACGCCGGTCGTAAACAAAATGACCGCGGATACCAGAAATACCTGCCAGTCCACATTCGACGCAAAAACATCTGCGATGGCAGGAACGATCATCAGCAGCGAGATCAGGACGAGCAGGCGTCCGATTGGCAACGCGATGGCTCGAAAATTCATGCACCGAACATCCGGATGGTCGGCTGTCAGAACGGCAGTCGAGGTTTAGAAGACAATATTTATCTGCGCCTGCCTGCGAAAATGCAAGTGTTGCAAACCTGCCGGAATGCGCGGTCAGAGCGAGCACCAGTCGCGACGTGGTGTTCGGTTACCTCAAAAGACACTTGAACTATTGTCATCTTTACCGGGTTTACCCCGTATTGACCGCAAATTGCCGCTTTGCAAAACTGCTCGCGTTAATTGGGAGGAAAATATGAAACCGATTGCTTGGGCGCTTGGCGCCCTGATGGCATTTGGCCTGTCGGCAGGTACTGCCGACGCAGCCGACACCACTTTGCGCATTTCATTGCAATTGCCGCTCAAAAGCCACCTGGGTCAGAATCTGCTTCTGTTCAAGGAGGAAGTGGAAAAGAACTCAAATGGCGATATTGCCGTCGAGATCTACGATTCAGCGCAGCTTTACAAGGATAAGGAAGTGCCTGCGGCAGTCGGATCCGGCGCCATTGAAATGGGCGTTGCATCCCTGACGCGTTATGTCGGAGACATTCCGGCCGTCGATATCTTCTACCAGCCGTTCCTGTTCGATACCGAAGACAAGGTCCGGGCAGCTGTTGCCCCCGGTTCGCCGGTCCGTGGCCCGCTTGACGAGGCGATCAAGGATACCGGATCGAATGTGCTGTGGTGGCAGGCCTATGGTGGTGCCATCATGCTGTCCAAGGACGCTCCGGTGAAAACGCCTGAAGACATGAAAGGCAAGAAGGTTCGTGTCTTCGGCAAGACCCTCGGAGATTTCGTGACGGCCGCCGGCGGTGCGCCGACCCTGATTTCAGGATCCGAACAGTATCTTGCCTATCAGCGTGGAACGGTCGATATCGGCATGACTGGTGTTTCCGGCGTCAAATCCAGAAAGCTCTGGGAAGTGATGGACACCATCACCGTTACCAACCACGCCGACATCGAGTTCATCGTGGTTGTGAACAGCGACTTCTGGAACGGCTTGCCGGATGAGCACAAGGCAATCATCGAAGCGGCTGCACTCACAGCTGAATCCGACGTCCGTGACCGCGTTTCCCAGATCGAGGCCGATGCCTACGCGGCAGCGGAAGAAAACGGCATGACGGTTTACAAGCCGACCGCCGAAGAGATCTCTGCCTGGAAGGCAGTCAGCCAGCCGGTCTACGACGCCTACAAGGAAAAGGCCGGAAAGCTGGGTGAGACCGTGCTCGACGCGGCGAACAATCTCTGAACGTCATTGATTGATCAAAATCCAGGGTGGCCGGACTGCCGGCCACCTCTTTTCTGCTTCCAGCCTCAATTTCAGTCGCGACTTGTCGCGCGGCTGTTCCGATTATCCAAGCTGCCGAACGTTTCATGAGAGCCTTTCACACCCTTCTCCGGGCACTCGCCTGGATTTCCGCATTTCTGTTTATCCTTGCCGGCTGCATGCTCACCTATGAAGTGACGGCACGCTATCTGTTCGTCGCGCCGACGATCTGGGCGGCGGAATTGTCCCAGCTCTGCCTGATCTGGGGCACCATGATCGCAATGCCCTGGCTGCTGAAGACCAACCGGCACATCGCCGTGGATGCGATGACCGAACGGCTCGGACAATCGGCGAAGCGGCTTTGCGCGACGCTGGCGATGATCGTCATCGGGGTTTTCAGCGCAATTGTCGCCTGGAAGGGGGGCGGCATTTTTCTCGATTCATTCGAAAGAGGTCGAACGACAGGGTCGATGCTCGATCTGCCGACCTGGGTTTCGGAACTGGCCATACCGGTCGGCTTTTCATTGCTGTTTGTTCAGGCCGTGATCCTCATGGTCAAGGCCATAAAGGGGACCGCGGAAGAAAGCAGGTCCGTAACATGACGACACTTCTCATTCTGGCGGTTCTCTTCGGTCTGCTGCTCATTCGCGTGCCCGTGGCTTTCACGCTTGGCGGTCTTGGTCTCGCGATGCTGATGCTTGGCGGGTTTTCGCCATTGATGGCGCCGCAGGCAATTCTGTCGACGCTCGATGGATTCATCCTGCTTGCAGTTCCGCTCTTTCTTCTGATGTCGAACATTCTGCTGAAGGGAGGTGTCGGCAAGGATCTGTTTGCTGCCGTTCACGCCTGGGTGGGTCACTGGCCGGGTGGCCTTGCGGTCGCCACCATCCTTTCCTGTGCGATCTTTGCCGCGATTTCGGGGTCTTCGGTCGCCACGGCAGCAACGATCGGAACCGTCGCCATTCCGGAAATGATCGACCGGGGTTATGAGCGCCGCTTTGTCTATGGTCTTCTTGCTGCCGGGGGAACGCTCGGCATCCTCATCCCGCCATCGATCCCGATGATCGTCTATGGCTTCGTCACTGAGCAGTCAGTCATCGCCCTGTTTCTGGCAGGGATAGGGCCCGGCCTGTTGCTGGTGGCTTTTTTCATCGCTTTTTCAATGATTTATGCACGCTGGTTTGGGGGATATACGGCGGAGCCCGCCGCAAGCGGACGTGAACGAATGCAAAGCTCTCTGAGAGCATTGCCATCTGTTGTGCTGGCAGGGTTCGTGATCGGTGTGATCTACACAGGGATCGCAACACCCACAGAGGCAGCCGCAATCGGATTTGCCGTCGCGCTGATCATCACGGGTCTCGTCCTGAGAACGCTTACCTGGCAGGGACTGAAGGAAGCGGCATTCGATTCCATGGTGACGACGGTTGCCATCCTGCTGATTGTCGCCGGTGCCAAGGTCTTCGGCAAGGCGATCACGCTTTATCGGATTCCGCAGGAAATCTCCGTCTTTATCGGACAGAACATCGATACGCCGATTGCCTTCATTCTTGTTGTATCGGTCGTGCTCCTGATCATGGGCCTTGTCTTTGAGGCACTTTCCATGGTCCTGATCATGACACCCGTTCTGCTGCCTGCCGCCATGGCGCTGGGCTTCGATCCCATCTGGTTCGGTGTCTACATGGTGGTGATGGTGGAATGCGCCCTGATCACGCCGCCGGTGGGGCTCAATCTCTATGTCATTCAGTCGGTGGCGCGGTCCAGCCTTGCAGATGTTTCACGTGGAGTATTGCCGTTCCTGGCGTTGATGCTGGTGTCTGTTGTGATCCTTTACATGTGGACCGATCTGGCTCTCTATATCCCCTTCAAATTCTGAGGATGTTCCATGCCGTCTCCGGCCGAAAAACTTCGTGTTCTGCTGAGGCAGGACAAGCTTCACGTGATGCCCTGCTGCTATGACGCCCTGTCGGCAAAACTGATCGAGCAGGCTGGTTTCGACATGACTTTCATGTCCGGCTTCGCTGCGTCCGCTTCCCGGATCGGTCAGCCGGATCTCGGCCTGATGTCCTATGGCGAAGTTGTCGATCAGGTCGGAAACATTGCCGATGCGATCCGGATGCCGCTGTTGGCCGATGGCGATACCGGCTACGGCAACGCCATGAACGTGCGCCGGACCGTATCCGGATTTGCCAAGGCAGGTGCTGCTGCTGTTATGATCGAGGATCAGGTTGCCCCCAAACGGTGCGGTCACACGCCGGGCAAGGAGGTGGTGTCACGCGAGGAAGCTTATGATCGCGTCCGGGCGGCCGTGGACGCCAAGGAAGCCGGGGCAGATATTCTCATTCTCGCGCGCACCGATGCACGTCACGAGCACGGTCTGTCCGAAGCAATTGAACGTGCTGCCAAATTCAGTGAACTGGGAGCAGACATTCTTTTTGTGGAGGCACCCAAGACGGTGACCGAAATGGAAACAGTCTGCCGCGAGCTGCCAGGTCCCAAGATGGCCAATATCGTCGAAGGTGGCGAAACGCCCGATTTGCCTCACGCGGAGCTCAAAGACATCGGTTACGCCATCGCTGCTTATCCTCTGACGCTTCTTGCCAGTGCCATGAAAGCCATGGTGCATACGCTTGAACAACTGAAAACCGACGACCACCGAACCTCTAGTCTCATGGAATTCCACGAGCTTCGCGACAAGATTGGTTTCAACGACTATTATGACGTGTCGTCGCGCTACGAGACTTCGCGGCGAAAACACTGATCAAGCAATTGAGATAACAGCGATTTGCCGAGCGATTGAAGCTGTCCGATCTTTAACTGGGAACGGACAGGCTTTCTTATTATAGTTGTAGGTTGAGAAGTGTTGCATCCAGGGAGAATGCCGTGACTTCTTTTCTTTCTGCTCCGTATGTTTCAAGACGCATGTTTCTGGCCGGATCGCTGAGCACTCTGGTGCTGCCTGGCCTGATGAATGGCCCGGCCCGTTCCGAGACAGCCAGACCTGACCTGCCGATACCCAAACAGCTTGCGCCTGACGCCAATGGCAAAATCACACTTCAGGCCATGACAGGCGAGGGGGCTTTCGTCGAGGGATTGAAGACGCCCACTTACGGGATCAACGGTCCCTATCTCGGACCGGCAATACGCGTTCGCCGCGGTGACACCGTGATGATGGAAGTCCAGAACACGCTGGAAGAGCCGATCACGATGCATTGGCACGGGCTCAAGGTGCCCGGCGATGTCGATGGCGGACCGGCAGAACAGATCCTGCCGGGCAAGACCTGGTCGCCCCAGCTCACCATCAACCAGCCGGCAGCAACCTGCTGGTTCCATCCTCATTTTTATCCGACTACCGCCGAGCCTGTCCTGAAAGGGCTTGCCGGACTGTTTTTGATCGATGACGAAGACAGCGACAGTCTGCAATTGCCGTCGGAATGGGGTGTCGACGACATCCCGGTCATTCTGCAGGACCGAAGATTTAATGCCGACGGCAGCTTCTTCCATCGCTTCAACCTGGCAGCGGTCACCGTTGGTTACGTCGGCGACACGATGCTGGTGAACGGCGCTGCTTATCCGAGGGCGCAGACGGCCAAAGGATGGTTGAGATTGCGGATACTGAATGGATCGAACGCGCGCAGCTACCGGCTGGCGCTGTCTGCCAACCGGTCCTTCTTTGTGATTGCAGGAGACGGTGGGCTCCTGGAGACACCTGTCGAACTCAGCGAACTTCTGGTTCATGCAGGCGAGCGCTTCGAGATTCTGGTCGATGCCAGAAACGGTGAGAATTTCGACTTGCTGACGAGACCGGTCGACCAGATGGCGATGAACCTTCCGCCCTTCGACCAGGACCTGGCACTCATGACCTTCCAGCCGAATGGAAAGGACGGTGCGGGATCTCTTCCGGAAGGCCTGGTCAAACTGCCTCCGATTGCGGAATTGTCCGACGAACCGACACAGAAGCTCGAGTTCGGCATGAACCTCGATGACGAAGGCATGGGGCTTTTCATGAAAGCCGGTTTGCCGAAGCTGATGGCAAGCGGGAAGGCAAATCCTGAAATCGCTGATGCCGTGACCAACGCGATTGTCGATGGTCAAGAACTGTCAATGGAAACGCAGCTGTCGGCGAATGCCATCAACGGCAAGTCCTTTGACATGAGCCGGGTCGACTTCGACGTGTCCATCAATCAGGACCAGCACTGGGTGTTTTCCGAGGGTACGGACAGGATGCTGCATCCGGTTCATATTCATGGATGCCAGTACCGCGTACTGACCGTGAATGGGAATGCTCCACCGCCTGAACTAACCGGATGGAAGGATACCATGCCGATTTCCAAGGGAGGTACGGTGGAAATCCAGGTGCGCTTTGACTATCCGGCAACGGCGGACAAGCCCTATATGGCTCACTGTCACATTCTGGAGCACGAGGATTCGGGAATGATGGCCGGGTTCACTGTGTCCTGATGGGATTGCCATGAAATTTGGCGAGTTTCTTGACTCTTCGCGATGTTTCAGGCATAGACCCGCGAACTCCATATGAGTGACCGACAAATTGAACCGCCGACCGGGACCCGAAAAGGTGTAAAGAGTTCCCGGAGGTCAACACCCGACAGCGCGATGCGCCCTCGGGTGCGAAACTGCTTTGTGCGGCTCTGTCTGCTTGGAATTGAGCTGCGGTTGCCCATATGGTTCGGGAAATATCCCGAAAACGATGACTTAAGGACCAGTTGATGTTTGAAAGCCTGTCCGATCGACTAAGTGGAATTTTCGACAAGCTCACCGGCCGGGGTGCGCTGTCGGAAAATGACGTCAATGAAGCGATGCGCGAAATCCGCCGCGCGCTCATTGAAGCCGACGTTGCCCTGCCGATCGTGCGCTCTTTCACGGACAAGGTTCGTAATCGCGCCGTTGGTGCCGAGGTCGTCAAATCCGTGACCCCGGGTCAGATGGTCGTGAAGATCGTTCATGACCAGCTGGTGGAAATGCTCGGCAGCGAAGGTCAGCCGATCGATCTGAACGCGCCGGCACCGGTCGCGATCATGATGGTCGGTCTCCAAGGGTCCGGTAAAACGACCACCACAGCCAAGATTGCCCGCCGCCTGACCCAGCGCGACAAGCGCAAGGTCCTGATGGCGTCTCTCGATACCCGGCGTCCTGCTGCGCAGGAGCAGCTGAAGGTTCTGGGTGAGCAGAACGAGATCGATACACTGCCGATCATTGAAGGGCAGGGGCCCGTCGAGATCGCCAACCGAGCGATGTCCGCGGCCAAGCTCGGCGGCTACGACGTTGTCATGCTTGATACCGCGGGCCGCATCCACATCGACGAACCGTTGATGGTGGAGATGGCGGACGTGAAGTCAGCCGCACAGCCTCATGAAATTCTGCTGGTTGCCGACTCCCTGACCGGTCAGGACGCCGTCAATCTTGCCAAGAGCTTCGATGAGCGTGTCGGGATTACCGGTATCGCACTGACCCGTATGGACGGTGACGGACGCGGCGGTGCGGCGCTTTCCATGCAGGCGGTTACCGGAAAGCCGGTCAAGCTGATCGGTACCGGTGAAAAATCCGATGCGCTGGAGGACTTCCATCCCAAGCGGATCGCCGACCGTATTCTCGGCATGGGCGATATCGTTTCGCTGGTTGAAAAAGCCGCGGAGGCGATCGACGCCGAACAGGCCGCCAAGATGGCCAGGAAGATGCAGAAAGGTCATTTCGACCTGGACGATCTGGCCGAGCAGCTGAAGCAGATGGAAAAGCTGGGCGGCATGTCCGGCATGATGGGCATGTTGCCGGGCGTCGGCAAAATGAAGAAGCAGATCGAGGCTTCGAATATCGACGACAAGATGTTCAAGCGTCAGGTTGCCATTATTCAGTCGATGACGCCGACCGAGCGAAGCAAGCCGGAACTGCTGAAAGCCAGCCGTAAGAAGCGCATTGCAGCGGGTTCCGGTGTGCAGGTGGCCGAGGTCAACAAGCTGCTGAAGATGCATCGTCAGATGGCCGACATGATGAAGGCCATGGGCAAGAAAAAGGGCATGCTTGGCAAGCTGATGGGTGGCATGGGCGGCGGAATGCCGGATGTTGACCCCAGGCAGCTGGAAGAAATGGCCAAGTCCGGTCAGATGCCCGGTGGTATGGAATTGCCGAAAGGCCTGCCCGGCGGATTGGGTGGCGCCGGACTTCCTCCGGGAATGCCGGGCCTGCCTGGATTGGGCGGACCGAAACTTCCCGGACTGCCGGGCATGGGCAAGGGTAAGAAGCGATGAGTGAGGCGGAGACCCAGCTGGGCGAAAGCCAGGCCCTGAAAGAGCTGAAAGCGCTCAGGGCATCCATCGACAATATTGACGCAGCTCTCGTGCATATGCTGGCCGAGAGATTCAAATGCACCCAGAAAGTGGGCTTTCTGAAAGCCAACAATGACCTGCCGCCGGCCGATCCGGCGCGGGAAAAAATTCAGATCGAACGGCTACGGCAGCTCGCCGGTGATGCCAATCTCGATCCTGACTTTGCCGAGAAATTCCTGAACTTCATCGTTCGAGAAGTAATCCGGCACCATGAAGCCATTGCCGCTGAAGCCGGCAACTGAAAAAACTGGAGAAACTAAATGGCTACGAAAATTCGCCTGGCACGCGGCGGTTCCAAGAAGCGCCCGTACTACCGCATCGTTATTGCTGACATCCGCTCACCGCGCGATGGCCGTTTCATCGAAAAGGTCGGCACCTACAACCCGATGCTGCCGAAGGATTCCGAAGACCGCGTCCAGCTGAACGTCGAGCGCATTCAGTACTGGCTCGGCACCGGCGCAAAGCCGACCGACCGCGTTCACCGTTTCCTGGATGCTGCCGGTCTGCTGAAGCGTGAGCCGCGCAACAACCCGAAAAAGGCCGAGCTGGGTGCGAAGGCGAAAGAGCGTCTGGAAGCCAAGCGCATGGCTGAAGAAGAAGCAGCCGCTGCTGCTGCTGAAGAAACTGCCGCAGAATAAGCCAAATGATCAGTGCTGCGCCGAATTGGCAGAAGGAAACCTGCTGACATGAGTAATTCTGATAGTCAGAAGGTCCTGATGGCCAAGATCGGCGCGGCGCATGGCATTCGCGGGGAAGTGCGGGTCAAGCCGTTCGGCGACGATCCGCTTTCCTTTACCGATTACGGTGTCCTGACGACGAAAGATGGCAAGCAGTCCTTTGAAGTCGAAAAGGCGCGGGTGCAAAAGACGGTCGTGGTTACCAAGTTCAAGGAGATCAGGGACCGCAATCAGGCTGAAGAGCTGAACGGTGTCGAACTTTATATCGACCGGGACCAGTTGCCCGAGCCTGAAGAAGACGAATTCTACTATTCCGATCTAAATGGCCTGAATGTTCTGGATCAGAACGGCGAAACGCTTGGCAGGATCGTCGCGGTGCAGGATTTCGGTGCTGGTGACCTTCTGGAGATCAGGCCCAAGCGCGGCAAGACGTTCTACATCCCCTTCACCAGGGAATTCGTGCCGGAAATCAGCCTGGCCGATGGTCGGGTAACAGTGGATCTGCCGGAAGACTATTTGTCCGAAGGCGAACCGGTTTCTTCCGAAGACGCTCCGGACAGATAACGGACCGGCACGGGCTGCAGCCCCATCTCCCCCAGATAGAGACCTTCCGTCTCATCTCTGAGCACCTGCTTTGTTTCCGAGCGGATCAGGGCGATAAATGCACAGACGAGGGCCACGCCGATCCCGTTGGCAATGGCATCCGGCAGCGACATCTCGTGATGCGGCAGAAACCCCTGCACAACCTCACCACCAATTCCCATGCCGAATGATACGATCGCCGAGATCCTCAGTCGGCAGCAGAAGAGTGCATGGATAGACAACGTCAGCAAGGCGAAGAAGCCGATATGTATGACCTTGTCATAGGGGTGACCGACACCGGTATTGAACACCAGACCGGCGAGAACACCGAACGTCACCAGGCAGATAAGCGGCAATATCCGGGTCAGAGAAAAATCGAGATAATGCTGGTCAACTCGTTCTTGCACGATCGCCGGAAGCTTGAATCGAAATACAGGAAACTTGACCACGGTAGACTACCCGATTGAAACGCTCTTGCCAGTTTGCATCGAGAGCCTTAATCAGAGCTTTCTTTCGGGAAACTAGCCGGTGGATGACCTGAATTTTTGATGGCCAGGGTTAATGCATACTTAGCTCGCGGCCGGTTCGGGTGCCGAAGCTGGCGCAAACGCTAATACTGACAGGGGCGGTCATGCCGTTCAAAGCCACAATTCTAACGCTCTATCCGGACATGTTTCCGGGACCTTTGGGGCACAGTCTGTCCGGCCGGGCACTGGAAAAGAATCTGTGGCAGCTGGAAACGAGCCAGATCCGTGATTATGCGGCGGACAAGCACCGCTCGGTGGACGACACGCCAGCTGGAGGGGGTGCCGGCATGGTTCTGCGTGCCGACATTCTGGCCAAGGCAATCGACGCTGCTGCGCCTTCGGCTGATCCCCGTCCAAGACTGCTGATGAGCCCGCGCGGCAAACCGTTCACACAGGCGCGTGCGCACGAGTTGGCCGAAGGACCGGGAGCGATTATTGTTTGCGGGCGATTTGAAGGCGTTGATCAGAGGGTTATCGATTCCCGGGAGCTGGAGGAAGTTTCCATAGGCGACTACATCCTCTCGGGGGGCGAGATCGGCGCGATCACCATGCTTGATGCCATCATCCGTCTCATTCCGGGTGTGATGGGAAACATGGAAAGTGCCGACACCGAAAGCTTCGAGACCGGACTGCTGGAACATCCTCACTACACGCGCCCTGCATTGTTCGAAGGACACGCGATTCCCGACGTCCTGACCTCAGGCAATCACAAGAAAATTCACGAATGGCGGATGTCGGAAGCTGAGCGCCTGACCCGTGAACGGCGTCCGGATATGTGGGATGCCTACATGGCGGATGAGGATGACGTGGACTAAGGCTCGCTCTGGCCTGATCCCAAGGACGCATCACCCAGCCTGGCCAGGATCTGGGTGCCACGCCGGATGATGTCGCTTTGCGAGTGCGAGCCGGTTTTCGACGTTGCGCTTGCCAGTTGATTTCGTGCCGTGTTGTAGGAGATCTGCAGGTTGTTCGACGCCTCCCGCAAGGAAGCGCCGAGGATAAGCTCCTGAACAAGAAGGCTTTCCCGTTCGCTTAGACCAAGGGCAGCTGCGAGAATACGCTCTGATTTCTTTGGAGCTTCGTCAGGATCGAAGATTGTGACAAGCAGTGGCAATGTCGGCGCAATGAACGGTGCGAGACCTGGATGGATCTGTTCTCTTTCATGAATTGGGAGAATGAAGGCGAACGGCCCGCCTTGCCGTC
This sequence comes from Roseibium sp. SCP14, assembly GCF_040329475.1. Classification (NCBI taxonomy): domain Bacteria; kingdom Pseudomonadati; phylum Pseudomonadota; class Alphaproteobacteria; order Hyphomicrobiales; family Stappiaceae; genus Roseibium; species Roseibium sp. SCP14. Next base: position 169,323 of record NZ_JBDZYH010000011.1, read on the forward strand.
CGGGCACGAGCGGAACAGGACCGACTGCCGTCGAACTCATCGAAGCCTTTTGCAGGGCATTGTGCAACGCCTTGTGCGTATCAGCCTTGCGGGCGGACAAACGAACCATTTTGTCCATGTAAAGGTTTCGGGCGAGCTGAAACATTCGTGCGGCCCGGCCATTGAAATGTTGAACCTTGCCGTCTGGTGATACGACACAGGCCGAAGTCGGAATCTGATCCAGCCAGAAAGTCGGATTGGTCAGGGTTGATTTCCGCTTGGCGACTTCGAGGATCAGATTGAAGGCGCCCTGCAAATGCGGTCTGAGAAAACGGAAGAGTTCCAGAACATGCCGTTCTTCCCGTTTTTTCATCGTTCGTGGCAGATTGGCAGCTACGAAGGCGGAATCCGCGCCGTGCCGGTGCAGGATGATGCCGAAGGCACGATTGATCTCGCGGTGGTGTTTCAGATACTCGTCGTAAAAGTCCGTTTTCTCCACATCCTGCGGTCGTATGAAGTGTTCCGTGATTGCGACGTCCGATACGTCGCATTTCAAAGCAATCGGCGGAAACGGATTTGCGGATTGCGCCTGGCTGAGATGGATTTCGGCATCGCTGCCATGATTGAACATCGCGCAATCATAAACCTGCGTTTCATAAACGCATTGAGCCTGATAGGTGATTGGCAATTCCGGATAGATGATTGCCAGATCAGACAGCACGCCCGAGAGACCGCCGTCCAGCAAAGCTGATGTGTAAAGCTTCCCAAGTAAATCTGAACGATCCATAACCACGAAAGGGTTCCTCCCAAGGTTGAGCGAGGCATCCTGTCGCCTATTATCTAGCAAAAGTTATGGTTGTAGTGCAATTGCACTAATGCCGATGTCCAGATCCGTGTTATGAAATCCGGATACTTTAAGGGAAGTCCCGTTGGACGTTTACGTCATGAAGGGTGTTTTTCCGATTTTATTTTATGCCTTACTTGGCATCAGCAGCGGCAGAAGTGCCGCTGCTTTTTGTTTTGCATACGAACAAGAATGGCCTCTTTCCCATTTTTGAGCTAGAAAGCGTGCTTGGCGGTTTAAATCCGATTGAGCAATACCGGATGCGACGAGCTGGTTGGGATCAGCAATGACCGTCAAAAATCGCATGACAATCCTCTGATTTTAATGTATATGCGCGCCGAAGCTGGGTGCTAGGTGTGTCTTCTTATCAAAGACTTGCTGTTCAGGCTGGCTCTTAAGTGAGCCTTGAAGCTTGGAAATCCGGCTGAAAAACAACATGGCCCAAAGTTGGTGAATTCGTTCTCGGCGTTGCGGAGGACGCTCTGACCGCTTTGTAAATGAAAAGGGAAATATGCCATGAACTTGATCGAACAGCTCAATGCTGAAGAAATGGCGAAAATCGAAGCTCAGCGTAAGCTTCCTGAATTTTCTCCGGGTGACACCGTTCGCGTCAACGTGAAGGTCACCGAAGGTAACCGTACCCGTACCCAGGCTTACGAAGGTGTGTGCATTGCCCGTTCCGGTGGCGGCATCAACGAGAGCTTCACGGTTCGCAAGATTTCCTATGGTGAAGGCGTTGAGCGTGTCTTCCCGATCTATTCTCCGATGCTTGAAGGCGTTGAAGTTGTTCGCCGCGGTAAAGTCCGCCGTGCGAAGCTTTACTACCTCCGTGACCGTCGCGGTAAGTCCGCACGTATCGTTGAGAATACCAACGCTCGTTCCAAGCGCCTCAACGAAGAAGCTCGCGCTGAAGCTGCTGCTGCCAAGGCTGCAAAGGCAGAGGCCAAGAAGGCTGAAGCTGCCGCGGCTGCTGAAAGCGCGGCAGAATAAGCTTAGGAAAGCTTATGAATTCAAGAAAGGCGGTCCTGTTGGGCCGCCTTTTTTCGATGCGCGGTTACAGCCGGTCAATCTCAGTTGAATTCAACTCAACTCGCAATGCTTGACCTGAGGGCGGAGCTGCGTCATTCACTAGCCAGAATTTGGAGATGCTCTTCTGAAGCCGACAGGACTTCAGTTGAGGGACGCGGGTAACCGGCGTAGCGATGCGATACGCTGCCGGCTGCCGGCCGGAATGAGGAGAGAGCCATGGCGAAGGCACGGACGCTTTACGACAAGATCTGGGACGACCACGCGGTCGACATGCAACCGGACGGCACCGGTCTGCTTTATATTGATCGTCATCTGGTGCATGAGGTAACCAGCCCGCAGGCGTTCGAAGGTCTGCGCATTCACGGCCGCAAGGTGCGCCAGCCGGAAAAGACGCTGGCCGTTGTCGATCACAACGTCCCGACCACCGACCGCCGCCATGGCATCGACGATCCGGAATCGGCTCTTCAGGTGGAAACGCTCGCCAAGAACGCAGCTGAATTCGGTGTCGAATATTACTCCGAACTCGATATGCGCCAGGGCGTCGTTCACATTGTTGGTCCGGAACAGGGCTTTACGCTGCCTGGTATGACCATCGTCTGTGGTGACAGCCATACCTCCACGCATGGCGCGTTCGGCTCGCTGGCACACGGCATCGGGACATCCGAGGTCGAACATGTTCTGGCGACCCAGACCCTGATCCAGAAAAAAGCCAAGAATATGCTGGTGAAGGTCAATGGCAAGGTTCCGGAAGGTGTCACCGCCAAGGATATCGTTCTGGCGATCATCGGCAAGATCGGTACTGCTGGCGGCACGGGCTACGTGATCGAATATGCCGGCGACGCGATCCGCTCGCTGTCCATGGAAGGCCGGATGACGGTCTGTAACATGTCCATTGAAGCCGGTGCCCGCGCCGGTCTGATCGCTCCCGACGAGGCAACCTTCGAATACATCGAAGGACGCCCGAAGGCTCCGAAAGGCGAAGCCTGGGACATGGCGCTGGCCTACTGGAAAACGCTGCATACAGATTCGGACGCCTATTTCGACAAGGTTGTCGAGCTGGACGCCGCCAACCTGCCACCAATCGTTTCCTGGGGCTCCTCGCCCGAGGACGTTGTTTCCGTAGAGGGTGTGGTCCCGAACCCGGAAGAGATCGAGGACGAGAACCGTCGCGATTCCAAGAAGCGGGCGCTTGACTACATGGGTCTCGAGCCGGGCACCAAGATCACCGACATCAAGATCGACCGCGCTTTCATCGGCTCCTGCACCAATGGCCGTATCGAGGATCTGCGCGCAGCTGCTGCCGTGATCGGCAATCACAAGGTGGCGGGCCATGTCAGTGCCATGGTGGTTCCGGGGTCCGGCCTGGTCAAGGAACAGGCCGAGGAAGAGGGTCTTGATGTGATCTTCAAGGAAGCCGGTTTTGAATGGCGTGAACCAGGTTGTTCCATGTGTCTTGCCATGAATGCGGACAAGCTGAAGCCGGGTGAGCGCTGTGCCTCAACCTCCAACCGGAACTTCGAAGGCCGTCAGGGCCATAAGGGTCGGACGCACCTTGTTTCGCCTGCAATGGCGGCAGCTGCGGCCATCGCCGGGCACTTTGTCGACATTCGCGATTGGACGACCAACTGATTCGCATAACGAACCGTTAACAGAATGGGCGCCAATCGGCGCCCTTTTTTGTTCCATTCGCAAAACTGACATGATGACGCAGATGATTTCTTATTTTTCTAAATAATTCATGGGTTTAAGTGTGTTGGTTCGCTGAGAAAGCATAGTCAACAACTGTGATCAGAAATGATTTTGGCGGGCTTCACAAGACTGTCACCTCGGCACTACAATACTCCTGTCACAAAAGGACATGATCCGCTGTCCTGACAACTGGGCAACGGACAATCCGATGACATCGGCTTGCGATCGTGTGAGACCACATGATGCTGAAAGCCGATCGGACTTAAGATGTGAGGGCATCTTTCTGTGTCCTTCTGAACGCAAGGTGCCCTGGGCGTGAGGAGCGGAAGGTGACAATAGCGGTTTCGCCGGGAACCCATCCGGCGTTGGTGCTCAATGCGGATTACCGGCCATTGAGTTACTACCCATTGTCTTTGTGGAGTTGGCAGGACACCATAAAGGCTGTTTTTCTGGATCGGGTGAACATCGTTGCTGAATATGATGCAGCGGTCCGAAGTCCGAGCTTTGAGTTCAGATTGCCCAGCGTCGTCTCACTCAAGACATTTGTAAAGCCAAGCCGTTACCCTGCCTTCACCCGCTTTAATGTATTCCTTCGCGACAAATTCCAGTGCCAGTATTGCGGATCGAAGGATGAATTAACCTTTGATCACCTCATTCCCCGCTCCAAGGGTGGCTTAACCACCTGGGATAATGTCATTACAGCATGCTCCCCATGCAATTTGCGCAAATCCAACAAGTCCTGCAAGCAGCTGAACATGTGGCCGATGCACATGCCCTTTCAGCCGACAATTCAGGATCTTCACAATAATGGCCGAGGATTTCCACCAAACTACCTGCATGACAGTTGGATGGACTTTCTCTATTGGGATACCGAACTGGAGCCCTAAATATATCTGTTTCCTATTGTTTTTAGTTTTGGAAACTGTGACTGACCTTTCTTTCCCCTACGGTGGGTTAAGAGGTTGTTAACACTTTCTGCAGTGTTCATTTAAGGCTTTAGGTACTTTTCTGTAGTAGCTGTCTCATAACGATGTGAGGCAGTCATGAGCAAAAGACAGTTAATTCGTTGCCATAAGTTGGTCCGCGGCCTTGTTGACGACAGCAAGGCAGCTGTCTTGCCGATCTTCGGTGTCATGGTTCTACTGATGATCGTCATCGCAGGCGCCGCGATTGACATATCCAGAACCGTGGCTGCTCGGGAAAAGCTTTCCTATGCGTTGGACGCTGCCGGATTGGCTCTTGCGACGGAGCTGTCCACCACGACGTTGAAGGAATCTGACATCATAGAGATTTTGTCCAGCTCCTTTGAAGCCAACCTTGCCAATGCAGAGTTCCTGGACGAAGCAATCAAGAACCTTAAGTACGAAATTGATCCTGAAAACGGGATCGTGTCGGTCAGTTCAACAGCGAGTTTGGAAAATTATTTCCTTGGAATGGGTGGCTATTCCATCAAGGACATCGGGCCGGAGGTCTTTGAGTTCGGAACCGCCGCACAAGTCAGTTACTCGCGTTACGATGTCGAATTGGCACTTGTTCTGGACGTGACCGGTTCCATGTCATCCGATATGGACACCCTTAGGGATGCCTCTGAAGGTCTTGTAGATATTCTCATACCCGAAGGAACAGATGAAAGTGACAGTAAGGTCCGCATTTCACTGGTCCCGTACAGCCAGGGTGTGAACCTTGGAAGTTATGCCGGCAAGGTTAAAGGCGAAGCCTACGGCTATGCTGATAGCAGTGTGTGTGTAACTGAACGGCAGGACTATGATGATGGGTCCGAGGAGTTCAAGGTCAAATACACAGACAACACCTACGATTACTACGACAAGGTCAATCCTCCCCCAAAAGATACCTTTTATGGCGGCGGCAGCAATAACTGTTCCAGGGATTCAAAGATGATCCCACTGACCGCAGAAAGGAAGACGCTGGTCGATGCCATCAAGGCTCTGGAAGACAATGGCGGTACCGCCGGTCAGACAGGCGTGGTGTGGGGGTGGAACAGCTTGTCGCCCAACTACTCGGAAGTCTGGCCGTCGGACAGCAAACCCGCCTTGTACAGCGATGACGATGTGTTGAAATTTGCCATTATCATGACGGATGGAGACAACAACCGGTACTACGACTTCGTCGAACAGGAAAACAAGCGATATTGCTCAGGTTGGGGGTGGTCCAGAACATGTTGGAATCAGACGGTTGATGTTTATGACTGGAGAGAAAAGAGCGAGAGCCAGTCTTACAGCAACAATTCTTCCACTGACCAACGTGAACTCTGCAAAGCAATGAAGGAAGCTGGTATCAAAATCTTTGGAGTCTACTTCGGTACCAATAACAGCTCTGCAGGTTCGAAGAACATGCAAGCTTGCGCAAGCGACGGCAATTACTATCAAGCGACGAGTTCAAGCGAGTTGATCGACGCCTTTAGCTATATCGCAAAGAAGATCCAGCTGATCCACTTGTCCAAATAATCGTCATGCATAAGTCAAAAAAAGGCCCGCCAATCGGCGGGCCTTTCTTCGTTTGAGCAAAATTATCAGTCCCGGTTCTGCCGATTGTCGATCAGGTCATCGACAACGGTCGGATCGGCCAGAGTTGAGGTATCGCCGAGGTTTTCGAAGCTGTCCTCCGCAATCTTGCGCAGGATGCGGCGCATGATCTTGCCGGAACGGGTCTTCGGCAGGCCCGGTGCAAACTGAATCAGGTCCGGTGAGGCAATGGGACCGATTTCCGCCCGAACGTGCTTGACCAGTTCCTTCTTCAGCTCGTCGGTCGGCTCCTCGCCTTCCATCAGCGTGACATAGGCATAGATGCCCTGACCCTTGATGTCGTGCGGATAACCGACGACAGCAGCTTCAGAGACCTTCGGATGGGCGACAAGAGCGCTTTCGACTTCCGCTGTACCCATGCGGTGGCCGGAAACGTTGATGACGTCGTCGACGCGGCCCGTGATCCAGTAGTATCCATCCTCGTCACGGCGGCAGCCGTCACCGGTGAAATAGAGGCCCTTGTAGGTGGCGAAGTAGGTTTGGACGAAACGTTCGTGATCGCCGTAGACCGTGCGCATCTGACCCGGCCAGCTGTCCTTGATGACAAGATTGCCTTCCGTTGCCCCTTCCAGGAACTTGCCTTCCGCATCAACGACTGCCGGCTGAACGCCGAAGAACGGCCGTGTGGCAGATCCGGGCTTGAGTGCTGTTGCACCCGGTAGCGGCGTGATCAGGATCCCTCCGGTTTCTGTCTGCCACCAGGTGTCGACAATCGGGCAACGCCCTTCACCGACAACGTTGTAGTACCACGTCCAGGCCTCGGGGTTGATCGGCTCACCGACCGAGCCAAGAAGACGCAGAGATTTGCGGGATGTCTTGGTGACGTGCTCATCGCCGGCACCCATCAGCGCGCGGATCGCGGTTGGTGCGGTATAGAAGATATTGACGTTGTGTTTGTCGCAAACTTCCCAGAAGCGTCCCGGTCCCGGATAGGTCGGCACGCCTTCGAACATCAACGTTGTGGCGCCATTGGCAAGCGGGCCGTAAACAATGTAGCTGTGACCGGTGACCCAGCCAACGTCAGCCGTGCACCAGTAGACATCGCCCTCATGGTAGTCGAAGACGTATTCATGGGTCATCGAGGCGTAAACGAGGTATCCGCCGCTCGTGTGCATCACGCCTTTCGGCTTTCCTGTCGAACCGGAGGTATAGAGAATGAACAGCGGATCTTCCGCGTTCATTTCCGCTGGTTCGCAATGGTCCGCTACCCTGGCGGCCGCTTCGTGATACCAGATGTCCCGCCCGTCCTGCATCTTGATGTCGCCACCGGTACGCTTGACGACAATCACGCTCTTGACAGGTGCCTTTTCGGCGGCCTTGTCGACGTTGTCCTTGAGCGGAACCTTGCGGCCACCACGCAAGCCTTCATCGGCGGTGACGATGCAATCGGATTCGCAGTCCTCGATACGCTGGGCGAGGCTGTCCGGAGAGAAGCCGCCGAAAACGATCGAATGGACGGCGCCAATACGCGCACAAGCCAGCATGGCATAGGCTGCTTCGGGGATCATCGGCATGTAGATCGTGACCCGGTCGCCCTTTTTGACGCCTTGATCCAGCAGCACGTTGGCGAACTTGTTCACTTCCTGGTGCAGTTGCCGATAAGTGATGACCTTCTGCTCGTTCGGGTCGTCTCCTTCCCAGATGATCGCAGGTTGATCACCGCGCTTTTCAAGGTGTCGGTCGACACAGTTGGCCGAGACATTCAGCGTGCCGTCCTCGAACCACTTGATCGAAACATTATGGTAGTCGTACGAGGTGTTTTTTACCTTGGTATAGGGTTTGATCCAGTCGACACGCTTGCCGTGTTCACCCCAGAAACTGTCAGGGTCTTCCACGGAGCGCTGATACATCTCCAAGTATTTGGCGTTGTCGACATGCGCCCGCGCGGCAACCTCCGCAGGAACGGGAAAAACAGAGTCAGACATGTGAGAACCTCCCAGAAACCACATTTGGGCCGGCGGCAGGTGCGTCCCCTCACCGCTGACCTATTTTGCCGGGGGCCATTATGCGTATGGCCCCCTTAAGCGTCCAGAACCAAACTTTAGTCCTTTAGTCGCCGAGTCCTTGGTCTAATGTTTTTGAAATTGCAAGGTCTTACGTTCGCGTCAGCTGAGCCAGCCAATGACGACGCCCTGTACCACCAGCACGCCGAGCCAGTGGCCGCAATCGATAAAAGTCAGGCTCCAGGGTCGCCCTTGAAACCGGTGATTGATGATCTGCGTGGTCAGAACGATGCCGGCCCAGATCATGAAAGCTGAAATCAGACCTGTTCGGATACTTGTTCCGCCGCTGTGGTAGATAATACCGGCGAATACGAAGGCCATAAGGAGCTGGCAGACGAAGGTGATGCCGAGCGTTACCGGATCCGGTTTCGTCTGTTCTTCGGTCAGGTCGGCTGCGCGCATCCATGCCTTGCCGAGCACTCCGTACCAGATCGAACCGAATATGAACGACCCGATGGCTGCCGCGGCAACCGCGATCAGATTCACTCCGTCAAACATCATGAGTTTGCCCCTCCGCAAAATTACGGTCAGGTTGGGGGGATTTGTGAAAAAGATCAAGCAGAACAGGTATCTGGTTCGATCAGTTTTTCAGCCAGACACTCAACTGGCCACATTCCTCGAAGCCGAGCTGGCGATAAACGGGAATGACGTCGTCATCCGTTTCATAAGTCGCGATCGATTTGTGGGGAAATGGTTGAAGCAGCTCACGAAGCGCGCTGTAGAGCCAGTTCTTGCGGCAAAAGACGTTGGACAAGCCAAGTACGTCACGGCCTCCAAACTCCGGACCGGAGTTGAACACTGCGCCCGCCTTGAAATCCTCTCCAGAAGCAATGGCTGCAAAACTCACCGCTCCCAATTCCAGAAGGCTGGACGGAAACAGGCTGTGCAGACTTTCATTGTCATTCCACGCCGCCAACCATTTTTTCAATCCGGTGGGATGGGTGATCTTTTGCCAGCCTGAAGCAGCGGAGGTCCTGCCGGTCATTGAAGCCGGCCTAAACAACCAGGTTCCGGAAAAAAGTTTCTGAAAACCATCGCGCTCCAAGTCCAGGCAATCAAAGCTGTCTTTGACCGCAGATCCCGATGGAAGTTCAAGAAGAGCCGTGCGCAGGGAAGCGCCTGGAGTGGCGGACAGTGTTACAATACTCGGATAAAGCGGAAGCTGTTTTCCTTCGGCCTGCCAAAAATCCGTTTCGTATTTCGTCCTTGCTCCTGCGGCCTTCAGCACGGCGTTGCACCAAAAGGCATTGTTGAAAGCGCAGGCAGCCTGCTTTTCCATAACCATCGAATAACAAAGCTCTGGGTCTAAGCGTTCAATCCACCTTTCTCTATGATGAAATCGACGACCATGTCGATACCTTCACCCGCCTTTGAATTGGCAAATACGAACGGTCGGTCCTTGCGCATCTTTGTAGCATCCCGATTCATGACATTGAGATCGGCACCCACATACGGGGCGAGGTCTGTCTTGTTTATGATCAGGAGATCGGAGCGTGTGATGCCAGGCCCACCTTTGCGCGGGATCTCCTCCCCTGCTGCGACGTCGATCACATAGAGGGTCAAATCCGCAAGTTCGGGCGAAAAGGTGGCCGCAAGGTTGTCTCCGCCGGATTCGATCAGGATCAGCTCCAGATTCGGGATCGCGCGAGTGAGGTCGTGGACTGCAGCGAGATTGATCGAAGCATCTTCACGGATTGCAGTGTGCGGGCATCCGCCGGTTTCGACACCGCGAATTCGATCGCTCGTAAGGGCCTGCGAGCGCATCAGCGCCTCGGCATCCTCACTTGTATAGATATCGTTGGTGATGACAGCGAGAGAGAACCGGTCTCGCATGGCTTTGCACAACCGATCCGTCAAAGTGGTTTTTCCGGCCCCGACCGGACCGCCTATGCCGACACGCAAAGGGCCATTTGGAGAACTCATGAGCGAAATAGCCTCGAATATTGTGTTTCATGCGCCATCGATGCGATGTCCGCCAGAAAGGTGGAGCTGCCAAGGTCGTCCAGACCAGCGGAGCGGGCGTCTTCCGCCACGCGGAATATGACTGGTTCAAGTGTCGCCAGAACTGCCTGGCCGTCATTCTGTCCGAGGGGCACTGCCCGTACGGCGACCGAGACGATGTTGGCGGAGAATGCGTGCAGATAAGACGTAAGCGATGCCTTTTCGGGGATCTCATGGGCCGCGCAAACCAGGCCAAGGGCGACCGGATATGGCCAGTCATTCTCGTCGGCTTTTGCAAGATCCTGAAGCAGTTTGCCTGCAGGAACGTCCGGGTCGGGCATCCAGCTTTTCTCAATCGTATTCAGAAACGCAGTTCCCTGCGCACTTGTTTCCAGATGCCTTTCCCTGGAAGGTTGAAGCGCCAGAGCGAGTTCTCGCATGCTTCGAACGGTTTCCTCGTCGCAGTCCACGGCTGCCCGATAGGTTTCCTTCAGCAGGATTGCATCGCTGCGACCAGCACCGAAATTCAGCACGTCCTCCAGCCAGGCTTTCAGTTCACCGGTGTCGGTAACGCCGCCCTGGTCAATAACCTGTTCGAGACCATGGCTGTAGGTGAAAGCGCCGATCGGAAAAGCCGGGGACATAAAAGTCAGCAAGCGATAAAGCGCAGGCAAATGGACAGGGTCAGTCATGGCTGTGTCCATGATCGTGACGATGGTGCCCATGGTCATGTCCGTGATGATGACCCTGGGTCCGGCCATGTCCGTAGGCCCCTCCTTCCGGATCAAAGGGCGCTGACACGAGAGACATGCTGCCCCCAAGCCTGGCAACCATGTCTTCGATGACGTGGTCACGGCGGATACGCAAGGTCTGCCCCATCAGTTGGGTCGGCAAGTGCCTGTTGCCCAGATGCCAGGCAATTTTCACCAGATGAGCGGTGTCTTCGGCCTCGATCTCCACCAGATCTTCCGGTTCGGCCAAAACCTCGACGATCCTGCCGTCTTCCAATTCCAGGCCGTCGCGGTGATGCAGGTGAACAGCGTTCGGTTCATCGAGCAGAAAGGACAGGCCGTTCTGACCGGTCAGTACCGCGCGGCGGCGGTGCCTGTCTTCACGGTCGAGCGTAATCGTGTCGGAAGGCTCCGTCAGCCAGCTTCCGGCTGGGTGAATTTTCTGCACTCGGATCATTGGGCAGCATCGACCTTTGCCTTCATGGCCTTGAAACCGGGGCGTTCACGAAGGCGCTTGAAATACTCGTACACGGGTCCCTCCATCGGGATGTCGAAATTGGCGACTATTGCCCAGCCGGAGCAATGACCGATGATGATGTCGGCAATCGTGAAAGTGTCACCCATGACGTAGGGACCGGATCCAAGACGTTTTTCCAATGTCTTCAAACCACGGCTGAACTCTTGCTTGCAGACTTCCTTGATGGCCGGAACCCGCATGTCTTCCGGATGAATGAAGGTGTTCTTCGCCGCCGTCCAAAGGGCTCCTTCGAGAACATCGACCGCGAACTGGGTAAAGCTGTCCTGTCTTGCGCGCTCCAGCGTGCCCGCCGGAAAGGTGAATTTACCGTGCTTGTCGGCAAGGTAGGTGCAAATCGCAACAGACTCGGTGATTGCCGCATCGCCATCCAGAAGAATGGGCACCTTGCCGTCCGGTGTGAGCGCACGCACTTCTGCTGATTGCGGCATGGCGGGAACAAGTTCATACGGCTCGTCCAACTCCTCCAGCAACCACATGACGCGCATGGCGCGGGTGCGCGGAAATCCGATTATCTTGTACATGCATGTGCTCCCGGTTCGATCGTTGGCGCAAACCTTAAAACAGGAAGTACCGCTGTGCCATCGGCAGCACTTCGGCCGGTTCGCAGGTCAGGAGTTCACCGTCTGCACGCACCTCATAGGTTTCCGGATGCACGTCAATGTCCGGTGTTGCATCGTTCAGCACCATGGATTTCTTGGAAATACCGCCACGCACGTTTTTCACCGGCAGAACCAGGCTTTCAAGACCAGCCTTTTCCGCGACATTGTCGGCATAGGCGGCCTGGGACACAAAAGTTACCCGGCTTTCGGTTCTTGCCTTGCCGAAAGCGCCGAACATTGGCCGGTAGTGCACCGGTTGGGGTGTTGGGATTGAAGCGTTCGGATCGCCCATCGGGGCTGCGGCGATCGTGCCGAGTTTCAGAACCATGTCCGGTTTCACACCAAAGAATTTGGGATCCCAAAGCACAAGATCGGCAAGTTTGCCGATTTCAACAGAACCGACATGTTCATCCAGACCGTGTGCAATGGCCGGATTGATGGTGATCTTGGACATGTAGCGCTTGACGCGGAAATTGTCGTTGTTCCCTGCTTCTTCGGCCAGCTGTCCGCGCTGGACCTTCATCTTGTGCGCGGTCTGCAGCGTGCGAATGATCACTTCTCCGACCCGGCCCATCGCCTGGCTGTCGGAAGCGATGATCGAAAAGGCGCCCATGTCGTGAAGTATGTCTTCTGCCGCGATGGTTTCCTTACGTATCCTGCTTTCGGCAAAGGCAACGTCTTCTGGAATGGAGCTGTCCAGATGATGACAGACCATGAGCATGTCGAGATGCTCTTCCAGCGTGTTCACCGTGTAGGGGCGCGTCGGATTGGTGGACGAAGGCAGCACGTTCGTCTCGCCGCAGACCTTGATGATATCCGGGGCATGCCCACCACCTGCACCTTCCGTGTGAAAAGCGTGAATGGTGCGGTCCTTGAATGCGGCCGTGGTGTTTTCGACAAAGCCGGACTCGTTCAGCGTGTCGGTATGGATCATCACCTGGACGTCGTATTCGTCGGCAACGGACAGACAAGTGTCGATGGCTGCAGGTGTCGTGCCCCAGTCCTCATGCAGCTTCAAGGCAGAGGCACCTGCAAGGATCTGTTCTTCAAGCGCTGCCGGAAGCGAGGCATTTCCCTTGCCCGCAAAAGCCAGGTTCATCGGGAAACTGTCGGCTGATTGCAGCATCCGGGTGATGTGCCAGGGACCCGGTGTGCAGGTCGTCGCGTTGGTGCCTGTTGCCGGTCCCGTACCGCCGCCAAGCATGGTCGTGACACCGGACATGAGCGCGTCATCGATCTGCTGGGGGCAGATGAAATGGATATGAACATCCAGCGCGCCGGCGGTCAGGATCTTGCCTTCTCCGGCTATGGCTTCCGTGCCCGGGCCCACGACAATGTCGACACCCGGCTGTACATCGGGATTTCCGGCCTTGCCGATGCCGACGATACGGCCGTCCTTCAAGCCGACGTCGGCTTTGACGATGCCCCAGTGATCCACGATCAAGGCATTGGTGATCACCGTATCGACTGCTCCTGCCGACCGTGGGGCCTGGGACTGACCCATGCCGTCTCGAATGACCTTGCCGCCGCCGAACTTCACTTCCTCGCCATAGGTGGTGAAATCCTTTTCCACCTCAATGATGAGGTCGGTATCGGCCAGGCGCACCTTGTCGCCGGTCGTTGGTCCGAACATGTCCGCATAGGCGGCACGGGGCATTTTATGGGCCATTATGTCTCCAGTCAGCGATCAGGCAGACGCTGCATCAATTGCTGTAGTCTTCAAGTGTGGCTTCCAGGTCGTCCGCGCGTTGCATGGTGAGAACAATCATGCATCCCCGGTAGAGTTCGTTTCCACGGGTTCCACCCATGAACGGAAAGCCATAGGCCCTGCAGTCCTTCTCCCGGAAACTGGTCCATGCCGCTTGCGCTTCGTCCAGCGCAGCAGGGCTGCCCTTCAGGTGCTCAGGCAGCTCGTTATCCATCTCGACCACCTTCTCGCGGAGTTTCCCGTAGGCAGCTTCCATGCGTTCGTTCGCCTCTTTCAGGGCTTTTTCAGCGCAATAGGTGCGTTCGGAATTGTTCAGCGGGTAGCCGCAGTCGATGTTTTCCTGCGCAAATACCCCTGACATGGCAGGGAGACTGAGCAAGGCGCCGACAAGCAGGAGCCGACAATGTGACTTGATCATCAGTTTCCAAGCCCCTCGGCAATTTCCTTCAGTTCCTTCACCCGCTGCCGGGTCAGCTGCGCGAGACAGATGTTGACCAGCATCGGTTCCATCGTTCCGCCCCGGGCCAGAAACCCATAACTCTGGCAGGCCTTGTCGCGATACGGCAGCCACGCGCGCTGGGCGTCCTGCAGGGCATCGGCAGCGCCTTTCAGATGCTCTGATAAATCGCTGTCCAACGCACGCATGTTGGTCATGGCGGACTTGTAGACAGTGTTCAGTTCCGCATCCGTTGCCTGCCATTCCTGGTAGGCGCATTGCGTGATTTCCATCTGAGTGGCCGCATTGCTGCAGTCTGGCGCTTGTTGCGCATTCGCCATACCAGTGGCGGAGCTCAAGAGCACCAGGGTCAAAAGTGGTCGAAGCATTCGTTTTCTCCCAAGACGTCAGAGCTGACCCATCACCTTCTGATTGAAACCGAAGACGGTTCGGCTCCCCCGGTAGGGTATCAGAGTTATGGAGCGTGTCTGTCCGGGTTCGAAACGAACAGCAGTGCCTGCCGGAATATCAAGGCGCATGCCATGTGCCTTTTCCCTGTCAAACGATAGCCCTTTGTTGGTTTCGGCGAAATGATAATGACTGCCGACCTGGACCGGACGGTCGCCTGTGTTGGAAACATCCAGTGTCACGGTCTTCAGTCCGGCATTCAATTCAATCTCACCGTCAGCGGGAAACACTTCTCCGGGGATCATGTTCAAACTCCTGATCAAAAATGCCTTGAAACTCAACGGATCGGCGCGTGCACCGTCACAAGCTTGGTGCCGTCGGGAAAGGTTGCTTCCACCTGTACGTCGTGAATCATTTCTGCAACTCCTTCCATGACCTGTTCACGGGTCAGAACGGTTGCACCTGCTGCCATCAGGTCGGCGACCGAACGGCCGTCACGGGCACCCTCGACGACAAAATCGGAAATAAGCGCAATCGCTTCAGGATGATTGAGCTTGACGCCCCGTTCGAGACGGCGGCGGGCAACCATCGCGGCCATGGCAACGAGCAGCTTGTCTTTTTCCCGAGGTGTCAGGTTCATGGTTCAGCTCTCCAAATCAGCAATACCAGACGCGCGGCAGATCCAAGGCGCGATAACTGGTCAGAAATTTCATCAAGGAATCCCGCAACGTGCGGCCGTCCCGGCTGACAAACCTTGCGGTTAGCAATCCGTTCCAGGCACTGGTTGCAGCATGGGTTTCCCCTGTCGGCAGATCATCAAGAACGGTCCGAGCAAGCGATAATCTGTCTTCGGCATCCACAGCACAATCGACCAGCGTTGCAACGGCAAGGCATCCGTCAGCTGTTGCCGGGCCCTTTAGGAAGCGGTCAGGATCTCCATCGAGGCGAATATCGTCAGCGAACACCAGTTTTCCATCCCGTCGGATGCGCCAACTGTCCCGGAATGTCAGGGACTGGACCTTTTCGCCCATGGCTTTACGGCCAAGCACCAGGGTCTCCAGCATCAACAGACGGGCGTCGGAGGCAAGGTCGGCAGAGATCGTCCGTTCCAAACGGGATGCATCGAAAAGAATTGTTTCCTGTGGCAGCCATTCGAGGGTTGCGCCGGAATTGATTGCGAACCTGCCTGCCACCTTTGCGGCGCCGAACGAGCTTCTATAGGCACGTTCGGCTGTCTGGCTCGTCACAAGGACGTGGGTGTTTTCTTCGGCAGTCACATCGTAGTGGAGTTCGTCGCCGCCGGTCAGTCCACCCGCGGTATTGATCAGAACGGCGGTTTGCGGCTGACCGTGAACCCTTGGCAGCCTGACTTTGGCGGAACCGCTTTGATAGAGGTCGGCCAAGCGGGTCTTGTTCGATGAATTGGCAAAACGGATGCGCGCGGTTCCCCTGACCCGCTGCATTTTCTGCGCTAATGCGTCTTTTTCCGATGCTGCGACAGCATCATGCATGTCCGTTTCGCTCCCCGAATTGACACGCCCCATTCATACAGGGTCGTTTTTTGGGAGCCCAATCCGGATTGGCTTAAGACGAGCTCCGGAAGGCACCCTTGGCAATCTTAGCAAGAGCCGGGCCAAAACCTGTTCACGGGAACTGGAGCGGCTCTCAGCGGGAAAAGGGCGTCTTTTTTCAGTGGGTAAGATAGGATCACAACACGAATTTGTCTAAAAATTCGGCGATTGCATAAAAGAATGGCAGACAAGGTGAACGGTGAAGGGGTTGCCCTCAACTCCATGATCCGTTTTTTTAAGAGCGCAGCAGAAAATTAATTGCCTTAGCGTAATTTGCGTATTTCGTTTCTGCGGTGTGACCAGCGAGGGATCCCTGTGTTTTCAAGCCCAATTGGCCGCCTGGCATGTATTTGTTTTGTCGTGCTCGCCTTCCTGCTGAGTTTGCCCGCTGGTTCCGCGAGGGCGGATATCGGTGCGTATATCATCATAGACGCCAAGACGGGCGCCGTGCTTGATCAGAAAAACGCCACTCGCAAGTGGTACCCGGCCTCGTTGACCAAGATGATGACGGCCTATGTCACCTTCAAGGCAATCCGGGAAGGACGCCTTACGCTGAATTCGGCGGTGGTCCAGTCGAAAAATTCCATTTCTGAACCGCCCAGCAAGATGGGATTCAAGGTTGGTACCCGGTTCACTGTCGATACTGCGCTGAAGATCATCCTGATCAAATCCGCCAATGATGTTGCAGTCGCGCTTGGTGAAGCCGTTGCCGGGTCCGAAAAGGCGTTCATTGACATGATGAACGCCGAGGCCAGGCGGCTCGGCATGACCAATACCCATTTTACCAACCCTCATGGCCTGCCGGACAATCGTCAGGTCACGAGTGCCCGGGACATGGCCATCCTCGCAATGGCCTTGCGTCGTGATTTTCCCGAATCCGGCAATTTCTACAATCATCCGGGCATTCGCTTCGGCAAGAAGACCTTGCGCTCCGCCAATCGCGAATTTCTACTTCGCGTGCCGGGCGCAAACGGCATGAAGACGGGTTACATCTGCAACTCCGGTTACAATGTTGCTGCTTCCGCGACCCGACGGGGGCGAACCCTTATTGCAGTTATCCTTGGAGCAGGCTCGGGATTGGAGCGCACTGCGTTTGCGCGCGAGACTTTCGACAAAGGCTTCAAGAAGCGCAGTGGTGGAACAAAGGTTTCCAGCCTGACCGGCTCCTCCGGCAAGCCTCCTGCTGACGGCTATTGCCGGCGCAACAAGAGTCCGGGTGCAAAGGGTTACATGGCACGGTACGACATGGAGAACAAATCCGGTGGCCTTCTTGCTTTTGCCGGGGTCGGGAAAAACAAGAAGAAAGAAATTGACGCCAGTGGATTTACGAAGGCCAACGGAAAGCCGGACTGGGCCAAGATCCTGGACCGGACCCTGGGACCGCGCCGCGTTGTCTACCGTCCGCTGCAAGTCGGTTTGGGCAAGCCCACGGGCTCCCCTCCGACAAGCGCATCGGTTTCCGTGAGCACCCCCGCAGTTCCGGCTGAGGACATTCCGACACCGACTGCCAATCCCATGCGCAAGGCGGAAGGCGAAATCCGTGAAAAGCTGAAGAAGACTGCACAGGGCAGTACTGCTGGCGCCATTCCGCAAACGACTTCCCAAAGGCCTGGCTCGGCGACCGATGCGTCGCAGGCAGCTCCCGGTTCGATCTTCCGCAAGGGGCTTGATTTCACGGTGCCGGTGCCGTCTCCAAGTCCACGCAAGTAAAGTGTTGCAACCTCAAATTCGTTTGCCGGTCGGGACAGTAGCGTAAATAGAGGAATTAACCCTTTATTTACGCTGCTCATTAACACTGTCGTAAGCATTCATCTGACATTGGCAATTGAACTGCAGAATTTTCAGTGACGCCCGTTGGGTAATTTGCGGCATAGAACATGCCGAAACCAAACAGATCGAGAGATCGCATGATGATTGAACCGAGATCAACAGCCACCATCCGGGCACTTGCAAGCTTGGCAGAGCTTTCCGCCAACCAGCTGGAAGAAGGGGTCTCGGTCGAGGAAGTCATCGCAACACTTCGTAAAGCGGCCGAAGCGGTGAAAAGCGTCGTTGATGCGGAAGAGGCAGCAGAACTGTCGGCTGAAGAGGAAGCTGCCGGTCTCGTGCAGGACCTGACGCCAATGGATCTTTTGGCAAGCGAATGCGAAGATGACACCGAGGCCGAGAGTGAGCAACCGGTATTGAACGCCGGCTAGGCGCTTTTCCTGGCCAATCTCTTTGACCGTCTCCTGAAAAGAATGTTAGCGATGCGCTTCAGTTCCGCTGCGCATCTGGCAGGTGTATTCTTCCTCCCGTGATTGGAAGAACCGCCGATAAGCGCTGCATCTTTAGGAGACACGCGTATGGCTGCCGCAACGGATTCCGGTGAAACCGGCCGTAAAGGACCCAAGCCCCCCATTCCCCTTTCCGTACTGACCGGGTTTCTTGGATCCGGCAAGACGACGCTGTTGAACCGGATTCTCAAAGATCCGGCGATGGCGGATACGGCAGTGATCATCAACGAATTTGGTGAGATCGGGCTTGACCATCTGTTTGTCGATCAGGCTGGCGACGGTATCGTGGAACTTTCATCCGGCTGCCTGTGCTGCACAATCCGGGGTGACCTGGTCACCACCCTGGAGAATCTTCTGCGCCGTCTGGACAACGGACGGATGGAGCGCCTTAACAGAGTGGTGATCGAAACAACCGGCCTTGCCGACCCGGCGCCGATCCTTCACACGGTCATGTTGCACCCCTATCTTGTGATGCGGTACAGGCTGGACAGCGTGATCACGCTTGTCGATGCGGTCAACGGTTTGTCCACACTGGAAAACCATGAAGAGGCGCGTAAACAGGCAGCTGTTGCCGACCGGCTGGTTTTCACCAAGACGGATCTCCTGACTTCGGAAGAAGACAAAGCGGCTTTTGAAGCCCTGCAACAGCGGCTCGCTGTTCTCAATCCCGGGGCTCAGCTCTTGAATGTTCAGGATGGCGATGCCGAACCCGACCGGCTGTTCAATGCTGGACTTTACAATCCAGACAGCAAGATCCCGGATGTTGCCGCCTGGCTGAATGCCGAGGCTTACGAAAACAAACCGCACAGTCATGATCATCATGGCGACCATCACCACTCTCACGATCATGGGCACAGCCACGGTCATAACCATGACCATGAGCATGATGTGAATCGGCACAGCGATGCGATCCGGGCGTTCACACTGGCTACCGATCGCCCGGTCAGTGCATCTGCTTTGGAGATGTTCCTTGATCTGCTGCGCTCGGCCCATGGCCCCAAGCTGTTGCGGGTGAAGGGTATCGTGCAGCTCGCCGAAGATCCGGACCGGCCGGTGGTCATTCACGGTGTTCAGCACGTCTTTCATCCCCCGGCGACATTGGAAGCCTGGCCGGACGACGATCATCGCACCCGAATGGTCTTCATAACCAAGGATTTGCCGGAAGGATTTGTGCGCAAGATGTTCGAGGCTTTTTCAGGCGCTTTGCTGCCCGATACGCCGGACCAGAAGGCGATGACCGAAAACCCCCTGGCGATATCCGGTTTCACCAGCCCTATCCGCTAGGAGTTTTCTCCGACGGAATGGCGCGATGATTGGTGCGAAGATCGCTTCTGCCAAGGGGCTTCGCACCTCAGGCGTCAGTCTTTCTTGCGCAGGCGGATGAGGCCTTCCTGTGCGGTTGACGCAATCAGCTTGCCATCCATCGTGAACAGGGAGCCGCGGTTCATGCCGCGTGATCCGGACGACGACGTGCTATCGGTCGCGTAGAGCATCCACTCATCGGCGCGGAAGGGGTGATGGAACCACATGGCATGGTCCAGGCTGGCGGCCTGGATTTTCGGACTGAACACCGATGTGCCGTGCGGGAACAGCGACGTATCGAGAAGTGTCATATCCGAGGCGTATGCCAGGACACACTGATGAATGCGTTCGTCATCCGGCAATGTACCCGTTGCCCGCACCCAGACATACTGGTTGGGTGGGAGCGGCTTCTTGCTGAAATAGTGGGTCATGTCGACCGGACGCATTTCGATCGGCCGTTCCCTCTCCCAGTATCTGCGGATGTTTTCCGGTGCCATGGACAGGAATTTCTCCTTCAGGTCCTGCTCGCTGGGCAACTCGTCTGGCGTGGGGACCTTAGGCATGTCGATTTGATGCTCAAGCCCTTCCTCGTGCACCTGAAAGGAAGCGGACATGGAAAAAATCGCCTCTCCGTGCTGAATGGCGACGACCCGGCGTGTGGTAAAGCTGCCACCGTCCCGGATCCGGTCAACTTCGTAGATAATCGGCACTTGCGGGTCGCCTGGACGGAGGAAATAACCATGAAGCGAATGAACGTGCCGGTCTTCCACCACCGTGCGGGATGCGGCCACGAGCGCCTGGCCGATAACCTGGCCGCCAAACACCCGTTGCCAGCCGACCTGGGGACTGCGACCACGGAACAGGTTGCGTTCCAGCGGTTCCAGATCAAGAATTTGTAGAAGGTTATCAATGGCCGTGTTCATCGGCGCGATCCCTGTTAGATAGTGTCCCGGGTGATTTGGCCGAATAAGGCGGCCCGACAGGTCATTGTTTTCATGGAGACCCGAGTGCACTCTTGGACGGGACCTGACGTTAAAGTCAAGATGCCTTAAGGGAAACCGGAGGCAAGGAGAAAGACAGTGGCAAAGAAAGACAAAACCGCAGACATGTTCGATGTCGTGATTGCCGGTGGCGGTTATGTTGGCCTGTCCCTGGCAGTTGCCTTGAAACAGGGCGACGCCGGGCTGAAATGTGCTGTTGTCGATCCAAAGCCCATGGATCAGCTTCACAAAGACCCAAGGGCATCGGCAATTGCGGCCGCCGCCTCCCGCATGCTGACACAGCTCGGCATCTGGCAGCAGATCGAAAGCGAAGCCCAACCGATCAAAGAAATGATCGTGACCGACAGCAAGTTGCGGGATGCCGTTCGTCCGGTTTTCCTGACATTTGACGGTGAGGCAACGGCGGGGGAACCGTTTGCCCACATGATGCCCAACGGTGTGATGATGCCGGCGCTTTATGAAGCGGCAAAATCGCTTGGAGTTGCCTTTTTTGCTCCCGGGACGGCCGAGACGTTTCGCACGCTTCCCGATCATGTTGAACTGGATCTTGAAGACGGCACCCGGTTGAAGGGCCGTTTGCTGGTTGCAGCCGACGGTGTCCGTTCCAAACTGCGGGACCTGGCTGGCATTCGCACGGTGAACTGGGACTATGGCCAGTCGGGCATCGTGACGACGGTCAAGCACGAGCGGCCGCATCACGGCCGGGCGGAAGAGCATTTTCTGCCTGCCGGACCTTTCGCTATCCTGCCGCTTCCAGGCAACCGGTCCTCGCTTGTTTGGACAGAAAAAACTTCCGACGCTGATCGGCTTGTGCGCTCGGACGAGTTCACTTTCGAACTCGAACTGGAGCGGCGGTTCGGTCATCATCTCGGAACGCTGGAGCTGGACGGCCCGCGAAAGGCGTTTCCTCTGGGGCTGAAACTTGCCCGGGATTTCGTCAAACCGCGCTTTGCTCTGATCGGCGATGCGGCGCACGGCATTCACCCGATCGCAGGCCAGGGCCTCAATCTCGGTTTCAAGGATGTGGCAGCGCTGGCGGAAGTGCTGGTTGATGCACGCCGCCTTGGCCAGGATGTCGGCGGTTTCGACATTCTGGAGCGATACCAGCGTTGGCGCAGGTTCGACACGTTCCAGATGGGCGTTGTCACGGACGTGCTCAACCGGCTTTTCTCAAATGACAGCGATGTCCTGCGCGCCGTTCGTGATTTCGGTCTCGGAGTGGTGGATCGCATGCCGGGCCTGAAATCGCACTTCATCAAGGAAGCAGCAGGATTTGCAGGACCTGTGCCGAAATTGCTTTCAGGGGAACCAATCTGATAGGAAAGTCCGGGACAAGGGTTCAAAAGTGGATCCGACCCCGTGAAAAAGCCATTTCACTACTGGATTTGCCTTGAATGATTGATCATCCAGCGAATTTCCCGGAGCATCGGTCGATTTTGATAACGGGATGTTCGTCCGGCATTGGAGCCGCCGCTGCTCACATATTGCGCGGCCGGAACTGGCGGGTTTTTCCAACCGCCAGGAAGAAGGAAGATGTCGACAGGCTGGCCGGTCTGGGGTTTGAAGCCTATCGCCTGGATTACGAAGATCCGGATAGCATCAGGGAAACGGCCGATACTGTTCTTCAGCTGACGGACGGCAAACTGAACGCTGTTTTCAACAATGGTGCATACGCGGTTCCGGGCGCCCTGGAAGACATGCCGACAGAGGCATTGCGCGCCTTGTTCGAGGCCAACTTCATCGGCTGGCATGACTTGACCCGGCGTCTGATCCCATCCATGCGGGAATGCGGTTCGGGCAGGATTGTTCAATGTTCGTCAGTGCTTGGCTTTGTGGCTCTGAAATACCGTGGGGCCTACACTGCCTCGAAATTCGCACTCGAAGCATATTCCGACACGTTGCGTCAGGAACTGAAAGGCACCGGAATTCAGGTTTCACTGATTGAACCCGGCCCGATCGGCACAAGGTTTACCGAAAACGCTCTGGCCAACTTCGATCGCTGGATCGGAGAAGAAGGATTGAAGGCGTCGAGGCATCGGCAAACTTACGGGAAAAGGCGGGTGCGTATGGAGGCCGGCGAACCCGGACCATTCAAACTGCCACCGGAAGCCGTTGTCAAAAGGTTGATACATGCCGTAGAGGCCAAGCGGTCGAAAGCGCGGTACCATGTCACGATACCGACCACGATCATGGCTGTGGCAAACAGGGTCCTGCCGGTCAGCCTGCTGGACAGGTTCTGCATCTGGGCGGCGGACGGAGAAGAATAGGTTGCACGCAAGGCGGCGGTATCCGGCCTCGGGAGCGGTCGGTGTAAAAGGGAAGCAAAATGGCTGAAATCATCAACATCCTCATTCCCGTCGGCATGGCCGCGGTTCTGGTTGTTCTATTGCTCGGTCTTTGGAACATGTTCCGGGACGGTCCGGCCAACCGGTCGCAAATGCTGATGCGCTGGCGGGTCGGCTTGCAGTTTCTGGTTATTGTCCTGGTGATGGGCGGGCTCTACTTTTTCGGCACCGGAACGTAAGCTGGGGAAACGGACAAAATGGTTGTTCTGAACAAGATTTACACAAAGACAGGTGACGACGGCACAACGGCGCTTGGATCCGGCGAACGGCGGTCGAAGTGCGATCTCAGGATTGAAGCCTATGGCACGGTGGACGAGACAAATGCCGTTGTCGGACTGGTCCGGCTGCACACCTGTGATGAGACCCCTGAGGTCGACCGGGTTTTGAACCGGATTCAAAATGATCTCTTCGACCTTGGTGCGGATCTTGCCACGCCCGAGACCGACAAGGACCTTGGATACGAACCGCTGCGCATCACCGACGCTCAAGTGGAAGCGATCGAACAAGCCATCGACCAGCTGAACGCCGACCTGTCCCCGCTCCGATCATTTGTGCTGCCAGGAGGAAGCAAAGCTTCCGCGCATCTGCATCTTGCCCGGACGGTGTCCAGGCGGGCGGAACGCCTGATGGTGGATCTGGCAGCGCGTGAAAAGATCAATCCAGCCGCTGTTCGTTACATGAACCGCTTGTCGGACTTTTTTTTCGTGGCTTCCCGCTCGCTGAATGGCAAGGGCGAAAAGGACGTTTTGTGGGTCCCGGGCCAGAACCGATAATCTCTTTTCTCAGACCGGACGAATTGGGCAGAGCGCTTCATGTTCATTCCGCTTCATGATCACAATCGTCTGGAGCATGTCCCGTTTCCGATCGTCAATTTGACGATCATCGCCCTGAACGTGCTGATCTTTCTGCTGTTTCAGGGGGCGGGAAGCTTCGAGGCCGTCGGCGCCTCGTCCCTGTCTTTTGGACTGATACCCGTCGTTCTCTTCGATATTCGCGATCTTGCGCCTCACCTTCAGGTGTTGCCGGACTGGATGTCGCTGATCACATATGCATTCCTGCATGGCGGGTTCATGCATCTTATCGGCAACATGTTGTTCTTGTGGGTCTTCGGTGACAATGTGGAAGATGCGATGGGGCACGTGCGCTACCTGATTTTTTATCTTTTGTGCGCCGCCGGCGGTGGCCTGGCCTATGCGGTTCTGGACGTCAATTCCGAAGTGCCGCTCATAGGGGCATCAGGCGCAGTTTCGGGCGTTGTCGCCGCGTATCTGTTGCTGCATCCTCGGGTCAAGGTATGGGTTCTGGCTTTTGGCAGAATCCCATTGCGCCTGACAGCTCAATGGCTGCTTGGAGCCTGGGTGGTCTATCAGATCGTGAACGCGGTGATGTCCGAGGAAAGCCAGGTCGCCTGGATCGCGCATGTCGGCGGTCTGGCGGCAGGCGCTGTTCTGGTGGTTTTCTTCCGCAGGCGGGGCGTCCCTCTCTTCGACCGAAACCTGACCTGACATGTTTCAGATCACGTTGCTTCCCAGACAGCCTCAGCGGTTCTGCAGGCAACGCCGTTGCGGCTGATGGTCCTGCCGGACGCCAGTTCAATTTTTTCGCGGAAAGAGCGGCAATAAGTTCCCTCGGATGTTTTCCACGTCTTGAGAGGTGTGACCGAGCCGCGTGCGCCACTCGTCGGGTTTTGCCAGCGAACGGAATTGCCGGAAAGAGACTTCTCCAACGCCTTTTGCAGGTTCTTGCTGGCGATGGACTTGTCAGAGGGTTTCAGACTGGTCTCGACCGTCGAAAATATGGCCTCTGAAGAGCCTTGAAACGGGAACACGGAACATGCGGAAAGCAAAACCGCGCACAAAGAAAGAAACGTGGCTTGCTCGGCAAGCCGGCCCCCAGAAATCGCCAAATCCAATCCCACCTTTTGGATCTATTGCCAACCGTTCTGAATGGCCTCCCGTTCCTCCCTTTTCGACAGGGCACCTCCGGAAGGCTCACTATCGCCGCTGAACCTTGGTTCACCGAGAATGCGATTGATGAGATGTCCGGATGCGGGCTTTTCTGGGGCAGCTGCGCCCGAACTGGTATTCGGACCGGAATTGCTGGGGATATCTGCTTCGGGCTTGTTATTTGTACCTATGTCTGTCTCGGAGCTTGTCTTTGAAGGACTGGCACCCTTTTCCGATTTGCTTCGGCCGTTACTTCGCTTTTCAGCTTTCTGGCTTTGCCGCTCGCTTCGCCGTTCCGCTCGCTCTGCCTGCCGTTCGCTCCTGCGTTGATTGCGTTCTGCCCGCCGCTCAGCGCGTCGCTCCGCCCGCTCGTTCCGGTCAGACGCCGATTGTGCGGCGGCGGCGATAGTGTCTTTCATGTCAATCAAGGGGCTAACGAAGACGAGAGAGAACACCATCGCCGCAACCGCAACACCCGTCAGACCACGGAACATCGCAGAGAGGCGGTCGTGCAATGAGATCTGACGCGTGTGTTTCATCAAGTTCGAGCTTCTGACGAGGTTGCTGTCTTGACAGAATTGCGAGGCAATTTGCCGATTACGTACGCACAACACCTAGGTATTCTTTCTTCTTCCCGACATTAGTCCAAAAAAAGCCGGGATAAAAAGGTCTCTTCAGGTGTTGTTGATGTAAGAGCGGTTTGCGGAGAACTCTTTGCCTGAAGACACACTGAAGACGGAGATGATCCGCTTGCTGCCGAAACTGAGAAGTTTCGCTTTGAGGCTGTGCCGGAACCCGGATCAGGCAGACGATCTGGTACAGACGACTTGCGAACGGGCAATCCGGTCCCTGGATCAGTTTGATCCGGCGACACGTCTCGACAGCTGGATGTTTCGCATCCTTCAGAACCTTTATTTCAATTCCGTGCGCGATACGGCAAATCGCGCCAGGTTATTCGATTTGGCAATGTTGGATTTTGAGGAAAGCTACGACGGTGCGAAGGCTGCCGCCAGCAGTCTGGAGCTGCAGAAGGTACAGGCGTTCATAGGGCAGCTGGAAGAAGATAACCGTCAGGTGTTGTTGAAGATCGCCATTGAAGGCCAGAGCTACAAGGACGTTGCAGAAGAACTGGGAGTTCCGATTGGTACCGTGACCAGCAGGCTTGCCCGGGCACGATTGAAGTTACGGGAATTTCTGGAGAAAAAGGACACCGCACAGGGGGCCAAACTTCGCAGCATGCCAGGAGGTATGTCATGACATTCGACGAAAAGCGCGAACAAGTCCTGCTTATCCAGGAAATTGGCAAGATACTCGACGGCGAAGGCTCCGGCGAAGAGCGTGCCATGCTGCTGGCGAAGATCCGCGGTGATGAGGACAGTGAAAAGTGCCTCCGGCAGGTGGCCGAGGACAATGCATTGCTGCAGGATACCGTTCCTGCCGAACTTCCCGCTGACAGTCTCGACCGTTTCCAGGCTGTGATCGACCGCGAGTTTGAAAAAAGAGGAACGCCAGCCAAGCCTCATGCCCGGCCATTCTGGAGCAACGCCATAGTGCAAATGGCCGCGGCGCTGGTTCTCATCGCGGGAACCTTCATGTTTACCAGTATCTGGATGCAGTCCCGCATGGATGATGCCGTTGCCTCTCTTGCCGCTCACCTGGAAACCGAGCGCATTCTGCTTACTCAGAGCGTGCAGGAAGCGCTCGAAACGCGGGTCAGCGGCGAGACTGTATTTATCGGTCAGGAAGGTGATTGGACCGAGGTTCTGACGCCAATCAAGACCTATAAGAGCAAAAGCGGGCATTGGTGCCGTCAATATTTGCGGCAGTCGACATTTGGTGGTCGGGATCTGTCCATCAGGGGTACAGCCTGCCGTGAGCAGGATGGAACCTGGACGACGGTGTTTGCCGAACCGGTGTCGGACAAGTTCCCGCCGCAATCTTCCGGCATCTGACGACGGCTACACTTTTTTCGCGATGTCAGACGGTAATTCGCGGTTTGCTGCATTGCCGAACTATCATTTTTGCGACGCATGCTTTTCCAAGCCCGGCAAATTGCATCGTTAGACCAATTAGCGCAATTGACAGCTGCCGTACAGGTCAGTACCGTCCCCCGCCATGCGCCACGATTGGCTTGTTTCCACTGCTAATGATTTCATGTCATGTCGGACGGGAAAAGCCGGATAATGCGGTGCGGTGAAATGCCGGCCGAGCAAGAGGTTGAGACCAAATGAAAATCCTCGTACCCGTTAAGCGGGTCATCGATTACAACGTGAAAGTTCGCGTCAAGCCGGACGGTTCAGGTGTCGATCTTGCCAACGTCAAGATGTCCATGAACCCGT
>NZ_JBDZYH010000012.1:0-169792 GCF_040329475.1 Roseibium sp. SCP14
CCTACCGCTATATCGAGCCGATCACCATGGTCGGCCTGTTCTTCCTCGCCGTCTCAATCCCGGCCGTCATCCTCTCAATATGGCTGGAAAGAAAGTTCGCTATGAACCCAAATCGGTTGTGAAAAACAGGGACAAGTTATCTCTTACGAGCGCTTCCTGCCATGGAAGCGCTTTTTTTATGTCTGCTTGCCAGCGTCAATTCATGCGCCAAAGACCGACAGATACGTACAGCAGGACCGTTCAAGACGCTTAACAGGATCGAAGACCAGGAGCCGAGCTGAAAGAAAAATAATGCAAGGCAGCGTTTTCTTCAGGAGTTTCTTTGGGTGCGTTGAAGAGAGTGCAAAATGGTAGCGATTCTGTTTTGGGCGAGATATTGCAATTGCAATAAGAGTCGGGCTCCTTGCTGCGAGACAACCACATATTAGCTGAAGCGCGCCTTCCCCTGCCCTCTCCTCTTTACGACTGTTTCAGGGTCGATTAGTCCAAGCGGTGGTCATTTGTGAAATTTGCAGCTCTCATCGAGGCCGAATGCAGGTTATTCGGCAGGAAACCTCGATTGTCTCGCATCGATGACCAATATTGCAATTGCAATATCGAGGTCGAAATAGAGTGTCTTCAGCGGCGTAAACACAGCGTGCCCCTTCCCCTTGTGAAACCTATTCCTGGCCTCGTAGCAGGCATAAACTCCTCGGAGCAAGACGTCACACACATCTGAATTGCCGGACTCCGTTTCGAAATGCAGAGCCAGAAACTACATTTCTTGCAGGTCGCGGGTCTCGGGAAATCGCTCGATGGTTTGCCACTTCCCACCTTCTGTTCGTTCCTCGTCGCCCTCCCCTCGGCAAGAATATCTGAAGAAGTCTTCCGGCTGGCACCGGTAGTGTCGTCTTCACCATGTCAGTGAAGCAAATGCCTGCATCAGAGGTATTGGAAAACAGGGGTTTGAATTCGGCTCGCGCAGCAAGAAACGTTTTGACCGAATGGGGAAGGGTTGAAGAACAGGCCTCATACTCGACCCTCTGAGGCAAGCAAATGTTTGACGGGCTTGATGGGTCTGGTCTCAACTTGAAAACGGGTAGGGGAGGGGTGCGATTTTCGACTTGTCGGCCAGGTAACCAAGACACGCGTGATCTGGTGTCTTGCCCGTTTCGGGATGTTTTGAGCGGGCAACGAAGGGCTCGAATTGCGCAGGTCCGAGTATTCACTCTCCGGGAATTTGGTCACTACATTCGGAACGTCGTTGGCAGTCCGAATGAGACACTCAAGGTCAAGTGAGTTGGAAGTTCTCAAGCGGTGAGGGCAGTTCAGGTTGTTGGCTGGCTCAGCTGGATTGCGGGTTGGTTTCGACGTACTTGCAGATGTCAAGCATGACCCAAATGTTGAGATAAGGGATTTCAACCGCGATTCCGAGGTTGGATCGTGACATTACTCGTTGATTGCCGAGGCAGGCGCAGCGGGGCGGCGGCCGTATCCGGGTTCGAGTGTTCTTGTTGGAACTGATCAGATCTGTAACCATTGAGGCGACGGGAGGCCTGGATTATCAGCTGTCTCAATCGAAAACTCAGGTCCCAGTCCCGATTGGTTATCCAATGAACTTGATCTGTCGGGCCGAGTGAGCAAGCCTTTGAGAACATGCGACATGCTTCAGTTGCCAAGACATAAGCGCCTTGACGACCGTGCTACTGGGTAGCATATTTCATGGAAAGGAGCGTTTCATGAGCGTCAAGTCGTCCATATCACTGACCGAACAGCAAGACGCATTTGCGCGTTCGCTCGTTGAATCAGGTCAGTATTCGAGCCTCAGCTCCGTTTTGCAGCAGGGATTGGAGCTGTTGCGCCAGAAGACCGAGCTGGAGTCCCTGGAAACACAGGCATTGCGGCACCTACTCGGGCAGCGGCTGGACGGACCTACGGTACCTGCTGCGGAAATGGAAAATCGAGTGGAGGCCATGATTGAGCAAAAGCGGCGTGCCTTCAATGTGGACACTTGAGTATTCGGCAGCCGCTGAACGCGACTTTGAGCTGATTTTCGACCATCTCTTCACCTCCTACACCGACCTGGGCGACGACACGGAGGCAGCGTTCGAGCGCGTGGTCAGTCGGATTCGAACCATCCGGTCTTCCATTGATGGACTGTGCAATACACCCTTTATTGGAACGTTGCGCCCCGATATTCTGCCGGAACTGCGGTTTGTTCGTCGGGAACAGGCTGCCGTCTGGTTTGTCTCTGACGAAAAGCGTCAGAAGGTCATCGTGGCAGCGATTTTCTTCGGCTCACAGGATCACATTCGCCATATGTTGACGCGATTGCTGACCGAGTAGAGAAGGTCCTCGCAGCATTACCAATTCGCTGAAGATGGCGAAGCCATAACAGGAAAATTTCCTGGACATATCACCCGAGAAGACGCGCCGATCGGCTCCGATTACGCCCGGCATCGTTATAATAGGAGGAAGCCTGGGCAAACGACCTGTGGCGGGATTGCTGCATGGCATCCTGGATCGGAACCTTCTGGTTGGCTGCTTCCGTCAGAAAGCCGGACCGCAAGCCGTGGGCAGAAAAGTCTTTTGGTTCAAGCCCTGCAATTGCGCATCTCTTTTTCAAGATCGCATTGACCGATTGTGGTGTAAGACCTCGTTGCTTGACATTGCCCCATTGGTCGATCGCTCTGAAAATCGGTCCTTCGACAATTTTCGCCGCATCAAGCCACGCTTTTAGGGCATCCACGGACCGGCCAATGAGGAGAACCATATTGTCGTCCTCCGCAGCAGACTCGGTTTTGGTGCGTCCGAGCCGAATGCTGGCACATGGCAACAAGGGACTGTCCGGGCGTTCCGGATCCGCGGGTACCGGGTCTTCGAAAGAAATCTGCGGCAAGCGTAGTCTGGCCAGCTCCGAGCGGCGGCGCCCGCCGGATGAAAAACCGGCCAGAAGCAGGGCCTTGTCACGCAGGTCGACAAGGCTGGGTGCAGATGCCGCAGAGCCGTCGCAGGTTTTCAGCAAAAGCTCCAGAAAATCGGCGGTGAGTGCCTTGCGGCTTTTTCGTTTCCTGGGGCGGTCTGCGACCCGAATGGCAAGACGCAAGGCTGAGCGAACATCCGCGTGCTTGAAGTTGCCCGAAAGGCCACGCCAGCGATGCAGCGTTGACCAGGAGGCAAGCCGTCTTTGAACGGTGGATGGTGCGTGCGGCTGCAGGGTGCCGTCCGACTTACGGGTTCGCAACAGGCCTTCATCCTCCAGAACATCTGCAACGTCTTTCGGCATGCCATGAGCAGTATCGTTTTGGCGTCGGTCGGGATCCCACAAGTGGTGGGCTATAAACTTGAGGATCAAGGGGGTTGGGGCCGGCCAGAGCAGACTTTCTCCCATCGCAGCCATACACCAGGCTTCCAGATAGGAAAGATCCGAGGTGAGGGCGCGCAGTGAATTTTCGCCCATTCCTTCCTTGGCCAGATGCCGCAATGTTTCGATGTCATCATCTGTGAGCAGACGGGCCAGTTGTCCGGATCGCTCATTGGACGCAAGAGCTGGCAATATTGCAGCGAGCGTATCAAGTTTCTCCAGCTTCTCATCTTGGATTTCTGAAGGCAGGGGGCGCCAAACGGGTGTTTTCTGCATGTTCGTGCGGTCTCTCGGACGAGCCAATGTGTTGAAACTCTAGCAAAATCTGCGCGAAACGTCTAGCTATCGATAATAGTTAGTTATCGATAGTTAAAAATGTGTTTTGACGTGTATCCAAGTAATGATAATTATATATACGATAGCTATCATAAACGAAAGAAAAGCAGGATAAAACAATCGCTTATGATGTAAGTAAACAGATTTCAAAGCTTGACTGGTCTCGACTCGCCTTGCCAATGGACGCAGCTGGTCGCGAGCTGACCCGAGCAGATGAACGACTGAAGCGTTCTTCGGAACTTGCTGACGGCATTAGAGCGCGAGGGCACATTCTAGACGCGTGTGCCGGTATGTGGCTGGACGGCGACCTGGTTCATCTTGAGGACCTCGTCCTGCACGATGCAGGGGCTGATGTTCGCGCACCGACCCACGAGTTGACGCTTGCCGCCCGTTTGCTGCGCCTGAGGAGAACCGTCGAACGACAGGACTTCGATTGGGTTTTCAGTCGAGCTGGACTTCTTGCTCTTGCGGGAAGGGGAGGGCAGGCGCGCGCAGGTAGTGACGAAACTTCATTCTTCTCAGAAGCGGCAGATGCAACGCTTGACGATGAGGACGAAGTCTCCTCCTTCGAAGACGATTTGCTGGCAGAAATTGATGCGATTGCCGATCGCGCGCAAAAACTGGCGGACAGCGCCGCGAGCGCGGCCGGTCGTTTGGAAGGCCACCGTTTGGACAGTGGCAATGCGAGCAAATTGGAAGATTTGCTCGGGGATCCCGATCATGACGAAACGCAGCTCCTGAACAGCTGGCATCGGGTCGTCGAGGACACCCGCGCTCTGCCACCCGTCCTTGGCGCTGCCCTGATCCTTGACGCCTGGCTGGTGCTCGAGCCGCTCGAAAGACGCTCCGAACTCGGGCGCTTGATTGCCGCGGCAGCTTTGCGACGCTCCGTGACGCCCAACCATCTTCCGCTCGTTGCCGTCGGACTTCGTCAATCAAAATTCCGCTGGCGCCGATCCGATCCGGTTCAAACGCGCCTGTCGATGCTTCTCACCGGCTTCGAAGTTGGAGCCCAGGAAACGATGGAGCAGATGAACCGCTTGCACTTTGCCCGAGAGCACATGTTGCGTCAGTGCCAGAATTGCAGGCGCAACTCCAAACTTCCGCAACTGGTCGACCTGTTCATTGCGCATCCGTTTGTGTCGATTCCGCTTGCACGCAAGAAGCTGAAAGTCACCGCCGCGGCTGTTGATCGGATGCTTGAACAGCTTGGGTCCGCGCTCCCCCGCGAGCTCACGGGTCGCGGACGTTATCGCGCCTGGGGAGTGCTGTGAGGTCAATCCCGGCGAATGCAATCTGAAGTTTGGAGGCTGGAAAATTTTGAGCAGCTATCGGGGACAGTGCTATTGCGTCGTGTCCCGAATTTTCGGTGCGGGAGAGACCTTTTGTCAGGTGAGCGAAAAAGTGGCGCTTCCAGGCGCCCTTGCTTGACAGGCCGAAGAAGCTCTTCCTAGGGTAACGGGCTTGGGAGGAAGGATGAGCTTTTCGTTGCCACCCGTTCCGTTGGAGACATTCGATCAGGATCACTGGCGGTCCCGATTAACCGATATCTGCGGTCATTTTCAGACCAGGACCGACAGGAAGAATCTTACCGGTCGTGCCGATCTGTTTCAGAAGGGCACTGTCGATTTTGCCCTTGTCGGTCACAATGCCAACGAGATCACTCGCTCAACGCGCGAAATCAGCCGCGATGGTGAAGCCTATTATTTCCTGATCATTCAACTCGCCGGCATCGCGGAACTCGAACAGGGGTCGACACGCGCCGTTCTGAAACGGCAAGGAGACATGACGCTGATAGATTCAACGCGTCCTTGTACCTTCCGCACCGACCCGACACTCGGGTCGGATCAACTGTCGATCCACATTCCGCGTCACTTGCTTCACGATTGTGGTTACCTGACTTCGTTTGACTGTGCGCAACGTCTGGCATCTGAGGACGAAGAGAGCAAGCTGTTGAACCAGCATCTGCGGGTGCTTTTAAAGTCCGCGGACGGCAGTCGTTCCCAGCACCATCTGTCAAACGCCTTTCTGGAGTTGGTACGCGCTGTCTTCGTTGAAGACGGTGCAGACAACTACACTGTCCAATCCAGTCGACGGATGCAGCATCTGATTGCCGTCATCCACGATCACGCTTTGGAGGAAGATTTCTCCGTATCGCGGCTTGCGGAGATTACCGGGCTCTCGAAGAGCGGTATTTTCAGAACTTTCCGCGCCTATGATCTGAGCTGCAACGACATGATCAAGCGGGTGCGGATAAGCCGTTTCAAGCGCGAGTTGGAGAACCGTATTCATTACAAGCAGGACTACCGGATTGCCGAGCTCGCATTCGAGTGCGGGTTCAAGGACATCTCCACTTTCAACCGGACGTTCCGAACTGAAATCGGCATGGCGCCCCGCGCCTATACCGAACACCTGACCAGAGTACGACAGTCGTTCTGATTGAGATCAAGCTGCGTCTGACACGATTTACCTAGTTTTTGAAAGCGTTCGCAAAGACGATGGCCGCCGGAGCGCGCTAGCATGCGGCGATTGGACCGGGCTGCGGACGCATTCAGAGCAGCTCCGGTATCCGACATTTTTCCAGCCAGGCGCGTTGTCACGAAGGAAGATGCGCCGGGCTACCGCTTCGCTGGGAGAACTGGAGCGGAAAATGCACTGCCGGGTGTCCGATACAGATCGGACGTCTTGCTCAAGAGGGAGGAAAGTTATGACCATTCGCAGGACGTTGTTGGGGTCCTTATGCGCTGTTGCACTGTCGAGTACAGCAATGGCGGATCCGCATCCACTCGACGGCTTGACCGCCGATGAAATCGGCTCCGTCATGGCAATATTGAAGGCTGAGGGAAAGGCGAACGAAGATACGCTTTATCCGTTGATCGAACTTCTGGAACCGCACAAGGACGAGGTTCTGGCACGCGGCGACGGCCGTGCGATCGACCGTCAAGCGACGGTTCACTATTTCGATGGCGAGAGCTTTCACAAGGCAATCGTCAACGTCTCCCAGAACAAGGTGGAAAGCGCGGAACCGCTTGCCGGTCAACCGATGGTGATGTTTGCCGAATTCATAACGGCGATGGAGGTTGCGCTTGGAGACGAGCGCATGCTCGCAGGTCTTGAGAAACGAGGCCTGACACCGGACGACGTATTCTGCCTTCCGCTTACCGCGGGCAATTTCTTCACTGAAGACGAGCAGGGCAAACGTCTGATGAAAGTGCCATGCTACGTCAACCCGACCGGCTCCAACTTTTATGCCAAGCCGATCGAAGGTCTGTTTGCGATCGTGGAGCTGAAATCGAAGCAGGTGGTCGACGTGGTCGATGAGGACGTGATCCCTTTGCCGGAGGATCCCTGGGGTTATACGGAAGAAGAAATTGCCGGGCGTGTCGACCTGCGACCGGAAGCGAGCCCTGCCCATATCAGCCAGGAAGGCGGGCCGAATTTTACCATCGACGGCAGCGAGATCACCTGGGACATCTGGAAAATGCGCTACCGTACCGATAAGCGCCCCGGTCTCATCCTGTCGGACATCCGCGCCAATGACGGCGGCAACTGGCGTTCGGTTCTGTATCAGGCCAATCTGTCGGAAGTGTTCGTTCCCTACATGGATCCGAGCGAGGGCTGGTACTGGCGCACCTATATGGACAGCGGCGAGTACGGTTTCGGGCTTTTCCTGACACCACTGCGCAAGGGCATCGACTGTCCAGCCAACGCCACTTTCCTGCCGGCGATGATCCATGACGACAGCGGCAATCCGCTCCAGATCCCTGATGCGATCTGCGTCTTCGAACGTAATATAGGCGATCCGGCCTGGCGTCACTTTGAGGTCTTCGCGCAAGGAGAAAACCAGTTCACACCTGCAGAAGGACGGCCTGAAACGGAACTCGTGGTGCGCACCGCATCGGAGGTCGGAAACTACGACTATCTGATCGACTACCGGTTCAAGCAGAATGGCGAGATTTACATCAAGGTCGGTGCCAGCGGCCTGGACGCCGTCAAGGGCGTGGCATCCCGGTCTCTGTCTGACGCAACGGCCGGGGAAGACACCAAATATGGTTCCCTGATCGCTCCCAATCTGGTGGCACCGTTCCACGACCATTATTTCAACTTCCGTCTCGACTTCGACATCGACGGACCGCGGAACACGATGATGGTGCAGGAAATCGTTGCCGGAGAGGTTCCCGAAAACAGTCCGCGCCGGTCGGTCTGGACAGTCAAAAACACTCCGGTAAAGAGCGAGATGGAAGGACGCTTCAGACTGAGCTCCATGAAGCCGAAGGCCTTCCACATCATGAATACCAACGAGGATGGTTACCTCGGTTACAAACCTGGCTACATGCTGCATCACGGCAGCGTTGCCTATGGACCGTTCGATTTCGACAACGACCCGCCCATGGCGCGCAACCGGTACATCGAGTACAGCGTCTGGAACACCGCTTATGATCCTCGAGAGCGGTACGCTGGTGGTGAACTTGCGTTCGGAAGCGATGGCTCCGATGGTCTGGCAAAATGGGTTGAAGCCGATCGCGACCTGAGGAACAAGGATATCGTCACCTGGTTCACCGCAGGATTCCACCATGTGCCACGCATGGAGGACTGGCCGGTCATGTCAACCGAGTGGAAGACCGTTCACATCCAACCGATGAACTTCTTCCCGCACAATCCGGCATTGACCATCCGGATGCCGAAAGAAACCAACTGACCGAAATGCTACCTGTTGACGGCAAATCAACAGGTAGCGGCTGATGCCGGAAAACTGGATCTGGCCTGTCCTGACACTTTTTCGGCACCACGCTGTTGAAGATGCGATTAGCGAAACCGAGACGGTCAATGTTGAGCTCGTCGCCTCGGCCCGGTCGTTCGATCGGGCCGAGGTGCGCAGCGTTTCATGCCTGTTCATGGAGTGTTCGGTCCGGGTGTCGCCCTGGAGGACGCGAAGGCCGCTACTTAGCTTATGACCGTGTGCCCCGCCGCATGTACGCGGCCGTTACCTTTTTCGTCGTCTCGATATGCTGCTTCAGCAACTCAACGGCTTCTTCGGTTTTGCCTGCTTCGCAAGCTGCAAGAATATTCTGGTGCTCCTGATGAGGGCGCTCCAGACCCGAGGCTTCTGACACAAGCATGTTCGTGAACGGACCGAGACGGGCACGAACATCCGCAATCATTTGCAACAGGGATGGATTGTCGCACGGCTCGTAGAGGGTCTGGTGAAAAGCGATGTTGTGCTCGCTCCAGCTCTTTGAGTCCGACTGCGCGGAATAATCGTCTAAAACGTCTTTTGCCCTGGCAAAATCCGACGGGATCATGTTCGGAACACTGAGTTCCAGTGCTTTGCACTCAAGCGCGATACGGATATCCATGAGGTTGAGCACTTCATTGCTGGACATCTCCCTGACAGTCGCCCCCTTGTTCTTGCGAAACAGGACAAAGCCGTCGATTTCCAGTTTGAGCAAGGCCTCACGCACCGGAATCTTGCTGACGCCAAAGCGCTTGGCGATTTCCTCCTGGCGCAAGGCCTCGCCAGGAAGCAGCACACTTGTCACGATCTCGTCTTTGAGAGTCTCGTAGATGGGGATGGCTGTCGATTTTGCTTCGGACATATCGCTCATGGTTCTGCTTAACACGGATTCTGACTTGCTTTCCAACATCGACAAGGGTGAGTTGCCGTTAATCCCGTACAACCATGACTGAGCAGTCGGCGTGACGCACCACCCTAGCCGCGTTGGGCCCAAGCAGATAGTCTCGCGCCTCGGGATGGTGCGAGGCCATCACGATGAGGTCTGCGGCAAGCTTTTCTGCCGTCTCGATGATCTGGTCGTAGATGGCACCATGGGTGACGATGTGCTGAACTCTCATGCCTGACAGGTCGTGCGCCTCGGTGAATGTGTGCAACCTTTGGCGGGCCGCTTCCGTAGCCTTGGTCTGAAACCCTTCGGGAAAGAAGGTTGAGGCAAACGAAGCGAGCGGTGGCACGACGTTCAGAAAGTGCAGAGTTGCATCGTGACGAGTGGCCAGATCGAGTGCGGCTTCAACAACCTTCTCGTTTACATTCGTTGCATCAAGGTCAATGGGGATGAGGATGTGTTCATACATAGGACGCTACCTCCTTTTTTCGGCGGCGGGCCAATTGTGCGAGAACAATCAGAACAAGTGCCCCGTAGGCAGGTATATAGAACAGTTCTTCGGGCATGCGGGTGTTTGGCCGGTTCAACTCCAGCACCTTCCAGTCAAAGTCGACGCCCCATTTCTGGGCCGGACTGTTGAAGTCGACACTGTCGACATATACGTCGCGCCCCTCGAACCGCATCGTCATGCCGGTCGCTGACTGCAATCGGTCTTCACCCGTCTCGCCTGCAGGACCCAGAGGGATGGCAATCTTCCGCCGGATCATGTCGCCGGAGAAGTTCTCACCCTCCATGAGCATCTGGATCTGGGCGTTGTCTTCGGCGTTGCCGACGGTTTCATGAATTGCGTCCGGCGGGACTGACGAGAACGGTGACTGCACAAGATCGAGCCAGAAGGCGGGACGCAGAAGTGAAAGGGCAATAACGAGCATGAGGGCGCTTTCGATCCTGTAACTGCGCACGAACATGAAGCCCTGCGTTGCCGCCGCGAAGACGCACATTGCAATTGTCGATGACACGATAATCAGCGCGGCGCTCCACCAGCTCTCAACACCGATCAGAAGCATCTCGGGATTGAAAACGAAAATGAACGGCAGGATGGCTGTCCGAAGGCTGTAATAAAAGGCCTGAATGCAGGTCTTCATCGGATCCGATCGCGCGACCGCCGCGCCGGCGAAGCTGTCGACGGCGACGGGCGGCGTCGTGCCCGACATCAGGCCGAAATAGAAAACGAACAGATGAACCGCGAAGAGGGGGATGATCAATCCGTTTTGCGCAGCGAGCGTTACAAGAGGCTGGGCCATGACGCTTGCAACGACGATGTAGTTGGCCGTTGTCGGTAGCCCCATTCCCAGAACGACGCACATGATCGCGGTAAACAGAAGCATGATCATCACGTTGCCACCGGAAACGGCATTGATGATCTCCGTCATCAGAAGACCGAGACCTGTAAGCGATACCACACCGACGATGATCCCGGCAGCTGCCATGGCAACAGCAATGCCGACCATGTTGCGCGAACCTGCAATGAAGCCCTGGATAAGATCGGAAAATCCGGCCTTGAGGGTCGACGGATAGCTCACCGGATTGGCAGCCCTGAAATAGGCCATGAGTGGCTTCTGGGTGAGGATGATAAAGACCATGACCAGAATGGCCCAGGATACCGACAGTCCCGGAGACAGCCGCTGAACCATCAGGCACCAGACAAGCACTCCGATGGGCAGTACGAAGTGAAGGCCCGCCATCAGTGTAGGCTTCAGCTCCGGGATTTCGATCAGCGGCGCGTTGGGATCATCGATCTCCAGTTCGGGATAACGCGCGGCTATCCTGAGGAGCCAAAGATAGAGCCCGGCCATGAGGAGACCGGCTAGGGGTGTGGCCAGCGAGCCGGTCGCGGTCTGGAGGCCTGTCGCGACCGCGAAAACAACACCGCTGATCAGCGCGACGGCACCAAACCCGAAAAGGAAACTCCAGACCTTCGCCAGCAGCGACGATTCCCGCACCTTTGCCAGCACCGGCATGTTCGCTTTCACCGCTTCCAGGTGAACGATGTAAAAAAGGCCGATATAGCTGACGATTGCGGGCACGAACGCATGCAGCACGACTTCAAAGTAACTGATGCCCACAAACTCGGTCATGAGGAAAGCCGCAGCTCCCATCACCGGGGGCATGATCTGGCCGTTGATGGATGAGGAAACCTCGATTGCACCGGCCTTTTCACCGGAAAAGCCAATCCGTTTCATTAGCGGAATTGTGAAGGTTCCGGTTGTGACGACGTTGGCGATGGCCGATCCGGAGATCAGTCCGGTCAGCCCGGAAGAGACAACGGCGGCTTTTGCCGGGCCTCCTCGCAAGTGACCCAGCATCGAAAAGGACAGCTTGATGAAGAAGTTGCCTGCTCCCCCTTTGTCCAGCAGCGCGCCGAACAGGACGAACAGGAAAATGAAGCTGTTGGAGACACCAAGTGGTAGGCCGAATACGCCTTCCGTCGTCAGCCACATGTGATCGACATAACGGTTCAGGCTGAAGCCTCGATGCGAGATCAGGTCCGGCAAGGTCGGTCCGAGAAACACATAGGCGGAAAACAGAACCGCGATAACGACAAGCGACAGGCCCAAAACGCGGCGGGTGATTTCAAGCACCAGGGTGATGCCGACCATCGACACAATTGTCTCGGCCAGGGTGCGCTGACCGCCTGCATTGTTCACCACGTCGCGATAGAACACGACGATGTAAAGCGCGCAGGCTGCGGCCACCAAGCCGAGGACCCAGTCGTAGCGCGGAATGTAATTTCTGGGGGATCGGACAAAAGCTGGAAAAGTCAGGAAGCCGAGCAGGAGCGCAAACGCCAGGTGAATGGCCCTTTGCTGGCTGTCGTCGATCAGTCCTATCCCGGTCACAAACGGCAGGGGCGAGGCCATGTAGAGCTGATAGAGCGGCCAGCACAGGGCGACGGCGAAGATGATCCGTTTCGACAGCCCGGACGGATTTCGCGCTCCGGTGTCGTTTTCGGCAATCAGGTCGTCGAGTTCTTCCCGGTGAGTTTTGTCGGTCACGGTCCCCTCCCGTTTTGGCGGGCGCGCCGAATGAACACGCCCGCTGAATTTTCAAGCGGTTACTTGATGAGACCGACTTCGCGGAAATAGCGCTCGGCACCCGGATGGAACGGCACGGACCGTCCGTTGACGACGGCGCCGTCACGGCTGACTGCCACGTAAAGCGTTGATTGCGCCTTGAAGTCTTCGAAATTGTCGAAGACGGATTTCACCATGTTGTAGATGACTTCCTCGTCCGCGTCGGCAGAAGCAACCAGTGTCGCAGGAAGACCCCAGGTGACCCGTTCTTCATCCTGTCCGCGGTAGGTTCCGGCCGGAATGACCGACTTACCATAGTAGGGAATTTCAGCGATCATCGCGTCGATCGTGTCG
The DNA here is from genome assembly GCF_040329475.1 of Roseibium sp. SCP14. NCBI lineage: Bacteria > Pseudomonadati > Pseudomonadota > Alphaproteobacteria > Hyphomicrobiales > Stappiaceae > Roseibium > Roseibium sp. SCP14. Next base: position 12,729 of record NZ_JBDZYH010000012.1, read on the forward strand.
TCGTTCCAGTTGAGGACATTGGCATCGCAGGTGTTGGTCGCCTCCGTGATGGAAGATGCGGTCACACCGGTCGTATAGAAGAAGGCGTCGATCTTGCCGTCGCAAAGTGCCTGTGCCTGTTCACGGGAGGTAAGGCGGGTGGCCTGACCGAAAAACGCCTCCGGATCAGTGCCGTAGCGAGACAGGGCAAATGTCATCGTTGCCTCGGTTCCGGAACCCGCATTGCCGATATTGACGGTTTTGCCTTTCAGTCCGGAAAAGTCCGAGACGTTCTGGTCCGCCCTGGCAACGAGGTGTGCCGTGTCGAGGTGAAGCGAGAACAGGAAACGAAGGTTTTCGTTCGCGCCGTTTTCCTCGAATTTCGAAGAGCCGTTATATGCATGGTAGAGCCAGTCGGCCTGTGCGATGGCAACGTCCATCTCGCCTGCCTGGATGGAGCGCAGGTTGGCAACCGACCCACCGGTTGATTCAACGGTGCAGCGAATGTTGTGCCCCTGGGCCTTCCGGCTTTTGTTCAGAACATTGCAGATAAACCCGCCGGTCGGGTAGTAACCGCCACCAATTCCCGCCGTTCCGATGTTTACGAACTTGCGATCTTGCGCGGATGCTCCGCCGGCAATCGCAACGGTAATGGCCGCCGCGGCGGCAAATCTTGATAAATTGTACATCCCTTTTCCCTCGTTCAGATGAGAACACTTGAGTTCGAACGCGTGTGACCGCGTTTTTGATTTCTGTTTCCGGAAACCATCGAATTGCCGCTCGCGAGCCCGTTTCAGAGGGGCAGAAAGCGTGCTGAACATGATTTCGAATTCAATTCTTGATTATCGTATACAATTTTGTCAAGAATGAATAATAAATGACATTGAACCGACCTTCCGCAAGTCTCAAAGAACTGCGTTGGAACCTTGTCGGTGGACAGGCCGAGGCCCGGAGTTATCAAAGGTCCGGAGCCAAGGGCAAAAGAGAGGAAAACGGCACATGAAATGCGATGTCGCGATCATTGGGGGCGGGATCATGGGATCCGCAGCCGCCTATTTCCTTGGTCGAAGCGGCAAGGCAGGTGAAGTGGTGGTCATCGAACCGGACCCTTCCTATCAATTCGCAACCACTCCGCAGGGAGCCGGTGGCGTCAGGCAGCAGTTCAGCGTCGCTGAAAACATCCAGATGTCCTGTTTCAGCCTGGATTTTTACAAGGGTTTTGCTGACGAAGTCGGAGATGTGCCCGACCTTCCGGATTTGGGCTTTACCAGCCAGGGCTATCTGTTTGTGGTAACCCGGGATGGCGAGGAAATACTCCGGCGGAACCAGGAACTTCAGGCTTCCTTCGGGGTGAAAGCCGAGCTGATCGACTATCCGGAAGTGCGGCGCAGGTTCCCGTCTATCGAACGCGACAACATCGTGCTTGGCTGTCACACGCCCGATGATGGCTGGATCGATCCGAATGCAGGTCTATGGGGCTTCCGCCGTGCAGCGGAGCATCTTGGCGCCACCTACATTAAGGCGCGCGTGACCGGCATGACGTCCGACGAACATGGTGTGAGATCTCTCACGCTCAGTGACGGTCAAACCGTGGAAGCGGACTTTTTCATCAACACGGCAGGTCCCTGGGTTGCCGATATCGCAAAGATGTCGGGGGGCGATCTGCCGGTCGTGCCGATGTGCCGTGTGCAGCACTATTGGAAATGTGCAAATGATGTGGAGCCGTTACCGTTGGTCAAGGACGAAAGCGGCATGTTCTTCCGTCCGGAAGGCGAAGGTTTTGTTGGCGGGCGTCCGAGCTTCGAGATCGAGCCGGGATTTGTCGACGACATCGGTCGTGGCTACTTTGCCAATTATTTCGAGGAAACGATCTGGCCGATGATGGCCGCCCTCGTGCCGAAATTTGAAGAAATACGCCTTGAGAGCAGCTGGGCTGGTCACTACGCGCAAAATACGCTCGACGGAAACATGATTATCGGGCGCTATTCTCCAGGACACGACAACATCGTAACTGCGTGCGGGTTTTCCGGACACGGAATCATGCATGCCCCCGCGGTCGGCCGCGCGCTGTCGGAGCTCGCTCTTGCCGGCAGGTATGAAACCCTGGATTTGTCACGATTGGAAATCGGTCGCGTTCACCGGAACGAGCCGCTTGCCGAAATTGGAATCAAGTAAATGAGCGATCGAACCTTCGAAGTGGCCATTATCGGCGCAGGCATTATCGGTATTTCCACCGCGTACTATCTTGCGAAGAATCACGGTGTTTCCAACATCGTGCTGATCGATCGGGACCAGCCGATGGCCTTCACGTCGGCGCAATCGGGAGAAAATTACCGCAATTGGTGGCCGCATCCGGCGATGGTGAATTTCACCAATCGCGGCATAGACCTGATCGAAGAGATTGCGAGGGCCGGCAACAACAGCATCAACATGACCCGGCGTGGATATTCTCTCGTCACCAGATCGGACAATATCGATGACCTTCTCGGCGAGTTGCATAAAGGTCTCGGCGAAAGCGCCAGGGACCTGTTGCGCTTTCACGATGACCGGAATGCATCGGCTTACAAACCCGCATCAAGGCCGGGCTGGGAGGAAGCACCTGAAGGCGTTGACATTCTCAGCGGTCGGTCGCTGATCAGCCGGTATTTCCCGTCCTATTCCGAAGAGGCCCGGAACATCATCCATATCCGCCGGGGAGGTGACATCAGCGGGCAGCAATTGGGAATGTTCATGCTGGATTTCCTAAAGGAAAAAGGCGCAGTGCGGTTGGGCGGCTCCGTTGAGGACATCGAGAAAAGCGACGGTTTCAGGATCCGGATAAGCACGGCAGACGGAAAAAAGACCGTTCAGGCGGAGAAAATCGTAAATGCCGCCGGTCCTTTTGTCGGCAGGATTGCGGCAATGCTCGGTATCGATCTTCCGATCTACAACACCTTTCAGCAGAAGATCGCCTTTGAAGACCGGGCGAAGGCCATTCCCCGGAATATGCCCTTCACCATCGATCTGGATGCCCAGCATATCAATTGGTCGGACGAGGAGCGCGCCATGTTGCTGGAAGACCCGGACTTCAGCTGGCTCGCGAAGGAAATGCCGGGGGCAATCCATTGCAGGCCGGACGGTGGCGACAACGGTACCTGGATCAAGCTCGGCTGGGCTTTCAATGAAAAAATCGCCGAGGCCACCTGGGAGCCCCCGCTTGATGACAATTTCCCGGACATCGTTCTGCGTGGAGCCTCACGCCTGAATCCGTCACTCAAGACTTATCTCGGACAACTGCCCCGCCACATGCACCACTATGGTGGCTGGTACACGATGACGGATGAGAACTGGCCGCTGGTCGGTCCGATGGGTGTCGACGGAGCCTTCATGAACTGCGCCTATTCGGGCTTCGGTACCATGGCGGCAACGGTTGGTGGTGAGTTGGGCGCTGCCTGGGTCGCAGGTGCGGCTCTTCCGGATTATGCAGAGAATTTCTCGCTGCTTCGCCGCAACAATGCAAAGCTGATGAAAAGCCTGCTGGAAGGTGCAAAAGGAGTTCTTTGAACAAGGTGCGGCTACTCCGGTTCAGGTCAATTCTGTGCCGGGTCGGCCAGCTCGTAGTGCCGGGCAACTTTGAGCAACGACTTTTCAAGAAAGGCATGGGCGCTGGAGAACTCTTCTCCGCTGCGGGCCAGGAGCGCGATATCCCTGTTTGCGGCTCCCATGGCGATGGGTTTGATCGCCACGCCGTCGCGGTAAACGGCCTGTTGTCTGGCATAAAGGTCGGGAAGAATGGCGACGCCAATTCCGGAGGCGGCCATAAGCAGCACGGAATCTAGCGTCGTTCCTTCGTATTCATCAGACACCACGCCGCCGCATTCCGCCGCCAATGCGAAGGCAATCCTTGAGAGGCGGTGGCTTTGATCAAGGGTCAGAAACAGGCGCCCTTCCAGGTCGGATGCAGACACTTCGCCGGCGATTTCTGCAAGTGGATCGTCTGTGGCGACACCGATCCATAACCGCTCATTGAACAGCCTTCGCTGCATCGTGTTGGCGTGATCCTCAGGCGTCGAAATGATGAGATCGAACAACCCCGATTTCAATCCGATTTCCAGGTCATGAGTGTTCTGGTCTCGCACGACCACACGGAGCCCGGGGTGTTCCCGGTGAAGGTCCCTGACGACCGGCGGCAAAAGGAACGGACCGATAGATGGCAGCACTCCCAGTCGTAATCGACCGGAGAATGGAACATCCGACATCATGGCGCCACGCAGATCCTGAACCTGGCCGATGATCTGCTGGGCACGCCGCACAAATTCTTCACCCTTCGCGGTGGTCAGGACACCACTGCGTCCACGCTCAAACAGACGTATGCCAAGCTCCGCTTCCACTGTGGACACCTGAGCCGAAAGGCTGGGCTGGCTGACATTGAGGGCGTCGGCCGCCAGACTGAAGCGGCCGAGGCGATGGATGGTTACCACGTATTCGAGCTGGCGCAGGGTTGGACGCATATCTATAGTTTGTAACTAAGTAAAAGGTAGAAACATAGTATTGGAACTATCTTGTTTGACAAGGCATGTCCGCTCGACATCACAGAACGAGACACGCCATGCCATCCATCATCGATTCCCTGTCCAGCAATCTGCTCGTCCCGACAATTCTCTTTTTCGCTCTCGGACTGCTGGCCGCGTTTGCCAGGAGCGATCTGTCTATTCCGGCCGGCGCGGCAAAGTTCATGTCGCTCTATCTTCTCCTGTCCATCGGGTTCAAGGGCGGCGCCAGCCTGGCGGCGCACGGCCCGGACCTCGGGTTGTTTCTGGCTCTTGCTGCAGGCGTGTTCCTTTCCTTCGCGATCCCGTTCGCAGCGTTCCTGCTGCTGCAGATCATGACCCGCCTGGATCGGATGAATGCGGCGGCGGTGGCAGGGCATTACGGCTCGATCTCAATCGTGACTTTCGTCACCGCAACAAGCCTGCTTGAACTGACGGGTCTCTACTACGACGGTTACATGGTCGCGGTCGCAGCTGCGATGGAAGTACCTGCCATCCTGTCGGCTCTGTGGCTCGTGCACAAAGGAGGCGGTCACAGAACGAGTTCACCCGGTCTGTGGCGCGATCTGCTGGCAAACGGATCAATCGTTCTCTTGACGGGCAGCTTCGCTATCGGTGCAGTGACCGGTGGCCAGGGGATGGACATGATAGCTCCGTTCATCGTCACCCCCTTTACCGGCGTTTTGTGCCTGTTCCTGCTGGATATGGGACTGTCTGCAGGCCGAAGCCTGCTGACCAACCGGCACATGCTGTCCTGTGGGCTGTTCGCATTCGGAGCCATCATGCCTCTGGTCGGGGCGGCGATGGCTTGGGTGATGGGAACGCTGATCGGACTACCAGATGGCAGCCTGTTCCTTCTGATGGTGCTGGCAGCTTCGGCCTCCTACATTGCAGTGCCCGCAGCTATGAAAATCGCCCTGCCGGAGGCCGAGTCGGGCGTTTATCTGACCCTTTCGCTGGGTGTTTCGTTTCCCTTCAACATAACAGTCGGATTGCCGATCTACTTATGGCTTGCAACCATGTAGAAGCTGGCCCGTCGACGGTCCCAACATCCTTTTGGCGTTGATCTCGACCCTTCCGTCAGGTGTCATTTCGGGAGTCTGAATGTGGGTTCTCAAAACTCCTGTGCCGGCTTGGGCGCCGGTTTCTTGCGCCGCAGGCCGGCGATCCGTTCGCTGACGGACTGAAAGGCCGCATAGAGAACCGGGATCATCAAAAGACCCAGTGTGCTGTCGATGATCATGCCGACAAAAACCGGAAAGCCGATGGAAACCCGCCCGGCAGCACCGGCGCCGCTTGCCAGGACAAGTGGCAGAACACCAAGGATGAAGCAAAGCCCGGTCATTGTGACCGGCCGGAATCGCATATGAGCCGCCTTGATCGCGGCTTCCTGAATGCTGTGTCCCTCCTCGCGGAAAGTTTTCGCGAATTCGACCACCATGATGGCCTTCTTGGCTGCCAGGCCGATCAGAAGCACCATGCCGATCTGGGCGTAAATGTCGTTGTTCAGTCCTGGAACGAGTTGAAGCGGAATAAACGCTCCGAATACGGCGAACACGGTGGACGCCATGACCGACAGGGGCAGAACCCAGCTTTCATACTGGGCGACCATGAACAGATAGGCGAACACCACCGCCAGGATCAGAATGTAGGTGACAAGGCCGCCTGCCTCGACTTCCTGCAAGGTTACACCCGTCCAGTCATAGCCATAACCTTTGGGGAGGGTGGTCTGCGCGACATCGATGAATTTCTTGATGGCAGTGCCGGTGCTCACTCCGGTATCCAGCTGGGCGTTGACGGAAGCGGACGTGAAAATGTTGTATCGATAAAGGGTCTGGGCCCCGAGCGTCGGCTCGGCGGTAATGAAGGTTCGAAGAGGCAACGCCTCGCCGTCGGCATTCTTGACGTAAATGCCTCTCACCCGGCTGGTGGTCTGCCGGAACTCCGCATCGGCGGACATCACGACCCAGTAAACGCGTCCGTCCTTGACGAAGTTGTTCACGTAAAGAGATCCGAAACTGGCCTGAAGCGCGGTGAAAATGTCGCTGACTTTCACCCTCAGGGTTTCCGCCCGGTCCCGGTCGATTGTCAGATGATACTGTGGTGCACTTGCCGAAAAGCTGCTGAAGGCGGACTGGAACTCGGGCTCCTTCAACAGTGCCGACAAAAACGCTGACTTGACGGCGTTGAAATCCTCGATATTGCCCGACTTGAAATCCAGCAATTCGGCCGACAAGCCACCGCTGGATCCAAGACCCTTGATGACCGGAAGCGGGAACACGAAGGAAGTTGCCTCCGGAACAGCGGCGAGGGACTCGTTCAGCGACATCATGATCGCCTGCCACTGGGTGTCCGGGGTCGTGCGCTTGTCCCACGGGTCCAGCAACAGGATGAGCAGTCCGACGCTGGACTTGTTGCCGGCAATGATACTGAAGCCCGCCACGGAAGTGACCGATGCGATCCCTTTGTGCTTTTCTACTTCGGCGCCGATTTCCTGGATTGCCTTTTGTGTTCGCTGAAGGGATGCGCCATCGGGCAGTTCAACGCTCACAAACAGAACGCCGTTATCTTCCTGCGGGATGAAACCCGTCGGCGTTGTCCGGAAGAGGTAAACCGTCGCCACGACCACCGCCAGAAACAGGAGCAGCGATACGGGCATCATCTTCAGCAAGAGCCGAACCGCCGCAACATAGGCATCGCGAAGCCGGTCGATCAGGGAGGGGATCAGGCGAAGAAAACTTTTTGGATGGCCGGTTTTGCGCGACAGGAACATGGAGCAGAGCACCGGGCCGAGCGTCAGCGCATTCACGGCTGAAAGGGCAAAGGCGAAGGTGATGGTGAGCGCAAACTGGAGATATATTTTGCCCGTAATTCCGGGAAAGAAACAAACGGGAATGAACACAGCGGCCAGAACAAATGTCGTCGCAATGATGGGCCTTGTGACCTGCGACATGGCCTTGAGCGTTGCCTCCCGTGGATCAAGGCCTTCTTCCTCCATGATCCGTTCGGTGTTTTCGATGATGACGATCGCGTCGTCAACGACAAGAGTGATCGCGAGAACAATCGCGAACAGGGTGATCATGTTGGCGCTGAAACCGATGAAATAGATCAGCGCCATGGTTCCCAGAAGCGAGACCGGAATGGCAATTGCCGGGATCAGTGTGGCGCGGAAGCTCAGAAGGAACAGAAAGGTAACCGAGATCACCAGCACGGTCGTGATGGCAAGGGTAATGGCAATCTCTTCGATCGACTTGCGAACTGCAGTCGTCACGTCATAGGCAAGTACGTATTCCATGTCATCCGGGAATTGCTGGGAAAGCTCTTCCAGCTGTGCCTGGACCGCATCGGCAACGTCGAGCGCATTGGCGCCGCTTTCTTCGAAAATTCCCATGATCGCGGAGGGCTGACCGTTGTAATAGGCCGTTGCCGCATAACTCTCCGAACCGAGTTGAACCCGCGCAATGTCCTTCAGGCGAACGAACGAGCCGTCTTCCTGTGCCTTGAGAATGATGTTCTCGAACTGATCGGCGGTTTCCAGAAGGCCGTCCGCTTCCAGTGTGTACTGGAAGGCGGTTTGCCCATCGCCGAATGGCGGGGCTCCGATCTGTCCTGCTGCGGCCTCCACATTTTGGGCTTCGATGGCATCGGAAACGTCAGAGGCCGACAGGTTCAGCGCAGCCATCTTTTCCGGGTTCAGCCAGACCCGCATGCTGTAGTTCAACGGTCCGAACTGATCCACCAGTCCGACACCGCTGATCCGGCTCAAGGAGTCCTGCAGGAAGTCTGCGGCATAGTTGCTGAGGTAAAGTTGGCTGTAAGTCTTGTTCGGCGACAGAAGGTTGACCACCTGCAACAGGTTGCTGTTTTGCTTGGAGGTTGAAATGCCCTGTTGCGTGACGGCTTCCGGCAGGAGGGGTGTTGCCAGAGCAACCCGGTTCTGAACGTCAACGGCCGCAATGTCGGGATCGGTTCCGATCGCAAATGTCACCGTCAACTGGTAGGTGCCTTCGCTTGAAGACGATGATGACATGTAGATCATGCCGTCTACGCCATTTACCTGTTCTTCGATCGGGGTTGCGACAGCATTCTGGATCAGAGCGGCATTTGCCCCCGGATAGGTCGCTGTCACCTGGATCTGTGGCGGCGCAATTTCCGGAAATTCGGCGATCGGGACAAAGCGGATGGCAATGGCACCGACGAGGACCGTCAGGATCGCAATCACCAGAGCGAAATTCGGGCGATCGATGAAGAACTTTGAAATCATGCCACGGGTCCCGATCAGGATTGCGTTTCGGTGGGCGTGACTTTCACGCCTTCATGAATTTTCTGCAGTCCCTGTATGACAACCGGGTCTCCGACCTTCAGGCCGGAGGCGACGGCCCAATCGCGGCCGATCTGGAACCCCAGTTTCACGTCTCTGCGCTCAACCGTGTTGTCCTTTGCCAGCACAAAGACGAAGTGTCCCTTGGTATCAAGCTGGATCGCCGTTTGCGGAATGACGACAACTTCATCGGCATTCGGATCGTCAAAGGTGACGGTCACCACCTGTCCCGGTGTCAGCAGCGCATTCGGGTTCTTGAAAGCCGCGCGGATGGCGACCGTATCCGTTGCCGTCTCGACCTGATTGCCGACGTAGTCCACCTGGCCTGCGAAGCTGTATGCCGCGCCATCGGAAAGCTGCAGTTTGACATCGAGGACCGAGGAATTTTCCTTAACCAGGCCTTCCTGCCGCTTCAGGATGAGATCTCGTTCACTCATGTAGAACACAACGTAGATCGGGTCGATGCTGGTGATCGTCGCCAGAACGTCGCTGTCGGAACCGATCAGATTGCCGACATCGACTGAAGACCGAGATATCCGGCCGTCGATCGGACTTGAAATGGTCGTGTATCCAAGGTTGATGTTGGCTGTCTCAAGATCGGCCTGGGCTTCTCCGACTGCGGCAACATCCGCCAGATAGGCCGCCTCCGCGGCGTCGTAGGTTGTCTGCGCGACATCGCCCTTGCCAAGCAGGTCCTTCTGCCTTGCAAGCTCCAGTTCCGCGTCCCGGGCGGTTGCCTTCGCTCCGTCAAGCGTGGCTTTCGATTTGTCGACACTCGCCTGATAAAGGCCCTGTTCGATCTGAAACAGGACTTCGCCCTTCCTGACACGGCCCCCTTCGATGAAATCCCGCTTTTCCAGAATGCCTTCGACGCGCGCATGAATGTCCACCGTGCTGACCGCCTCGACCCGGCCGACATAGACATCTGCCATACCAGGCTTCGAGTTGGTGGCGCGCTCGACCAGAACCGCGGGAGGCTGACCTTGGTCTTGAGCAAAAGCGGGAAAACCGATGAGAGCCGGAAGCAGAAAGGCCCCCATAGCTGGAAAAAGCTTCATGAAATCCAACCTCCTGGCGGAAATTGCCGGAGATTACAGTTACACCCTGTACGGGAATGGTCAATTGACGGGATTTGATCAGAGTGAAATTCGATATCTGAACCGTCATTGCGAACCGGCTTGCTTCAAAGCCAGCTATTGCGGTCTTACCGAACCGGAATTTTTGGTGTAGTAAGCAGGCAGCCAAGGCAAGACCGGCGTCAGTACAACGCCGAGTACCACCTCAGCCTCAAGATATCTCCTGCAACTCTCTTCAAAAGATTTCCGTGTTTCCGGTGCGAGCCGGACCGAAGCAACTTCCTTGTCCAGCTCTTCTTGTGATGGATGGTTGGCATCGCGGTGAGCCGGTTGAAAGCCGGCGTATCCAGAACCGCGATTGACTGCAGGACTTTATCAAAAGTCAGGTTGAAGGCGTCATTCAATGCGAACGACCTCGGACCTGACGACGGAAATGAAGGCCGGGCACTCCTCAATTTTCCAAGGGTCTTCTTTCATGCAACCGCAATTGACGAAGCTGAAGGTTGAAGTACGGATCAATGACCACAAATTCTTTTGGGCAGGACACCAAATCCAAATCTCTCTTTTCATGCAGGAAAGCGAGTGTCGAGATTGACGGCAAACGGCTCTTGTCGGTTGATGGCCTGGATTTCAGTCCAGCTCAGGTCACCGGCCTGATCGGGCATAATGGATCCGGCAAGTCGACTCTGCTCAAGTTGCTGGCCGGTCAAATGCCATCATCGACCGGTGAGGTGCTTTTTTCGGAAAAACCCGTCCTGGCCTGGGAGCGCCGCGCGCTTGCACGGTCGATCGCTTACCTTGCCCAGGATCCGCCTCCCACAAAGGGGCTTCTGGTTCGGGAGCTGGTTGCGCTGGGCAGGTATCCCTGGCACGGCGCCTTTGGGCGCTTCAGCGAAACCGATGCAGCAAAAACCGAAGAAGCTCTTCAGCTTACGGACATGTCTCATCTGGCGGACCGTCTCGTTGATACCCTGTCCGGTGGTGAGCGGCAACGAGCCTGGATTGCGATGATGGTTGCTCAGGATGCAAGGTGCCTGCTGCTGGACGAACCCATTTCGGCGCTGGATATCGCGCATCAGGTGGAAGTGCTCGAACTCCTCAAGACCCTCAGCCACAGTCGGGGCCTCGCCGTCATCGTCGTGCTGCACGACATCAACATGGCTGCCCGCTATTGCGACCGGTTGATCGCTCTCAAAAATGGTGAGTGTGTTGCCAATGCCGACCCGGAAAGCCTGTTGAATTCTCAGGTGCTGAAGAGCGTGTTCGGTATCGCAATGAATGTCGTTCCGCATCCTGCCGGACAGGGAGTACTTGCCTATGTCGATTGACAGGCGACATCTTCTGTCCGGGATCTGCTGTCTTTCCGCAAGCCTGACCATCCCGGCCATAGCTGCAGCTGACGCGAGGATCGTCTCCCTGGACTATGCGGCGGCAGAAACCCTTATCAGTCTCGGACTGCCTCCGGTCGGCGTGCAGTCGAGTGACCACTGGGACAGGTGGGTGGTCGAACCGGAATTGCCTGCTTCGGTTGCCAATGTCGGGCAGGACCTGGTGGTCAACCTGGAAGTGATTGCGTCGCTGAGACCGGATCTGATCATAACGACGCCCTATACGGATGCATTGCGAGACCGGCTTGAGACCATTGCACCGGTCTTCAAGGTTTCGGTCTATGACGAAACGAAATCGCCGCTCCGCAACGCATATCGCGAAACCCGTGAATTGGGCAGGGTCGCGGGGATCGAGGAAGAAGCCGAGGCCTTTTTGGCGGATGCAGATGCGCGGTTCGATGGTTTTCGTGAAAGGCTGACTGCGAAAGAGCAGCCTCCGGTCGCTCTGGTCAACTTCATGGATAACCGTCACGTACGGGTTTATGGCGCCAGTGGACTTTACCAGGATGTTCTGGACCGGCTTGGTATTGAAAATGCCTGGACTCGTCCGACCAATTATTGGGGGTTTGCGACGGTCGGACTTGAAGAGCTCGCTCGCACGGCACCGCCCGATATGCATCTCATCGCCTTTGAACCCATTGTCGATGACATCAGGCCCACCCTTGCCTCGAGCCCGATCTGGAGATCCATGCCGGTTGTGCAGGAAGGCAACTTCGAGGTCTTTCCCGCTGTGCTGACATTCGGCATGGTTCCGTCGGCCCTTCGCTTCGCGCGTTTGCTGACAGAATATCTGGAGGGAAACAACGCATGAGTGCGCACGCCTTGCCGAACCGGGCTCCCTGGCTTTCCGGTCTTTTGTTTTTGATCGCGGCGCTGCTGTGCTGGCTCCTGATATCGACACATCTGCCCACATTGCTGAACGCCCCGGCTGGATACGACATCGAGCGAATGATTGCGCTCTATTCGACTTTGCCCCGTATGGCGACTGCGCTTTTGTGCGGCGGCGCGCTTTCTCTTTCCGGAATTCTGCTGCAGATCGCGCTCAAGAACCCGTTGGCATCGCCAACGACGCTCGGGGTGTCGGCCGGAGCGCATCTGGCACTGGTTCTGGCGACCTTGTTTGCGCCCGGATTGATCGCCTTCAGCCGGGACGCGGTGGCTGCCACCGGTAGTCTGGTAGCAGCCGGACTCGTTTTTGCGCTTGTTTCGAGACGTAATTTTTCTCCAGTCACATTGGTGCTCGGCGGCCTGGTCGTCAGTCTTTATTGCGGTGCCGCCGCCACGCTGCTGACGCTGCTGAACGACAGATACCTGGCCAGTCTGTTCATCTGGGGGGCCGGATCCTTGTCACAGCAGGACTGGTCCATTCCAATGGGGCTTGCACCGAAACTCCTTGTTTTGATGATTGCAGCGGGCTTTCTAGTTCGCCCCCTCGCAATATTGAGCGTGGGCGATGAAGCGGCAAAGGCTCTTGGAGCAACACCCGGTCGCCTTCGAGCCCTGACGGTCGCGCTTGCTGTCGGCCTGGCTGCTATCGTGACCAGCGCGGTCGGTGTCATCGGCTTCATCGGCCTGGCCGCTCCCGCCCTAGCGCGGCTTGCCGGAGCACGAACGATTGTTAGTCAGATTGTCTGGTCGACCCTGGTCGGCAGTTCCCTGCTGTTTCTGACCGATAACGCCATTCAGTTGCTCGCCGGTCCCCTGTCGAATTTCATTCCCACCGGCGCGGTTACGGCGCTTTTGGGAAGCCCGCTGCTGCTTTTGCTCCTGCGAAAGACAAAATCCCTGCAGGCGCCCGAGGCACGTCAAGTGGCAATCCGGCGCTGGGCAGCGCCAGTACCTTTGACGGTGACCCTCGGTATTTTGCTACCCGCGTCGCTGTTGGTCGGTAGCATCGTCTTCGGCAGAACGGCGATGGGTGGATGGGAGCTGATCTTCTCCGGTCCTGCTTTCGATTTGCTGTTCGAGTTACGCACGCCGCGTGTTGTCAGCGCGGCCGCCTCCGGTGTCATGCTTGCCATTGCAGGTGTCATCCTGCAGCGGCTTTCCGGAAACGATATGGCAAGCCCGGAAGTGCTCGGGGTGAGCTCCGGGGCAATGCTGGGTCTCGCCTTTGGCGTGTTCTTTCTGACACCAAGCCAGACCGGCCTCCTCGTTGTCTGTGCCACCATTGGCGCATTTGCAATCATGGGGCTCATTCTTCTCATGAACCGGAAAAGCGGATTTCAGGCGGAGCGCATGGTGTTGGCAGGGATTGCGTTTACTGCCTTGCTCGACGCATTGATTGGTGCCCTGGCCGCCACCGGCGATCTGCGTTCACTCCTGCTGCTGCGATGGATGAGCGGCTCCACATATGGAGCGACCGGAGCGAGCACTCTGTTCCTGGCGTGCTTTTCCGTCGTGCTGTTCGGGCTGTCGTTGGCATTGGTTCGCTGGTTGGATCTTCTCGAACTCGGACCGGGTGCCGCAAGCGCGCTTGGGGTTCCGATCAGTCGGGCGAGGGGGATACTGTTCTGTCTTGCGGGCTTGATGACGGCTGCCGCGACGCTTTCCGTCGGGCCGCTCAGTTTCATCGGACTGATGGCGCCGCATATCGCCCGTCAGCTCGGTTTTGTCAGAGCCGGGGCACAGATATTCATTGCTGCATCTGCCGGTGCAAGTCTGATGATCACCGCCGACTGGATCGGCCGTTATGGCTATTTCCCCTATGAAATGCCTGCAGGGCTGATTTCCGCCCTTGTCGGGACGCCTTTCCTGATGGTGCTCTTAAGCCGCCGCACACGCTGACGCGTCGCAATTGCAGAACCGTAAAGTTGGTGTTCGGCTTTCCGAGCGCCGAAGGAAAAGGATCTTATCCGGGAAGCAACCTGAAGATGAGTGTTCTTGAGTTGCACCGGGATACTTGGCCCAAACGCAATATCATTGGGCCCATTCAAGACAATCTCCCAAAGTTTCCCAGCCTATAACGGCGTGAAACCCCCGCCAACGACGGCTTGGTGACATCCGCCACCGCCCAGCTCAGCCAGGTATGAGAAAGCCCGAGCGCAACCGACGCGCCTTTGGGCTTCAGTTTCCGCCAAACACTACCGAAAGGCTGCGCTTGAAATGTGCGAACGTGTCTCGACCGGCATCAAGACCTCAACCATCACCTTCGACAAGAGATCAGCGTCGCGACGCGCTTTGCGAGTAGACCTGATTTCGGGCACCGCGCTGGCCGTCCTGCTCGGAGCAACCGGATCCGTCTTCGGCCAGGACGAAGACGCTGTCGTGGATCTTCTGCCGATTGTCATTCAGGACAGGCTGATGTTTACCGGTTCTGTCGATGGGTATCTTGCTCCGGCAACCGAGACAGGCATCACGGCAGGTGTTCCATTGAGTGAAGTGCCGCAATCGATTTCCGTTGTCACTTCGGGAGAGTTGGAGGCCAGACGGCCGCGCCAGGTCGAAGATGCGATCAAGTATGTTCCGGGCATCAACCCATCGACTTGGGGAACGGATGACCGTTTCGACCAGTTTTCGATCCGTGGTTTCGATATTGGTTCCAACTCGCTTTACCGCGATGGACTGCCGCAAAAAGTTCTGGGTTTCAACGGCTTTACGACCGATCCGTACATGGTGGAGCGTATTGATGTTTTGCGCGGTCCGGCTGGTGTTCTCTATGGTTCGAACGACGCGGGCGGGATGGTCAATCTGGTGACAAAACGACCTGTCTTTGAACATCTCGGAGAAGCACGCGTGGGCTATGGCAGCAACAACACGTTTGAAGGAGCCTTTGACTGGTCCAATGTCGTCAACGAAGCGCGAACCGTCGCTGTCCGGGTGACCGGGCTTTACCGGAATGGCGAAACCGAAATCGAGGATTCGGAAAACGATCGGGCGTTTCTTGCGGGCAGTCTGACCTGGGCTCCGACCGACGACACCTCCCTGACCCTGTTGGCGCACCTTCAGAAGGACGAACTGACACCGATCAATTTTTATCCGATCGCGGGCGAGGATTACGACACGGCCTGGGGCAGCCTGCCTGACGATTATTCGCGAAAGCAATCGGATTACAACCACTTCGATACGGAACAGGCCTCCCTGGGATGGGAACTTACCCATGGCTTCGGTGACGGTTTCACCTTTAACCAGAAGTTCAGATACGCTGCACAATCGACCGACTACGGGCAGCTGGACTATTCCTATGCAGACCAGTCCGGCCTTCACTACTACGCGTTCCGAAACGACGAAGACGCCAGATCAATCGGGTTCGGCAATAATCTGGAGTGGAAGACTTCCCATGCGCTTGGCGAGAACAGTTTCATCGCCGGCGCGGATCTT
Source organism: Roseibium sp. SCP14 (assembly GCF_040329475.1). Taxonomy (NCBI): domain Bacteria; kingdom Pseudomonadati; phylum Pseudomonadota; class Alphaproteobacteria; order Hyphomicrobiales; family Stappiaceae; genus Roseibium; species Roseibium sp. SCP14. The sequence goes on from NZ_JBDZYH010000012.1 coordinate 28,342, forward strand.
CAGCACAACAGATACGATGTCACGCAATATCTGGACTACAGCCTTTATGACGTGTCCTGGAATGACCCGAACCTCGATTTCCCGGTAAGCGATCCCGCGACATCCACTTCAACGCGCAATACCTATCTGGAGACAGGCCTGTTCTTTCAGGATCACATGAAATTCGATTTCGGAAGTACCCTGACGTTCGGTCTGCGCCAAAGCTGGTTTGAAACTGAGGTCGAGGATCTGAAGAGCGACAGCAGGCAAAGCCAGTTCAACAGCGCACTGACCGGAATGATCGGCGTGACGCATCAATTCGAAAATGGTTTGATCCCTTACGCCAGCTATACAGAAGGTTTCGTCCAGAACTTCGGTAAGACCATTGACGGAAACGCGCTTGATCCATCCAAGAGCAAGCAATGGGAAGCAGGGCTTCGATATGAGTTTCCATCAGGAGACCTGATGGTGAGCGCCGCGGCGTTCGATCTGCGCAAGACGAATGTCAAGGACTATGACTTGAACGACCCGACATTCAGCAGTTTCACACAGGCCGGAGAAGTACGCTCCCGCGGTATCGAGCTGGAGGCTCGCGGACGGATAACCGAAAATCTGCAAGGGGTTCTGGCCTATACTTATCTGGATACCGAAATCACCAAGTCCTCGGATCCAGCCAAAATTGGCAACGAAAACGCAATGGCTCCGCCGCACCAGTTTGCGGCCTGGCTGGACTATGATGTTTCGGACCTGGTTGAAGGCCTGTCGGTTGGGGCAGGTGTCCGTTTCAATTCCTCAGCCTACTCGACACAGTACAATTTGCGTGAGACGCCGAGCTACGCAATCGCAGACGCCTCCTTGCGCTATGAGATCGACCAGTTCGAGGTCTATCTCGGCGTCACCAACCTGTTCGATGAAGAATACTATGGCGTCTGTTACGACAGCTACGGTTGCACAGATGGCGAACGCCGCAGGATCAGCCTGTCGATCAGCACCAAATTCTGATGTCGGAGCGCAGGCAAGATCGATCCGGCGGCAAGTGATCAGTCACGCAGACTGTTCTGCAAGCCATCAGGGGCTTGCCGTGCACTGGCCAGGCTTTTCGTTTGCGGTGATTTGCGGCTAAGTCGGGCGGCAAATTCGGAAGGTGTCTGTCCGATTTGCCGTTTGAACATTGCTGTAAAGGCTGAGGGACTTTCGTAACCAAGTTCCGTGGCGATGTTGGCAACATTCGTTTCGGTGCCCAGTTTTTGAACGGCAGCGATGATCAGAACCTGATGTAACCACTCGGTGAAGGTCATGTTCAGTTCGGACTTGAACAGACGGGTCATCGTACGGACGCTGACATTACCGACGCCAGCCAATGCGACTTTGCACATCGTTGCCGAAGGATTGCGCAAGACTTCCTCGCAAATCCTACGCAGTCGGGTGTCCTGCGGCATCCGGACGGAAAGGTCGACGGATTGAATTGAGCAAATCTCATGAAACAGCAGCAAGATCAACGCATCGTAGACCGGTCCTTTGTCGCGGCGGATCTGGTGACTGATCAAACGCTCAAAGATGGACTTCAGCAGCTCGGATGCTTCGCAAACCTGACAAAGTTGAGGTAGGCCGCTCAGCTCATTTTCATTCGCGTAGACACTGACGAAATGCACGTCACGCAGAGCTTCGGCAGAGTGGACCTGATTTTTCGGGATCCAGATCATGTGGCCCGCGGGGACGGCAAACGACCTGCTTTCTGTGGCGAAGGTGACCATGCCCGACAATATGTAGGTGACCTGACCGAGATCGTGGGCATGGAACCCTTCGTAAAAGGGTTCCGAATACGCGGCCTCAAATGCGAACAGCCGATCCATTTTGCCGATCAGATCGTCAATCAGTCTGTCTGTATCGTCTGTTTCATGAGTGTAGTAGCGATGCGTTCCATGGGCCGTGAGAAATTCGCCCGGAAGAACGGATCGGGTGTCGCAGTTTGTCATGTTTAGTCTTAGTCCAAGAAAAGACGGTGCGTTGGCTTCTCCGGACAACGAACCTGACGCTATCGGAGAACAATTTCCGCCTGTTCTACTCCATTTCAGTCAAAAAAATCATTGAGAAGTCCTCAACATCCGATCTCAATCACTCGCCTTCTCCGTCCGGTTTGCCCGGTGCTGTCGGCAGAAGGTCGAGCGGCAATGGAAACACGATTGTACTGGTCTTGTCGTTGGCAATGTCGTTGAGTGCGTTGAAGAACCGCAATTTCATCGCATTGGGTTGACGGGACAGCATGTCACCGGCCTCGACCAGCTTTGCTGCGGCCTGTTGTTCGCCTTCCGCATTGATGACCCGCGCCCGGCGCAGCCGTTCGGCTTCCGCCTGTTTGGCGATTGCGCGGATCATGCTTTCGGTAATGTCGACATGCTTAATCTCGACATTCGCCACCTTGATGCCCCAGGCATCCGTCTGACGGTCGAGGATTTCCTGAATGTCGGCATTCAGCTTGTCGCGTTCCGCCAGCATTTCATCCAGCTCGTGTTTGCCGAGCACTGAGCGCAGCGTTGTCTGGGCCAGCTGGCTGACAGCTGCCGAATAGTCGGCGACATTGATGATCGCGCGTTGTGGATCGACGATGCGGAAATAGATCACTGCATTCACCTTGACCGAGACATTGTCCCGGCTGATCACGTCCTGGCTTGGCACATCCTCGACGAACATGCGCAAGTCGGTGCGCACCACCTGTTGGATGAACGGGATCAGGAGCACGAATCCAGGTCCGCTGACCCGCGTGAACCGTCCCAAGGTGAAGACGACACCGCGCTCATATTCGCGGAAAATGAACACGGCGTGATAGAGCACGAAGATCGCGAAGGCCACGATCAGGAGCGGGGCAATCAAGTCGACTATCTGTGTTTCCATGGCTAGCGCTTCCTTTCCGGTTGCAGGTCCGATGCGGCATTCACAATCAGTGTGAGACCTTCGACATCACGAACGCGCACCACCTGTCCGGCGCTGAGATCCTTGGCTCCCGTTGCATGCCAGCGTTCGCCTTCCGTCCAGACAAAGCCTTCGGAGCCATGCCATTCGATCACGTTTGCCATTGCTCCGATCATTTGGGCTCGCCCGCTGACGGGCGCGTGGCGGTAGGCGCGGAGCAGATACCCGAGCAGCAGCACCAGAATTGCACCGCTCGCAGCCGCCAGTGTGCCGATCAGCCACCAGGAAACCTGGAAACCCGGTGCATCCGTATCGATCAGCATGAAAGCTCCGAAAACGAAGGCGATGAGCCCTCCGATGCCGAGTACGCCGATTGTCGGCGTCATCGCCTCGACGACCATGAACGCAACGCCGAGGCCGATAAGCGCAAGTCCGGCATAGGTGAACGGAAGCATGTTGAGCGCATAAAGGCCAAGCGTGAGGCTGATTGCTCCGACCACTCCCGGCACAATCGCACCCGGGTTCCAGAACTCGAAGATCAGTCCGTATACACCGATCATCATCAGGATAAGCGCAACATTGGGGTTTGACAGCACGCTCAGGATCCGCGTGATCAAATCCATTTCGACCGTCTCGATCGGCAGTCCCGCGATCGAAAGCGTCTGTTTGTTTCCGCCGATCTCGACAACCCGCCCGTCAGCAGCTGCGAGAAGTTCATCGGTGTTCCCGGCCACGATGTCGATCACATTGATTTCCAGGGCAGATCGGGACGAAAGGCTGGCTGCTTCACGAACGGCCTTTTCCGCCCATTCTGCGTTGCGGCCATGCATCTCTGCCAGGCCTCGGATCAAAGCCACTGCATCGTTGGTCATCTTGGCGGTCATCGCATCTTCGGGCGCCATCATACCCGCGCCGCTCTCTGGAGAACCGTCCTGTTCTGTATCTCCTGATTTGCTCTCTTCGCGTTCCTCGTTTGGAATTCTCTCGGGAAATCCGCCGAATTTCACCGGAGTTGCTGCGCCGAGATTGGTAGCCGGTGCCATCGCCGCGACATGTGTCGCATAAAGGATGTAGGTCCCGGCGCTGGCGGCATGTGCCCCTGCGGGGGATACGTATCCGATGACGGGAACCGGCGAGCCGAGTATAGCGGAGATGATTTCGCGCATGGAATCGGCAAGACCGCCCGGTGTGTTGAGGGCCAGGATGATCGCTGACGCATCTCGCTCCTCGGCAAGGTCGATGACACGCGTGACGTGTTTCACGGTCGCCGGACCGATGGGCCCCTCAATCGCGGTCATCAGCAGAACCGAACCGGTATCAGATATGTCTTTATTTTGCGCCGCCGTTGGGGACCATGTCACACCCAGGATTGCCGCCGCGGCAATGAGACGACGCAATCGCTTGAGAACTCTCACATTCGTCTCCTGAACGGTATTATATGGCGCAGGAGGGCAATCAACAATGGAGAGGGGAACCGAAGGTCATCAATGCGGGAGACGAGTTCGCCAATTTTCGGATTTTTCTTGAGGCCGGGACACTAAAGGAGTGTCTCCGACGGTGAACGCGATGCTCGAAATTCCGGCATTGCCAAAGACAAAATGCCGACCTCAGCTCCAGACCTGATCCGGATCGGGAAGGGGGATTGCGTCGAGCAACGTGCGGGTGTAGGCAGCTTTCGGATTGGAGAACAATTCGGGCGTCAGCGCGTTTTCGACAATCTCGCCCTGATAAAGAACAAGTATGCGGGTGCACAGGCGCCGGATCACCGACAGGTCGTGACTGATGAATGCCAGGGTCAGACCGAGTTCGCGCACCAGCGTTTCCAGGACGTTGAGGATCTGGGCCTGGGACGAAACATCGAGACCCGAGACAATTTCGTCGGCCAGAATGAAGTCCGGTTTGAGCGCGATTGCACGGGCAATGCCGACACGCTGTCTCTGCCCGCCCGAAAGTTCGTGCGGGTAGCGGGCGGCAAACTGTCGTGGCAATCCGACCATGTCGAGCGCTTCATCTACCCGGGCCGCAATGTTGTCGAACCCTTGCAGCGATAACGGACCGGCGATGATGCCACCGACCCGCCTGCGCGGGTTCAGCGAGGACATCGGGTCCTGAAAAATCATCTGGAAACGCCTGCGCAGCGGCCGCAACTCGTTTTCGCTCATGTGAGCAATGTCCGTCCCCTCGAAGCGGATCGAACCCGCGTCCGGTTCGATCAGTCGGATCAGGGCGCGCCCGAGCGTCGATTTTCCTGACCCCGATCCGCCGACAATTCCGAGAACTTCGCCCTTGGGAATATCGAAGGAGAGCCCTTTCAGAACTTCGGTGCGGGGCGCGGCTCCGAGCAGGGGTTTGCGCGAAAGATCGGCAAAGGAAACCTTCAGGTCCTGCAGTTGGTAGATCATTTCACTCACGCGGCTTACTCACCCGTTCAATTGCTCATCGAAGGCAGCAACTTCCCGTTCCACCGCGCTGATCACGCTATCCGGCACGGGCATCAGCGAGCCGTCCGGATCTGTGTATTTGGGTGTTGCCGCCAGAAGGGCCCTGGAATAGGGATGTTTCGGTCCGGCAAAGAAGGAACGGACGCTCGTTTCCTCAATGACCTTGCCGGCATAAAGCACGGTCAGCGACTGGCTGATTTTGGAAACCACGCCGAGATCGTGCGTGACAAAAAGCAGGGCGGTCTGATGCCGTTCCTGCATCTCGCGGATCAACTTGAGGATCTGCTTCTGCACGGTCACATCAAGCGCGGTTGTCGGTTCGTCCGCAATGATCAGCTTCGGTTCGGCCGCAAAGGCGGAGGCGATCAGGATGCGCTGCCGCATGCCACCGGAGAGTTCATGCGGATAGGACTTCATGACCCGGTCGGGCGACTGGATGTGAACTTCGTTCAGGAGCTCCAGCGCACGGGCTTCGGCTTCGTCGCGTTTCCAGTCGAGAATATCCACGAGCCGATCCGTAATCTGCGGCCCGACCCGACGGGATGGGTTCAAGGCCGTCAGTGGGTCCTGCGGGATCAGGGCAACCTTGGCACCGATCCGTTGGCGACGTTCCTTTGGCGACAAAGTTTCGAGGTTTTCACCGTCAAGAAGGATCGCTCCGCCGGTGAGCCTTGCAGCCCGCGGCAAAATGCCGAGAACAGCCTTGCCGATCATGCTCTTGCCCGCGCCGCTTTCACCGACAAGTGCGCGAACTTCACCCGCCTCGACGTCAAGGGACACCTTGCGCAGGAGAGGCAGGCCATTGCTGAGCCGGACCGTCAGGTCCCGGATGGACAGGTAATTCATCGCAGCACCGGATCGAAATGTTCCTTCAGGCCTTCTCCAAGCTGGGAAAAACTCAGCACCGTCAGGAAAAGGGCAAAAAGTGGGAAAACAAGCACCCACCAGGCCTGGTAGATCGATGTCCGCCCCTCGGCGATCATGCCGCCCCAGGTCGGTTCATCAGTTGAAATGGAAAGGTTCACGAAGCTCAGGATTGCTTCCACAATCACGGCAATCCCCATTTCCAGAGTCAGCAGTGCAACGATGGTGGGCAGGACATTGGGCAGGATTTCGGTAATCGCGGTGCCAAGGCGGGTGCGCCCGGCCACTTGCGCTGAGGCGACATAGTCCATGGCCCCCTGGCTCATTGCCTCCGCACGCACAACCCGCGAAAACCGGGTCCAGTCGATCACGACGATGGCGATGATAATGGACGTCAGGCCGGTGCCGAGAACCGCGATCAGAAGGATCGCGAAAAGAACGGGTGGAAACGCCATCCAGATGTCGACAAGGCGTGAAATCACCAGATCGGCCCAACCCCGGTAAAAGCCTGCGATCAGACCAAGCGTTGCGCCGACGAGACAGGTCAGTGTTCCGGCGATCAGGGCAACAGTCAATGCAAGCCTTGCGCCGTAAAGCATCCGGCTCAACAGATCACGGCCGAGAGAATCCGTTCCAAGCAGATAGGACGGGTCGGCTCCCTGTTCCCAGAAAGGTGGTAGTCGCGCAGCAAATAGATCCTGCTCCAGCGGATCATGCGGGCTGATCATCGGGGCGAAGACCGCTGCCAGTACAAGCAGAAGCAGCCAGGTTCCGCTCAGCCATAGGCGAAGGCCAGGCAGACGGCGAATTTGTCCACGAGCATCACGCATGGCGCAGTCTCGGGTTCAATGCGGCATAGGTCATGTCAACCAGCAGATTTACGAGTGTGAAGAGCAGAGCGAACACCAGGACGATGCCCTGAATGAGCGGCAGATCCCGATTGATCACGGCATCGATTGCCATGTTGCCCAGGCCTTCATAGGAAAACAGACGTTCGATGATCACGGTGCCGCCGATCAGGAAGGTGAACTGCACACCGATCAGCGTAAGCGTCGGCAGGATCGCGTTCGGCAGGGCATCGCGGGTGATGATCGATGTTTCCGAATAGCCTTTGGTTCTTGCAAGGGTGATGTAGTCGTCATGCATGCATTCCTTCAGCGATTGCTTGAGAAGCTGAAGAATGATGGCTGCCAAGGGCAGAGCCAGCGCGAGTGCAGGCATCAGCATGTGGCCGAGAAGGTCGAGCACGACATCAAACCGAAGACGTATCAGAGCTTCGAACAGGAAGAAGTTCGAATGGAAGTCGAAGCCGAGGGATGGGGATACCCGGCCCGAAATGTGGAACAACGGCCAAAGGACGCCGAACAGCAGGATCAACGCGAGACCCCAGAGGAAATCCGGCAAGGAGAGCGCCATTCCACCTGCAACGTCAATTCCGCCTTCCACCCGGGTGCCGCGATAGAGAGTTGCCGTCAATGCGGCTGTTCCGCCCAGAAGGACCGCGATCATGAGTGCCATGACCGACAGTTCCAGCGTGGCCGGCAGCCGTCCGATCACCAGATCGTAAACCGGCTGCCGGGTCGTGATGGATGTTCCGAAGTCACCTTGCAGCACATTGGTGATCCAGATCCAGAACTGTTCAGGGATGCTCTTGTCGAGACCGTAAAGCGTTTTGAGACGTGCGATGTCCGCCTCGGTGGCGCCGGGGGGAAGCATCATCGCAATCGGGTTTCCCGGCACGATCCGGATCACGAAAAATACGATAACCGCGGCCCCCAGAAGGGTGACAATTGTAGTGGCTAAACGCGTCAACAGCGCACGCACGATTGGCATGATGATGAAAAAGCCCGTTTTTCAGGAAAAAAAGCCGCCGCAGCACCCTAAGGAGCAAGTTGGTGCGGGTACTGCGGCGAAGGCGAGTAGGAAATTTTCCTGAAGTTAGGACCGGGTCATCAGATGCGGCAGAAGTGCACCGGATGCATGCGGGGTCACCTTGACCTTGTCGCTATGCAGTATGGGCTGCACATACTGTATGAGCGGCAAGACCAAGGCGTTCTCTGCAATGTGGCGGTCAACGTCCTTCCAGCCGTCGATGCGCTTCTGCTCGTCGGCTTCACCCCAAAGCGGAAGGATCTTCTGCATCAGCTCTTCGCCGTCCCAGACCGAATGCGGTGACGGGCCGAACATTGCAAAGCCGGTGGACGTGGTCGGATCGCCGATGGCATTGCCCCAGTTGTAGAACGCCGCCGGAGCGAGCGTATCGGCCGCCCGCAATTCGTAATGTTTCGCGATCTCGTAGACTTCGATTTCCGCCTCGATGCCGACCTTGCGCCAGAGGCCGACGATCACCTGAATGATTTCGTAGTCCTTTGGCTTGAAACCACGTGTTGTCTGGATCTTGAACTTGACCGGATTGTCCGGACCGTAACCGGAGGCGGCAAGCAGCTCTTTGGCTTTCTCCGGATCGTACGGCACCGTGATCGACGGATCATAGGCCGTATAATCCGGGGTCTGGAGCGTATCGATGGCAACGCCATAACCGGACAGAAGACGCTCGATGATGGTCTTCTTGTCGATGGCATGGGCCATTGCCTTGCGCACGTTCGGATCGTTCATCGGCTCGACATCATTGATGAAGATCATGCCGATATCGGAGATCGGTGCTGCCGTGCCGACGATGCCGTTCTGTTCCTTCAGCCGGTCGAATTCCTCATAGGGCATCTCCAGAGTGACATGGGCATTGCCGGACATGACCTCGAAGGTTCGGCTGGAAGCGTCGGTGACGAACTTGATCGTGACCGTCTTGAACTCCGGTGCGCCGCCCCAGTAGTTTTCGTTGGCCTTCAGGCGAACGAACGCGTTGCGCTCGAACTTGTCGACCATGTAAGGCCCTGTTCCGATCGGGTTGGCCTCAAAGCCTTCTGGTCCGACTTCCTCGTAATATTTCTTCGGCAGGACATAGCCGGTCAGGAAGCTCATCCACTTGAAGATTGTCGGCTCGTATTCCTTGACGTCCGCGGTGATACGGTTGCCGTCGATCTGGAAGTTGCCGATCTTGCCCCAGATGAACTGGATCGGGTTGCCGGTGTCCGGGTTTCCGGCTCTCTCCAGTGACCAGACGACATCTTCCGGTGTCAGTGGATCGCCATTGTGCCAGGTCACGCCTTCGCGCACATCCATCCAGATCTTGGACTTGTCGTCATTCCAGCCCCATTCGGTGATGATACCCGGACCAAAACTGAGATCGGGGTTTTGATGGATGAACATGTCGAAGACAGACTGATAGATGCCCTGGATCGTTGGGTTCACCGCAGACGGACCGACCGTCGGGTCCCAGCTGGGCAGATTGACGTTGTAGGCGATAACCAGTTCATCGATGTCGCTTGCAAAGGCAGGCGTTGAAACAGCCGTCAGCAACCCGCTGGCGGCCGCACTTTTCAAAAGCGTGCGTCTCGAAACATTCATTGTCACTGTTCCCCATTCTTGTTTTCAGACGCCGGGACTGTTCTTGTTTTCGCTATCCGGCCAGTTTTTGCGCGAGCAGATATCCGGGCCCGGCTCCCGTGCCTGCCCCCGGCCAGACGGCAGCCCCGGTGTGGAACAGGTTTCCAACCGGCGTGCTTCCGTCCGCAAAACCGCGAACAGGCCTGAACATGAAGTGCTGGGTCAGGTGATGACTTCCGCAAATCTGGTCTCCTCCAACCAGATTGGGGTTGTCCGCCTCCAGCATGGCGGGTGTCACAATATGGCGACCCAGAATTTTTGAGCGCGTCCCCGGGGCATAACGCTCCAGAATATCGAGGGCGCGTTCTGCGAACGGTTCGCCTGCCTCTGCCCAGTCGGTGGCTGTGATCTGACCGGCAGCATCACCCCTGATGTCGCCCGGCGCCATGCGAACTTGCAGCCAGAGAACGTGTTTTCCGTCCGGAGCCCGGCTCGGATCAATTGCGGTCGGTTGACCGCATACGATGATCGGCTCGTCGGGAAGAAGGCCGGCCTGCGCCTGGGCGTAGGTTCTGGCCATCTGGTTGAGATCCGGTGCCAGGTGAACATAGGCAAAAGTCTTGAGTTCTTCGCCCGCCTTCCAGTCGGGCAATGAATCAAGCGCCAGATGGATCATCATCGTGCCCGGCGCATGTGCGGACTTCTCCAATCCAGTGTCATAACGCTGGTTGCCGGTGCGGCCCGTCAGTTTCAGGAGGTTCTTGGGCGCCACATTGGCGATCACTGCCTTGCGCGCAAAGATCTTTGAGCCGTTTGCAAGCTCGATGCCCTTTGCCTGGCCATTCTCGACCAGAATGCGAGAAACTTCCGCGTTGCAGGTGAGCGAACCGCCCTTGGCTTCCAGCGTGGCGGTCATCGCCTTGATCGCCGTTTCCGCCCCGCCCCTGCCAAGCACCATGCCGAATGCCTGATTGGCCATGCCTTCCAGATAGGGAAAGAGCGCACCGCCGGCGATGTCCGGGGCAAAATCCAGATGCATTCCCCAGGCCGCAAGCAGGGCGCGGACCTTGGGGGACACAAAGGTCTCGTTTAGCCAATCACGCGGTGACGACAATAGAAAGCGCCCAAGATCCAGAACGCCTGCCGCACCGGTCTTTCGCCACTCTTTAAAGAAGATATATGCAAACGCACGTTTTTTTGCAGGACTGCCAAGGAGGCCGATCAATGGATCTGCGGTGGCCGGAAATTTCGCGCTGAGATCCCGCCAGACTTTTGCGTCTTGAGGGCTGAGAGTCTCGATCCGGCCTGCAGTCGTTTCCATGTCATTGCTGACCCCAAGCCACGATCCGTCCGGAAAAACAGAAGAGAAACAATTGGATGCGGCAACGAACTCCAAACCGTGACGACCAAGTTCGTCACCATATTCCTTGCAAAACCCGGAGCCGGCAAACAGGGAAAGGTTCATGGCCGCCCAGTCATGGCGATACCCTGGAAGGGTATATTCGCCTGTCTTGACCGCTCCGCCCGGGATTGCCGCGCGTTCGAAGACACCAACCTTCCAGCCCTTGGCCGCAAGATGTACGGCGCAGGCCAGACTGTTGTGTCCGCTGCCGATGATCACGCCGTCCAGTGTCTCATCCATCGTGCAAGTCCTTGTCCCCTCGAAATAGATAATTGCAAATACAAATAAATCTGTCTAGCATTGAATTGCGATAACGAGCCGACAGGCCACAGAGGTACAGAGGGAACGAGAGATGTCAGCAGAGAGCGCGCTCAGCGGACTCGGGTCAAAGATCCTGTCCGGCGAGATCGAAGTGGTGGACTGCTCGGGCGTATTGGGACCCAATACTCCCATTCTTCAACTGCCACCTGATTTTGCCAAGAACACCCCCAAGGTCGAAATTCACAAGATCAGCGAATACGATTCCGACGGACCTTTCTTTGCCTGGAACTGGATGGTTCTGGGAGAACATTCCGGCACGCATTTCGATGCCCCGCATCACTGGATCACCGGCAAGGATTATGAGGACGGCTTTACCGACACGCTCAGCGTTCAGCGTTTGGTGGCGCCGGTCAATGTGATCGATTGCTCGAAGGAAAGCGCTGAAGATGCCGACTTCCTTCTGACCGCCGACCTGATCAAGGCCTGGGAAGCCGAACATGGCGAAATCGGCGCCGGCGAATGGGTCGTCATGCGCACCGACTGGGACAAGCGTGCCCACGATGAGGGTCTGTTCCTGAATGCCGATGAAACCGGTCCGCACAGTCCGGGGCCGACACCCGATGCCATCGACTATCTCCTGTCGAAGAAGATTGTTGGTTGGGGAACCCAGTGCATCGGAACGGATGCCGGTCAGGCCGGAGGCATGGAGCCTCCCTATCCGGCACACAATCTTTTGCACCGGGACAATTGTTTCGGTCTGGCATCGCTTGCCAATCTCGACAAGCTGCCGGCAAAGGGTGCGATCCTGATCGCGGCTCCTTTGAAGATCGAGCGGGGCACAGGCAGCCCGATCCGCGCGCTGGCGCTGGTTCCAACAAGAACCTGAGGCCGGCTTCGTGTCCGCACCGCATCTGATCATCGGTTCCGGAATCAACGCCCTAGTCGCGGCAGCCTTGCTGGCGCGCAAGGGCGAGTCCGTGCTTCTGCTCGAGCGTTCGGAGCATCTTGGCGGATGCATGCGGACCGAGGAAATCACCTTGCCCGGATACCGGCATGACGTGATGGCCGCTACTTTCGTGTTGTTTCTGACGTCACCTGCGTATGGCGAGCTGGCGGAAGATCTTGGCCGGCATGGCCTTGAATTCTGCCATACGCCACATCCGACCGCGGTTTTGCGACCGGGTGGTCAGTCGGCGGTGTTGACAATGGATCGAGCGGCGAATGTCGCTGCGTTCGACGCATTGAACAAAGGTGACGGCAAGCAGCATGACGCCGATGTCGGCGGCATCGAAGCGGACGCAGAGTTCCTGTTCGCCTTGCTGGGCAATCCGCTCTGGTCGGGCAAGATGGCCAGGCTCGTCGCCAAGCAGGCGTGGAAGCGCGGATTGAAGGGGCTGAAATCCTGGTTCGGTGATGCGCTTCAACCGGCGCGTGCCTGGCTCGATAACGGCTATCAAAGTGAAACGGTTCAGGCACTTTGGGCACCCTGGGTGCTTCACACAGGCTTGACGCCGGAAAGCACATATTCAGGTCAGATGGGCCGCGTGATTGCATTTGCCCTGGAAGCTGCCGGCGCGCCGATTGCGAAAGGTGGTGCCGGAACCGTTCCTGAAGCCTTCCGGAAGCTGATTGAAGAAAAAGGCGGCGAAGTTCGAACAGGTGTTGATGTCGCGCGTATCGTCGTCAGGAACGGACAGGCCGTCGGGGTCGAGACAGCCGACGGCGAGACAATCGACGGAAAGTCGGTGATCGCGTCGGTCACGCCGACGCAGCTCTACCAGCGCCTTCTGGATAAAACGCACGCGCCCGAAAAGACAGGCAGCTACAGATACGGCCGCGGAAACTTTCAGCTGCACTATGCCCTCGACGGTGAACCTGACTGGATTTCGGATGGATTGGATGACGTAGCCCTTATCCATCTGTGCGACGGCATCGACAGTGTGTCGAAATCTTCAAACGAGGCGGAGCGCGGCCTGTTGCCTGAAACGCCGACCATTTGCGTTGGCCAGCCGCACCGGCTTGATGCGTCCCGTGTCCCCGCGGGAAAAGCCATTTTATGGCTGCAGGTGCCCGATGCACCGCGTGTCATAAAGGGCGATGCCGCAGGCGAAATCGCAACCGGGCCGCAATGGACCGAAGCGGTGCGGGAAGCCTTTGCCGACAGGCTGGAAGGCATCTTGCGCAAGCACATCCGGAATTTCGATCAGATAAAGCTGGCCCGGCGGACCTACTCGCCTGCGGATCTCAACGACCTCAACATCAATCTTGTCGGCGGCGACCCTTATGGGGGCGCCTGCACCATTGATCAATTTTTCATCTGGCGCCCCTTCACCCATTCCATTAATAGCGCCACCACAATCGGGAACCTCCATATGATCGGCGCGTCGACCCATCCGGGTCCGGGCCTTGGAGGCGGCTCCGGATATAATCTGGCGAAGAGGATGGGTGCATGAGTGACGAAGACGGGCTGGAGCTCACTGAAGAGAATGCCCGCGTTCCCCGGCTGGGCGAGATTGGACTTGAGAATTTCCCGCCCTACCTGATGAACCGTATCATGGGGCGTTACAACGCCGCGCTCAGGGATGAGATGGGCAAGCTCGGGCTGACAACGCCCAAGATGCGGACGCTTGCCGTTTTGTCCGTCCTTGATGGTCTGTTGATCCGGGATCTGGCGATTTACGCGGTTGTCGAAACATCGACGCTCAGCCGAGCCCTTGACGCCCTGGAACGCGACGGGCTGGTTCAGCGGGTCACCGACCGGGAAGACAGCCGGGCAGTCCGGATTCACCTGACGTCAAAGGGCCGCGAAACCCACGACATGCTCTGGCCGCATCTGGCAACGGCCTATCAGCAAATGTTTCGCGGCATCAGCGAGGCCGACCAACGGGCGTTCGTGGCGACGTTGCAGGCCATTTTGAAGAACGTGCGCAAGCATCCGATATAGTGACCGCGTAGGGAGGAGCCGATGGCCGAAAGGTCGTTCAAGGCTGAGGTAGAGCATCTTCGCAAAGGAACAGGGGACGTTTTCACGGGCGAGGGCATTCTTGCCATCACCAAGGCGCTCCTGGAAAACGGCGTCGGGTATGTCGGCGGCTATCAGGGTGCTCCCATCTCCCATCTCATGGATGTTCTTGCCGATGCCGAAGACCTCATGGGCGAACTTGGCATCCGGTTCGAGGCCAACGCCTCCGAGGCGGCTGCAGCCGCCATGCTGGCAGCCTCTGTTCACTATCCCATCCGCGGAGCGGTAACTTTCAAGGGATCCGTCGGCGTCAATGTTGCTTCCGACGCTCTGGCCAACCTGGCTTCCTCCGGCGTCAATGGCGGCGCTCTGGTCATCGTCGGCGAGGATTATGGCGAAGGCTCCTCCATCATGCAGGAGCGCTCCTACGCCTTTGCCATGAAGTCTCAATTCTGGCTGCTTGATCCGCGCCCCAATCTGCCATCCATCGTCAAGGCGGTTGGCGATGGTTTTGCTTTGTCTGAAGCAAGCAATTCACCGGTCATGCTCATGGTGCGGATCCGGTCCTGCCATGTGACGGGAAGTTTCGATACCAAAGACAACGTACAGCCACCTTTGTCGGTGAAAGACGCCCTTGCCAATCCGCAGCGTGATTTCAATCGGGTCGTTCTGCCGCCGATGTCTTACGCTCACGAACACGACAAGGTCGACAATCGCTGGCCGGCCGCTGAAAAATTCATTCTGGAAAACAAGCTCAACGAGCGGTTCGGGCCAGACACCGGCAAGGTCGGGATCGTCTGCCTTGGTGGTATGTACAACAGTGTCATCCGTGCCTTGCAGCGGCTCGGATTGGCGGATATCAGCGGCAACACCTCCGTTCCGCTCTACGTACTCAACGTAACCTATCCTCTTGTGAAATCTGACCTTCTGGACTTCTGCGCGGGCAAGGAAGCCGTGCTGCTCGTCGAGGAAGGTCAACCGGAGTTCATCGAGCAGCAGCTTGGCGCGATGCTTTACAAGGAAGGCGCAACCACGCGTCTGGAAGGCAAGGGCATTTTCCCGAAGGCCGGGGAATATACCGGGCAGATCATGTTTGACGGTCTGGAGGCTTTCGTTCGCCGCCATGCACCCGATCTGTTGCCGGGCAAGGTTCTGGCCCCGAACACGCCAAAGCCTGAGCTGCCGGACCTGAGCAAGACTGTGCCGATCCGTCCTCCGGGTTTTTGCACCGGGTGTCCCGAGCGGCCGATTTTCGCTTCGCTCAAACTGGCCGAACAGGAGCTGGGCAAGCACCAGATCACCGGTGACATTGGCTGTCATCTTTTTGCCTGCCTTCCACCGTTTGAAATCGGTGGATCGACCATGGGCTACGGCTTGGGGCCCGCCTCCAATGCGGCGTTTGACGGTGGAGGAAAACGGCGGGCAATTTCGATCCTCGGCGATGGCGGTTTCTGGCACAATGGTCTCAGCTCGTCCATCGGCAACATGGTGTTCAACAAGTCCGACAGTGTTGCGATCATTGTCGACAATTATTATTCGGCTGCGACCGGCGGGCAGGATGTCCCGTCGAGCCGTGCCGAAAACAAGACCAAGTCGACCAACAATCCGATCGCAAAAGCTCTTGCGGGTGCGGGTGTGGAGTGGATCCGCCAGATTGACCGCACCTATGACGTCACCAAGATGCGCGAGACCATTCGCGAGGCCTTGACCACGGATTACAGCGGTCCGAAGGTGATTGTTGCCTCGTCGGAATGCATGCTCAATCGCCAGCGGCGGGAAAAGCCGCAGCGCAACAAGGCCATCGCCAACGGGCAAAGGGTCGAGCAGCCGCGTTTCGGCGTCGATCAGGATGTCTGCACGGGAGACCACGCTTGCATTCGCCTGTCAGGTTGTCCTTCCCTGTCACTGAAGACGCTCGATGATCCGCTGCGTGATGATCCGGTCGCGCATATCGATCAGTCCTGTGTCGGCTGCGGCAACTGCGGTGAGGTCGCAGATGCCGCAATTCTGTGTCCATCCTTCTACGAGGCGCGGGTGGTTCACAATCCGTCCGGCTTTGAAACCTGGCTGTCGGGCGTGCGAAAGAAAATCATCTCCTGGCTTCAGGAGCGCCGGGCCAGCCGTCGCCTGACCTTCACCGGGGAGGGCGTCTGATGTCTTTAGCTTTGCCACTTGATGCTCAGCCGACTGATCCTGCCCTGGACGGCATCATCAAACTTGCCATTCTTGCCGTCGGCGGACAGGGCGGCGGTGTCCTGACCAACTGGATCGAGTCCCTTGCCCGCGCGCAAGGATATCACTGCCAGGCAACGAGTGTTGCCGGTGTCGCGCAGCGAACTGGGGCCACCATCTATTATATCGAGATGGCACCGGGTGATATTGCTTCGCCGGTGTTCTCGCTGGCGCCTTCCGCAGGTGATGTTGACATCATGATCGCAGCGGAGCTGATGGAGGCTGGGCGTGCCATCATGCGCGGGTTTGTAACCCCGGATCGCACCACCTTGATCGCATCGACCCACCGGATGTTGGCGGTGTCGGAGAAAACGGTGCCCGGTGATGGCATGGCGTCGTCCGATGAGGTGAAGGCTGCGGCAGAGGTTGCTGCGCATAAGCTCATACTTGCTGACATGGACGTTGCGGCCGTCAGTGTTGGGTCGGTGATTTCTGCGTCTCTGTTCGGGGCCCTCGCCGGCTCCGAAGCGCTGCCGTTCGAGCGCGCGGCATTCGAAGAGGCAATTCGCGCGAGCGGCAAAGGGGTTGATGCCAGTTTGCGGGCATTTGCTGCAGGATACGAGCTTGCGCAAAGCGGTGAGCCGGCCCCGGCTGACGAAGTGCCTGTCGCCAGTCAGGAAATCGTTGCACCCAAAGGTCCTCAGACCAGTCAGAACGCATGGGCGAAACTGGAGGCGCGTATTGCAGCACTGCCTGAACCGGTTCGGGAGATGGCGCGGGCAGGGCTTGTGAAAGTCGTCGATTTTCAGGACGACACCTACGGTAAAGAGTATCTGGACCGAGTTGAGGTACTCATACGCCTGGACAGTTCCGACAAGGGCTTCGAGTTGTCCCGGGAAGCCGCGAAATACATCGCAAACGCGATGGCCTATGACGACGTGATCCGGGTTGCCGATCTGAAGACGCGGGCACAGCGGTTTGACCGGATCGAGAACGAGATGCGGGTAGGCGACGAGAAGGTGATGCAGCTGATCGATTACCTTCATCCTCGCGCTGAGGAAATCGTCGGTCTTCTTCCGGAAAGAACAGGCCGTAAGCTGGAAAATGACCCGGCCTGGATGAAACGGATCGACCGCTGGTTCAATCGGGGGCGCCGAATTCGCACCGACAGTCTGCGCGGATTTGCCATGCTCTATTTCCTTGGTGGATTGAGGGGGTGGCGGCGCAAAACTCTCAGGCACAGGATGGAGCAGGATCACCTGGAGGACTGGCTGAAGATGGTCTCAGGCTATCTGCCGGATCGTTATGACATGGCCGTCGAGATTCTCCGCTGCCGCCGCCTGATCAAGGGATATTCAGACACGCACGCGCGCGGCCTGTCGAAGTTCGACAAGGTTCTGTCGGGGGCAAGACTGGTTGAAAGCCGGGAAGACGGGCCGCAATGGGTCGCGCGTCTGCGCGAAGCTGCGCTTAAGGACGAAAAAGGCACCGAGCTGGATGGCGCGCTGAAAACCATCGAGAGCTTTGTGAACTGAGCTGAACGTGACCTTAAGATGTTTGCGGGACCGGCTGTCCCGCGAGCCTCAATTGACTGATGAGCTTCAACTGCAGCGGCTCATCATCATCTCGTCCCGATCTCATAGTCGAGGTGAATGTCTTCCGGTTCTTCCTCGAACAGCGCCGGGTCCGGCTCAATGAGAACCCGGCATCCGAGACCAAGATAGAATTTGACGGTATTTTCGGTAGGTGTCGCAGAAATATACAGCCGACCTGCACCGCGTTTCCTGGCTTCTGTGGCTGCAGCGTCAAACAGCTGCTTGCCCAATCCCTGGCCTCTGTGACGACTTCCAACATGTAGAAATTTGAGTTGGAGGAAGTCCGAATTGTCGCCAAACAGCTGATTCCCGAGAACTGCAATGCCGATCAACTGGTCCGTGTCGAACAGACCGCAGAACCAGTCTCCGCCGTCATAACCGGTTTCAAACGCAGGAGTTGTCGCCTTCACCATGGCCGGCGACCAGCCCGGGACATCGATATGTTCTGGTTTCAGAACCAGTGCCCCGTTTTCCATCACAAAGCTTGCTTCGATCACTTCGGAGCGGTCAATCGTCCAGATGTCGTTTAGCTCTGCTCGTTTGAGTTCTCTTGTGGTGATCATGAAAACTTTTGAAATCCCTAACTGAAATCGCCCAGATAAAAGACACCGGTTTCGCGCAACAGGGCATGTACCTACACCTGTGCGGCGAAGCAATAAGGCTCTTGAGCCATCACTCCATCTTCCAGCCGATTCCGGAGAGGTCGCGGTTAGGTTCAAGTTCTTGCAATGCCCTTGGTCAATTCTGGCGCAAAGGGGCTGGCAGTGTGGGCGAAACCCGCTGTCTGCCCGGTGTCAGTTTCCGCGGATCGATTTGCTCAGAACGTCAACAAGCTCGCGCGTTGCATCTTCCGTTGTCTGTACCCCGGGTGACAGCCGGAGGGTTGCGCCTCTGATATCTGCTGAAAATCCGGCCTGGTCCAAATCCGCAAGAGTGCCGGCAGCGACCTTTTCAGAACTCATTTCAAACATCAGGCTGCCACCGCGTTCCTGCTGGTCACGGGGCGTCAGAAGTTTCATTCCAAGCGTATCCCCACCATTAATCAGGATGTCGCAAAGCAGGCGATTGTGATGCAGCAAGTCGGCACGATCTGTTGCTGCATGCCATTTCAATGCCGGAACGGTTGCTGCCGCAGGCAGGATCGCAGGTGTTCCGTTGTCGAACCGGCGAATGTCGGGCGCATAGTCAAACCGGCCGATATCCCAGTTGAAGGGATTGTCCTGACTGAACCAGCCACGCAGATCCGGCTCGCATTCTTCAATCAGGTCCGGGCGCACATACAAGATGCCGGCCCCAGGCGTTCCGCACATCCATTTGAGGCTTGTGGAAACCGCAAAATCGACGTCCGGCTCGTTTACCGAAAAGGGCAGGAGGCCGGAAGCCTGAGTAATGTCCACGCCGATGAGACTTCCCATGTCGCGCCCATGGGCAGCAAGGCGGTCGAGATCAACACGGTGGGAGGAGGTTGAACTCACCCAGGTGATGAGCGCAAGGGCAACGTCCTGGTCCCACTCCGCAATCATGTCCTCATCGGCAACCCAGTTCACCCCCTGTCTGGGATGCACCGTCTGAAGCTCAAATCCCAGGCGTTCCTGCAGTTTTGCCAGCAAAAAGTGGTTGGACGGAAAACAGTCCGCTGCAACCAGGACTTTCCGGCCCTTCAGCCGATTGGTCGGAAGAGCGGTCAGCAACATGTGCACCCCCTGGGTGACATTCTCGCAGGTGGTGGTTGATCCGGAGGGGGCGTCGATCAATCCTCGCCAAAGGTTGATGAATTCGGCGCGTTTGCCGAGCAGGTAGGACCACTGCTGATCATCGGGAGCGCTCCAGACCGCTGCCAACTCCGCCATGGCCGAGCTCAAGTCGGATTCCTTGCCGGGATACTGGCCGATGGAATGATAGAGGAAGTAACCTTCATTCCTGACAGTCATGCGTTCCTCCAGTTCAGTTGCGTATCGGCAATTTCCGTTTTTGACGTTGCCATCGGTATTGACCCGTAGGTAGTAATTCGTATACAGTTTTTGAAATAGTTCAAGCTTAAAGAACTTGTTTCCTGCCGATATTGGCACTTGTATATGAAGGTTTGCGGGTCAAACGTAGACCTATTGTATACAGTTTGCCGGTGATTGGTTGCAGTGAGGGAGGGGTAAAATAGCAATCCTGAAATCCTCTTCGGTTTCTGCTGCCGGGCAGAGCACAAGTGTTCAGATCCACGATGTTCTGGTAGGGCGCATTCAGCGGGGCGAGATCAGTCCGGAGGAAAGACTGGTCGATACCGCAGTCGCATCCGAGTTTGGTGTATCCCGGATGCCCGCACGCGACGCGTTGATGCGACTGGCGCATGAAGGTTATCTGGAACCGACAACGCGCGGGTTCATCTTGCCCAGGCTCGACCATGTCGAAATTCTGGAAATCTTCGATCTTCGCCGGCTGCTTGAACCGCGTGCTGCTGCGATGGCGGCGCAGGGTCTGTCGGAAGAAGAGCTCGTTGCGCTGGAAGAAACGTTGAATGATGCCCGTAGCGCGATGGCGGAAGGCGATCAGGAAAGGCTTTTTCGTGCCTGCGAGATCTTCAGGAACGGATGGATTTCGGCGGTCTCGAATTCTTCGCTTCGCAAGGCACTTCACCGTTACATGACACAGGTGCAGGCTGTTCGCATGATGACCTTTGCCGACCCTGCCAATCACCCGCTTATCGTCGAAGGGAACTCCCGGCTCTTTGATGCATTCCGTCAGCGCGATGCGGTCGCAGCAAGTGATCGGATAATGCGTTTCGTCTTCGACGGCGAGGCGGCCTATCTCGCTGCGCATGAGGGCATGCAAAAAGACCAGTCAACTTCCTTTAGTCAGTCCGACTAATGCAAGCACAGACAGCACAATGATGGATCAAGAATGATGGAAACCCGCGCTGAAATGCGATTGCCGACAGAAGATCTCAGCAAGGATCTGCCGTTCTTTACCAAAACGCTGAAGATGCGGTTGGACATGATCTATCCGGCGGACAATCCGGAAATTGCGGTGTTTTCCGGACATGGCCTACGGGTACGTGTTGAAAAGGGAGCGCCGGAAGGGCCGGGCACCTTGCGGCTGTTGACCGAGAACCCGGATGAGTTTGCGGGCGGGGAACGTCTGCTCGTTGCTCCCAATGGCACACGGATCGAGATTGACGAGCTGAACCCGCCACTGGTGATGCCGGAAACCAGTCACTCCTTTGTGGTGCGGCGATTGGCAGATCAGGCGCCGTGGGTGATCGGCCGCGCGGGTATGAGTTACCGGGACCTCGTGCCTTCACGGCTCGGCGGAGCGATGATCGCCTCCCACATCAGGGTCCCGGATGGACCGGTGCCGGACATGGTTCATTTTCACAAGGTCGGCTTCCAGCTGATTTTCTGCGTGCGCGGCTGGGTCGACGTTCTTTATGAAGATCAAGGGGGCATGCGCCGGCTGCATGCAGGTGACTGTTTCATTCAGCCACCCGAAATTCGACACCGTGTCATGCATGCCGCCGACGGTATCGAGGTGGTGGAGATCGGCGTGCCGGCCGAGCACATCACAGAAATCGATCATGAGATGACCCTGCCGACGCCGGTTGAGCGTCCGGACCGGGAGTGGCAAGGCCAGAAATTCGTGCACAGTCTGGCAAGGGACGGGGCCTTCGAGCCCTTCCGCATCCCAGGCTTTGAAGCACGGGACACGACGATTTGCGACAATACCAAGGGCGTCGCGTCTGTTCTGGTTGCACGGCCGACCGTTGAAGATGCGCCTTGGACACGTCACGATTGCGATATTCTGTTCAACTTTGTGCTGTCAGGCGAAATGACACTCGAGGGCGAAGGAAAAGACCCTTACCGCCTGTCAGCCGGAGACGCCTTCGTAATCCCGCCCAATATGGCGACGCGGTACACAGGCGCAACAACCGACCTTGAACTGCTCGAAGTCAGTTTGCCGGGGCGGTTCGAAACCGAGATTCTGCGCGATTAAGCCTGTCAGGGAGGAAATGAACAGGCGTGCGGAATGAAATGAACAAGCGATGAGGGGAATAAGCATGAGGAAGTTGACTACAATTGCTGCGCTCGCAGCGTTGCTCGGTACCAGTTCCTTGGCCTATGCGGATCAGACCAAGATCGGTGTCCTGATGGACATCACGGGACCGATTGCCAATTTCATTCCACCGCTGCAGAACGCTGCGAACCTTGCTGTGAAGCAGGTCAATGAGCAGGGAGGCCTGCTCGGTGGTGAAGTGGTTGCCGTCTACGGCGACACCACCGGCACCGCGCAAGGCGCGGTAGATGCGGCCCAGAAACTGGTCAATATCGAAAACGTGCCGATTGTCATGGGCTCGCTTATGTCGGGCACGACCATTGCAGCGGCTGAAGCGGCAATCATTCCTGCCGGAGTCGCGCAGATTTCACCAACTGCCACATCTCCTGCAATGACTGATCTCGAGGATGATGGTCTCGTCTTCCGTATCGTGCCGTCCGACAACTATCAGGGTGAGATCCTGGCCAAGATGGTTCTCGATGAGGGTCTCAACAAGGTTGCCGTCACCTATGTGAACAACGATTACGGTGTCGGCATCGGCCAGACCTTCATGGAAGCCTACAAGAAGGCGGGCGGCGAAATCGTTGCCGAAGCCAAGCACGAGGAAAAGAAGGATTCCTACCGCTCCGAACTTGCAAGCCTTGCCAAGGGAGACGCAGAGGCATTGGTCGTGATTGCCTATGCGGGCGATTCCGGCGGCAAGATCGTCCGGCAGTCTATTGAAGGTGGTCTCTTTACCAAATTCGTCGGAACGGACGGATTGCGTGATGAGTTGCTGATCAAGAATGTCGGTGCGGATGCCCTGAAGACCTCCTTCTTCTCGTCCCCGACTTCACCGGCAGAAAACCCGGCTCAGAAAACGCTTCACGACGCATTCAACGCCGAATATGGCGAAGGTGCCGACAAGGCCTTCGTGGACCAGACCTACGACGCGACGTTCCTTGCCCTGCTTGCAATCGAGAAGGCAGGCTCGACCGACCGCGCGAAGATGGCAGAGGCATTGCGTGAAGTGGCCATGGCTCCGGGTGAAAAAGTCGGCCCGGGTGAGTGGGCCAAAGCCGTTGCCCTGATCAAGGAAGGCAAGGACATCGACTACGACGGTGCCAGCGGCACGGCGGAGTTCGATGAGAACGGCGATGTTGGCGGCTATATCGGCAAATTTGTTGTCGATGGTGACGGCTATAAGCAAATTGCCATCATCGAATAAGCCGGATTGATCGCAACGTGATCCAACTGGACAAGATCTGCGTCGATTTTGGTGGTTTGCGGGCTGTGGACCACGCAAGCTTCAAGATTGACGCAGGCCGCATCACCGGTCTGATCGGGCCCAATGGTGCGGGTAAGACAACTGCATTCAACGTCATTGCGGGGGCAATTAGACCAGGTTCCGGGCGCGTCCTGTTCGACGGGCGTGATGTCACCAGACTGAAGCCCTACCAACGGGCTCAGGCAGGTCTGGCACGCACGTTTCAGATCCCGCACGAGTTCTCGAGATTGTCCGTTCTGGAAAATCTGATGGCCTCGGCCTCCGCGCCCGAGGGTGAGAATGTCTTCAACGTTGTCTTTCGTCGCGGTCGGTACTCGGCCGAAGAGCGCGAGATCTATGAGCGGGCACGCGAAACCGTCCGCCTTCTGGAACTTGAGCACGTGATCGATGAACAGGCCGGAAACCTCTCAGGGGGACAGAAGAAACTGGTTGAACTCGGGCGCGCCTTGATGCGCGAACCCAAGATCATTCTGCTCGATGAGATCGGAGCTGGGATCAACCGGACTCTTCTTTCAAAGCTGGCGGACAAGATCCTGATGCTGAACAAGGAGCGTGGCCTGACCTTCTGCCTGATCGAACATGATCTCGACTATGTTTCCAAGCTCTGTGACCACGTTCTGGTGATGGCTCAAGGGGCTCTGCTGACCGAAGGATCGGTGGAGGAAGTTCGTAGCGACGAGCGGGTCATCGAAGCCTATTTCGGCGGCGGCAAATACGAGGCTCATCTATGACGGAGCGCCTGTGTGTGACCGGGTTGACGGCAGGCTATGGCGGTCCGCCTATCATTGAAGACATTGCGCTGACAGTTGAGCCGGGAGAGATCGCCGTTGTTCTTGGTCCCAATGGTGCCGGAAAGTCGACACTCCTGAAGACGATCTTCGCTCTCACCACGGTTTCCTCCGGGTCCATTCGGCTCGGCGAACGCGAACTGACCGGTTCCAAAACGTCTGCGCTGGTGCCGCTTGGCGTGTCGGCTGTACCTCAGAGCAAGAACGTGTTTCCGTCCATGACCGTGGATGAAAACCTGGATGTGGGCACTTATGCGGCCCCGCCTGCCGACAAGACGGCGACCCGGGAGCGGGTTCTTTCGCTCTTTCCGGACCTCAAGGCAAAGTTGAAACAGCCTGCCGGAGAGCTGTCAGGCGGACAGAGGCAAATGGTGGCCATGGGTCGGGCATTGATGAGCGATCCCAAGCTGGTGCTTCTGGACGAACCGACCGCGGGCCTTTCGCCCGCATACCTGGAAAAGATCTTCGATCTCCTGCTGGACATCCGCAAAACCGGGATCACGATATTGATGGTGGAACAGAACGCCCGCCAGGCGCTGCAGATTGCCGATCATGGCCACATTCTGGTAAATGGCCGCAACCATGCCAGCGGAACGGGCAAGGAGCTTCTGGCAGACGAAGACGTACGCCGCCTGTTTCTCGGAGGCGCGGCGGGATGAGCGAGTTCGTCAATTTCTATCTGTTCCCCGCACTGACGATCGGCAGCATCTATGCTCTCGGGGCTGTCGGGATTTCCATGATCTTCGGCATTTTGCGGTTTGCACATTTTGCTCATGGCGATCTGATGACCCTTGGCACCTACGGGATCCTTGCTGCCGCAGCCCTGCTTCCGGTGAACCCGTTGTTGCTCGTTCCATTCGCGATGGCGATGACGATCTTTGCCGCGCTTTTCGTCGACCGGTTCTTCTACCGTCCGTTACGCGACCTGCCGACGATTTATACGGTGATTTCCTCCTTCGGCATCGCTCTGGTGTTCCGCTCGATCGTGCAGCTTATCTGGGGATCTGAAAATCAGGTGCTTGTTGCCGGTGTCAGCCCGCCTCTGGTCCTGTTCGATACCTTCCGGGTTTCCATTCTGCATCTGCAGGCAATCGTGACGACGGCGGTCATCGCAGTGCTGCTGCATTACTTCCTGACGGCAACCCGGACAGGCCGCTCCATGAGGGCCGTTGCGGACGATCCCGAACTTGCCGAGGTCTCCGGCCTCGACACCGCCAAGGTGGTGCGCTGGACGTGGATCATCGGCGCGGCCCTGGCGGCAATCGCCGGTGCCTTTGCCGCACTCAACACCAGTGCCCATCCGAACCTCGGCTGGAACCTGCTTCTGCCGATGTTCGCGGCAGCCATTCTCGGCGGGATCGGCAAGCCAATGGGGGCTATGGCGGGCGGCTTCATCATCGGGACGGCCGAGGAGCTTTCCTCTTATCACTGGATCGGCGACAGCGCGTTGATTTCACCGTCCTACAAGACGGCAGTGGCGTTTGTGATCATGATCGGATTGCTGATCTTCCGTCCGCAGGGGCTCTTCAAGGGGAGGTTGCTGTAATGGAACTTACCGGCCTCTTCTTCTATGTCGTCAGCTTGCTGATCCTTGGGGGCATTTATGCTCTGCTTTGTCTCGCATTGAACATTCAATGGGGCATGGGTGGATTGTTCAACGCCGGTATCGCCGGGTTTTACGGCGTCGGTGCCTATACGTCTGCGATCCTGACGACCGCAGCTTCCGGAAGACATCTTGGCGGGTTCTCGATGCCCGTTCCGATCGGTCTCGTCGGCGCGGCGATTGTCGCCGGGGTTGCGGGCTGGGCGGTCGCCAGGATCTGCGTTCGCCTCAAGAGTGACTATCTGGCGATGGCGTCCATCGGCATTGCCGAAATCCTGCGCCTGGTCTTCGTCAATGAAAGCTGGCTGACCAACGGCAGCCTCGGGGTTTCCCGGATACCGCGGCCGCTAGCCGATTTCACCTCGGGGCGGACGGGGGATGTTGTCTTTCTGGGGTTTGTCTGGATTGTCGTGCTTCTGGTTTTCCTGGCTTCATCCCGCCTTTACGACAGTCCCTGGGGGCGCAGCCTTCGCGCGATCCGGGACAATGAAGCCTCGGCGTCTGCTGCCGGCAAGGATGTCGAAAAGTTCCGTATCCAGACCTTCGTCATCGGTTGTGCTGTCATGGGGATTGCCGGCGGATTGTCAGCCCACTATTTCCGCTTTCTGTCGCCAACGGCGACGGACCCCTTGCTGGTGACATTCCTGGTTTGGGTGATGCTGATGGCCGGGGGCTCAGGCAACAACAAGGGCGCCATTGTCGGTGCTTTGAGTATCTGGACAATCTGGTCGGTCACCGAGATCTTCACCAACCGGCTGCCGCCGGAATGGGCCACCCGCAGCTCCTTCATCCGCATGCTGCTCGTCGGCCTTCTGCTCCAGTTTGTGCTCCAGCGCTTCCGCGCAGGACTCATTCCGGAAAAGTCACCTCCGGTGAAGTTCCGGAAGGAATAGCGGGTTCAATTTCAAATGCTTCCGGCACTGGTACACAGCCGTCGAAACATCACGTCATCACCGACTGTCAGGTACTTTGCAAGTGCCTGTATGTTCATCAGGTCTACCGACCGGAAGACGCACCGGTTGCAGCTTTATCCGAAATACAGGATCCGCATGCTCCCATTCCATCTGATGCGTTCATCCTGCGAAACAGGCAACACGGTTGTCATTCTGACCGCCAGGGTTGAAGGTGGTGATGTCAGCAGGCAGAGATGATTTCCAGGGGCATATGAAATGACGACATATTCAATAGACACGCTTGAAAAATACAAGAGTGTCACGACTGCGACCCTGACCACCGTTTTGCTGAAGAAAGGGCTCAGAAACGTCTGGATCCGGGAAGCCTTTCCTCTCAGTCCCGACCAGGAACGCGTCGCCGGGCCGGCTTTCACCTTGCGTTTCGTGCCAAGCCGTGAAGATCTCGCCACGCCTGCGTCCTGGACATCGCCCAACTCGACGCGCGGGGCGGTTGAAGCCATGCCCGAAGGCTGCGTCGCCATTGTGGCTGCCGATGGATGCTCGGATGCCGGTGTTTTCGGGGACATTCTCTGCCAGCGCATGAAGTACCGCAAAGTCGCTGCGATGATCACCGACGGGGTCGTGCGCGACCTGGAAGGTGTTGTCCAGTCGGAATTGAGCGTCTGGAGCAAGGGTACTGCCGCGCCTCCCTCGGTAGCGGGTCTGACCTTCGTGAACTGGCAGGAGCCTGTTGGTTGCGGCGGGGTCGCGATCTTTCCCGACGATCTGATCGTGGCCGACAGGGATGGAGCCGTCGTTGTACCGGCCGCGCTTGTCGATGAGGTGCTGGAAATGGCGCTGGAGCAGGAACGGCTTGAAGCGTGGATCCTTGATGAGGTTCAAAACGGTGCGTCTCTGCCGGGTCTGTATCCGCCAAACGAAGAAAATCTGCGCCGCTACAGGGAAAGCCGAACCAAGACATAGCGGGCATGCGCAACTTATCTGGATATCACAGGAGACAAACGGCTGGTTCTGGTCATGGTACTCGCTTTAGCAATACTGCGTTGTTGATCTACGCCGTTGTCCGGTCAGCGACTTCCAAAAGCTGCCCCGATATGGCATTCAACGGTGGTTTGCTGGGAGTTTCAGAAAAGTGACCAATCTGACTCAAGTGGAGTGGTCGAAGTTACCGTCTCCGGAAGACGATGGGCGAGCAGCACATTTGACCGGAGCAAAGATGGCATCGGTGCCTCTTGTGGCGACTGATGGCTCCGTAGTCGACCTTGCCGGCGTCTCCGGCCTGACGGTCGTCTATGCATATCCTATGACAGGCCGTCCTGACACGCCGCTCCCCGATGGTTGGGATGATATTCCCGGCGCTCGCGGTTGCACCCCACAATCATGTGCATTCCGTGATCATCATGCTGAGCTGAGCAGTTTCGGTGTGTCTCAAGTCTATGGCCTTTCAACACAGACATCTGGCTACCAGCGCGAAGCCGTAGAGCGATTGCATTTGCCTTTCGCGCTTTTGTCGGATGAAAACCTGGCTCTTGCCAGTGCAATGCGGCTGCCAACCTTCGACGTCGATGGCTTATCGCTCCTGAAGAGACTGACGCTGGTCATTCGTGATGGCGTGATAGCCGAAGTCTTCTATCCCGTCTTTCCGCCGGATCGAAATGCTGCGGATGTCATGAACTGGCTTTCGCGGCAGTTGTGAACTGACGGGACGCTCGCGTTCGTGCGCGCAAATTCAATACAGACCGGGTCGCCAACGGCGAACATCTCGGGCAAAACCGGCCTTCGGACAAGCCCATTTTCTGGTCGCGTGATACGACCGCCGATGCCCTGACGTCCCAGTGCCAGCCACGGTCCGTAACCACTCCTATTCCAGCATCGATTTGCCTCTGGTTTCGGGGATCAAGAGCACGGTGATCAGGCTTAGGACCGAAAGGGCCATCAGGTAGTAGACCGGAGCAAAATCGTCCGCGGTACGTTCAACGAGATAGGTCGCGACCAGCGGCGTCGTGCCCCCGAACAGCGACAGGCAGAAATTGTAGGAGATTGAAAGTACGCTGACCCGGACCCGGTGCGGCACGATTTCGGCCTGGGTCGCGATATTGGCGGCGTAGACGCAGCTGAAAAGCACGGTGAAGCCGAGTTGACCGAGCAGGATCAGAACGGTGTCGGTATGGTGCATCAGCCAGAACAATGGCCAGGAAAACACAATTATCCCGATGATGCCTGACAGCAGAATCGGCTTGCGGCCAATGCGGTCGGCCATGAGTGCGAACGCCAGCGGCAGGAAGGTGATGACCGCCATGCAGATCGTGTTGATGTCCAGCGCCTTTGCGGTCGAAACGTGCATGCGATCGGTCAGGTAGCCGACCGCATAGACGAACATCATGTAAAAACCCACATTGATCGCCAGTGCCAGACCCATCACCTTGAGCATGTCCCGCCAGTGCTCCGTGAACGCCACCACCACCGGCGAGCGCTGCCACTCCTCCTCGTATTCCGGCGCCGGTGGCTCCTCGATGTGGCGGCGCAGCAGCATTGCGACCAGAGCAATCAGCGCCCCTGCCAGGAAGGGCAGGCGCCAACCCCAGGTCTGAAGCGCATCCTGGTCCAGCAGGTTGTTGAGCAAGGTCGAGACTGCCGAACCCAGAAGGAAACCGCCGAACGCTCCGCACAGCACCCAGCTTGCGTAAAAAGCACGGCGATTGCGCGGCGCGTATTCCACGATGAACGTCGTGGAACCGGTATATTCACCACCGACCGAGAAGCCTTGCAGGATCCTGAGCGCAATCAGAAACACTGCGGCCAACGGTCCGATCTGTCCGACGTCCGGCAGAAGTCCGATCGAAACCGTCGTAATGCCCATCAGCGAAACCGACAGTATCAGCACCAGCTTGCGCCCCACCTTGTCGCCGATGTGACCAAATACGAGTGCCCCCAGTGGCCGCGAAAGATAGCCGACTGCGAAGGTGCCATACGTGGCCAGGAGCGAGGTGAAGTCGTCGTTCGATGGAAAGAATAGCTGACCGATGACTGGCGCCATATAGGCATAGACGGCGAAGTCGTACCATTCCATGACGTTGCCGATCGCCCCGGCAAAAGCGTTCTTGCGCACCTTCCCGATCGACACATCGCTATCTGCCATCAAGACATCCTCCTAACACACACGCAGTGCTAACCGTCTCAGGCAGTAGACAGTAAACTTTATCGGGCGCTTGTGAAGTCGTGCCCCTATTGCGGGTGGTTGCCGGGTCGGCTGCAAGCAGCGGGTACTACCGAAGCAGACACGCGGCATAGACCTCGCATCAAGGGCCAGCCGTTCTAAAGCGATGTTGAATTTGTGCTTGAGGATAGCAGTCCGGGTTCCTTGCAAGACTTTGCTGAGGAAATCATGAGGCCTGTCTGCGACATGTCCTGACGTCAGCGGTGGGCGTAGCTGATCACCCAATATCCTGAAATGGGGCGCACTTTCAAAGACACGAACGGTCGAGAACGGGTTCGTTGATCTGCGGCAGCAGTGGCAGATTGTTCTCCGGCACCCTCGCGCAATGACTCTGAGTGCGATTTCGTTTAGCTTGCCACCATGACAAATGCCATCGCAACTCGCATTCATCAACGAACCGAGGCTGTCTTTCGTAGTCTGGTTACGACCTCTCCCATGGTGATCCTGGTGAGAGAGGGCGTAAAACACATGGCCACTCGTCACGGCACTTACACCGCGCGTACGGGAGAGGTCTTTTTGTTTCCCGAGCGCACACCGTACGAAATTCGTAACAAGCTCGGGCCGACAGGTCTCTACAACGCAACCGCGATCACGATCCCAAGAGCAGTTATTCCGATCACAGGGGAGCGAGCTTACCTGCGGGCGACCAATGACAGTCGCGTTGTCGGAGCTTTTGAAAGAGCTGTGATCGCGGCCTCCGACCCACTTGTTCCCGAACCGCTTCGTGCGCACTACGTCCAGGAAGTGCTGCTGTGGCTCTCGGAATTGGGCATCAGTTTTCCGTCTCAACAGAAGGAAAGCGTCGAGGACCGCGTTCGCGATCTGGTGTGCAAGTCGCTTGATCACCATTGGAAAGCTGAGAACGTGGCAAAGCAACTTGGGCTGTCGGAGGCTTCACTAAGACGGCATTTGGCGCGCTGCGGTACAAGTTTCAGTGCTGTGCTTTCCGATGCGCGGATGACCCGGGCCCTGGCATTGCTTCACTCCACCGATCTGTCGATCAATCGCATTGCACTTGAAGTGGGATATGCGTCTCCGTCTCAATTCGCGGCCCGTTTTCGCGACCGTTTTGAGGTGACACCGTCAGCCATTCGAGGCGGAGCTTTGATCGAATCCGGACAAGAATTGATCGAATGAGGTGCGAGGGAACTGAGCGCAAAGCCTAGCATCGTTTCATCTCAAAAAGGAGAAGAACGATGCCAAACGCTCTCAGGTATTTTGCCCTCACATCAGCCGCCTTTCTCGTCGCTGCACCGCTGACGGTTGGAACGGCCCGTGCAGAAATGTCGTTGCAATCAAGCGATATCGCCGATGGCCAGCTCATGGAGATGGAGCAAGTCTTTTCCGGGTTTGGCTGCGATGGTGCCAATCTGTCACCGGCATTGTCATGGTCGGGTGCGCCTGAAGGTACCAAAAGCTTTGTGGTGACTGCTTATGACCCTGACGCGCCGACAGGTTCCGGCTGGTGGCACTGGGCGCTCGTCAATCTCCCGGCCGACACGACCGAATTGCCCAAAAGCGCTGGCGCGATAGATTTCGATCTTCCGGGCAAAGCGTTCAATGCGCGCAATGATTATTCGCAAAACGCGTTTGGTGGTGCGTGTCCGCCACAAGGCGATGCACCTCATCGCTATGTATTCACAGTCTTTGCAATGCCTCAAGAAACCTTGCCAATTGACGAGACTGCATCAGGTGCACTTGTTGGGTTTTACGCCAACAACACGGCGCTCGACAGAGTTTCAATCACCGCAAAATACGGCCGGTAACAACGTCGGCATGGCCGAACTCGCAGGCCCGCCTGGATGATGGCTCTCTGGGATCCAGCTCTCCTGGATAGCGAGAAGCACCGAAGTGCTGCCTGCGGCTTTTACATGTTTCCAGGTGATGGGCCGCGTGGCCGGGGTCCGTCTTGTTGACGGGAGAGGGGATAGCTGCGCCTTGACGACCGCTTCGGATGACCGTGTCGGCCGGGCTGAGGCTCAGCATTAACTGCAAATGTCATTTCCCGGCATTTCCGCTTCATCGGCAAGTCTTTGAATTCAAAGGTTGAAAATATGACCGCTCCACTTTCATCCATTCGGGTCATTGAACTCGGTCAGCTTATCGCCGGTCCCTATTGCGGTCAGCTTCTGGCAGATTTCGGTGCTGAGGTAATCAAGGTGGAGCCGCCGAAGGTTGGCGATGCCATGCGTCAATGGGGACGGCCGGACGTCAATGGTGATCCCGTCTGGTGGGACGTGATTGCACGCGGAAAACGCTCGATTACAGTCGATTTGCGCTCGGGCGACGGACAGAGTGTCCTGCGTGACCTCGTCGCCGAGGCCGATGTGCTGATCGAAAATTTCCGGCCCGGAACGATGGAGCGTTGGGGCCTCGCATACGAAACGTTGTCAGAGATCAACCCGCGACTGATCATGGCTCGCGTATCAGGCTACGGTCAGGACGGCCCCTATTCAGGCCG
The DNA here is from genome assembly GCF_040329475.1 of Roseibium sp. SCP14. Lineage (NCBI taxonomy): Bacteria > Pseudomonadati > Pseudomonadota > Alphaproteobacteria > Hyphomicrobiales > Stappiaceae > Roseibium > Roseibium sp. SCP14. The sequence goes on from NZ_JBDZYH010000012.1 coordinate 60,663, forward strand.
TGCGGGATTTGCTTCGGTTTGCGAAGCAATGGGAGGGCTTCGGGCCATTTCGGGTTATCCCGACCGGCCACCCGTCCGGGTCGGTCTCTCCTTAGGCGACACAATGGCCGGCATCAATGCCGCAATGGGCGTTCTGCTGGCACTTGAGCACAGGCACAAGACCGGCAGAGGACAGGTCGTCGACAGCGCCATTTATGAAAGTGTGCTCTCGCTGACCGAGGCTCTTGTGTCCGAGTTTGACGCCGGAGGACACATTCGGCAGCGACACGGTTCAGCGTTGCCTGGCATTGCGCCGTCGAATGCCTATTCGACGGGTGACGGCCGGGAGATGATTATCGGAGCCAATCAGGACTCGGTGTTTCGACATTTCTGCAATGTCATCGGACAACCGGCTCTTGCTGACGATCCTCGCTTTGCAAACCATCGGTCACGTGGCGAAAACGCCCAGGAACTTGATGCGGTCATTACCGAATGGACGCGTCAAAGGCCCTCTTTGGAAATGCTGGATGAGCTTGCAGCCGCAGGTGTGCCGGCTGGCTTGGCATATACGGCCGAGGAAATGGTCGAGGACCCGCATTTTTCCGCGCGCGAGAGCGTCGTCCGCATCGTCGATCCCAAACGCGGCGGCACGCTCGCCATGCAGAATGTCTTTCCCCGCTTGTCTGAAAGTCCAGGCTTCGTTCGAGGTCTCGGCCCTGAGTTGGGCGAAGACACGCAGGACGTGCTTTCAGAAATCCTTGGATACGGAGCCACGCGGATCCGCGCGTTGAAAGAGGCGTGCGCGACCTGACGCACGTCGGGAGGAAAAACATGAACCAGAATTTTGAAGGAAGACCAGCGTGATAGAACCTATCATCGTCGTCTCCGTACTGATCTTCATGATCGGTGTCGGAGCACCGATATTTCTCGCGCTTGGCACGAGCGGCCTTGTCGGCCTGTGGATGGCACGGGGACCCCTTGCGTTCTTTTTTGCACCGACCTCGTTTTTCGGTCAGCTCAATTCGTTCGAACTGATCGCTCTGCCGCTCTTTATCCTCATGGGCAATCTGCTCGCCGCAACGCCGGTTGGCAAAAATCTGTTCCGGGCGGCGGCTCTCTGGCTGCAATGGTTGCGTGGCGGGCTTGCGATTGCAACCGTCGGCGCTTCCGCGATCTTCGGTGCTGTCTCGGGAGTTTCGGTTGCAGGGGTCGCGGCGGTGGGATCGATTGCGGTCCCGCAAATGCTGGAACGCGGTTACTCGAGAGGCCTGGCCGCCGGTTCGGTTGCCTCGTCGGGTGCGCTCGCCATGCTCATCCCGCCGTCTGTGCCGTTCATCATCTATGGCGCCGTTTCGGGTGTGAGCGTCGGCGCCTTGTTCATCGGCGGCATCCTTCCCGGAATAGCGCTGGCGCTGGCGCTGTCGATATACATTTCCATCCGCGTTTTCCTGAACCCGTCGGAAGCTCCGAAGGAAGAAGGTCCAACACCGCCCCTCACTGAACGCATCAGAGCCCTAGGCGGTGTCTGGCATGCGCTCTTGCTGGTGTTCATCGTTCTCGGTGCGATCTATTCCGGAATTGCCACCCCTTCCGAAGCGGCCGCGTTTGGTGCCGCCGGAGCGTTTCTGATCGCGGCACTCATTTTTCGAGTGCTGGATGTTCGAAAAACGATGCAGATCTTCGCGAGCTCCGTGAAGGTCTCCGGGGCGATCCTGCTTATCATCGGCTGTGCCAAGATCTTCGGCGACTATCTCAACCTCGTCCGTGTTCCCGAGACCGTCAGTACCATGTTGACGGCAACGGACCTGCCTCCCTGGGGAATTCTGGTCGTGCTGATGATCGCGCTGGTTCTTCTCGGAATGTTGGTCGACGCCGTTTCACTCATCGTGGTGACCACGCCGATCCTTTTACCGCTTGTTCAAACGCTTGGCTACGACCCGCTCTGGTTCGGCATCATCCTTGTAATGAACCTTGAAATCGCAGTTGTCACGCCACCGGTGGGGCTCAACCTCTACGCGCTCAGGGGCGTCTGTCCCATGCTGTCTGTCGAAGAGATCATCCGCTCTGTCATCCCCTTCGTCTTCGTACAGTTTCTCATGCTGATGATCTTCGTTTTGTTCCCCGAACTGAGCCTGTGGCTACCAAGCCTTGTTTAACCGTCATTATCTAAAGAGGAGTAGACCAATGACCCAGACCCGTCGCAGTTTTCTGCAATCAGCCGCCGCGCTTGCCGGATCGACAGCATTTCTTGGCTCGTATTCCGGTCTCGCACGGGCTGAAACCGCGATCACCGGCGTGAATTATCTTCCCCCCAGCTACAAGGCACTGTCCTTCGGGGCAGCCGGTTTTGTCGAGCGCCTGAACGCTGCAGATGCCGTTTCCGTCGACTACTACGACAGCGGCAAACTATTGAAGGCCGACGAACAGCTCCCAGCCCTTCGTGCGGGCACGATCGACTTCATGTTTCACACATCCAGCTATATCACCCGTTCGATCCCGATCCTCGGGATCACCGGAATGCCGGGGGTCGTTGAAGCGCTTCATAAAAATCCGGACCGGTTGAAAAAAGGCAGTCCTCTCTTCAACCTCATCAACGAGGAGCTGGCCAAAGAAGGCCTTCACATGGTCTCGATGATGGGGAATGTTCTCGAACCGGAATATATCTGGTCGACTGCAGCCGCCCCTGTGAAGTCGATCGCGGATATCGACGGCAAGAAGATACGTGTCGTGAGTTTTGAAGCGACACAGGTGATCGAGAATCTTGGTGGCGCAGCCGTTCGCATCCCGTCTTCGGAGCTTTATCTCGCGCTTCAACGCAACACTGTCGATGCCGCTGTGGCAAATATCTCAACGATTATCGGGCGTTCGCTCCAGGAACAGCTGGCCTATGTCTACAAGCTGCCGCTCACAGCTTACGGTATCGGGCTTTTTGTAACCACCAGCAGGTGGGCTGACATGGCCGACAATGAAAAGGTGGCCTTTGAGGACGCCAGCGCCTGGTTCGATGAAAATGGTGCCGCAGAGGCCAACAATAAGATCTATCCCGATGAGTTCTGGCCGGCAATCAAAGCGGCCGGGATCGAAGTGATCGAGCCCACCGCCGAAGACCTACTGGCGCTCGAGGAGGCATCGGTCAGCGTGCGCGATGAATGGATCGCACAAGTCGGACCGGAAGTTGGTGAACGTGCAATCGCGTTGGCGCTCGGCGCGAATTGACGGGGAGGGTGCCATGAGAACGATCCTGACGCGTCTGTTTCAGACCACCGAAACGATCGGGCAGCTCGTGCTCGGCTTCATGGTCGTGACGATCTGTTACGATGCGATGATGCGCTACGTTTTTATGGCGCCCACGTCCTGGTCTCTTGAGGTCAACACCTTCCTTATCGTCTATGTCGCAGTGATGACGGCGGCAAACGTTCAGCGCGATGACGGCCATATCCGGATCACTTTCTTTGCGGACATGGCAGGACCGGGCACCCAGCGGCTGTTGCGCATATTCACGGCTCTCGCCGGAATAGGCTTCTCTTCAATCATGGCCTGGCGCGGGTGGCTTATCGCCTATCAGGCCTGGGAGTATGGCGAGAGGGTCTCGTCGAGTTTCGGCACGCCAATGGTTGTTCCCTACGCTCTTCTGCCGCTCGGTTTTGGAACCCTGGCCATCCAGTTCCTGATCGATTTGTTCGATGCGCTCTTTTGGCCTGACCGGCACGGACCCCACAGCTCAACCATGCAGGAAATCTGACGATGACACCGCGCCGCCCTGTGATTTGCGAGGTTGCTCCTCGCGATGGATTTCAATCCATATCCAAACCGCTGCCGACGGCAGACAAAATCGCCATTATTCGTGAACTTTCGGACGCCGGATGCCCGCGGATCGAAATCGGCAGCTTTGTCAGCCCAAAAGCTGTCCCTCAGATGGCTGATATGAAAAAGATTGTTGCAGAGGTTCGCGATCTTCCCGCGCGGCTGTCCGTTCTTGTACCGAACGTGCGTGGCGCGGAGCTGGCGCTTGAAACCGGGATGGAAGAAGTCGTGTACGTTTTCTCCGTATCAGAGGCTCACAATCGCAGCAACGTTCAGCAAAGTGTGGCGGAATCACTGGACGGTCTCTCTCGAATTGCGCGTATTCTGCCACACGAAATACGTCTCCGGGTAGATCTCGCCACGGCTTTCGACTGCCCGTTTGAACACACAGTCCACGAAAACGCTATTCTTTCTGCCGTTCGCCGTGTTGGTGAGATCGTACCGACCGCGGAGATCGCGCTTTGCGACACTACCGGGCGTGCGCCTCCTTTCGTCGTTCGAAGCCGATTTTCCGCGGTGATGGCCGAGCCGATGGTTCAACAGAACGCCTGGGCGTTTCATGGACACGATACGTTCGGGCAGGGCATCGCAAACGCGCTTGCGGCATGGGGCGCCGGTGTGGATGTTTTCGACACTGCCGCCGCAGGACTTGGTGGATGTCCTTTCGCTCCCGGCGCGACCGGAAACACAGCGACAGAAGATCTTGTCTATGCGTTCAACTCCGGTGGGGCCGCGACCGGCATCAATCTGATGGCGCTACTGAACGTAGCTGATCGGATCGCTGATCTCCCTGAGGCAGTGTCCGAGAGCCACATTCGGCGTGTTCCCCGAAAGAGTTTGCGAGCGGCCTGACCGGCATCACGAGTGACTGGAAATCAATACCAGGAAGGAAAACATTGGGCGAGATTGCGCGTCCAAATATGCAACATCCCGTGTAAGTATTATCGAAACCGAATGCCGCATCCCGCATTGGGTTGCGGACCGCCGGCTCAGGAAACCGTAATTTCCATGAGCAGAATTCCGCTCCGGCACCAACAAGAAAACGGATCACTCGGCCGGGGCGGATCAACTGATCAGCCAAAGAGGTGTGTTGCACGCCTTTCCGATGCCAGCCTGCTCTGCCCCAGTCTTCACGCTCTAAACGAGAACAAGAGGATGTATCGCGCTCGAATTGATAGATTCAACAAGTGCGAGAAGTAAATGCAAGCTGAACTGCTCGCAAAAATTGAATAAATATGTCACTATTTGAGTGCAACCTTACGTCATTTTGATCGAGGTAGGGATGAAAAATATCAGTATTGCTCAACATGTCTCGGATTCAACTCGTTATTTGGAAAATGAATTTGGTGATGTCGACTTCTGGCCGGGCGCTTGTGACATCATTTCGGATGTCGTTTCAGGAACCGGGGCGGTGCTCCTTCCTCTTGATCCAAATATCAGAGATACGAATATCATTACGTCGCCAAGAATGGAGGAGCTTACACGCGTCTATCTGAAGGACGGGTGGTTCAAGCGTGATCTCAGGCAGGCATCAATCCCGCTGCTTCTGACGCGCGGGTATGCCCAGGACGGAGAGTTTATTGATCCGTCGGTCGTTCGCAAGGCGCCCTACTATCAGGAACTGCTGGCTCCATTCGACGTCGGAAACGCGCTGATACTCCTTTTGTCGATTTGCGGGAGACGCTGGGCGCTTTCAATCCAGAGGGATGGTCGCAAAGGGGAGTTTACCACCGAGCAAATTCGAGGGGTAATGCAGTTGAAGGCACTGATCGAGCGCGCGGCGGCGATCACGGCTCAAAACACGGTCCTTAGCATTTCAAGTCATTTCAGTGCGTTTCATGCTCCCGACGAATTCATGGTCTGTCTGAGCCGCGACAACTCGGTGCTAAAAACAGAAGGCTGCCCCGAACTGCTGAAGCGGTGGAATGCACAAATTATTGCAGATCGTCTTGTGTTCGACAGCACGGACATCAGTCGAAGATGGAAAGCGTTCCTTGAACGGACAAAGCCGAACATGCGGTTTGTGTGGGAGCTTCAGCGCGCACCGGCCTGTATCGCCAGATCGAAACACGTCAGGCTCTTCGCGAAGTCCTCGAAGTTGTACCGGGACGATTACGGATTGATCTTGGCGGACCGGATCATTTCCTTCAAGGAGACGACTTCCGACAAGAGTTTTCACGGCTTGATCGCCAATACCCTCAAAGTGTCAGAACGTCAGGGTGAAATCGCCTATCTGATTGCAGGCGGCCTGTCGACGCTTGAGATTGCAAAGATGCTGGGCATATCTGCCGAAACAGTCCGTCATCACGTCAAGTACATCTCGGCAAGAACCGGCCTTAGATCAATGGTTCGTATTGCCGTCGCCGTAAACGAGATTGTTCCGGTTGATGCGCCGGACATCAACTGAAAGGCGCTCGACGGTTCAATTGATTCCAGAGCATTCCAGTCGTTGCTCCTGAAAGCGGTATCCCTTGATCGTGGGATGCGGGCAAAGCGCATTTGTTCTTAGATGTTCACGCAAAAACACAATGCAATTCAGTTGAAGAGCGCTTCTGCGCCGGACTGCATTTCCCTTCCACAGTCTGTAGAAATATTGAGGGACATTATGAAACAGCGAGTTTTCAGTATTGCGGCCTTTTCCATTTTCACATTGTTATGTGCCGGGGCGGCTCACGCGGATGTCGCCTGTGTTCAGTCCGAGCTGAAGTCGGCCGGTTACAATCCGGGACCAGTCGATGGGGCTCTGGGCAAGAGAACCGTAAGTGCTTCTCAGCAGATGGGAACCGACTACGGTATGCCTTTGCCGACGCTTGATGACGCCAGCTCGGCAAAGTGGTGCACGGCTCTGAAGGAAACAAATGCGGCCGCTCGCATAGATACGAAAGAAAAGCTTCTGAGCGAAATCGCCGGACGAAAGCTCACACTTGACGGTAACTGGGTAGTGATCAATGCCGACGGCACGCTCGAAGGGGTTTTCGGAAAGAAAACCGTGAAGGGAACCTGGGAAGTCAAGGACGGCTACTGGTGCCGGACGCTTACATCCCCCGCCAGTAACACCGATTGCCAGGTCTACAGGCTCACACCCAAGGGCCTCGTCATCACGCGCAAGAAGGGCAAAGGCAAGTCAGTCACATACCAGGTCGCGGGTTCATAAGCCGATCTCAGACAGTTGCGGGTCGCATATTGATGCCGACGGCCTGCGCTTCGCACAGACGCACTATTCCTCGCGCATGCTGGTGCGGAGCGCCTGGGTGAGCGGATCGATCAGATATTCCGCGACGGTGCGCTCGGTGGTTGGAATGATGACTTCGGCGGGCATTCCAGGCGACAAACGTTTGCGTTTGCTTTCCGATATTGCTCCTTCGGCGACGATGACACGGACAAGATAGTAGGGTTCTTCTTCAGCTTCCGGCTCGATGGTATCAGGCGACAGAAACGCCACCTTGCCGGAGACGACCGGCATCTCACGGTGCGGAAAAGCCGGAAAGCGAACCTGGGCCGCCATACCGGGCATCAGACTATCGATATCGATCGGGCGGACACGGGCGTTGATGATGAGATTATCGTGCAGCGGCACCAGCTCCATGATCGGATCACCGGAACGAACGATCCCGCCAACAGTGTGAACGGCCAGATTCTGAACAGTGCCGTCAATGGGTGCACGGATTTCGGTGCGGGTGAGGACATCGGCAGCGACTGCGACGCGTTCCTCGATCTCGGTGATGTCGTCTCGCACCCCCTTCAACTCGGAGACCGCACGTTCGCGGAACCGGTTGGCAACCTGGATGATTTCAAGTTCCGTTTCCGCGCGCATCTGCCCGACACGCGCAATTTCCGATACGGTCGCGCCGATCTCGCCGGCCAGCCGCGCGCCTTCGCGTTCCATGGCCGCAAGGCGGTTGATGGCCACTGCGCCGAGTTCCCTGCCTTCGCGCAGCCTCTTGATCTCTTCGCTCATGAAAATCCGTTGCAGCTTAAGTGAAGATGCGCGCTCCTGCTGACCTTCGATCTGCTTGTCGATCTGGTCCAGGCGGCGTTCGAGAATCCGCGTCTGACTTGCGAAGACGGCACGGCGGTCGGAAAAAAGATCGATCTGCCCCTGAACCGATCTGACGAGATCAGTGTCGCTTTCGTTCGCAACGGCTGGCGGGAATACGATTTCGGTTTCGTCGAGTTGCTCTGCTATCAGTCTGGCCTCCGCCGCCTTGGCGATCAGAAGCTGCTTGCGGAGAATTTCCAGATTGGCAATCGCCTCGACGGTCTTCAGCGTCACGAGAACATCACCTTTCCTGACGCGTTGTGCTTCCTTCACACGAATGCGCTCGATGATGCCGCCCTCCAGATGCTGGATCGCCTTGCGATGACTTTCGACCGCCACAGAGGCCGGAGCGACGATCGCGCTCGCAAGAGGTGCAGTCAACGCCCATCCGCCAATGGCGCCAAAGGTAGCCAGGATGGTCGCCATGCCGGCAATGACGAAAGGTTTCGGGGAGTATCTGCGGGAACACTGAGTTTTCATGACGTTTCCGATCGAAACGTTCCTGGGGTGCCGTTTCCAACATGAGCCGGCGACGACGCTTTTGCATCAGGTCCTGAAGCGGCTGTCTTGCGAAGGGTGCTTGCACCGCCGTTTACAGCGGGCTTTGCCGGGTCGGGTGCGATCGAAGGCGCCATCAGTTCGGATGCCGGACCAAATCCTTGCTGCCGCCCCTCATTCAGCACCAACGCCTTGTCGGCCAGCGCCAACAGGTTCGGTTTGTGGGTGACGAAAACAACCGTCTGCTTGCTTTTCTTGGCCCGCCGGATCGCGGTTGCCAGGGCTTCGTCACCGGCACTGTCGAGGTTGGAGTTCGGCTCGTCGAGCACGATCAGCACCGGATTGCCATAAAGCGCGCGCGCCAATGCAACGCGCTGTCGCTGCCCGGCAGACAGATGGCGCCCGGCTTCGCCGATCTGAGTGTCGTAACCCTCCGGAAATGACTGGATGAGTCCGTGCACGCCTGCCTGCCTGGCCGCATCCTGGATCATCTCGGCGTGCTGTTCGCCGAAGCGGGCAATGTTCTCGGCAACCGTACCCTCGAATAACTCGACGTCCTGAGGCACATAGCCAAGCAGCTTGCCGAGCCGCTCCCGGTCCCAGTGTCGGAATTCAGAACCGTCGAAACGCACGTAACCGGCGCGCGGGCGCCAGACGCCGATCAGATGGCGCACAAGGCTCGACTTGCCTGCGCCACTCGGCCCGACGACCGCGCAGACTTCTCCCGCATCGAGTGCGAAGTTGAGACCTGCGAGCACCGTCGTCTCGCTGCCCGGAACCCGCCCGACGAGACCTTCGACAGATATCCGTCCCGACGGACGCGACAGAGGCATGCGTTCGGGGATCTCGGGCATGTCTTCAAACAGCGCCTTCAGCCGACCATAGGCATCTCGCGCAGCAACAAAGGCCTTCCAGTGGGCGACCGATTGTTCGACCGGCGCAAGTGCCCGGCCCATCATGATCGAGGCTGTGATCATGACGCCCGGGGTGATCGCGTCGTGAAGCACGAGCCAGGCACCTGTACCCAGAATGCCGACCTGAAGGGCGGTGCGCAGGAACTTTGACAGCGACAGGATGGCGCTGCCCCTGTCGCTCGCTGCCGTGTGCCGGTCGAGCAGGTGGCTGCGGCGCTCCAGCCAGCGTTCGCAGATCGCTCGTTCCATGCCGAGCGCCTGGACGACTTCGGCATTGACCAGTGTCCCGCTGGCATAATCATTCGTCTCGCGCGCCGCCTGCGAGGCGGAACGGAGCGCCTTGCGCGTCAGAAGCTCGTTCATCAGAGCGAGGAAAAACAGGAGCACCGCACCGGAGGTGGCGACCATTCCAAGCAGGGGGTGAAACAGAAAACAGATGGCGAGAAACACCGGCACCCAGGGCGCGTCGCAGAAGGTCAGCAGGCCTTGCCCGGCAAGAAACTCGCGCAGGCGGTCGACATCCACCAGTGCCATGCGGCTTTGCGCTTGCGGCACATGAGGAGCCCTGTCCACCACACGGCGGAACAGAGGTTGCGCAAGATCGGTGTCGAAGCGCATCCCCGCCCGTGCCAGCACGCGCGAGCGGATGAATTCCATCGTGCCGTAGAGCGCCAGCAGACCGCCGGCGATCAGGGTAAGCATCAGCAGCGTGGTCTCGTTCCGACTCTGCAAAACGCGGTCGTATATCTGCAGCATGTAGAGCGGACCGACGAACAGCAGCACATTCGTGAAAAAGCTGAAGAACACCGTCATCAGCAGGGCGGGCCTGTAACGGGCAAAAGCTGTCTGAAATGGCTGGTCCGTGGCCTTCACGATGTGCACTCACCTGTTCTAACTAGAAACTGACATCGTTTTCTCCATCCCCGCCGGCCTGCGCATTGACGGGAAATGCGCAGGGCCAGCCTGGTGATTTCACACGACCTGAAGATCGTTCGGATCGGTGATGCCGTTGACATCCTCCAGCACGATTTCATCGCCGGAGGACAGCTGCACGACCGTGTCGAGGTCCGCGTCGCCGCTGCGGTTCTCCTCACTGGTCCCGGTGATGGTCACACCGCCCATCAACACCAGACCATCGACACCGACTTCGAAGTCGGTGATCGTGTCGTCGCCGTCTCCTGCGTTGAAGACGTAGCGATCAGCCCCGGAACCACCGGTCAGAAAATCGTTGCCCTGCAGGCCTTCGATGGTGTCGTTACCCGCAGCGCCGTCGATGGTGTCGTCCAGATTGCTGCCGATGAGACTGTCATTGCCGTCGGTGCCGGTGATCGTCTTGGCCGCAACCGATCCAGTTCCGAAGTCGGTAATGATCTTCTGTTCGATGCGGTTGTTGTCAGCGACCCATGCGACGACGAGTGCGCCGTCGTCGCGTAAAGCGATGGAAGGCTCATATTCGTTTGAGAACGAGTTCTCCGGAACTACGAACTCACCACCGATCTTGTTGCCGCTGGCATCGAACCGCTGGCCGGAGATTGTGTAGTTCGACCCATCCAGACCATAGCTTTGCCAGACGATGACGAAGCTGCCATCCGATAGTGCCTCGACCTTGGAGTATTGTTGGGCGTTGTGAGAATAAGTATTGACCTGGAAGTCGTTGCCAACAGCATCGCCATCCTTGTCATAGACCCGTGCGAATACGCCCCAGCCGCTACCGTCGGTGGCGTTGGGGTCCGACCAGGTGACAACAAAACCGGCATTTGTGCCTTGAAGCGCACCAACAGAAACGTAACGCTGATCGTTATCGGTGTTTGTTGCGGCGGTGTTGACCTGCATCTCGCCGGTTCGGGCGGTGCCGTCGGCATTGAAAATGCGCATATAGGCATCCCAGCGTTCGCTGGCGACGTTACCGTCATAAGAGGCCCAGCTGACCACGAAACCACCATCATCCAGCGTCGTGATTGTTTCGGCGTTCCAGCCTTCTGTTTCCTGGTTATTGAGCGTTGTCTGATTGACCTGAGTTTCGCTACCTGCAGCGGTCCCATCAGCGTTGAAGATTTTCAGGAACACGCCGCTTCCGCTACCGTCGGCACCACCCTGATCCGTCCAGGTCACAGCAAACTTGCCATCGGCAAGCGCGGTGACGGTCGGGTAGATTTGGTGACTTGAAGTAGTTGTGTTGACGAGGATCTCGCCACCAACCGCGCTGCCTCCGGCATCATACCGCTGCGCATAGACGCCATAACCGCTGCCATCTTGCAGATAGGATTGCCAGACAACCACAAAACCGCCGTCGAGAATTCCACCACTTATGCCTGTAACACTCGGATCGAATTGAGTGTTCGAGGTGGTCGAATTGACCAGAAACTCACCGCCATCCTTGTCGCCATTGGCGTCATACCGTTGTGCGAACACACCATAGTTGTCATTATCTGGCGCCTGATTGTAAGAGGACCAGACAACGATGTGACCGCCGCCTGTGAGAGCTGCGACCTCCGGGTTGTCTTTCGTCGTGCCGAACGAACTCACCTGTCCGTCGTCAACGATCGTGTCGATATCCCGGACGTCGGTTGCAAAGTCGGTGATGATCTTCTGCTCGATGCGATGGTTGTCAGCCTTCCATACGACAACGAGCGCCCCGTCATCGCGAAGAGCGATGGAAGGCTCATATTCGTTTGAGAACGAGTTCTCCGGAACTACGAACTCACCACCGATCTTGTTGCCGCTGGCATCGAACCGCTGACCGGAGATCGTGGCGTTGGGTCCATTTACACCATGGCTTTGCCAAACGACGATGAAGCTGCCATCCGACAATCCCTCGACCTTGGAGAGATATTGCGTGCTGTAAAAATATGTATTGACCTGGAAGTCGTTTCCAACGGCATTGCCGTCCTTGTCATAGACCCGGGCGAATACACCGTAACCACTACCGTCGGTATTGATGCGGTCCGACCAGGTGACAACAAAACCGGCATTTGTGCCTTGAAGCGCACCAACAGAAACGTAACGCTGATCGTTATCGGTGTTTGTTGCGGCGGTGTTGACCTGAAACTCGCCAGTGCGGGCGGTGCCATCGGCGTTGAAGACACGTATATAAGCGTCCCAACGCTCGCTGGAGCTGCCGTCATAAGAGGCCCAGCTGACAACGAAGCCACCATCGTCAAGCGTGGTGATCGTCTCGGCGTTCCAGCCTTCTGTTTCTTGGCTATTCAGTGTTGTCTGATTGACCTGGATTTCACCGCTTGCAGCGGTCCCATCAACGTTGAAGATTTTCAGAAACACGCCGCTTCCGCTGCTGTCGGCACCACCCTGATCCGTCCAGGTTACTGCAAACTTGCCATCGGCAAGCGCGGTAACCGTCGGGTAGATTTGATTGCTTGAGGTAGTTGTGTTGACGAGGATTTCGCCACCAACCGCGCTGCCTCCGGCATCATACCGCTGCGCATAGACGCCATAACCGCTGCCATCTTGCAGATAGGATTGCCAAACGACGACAAAGCCGCCATCAAGAGCTCCGCCACTAATGCCGGCAACACTCGGATCGTATTGAGCATTCGAAGTGGTTGTGTTGACCAGAAACTCGCCGCCAATCTTGTCGCCATTGGCATCATACCGTTGTGCGAACACACCATAGTTGTCACTATCCGGCGCTTGGTTTAAAGACGACCAGACGACGATGTGACCACCGTCTGTAAGCGCCGCGACCTCCGGATTGTCTTTCGACGTGCCGAACGAACTCACCTGTCCGTCGTCAAAGATCGTGTCGATATCCCGGACGTCGGTTGCAAAGTCGGTGATGATCTTCTGCTCGATTCGATGGTTGTCAGCCTCCCATACCACAACGAGCGCCCCGTCATCGCGCAGAGCAATCGAAGGCTCGGTTTCGTTTGAGAAAGAACTTTCCGGAACAATGAACTCACCACCGATCTTGTTGCCGCCGGCATCGAACCGCTGACCGGAGATCGTAGCGTTAGGTCCATATACACCATGGCTTTGCCAAACGACGACGAAGCTGCCATCCGACAGTCCCTCGACCTTGGAGAGATATTGTGTGCTGTTGACATAGGTATTGACCTGGAAATCACTTCCAACGGCATTGCCGTCCTTGTCATAGATCCGGGCGAATACACCGTAACCACTGCCGTCGGTACCATTGAAGTCCGTCCAGGTGACAACAAAACCGGCATTTGTACCCTGAAGCGCGCCAACGGAAACATGGCGCTGATCGTAATTGGTGTTTGTTGCGGCGGTGTTGACCTGCATTTCGCCGGTGCGGGCTGTGCCATCTGCGTTGAAGATGCGCATATAAGCGTCCCAACGCTCGCTGGAGCTGCCGTCATAAGAGGCCCAGCTGACCACGAAACCACCATCATCCAGCGTGGTGATCGTCTCGGCGTTCCAGCCTTCTGTTTCTTGGCTATTCAGCGTTGTCTGATTGATCTGGATTTCTCCACTTGCGGCAGTTCCATCAGCGTTGAAGATTTTCAGGAACACGCCGCTTCCGCTACCGTCGGCACCACCTTGATCAGTCCAGGTCACAGCAAACTTGTCACCGGTAAGCGCGGTGACGGCCGGGTAGATCTGGTTATTTGAAGTGGTTGTATTGACGAGGATCTCGCCGCCGACGGTGTTGCCCCCGGCATCATACCGCTGCGCATAGATGCCATAACTGCTACCGTCTTGTGGAGACTGCCAAACGACGACAAAGCCGCCATCAAGAGCTCCGCCACTAATGCCGGCAACACTCGGATCGTATTGAGCATTCGAAGTGGTTGTGTTGACCAGAAACTCGCCGCCAATCTTGTCGCCATTGGCATCATACCGCTGCGCGAACACGCCCCAGCTGTCACCATCCGGCGCTTGGTTTGAGGAAGACCAGACGACGATGTGACCACCGCCTGTAAGCGCCGCGACTTCCGGATTGTCCTTCGAAGTGCCGAACGAACTGACCTGTTCGTCGTCGTCAAAAAGGTCATCGACATAGCGCACCTGGCCGGCGCCGACTGAGGCAATGTCGACGATTACCGTTCCCTGCACAGGTGTCCCGGATCCGTCATCCACGAGGAACGTGAAGCTGTCCTGACCGCTGAAACCCGCATCTGGTGTGTATGTGTAGCTGCCATCGGGCAAAATGGTGACGGTGCCGTTGGATGGGCCGGTGTCAAGTGAGAACGTCAGCGTGTCGGCAACATCGACATCCGAAGCCGTCAACATGCCGGAGATCGCCTGTCCACTGTTCGTTGCTGCAATGCTGTCGGTTACGATCGGATCATCGTCAGTTCCTGTAATCGTGATCTCAACTGTCTGCACGGCGGTTCCGCCATTGCCGTCATCGACTGTGACGTCATAGGACTGGACCAGCGTCTCACCGGCCGCCAGATAGTCGATATCGGCATCGTCGATGGAGAAATTCCAGCCGACGGAGTCCGCCCCTTGATCCACCGGATCGAGGCTGAACGTACCGAGATAGCCGCCTGCCTGGGGAACAAAGCCCGCCGAATGCGTGTCGGCGAGGTCGACATCGGCAAAGGTCACCGCGCCGTTGGCACTATGGCTGTCGACAGTCTCACCCGGCGCGCCGTCGGCAATCTCCGTGACCAGACCAGACTGGGCCCCGGAAGTGATTGTCGGAGTATCGTTTGTGCCGGTGATGGTGATCTCGACCGTCTGCATGGCCGTGCCGCCATTGCCGTCGTCAACGGTGACATCATAGGACTGGATCAGCGTCTCACCGGCAGCCAGGTAATCGATATCGGCATCGTCGATGGAGAAGCTCCAGCTGACAGAGTCCGCCCCTTGGTTGACCGGGTCGAGGTTGAACGTGCCGAGATAGCCACCTGCCTGCGGAACAAAGCCCGCCGAATGCGTGTCGTTGAGATCGACATCGGCAAAGGTCACCGCGCCATTGGCGCTGTGGCTGTCGGTATTCTCACCGGTGGCACCGTCGGCAATCTCCGTGATCAGACCGGACTGGGTACCGGAGGTGATCGTCGGTGCATCATTGGTGCCGGTGATAGTGACCTCCACGGTCTGAATGGCAGTACCGCCATTGCCGTCGTCAATGGCGACATCATAGGACTGCACCAGCGTCTCGCCAGCGGCCAGATAGTCGATATCGGCGTCGTCGACAGAGAAACTCCAGCCGACGGAGTCCGCCCCTTGATCCACTGGATCGAGGCTGAAGGTACCGAGATAGCCGCCCGCCTGCGGAACAAATCCGGCCGAATGCGTGTCGGCGAGGTCGACATCCGCAAAGGTCACCGTGCCGTTGGCGCCGTGGCTGTCGGTATTTTCGCCGGTAGCACCATCCGCAATCTCCGTGATCAGAGCGGACTGGGTACCTGAGGTGATCGTCGGTGCATCATTTGTGCCGGTGATAGTGATCTCGACCGTCTGCATGGCAGTACCGCCATTGCCGTCGTCGACGGTGACGTCATAGGACTGGACCAGTGTCTCGCCTGCGGCGAGGTAATCGATATCGGCATCATCGATGGAGAAGTTCCAGTCGACAGAATCCGCCCCCTGGTCGACCGGGTCGAGGCTGAAGGTGCCGAGATAGCCGCCCGCCTGCGGAACAAATCCGGCCGAATGCGTGTCGGCCAAATCGACATCGGCAAAGGTCACCGTGCCGTTGGCGCTGTGACTGTCGGTATTTTCCCCCGCGGCACCGTCCGCAATCTCCGTGATCAATCCTGACTGGGTACCTGAGGTTATCGTCGGCGCGTCGTTGGTACCGGTGAGGGTGATCTCGACCGTCTGCATGGCGGTACCGCCATTGCCGTCATCGACGGTGACGTCATAGAACTGCACCAGCGTCTCGCCAGCGGCCAGATAGTCGATGTCGGCATCATCGATGGAGAAGTTCCAGTAGACAGAATCCGCCCCTTGATCCACCGGATCGAGGCTGAAGGTGCCGAGATAGCCGCCCGCCTGCGGAACAAATCCGGCCGAATGCGTGTCGGCGAGGTCGACATCGGCAAAGGTCACCGTGCCGTTGGCGCTGTGACTGTCGGTATTTTCCCCAGCGGCACCGTCCGCAATCTCCGTGATCAATCCGGACTGGCCCCCGGAAGTGATTGTCGGAGAATCGTTTGTACCGGTGAGGGTGATCTCGACCGTCTGCATGGCGGTGCCGCCATTGCCGTCGTCAACGGTGACGTCATAGGACTGAATCAGCGTCTCTCCGACGGCCAGATAGTCGATATCGGCATCATCGATAGAGAAAGTCCAGTCAACAGAGTCCGCCCCTTGATCCACCGGATCGAGGCTGAACGTGCCGAGATAGCCGCCCGCCTGAGGCAGGAAGGAAGCCGAATGGGTATCGGCGAGATCGGCATCGGCAAAGGTCACCGCGCCGTTTGCGTCGTGGCTGTCGGTATTTTCGCCCGGCGCGCCGTCCGCAATCTCCGTGATCAGTCCGGACTGGGTTCCTGAGGTGATCGTCGGTGCATCGTTGGTGCCCATAATCGTGACGGTTACGGTCTGCATGGCAGTACCGCCGTTGCCGTCGTCGACGGTGACGTCATAGGATTGCACCAGCGTCTCGCCTGCAGCGAGGTAATCGATATCGGCATCATCGATGGAGAAGTTCCAGCCGACAGAGTCCGCCCCTTGATCCACCGGATCAAGGCTGAACGTGCCGAGATAGCCGCCCGCCTGCGGAACAAATCCGGCCGAATGCATGTCGGCCAAATCGACATCGGCAAAGGTCACCGCGCCGTTGGCGTCGTGGCTGTCGACAGTCTCGCCCGGCGCGCCGTCGGCAATCTCCGTGATCAGTCCGGGCTGGGTTCCTGAGGTGATCGTCGGTGCATCGTTGGTGCCGGTGATGGTGATCGTGACGGTCGCCACGTCCTCAAACCCCTGATCATCAGCAACCGTGTAGGCAAATGTGATCTCGATCTGCTCGCCCTCGGCCAGTTCCTGGAATGCGGTGCCCGGGTCGAAGGAAAAAGTGTTGTCGGGATTGAGCGTCAGGCTTGCGCCGGCCGGAATGCCGGAATCGTCGAAGCCGGTCACGGTCAGCGCGCTGTTGTCCGGTGCAAGAAGGTCCTCGTCATTGGACAGGACATCAATCGTGATCGCGGAACCGTCTTCTTCGGCTTCTGCTTCATCGTCAGCTGCACTGACAGGCGCAATTATCTCGATTTTCTCGAAATCGCTTATCACGAGATCAATCGACGAGAAGCAGAAGGGGCTGTTGCTGCCTGAGGCAACATGCGCTTCGAACGCCGCGAGATCGGCCAGGATAGCGGGATCCTGTGCCTGCTCTTCGGTGAGAATGATCCGGAACGTGTCACAACCGCTCTGACCGTAATAGGAGCTCGAGGAGTTGGTGTTTTCGGACCAGGTGAAATTGACGGTGTCATTGCCGGCACCAAGATAGGCCGTGTCATTGCCGCCGCCGAGTGAAACTTCGTCGTCCCCACTCCCGGCAATCACCAGATCGTCGCCCGATCCGGTTGTAACCGTGTCGTCACCCTTTCCTGCAATGACGGTGTTGTCACCATCACCTGCGTCAATCGTGTCATCACCGGTGCCTGCGTTGACAAAATCATCGCCATCACCGGTGGTCACGTTATCGTCGCCTTTGCCGGCAAGGATGACATTGTCTCCATCGCCCGCGTCAATCGTGTCGTCGCCCTTGCCCGAAACAATCAGGTCGTCGCCGTCGCCCGAGGTCACCGTATCGTCGCCCTTGCCGGAAACGACGATGTTGTTTCCGTCGCCTGCGTCGATCGTATCATCACCCCCGCCCGAGATGATCAGATCATTCTTGTCGCCGGTCTCGATATTGTCGTCACCGCTACCTTTGATTACCAAGGACATGTCATACTCCCATCGGTTAGCACTACGCGGCCAGTGGGCAAGCGCAGAGAAATCGCCATCCGGGGCAGTTAAAGAAAAGAGTGCTAACTGCTCCCGCTTATTGTATGTAAAACTAAATAAATAAAATTGAATACAGATAGCATTCATGCAAAATTGAGCATGAGATGTGTCTATTCTGGTTGTATAAGATTGATCGCTAGATTTGATATCTGGAAATTCAATCTTTTTTGGTTTTAACGAAACTAAATGTCTTATTGGTTCTCTGTTTCAGGTGAGAAACCTTTGTTCATCGCCTGCGATATTTGAATATTAGTTCATGAATTGAACTTTGTTGCCGTATGATTTGCGGCTTAGATTGTCACTCAATCCCTTGACATTCCGCAGAACGACTTTGTTTCCGGACCAAAACTCAATGATCGTTCCAAGAGCCCTATCTCAGCCGGCATATGCTTCCGTGAGAAACGACTTTGAATGCCCTGAATAAAAAAGCCATGCCAGCCTCCGAAATTGGCCCACAAGGCATGATCTGATGAAAAATTGGACGCCACATCCCCCATTTAAGGGATAGCAAGTAGATTCTAAGCAATCCTTGCCGGGAAAGTAGTTTGTAATCAATTAGCTAGAGGAAAAATCAAGAATACCGTATTTCTTCTCGGAATAATCGATTTACTTATATTTTTCTAAGTAAGCATATATCTTAGTAAGCAATTCGATTGAGAGTGTGAATGAAACCCGCAGCCTGTAAATGCCTCAGGTGGAAAAGAAGCGACTTGAAAAACTTGGGCTGCAATCTCGGCTTCGCAATTCAACATTGAACGGTATTTTGCCGACTAAGTCTCGCAAAGCAACGTTGCATATAGAAGCGCGCCATAAGAGGCTGACACTTGGTCAGTTCGACAAACATATTGCGAAGCCGGCTTGATAAGCCGGGAAGCAAGAATCTCATTGGTGAGTTCATTACCGTCTCGAAGGATCGCTGCATTGGCGGTTCGTTCGTGTGGTCGCAAAATTCACTTCAAGCTTTTTGCAACAAGCTGCTCGATCTCGTCGGTCGTCATTACGTCAGCGAAGTACAGCGCCAGATTTATGAGCGATGCCATGTGTTCCTCGTCGGTGCGCGTTCCGTTCGCGTCGGACACGAAGATGCTGTTGTAGTTGAGCTGCATTGCATCGCGAGTGGTGGTCTCGCAGCAGACATTGGTGAGTGTGCCTGTCACGATCAGAGTGTCTCGGCCGGCTGCCTGCAGCCTTTCGTGCAGTGACGACCCGGCAAACGCGCTGTGGCGCTGCTTGGTGATGCGCGTATCCGTCGCTTCGACATCGAGGGACTCATGCAGCTGAAAGCCATAGGAGCCTTCTGCCGTCTGTTCGATGATTTGTTCGAGCGTTTCTTGCGAGGCGACGTTTCGGGCCCACGAACGCCATTCCTTGCTCGCCTTGTGTTGTGTCCACACGACCATGGCGCCGTTGTTGCGACACAAATGCGTCAGCCGGTTGATGTTGGGTACGATCTCCAGCAACCCCGGGATTTCCATCGGCGAATGGCCAAGTGTCAGGAACACATTCTGCATATCGATGACCAATAGCGCCGTGCGGGTCAGATCGATCTCTTCAAACATATGCAATCGGCCGCGCCGCGCAATGATCCGCTCGGTGTATTTGGCAGGAATGTCGGTCGGATGCATGGTACTGAATCCAATTCGTCGCTGGAACGTCTATCTTGTAGCTCGTTGACCATAATGCAATTTTCAAGCTGGTCGAAATTTGCAGGACCATGACCACTCTTGCTCGATCCTGCTTCCTCCAACCAACGCTGAAATGCGCTAGTGCGTTTGCAGCCTTTTCAGCGAGAAATCTTGCGCCAAGACGCTAGAGTTTTCACGCATGTCTGCCGCAATTGTCTCAAAGTAATTCGTGTGCAGCATACCACGATCAATTAGACCAAGGGCTCTGTCGATGTCGGAGAACATCATCCAAGGCGCTCTTGTCCGATCCCAGGATCGGTCTTTCGTGTGACGCAATTTGGTGCCGATTTGAACATCGGGCATCTTGTTACTGATCAGAAACGCCATTGGTAGGATGCCCACAATGCCTGTGTGGACACATCGGCACCCAAGTTCGACCTGGCTTCGAGAAGAAGATTGCCTCCATGGTCAAACTCTTTCTCAAAGCTGAGACCGGCTTCACCAAACGTGTCTGTTTCACCGCCGCCGGACGCCAGAGCGAGCGTGTTTCCAAAGATGGCAACGTCGACAAATGAAGGAACGTGGGCGTCTCTATGGACCGCCGCAAGTGATGCGGAAAAACTGCCACCCGCGACTGCCGTTGAGTAGGCTGCGCCGATGCGGGTTTCACTGAACGAGATATCCCTTTCGCCGACGGTTGCATTGGCACTGCTCCCGGTTTCCGTATAGCTGTCCAGGTATTGTTCGCCGTACAGAAAGCTGGCCCGGGGCGTAAAGGTCGCTCCATTTGGAAGAGCAAAGTCCCGTTGCGCAGCTACCAGCGCCGTGATCATGTTGCTGGAGTAATCAGCATTTGAATTGACGGTTCCGCTGGTGCGAGATTCGCTGTGGTTCAACAGTCCATAACCCAGACCCAGGCTCAGATCGGCAATACCAAAATCCTGCGCGGCAATGGCACTTAGATACGCCCCGGAAGTGTCGAACGATGTGGAGTCAAATGTGCCGTTATTTTCAAGATAACTCGCCCCAAATCCGTATCGCAGCCCGGTTCCA
This sequence comes from Roseibium sp. SCP14, assembly GCF_040329475.1. NCBI lineage: Bacteria > Pseudomonadati > Pseudomonadota > Alphaproteobacteria > Hyphomicrobiales > Stappiaceae > Roseibium > Roseibium sp. SCP14. The sequence goes on from NZ_JBDZYH010000012.1 coordinate 81,461, forward strand.
AGGTCGTGGATCAAGCCTGCGCTGGCACTCCACATCGTTGATGACAGTGCTTTGGAAGTGCTTCCGGTGGTTCCTTCGCTTCGGCTGCCACTGATGAGGAAGTATGGTCTGAGCTCGTCAACGGTGGCATCTCCATGCGTACTCAGCAGGGCTTCGTCGACATTGATATCGTTTCCTCCGATGTCATCCAGCTGGCGCACCAAATCGTAAGAAAGGTTTGCAATCTCGAAGGATTGGTTTGTGTTGGGTTGAAGCTCTTGGCCATTGAAGGAGGCGTAGACCGGTGCAGAGCCACCTTCGTTTTCCACGTACCAGCCCAGAGACGGTGAGGACGTTGACGTGCTGAACACACCATTGGACGTATCGTCGTCCTGGAAGCGATAGATGACCCGGCCACCGACATTGGCCAGATTTACATCGTGATCGCTCACCCGCAGAAGACCATCGATATTGGCAGTCGTTTCCACGTTTAGCGTACCGCCACCATCTCCAAGATAGACGGCATAGCTTTTGCCGGAGGATTGCGCACTTATGTCTCCGGTAATGTTGACCAGACCCTGCGCTGACTGCAGATACAAACCGTAAGCTTCTGCGTCTGCACTGCCATAGGCAGACGCCGCGATCAAACCGCTGTGGTTCAAAACGCCATTCGCACTTAACGCAGCACTGGTCAAACCGTGAGCACGCACCAATGTGTCACCCTGTGCAGACGCGATAATTGCACCGGAGTTGCTAACGTTCCCGTCAATGTTGCCAAATCCAAGGCCAATTGCAGCAGCGGTTGCCACGTTCTTGCTGTTGACCGTCACCTGAACAGAGCCCGAATTGGACATCCGGGCTGCGCTCAAAACACTGCCGGCAAAGAAACCGGAAGCAAAAGCTGACGACCCTTGTGAGTTTTCGACCGTTACCGTGATGTCACCGCTATTGGACGTCTGCCCGTCAATCCTGGAAACTTGGATCCCGTTTGCATATGCGTAATTCATCCTGTCGCCCTTTACGGCGACGGAGATGTTTCCGGAGTTTGTGTATCGACCGGTTGCACCAACTACCCTCGCACTCATCCCCAACGCGGAGACACTCGATCCGTTTGCGGCGGTGGCTGCGACCGTTATGTTGCCCGAGTTTGAGAAGTCACCGTTCAGTGGAAAGAAGTTGTTGGAGATGATGCCAAACGCACCGGCAGTCGTCCCTCCGGAAGCTGCGACTGTGATGGTGCCCGTGTTGACAAAGGTGCCGTCGACCGCGTCGAATTCGATTCCGCGCGCAAAGCCCGAGCCTCCTTGAGCCATAACAGCAATTGAACCGGTGTTTCTGAAGGTTCCGTTGATACTTCCGCTGCGAATTCCGGTGGCTTCCGCCGTCTCGCCTTGCGCAGTCGCCATTATCGAACCGCTGTTAATGAGCTGCCCGTCGACATTGGACAAATTCAAACCGTATACGCTTGCGGTGGAGACGTCGGATTTGGCTTGAACGGTCAGGTTGCCGCTATTGTTCAGTGTACCTGCGACCAGGCCGGTCGATACCCCATTGGCGATTGCCTGGGATCCCTGTGAGTCGGCAATGACAGAAATCGTGCCTGTGTTATTCAGTGCAGCACCGTCAGCAACACTACTCGTCCTGATGCCTTCCGCTGATACATAAGACCCTTTGGCCGCAACGGAGATGTTCCCGCTGTTGGCGAATGTGCCTGTGACAGTGGAAGATCTTATGCCAATGGCTTCCACGCTCGTACCATTGATTGCATGAACGGAAATCGAGCCAGAGTTGGTCAGTGAGCCATTCACTTCACCCACATCAATGCCATAAGCCGAGGCATGATTGACAGCATCGGCGTGAACGGCAATGCTTCCTGAGTTCTGGAGCTGCCCATTCAGTCTTCCGGTCTCGATGCCCGTGGCCAGTGCCGAAAATGACGATGCGATCGCACTGAGCATAAGCGCGTTGGTGTTGATCAGGGTGCCGTCGACACTTCTGGTCTCGACCCCTAGCGCACGAGAACTGCTCCCTTGGCCGGTCGCCGTTATTTCACCGTTGTTGGTCAGCGTTCCTTGAACAAGATCGGCTGAAATTCCTATTGCAGCCCCGTTTTGCGTCCCCGTGCCGGCGACCACCAGCGGTCCGTCATTGGTAAGCTGATTGCGGACCTCTCCGACCTGGATGCCATATGCCGTAGCCGAACCATTACTGGCCCTTGCATCCGCAAAGAGCCGTGCGTTGTTGTCGAAGACACCGGATATGTTCCCGCCTCGGACTCCTCTTGCCGTCGCAGAGGTGATGCCACCGGCGATGACGTTCACTTGCCCGGTGTTAGAAACGGTCCCGTCAAAAATACCGAAATCCAAACCATCCGCATTTACAGTCGATGACGTGGCAAAAGCCCACAAGTTCACGATGCCCGAGTTGTCGAATTGGCCGTTGGTCTGCAGATCTGAAATATCAACACCGTCGACAAAGACACTGCCGCCCAACGCTTGCCCATCAATGGAACCTGAGTTGGTGAGCGTTCCGGTGAGATTTAAAATTTCGATGACGTCAAAATAAGCCGAGCCGGTGCTGGCAGCCGTCATGGAGACCGTCAGGGAACCGCTGTTTTGCAGATGGCCTGATACGTTAGAAATCTCAATGGCATCACCTGCCGCTCGGGTTCCTCCATTGGCAGCAACGTTTATGGTTCCGGTATTGTTCAGATCGCCCGACAGATCGCCGATGCCAATGCCGTCTGCACTGGCACCAATCGCACCGGCAACTGAAACAGTGACGGGACCGGAATTCTCAACGGTTCCGTTGATTGTGGTAACAGAAATGCCATCTGAAAGGGCCTGACCGCCAGAGCTGGAAACGTCAATGACAATGCCGCCGCTGTTGCGTAGGGTCCCATTCACTGTCGCTACGGCTAATCCGTTTGCTTCAGCTCTGCTGCTGTTACTCCCCAGCAGGCTGATCGTGCCGGTGTTGGACAATGTACCGTCCACCTGGTTGGCAAGTATCCCCACGGATGTAGCGAGAGTCAGGGCGGAATTGGCTATTTCAATGACACCGGTGTTCTGAACGGCCCCGCTCACAATGCCTGAAACATCAATGCCGTACATCACAGCGCTGTCGCCAAGCGACGCCCCCATCGAAATGGTGCCGGAGTTCAGTACGGTGCCGGATAAATCGCCGTTGATGTCAATCGCAGCACGGGTCCTCAAATTCGCTTCGGGAGCGGAAAGCCGTCCGGCGTTGGTCAGCGTGCTGGAATAGTCCGGCACATTTATTTGGACCAGCGCCGGCCCAAGTAGGCGATTTATGTCGATTGACCCTGCGGCCGTGATGGTGTGGTCTTCGACCACAGTACTGACAAGAGGTGTGGTTTGCGGGCCGTTGACAACTTCACCGAACGAGGAGCCTGCCGAAGTCGCCAGAACAGAGACCGAGCACAAAAACAGCGAAGGCGCGACGCTTGCTACCTGACCCTTCCATTTGGTCAAACGCCCGCCGCGCGCAAAAGCGCGTGCTCCTTGCTCGATCTGCATGTGTATCTGCCCCACTCGGCCCAGTTTCGTTAGGTATCCGTGATGCGGGATGCTTCCCAATCGTCACCACTCATCAGGTGCTTCTTTGCACACTCAGAAACGGGCTTGAAAGGGAGTGGAATTAGGATAAGCGTTTATAACCAATAGTTTATGACTTAGGTTTACCCAGATAATCCATAAGTTTATATGGTTCAGGGGCGGTTTATGCAGACCTGAGGCCGTCTGATTTGAAGCTTGGGCAGGTCTTATAAACTGCGATGTGCCAGCGCATTCCGACATGTAAAAGTCTGAACTCGTTTGCACGTTAATTGAGCTTTGTGGGACTGGGTGAATGTCTGCCCTGTTGACGATTGAGCAACCCTTGATCAACGGTTGCACATCTGTCGCGTCCTATTCAGTAGATTCTTGCGAGACACATCCATGACATCGATGAAAAGAAAATCACTGCGAATAAAGGATGGCACCGAGCTCAGCTATCTCGAGGGTGGAACCGGCCTTCCGCTTGTAATGGTGCATGGCTGGTCGCAATCCGCCCGGGTATTTGCCGGTCAGTTCGAGGCTCTCAGCAAGGTTCGCAGGGTTATTGCCTTGGATTGGCGAGGGCATGGTGAATCGGAAAAAACAGAAAACGGCTATCGCATATGCCGTTTTGCGAAGGACCTGTTTGATTTTGTCACAGGCCTAGAACTCGCCGAGTTTGATATTTTGTGCCATTCCCTCGGCACATCGGTTCTCTGGTCCTATCTGGCAATGTTCGGCGATGAACGGTCCCCACGAAAACTGATTTTCGTTGATGAACCAGCTGCGCTCCTCGCCAGACCGAACTGGAGTGTTCAGACTTGCCTGGACGCCGGTGCGATTATTGATTCCCTTGAAAGCCTGTCGAACTTTACCGACAGTGTCCGGCAAGCGGATACCGCGACCGCTCACGCTGACATCATGCGGCCAATGTTCACTTCAGCTTTTCCTGACGACAAGTTGATTTCCATCGCCGCCGAAAATCTCAAACTACCGCGCCGGTACGCCGCAACCCTGCTTGAGGACAACTGCCTTCAGGACTGGCGCAATGTTGTGAAGCAGATCCGGAATCCGGTTCTTGTGGTTGCTGCGGAAGGTAGTCCTCATCCGTTGCAATCACAGCAATGGATAACCTCGCAAATTCCAGGGGCCAAACTTGAGATCCTCTCCGAAAACGACGGAGGAAGTCATTTCATGTTTGTCGAGAACCCGGAACGCTTCAACGATTATGTTTTGAGATTTTTGGCAATTTGAACGTGATCACAACTCAGGGGTTTCTGACTCTTCCAATTGTGCTTTGAGGCTCGGTGAAGACGCAATTGCGTGGCGAGAGATGCGTAGTGGGTGGATTGTGTTGCGACGCCAAACTGTCTGCAAGAATTTGGTGGTGAGCGGTTGCCGGTGAACATCGATAACTCTCGCACACCGGAGCCGCATTCTTGGGAAATCAGGTGCATGCGCACGTAAGCTCAAGATAGGCCTTCTTCACACGTGCTACGTGCGGACCACCCATGTTAACCTTCTCAAGAGGAAATCATGGCGTGGCACGACCATGCCTCTTTCAACACAAGTGGAGCGCGCGCGATGCTGTGTTTTCAGAAATTGGTCCTTTCGGTTTTTTCAGCCATCTGTCTCGTGATGTGCTCTCCTCAACTTGCCAATGCCCAAGAGAAGCAACGATGGACGCCGGAAAGAAGCCTTGAGGTTAAGCGCCTGTCAGACCTCGCGTTTTCACCCGACGGCACTCAGCTGCTTTATGGTATCAACAGCGTTGATCTGGCTCGCGACAGCTATCTGACTGAATACGTTGTCTCTGATCTCAAGGGTGAGAGTGTACGATCAATCCTTGCCGCCTCGCCGGAAGTCTCTGGTGCGCAATGGTCTCCCGACGGCGCGCGCATTGCCTATCTTTCCACCGCCAGTGGTGCGAGCAATATCTGGGTGATCCCCTCCGAGGGCGGTATTGGCAGGCCCATTACTGCTGAAAAGACGGATGTTGAAAGTTTCAAATGGTCTCCCGACGGATCGTCCATTGCATTCGTGATGGCTGACCCGGCCTATGTCGTCCCTCCGGTCAACAATTCCGACGAATATGTTAAGTACCACCTATGGCAGGTTAAACTTGTTGATGGCGCCCAAAGTGGTGCAATCGTGAACCTGACGCCGGACTCCGATTTTTCCGTCAGCACCTGGGGCGGTAGCTGGTCTTATGACTGGGCACCGGACAGTTCGAAACTGGTTTTCGCACACCAGGAACGGCCAGGGCTCGACTATTGGACCAAGGCACAGCTCTCTGTCACCGACATTGCGACCCGCATGGTCACTCCCATTGCGATGGCCAACAACCGCTGGAAATTTTTCCCGCGGTATTCGCCTGACGGCAAATGGATCGCCTTCATCAACGCGCCTGGTGACTTCATGTGGTCTTTCCTGTGGGACATCAAACTCTGGCCCACAGATGGCGGTGATCTGGTCGAACCTGGGCTATCCAGGAACCGGCTTCCATTTGTCTGGCAATGGGCCCCGGATTCTCAAAGTGTCTATTATCTCGAGAACGACCGTGTGAGCTATTCCTTCTACCAGATGCCGATAGACGGCGGTGATTTTACAAAGGTCTTTGGTGCTCCCGAAGACGTGAATGCGCCTGGCCTGAACGCCTACCTGACTTCTTCTTACGTCCATGTCAGTCCGGACAATCGCAAAATCGCCTTTATCGGCCAAACCTCCTCGACACCGCCGGCGATTTACATCAGTGAATTGGACAACTTCGCTGCTCGAAAAATCAGCACCATCAACGACCAGTACCTGGATGTGCCGTTGGGAAAAACCGAACTTGTGCAATGGACTTCGCTGGACGGGACCGAGGTCGAGGGGGTGTTGAGCTACCCGCAGGAATTTCAGGAAGGACAGCGCTATCCGTTGGTCGTGCAGATTCATGGCGGACCGAACGGTGTTGATTTCAATGAATATCTGCCACTCATGAAATTCTTCGCGACGGCGGCCTACACCGCTCAAGACTATATTGTGTTGCGTGTGAACTATCGCGGTACCCTGGGTTATGGCCGCAAATTTCGAGAAGATCTGATTGGAAACTTTGGCGGGCCTGACTATGAGGACATCCTCACCGGCGTCGACCATATCATCGATCTCGGTCTCGCCGATCCTGAACAGCTTTTCGTCCTTGGGCAAAGCAATGGCGGCACGCTGACCGGTTGGATCGTCACTCAGACGGATCGGTTCAAGGCTGCCTGTCCAATTGCGGGCGAGACCGATTACATCAGTCTTGAGGGGACCAACGGATATTTCCAGACCAGTTGGTATCTCGGTGGCAGCTTTATCGACAACCTGCAGATGTTTCTCGATCGCTCGCCGATCTTTCATGTGAAAAACGTCAAGACGCCGATCCTCATCCAGGGCGGGTTACTGGACGACAATGTGCCCCATACCCAACTGGAAGAGTTCTACCGGGCTCTGAAGCGCGTCGGTGCCGACGCACAGCTGGTCGGCTATCCTGGTGCCGATCACGACAGCTATCCCCCTAAACTTTACCTTCAGCTGCTGCGCTCCTGTCTCGACTGGACGAACCGTCACCGAGACAATGCGGCCAATCAAGAGTGACGCTCCAAATAAGGGTAAGAGAATTGCTGAAAGAAGCAGACCCCTTAACGGGGGCTGCGGGTTGTCGCACAGGATGTTTTCAGGGTCTTCAAATCATGCGGTTGCCGGACCTAATGCTGCACGGCGACCCAATGAGTTTTGCCTACCTGAAGGTAGGCCGGGTTCTTGTTGCCCACATCTCCAGTAAAAAATGTACCGGACATGTCAGCCGTAGCCTGGCGTTTGGTGTGCTGAACCTCGTATCCGGAGTTTGTCTTAACCAGCATCGGAACAGCATTTAACAATTGGCAGGTATAGGGGTGTTGGGGTCGTTCAAACAGGGAAACAGTGTCAGCGTTTTCAAGGACATGGCCGTGATACATCACCAAGACCCTGTCGCAGATACTCTCTACGACACCCAGGTCGTGCGAAATGAACAAGCAGGCAAACCCCATCTGATCACGCAGGGTTCGCAGCAGTTCCAGAATTTGGGCTTGTACAGTTACATCCAGAGCGGAAACCGGTTCGTCCGCAATCACCAGCTTTGGCTTTGAAATCAAGGCGCGTGCGATAGCGATACGCTGTCTCTGTCCGCCAGAAAGCTCATGAGGCAAGCGCTCGGCATAATCTGCATCGAGCGCAACGGCTTTCAGCATTGAATGTACTCGCTTGTCTCTATCGGATTTTGACAATCCGGGAACGTGACGCAATCCTTCTCCAACAAGCGCACCAATTTTCATGCGGGGGTTAAGCGAGGAGAACGGATCCTGAAAGATCACCTGCATGTCTGTTCGCAACTTGCGCAGAGCTTTTCCCTTGGCAGCCAGGACATTTGTGCCTCGGAAATGAATTTCACCGGATTTCGTATCCAGAAGGCGCACAATGGCTCGGCCAAGCGTCGTCTTGCCGCTACCCGACTCGCCAACGACACCGATCATTTCGCCTTCTGAAATATCCAGTGAGACGGTATCAACTGCCCTTTTGATGCTGGGTTTTCCGAAAGGCCATCGTGACGGGATCTGGAAATCTACGGCGAGATTCCGTACCTGGAGCAGGGGAGTGCGTTCACGATCATCCTGTTCCTGATCTGGACAGCCACTAGGGAGCGATTTCAGCAGCTTTTGAGTGTATACATGGTTCGGAGATCGAATTATCTGGTCAGCCTTTCCGTGTTCCACCACTTTACCCTTGCTCATCACGGTGATGGTGTCAGCGTAGTGTGCGACCGCGCCCAGGTTGTGACTGACCAGCAGAACCGCGGTGCCATACGAGTTGGCAATCTCCTTCATGATGTCCAGCACTTCCTTTTGAACCACCGCATCCAAAGCGGTTGTCGGTTCATCTGCAATCAGAAGCCTGGGTCGTAACATCATGACAGAGGCGATCATGATGCGCTGGCGCATTCCTCCTGAAAACTCGTGTGGGAACCGTTCCAGGCACCTGGCGGGATCTGGAATCTTCACCCGCTCCAGCATGTCCATGGCGGATTGCCTGATTTCTTCCATGGATCTTGAACTATGAAGTTTCATAGCCTCGAACATCTGCACGCCGATCCGTAAGGACGGGTTCAGCGAAACGAGTGGTTCCTGGAATATCATGCCAATCTTAGCGCCGCGGATAGCCCGCATTGCCTTTTCACCTGCCGTGGTGAGGTCATTTCCTTGAAAATGGATCGAACCAGACGAGATAATGCCTGGTTGTGGCAGTAGGTCGAGGATGGAACGACCGATCATTGTCTTGCCACTTCCGGACTCGCCAACTATCGCCGCTACTTCACCTTCGCCGATTGTCATGTCCACGTTGCGGACCGCGTGTACAGTCGTATGGCTTAGCGGAAAACTAACATTGAGACCGCGAATTTCTAAAAGAGACTTTGCCATTCTTTTCTACTTTTTGTTCACGGAACGTGGGTCGAGCTTGTCGCGCAGGGCATCACCAAAGAAATTGACGCCCAAGAGTGTGATGGCGATACAGATGCCGGGTAATACGCCTAGCCATGGAAAGCGGATGAGATACGTGCGCGCTTCCGCCAGCATGTTGCCCCATGTCGGAGCAGGGGGCGGAACACCTAACCCAAGAAAACTGAGCGCACTTTCGGCAAGCAGCACCCAGCCGAACATGGCAGAGCCAAAGACAATCAGCGGGGCCACGCAGTTGGGTAGAATGTGACGGAACAGCGTGTAAATCATGCTGTTTCCAAGGGCGATCGAAGCTTCGACATATTCCTTTTCGCGAATAGACATGACGGTACCGCGAACGAGTCTCGTGACCGAAGGCAGATAGGCAAGACTTAGCGCAAAGATCACTCCGTACTTGTTGGGGCCGATGATAGTCATCAGCGCGAGGGCGAGAAGGAGGCCAGGGAACGCCATCAAGGTTTCAAGGACCATCATCACACCCCGGTCAAACCATCCTCGAAGCAAGCCGCAGATGGAGCCGAGCAGGACCCCGAACGTGATTGTGAGAATGACCGTCAGCAAGCTCACCAGAACAGAGCTGCTGGCTCCTACGAGAATCCGTGACAATAGATCGCGGCCGAACATGTCTGTACCGAGAAGATGTTTTTCACCGGGGCTCAAAAACCGTTCGCTGAAATTGGTTGCGATCGGGTCATAAGGAGGGTGGATCGCTCCAAACAGGGCTGCCAAAAAGACGATTGCAAGGAGACCAAATCCAATTTGCCCATTTGTTCGGGACAAAATTCCAATGATGTTTTTCATTTGAGGCGAACCCTTGGATCGAAGTAGGCATAGCTCAAATCGATCAGCAGGTTGATCGACACATAAATGGCAGTGATCAATAACAAGCAGCCCTGCAGGACCGGGTAATCGCGCGCGAAAATGCTGTCGACCATCAGTTTTCCAAGTCCAGGTAGGCTGAACACGGTTTCTGTCACTGCTGCACCTCCAAGCAGAGAGGCAGAAATCAAGCCGATGACTGTCAACGTCGGGGTGAATGCGTTTTTGAATACGTGCCTGAACAAAACCGATTGTTCAGAAAGCCCCTTCGCTCTCGCGTGGGTCACATATTCCAGTCGCAATACTTCCAGCGTTCCTGCCCGCATCATTCTGGTAAGAATGGCAATCTCTGTCAGGGCGAGAGAGACGACTGGCAGGATGAGATACAGGGCCCCAATTCTAAAATTCTCTGTTATCGGCACGAACCCAACTGTCGGGAGCCACTGCAACGTCACTCCAAACAGCAAGAGAAGCATCAGACCGACCCAGAAGCTGGGAAGTGACAGTTTGATGATCGAGAGAAATACAATCGAGAAGTCAAGTGGGCTGTTTTGTTTCCACGCTGCAACCAGCCCGGCCGGAATGGAAACCAGTACGGCCAGGAGCATAGCCAGGCCAACCATTGTGGCGGTTACCGAAAATCGATCGAGAATTGCAGTCAGAACCGGTTCCTGCGTCCTGATCGAAGTACCCAAATCACCATGAGACAGTTTCTCCAACCAGATCAGAAACTGCATCGGAATGGGTTTGTTCAATCCGAGTTCGTTCCGCATTTGCTCGATTGCGAGCGGATCGTCCAGATCGCTCAGCATCAGCTCAGCCGGATCCCCTGGGATCAGGCGCATGAGGGTAAAAATCAGAACCGAAGCAAGAAAAAGCGTCGGTATCGCCATCGATACCCGTTTTACGACATAGGGCCACATATTGGTTCCTTGGTCGGTATGATGTGATCTCTTTTGAAAACAGCGTCGAAGAGAGTGAATGGGGGCTATGGACAATCATACCCCCCTGCTAGGTTCGCAAAGTCAGACGCTACCTAGTCAATCTTCACTCCCCAGTAGCGAGCCTTGCCGGCACCCCATCCCTGGAATCCGGAAACATTGTCGCGAACTGCATAGAACGATGTTCTGTGACCAAGCCCGACTGCGGGTACCTGATCGATGAACTTGCGGTGAAGGTCGTTGATGAGTGCTTGGCGCTTTTCGCGATCGCTGATCGCTAGAGCCTGACTTAGATCAGTCATTGCATCTTCATCTTTCCAGACCTTTCGAGATGCATCTCCAGTGATCATCTCAAAACTCAGGGCAGGATCAAGACGCGGGGAATAGGAGAAGGACTGAAGCTGGTAGGTCCCTTTCTTGTATGCATCCAGCTGCGTCCCCCACTCCAACACCTTCAGCTGCGCGTTGATGCCAACCTGCGAAAGCATGGACTGAATGATCAGGGCCCGTTGATAATAAGAGCCAGATCTTTTGCTGGCGACAATCTCCAGTGGTTCACCCGCGTACCCGGTTTCCTTGAGCAGAGCCTTCGCTTTTTCGGGGTCGTATTCGAGGCTTTCCCAGAGTGTATCTGAAAAAAAGGATGAAACCGGAGGTACAGGAGACGGATTGGCGCGGCCTCTGCCCTCTGTAATGACGTCGATAACCTGTTCCCGCGAAATTGCATGTGCAATTGCCTGTCGCATTTTCTTGTCTTTGAGGAGTGGATCTCGCGAGTTGATGAGCAACGTGTCCCAGATGGCCGTTTCGGCAACATCCAGTCTTGTGTTGGGGGCACCTTCAAGTTCGACGACATCAGATGGTTCGATTCCCGCGACATCGATATCGCCAGCCAGATAAGCCGCCTTGACGATCGAAGCTTCGCTTAAGACAAACACGCGCAACCGATCGAACAGTACTTCCTTTTTACCACCGTAGCCGGACCGAGGTATATCAAGGGAGCTGTAGTTTTCGAATTTCACGAGCTCAAGCATGCTGCCGGGCTTGTGTTTGTCGAGAATGAATGGACCCGTTCCAACAGGTTTAAGCCAGTTTCCATCTGCGTCCACTGAATCGGGGTGAAGGATTGCCGTCGAACCACAATCAAATCGAGCAAGATTTCCCAGGAAGATTGCGCTTGGTTCGGCCAGCTTGAACTGGACTGTGTAGTCATCGATCACATCTACGCTGGTGACTTCCACACCGCGCTTGCCTGTGAAGTAGTTTCTGCATCTCCAGTTTGTTTCAGGCTTCATGTAGCGGTCCCAGGACCACTTTACGTGTTCAGCCTTCATTGTTTCATTGTTATGAAAACTAACGTCCTGGCGCAGTTTGAAGGTGTAAGTAAGGCCATCGTCAGATTGTTCGACACTTTCTGCGAGCATGGGGACAATCGAGAAGTCTTCGCCGTAGGCGACCAGTCCTTCCACAAGGTGCATATGGATGGTGTCTGTGGTTCCATCCCGATTTACACCTGGGTTTGTTCCCCGAATGTCTGCTCCGATGGCAACATTGAGCACTTGCTCTTCTGTCTCTGCAAACGCTACCGATATGATCGGCGTTAGCATTGCACTTGATATCATCAATGCTGATATTGCTTTTTTCATTACTTCCTCCCGAAAAGTAAACTGACCTACAACGTGTAGGTTTCGTAGTGTGTGGAATGATATGGAGATTGGCAGACAGCGAGATGTTTCACTTCTGCATCCATCAACAGAGTTGCAACCGTTGCGGAGATCCTGTCTCCGTTCATGTGTTGAGGTGTTCTCAAAACGCCATTCGGGGCACTGAAGTCATCGCGAAACGCGGACTTGAAGTGGTCAAGTTCAAGCGGGTCGCCAACTTCAGTCAAACGTTTCCGCAGCCTGTGGTCCCGAAACAGGGTATCTGCATGGCTGCGGTAGCCCAGATCCGTAACTTTCGCTCTGCCGATTGCGCTGGTGAAGTGATTGGCATGGGTGATGACACCGGCCTCCGGATGTGACCAAAAGACATCCTTAGGCGTCGTTTCAAGATTTATTGCCTGTCCACCATCCGTTGCGCAGCTGATTGTCATGTTGTTGGAGATTGTCCGAGGACTGGCGCAAACAGCCTTCAAGGCATCGGCAAATGTTGGGGCCTCGAGGATCAATCGCCGGATGACTGATATTGGTGTTCCAACTCCATGTTTACCGTCATCGTCACACGACAAATTGTTTCCGGTCACAGCAATTCCCGCCGAATTCAGACCTGCCCTGGCAAGCCCACCTGCTTCGACATAGGTCAATATGTCAGGTCCGGTTTCTCGCCGGACAGCCAGTACAACCGTGGTTTCAGCGCATTCCGGGCGCCAATCCCAATTCTGGCCGTGAAGAAGTCGTCCTGTTTTTGTTTTTTCCGGCAGAGCCAGCGCAGACGTGCAACCGTCATCCAGTTCATCAATTGCGCTTCTGCCCAACTCAATGAGATTAAGAACCTCGCTTCGGCTGTTCAGAAGCAGGATTTCTCCAGGATGCACCTGGGCTCCTCGCGCAATTCCTTCGATTTCAGCGATGTGCAGCGGATAGGTTCGCTTGAGCTTGTTCCCAAGCTTTTGGGCAACTTCCAAAACTCGGGGCCAATCCAGACCTCTCTTGAGCAGCAATTTTTCATAAATGCCGAGGCCAGCACGAATTCTCGTATCAGCTGCCCGGCCATATTGCTCTCCACGTGCCGGAGCAGGGCCAGATACTTCGATCAATGGAGCGATTGGGGCTGTCATGTCAGCTGGCACCCCGGCTTTCAGTTCGTAGAACGTCGAGAAAGAAATCCTGAGCGAACGGCACAATACCCGACATTGAATGGGAAATGCCCGGTGCCAGATCCAACCTGGTATCCATTCCGTGCTCGGAGAGTGACGCGATCAGGCTTTGGGCTCTCTCAATGCGATTGGAACCCGCGTCATTCGCGCCCTCCATGTAGTGTGGTCCTCCGGGTTTATGAGTAATTTCCCAGGTCTCCCGATCAGCATGACCGACAACACAGTGAGCCTTCACGTTCCCAAGAGCTGTGAAATTGATGTCCTTCCCGAATTTTTCACGAACGTCTCGAATGCCTACCCACCAGTCTTTGGTGTCGTCCAGTAGCGTGACCGATCCCGGAGCGCCAATTGAAACGGCTTTCAGTCTTTCGGGATGGAGGTAGAGAAATCGGTGGGTGAAATGCCCGCCTCCGGAAAAGCCGAACATCATGAATTTCGGAAATGCCCGCCTTAAGCGACGCTCGACCTCTTCTACCATCTCCAGCAAAACCAGATCGTATCGGATCTCGCCTTCCAAGAGGTATTTGTATCCATCTGCAGCATCGTCACCCCGAACACCTACGGGAAAGAGCGGCGCCAGGACGACACAGTTGTTGTACCTGCCAAACTCGGAAAATGCGTCACGGTAACTGGTTTGCTTGCGCAATGTTCCGTGGACCGAAACGATCAGGTTCGGTTGATCTTCCCGGGTTGCCATGTCTGGCGGAACATAAAGCCCGTAGGAAAAACGAGGGTCGGCCTTGCAGGCGTACAAAGTCGTTTTTCCGGTGTCATACAGCCCGGCACGGCGTTCGGTCGGATCTTCAGAGACAAATGGCAACATCAAATAACTCCATAGTTTCGCGATTAAATGCGCAGCAAATTTATGGAGTCAATATAAAAACATAAATTGGCGCCAATTTATTTTGCGATATTGGTGATATGTGAAGTTTATGAAATTGGTGGTATGAGAGATTTTGCAATCGATCCGCTGATGAACAAACGACGGTTCTGAAATGGCGAAACCTGATAAAGAACAAGAAGATAATCAATCACTGGCAGAGCGAATCGCCCTTGATATCAATATTGGTGTCCTGCGCCATGGAGAGTGGCTGAAGCAGTCTGACCTGGAGCGCCGTTACGGCTCCAACAGGTTTTCGCTGCGCCGCGCCCTGGATGAGTTAGCGACAAAACGGATAGTGGAGTATCGACCGAACCGGGGTTATCAGGTTTTCGAACCCGATCCGGAACAGAGGGCTGAAATCCGTGAAGTGCGCACGCTTCTGGAGTGTCACGCCGCGCCATCAATGGTTGAAAACGTATCGGATGAGGATTTGGCGGACCTCCAGAAACTCGCTGAGCGATTTCAGGAGGCCATATACAATGGAACAGTCCTTGAGCAGAACGAGGCCAACGTCGCTTTTCACATGGCTTTGCTGGAGCTTTGCAGCAACAAGGCGCTTGCAGAACTTATCAAGGAATATCGTCAAAGAGGTCCAGCGGCACTCGTTAGTCGTTGGCAAACATTTACGCAGCTGGAAAAGGCAAACAGGGACCATTTCCTGATGATTGAGGCGCTTAAGAATCGCGATGCATCCCGGTTACGCCTTATTATTGAAGCTCACATCAACCAGAACGAGGTTCCCGAGCAACCAAACTGAGAAACTTTAAGTTTGAACAAGTTTGTACCTCGTGGTGCCCGCCGACTGTGTGATCGGCCCGTCGATCTCGGGTTGTCCGAAATAGCTGGAGCTCGGACTTGATCTCAGAGCGGTCCGGCAGCTTCTGCCTATTCGTTTGACTGAATTTGTGTCAACGGCGATAGCGACGCGAAAGAACTCAGTCGACGGACGTTGCAAACGATGCGCTGGCGCGCCCGGTTTTCTTTCGTTCGGCTTCCAGATCGGCGATTTTCCGGTCGATTTCCGTGCGGTCCAGGAGACCGTGAATGTTCTCGCGGGTCGGCATCAGCTCGGCAAAATGCAGATAACGCTCCTGTGCGACGGCGTGCAAGCGGCGCAGCTCCGCGAGAGGGTCACCGTGATCATCGGCGCGGATGTCGAGCCAGGGGTGGTCCTGGTCGTGAACGATCTTGAGAGCCGCGGATTGGCGCCCGCGCTTGTCTCCTCCGGCAGCCTCTGCGGCTTCCATCGCGGCCAGGAGTCTCTCTTCAAAGGGCAAAGCCGTGTTCGCCTGGTAGGTCTCCATCGCAGCGTCCAGCACTTGCGGTCCGGCAAGCATGTTCCCTGCGACTGTGACGTGATCGCCGACAAGGTGTCCGCACCAGTCGATACATTTTTCACCGGTGAAGGCCGCGGCACGACCTTCGGCGTCAATGAGATGGATCTGGCGGGAGTGGCTTCCTTCGTCACGGGCAACGACGGTATCGATGACGTCTTGCGCAGACGTTCCAGTTCGAAGAAGGGCCAATCCGTCCGTTCCATAGATAGGGCTGACAAGCGCCTGTGTGGCGATCGCTCCGACACCGCCTGCTAGGTGCGGCACGACCGCACCGGCTGCAAAGAAACGGCTGGCCACGGCAACGCCATAGTGTCCCGACTCTTTGTCACGAGCGACAATTGAATATGTCATGTTGCGTCCCTTCGCTTATCTGCCTGCCGCGTAGGCCTGCATCAGTCGGGGAGTGGCACCTGCGCGAAGCAGTCCACCGGGATCTCGAGCTGCCACTGTCAACCTGCCGATCGTCCATTCATCAGCCACCTCAACCGAATGTCCCTGGTTTCTGAGGGTCGCAAGTGTGTCAACGCCGAAACTCTCTTCCGCCATGATGTGCCCAGGCTGTCTTTGCCGTGGGTGGAATGAAGCCGGAAAATGGGTTGTGTGGAAGAGCGGCATGTCGAGTGCTGCCTGAAGATTTCGTTCGTGATGCGCCAGGCGCAGGAACAGCGCCAGTTGCCACTGGTCCTGCTGATCGCCACCCGGGGTGCCGAAAGCAAGCGCGGTACCGTCCTCGTGAAACGCGATACTGGGCGTGAGCGTTGTGCGCGGGCGTTTTCCCGGAGCGAGAGAACCCGGCAGCCCATCCTGAAGCCAGAACATCTGGGCGCGGGAATTGAGCGCAAATCCGAGACCGGGAATGACCGGAGACGATTGCAGCCAGCCGCCGGACGGAGTTGCGGATACCATGTTGCCCCACCGGTCAATCACATCGATGTGGACGGTGTCGCCGCGCTTTTCCGACAAATGCGCCATTGTCGGTTCATAAACGCCTGTCTCAGAGATGCCGGTGCTCTCGATCACTGCCATCGTGCGTTCAATCTGGCTTTCGAAGCCGGGAATGATGCCCGGAAGCAGATCGGTGGATGCTGTCTCGCGGATGAGCGATCGCCGCTCCGCGTTGTAAGTTTCAGACAAAAGCACATTCAGGGGGACGTCGCAGAAATTGGGGTCACCGTAATAGGCCTCCCTGTCCGCATAGGCGAGTTTCATCGCCTCCGTCACAAGATGCACAAATTGAGGCCCGCACGGGTCAAGAGAATCCAGGTCGAAGCCGCGCAACAGGGAAAGCGACTGCAGCAGGACGGGGCCCTGACCCCAGGGACCGGTTTTCAGTATCGTCCAGCCGTTGTAGGCAGCGCTCACCGGGTCCTCGTAAGTGGCCGAATAGCTTGCCAGGTCATCAGAAGTGAGCACGCCCTTATGGCGGGATCCGGATCCGTCCAGAACCTCGGCAGTCTCCAGATATCTGCCGATCGCTTCGGCGATGAAGCCGCGATAAAAACAGTCTCGAGCCGCATTGATCTGTTCTTCCCGCCCGGTCGCAGCTTCGGCTTCCTGCAACAGCCTGGACCAGGTTTCGGCAAGGACGGGGTTCTTGAAACTCGAGTCTGCTGCCGGCACGGCGCCGCCTGGAACCCAGGTCTGATAGGAGGTCGGCCACTCTGTTTCGAAAAAGTCTTTCAGTCCGGCGATGGTCGCGCTGACCCTTGGCAGAAGGGGATGCCCCTGCTTCGCGTAGTGGATAGCCGGTTCCAGAACGGTTCTTAGGGGCAAGCTGCCATGATCGCGCAAAAGCAGCATCCAACCGTCAAAGGCACCTGGAATGACGGTCGCGAGCAAGCCGTTTCCTGGAATGAGATCCATGTTCTCGGACTTGTAGTGACTGATCGTGGCGGCCGCCGGGGCCGGACCTTGCGCGCACAAGACCTTGGTCTCGTTCTGGCTTGCGTTGTGCAGCAGGACTGGCAGGTCGCCTCCTGGCCCGTTTAGATGCGGTTCGACAACCTGAAGGACCAGGCCTGTGGCAACTGCAGCGTCGAACGCATTGCCACCAAATTCCAGCATGCGCATTCCCACTGCGGTGGCAATCCAGTGTGTCGACGTAACGACACCAAAGGTGCCTTTGATCTCGGGTCTGGTGGTAAAAACTGTCATTTGGAAATCCGGGTTTGAGCGTTTCCAGGGTTTTTATGTTTCTCGGGGATCGAGCGCATCTCGCAAGCCGTCGCCCAGAAGGTTGAAGCCAAGGACAACCAGAAAGATTGCAATGCCTGGCCACATTGCCATCCAGGGAGCCTGGGTCATGAAGTTCTTGGCAACGTTCAGCATTGATCCCCAACTGGGCGCAGGTGGCTGCTGGCCGAGCCCGAGAAACGACAGGCTGGCTTCAGCGATGATTGCCGTTGCGATGGTCAGGGTCGCCTGGACGAGAATTGGGGCGAACACATTCGGCAGGATGTAGCGCGCCAAAATGATCGGGGTGGACAGGCCGATCGCGTGGGCTCCTTCGACATAGTCTTCCGTTTTGACGGCCAGGACTTCGCCGCGGGTCAGACGGATGAATATGGGCATTGCCGACAGACCGATCGCAATCATCGCGTTGGTCAGGCTGGGACCCAGGAAGGCAGCAAGCGCGATTGCCAGAATAAGGAACGGCGTGGCCAGCAGAGCATCGGTCGCACGAGATATGATCTGGTCGATCCAACCGCCGAAATATCCCGATATCAGGCCGAACGGCACTCCGACGGAGACGGCGATCAGCACCGAAACAACGCCGGCCAGAAGCGATGCCTGTGCACCCCAGATCATCCGGGAGAGAATGTCACGACCGAGCTCGTCGGTCCCAAGCCAATGCGCTGCGGAAGGAGCCTTGCGTATGGCACCCCAATTGGTCGCGGTCGGATCGGCGATCGGCAGCAGCGGCGCAAGAATGGCGATCGCGATGAAAAACACGACCAGTAGAAAACCGACAAAAGCGCTCTTGTTGGCTTTGAGCTTCTTCCAGGCACGGCTTCCGGACCTCGGCTGCTCGTCAGCTCCGGAGACAGGGATATCGGCGGCGGCGGTCAAAGCGCAGTCCTCATGCGTGGATTAAGAAAGAAATAAAGGACATCGGCGACGAGGTTCATGAGAATGAAGCCGATGGCGGTGCACATGACCACACCCTGAACAACGGCGTAGTCCCGCGTGAAAACCGCATCGACGATCAACTTGCCGAAGCCGGGAATGGTGAAGATCTGTTCGGTGAGGACAGCGCCGGCGAGCAACTCTCCAAACAAGAGAGCGCTCACGGTGACGATCGGCAGCAGCGCATTCCGGAAAGCGTGTTTGAGCACCACAACCCGTTCCTGCAATCCTTTCGCCCTGGCGGTGCGGACATAGTCCGCTCTCAGAATTCCAAGCATCGCCGAGCGCGTGTGACGCATCAGCGTAGCTGCCAATGCGGTGCCGAGCACAAAGGCGGGCATGATCATTGTCTCAAGAGACCGGAGAGGATCGACGAATGGAGATTCATAGCCTGACGCCGGCAGCCAGCCGAGATGGACCGACACAAGCATGATCAACATGATGCCAAGCCAGAAATTCGGAATGGACAGGCCGGATAGTGCAACGATGTTGGCGATGTAATCGACGGCTGTGCCTTTTTTGACAGCGGACATGATGCCGGCTGGAATGCCGATGATCATCGCAATGACCATGGCCATGACAGCCAGTTGGATGGTCACAGGCAACTTGTCACCAATAAGTTCCAGAACGGGCTGATTGGTTCTAAGCGATATGCCGAAATGTCCCTGCAGCATGCCGCCAACCCAATAAAAA
Organism: Roseibium sp. SCP14; assembly: GCF_040329475.1. Classification (NCBI taxonomy): domain Bacteria; kingdom Pseudomonadati; phylum Pseudomonadota; class Alphaproteobacteria; order Hyphomicrobiales; family Stappiaceae; genus Roseibium; species Roseibium sp. SCP14. The sequence continues at coordinate 101,130 of NZ_JBDZYH010000012.1, forward strand.
TACTGCGTCAGAATTGGTTCGTTGAGGTGATATTTTTCCCGGATGAATGCCAATGTCTCAGGGTCGCGCTCCTCGCCCGCAAGAACCAGTGCCGGATCGCCGGGAAGAAGTTTCTGCAGGAAAAAGACGAATACCGAGACCAGGATGATGGTCGGTATGGCTATTGCGAGTCGTCTTGCGATGAAAGACAGCATCTTTGGGTTCCGCCGGTGGCGGACCCCGGCGAGAGTGCCGGGGCCCGTAATTTTCTGGACTTACTTGAACTTCACGTTTTCCAGACGGATCATGCCGTCGGGATAGGGCGTGAAGCCTTCGAGCTTGTCCGAAAGCGCCCAGATCCAGGTGACGTGATAGAGATAGATGAGCGGCATATCCGCGTTCAGGATGTCACGGGCTGCATCATATTTCGCCTTGCGGATTTCCAGATCCGTTGAGGTCCGGGCGGCGTCAAGCAATGCATCGATTTCCGGATTGCAATACTTGCTGTCATTGATGCCGCCCTCACAGGTGACGAACTGATGGATGTTGCCGTCCGGATCTACGCGTCCCGACCAACCGATCTGGCTGGCCTGATAGTTGCCTGCGGACTGGTCGGAGAGAAGGCTGGCAAACTCCATCGACTTCAGCTTGACGTTGAAGCCGGCTTCGGCTGCCATGGACTGAACAACCTGCATGAGCTGCGTTTGAACCGGGTTGTTGGCGACCTGCACTTCCACATCGAGGCTGTCAAAACCGGCCTCTTTCAAGAGTGCCTTCGCTTTTTCGACGTCTCTTGCCGGAACGGGATGGTCCTTGTCATACCAGGGGCTTGTCGGAGGATACGGCTGATTGCCGGGCGCAAATGCGCCTTCAAAGACAACCTGGTTGATCGCATCGCGGTCAAGGGCAAGGCTGAAAGCTTCCCTGATCTTGGCGTCCTGTCCGATGGGATTGTTGGCGCGATCCCCATTGCCGACATTGATGGTAATGCCCTGATAGCCAAGGCTCACGGCCTCTTCGTACTGAAGGGATCCATCGCCTTTGACCGAAGCTGCGTCCGTTGCCGCCAGACGCTCCAGCATATCGAGATCACCTGAACGCAGGTTCGCCAGCCGCACGGTCGTATCCGGAATGGGCAGGAAAGTGACCTTGTCGAAATTGATGGCGTCCGCGTTCCAGTAATCGCTGAATTTCTCCAGCACAATCCTGTCCTGCGCGACCCTTTCCGTAAATTTGAACGGACCGGAACAGATTGGTTTCGCTCCGAAGTCGACACCGGCGGCAGCTGCAGCGGTCGGCGAAAGCATCATTCCGGAGCGGTCGGCAAATTGAGCCAGCAGCGTTGCGTCCGGACCGTTCAGCTTGAACTGCACCTGATGAGGTCCGGTGACTTCAACGGACTGAATGGTTTTGACTTCACTTTTACGCCGGCTTTCCGGCAGGTTCTTGGAGCGGTCGATATTGGCTTTGACTGCCTCTGCATCAAACGGCGTGCCGTCATGAAAGGTGACGTCGTCCCGCAGATCCATCGTCAGGGTCAGGCCATCGCCGGACCATGACCAGCCAGTTGCAAGCTGAGGAATGATTTCCAGATCCGGTGTGATGTCGACAAGCTTGTCACACAAGGAAGCATAGACGATACGGCCGACAAACGTCCGCGACTGGTCCGGGTCGAGAACGTCCGGATCCTCCTGAAGGCCGATGCGAAGGTCAGCCGCCATTGCTGGTGTGATTACCGACGAAGCACTGAGAAGCAGCGCTGCTAGGAGAGATTTACGCATTATTGTCTTTCCTCTGGATGGTAGTGACACCGGGGGAGGAGGATGGGCCTTTCGACTTGTTTTTGCGGCTCCACTCCCGGTAAAGGGAAAAGCGTTTTTCAGTGGCCGCACTTCGGAGCGGCTCTTGTTTTTGTCGGGTCTCGTTTTCGGCGATCTTTTGCCAGTGGTGGCAGGCCACCTGATGCGTTCCATTCGTTGCTTCAAGCGCTGGGCGCTCGGTTCCGCAATGGTCATCTGCATGGCGGCAACGGGTATGGAACCGGCAGCCTGACGGCGGGTTCAGTGGCGAGGGAATGTCACCGGGAAGGTCCGCGTGCATCGAACGCATACCAGGGGAAGGCATGGGGATCGCGCGCATCAGCGCCTGGGTATAGGGATGCCGGGGTGCGCTGTAGACGGTTTCCGTATCGCCAATCTCGACAACCTCACCGAGATACATCACAGCGACGCGGTCACTCATGTGACGGATGACGGCAAGATCATGAGCGATCAGAATGAGCGTCAGATTGAACTCGGTTTTCAGGTCCTCCAACAGGTTGATCACCTGGGCCTGAACGGAAACGTCGAGCGCCGAGACCGGCTCGTCGGCAACGATCACGCTCGGATCGCTTGCCAGGGCACGGGCAATCCCGATGCGCTGCCGCTGACCACCGGAAAACTCGTGCGGATACCTGTCCGCCATGCTCGGGCGCAGGCCGACGCGTTGCAGCAGGCTTGCAACCTTCGCCCGCCGGATCGATTTGCTGTCGCTCGTGTGAACGCTCAAGGGTTCTTCGACGATGGCGCCGACGGTCATTCTTGGATTGAGAGATGAAAACGGATCCTGGAAGACGAATTGCAGATCCTTGCGCAAGCGGCGCATGTCGCGTGCGGGGAGGTGGGCTATGTCGCTGCCCTCGTAAAGAACCTGGCCTTTTGTCGGCTCGAGGAGGCGAACCAGGGTTCTGGCAAGCGTGGATTTTCCACATCCGCTTTCACCCACGATGGCAAGGGTCTCGCCACGCCGGACCGTCAGGTCGACGCCGTCGACGGCTCTGACAACTGTCTTTTGCTGGAAGAGACCTCCACCGCGGGTGAAGTTCTTTCCGACACCGCGTGCTTCCAGAATGGCGTCTTGCGTGAAGTGTTTCATACCGCTTCCGCCATGTGGTTTTCGAGCGGCGCGAGGTGGCAGGCCGCCAGATGCGTGTCCGACATTGGTGTCAGTGCGGGAGCCTGAGCCTCACAGGTATCGGTCGCGAACGGACAGCGTGGCGCGAAACGGCAACCGGAAGGCATCGTGTCGATTGTCGGAACCATGCCGGAGATTGTCGTCAGACGGCTCTGCCTCTGTCCGAGGGAGGGCAGGGAACTCATCAGGCCGATGGTGTAGGGATGCTGCGGGTCATCGAAGATGGCCTGAACCGGTCCCTGTTCGACGATCTTTCCGGCATACATCACCGCCACCTGATCGGCGATTTCGGCGACCACGCCAAGATCATGGGTGATCATGATCAGGGCTGTTCCCGTTTCCTCCTGAAGAGTTCGCATGAGGTCGAGGATCTGGGCCTGAATGGTTACGTCGAGGGCAGTCGTCGGTTCGTCCGCGATCAGAAGGTCCGGGTCATTGGCGAGTGCCATCGCGATCATGACCCTCTGGCGCATTCCACCGGAAAGCTGGTGCGGATAATCATCGAGCCGTTCAGCCGCAGCGGGTATTTTCACCCGGTCCAGCATTTCCAGAGCTCTACGGCGGGCATCCGAGGGGGTGATCGCCCGGTGGCGCAGCACGCCTTCCGCGATCTGGTCTCCGATGCGAAAGGCCGGGTTCAGCGACGTCATCGGTTCCTGAAAGATCATCGCCATGCGATCGCCGCGTAGATCCGCGCGGGTTTTCGCAGGAAGAGTCAACAAATCTCTTTGATCGAAGGAAATACGACCTGCCGCAATCTGGGCGGGCGGCATAGGCAACAGGCCCATCAGCGCCAATGCGGAAATGGATTTACCACAACCGCTCTCGCCGACGATGCACAGCGTTTCGCCCCGGTCGACACCAAATGAGATTCCATCGACCGTGTTGGCCGGTGCGTTCTTGAAGCGGATTGAAAGATCCTCGACGGTCAGCAGCGGCGAGCCGTCAGTTACGTTCGAACGCTTGTTCGGGCCCTCAACCATTTTCGATGCTTTCCGAGGTCTGGAAGAGCAGCCGTTCCTGGAGTGTCAACAAATGCTGACGCATCAGGCGTTCTGCGGAAACCGGGTCGTGACGTTCGATGGCATCCACGATGTCGGTATGTTGAGCCTTGTACTGCGAGACTGTTTCGCGGGTCCGCAAGGCTTCGCGAACGTGACGCCAGCTTTCGTTCTGCCGCATGCGGTCGACGACGTCGAAAAGCGCCAGAAACAACGTATTGCCGGCTGCCTTGGCGATTGCTCGGTGGAGAGCGCCGTCCCACAATTCGCGGCCGTCCATATCGTCGGCTTCGCCGACCTTGTCCGCCAGGTGCCGCATCTGGACGATGTCCTGCGGGGTGGCACGAATGGCCGCCAGTTGAGCCAGAGCCGGTTCAAGGCGCAGGCGCACTTCCATGACTTCAAGCATGTTGCTCATTTCAGGAAGCTTGCTGAGTTGCTGCTCCCCCTCGCTCGGCCTGGAGCCGATGAAGGTTCCCGCGCCCTGACGTCGCCAGATGAAGCCCTCCGTTTCAAGGACCTCCAGCGCCCTGCGAACAGCCCGGCGACCGACACCAATTTGCTCGGAAAGGTCCCGTTCCGTCGGGAGCTGCCGAACTCCGTCCAAAACCAGCTGATCAACGAGTATACGCAAGCGTTCCAGGGCGAGGCTGGAGTTGCGTCGTGTTGGACGGTCTTCTGTCATAGCGGGATCTTTTTATGAAACCAATCTAGAATGGTTACATCATTTGTCCCTTTTCGGATTTTTGCAACAACTTCGACTGCAAATTTTCGAGATGAGGTCTTCGCTCCAGCCAGAATCTATCGTTTCTCATTGATTTAATGAGTTTTTTAAGAATGATCTTTTTTGACCGATGGTGACCGTTGAGCTTGCGATTTAACCAAATTCGATGTTGCGGATGATCGAATAGTCACGCTGGTGGGATTGGTTACACTTCGTCTGCCGCAAGCTGACAGGCGGCTTTTAGGTGGGAACACGAAACCCGGCAAAAGATGCGACCGGGAAAAAATCTCTCTGAAAGTCGACAGTCTCAGCGCAGTCTCCGACAAACGAAGTGCATGCGGGGCGGCAAATCCAATGCATTTTTGCTCTGCGCTAGGACGGCTTCACCTTGCATTCGTTGAAAAGTCTCAAAGTACAGGTTGCGCAAACATCTGCCTCCGCACGGTTCACCGCAGCGGCGACAGCTTCCCCTTTGTGCGGAAAGATGTTGCCATTACCCAATTCCTCCAGAACGTGAAAACGCTCAAGCAGCCGGATAACCTGGGGATTGGCAACCAGGAGAAACGTATCCTTGCCTTGCGCCCGCGACTTGCGGATTTCCTTCATCAGAAAGGCGGCGCCTGAAAGATCGATCCTGCCGACGCCGACAATGTTGATCATCCGGATGCGATGTTTGCCGCCGAGAGGTTCAAGCCGTTGAAATTCGGCGGAGACATGTTCGACCGAGGCAAAAAACAGCGGGCCGTCCAGGCGCATTGCCACAATCTGCGGGCATTGCGCCAGGCCATAGGCTTCGGCATTCATGAAGACCCGCCGCCCGTCGACGGTTGTCGGCGCGCCTACGGAGACGATGGGATTGGCGCTCTTGTGCAGGAAAACGGAAAGGGAAACCAGCACGCCAACCAGGATCGCAAAATCAAGGTCGGTCAGGATGCCGGTGGCAAAGGTCGACCCCAAAATCAGCGTCTCGCTGCGGCTGTCGCGGATGATGTGACGAATTTCGGCGAAATCGATCAGTTTCCAGGCGACATAGATGATAATGGCAGCCATGGCGGGAACCGGTACCAGATGCACAAACGGGGCAACGGCAATCAGCAGGCACGCAAGAAAGCCAGCAGCAAATACCGATGACAGCGGCGTCCTGGCGCCACTGTCTGCATTCAGTCCGGAGCGGGTAAACGACCCGGAGCCGGCGTAGGACTGAAAGAAACTTCCGACAAGATTGCCGAGGCCCTGGCCCATGATCTCCTGGTTGGAGCTGTAGTGTTCGTCCCGCCGCAGGGCAAATCCCTTGCCGATCGAAATGGCCTCGAGCAAACCGACGAAGGCGACTGTCGCGGCGCTTGGCAACAGCTCCCTCAGGCGTGCCGGGTCCAGGTTCGGCAGATGGAAAGTCGGCAGCACCGCAGTTAATGGCTGAAACATGTGAACGCCATGGTCCGGAGCGCCCAGAAAATATCCGGCGATGGAGCCGGCAAGCAGTGCGATGATATAGGCAGGAAGGCGTTTGTTGATCCTGGTGACTGTTAGCAGGCTCGCCAGCGTGATCAGCGAGATCGATATCGCGGTCACATTCGCCCCTTCGGCTGCGGTCCAGACATTGTGCAGCCGTTCCAGAACGCCTCCGCCGCGCTCGGTTTCGATCCCAAGCGTGCCGCCAAGCTGGGAGGCGCCGATCAGTAGGGCGGCGGCGGCGGTGAAGCCGGTGATTACGGAGTGAGATATGAAGGAAATCAACCCCCCAAGTCTCAGGAGGCCTGCGGAGAACTGCAGAACGCCGACAAGAAAGGTCAGCGTGATCGCAAGACTGGCGTAAAGCGCAGTTGCCGGTGTTGCGATTTCCGAAAGTGTTGCAAACAGGATCGCCGAAATTGCGGTTGTCGGTCCCGACACCATGACCATGGACGATCCCCACAGACCAGCAACCACCGTAACAACCATCGCGGTGAACAAGCCGTATTCCGGAGGCAGCCCGGCGATAATGGCAAAGGCCACGCCCTGTGGCAGAACAATTGCAGCGTTTGTCAGGCCAGCCATCGCGTCGGCCTTGACCGTCTTGCGGGTGATCAGGCCAAACCAGGGGCGGACTGGAGACAGGTTTTCCGCCAGGTTTTGTGTCATCTGGAGCATGAGAGCCGTGTTCTTTTGAGGTCAGGCAGCGGAAAGGTCCGCCAGGACACGTTCTGCAAGCCGGACCCAGTAACTGATCCCGGCGGGTATGATGTCGTCGTTGAAGTCATAGGCAGGGTGGTGGAGATTGGCGCTTTCTCCATTGCCGATGAAAATCATGGCGCCCGGACGCGCGTTCAGCATGAAAGCGAAATCCTCTGATGCCATTAAGGGCGCAATGCCCGTAGCGACCTGCTCGTCACCTGATACGGTCCGTGCTGTTTCGATGGCGAGTTCGGTTTCAACAAGATGATTGATCGTTGGCGGATAGTTGCGCATGAACTCGAGATCGGCCTGTACGTCATGGGCCTGTGCCAGGCCACCTATGATTTCGGTCAGTCGTCGCTCTGCCAGATCGGTCGTGTCGGAGGAAAGCGTACGGACTGTTCCGGCAAATTCAGCCGTCCCCGGGATGACCGAGATGCCTTCGCCGCCGCCGATTTTGCCCACCGAGACCACAAGCGGTTCCAGCGGGTCAACATTGCGGGAAACGATGGTCTGCATCTCCAGAACCATTGCGCAGATTGCGACAATGGGGTCCTTGGTCGTGTGAGGCAGGGCACCGTGTCCACCTTTGCCGGTCACTTTCAGCTTCAGCCTGGAGGCAGAGGCCATTATCGGGCCAGGCTTTATCGCAAAGTGCCCGACCGAAATCCCGGGCATGTTGTGCATGGCAAAGACACGGTCGACACCGAAACGTTCCATGAGACCGTCTTCGACCATTTCACGGCCGCCGCCCGCACCTTCTTCGGCGGGTTGAAATATCAGGACAACTTTGCCTGAGAAACGCCGTTCCTCGGCAAGTATTCTGGCTGCCCCCAGGAGCATTGCCGTGTGGCCATCATGCCCGCAGGCATGCATGCATCCCGGAAAGTTCGATGCCCAGTCTGCTCCCGTCTCTTCATGTATCGGCAAGGCGTCCATGTCGGCCCGCAGACCGACGACAGATCCCGTGCTATCACCTTGCCCGTGAATGACGCCGACGACGCCGGTCCTGCCAATTCCCGTCACCACCTCATCGCATCCGAACGACCTCAGTTTCTCGGATACGAAATCTGCCGTGTTGTGGACGTTGAAACCAAGTTCCGGGTAGCGGTGAAGCTGACGCCGCCATTGTCGAACCTTGTCGTGGAGTTCTCTGGCTCTCTCAAGCATTTTTGGTTTTCACCCTAGTCCTTGCGGTCCTTCCGGGACTGCCACGCCTGCAGGTCCTCTTCGCTCCAGAAACCCAGATAGACGCCGAAATCCGCATCGTCCCGGCAAAGCACCGTGTCGATCTCTTCGTCGGAAATCGCGACCCGATTGTGTTGCCGGCGGGCCCAGGCGAACATCAATTCCTTGAGGCGTTCGATCTCATCGGCGTGTGCCTCTGAAGCGCCGATATCTGTCAGTTCCTTCGGGTCGCTCAACAGGTCGTACAGCATCGGACGATGCCCCTCGACCCAGATGAATTTCCAGCGACCGTCGAAGATCATGGTCAGATTGCAATTCTTGGTATCCGGGCTCAGGTGACGCAGATGCGGCCGGGCCGAGTAATCGTATTCGGACACGACAAAGGTACGTTCGGGAACGGATTTTCCGTGCAAGGCAGGCAGAAGCGACCTGCCTTCGAGTACGTGATCGGGTACCTGACCGCCGAAAAACTCGACGAATGTCGGTGCTAGGTCGATTGCTTCGATCAGGCCCGTATTGACTTGTCCGCGAGTGGTGTCGGCTTCGGGAGACGGGTCGACGACAATCATCGGAATGCGTGATGATGCATCGTGGAAGAGTTCCTTTTCTCCAAGCCAGTGGTCACCCAGATAGTCGCCGTGATCGGAAGTGAAAACGATCAGCGTTTCCTTCGCCTGACCGCTTTTTTCCAGGTAGTCTACGAGCCGTCCGATCTGGTCATCGATCTGAGTGATCAGGCCCATATAGGCCGGAATGACGGTTTCACGGACGTCATCACGGCTGAACGCGTGGCTATAGCGGTGGTTGAAGTAACCGGCCAGCAGCGGGTGAGGATCAATGCGTTCTGCTTGGCTTCTGTTCACGGGCAGAATATCGTCCGGCCCGTACATATCGTGATAAGGCGGCGGTACGATATAGGGCCAGTGAGGCTTGATGAAACTGAGGTGGAGGCACCAGTTTTCGTCCCTGGCGGTCTCCATGAACTCGATGGCCCTGGTCGTCGTGTAGGGCGATTCAGAATCTTCTTCGGCAACGGCGGCTGGTTCCGATGCGTGCTTCAAAAGCCAGCCGGACAGGATTTCACCGTCGTTGCCCCGGCCCGAATTGGCCCACTGGTGCCATGGGTTCGGTCCGTCGTAACCCAGGGCGCTCAGATGCTTGTTGTAATGGCTGGGTTGTTTTTTGGCGCCGTCGGGTACGACGCCATCATTGCGGTCCCAGACTTCAAATCCGCATTCCGCAACCAGGGCGCCAATGCCTGTGGAAGCATCGATACCAAGGCGTGCCATGCCTTCCGCATCGGCGGTCATATGGGTCTTGCCGCAAAGAACCGTGCGTACACCAAGAGGACGGAGATGGTCGCCAAGCGTCATCTCGCCGACCCGTAACGGGTGCTCGTTCCACAGCGAACCGTGGCTGCGGACATAGCGTCCGGTGTAGAAACTCATCCGGCTCGGGCCGCAGATCGGAGACTGGACATAAGTCCGGTCGAAGCGGACGCCGCGCGCGGCAAGCGCATCTATGTTCGGTGTGCGGATGCTGGGATGGCCGCTGCATCCCAGGTAGTCGAACCGCAATTGGTCGCACATTATGAAAAGAACTTTTCTGGGCATTATTTTCTCTTAGTGGGACATCAAAATCGGAACGCGAAGCGATTGCATCATTTCATGCGTGACGCCGCCAACGAGATCCTCAGACCATCTGGAATGCTCATAGGCTCCCATCACGATAGGGGAGGCGCCTTCCTCCTGGCAAAGCTTCACCAGCGTGGCAGCGGTCGAGCCGATCGGGTCAATGGTCCGGTATTCGATATTGATGTCGTGCCGGCTGAGGATGCGGGTCAGATTCTCAGCGCTCATCAATTCGTCTTTTCTGCCACCCTGACTTACCGTCGCGACGATTACGCGATTGCGGTTCCGCAGGATCGGCATGGCATCGAAAAACGCCCGTGCCGCTCGGCGACCTCCATCCCAGGCGACAATTGCGGTGTCCGCACTTAGCTTGGTCATGTCCAGAGCGCGGGGGATGAGCAATGTCGGACGTCCGCTGGCATAGGCGATGCGGTCCGGATGAAGCACCAGTTCGTCCGCGCCGAGCAGATTTTCGTACTGTCCGACAACTGTCAGGTCATAGAGCCTTGCGTATTTCGCGACGGCCTGGTCGGGTTCGTCGCGCACATCCAGCCAATGCAACCGGTCAGCCGGAAGGCGCCCGCGTGTGGCTTCATGAAACGAGTCCGTCAGCTCCGCAATACGCTCTTCCATGATGTCGGTCAGGGAGGATTTGAGTGACTTGGTGAGCCAGTTGGGAATTCGCTGAGTAAACTGAGACGCGCCATGGGCCAGGATGCCTGTCAGGTGTGCGTCGTGCAGCTTGGCAAGCCACACCGCAAATTCCAGCGCCGACTGGGATCCCTGTCCTCCGTTATATGCGATCAGGACGTTTCTGAACGGCACTTTGCTCCCTCCCGTGTTTGCATTTCAAGTGACCCGGATCGCCGCAGTGTCTGTCGAATTCCGGTGGCCTTGCTCATTAAATATATGACTGATCATAAATTTGTATTGCATGCAAAACAAGGTTTGATTTATAAAACGAGCGGGAGGTGCTCGAGATGCGGGCAAGAAAACGCTTGAAAGGGATGGATCTGAGTGAGGTTCCAAGGGGTGTAAGCCTCTTGGCTGTTGCGGTTTTCCGTCTGACCCGTGCGTTGAAATCGCACGTCACCAGAGCTGTTTCTCACGATGGAGCCCTGGGACTCGTCGGATGGCGAGTGCTGATGGGATTGTCGCTGGTCGAGGGAGCTACGCAGCGCGAACTGGTGGACTTCACCAGAGCAGAACAGGCTCAGGTCAGCCGGGTTCTCAAGGAGATGACCTATCAGGGTTTGATCGATGTGCAGCCGTCCGAACTGGACGGCCGGACGCGCATCTTCCGTTTGACGGAAAAGGGGCGGCAAAAGCACGCGGCGTTACTGCCCAAGGTGACCAGGCTGACCGAGACAATCGACGCTGCGTTGTCTCCGGATGAACAGCTGCTGTTTCTGGACATGTGCGCCCGGATCGAAAGGGCGGCTCAACTTGGTGGCGAAAGTGGGCCGGAAGGGAAAAGTACCGGCCGAAAATCCGAACGAAAAACTGTTTCTGAGGAGGAGTTAACATGAAACTCAAGTCAATGATTGCCGGCGCCGTCGCCGGCGCCTTCATCGCGCTTGGAAGTGCAGCGCAGGCCAGTGACTGGAAGCCGAGCGGTACGCTGAAGCTTCAGATCGGTTTCGGCGCAGGTGGTGCGACCGACACGATGGGCCGGGTGATTGCCAAAGTGATGAAAGAGCAGACCGGCTGGAACATCATCGCGGAAAACAAGACCGGCGGCGGCGGTGTCGCCATGTTCACCGGCATTTCCAAGATGCCGCCGAAAGGCAACGTCATCGGCATGGGCGTGAACATGCCGATCATCGTCAATCTGGTGAACAGGGGCGACCAACTCCCTTTCAACCTGGACAGCTTTGATTATCTCGGCACTGTTGCGCAGGCACAGCTGGCATTGGTCGCGCTTGCGGACGCTCCGTTTGACACGTTGCCGGAGATGATCGAATACGCCAAGGCCAACGAAGGCATGCCGGTCGCATTCGATGCTCCGCCACAGAAGCTGATGATGGAATTCGTGGACGGACAGGCAGAGGCGGGGTTCCGGCTTGTTTCGACAAAAGGGGCTGCCGAGTCGGAAAAACTGATCCTCGGCGGACAGGTGCTGGCCGGATTCTCAGCCGGGTCTCACAAGAAGTATCTTGAATCCGGTGACATGAAGATGATCGCCAGCGCCAATGAAGGGCGGCACAATTATGCGCCTGACGTGGAGACCTTCCGCGAAGCGGGTTACGACATCTACGTCGATCCCTATTTCTTCTTTGCCACCGGTGCGGGAACGGAACCTGAAGCACGGGAAGCACTGGTCAGTGCCCTGGCGAACGCAATCGCCTCGGAAGAGGTTGCGGAAGTCGTCCGGAATGTCGTGACGTCCAACCCGGTTAATCTGGGGCCGGATGCGACCAAGAAGATGATGGAATACGGCGTTCTCAACGGCAAGGTTCTGTTTGGCAAGTGACGCGATTTGCCCGCCGGCAGACTTGCCGGCGGGTCCTTGATCAAGGGAGGGACAGATCATGGCACGCAACGTCGACCGGGCGACCGGCGCATTTTTCCTGGTATTCGGGCTCCTGCTCTATTTCGTGATCATTCCCGTCCACGTTGAATTTATCGAGGGCGGCTGGATCCTTCCGGAAACGATCCCCAATGCGGTTGCCATCGTCCTGGGTATTTGCGGGGCGCTGTTGATGGGCAAGCCGACAATCCAGCGGGTGCAGAGTTCGACCGAGTTTCTGAACGCCTGTCTCTATTTCGGGCTTCTCGCCGTCGGGCTTTTCCTTATGTCCCATGTCGGCTTCGTCTACGCGGCTCCCTTGATCGCGCTTGTGCTGATGCTTCTCATCGGCGAGCGGCGGCCTCTCTGGATCGGGATGGGCGTTGTTGTTGTTCCAGCCGTGATCTGGGTGATGGTCGTCCAGGTGCTTGACCGTCCGCTGCCCTAAAGGATGCATAATGGTTGATTTTGCTACCATAATTGCCGGCTTCGGGGACGCATTTACGCTTTGGAACCTGGCTTTCGTCGTATTCGGTGTCGTTGTAGGTCAGTTCGTCGGAGCCGTGCCGGGCATCGGCCCGGTGATGGCCATGGCGATTGCCATTCCCTTCACCTTTGGTCTGGATCCCCTGCCGGCGATTGCGTTTCTCGTCGGCGTGAACAAGGGCGGACTTGTCGGAGGTGCGGTTCCCGCCGTTCTCATGAACACGCCCGGGACACCGGATGCCGCGGCCACCGCGATGGATGGCTATCCCCTGGCGCGCCAGGGCAAACCGCTCAAAGCGACGAAGATGGCACTGTTTTCCTCCGTTACCGGAGACACTTTCAGCGATCTGGTACTGATCACCGTTTCCGCGCCGCTCGCCATTCTGGCCTTGCGCATGGGACCGGTCGAGGTTTTCGCGCTGATGATCTTCGCCTTTTCCGTATTGACGGGCCTGATCGGCAAATCCCTGATCAAGGGCGTCATAGCAGCCGCGTTCGGACTGCTGTGCGCATCCATCGGCAGCGATCCGGAAAACTATACGCCAAGGTTGATCTTCGGCTATTTCGAGCTCTTTGATGGACTACCCCTGGCCTCCGTCGCCATCGGCATGCTGGCAATTTCGGAGATCCTGCGCCGGTTGTCGCAGATCCGCGGTGACATGAAGTCGGCGATCGAAGTCAAGGACACGGGCAATCCGGAGGATCGTCGGGTGACTTTCGCGGAATATTGGGCCTGCCGTTTCACCATGCTGCGTGGCGCGGTGATCGGCACCGTGTTGGGGGCATTGCCGGGGATCGGTTCGACCGCTGCTGCCTTCATGTCCTATGCGACCGCCAAAAGCACGTCAAAGGAACCGGAGACCTTCGGCAAGGGCAACCTTCAGGGGATTGCGGCAGCCGAATCCGCCAATTCGGCGGTCGTCGGGTCGAACCTTATTCCGCTGCTGACCCTGGGCATTCCCGGAAGTGTCGGTGCAGCTCTGATCATCAGTGCGTTCATGATCCACGGCATCCAGCCGGGGCCGTTGCTGTTCCAGGACCAGGGACGGCTGATCTATGGTCTCTTCGGCGCGATGATCATGGCCAACGTCCTGAACCTTTGGGTCGGACAAATTGGACTGAGGTTCTGGGTGAAGGTTGTCTCGGCGCCCGAATCCATAATTTTTTCTGCTGCGCTGCTCCTGTGCATCGTCGGTGTGTCCATGGCAACGGGTGGTCTCTTCGGAGTAGCCGTCATGCTCGTCTTCGCCGGGATCGGCTACCTGATGACAAGCTTCGGCTATTCAGTGGTGATCTTCATCATCGCCTTTTTCCTGGGACCTCGGTTCGAGATCTCGCTGTCGCAAAGCCTGGCCCTGATGAACGGCGACTGGATGCGCATCATCGACTATCCGATTGCCGTGGCGCTTCTGGGGCTTTCGGTCGTGTCTGTCATCTGGTTCCTGACGCGCAACGCCCCGGACGAAACCACGGCGGGCACGGTCAGTATCGAGGATTGACAATGGAGCAGGACGGCGATCTGAATTGACCCTTTGATCTTGAGGCCGTGATTTAGAAAATGACCCTGTCAAACCGGTATCCGAGCGTTGCCGATCTGGCGCGCAAGGCAAAACGGCGCATGCCCCACTTCGCCTGGGAATATCTGGACAGCGGCACCGGAGCGGAACGTCTTGTCGACGAGAACCGCTCGGCGTTGGACGCGATCAGGTTTGTCCCGGACTTTTGCAAGGGCGCAATCGAACCCGTGCTTGAAACCGAGCTGTTCGGGAAGACTTATTCGGCGCCGTTCGGGATTGCGCCGGTGGGTATGTCGGGCCTGATGTGGCCGGGAGCCGAACTCATCCTGGCGAGGGCCGCACGGGACAGGAACATTCCCTATTGTCTCAGCACTGTTGCCTGTGAAACGCCTGAAGAGGTTGCTCCGCTGACAGGAGGCAATGCCTGGTTTCAGCTCTATCCGCCACCTGACGCGCAGATCCGCAAGGACCTGGTAGGCAGGGCATGGTCCGCCGGGATAACAACACTTGTCGTCACGATTGACGTTCCTATCGGCAGCAGACGCGAACGTCAGTTGCGCGCCGGACTGACGGTTCCGCCACGCATTACTCCGCTGACGCTTTGGCATGTTGCCAAGCGGCCTGTCTGGGCGCTGGCAACGCTCGTCCACGGTCAACCCCGATTCAGGACACTGACGCCGTATTTCGACGCGTCCGAATTCAAGTCCGCAGGAACTCCCGTGGGCCGGATTGTCGGCGGGCGCCCGGACTGGAGCATGATCGAAGAGATCCGAAGCCTCTGGCAGGGCACCTTGATCGTCAAAGGCGTGATGTCCCGAGGGGATGCGGAAAGATCGGTTGCCTGCGGCGCCGACGGTCTTGTGGTTTCAAATCACGGTGGACGACAGTTTGATGGCGGACCCTCTGCGATCTCCCTGGTTCCCGGCATTCGGGAGCAGGTTGGGGACCGCTGCAAGATACTGTTCGACAGCGGCATCCGGGGTGGGCTTGATGTTGTGCGGGCACTTTCCATGGGCGCCGATTTCTGTCTCCTCGGGCGCGCGTTCCTTTATGGCGTTGCCGCGCTTGGCGCACGTGGCGCAGCGCATACTTATGACGTGCTTCGGGAGGATCTCCGCAACAACATGATCCAGTTGGGGGCCGGATCCATAGCGGATCTGAAGAACCAAACCCGCTGGCATATGGAAGAAAAAGCATGACGCAATCCAACATCCTTGATGCCCTGAAAACATGTCTCGGTCCCAATGGTTGGGTGTCTGCCGAAGACAGCGAGCAATTCGTCAGCGACATTCTAGGCAAGGGCGGTGAGTGCCTGCTTGTGGCGCGCCCCCAATCGACGGAAGAAGTGGCTGCGCTCGTGAAAATCTGCGCGCAGTCAGGCATTGCGATCGTGCCGCAGGGGGGCAACACGAATGTGTGTCGGATGGCAGTGCCGCTGGAAGGGCAAAGGGTGGTTCTTCTATCCCTCTCGAGGATGAACCGGATCGTTGCCCTGGACTCCGGCGCAAATACCGCAACGGTCGAGGCCGGTGTTCTGATGGAGACACTTCAGAACGCTGCAAACGACGCCGATCGCGTGTTCGCACCGGATTGGGGTGCACGCGGTACGGCGACGGTCGGCGGGGCTGTGGCCACCAATGGCGGTGGTTTGAATGTGCTTCGATATGGTACGACCCGCGAACAGGTCCTGGGAATGGAAGTGGTCTTGCCGGATGGCTCTGTCTGGAATGGCATGCGGGCTCTGATCAAGGACAATTCGGGCTACGATCTCAAGCACCTGTTCATCGGATCGGAAGGTACACTCGGGATCATCACCAGGCTGGTTTTCCGCCTGCATCCACGCCAGCCCGTTACGCAGTCGATGATGGCGGTTCTGTCCGACATGACCCGGCTGACCGAATTTTTCGACCTGGCGCGCAGTATCGGCGGGCAGGACCTTGCCGCCTTCGAACTGCTGCCGGGACTTGGCGTGGAAAAGGCGCTGGAACGCTATCCTGACCTCCAAAGACCTCTGGAAACACGGGCCGATTGGTTCCTGCTGATCCGGTTCGCCGGACGTGAGAGCGTCGAGGAGCCCCTGATGCGATTGTTCGAGCAAGGTTTTGAAGCCGGTATTCTGAGCGATGCGGTGTTGTCCAGCTCCGGTGCCCAGGAACAGAACCTTTGGGAAATCCGCGAGCAGATGATCCCGCACCAGTATTTCAGGCAACCCCTACTGAAATGGGATGTCTCGGTGCCGACCAACCGGATTGTTGATTTTCTGCTTCAGGCCGAACAGCGCGTCAAAGAGGTTGAGCCGGACGCATTCTGCTATGCCGTCGGGCATGTGGGCGATGGCAATATCCACTACAGTGCCTTTCCGCCACTGGGGACCGAAGACAAGGTCATCAGCGAGATCTACGATGAGGTCGACGCGCTGATCTGGAGCATGGATGGATCGATCGTTGCCGAACACGGGGTCGGGTCAATCTTTGCCGAGCGCATGCGGCGGCAGAAGAGCGGTGTCGAATACACGATGATGCAAACGGTCAAGCAGAGCTTCGATCCACAGGGCATCATGAATCCGGGCAAGTTGCTGAAAACCGACTGAGTTGCGAAGGTTTTCGGCTCCGGGCGGTCAGAGCGGTTTTAGGGCGGTCTTGAACCGGTCCTTGTTCCAGCGGTATTTTTCGGCGGAGCGGGCAAGGCTCGCAATTGCTTCGTCCGACAGCGAGCGTTTGACCTTTGCCGGCATGCCGATAACAAGGCTGCCGTCCGGAACGTCCATTCCCTCTGTGACCAGGGCCCCGGCTCCGAGCAGGCAGTTTCGTCCGATCCTGGCGCCATTCAGCACGGTGGCGCCCATGCCGATGAGGGAGCCGTCGCCAATGTTGCAGCCATGCAGCATGGCCTTGTGACCGATGGTGCAGTTGCTGCCGATCACCAGCGGATAGCCCGGGTCGACATGACAGACGCAGTGCTCCTGCAGATTGCTGCCGGCGCCGATCGTGATCGGCTCATTGTCACCGCGCAGCACCGATCCCCACCAGATCGAAACGCCGGGTTCAAGGGTCACCTGACCGATCACGCGGGCATCGGGTGCGATCCAGTAATCGCCATTGACGGGCAGGCTGGGTGAATGATCACCCAGCGCATAGAGGTTGGACAATTCGCTCATTCGAAATAGGTCGCGTTGCGCCCGCCGACGACGATATCGAACTGGTAACCCAGATCGACATCAATGTCCGGCGTCTCGTATGGCTTGCCGATGTTGCGTTGGAAAGCGTCGCCCATCAGGATCGCCATCGGGTCGGATTCATTGCTGGCTTCACCCGGAAAGTACATCTGAGTGATCAGACGCGAGGAACCGCCGCTGATCGACAGGTGGATATGTTTCGGCCGCCAGCGCCCGATGTCGGGACGCGCCAGATAGGCGCCGGGACTGATCGTCCAGAAGCGGTAGTTGCCGTCGTCATCGGTCAGCACCCGCCCCATGCCGAAGAAATTTTCATCAAGCTGCAGGCCGGACTGGTCCTCGATATGGCGATAACGGCCATGGTGGTTCGCATTCCAGATCTCGATCAGGGCATTGCGGACCGGCGTGCCGCTTTCGGTTTTCAATGTGCCGGTCACTTCGATCGGACTTCCCGTAGCGCGCGGCCGGTCCGGCGAAATGCGGGTCAGATCCCATTCGTGTGCGCGTGTTGCGTAGCGGGCAGGTACGAAAGGAACGAAACTTGCGCGGGCTGCTTCCGGGATCAGGCGCAAGCGCTGGCGCGGCGTGCGCTGATCGGAAGTGTTGTCAGTCGGACCGATGCCGATTTGTCTACCAAGTTTGGTCATGTCTGCCTTCTCTCAGCTTTCCAGATCGTCGAAGAACGGGGTCTCGCCATCACCGGCCATAATGATGTCGAACAGATAGACTTCGGCTCCGTCGGCCGTACGGCCATCATGTCTGGCCATCAGTCGTTCCCTGTCGCCGTCTTCGAGCGCGCCCAGCAAGGGATCCGTGTCGTTGGCGTCCTGACCGGCAAAGAACATCTGCGTGACGATGCGATTGATGCCGTCGGAGAAGATCGTGATCGTGATGTTGGGCGCTCGGCCTTCCGCTGCGCCGGGCAGGATCGTGCGGAACGAGTATTTACCGCTGGCGGACCGCAGCCGTCCGTAGCCGTTGAACCACGGGTCGATATCCGGATGGTTTTCGGTTGCCGGTGTGCAATAGATACCCTTTGCATTGGCCTGCCAGAATTCCATCACCACGCCATTGGCAAGATTGCCGTGCCGGTCAAGAACGCGCCCGCGCAAGATGATGTGCTGTCCGGCGGCGCTTCCAACCACTCCAGGATCGACACGCGTCAGGTCCTCGAGGCTTTCGTCCCGGAAATAGATCGGGAAATAAGGCCCGCAGGTGTCCTCGTTTGTGGGCAAAAGCGTATTTTGCCCATGATGTTCCGTCATGTTGCGTCCTCCATTGCAAGTCAAATGTTTTGCATATAAAACGTTCGAATCTGCCAATGAGAGCGATCGAGCCACGAATGACCGAATCTCCCAATCATAATGTCTACTTTGTGCCAGGGCTTCACCGCGGCTTGCGGGTTCTTGAAATCCTCGGTGCCGCGGATGAGCCGATGTCCTTGAGCGAAATCGCCCGGGCCATGGATCTCAGCCGGTCGTCGGCATTCCGGCTGGTTTACACGCTTAGGCAGATGGACTTTCTGAAAGAGGCGGAACAGAAGAACACCTATACCCTGGGCGCGCGTGTTCTGAACCTGGGCTTTGCCTATCTCAATCAGCTGCCGATCACATCCATCGCCCGGCCGCATCTTGCCGCGCTGCGGGACAAGACCGGCGTCAGCACTCACCTGAGCGTGCTGGAAGGACATGACGTCCTGTATCTCGGCAGCCATCAGGCCCGAAGCGGCTTCGTATCGAACATGGCCACCGGCACTCGGACACAAGCCTATGCCTCCGCCATCGGATGGTGCCTCCTCGAGGCGTTGTCCGATGAGGAGCTGGCAACGTTTTGCGACGAAATTGAAATGAAACCGTTCACCGAACACACGCCGACCT
This sequence comes from Roseibium sp. SCP14, assembly GCF_040329475.1. NCBI lineage: Bacteria > Pseudomonadati > Pseudomonadota > Alphaproteobacteria > Hyphomicrobiales > Stappiaceae > Roseibium > Roseibium sp. SCP14. Next base: position 120,323 of record NZ_JBDZYH010000012.1, read on the forward strand.
CCCCTCAGGAACTGCAACAGAAGATAGGAGAGGTGCGTGACCGCGGTTATGTGATTTCGCGCGGTTTCCGGGATCCGGGGGGATCCAGCGTTGCGGTGCCGGTGCGCGACAGCACCGGCAGGGTCGTTGCATGCGTCAACATTTCCGGCCCGGATTCCAACTTCGATTTCGACAAGATCGAAGATTTCTATGTCCCTGAAACCAGGTCGACCGCGCTGCAGATTTCGCGCGAGCTGGGATATGCCGGTCCTGTGTGACATCACGCTTCCCCGTTGATGCCGAGTATGCTGCGGGCCTCCTCGGGTGTGGCAATTGATCCGCCCAAGCTGTCTATGATGGAAACAGCCTTTTCAACCAGTTGCGCATTCGAGCTGCAATGTTCGCCCTTGCGGATATAGGCGGTATCCTCCATGCCAATCCTGACGTGTCCTCCCAGAAGAAAGGCCTGGGCAAGCATCGGAAAGGCCATGCGGCCGATGCCGAAGGCTGCCCACTCGGTGTCTTTCGGCAGCTGGCCTGCCAGGTAAGCCATGGTCTCGGGATTGGCGACCGCTCCAAATCTCACGCCCAGCACCATCTGCACCATAAGCGGGCCTTTCAGAACACCCCGGGCAAGAAAGTCCTTGACCATGTGAAGGTCGCCGCTGTCGAAGATCTCGACTTCCGGCTTCACGCCGGCTGCGTAAATCCTCTCCGCCATGATCCCGACATTGCGGGGGCTGTTGATGACGCTCGCCTTGCCCGACCACATGGTGTTGAAATCCAGGGTGCAGATTTCCGGCCGAAGCTCCTCCACGTGGGCGACGCGTTTTTCAGGAGGGCACAAGGTAGAGCCTGGAGCCGCAACTCGCGGATCGTCGTCGGAAGGAACGAAACGTCCACCTTCTCCGGTGGTCAGGTTGAGAATGATGTCTTCGTTCTTCTCGCGGATGCGCTCAACCAGTTCCCGGTAGAGATCCATGCACATGGATCCCTTTGCGGTTTCCGGGTCACGCACATGGAGATGGGCAATCGAGGCGCCTGCCTTGGCGGCGTCCAGGGTTTGCACTGCAATCTCTTTTGGCGTAACCGGGAGATGCGGGCTGATTTCCGGGGTCATCAGATTGCCGGTGATTGCCGCTGTCAAAATGGTCTTGCGTCCCACGTCAGTTCTCCAGGACTGCTGTTACCGCGTCTGCCAGCGTCGCGACGATCAGGTCGATCTCTTCGTGTGTCGATGTGTAGGACGGCGCCAGAAGGACATGGTCGCCAAGCGTTCCATCCGCACAGCCCTGGGCGGGATAGGTCATGACGCCCCGGTCAAGTGCTTGCCTTTGTATGCGGCCGGCAAGGTTCCGGTCAGCCGGGAACGGGGTCTTTGTATCCTTGTTCTCGACCAGTTCGACTGTCCAGAAAAGGCCGCGCCCGCGAATATCGCCGACATGGGGATGCTGCCCGAAAGTGCCTTGCAGCGCTGCACGCAGTTTTTCACCCATGATACGGACATTCTCGAGCAGACCGTCGTCTTCGATGACTTTCTGAACCGCCAGCGCGCCTGCGGTCGCGATGGCATGGGACATGTAGGTGTGGCCGTTCCAGAGCCTTCCACTGCCTGTTTCAATTGCGGTGACCACCTTTTCGGCGGCCATGACGGCGGCAATCGGCTGGTAACCGGCCCCTAGTCCCTTGGCCATGGTGGTGATGTCGGCGCTGATGCCTTCCTGTTCAAGCGCGAACAGACTGCCCGTGCGGCCCATACCGCACATGACCTCATCGGCAATAAAGAGAACTCCGTGCCTGTCGCAGATCTCGCGGATGCGTTTGAAATAACCGGCTGGCGCAGGCTGCGTGCCAAGCGATGCGCCGATGACCGGCTCGGCCACGAAAGCCATGACGGTATCCGGTCCTAACTGGCGAATGCGATCGTCCAGCAGGTTGGCCATGCGCAGCGCGAAGCTCTCTTCATCCTCATCGCCTTCGCGAAGGCGGTATTCATACGGCGCGTCGATGTGATCGACGTCCATCAGCAGGGGCTGGAAGGCCGCCCGGCGGGTCTTGTGGCCGCCGGTGGCAAGAGCGCCGAGAGTATTGCCGTGGTAGCTCGGCATGCGCGCAATGACCCTGGTGCGGGAGGTTTCACCGCGTTCAAGGTGATACTGGCGCGCCAGCTTGAGCGCGGCCTCCATGGCCTCCGAGCCGCTGCCCAGGTACATCACCCTGCCTTCGCCGGTACCTTCAGGTGCGCGACGGATCAGGAACTCGGCGAGCTCTTCAGCAGGCCCATTGGTGAAGAAGCTCGTATGGGCAAAGGCGACGCCGTCCAGCTGCGCCTTCAGCGCGGCGCGAATGGACGGGTTGTCATGTCCAAGACAAGACACCGCCGCGCCACCGCAGGCATCCAGATATCTGCGGCCGGACGAGTCGATCAGAAAGTTTCCCTCGCCAGCGACAACCGTCGGCAATGCGGAATTCAGAGTGCGGTGCAGAACGTAGGTCATTTGTTTTCCGTCTTGCATATGGAACGATGTTTTGTATATTAGACAAAATTCGAATGTGCAAGCGGCGTTTGGACGCGGTTTGGAATTTAGACAGACAAAGAGGATCTATGGCCGGCGCCCTGAAAGACATAAAAGTTCTGGACGTGACCCATGTTCTGGCCGGGCCGTTCTGCTCCTATCAGCTGGCTTTGCTTGGGGCGGATGTCCTCAAGATCGAGTCTCCGTTCGAGCCCGACTGCGCGAGAGGCCGGGGGCCGGACGACAAGGCGAATGCTGCAGGACTGGGACTCAACTACCAGGTTCAGGCTAGCAACAAGCGGGCCATTGCCCTCGATCTGGCGGACGCACGCGGACGGGATATCCTGTTGCAGCTTGTGCGCACTGCCGATGTCTTTGTCGAAAACTATACAACGGGTGGGATGGCACGGCTGGGACTGGGCTACGAAACCCTCTCGGAGATCAATCCGGCCCTGGTTCACTGCTCCATATCCGGTTATGGCGATACCGGCCCGAACGCTGGCAAGGGCGCCTACGACAACGTCATCCAGGCGGTTAGCGGCACGGTTGCCCAATGCGGGGGTATCAAACCCGGCGTTTCCTTTGTCGACTACAGCACCGGTTACTCCGCAGCGTTCGCGATCGCGGCAGCGCTGGTCCAGCGCGGAACCACCGGGAAAGGCTGCCATATCAGCGTGTCGATGCTGGAAGTCGCCATGCAGATGATGGCGCCGGAAGTTGCCGCCGCCCAGCACCCTGCTGATGTCTCGCGTCGCAGGGAAGCCGGAATCTCCGACTATGAGACTGCCGACGGGCGGTTGATGCTGGGCGCATTCCGCCCGCAGCAGTATCGCAGACTGGCGGCATTACTCGAACAGCTGGGAGTGGCTGTTCCCGAGCTGGAAGATATTCGGTCCTGGGAAGATGTCTGGAGTGTTCCGGACGACGTTCGAAATGCGCTTGCCGATGTTTTCCGCACAAGAAAAACGGATGACTGGGTCCGCTGCCTTCGAGAGGCCGATCTCCCAGCAGAACCCGTACAATCCCTGTCCGAGGCAGTGCAACATTCCCAACTGGTGGCGCGCGGTTACTTCCAGGCCAACCCTCAGGACGCAGACTCTACCCTGCCACTGACCGCATTCCGCATGAGCGACGGTGGACCGGAACTTTCGTCAGCACCGCCACGTCACGGTCAGCACAGCAGGGACGTCTTGCGGGAGCTCGGACTGGACGAAGACCGTATCCGGGAACTTGCCTCAGCGGGAGTTGTGCGATGATGCGCGATGCCCCGATTTTGGTCGCTGACCTCTTCGCGAATTTGCCCGATGACTTGCGGCACAAAGGGGAGCCTTCCGTCTGGGCGAAGATGACCAGGCCTGGTTTGCAGATGCATTCCTTTCTTGAGGGCGCATTCTTTGACGATGACAAACATCTCTGGCTTTCCGACGTCCCTTACGGGCGCGTGTTCCGCGTTTCTCCGCAAGGGCAGTGGGAAGTCATGCACAAGATCGACGGTGAACCGCACTCCATGCGCATTGCACCCGATGGCCGGCGAATGGCTGTCGACTACAGGCACGGGCTGGTCGAACTCACCGGTCCGGACAGCTTTGAAGTTCTCACTCAGGGTCTGCCGGATCAGCCCTTTCTGGGGCTTTCCGATATGTCCTACGGGCCTGACGACACCCTCTGGTTCACGGACAGCGGCAGAACGTCTCTCAGCGATCCGGCAGGCAGGGTCTACTGCATGCGGCCTGAAGGCGATCTGCGGCTGGTGCTGGACTGCGTTCCCTATTCCAACGGCATCTGCCTGTCGCCGGACGGAGCCTGGGTCTATGTGGCCGTAACGCGGGCGAACCAGATCTGGCGCCTTTCCTCCCGATTGCCGGCAACCGGCCAGCCCATGGCCGGTGTCTTTCTGCAGCTGTCCGGCGGGCTTGGGCCTGACGGCCTGGCGACAAACGGCAAGGGGCAGCTGGCTGTCGCGCAGGCACAGGCCGGCCGCGCCTATGTCTTCGATGGTCTGGGCGATGCTATTGCCGAAATCAGGTTGCCGCAGGGCCTCTGGACCACTTCAGTCACCTTTCATCCCGACGATGATGCTTTGCTTTTCATCACCGATGCCCAGCACGGCGCGGTGTTTACCTGCCGAATTCCCGAATGACGGAGACCGAGATGAATAAGGAAGACCTGCACGGCTACGTGCCCGCCATTGCCACGCCTTTCAACGAGAAGGGCGAGATCATGGAGGATGCGTTTGCGGATCTGTTCGAGTTCCTTCTGAGCCGCGGGGCGACCTGTATTTGCATTGCTGGTGACAATGGCGAGAGCTGGGCGCTGTCTGCTGCCGAACGCGGACGGCTCGTGAGGTTGGCAAAAGACGTTTCCAAAGGCCGTGTGCCGGTCATGATGGGGATTTCAGCGCCGACGATCGAAGCCTCGCTGGCCTATGTGCGGGCAGCGGAGGACAACGGGGCGGATGTCCTTCTGTCCATGCCGCAGACCTATGTGTTGAAGGCGTCCGAAGCGGAGCTTATGGGTCGTTTCGACAAGATCTCGGCAGCGACCGCGAAGCCGCTTGTGCTTTACAACTCCCCCCGCCGAATGGGCTTCTCTCTGACCGTTGATCAGACCGAGCGGCTGCTCGACAACCACAATGTCATCGGCATCAAGGAGTCTCAGCGCGACTTCTTCTATCACACCCATTTGCTGGAGCGCCTCGGCAACAGAATGTCCGTGATGACTGGGCCTTGTCATTACATCATGCCTGCCTTTGCGCTTGGCGCCGCCGGGTTCATTGCCACAGGTCCGGAGTTTACCGATCTGCTGCCATCGGAGATGGCGAAGGTCGGTAAGAGCACACCGGATGCAACCTATCGAAAGGCGCACTATCAGCTGACGGTTCTCTATGAGCTGTTGATGGGGACCGCGACCTGGCCTGCATCGTTCAAGGCTGCGCTGAACCTGATCGGGCGGCCTGCGGGCGTCCCCCGGGACCCGGTCCTGCAGGCAACCGAGGCGGATATCGACAAGATCAAACGCACCTTCGATCAACTGGGGATCAATTACAGATGATCCGGCTCGTCCCCGATCAGTCGCGTCAGGTGGTGCGTTCGGAGAAGGTGGAAATCACCTTCGACGGACGGCCTGTCCAGGCGTATCGCGGTGAAAGCGTCGCCGCGGCGCTGCTGAGGGCCGGGCATCTGCGCCTTCGCAATGCGCCGGTAGACGGTGCTCCGCGCGGGACGTTCTGCTGCATGGGCCTGTGCCAGGAATGTGTTGTGAAGATCGAGGGTTCTGTGACGGAGAGTTGTCGATTGGCTGCTGAAAACGGACTGGCTGTGGCTTCAATCGACTGCGGTCCGTTATGAACGCCACCTATGACATTGTTGTTTTGGGTGCCGGACCCGCTGGCGCCAATGCGGCCCTGACCGCCGCCAAGGCAGGGGCAAGTGTTGCCCTGATCGATGAGGGGACGCAGCCCGGAGGTCAGGTGTGGCGCCCGAAGAGCGCTGCCATTGTCGAGGCCCCTGTGACGCCGGAAAGCCGTTCGGGAGATGCACTGCGCAAATCTGTTGCGGGAAGCGGCGTGACCCTGATGCCCGGTGCGCGGCTCTGGCAGATAGAACGTCCTGAAACGGTCTGGGAACTGCAGGTGCTTGCTGGAGAGCGGAACGTCCCGCTTCGGTCAAAGGCACTGGTTCTGGCGACCGGTGCACGCGAATATGTTCAACCCGTTCCGGGCTGGACCCTTCCGGGTGTTGTCGGGCTTGCCGGAGCGACGGCCCTTTTCAAACAGGAACTTATGGTGTCGGGGACTAATACCGTTGTTTCCGGAACCGGCCCGCTGGTTTTCTATGTGGCGAGCGAGATCCGCCGGCTTGGTGGAACAGTCGCCGCCATCGTCACACCGAACAGTCGGAGAGACTGGCTGGGAGCCTTTCCCGCCATGCTGCAGCGCCCCGATCTGCTGGCACGCGGTGCGCGATGGATTACGGATCTGATGTTGGCCGGTGTGCCTGTTCACTGGCGCCACGCCGTGACGAGCGTGACCGGTAGCGATCGGGTTACGGAAGTCTGTTTTCGAAAGGTCGGTGCGAACTGGTCTCCGGACGGCGCAGAACAGATGGTCAAGGCGGACAGCCTGTGCCTTGGCAATGGTCTGATACCGGCAATCGAAACCGCACAGCTGGCCGGTGTTCCGGTCCGTCATGCACCTGAGCTGGGAAGTTGGGTGCCTGAGACAAATGAGGATGGTTCGACCCCGGTTCCAGGCCTGTTTGTGTGCGGGGACGGAGCGGGCATTCGTGGGGTGGCGGCTGCGGAAGTTCACGGCAAGCTGACAGGCAATGCGGCGGTGAGCTGGGTTGCAGGACGAAACCCTAAACCAGACGCGAAGCTGGTGGATGTTTACAGGAAGTCGGCGCGCTTCGGCCTGGCCATGACGGCACTCAGCATTCCGCGGTCGGGGCTGCAGGCCCTGACAACAAGCGAAACCGTTGTCTGCCGTTGTGAAAGCCTCACACAGAAAGCAATTCGTGATGAAATCGCTTCCGGCGCGGGCAGCACCAATGCAGTGAAGTCGGGACTGCGCTGCGGCATGGGCCCCTGCGGTGGCAAATATTGCCAGACCGCGGTTGCCCGAATGATTGCCGCGATTGATGGACGTGCCGACGCGGAAATATCGCCCCCGACACCCCGTCCACCTTTGAGGCCGGTGCCGGTTTCGGCCCTGGCCGGTGATTTCGACTATGGAGATCTGCCCATTCCGAAGCCGGCTCCGCTATGAGTGACCTGTTCGATATCGCTGTGATCGGAGGCGGCATCATGGGATGCGCCGCAGCCCTTCAGATGACCTCTGGCGGCATGAAACCCGTTGTGCTGGATCAGGGGGACCTGGGGCAGGGCGCTTCCGGGGTCAACGCCGGAACGCTCAGCCTGCAGATCAAGCGAGTGAAGCTCATGCCCTATGCGCTCAAGGGCCATCACGAGTGGGAGCGCATGGGCGAGGCAGTCGGTTTTCACAAGTCCGGTGGCTACACGCTGGCGTTTACAGAGCGCGAAGCGAACCTTCTGCACGAGCGTCAGCGGCTCAAGGCCGAGGCTGGAGCTCCGATCCGGTTTGTCTCCACCAGCGAGTTGCGATCAGCCGAACCCAATCTGACCGGCAAGGTGCTTGCGGCAAGCTATTGCCCGGAAGACGGCTATGCCAATTCGTCCCTGACGGGACAGTATTTCCGTGGGCGTCTTCGGGCCGAGGAAATTCCTTATCGTGAGAGGAGCCCGGTGACGGAAATCTCCCGCAGCGAAAGTGTGTTTCACCTGTCCACACCACTGGGAGAAATTTCGGCGAAGCGGCTTCTTCTGGCCACCGGTGCCTGGTTGAAACCCGTGGCCGCCTTGCTTGATGTGGATCTGCCGGTGCGCGCCCGCATCAACACGGTGTCTGTCACCGAACGCATGCCGAAGCTCACTTCGACAGTGATTGGTCATGCCACAGGGCTCCTGACAATGAAGCAGAAGACCAACGGCACGGTTCTGATCGGTGGCGGCTGGCAGGGCCGGGGAACTCCGCAGGAGGGACGCGGTGAGGTCACCGCCGCCACGGTGATGCCCAATCTTGCTCTGGCTCAATATGCATTGCCGAAACTGGCAAAGGCGCGCGTTCTGCGCAGCTGGACCGGGTTCGAGGCAAATGTGCCGGATTTCTATCCGTTGGCAGGAGCTCTGCCGGGTGTGCCCGACGCCTTTGTCCTCGGATGTGTCCGGGGCGGCTACACCATCGGTCCCTATATCGGGAAGCTGATGGGCGATTTCATTCTGGGCCGTGAGCCCGAACTGCCCCTGTTTGATCCGGGGCGCGATTTCAACGAGGAAACGATATGAGTCTGATCTCGACCGATCACTGCCGCCTGGACGGCAAACTTGCCGTTGTCACCGGTGGCGGCAGCGGTATCGGCGAAGCCACTGCAAGGGTGTTCGCCGATGCCGGTGCGACGGTCGTCGTCGCAGGACGTCGACTCGAACCGCTGCAACGTGTCGCCGAAGGCATTGGCGGTCACGCGATTGCCTGTGATGTCTCGGATCAGGTTCAGGTGCGCGCGATGTTCACCGAAGCGCTGAAGATAACAGGCCGGGTCGATATTCTGTTGAACAATGCCGGTGGTCCCGGTCCGATCGCGCCGGTTGCCGAAGTGAATATGGCGGACTGGGTTCAGTGTATGAACATCAATCTCGTGGGGGCCATGTACTGCCTGCAGGAAGCCGCCAGGATCATGGGGGCGCAGAAATCCGGTTCGATCATCAACATGTCCTCGCTGATGGGTATTCAGGGGTATCCGATGCGCTCTGCCTATGTGGCTTCCAAGTTTGCGCTGATCGGCATCACCGAAACCATGGCGCGGGAACTCGGACCAGTGAATGTGCGGGTCAATGCCCTGATGCCCGGCGCGGTTTCCGGCGAAAACATGGACCGCATCCTCAAACGGCGCTCGGAAGCCGAAGGCCGTCCCGTTGAGGACATCGAACGAGAGAACTACACGGATGTTGCCGCGCTCAAGCGCTGGGTAGCACCAGAAGAAGTCGGGCGCGCGGCGCTCTATTACGCGTCCGATCTGTCTTCTGCGATCACCGGAGACAAGATGAAGGTCGATTGCGGACGGTTCTGAGGGAGTGGCCGATCATGTTTGAACGCATCGAAAGCCGTGGTGTCGACAATCTGCTGAACCTGATGCAGGCCTTCCGTGCCGACACGAGGCAGCACAAGGTTGATCTCGTCGTCGGGGTGTACAAGGACGAGCACGGTCATGTTCCGGTCATGCAAGCTGTGAAGGGAGCTGAGAGGCTTCTTCTGGAGCGCGAAGACACGAAGGGTTATGTCGGCATTTCCGGCGATCGCGAGTACCGGGAACTTGCGCCTGGATTGGTGCTGGGGGAAGAACGTCAACGGAGCGTCGCGGAGCGGCTGGCATGCGTTCAGACACCAGGTGGGACAGGGGCGTTGAAAGTTGCCTTTGATTTCCTGAATTCGATCGATCCGGGAAAACGCATCTGGCTCAGTACCCCGACCTGGGCCAATCATGTTCCCCTGGCTGAGGATGCAGGGTTGATCGTTGACAGGTATCCCTACTTTCGCCCGTCGGACAGGGGATTGGACTTTGAGGCGATGATGTCTCATCTGGTCGCACATTCCCGCGCCGGCGACTTCATTTTGCTTCATGCCTGCTGTCACAACCCGACCGGTGTCGACCTGTCGCTGGACCAATGGAAAATCGTCACCGAATTCGTTGTTGATCGGAACCTGCTTCCAATTGTCGATTGTGCCTACCAGGGTCTAGGCAACGGTCTTGACGAAGATGTCGCCGGGCTTCGCTACATGGTGGGCAAAGTGCCCGAAATGCTGATCGCCAGCTCGTTTTCCAAGAATTTCGGCATCTACCGCGAACGTACCGGAGCGCTATGTGTCCTGACGAACACCTCCGGAGACCTTGGGCAGGCATTGCAGGCGGTGGAAACGGTGGTGCGGTCGAATTATTCGATGCCGCCAAGTCACGGCGCGCGGATCGTTGCAACCATCCTCCGGGACGCCGAACTGAGGCAGGCCTGGGAGAGCGAACTCACACAGATGCGTCAGCGGATCGCACAGTTAAGGGAGGATCTGCTAATCAGGCTGCAAGAGCGCCACCCGGCCTTTGATTACTCGTTTCTGGTGGAGCAAAGGGGAATGTTCTCCTTTACCGGCCTGTCTCCGGAAAATGTCCGGAAACTGAAAGAAGATTTCGGTGTCTACATGGCCGGGGATGGCCGCATCAATGTCGCCGGGCTTAGCCCTGCCAACCTTGATCTGGTGGCAGACGGTTTTGCCCAGTTCCAGGACTGGTTCTGACAGGTAGCCGGGAGCATTGATCAGTTGATCTGCTCATCTTTCCCCATGCCCTGGTCGACATCAGTGCCCGGGACGTCACCTTGCGGGTCGAAGGTTACAGGGCGGCAGCCTCGTTGAAGACCATTTGCCCGTTTGACATCGACAGTCTCGACCCGGGTGAAGGCAAGCGAACGATCCTGGATAGCGGACAGGCTGTTGTTACCTGCCGTGTGCGGGACTGCTACGACGTTGAAGTCTTTCGCTCCTACGCTCCGCATATTGAGAGCCTGCTGAGCCTGCACGGCCCGGATGCCGTGTGACCGGCTCCGGACAAACCGGTAAACCGGTAATGGGCCGCCGACGGGCGATCCGGTGCTCCCGGGTGTCAGAACCCGGGAGCTCATCGCTTTGCTTCGGCGACCGCTTCGGTGAACAGATCAATGCCTTTGGGAATGTCGACGACGTCAATCAGTGAAAAGCCCAGCCGAATGAAAGCGCGGTTGAGCCTGGGATCGGAAAAGGCGTTGCCCACGGTCTCGAACACCACACTCTTTTGTGTGGCCCTCTCCAGCAATACATGTGAATCTACACCGTCGGGCAGGCGGAACCAGATGCTGCCGCCGCCATAGACCGGTGGGGTCGAATGGCCGGGAAAGTGCCGTTCCAACTCCTCGTACATGACCGCGCATCGCTCGCGGTAGATGTTTGTTATGTTCGCAACGAGTCGGTCGAAATACCCGCGTTGCAGGAAGAGTGCGACGGTGCGCTGATTGTTCACGGGCGGGTGGCGCAGCATGTGGTGCCGCAAGGCCCGTGCTTCTGCGATGAATTCCCTGTCGGCAACGAGGTAACCGATACGAAGGCCGGGCATCAGGGACTTGGTCAGGCTGCCGACATGGATGACATTGCCATGACGGTCCAGGCTTTTCAGCGCGGGCGGCGGGGTCTTGTTGAAGCTGAGCTCAGCCTCATAATCGTCCTCGATGACGAATATTCCCTTTTCCGTTGTTTCCGCCAGCAACTGTTGGCGGCGGTCCATCGGCATCGTCACATTGGTTGGAAACTGGTGGCTGGGGGTGACGAAGATACTTCTCAGATTTTCATCCAGATCCCCGGCGATGAGACCGTTCTCATCGATCGGCAACGGTTTGGGTTCCAATCGCTCGATATTGGCGATGTTGATCACATCTGGATATCCGGGGTCCTCAATCCCGATCGCTTCGCCCCGGCGATGGAGGATCTTGATCGCCAGATAGAGTGCCATCTGTCCGCCGATTGTCACCAGCACCTCGTTGGGATGGGCATTGATGCCCCTTCGGAACAGGCATCTCTGGATGAGCTTTTCGACCAGTAGCTCGTCGTCAATGCTGGAGTAGTCGGCCGCCCAGTTGCGAAGTTCGATGGCATTGACGGAGTCGCGCACGCATTCGCGCCAACTGGTGATCGGGAACAATGACGGATCGACCAGGCCACAGATAAACGGAAAACGATAGCGCAGAAGTGCATCGGCCGGCTTCACGACACGCTCCATGTTGAAGCTGCGCTTTTCGAAGAATTTCCGAAAGTCGACTTTGGAGGCGGCGGCTTCAGGTTCCGTGTCGGATATCTTCAGCTGGCCGGGACTGTTTCTATCCTTGATTGCATCCGGGTTCACAAAGAAGCCGGCCCGCCCCTTGGCCAAAACAAATCCGTCACTCTTGAGCGCGTCGTAAGCCAGCGTGACTGTGGTGACGCTTACGCCGAGGTCCCTGGCCAGCTTCCTGATCGACGGTATCGGGTAGTGGATCGGGAACTGCCGATTGACGATCGCGATCGCCAGTTGGCGCCTGATCTGGGTTTGGAGGCTTTCACGAGAAGTGCGGTCGATTGAGATGATGTTCTCGAACATGTTTTCCCGCTTATTCCTTAAGCTTTTGATTCTTATTGGTTTGTTTTTGTATTTATCGATTTTTCGAATTGTATCTAAACGTTCCGGCGAAATCCATAAAGATAGCGGGCAAGGGAGTTCCGGTGCCCGTTCCACATTGTGGTGGGCACACGGTCATCAGTTGAGGAGAAGAAGATGGCCATACGTTTTGGCGTTGATGATGGAGTTGCCACGATAACTCTGGACCGCCCCCGCCAGCGCAATGCGATGAATGCCGAAATGCTCAATGAGCTTGAGAAGGCGGTCACCGAAACCGGGAACACAGACGACATCCGCGTCCTGCGGATTGCCGCAGAAGGTCCTTCCTTCTGTGCAGGCAGCGACCTGACCGAACTCGGCAGCATGACTGTTGAGCAGATGTGTGACGTCGAGGCACGGAAAGCAGCGCTGTTGCGGAGCCTGTCATTGCTGACAAAACCGGTCGTCGCTGCCGTTCAGGGCTACGCTGTGGGCGGGGGCGCATTTCTGGCAGCGGTCTGCGATGTGGTCGTCGTCGCCGAAAACGCCAAACTGCGCTGCATGGAAGTGCCGAACGGCTGGATCACGCCGTGGGGGATCCACGCCCTCAATGCCCGGCTGTCCCCGCGCGACGCTCAGCGGGTTTCCTGGGGATACGAGTTTCTGAGTGCCGAAGACGCAATCCGGATCGGCTTGGCGGATCATCAGGCAAGCGTTGAAAACCTCGAGGGTTACTCGGCAAAGATTGCGGAGGAGCTTGCCGCGCTGCCTGCAATCGGCGTGAGCGCGACGAAGGAATTCTTCCTCGAAAGAATGCTGGGTCCGGGAGAGATCGAAGATGCCCGGCTCAACAACCTGTTCCGCCTGCATTGCTCGCAGGGATCAGCACAAGAAACATTCAAGAAGTTTGCGAAGTAACGTCATGTCCAAATTTTGCACGCTCGAGGAAGCCCTTTCCGTCATCAATCCCGAAGATTCGGTTGTTTCAACCGGTGTGATCGGATGGATCACCCCTGACGCCCTGCTCAAAGGGGTTGCCGACAGGTTCGAGGAGACCGGCTACCCGAACAATCTGACCTTCTATTTTCCCTGTGGGACGGGTGACGCCATGCATATTGGCGGGATGGATCATGTTGCCAAAAAGGGCCTCATGAAGCGTATCGTCGGCGGTTCCTACCTGAACCCGGTCCATCCAGTCACCGGCGAGCGGCCCAAGCTGATGCAGCTTATCCAGGCGAATGAAGTCGAAGCGTACAGCTGGCCGATTGCAACGACGATGCTCTGGCTGCGCGAAGTGGCGCGCGGCACGCCGGGCTACATGACCAAGACCGGGATCGGCACCTATGTCGATCCGGATCTCCAGGGCGGCCGTTTCACCCCCTCAGCAGAAGAGAACCTTGTCGAGAAAATCGAGTTCCGGGGAGAGAAATACCTCTTTTACCCCACGCGTCCGTTGCAGGTCGCCTTTCTGAGGGGGACTTCGGCGGATGAAAACGGGAATCTCTCATTCGAAAACGAGGCCCTGGTCTCGTCAAATATCGGTATCGCAATCGCCGTAAAGGCCTGCGGTGGAACCGTGATTGCGCAGGTTGAGAAAAAGGTGCCGCTCGGATCGCGGATGGCGTCCGACGTCAAGGTGCCCGGCTCCCTCGTCGACAAGGTCGTTCTTGTCGAAGACCAGCAGTTCGTGACGAATATCGAGCGTCCTGTGGCGGCCTATCTCGGCGGTAAACCGACGCCACCATCCGAGCTTCCCAAGCCGGCACCGGGAGCCGACAAGATTATTGCCCGGCGCGCCTCGATGGAAGTGCGAGAGCGCGAGCTTTCCATCTTCGGGTTCGGGGCCTCGGGGGACGTCCCGCTTGTCATGGCGGAAGACGGCAAGCTCGACGACGGCAAGATGTACAATTACGAGTTCACGACCGAGCATGGCAGCTTCGGAGGGGTGGTGATGAGCGGCTGGCAGTTCTCGGCCAACATCAACCCGGAAGCATTGCTCGACGGGCTCACCCAGTTCGATGTGATCGAAGGCGGGCTTTGCAAATTTGCCGCTTTGGCCTTTGCCGAATTCGACAGTCACGGTTCGGTCAATGTGTCCAAATTCGGCAAGGCCAATCCCGGATCGGGCGGCTTCGTCAATATCGCCCACAACGCGGAACGCCTTGTCTTTACCGGAACATTCACAACCGCCGGTCTGAAGACTGCGGTCAGCGACGGCAAGCTGTCGATCACGCGCGAAGGCAGGGTCCGGAAGTTCGTGAACACTGCCCAGCACATCACTTATCTGCTGAAAGAAGGCGTATCTCAGCGTCGACAGAGTGCAAGGCTGATTACTGAACGTGCGGTCTTCGAGGTGACCGAAGAAGGTCTTGCATTGATCGAGATCGCTCCCGGAATTGACCTGCACAAGGACATTCTCGAGCAGATGGAGTTCGAGCCGGTGCGGATCGCCGACCCGCTGCCGCTGATGGACGCTTCCCTGTTTGTCGAAGATTACCAGGAATAGGGGAGGTCCCGATGCAGTGGAAGGAAACGATCAAGACCGATCCGGGACACGACTATCCGGTGATTGCGGATGTCGACGTTCTGGTCGTCGGCGGTGGTGCCGCGGGTGTGGCTGCGGCTGAGACAATCGGCCGGAATGGCAACAGTGTGCTTCTGGTCGAACGTTACGGTTTTTGCGGTGGCGGTGCCGTTGCGGGCCTGTCCGGTACGATTTGCGGCCTGTACATGTCCACGGATGCCCACAATGCGGTTCCCGAACAGGCTGTCTTCGGTTTTGCGGACCGGTTTTTGCGCCGCATGATCGATCTTGGCGGGGTCACCGGTCCGATCAGGTACGGCAAGACCTGGACCGTTACCCATGACCCGCTGGTTTGGCGTGAAGCCGCGGACGGGTTCCTTCAGGATGCCGGCGTTCAGATCCTCTATCACTGCCAGGTGGTCGGCGTCATCATGGATGGTGATCACTTCCAAGGTGCAATCGTCAACTCGAAATCGGGTTTCGGTGCTGTTCACGCGAAGCGGATTGTCGATGCCAGCGGTGATGCGGATGTCATCTACCGAGCAGGCTTGAAGACGTCGAAGGGGCGCAATGGCGTCATGCAGAACCCGACCATGATCTTTCGGCTGGGAGGGGTCGATGTCCACGCGTTCAACGAATATTGGGGCGATGATTCCATCTCGCCGAAGAAGGTTATCGATCAGCTAGTCGATGCCGACCCTTCAGGGAGGACCTTGCCTCGCAAAAAGATCTGGATATTCAACACGACCCGGCCGGATGAGCTGATGGTCAACTCGACCCGCATTCTGGGCCGCGACGGACGTCATCTGGATGTGACCGACCCGGTTGATCACACGGAGGGGGAACTTGCCGCTCGAGAGCAGGTCAGGGTCTATCAGAATTTCCTACGTGAAAATGTCCCCGGTTGCCGGGACGCCTTTGTCGTGGATACCGGCGTGGAAATCGGCATTCGCCAGACACGGTCTATCGCAGGTGTAAAGACCCTTTCAAACAAGCATGTCACCAGACGGCTGAAGGTCTCTGACGGTGTCGTGCGGTCTCCGTGGCCGATTGAATTGCATTCAGGCGAAAGACCTTATGTGGAGTGGTTGCTCGATGATTATTACGAGGTGCCTTACGGCACGCTCGTACCGGAAGTCGGCGAAAACCTGATCGTTGCGGGACGGTGCCTCAGTTCGGAACACGAGGCCCTGGCCTCCTGCAGGGTTACTGCTCAATGCTTCGGATACGGCCATGCTGCTGGAGCTGCAACGGTTCGCTCCCTGAAGACGGAGCAACGGTATCGCGACATTGCCGGGGAGGAAGTGCGTCAGGCCCTGAATGAGGATGGCGCCGGCCTCTAACTGAATTTCGCTCAACTGACTGGAGGACAGAGCGGAGCCTTTTCCGTTTGGCGGAAAGGGAACGGCGCAACTATGCGCAAAATCTAAAATGGGAGAAAACTCATGCTTTCCACCACACTCACTAAGCTGCGCACCGTAGCGGCTTCAGCAGCGGTCAGCGTGGTCGCCCTGACAGCTTCGCAGGTTCATGCGGCGGAGGACTTCATCTTCGCGCATGCAATGAACACCGACCATGTGTTCCATTCGCTTTCGGGACGTTTCATGGAAGGAATTGAAGGATCGGGTGTCAGTGTTGACTACCATCCCGGTGGTGATCTCGGCGATTGGACGTCGCTTTTCGAGCAATCCATGCAAGGTGTTGTTCCGATGACGTTGACCTGGGGCGCTTCGGAATTCGATCCGAGACTGGACCTGGCCTATCTCGGATATGTCGTGTCCAACTGGAAAGAGGCCAGGGAGCTCTATGGACCCGGCTCTCCGATGCTCGACGTCTACAACTCGATCCTGGAAAACCTGGACCTGCATGCGGTCGGCATCATTCCGACGGATTTCGGCTCCGTGGTTATCCGCAAAGGGGTCGGCGCAGTGCCGGTCAACCTGCCGGAAGATGGCAGTGGTCTGAAGATCCGGGTTCCCGGTCTGCCGGTTGCTGTTGAGCGGTTCAACAATTTCGGTTTCTCGGCAGTCCCGATACCGCTATCCGAGGTCTATACCGCGTTGCAGCTGGGAACGGTTGATGCGCGCTCCTTCTCCACGGCGGTCGAGACCTACCAGCTGCGTGATGTGCTCGAAACCAACATTCTGACAAACGACTACTTCGAGCATGCCTTCTGGCTTGTCAACAAGAGCTGGTGGGATGGCCTGGAGACCGCAGACAGGGAAAAGCTGCGAAGCGTCATCGACGCCACCATCGAATTCGCCTGGACCGAAGCGGAAAACAAATCCAACGAGTTCCTGCAAAAGGCGCGCGATGCAGGCATCAACGTCGTTGAGTTGACCGACAAGCAGCTTCAAGCGCTGAAGGACATTACTTACCAGAATGAATGGCCCGCCATGGAAGAGACACTCGGCACCGAAGTCATGACCCAGGTACGTGAAGCCGTTGGCGTCAAATAACTTCAAGAACCACCGTGAAAGACCGGGCTTCTGGCCCCGGTCTTTCCACTTTTGGGAGGAGTTGTCATGCCGGAGCGCATTTCAAAACAACATCCAAGAAATCCGACCGAAGCCGGGGCGTCCTTCATCTACGATCCCGAAGTCGAGGCACTCGAGCCGCCCGAGCATGTCACGGCCATCCCGGAAGAGCCGAAAGCAGGCTTCTATGGACTGGTCATGAGACTGGAGGCGCGGTTCGAGCGACTTCTCTTTGTTGCGATCGTGCTCGCCGGAATAGGCCTGACCGGGCTGATGTTCACGCAGGTTTTGCTGCGCTACGTCTTTCTCTCACCGTTTGTCGGGATTGAGGAACTGGCCCTGTTGCTGGGGGCATGGGGATACTTCCTTGGACTTGCCTATGTCACAAGAAATGGCGAGCACATCCACGGTGGCATTGTCACTCTGCTGACGAAAGACCCCCAAGTCGTCCAGGGCATCCGCCTGTTCATGTCGCTTGCCAGTATCGTTGCCTGCGTCATCTTCGGCTACTACGCGTCCAGATACGCGGTGTTCGAGATCGAGAAGGGCCGGATGAGCTCGTACATGCGCTGGCCCAAGGGACTGTGGTCTTCCTCGATGATTGTCGGTTTTGCCGGAACCATCTTCTATCTCGTATTGCAGGCGCTCAACCAGTTCGTCGAGCTCCGCCGGAGTGCCGGCGCGAGGGAGGTGACATCATGACCATCTTCCTGATTTCTCTCCTGATCATCGTTGTCCTGCTGCTGGCGGAGATGCCGATTGCATTTGCGTTCGGAATAGGAGCCCTGATCTTCGGCCTTGCATCCGGATCGAACGTTTCATTCCTCATTCCATATGCCTACCAGACGACGCTCAGCTTCGCTCTTCTGGCGCTGCCGCTCTTCGTTCTTGCCGGAACGCTGATGGCCGAAGGGGGCATTTCCGACAGGTTGCTCAACTTCGTCAATGCCTTCGTCGGACGCCTCAAGGGTGGTCTGGGAGCCGTGACGGTGATCACCTGTGCCCTGTTCGGCGCGATCTCCGGCTCTTCCTCGGCGGCAATCGCCGCAATCGGGCAGATCATGATCCCGCGCATGGTGAAGGAAGGCTATCCGGTCGGGCATGCAACCGCGCTAGTTGCCTGTTCATCCGTGCTTGCGCTGATGATCCCGCCGTCAATTCCCATGATCGTGTTTGCCGTTACCGGCGGGCTTTCCGTCGGAGCTGCATTTCTATCGACAGTCATTCCCGGAATTCTCCTGGCTCTTGCCTATGTCGGTCTGAATTTCTGGTTCTTGAGAAACAACGACACAATCACTGTCGAGGAACCACTGCCGGTTCGTCAGGCTGTGAGAAACGTTTACTCCAGCGGACTTAGCGCCTTCTGGGCTCTATTGATGCCACTGTTGATATTGGGTGTGATCTACTCCGGCATTGCTACACCAACGGAAGCTGCGGCAATTGCATTGGTCTATGCAGTCGTGGTCGGATTGTTCATATACCGTGGCCTGACCCTCAGGAACATACCTCGGGCGATCGTTCGAGCGGCCATCACGACAAGTTCGATCATTGCAGTGCTGTTCTTTCTCTTCGTCATGAGCCGCGCAATGATCCTGCAGCAAGTGCCGCGGGAAGTTGCGGACGCTCTGCTGACACTCACCGACAACAAGATCCTCATCCTCCTGATGATAAACGTGATCTTGCTTTTGATCGGTATGATCGTGGATGACGTGTCAGGCAGTGTTCTGGCAGCAATTGTTTTGCTCCCGGTCGCTACTGAAATCGGTGTGCACCCAATTCATTTCGCGGCGATCGTCGGGACAAACCTTGGGCTTGGCAACGTCTCTCCGCCCTGTGCCCCAATGCTCTATATGGCCGCTGGCGTCAGCAAGTTGACCCTGGACAAATATGTCGGGATCACGCTGAAGTTCCTACTACTCGGCCATCTGCCAATGGTGCTCATCGTCACCTTCATTCCCGAACTGTCGTTGGCTCTGCCGCGGTGGATCATGGGTATTGCGTGACGAGCTGCGGTACTTGCAGTCTCTCCCTACAAAGGGCGTTGAATATGTTGCTTCGAAAGCCCTTGAAACCCCGGAAAACAGGTAAGGGATATGGCGTCGAGATGGCTTTTCTCGACGCCGCCCCGCCAAATCAACTTCTGGGTTTGAACGAACGTACGTACCGTCAACACTTGGCGGCCGCGCTGGAAGCAGTCCTAAATGTTATCTCCAGCGAAGAAGAAGAGATCGTTCCATGGCAAGAGTTGTATCGGATTCAAAGCTTTGAGATTAAGTGGTCGCGTCCGAACCCTTTTCTGTTCACGACGTTCATCTATTTCTCATTGAACGAGCTGGATGTGAACGGAGCATCAATTGGAATGTCAATTCTGGGTCATGACCAAAAATTGAGCGTTGGAAATGCAATGTGCGAAATTCAGTTTCACGTCGATGACGGCGATAAGGGCGAGGGACGTATTCCAGCTGCAACGAGCCTTCGAAAGCACTTTGGCATTTGAGCGCATCAGGCTCGTGGTCACCAAAACCAATCGACTGGCAAGTCTGGAATAATTAACGGTCCGGCGCGCATCCTTGCGCGACAATCCCGATTGCCATCGCGGTCGCCGCAATAACCGGGTCGATAACAACCTTGCTCAGCTCTTGCTGAATTGCTTTTCGGTGGGCTGACATTCCAGCGCATCCGAGCACGATTGTTTCCGCGCCCTGTTCGACCAAGGCACGGCTGGCCTGCAGAAGGCGGTCTCTCAACTCATCTGAGCGCGTCATCTCGACGACTGGAATGTTGACCGCCTTCAGGCCCACACAGCGTTCCATCAAACCATGAGAGCGAATGAGGCGAAGGTCCGCATTGAGCGCCTCGTTCGATGTTGAGATCACGCCAAACCTTTCGCCGGTGTTCAATGCGGAGCTCAGACCGGCTTCACAAATACCAATCACTGGCTTGTGCGTGACCTCCCGCGCCGATTGGACCGCCGGATCGGCAAAACATGCGATCACGAAGGCGTCGTAGCTTTCGTTGCATTCGATCACCTTGCTGCAGACCGGATCTATGACCGCGTCGATATCCCGTTGAGTTTCAATGCCCAATGGCGAGGAAACCAGACTGATGCAATCAATGGCGACGCCGCCGCCGAACCTGAGAGGAGCGACGGCCTTGTCCATTTCGTCCGAGAATGCCGCATTGCTGTTGGGATTGATAACCAGAATACGCATTGTTGTGAGAGCCCTTGTGTACTTGCCACGTTTCGTGGCCGGTCATTTCGTCAGAAATCTTTGAATTGATACCGGTGAGGCAGACCAAGCGGCCTAGTCATAATATCCCGCGCGCACCGTGGCTCCGATGAAATTACAGATGAGACGTTCTGCGTGAACCAATGTTGTTTTGCCGACATCCATGTTGGGAGCGATCTCGACAAGATCCATGCCAACAACACGTCCTTTGCCGACAAGTCCGTGGATCAGTTTGTGAATTTGTACCCAGTTCAACCCGCCCGGAGTTTGCGAAATGACACCAGGCATTATCGTCGGATCCAGTCCGTCCGCATCGATGGTCAGATAATAGGGACCTCCGTCCGGAATACGGTCCAAGACAGCCTGCATTCCGATGTCATGCATTTCATAGGCACTGATCAGGTCAGCTCCCCTGGAACGGGCAAATTCGACTTCACCCATTCGGGCGCTGCCGATACCTCGCAGACCGATCTGCACAATCGGTCCAATCCAGTCCATCTCCGAAGCACGGCGGATCGGGCTGGAATAGCCATTATGCTCGCCGTTGATCTCGTCGCGCCAGTCAATGTGGGCGTCAACCTGGACGAGCGTGACCGTTTCTCCGATTTCTTCCAGAGCACGAAGGACGGGAATTGGAATGCCGTGGTCGCCGCCAAGGGAAATCAACGTTGCACCTGACCGGAGGATCTTGCGCGCGGCCTGTTCGGCGTTTTGGTAATGCGCGGCATGATCAGCCATGTCGGCCGTTACGTTTCCGCAATCAACGATGTCGATGTCCTGGCCATCAAGCAAAGGGCCTCCCAGATCGAAATCGTAATGTTCGAGCGTGTAACCGATATCTTCGGCTGCCTGCCGCAGGGCGTCCGGTGCGCGGCTTTGGTCATTGGCCATGATCTCCGGGTAGTAGGGCATGCCGAAAGGAATGCCCAGGATCGCTATGTCAGCCTCCAGCCCGTCCAGATCCGTCTGCAAGGGAAAGTTCAGGAACGTGCTCGAAACACCCGAAGGAGCCGTGGTGAGTTTGTTCGCCGTCATGAGCCTCGTTTTTCTGTTCTGATTGCACCCGAAAGATGCCGGCTGAAACCGAGGTCCTGTGCCAGAGCCTGGTTTGCCGATTGCATGTAAGCAGGAAGGAGGACCTGGGCCGCCACGTTCGCCGCATCACGAGCGGTACTGTAGCGGTCCCAGAGATCATGGATCTCGGTGAGGATGGCGTTCTCGTCGATGTGTTTCAACCGGCCGTCTTCCATGACGATCTCGCCCGCAACAATTGTTGTTCTGACCGATGCTCCGGTCTCCGCGCCGACAAGATGCCGGGACAGCTGGTTCAGCGGCGCGTAGAGCGCACCACTTGTGTCGAGCAGAATGATATCCGCATCCTGTCCAACCGCCAGCCTGCCGGCAGTTTCACGCCGCATGGCGCGGGCGCCTGCCGTTGTCATCGCTTCCAGCAGGATTTCCGGTCGCGGCCACCTGGAGCAGTCGACATCTGCGAGCGATTGCAACAGCATTCCGATCTTTGCGTTTGTCCAGAGATTGTTGCCGTCATCTACCGATACTTCATCGGTCCCGAGAGCGATTGGAATACCCCGCTGAAGCATGTTTGCCATGGGCATGACGCCGCTACCCAGTTTCAGGTTCGAGACCGGGTTGTGAGCGACGGTCGCTCCGGAGTCCGCGAGCAGATCCAGATCCTCTTCGTTCAGCCAGATCGAGTGGATTGCAACCAGACGTTCATCGAGAACGCCGTGGTCATGGAGATAGCGAACCAGAGATTTGCCGTCCCTATGATGTGAATGGACCGCCTGCGTTTTCGTTTCCAGCAGATGCGTATCGAAAGAAACATTCTTCCGGCGGGCAAGATCAGAGAGGGCGCAGAGTGTATCCGGGTCGACCCGGTGCGGGGTTGAGCAGGATGTATGAACCGTTAGCCGGTCGTTTTCACTGCCGTGCCATTCATTGAACATTGCATGGTAAAAGGACAGAATTTCCGCCTGATCTGGCCATTTGGCCCGTTCCATTTCCAGGCGCTGTTCTGCGGTCAGATGCTCCCGTAGATAGGGAATCTTAGTGAATTCGAGCACGTTGGGAATGCCGAAGCCAACAGAGGCGCGCAAGCCGGCGGTCCGGTAAGCTTCAAAAATCGCGCCCGCATTATCCGGTGTCGGATCGCCGAAAAAATGAACATCATCGCGCACGGCGACAACACCCTGACGAAGCATGTCGATCGCGGTCAACATCGCGCGCAGATAGTACAGTCGCGGAGAGTGTGAAAAATCGTCCAGGGGAGCTTCGAGCAACATGTAGGGTTCGAGCGGCAGACCGGGGACTGCACCGCGCATGAATGCGCTCGAGGAATGGATATGCGCATTGATCAGCCCGGGCATGGCCAAGCGGCCCTTGCCATCGAGGAAGTTTGTGTCTGCAGTTATTTCCGCGTCACCTGCAACAGGGCCAATCGCTGCTATGCGGCCGTTTTCGCAAACGATACGACCTTTGACCGGTTCAGCCCATGTAGGGCTAGCAAGAATACGGACGTTGTCGATTATAAGCTTCATTGCGGTTCTCTGGACTTTGACGACAATTTGTACGAAGAAAATATCTCACATACAAACGAATTGAATTACCAAGATCAGTGAAAATTTTTCACACTAGGAGTGCTGATGAACCGTTTGCCACCCATAAATGCCCTACGGGCACTTGATGCCGTCGCACGACACGGTCGCTTTACAAAGGCCGCCGAGGAATTGAACCTGACACATGGTGCGGTAAGCAAACAGATCCGGCAGCTGGAAGAAATATACGAGACAAAATTGTTCATTCGAACGGCGTCCGAAGTTCGTTTGACTTCGGACGGCGCGCGCATTCATCGCACCACTGCCGAGGCTTTGAAAACGATCTCGGACACTGTCACAGAAAGGCAAAAGGACGATCTCGCCGGTGATCTGAGGCTTCTGGTGCCGCCAGCCTTTTCTGCCTACTGGCTGATGCCGCGTCTCACTCAATTCGTTGAGCGCTATCCCAACATTTCCTTGCGAGTGCAGACTTCACCTGAAATGATTAAGGAACCTGATGCCAGAACAGACGTCACAGTTCGCTACGGTCGCCCCAACTGGCCGGACAAGAATGTCACTTTGCTGAAAAACATTTCTCTTTTCCCTGTCTGCAGCCCAAAGCTGACGGTTGGACGTAACCCGTTGACAAAGTTGGCGGATCTGAAGCGATTCACGCTCCTGCATGAAGACGATGGGGAGCTATGGGCAAAATGGCTGGTTTCTGCAAAGTCGGGCATGCAGACTGGCAGTGCGAACCACTATATCGAAGACGTGCATCAGCTACTGGTCGCCGCGCGCGAAGGCCTGGGTATCGCTTTGGGGGACAATGTAACGTCTCGCCATTTCCTCGGGAGCGGCGAATTGATCCGGCCCTTCAGGAACACGATCAGGTCACCATACTCCTACTACACCATTACTGGTCAGAAACCGACACAGCGGGCCGCTGCATTTCTTGAGTGGGTTTCTACTGTCGAATAGTCCGGTCACGAGACTGGAATGTGTAGGTGACCGGACTATTCACGCCTATTTCGCAGGATGCGCCATCCCTGCGGCAAAGGCCTCGGCGATCTGCGTTCCGGTGGCGAACCAGACATCCTGTTGTTCACGCATATAGGAAACGATGCGGCGCAGCAGCATGTTCCGCGCGGGTCGACCTGAGATTTGCGGATGAAGGGTGAAGTTCACCAGTCCGCCCCACTCGTAAAGCGCGTCGAACTCCTCTTTCCAGACCTGAAAGATATGATCGTTGGTCAGGATCGTTGATTGCTCCTGAATGATATAGAGAGACAGCGCTGAATCGTCGAGCTGCCAGTGGAACGGCAATTCGATCGGTCCGTCAGTCCCGTCCTCCAGCTTGTGACGATAGGGGACGTAGTCATCGAGCATGCCACTGTTGTAGAGAAAGCCGCGATCATGAACGAGCTGGATCGTCCTGTCGCTTGAGGTCGCAGCCGGTGCGCGATATCCCTTCGGGACAACGCCAACGCAACGCTTGAGGGCGGCTAGCCCCTGATCCATTTCCTCAATCTCTTTTGCGGGGTCTTCAGGATCGATCCAGACATGCATGTGTCCATGATGTCCGACTTCGTGCCCTTCTTTGAGCACAGCCTCAATCGCCGCTGTATGGTTTTCGACGGTTGAGCCGGGAACATAAAAGCTTGCTGGAATCTCGAAATCGCGAAACACATCAAGCAACTTGTAAATGCCGCGCTTTGGTCCGTAAGCCCCCTGAGACAGGATTGACGGTTTGCGATGCGCGCTCGCGTCTTCTGAATACCAAAGCGATTCCGCGTCGAAGTCGCACGTCAGCATAACCGCGCAACGTGCGTTGTCAGGCCAATTGAAATCCACCATGAAACAATCCGTTATTTTTGCGGCGTTATCGGGCCAGCGGTTTCCACGATCAGCCCGTAATGTTCCGGGCGCCGATGCAGGCCGAAGTTGAACAGATCTTCCTTGTAGGGCAATCCCGCATCCAGGTCGCATTTGTGTACGATGACTTCGTCCCCGAGCGTCGACGTCATAGCGACAATTTCACCGGAAGGAGCGACGATGCAGCTCTGTCCGATCATTTTCGAACTCTCTTCAATGCCACATTTGGCCACTGCGACCACCCAGGTGGCATTCTGGTGTGCTCCAGCTTGCAGAACCAGGTGGTTATGGAAGGATGCGAGCACGTCGTGGTCGAAATTGTAATCGATCCCGACGGGCGTGTTATAGCCGATCATGATCATTTCAACGCTCTGGATCCCCATGCAACGATAGGTCTCGGGCCAGCGCCTGTCGTTGCAGATCGCCATGCCGATCCTGCCACCAAACCCTTCAAAAACGGGAAAGCCGAGATCGCCGATTTCAAAGTACCGTTTTTCAAGATGCTGTGCCGGCTTGTCCCAGAGCTCGCTGTTTCCGGGCATGTGGATTTTCCGGTACTTGCCGATGATCTCGCCGTTCTTGTCAACGAGGACTGATGTATTGAAGCGGCGTTTTCTACCGCCCTCGTTGACGATTTCGCAGTATCCCAGCTGAAAACCGATGCCAAGTTTCCTGGCTTCGTCGAAAAGTGGCTGAACATCGGGACTGGGCATCTCCGTTTCGTAATAGCTGTCCAGCTCTGCCTCGTCCTCGATCAACCAGCGCGGAAAGAAAGTGGTAAGCGCGAGTTCCGGATATACGACGATGTCGCAGCCCCAGTCCTTCGCTTCGCGCATCATCTTCAACAGCCTGGCGACAACACAGGTGCGGTCCTCATCCCTTGCGACCGGACCCATTTGCGCTGCTGCGACTTTTACGAACCTAGCCAATGTTCACTCCTGATCGTTTGCGACACCGTGACTTCAATGCACCCCGGAGACCGAAGTTTCCCTGCCAGACTTGGCCGAAGGATCACCAGCAGACAAACGAATTTGTTGAACAGGAGTGGTGAAAATGTTTCACATTTAAATTGGATCTTTGGATCCTTAGTTGTGTCGGTTTGAGAATCTCTCATAGTTTAAAATGCTTAGGAGCATAAGAGAATTCTGCATAATCAAGATGTGAAAAAAATTCACAACTAATGTGTGTATCATTCGATTGCGGCATCGTCGGTTTTGCAGCACCGTTAGCTTTGAAAATCTTGTGTGCTTTCGCGTGAGGAGCGTCTGAATTGCACTCAATAAGCGGAGGGAAACATGACAATCAGCCGACGTAACTTTCTGAAAACGACTGCAGTTGCCGGCAGCGCTCTTGCCTCGCCTGTATACCTGCGGCGGGCTTGGGCGGACGAGCCACTGGTGGTCGGGTCGTTTGGCGGCTATTTCGAGGATTCCATTCGCGAGAAAGTCCTGCCGAAGTTTACCGAAGCGACCGGGATCCCTTCTCGCTCAGTCCCGACGTCCTCGGGTACCTCCTACTATGCCGGGATCCGCCCCGCTGTAGCGGCCGGAGACCCGCCAATCGATGTGGGCATGACCGGGGGCGGGGAGATCATCCGTTTTGCAGACATTTTCCATCGTTTTGATCCGTCAAACGTTCCTAACGTGAAAAATCTCGGCGACAAGTTCGTTGCCCGTGGAAAGGATGAAAAGCCCTACGCCACCGCCGTGCTGTCCTGGTATTCCACGTTTGTCCAGAATACCGACTATTTTCCGGATCCCATCAAGTCCTGGGCGGAGATCTGGGACTCGAATTTCAGCAATTCGCTGGGTTGGACCGAGGACATCACCATCAGCGGGCTGCTTGAAATCACCCAGGCGACTCATTTTGCAGGTGAACACCTGTTGGCAACCCGCGAGGGAGCTCGCGAGCTGATGCTGAAAATCGCGGAACTCAAGGAAAACGTCACGCTCTGGTATCGCGATGAAGGTCAGTTTCAGCAGGGGCTGCAGTCGGGCGAAATTCCGGCCGGTCAGTATTATCATGATGTGACACAGATCATGATTGCGGACGGCTTCCCGGTGATCTCGGTCTTCCCGAAGGAAGGCGGTGTGATCGACTTCGGGTCATGGGGTATCCTGAAAGGATCTCCGCGGACGGATGCGGCCGAACAGTTCCTGAACTATTGCTGCGATCCGCAAGTGCAGGGTGACATGAGCCGGGCGATCGGTACAGCGCCGGTTGTCTCCCAACAGGCGGCTGGAATGAGCGACGAGGAGTTCGCAGCCGTTTCATCACCGATCCCGCCCATATTCGTTGACTATGACTTCCAGGTCCGGGAAGCGGATTGGACAACGGAAGAATGGGCGAAAATCCTTTCGGGCGCATAACGCCGATTGAACCAGATGGAAGCCCCGCCCGGGCGGGGTCTTTCTCCCATCCTGTCGACGGGGGTCGCTTTGACCGAACTCATACTAAGCAATATCGGCAAGAAATTCGGCAGTTTTACTGCGGTCAGGGAAGCCAATCTTCGTCTCGACGACGGTAGTTTCGTGTGCTTCCTGGGGCCATCTGGCTGCGGCAAGACGACCTTGCTCCGTTTGATCGCAGGACTGGAAATACCAACGGCTGGCGAGATCCTCGTTGACGGCGCAGATATTACGCGGCTGCCGGCGCACAGGCGCGAGATCGGCATGGTCTTTCAGTCCCTGGCGCTGTTTCCGCATCTCAACGTCGAGGAAAACGTCGCCTACGGCATGCGTCTGCGCAAAATGCGGAAAGATCAGGCGCTTCGAAAAGCACGCGAGCTTCTGGAACTGGTGAAGCTGCCCCATATCGCAAAGCGGGAAATTACCGAGCTGTCCGGTGGACAGCGACAGCGTGTCGCCATTGCCAGGGCCTTGGCGCTTCAACCCAAGCTGTTTCTACTCGATGAACCGTTGTCGGCGCTCGATGCCAATCTGCGTGAAGAAATGCAGGTGGAATTGAAGCAGCTGCAGCGGCGCCTCGGTGTGACCACCGTCATGGTGACCCACGATCAGAGCGAGGCAATGACCGCGGCAGATGTCATCGTGGTGATGAGCGCGGGCAGGATCGAACAGATCGGTCATCCCCTCGACGTATATCAACATCCGGCGAACAGGTTCGTGGCCGGTTTCGTCGGAGCGAACAACCTGATCGACGGTGTTCGGATCAAGGATGCCACGTCCGTCGAGTGCTTCGGTGAAAGTCTGCGGGTCGAGCACATGCAAACGGATGTACAGGCCGGCAGCGACGTGACCTTGTCTATCCGTCCGGAGGATGTGGAACTCACGGAAACGACGGACGGGGAGAACATCGTCCGTGGACAGGTCAGCTTCGTCCGCGACCTCGGGTTTGAGGTCGAGGCCTATGTCATGGTTGGCGACGTTCGTCTGACCGCGAAATGGATGCCGAAGGCCGATCCGACCATCAGGGAAGGAGACACGGTCGGCCTGTTTCTGGATCCGTCAGACATCAGGGTGCATCTGTCATGAAACCGGACAGGAAAGACGCCGGGTTGAGGGCGGCGCTGCTGTCTTATCCCACCGCCTTGCTGGTGTTCGCCTTCGTCATCCCGATGGGCATCATGTTCGTCAGCTCGTTCTATCACCGGACGGAAACCTACTACGAACGCGGGTTCGAGCTTACGCATTACCTGCGCACGTTCGACTGGCTTTACATCAAGGCCATGTGGACGACGGTGAAGCTGTCGACCATCGCCGCGACCATAGCCGTGCTGCTTGCATTTCCTTTCACATATTTCATGTCCGGCTATTCCCGGCGGGTGCAGACTGTGATCCTGGTCGTTGTTCTGGGGGTGCTTTCCCTGTCCGAAGTGATCGTTGCCTTTTCCTGGTCGAACGCGCTTTCGCGTCCGGCGGGGATCAGCAACTTTTTCGTCTGGCTGGGATTTATGGAGCGGCCTGCGTCCTGGGCGCGCGGTCTTCCGGCAGTTCTGATTGCCCTGAGCTACTTTAACCTGTCGATCGCCATTCTGATGCTTTATCCGCACTGCACGCGTCTGGATCCGTCCTATGTCGAGGCCGCGCGCACGATGGGAACTTCGCCGGCGAGGTCGATGTTCAAGGTCGTCATTCCCATACTTCGCAAACCGTTGATCGCGACCTGGATCGTCCTGTTCGTTTTCACCATGGGCGCCGTCGTGACACCGCAATGGCTCGGCCGGCCGGATCAATGGATGCTGGCGGTGCATATCAGCAAGCAGGCTGTCGAACTCGGCAACATTCCCTTCGCGTCCGCCCTGTCGATCGTGTTCCTGTTGGTCACAATCGCCATGGTGCTCGTCGCCAACCGCTTTGCCGACAAAAGCTAGAGGGCAGACTAATGTCGAAACTGCTGAAAGCTGCCTATTGCTCCGTCTTCCTGCTGATCCTGATGATGCCGCTCTTCATCGTGTTCGGCGTTTCAATGAATGCCAAGAAAGTATTGTTCTTTCCACCACGCGGCGTGTCGTCCAAATGGTACTCGGAGCTCTTTCTAAATCCGCAATGGTACGAGCCGCTGATCACCAGCCTGGCTGTGGCGGTCCTGACCGGGCTCCTGGCACTGTCTGTGGCTCTTCCGGTCGCCTATCTGTTGTGGCGGTACGGGGTGTTCTATGCAAGAGCGCTGTTTGCCCTGGGACTTCTGCCTTTCGCGTTTCCGCCGGTCATCACGGCAATGGGGATGTTGCTACTTTGGGTAAGCACTGGGCATACCGGTCAAATTGAAAACGTCGTCATCGGACACGCGGTCTTTCTGCTGGCGCTGCCGCTGACGATGATTTCGCTGGGTTTTGAATCGATCAGCAAGGAAGTCCTCGAAGCAGCCGAGACCATGGGAGCAAACCGCGCGCAGGTATTCCGGACGGTCGTTTTGCCGATCATCACTCCGTTCCTGGTGTCGAGCTTTGCCTTTGTGTTCGTGCTTTCGATGAACGAATTCGTCATTTCCTTCTTTGTTGGACAGTCGCGCATCGTCACCCTGCCGGTGCAGATCTTCTCGAGCCTGAGGGGAGGGTACTCGCCCACCATCGCCTCTGCTTCGGTTCTGTTCATCATGCTGTCCTTCATCGCCTTTGGGCTGATCGGAATATTCGGCAATCTTCCCAAGCTTCTCGGCGCCTATGAGCGTCAGTCCTGACAGCGCTGCTGCAGAAATCCCGAGGTCTCACATGAGTTATGATCTGATCGTCAAGAACGGCACCATTGCAACGGCATCCGATACCTATCGCGCGGATATCGGTGTACGCGGCGGCAAGGTGGTCGCGATCGCCGAAAATCTGGAGGACGCCCGCGAAACGATTGACGCAACCGGTCTGTTCGTTCTCCCAGGAGGTGTCGAGGCGCATTGTCATATCAACGAGCCGCCGATCGGCAAAGTTGAGAGTGCAGACACTTTCGAAACCGGGTCGCGTTCGGCCGCCTGCGGCGGCAATACCACCTTCGTTCCCTTTGCTAACCAGGCGCGTGGACAGTCGCTGCTGGAAGCGATCGAGATCTACCATGCTCTCGCAAATGGTAACTCCTACATAGACTACGGGTTTCACCTCATCGTTTCGGACGCCACGCCAGATGTGATCAATCGGGAACTGCCGCAGGCGATCAAGGACGGGTTCACCTCGTTCAAGGTGTTCATGTGTTACTCGGACGTGATGATCGATGATCGTCAAATCCTGGATGTGCTTCAAGTGGCCCGGGAGCAGGGTGCCCTCGTCATGGTTCACGCCGAAAACGATCACTGTATCTCGTGGCTGGGTAACAGGCTGACCGAGCTCGGTGAAACCGAGCCGAAGAACTATGCCAGGGCCCATGGCCACGTGGTCGAACGCGAAGCGACCCATCGTGCGATTTCATTGTCGGAGATCGTCGATACACCGATTCTGATCGTGCATGTTTCTTCGGCCGAAGCGATGGAACAGGTGCGTTGGGCGCAGAGCAAGGGGTTGAACATTCACGCCGAGACCTGTCCGCAGTATCTGTTCTTGAAGGAAGAGGATTTCGACCGGCCGGGCTGGGAGGGAGCGAAGTTCATCTGTTCGCCGCCGCCGCGGGAGGAAAGCAATCAGGGCAAGCTTTGGCAGGCGTTGAAAAACAATGTGTTCGATGTGGTTCATTCGGACCACTGCCCGTATTCCTATGAGGGACCGGCGGGCAAAAAGTATCATGAGCATGAAGGTGGACACCCGCATTTCTGTCACGTGGCGCCCGGAGTACCAGGGATCGAGGTGCGCCTACCGCTGATGTTCAACGAAATGGTCTCCAACGGTCGGATGGACATCAACAAGTTTGTCGCACTGACGTCGACAAACGCCGCGAAGCTCTATGGCCTTTATCCGCAGAAAGGCACGATTGCCATCGGTTCCGATGCAGATTTCGCGCTCTGGGATCCGGCCCGCGAAGTCGAGATCAGGCACGAAAACCTGCACGACGGCTGCGATTACTCCCCCTATGAGGGCACAAGGGTCAGGGGCTGGCCGGTCCGAACGGTCCTGCGCGGCCGGACAATCTGGAATGACGGCGAGATAACGGGTTCTCCCGGGGAGGGGAACTTCCTACCGCGCAAACTGTACCAGACGCCGCTCAAAACCAAGGCTGCGGAATGAGCGGAAAAATGTCCGGTATCTTTGACATCGCAATCATCGGCGGCGGTATCGCGGGAGCTTCCCTTGCTTACTTTGTCGCCCCCCATCGCAGCGTTGTCCTGTTCGAGCAGGAGACCGCGCTCGGGTATCACGCCACCGGCCGGTCAGCCGCGGAATATACGCGCCGGTTTCATTCACCGGCCGTCGGCAGGTTGACCGATGCCAGCTATGACTTCCTGACAACCCCTCCCGAAGGGTTCACCGAAACGCCCTTGCTGCACCGGCGCGGTAATCTCCTGATTGCAGGTCATGAAAAGGCGAAGATCTTTGAAAGGACATTTGCTTACGAAAACGAAAATCCGCCCCAAAACGGCTCTCCAATTCGGCGCCTGACAGTTGAGGAGGCGGTGGAGATGGTCGCCTTCCTGGATTCGGACTATGTGTACGGGGCGTTTTTCGATCCCGACTGTTGGGACATCGAAGTTGAAAACCTGCTGCAGGGTTACGCCAAGGGCGCCAGGAAGCAGGGGGCGGAATTTCGCAATTCGAGCAAGGTCGAGACCGTCACGCGAAAGCAGGATCATTGGGAAATCAGAGATGGCGAGAGGATAGCCCGGGCACGTATGGTCGTGAATGCTGCCGGCGCCTGGGTTGATCCCGTTGCGGTGCTCTGCGGCGTACCGGGGCTGGGCATCGTGCCGCATCGGCGGACTGCCATCAATGTGAAGGTGTCTGGTCATGACCTTTCGAACATGCCGGAAGTGAATGAAATCGAGGAGGATTTCTATTTCAAACCGGATGCGGGGCAGTTGTTCGTCAGCCCCGCCGACGAAACGCCGATGGAACCGCACGACGCATGGGCCGACGAAATGGATATCGCTTATGCTGCCCACTATCTGACCGAATGCACGACACTTGAAATTACCCATGTTGCGCATAGTTGGGCCGGATTGCGGACTTTCGCGCCCGATCGGCTGCCGGTGGTCGGGTTTTCAGAAGCCGTCCCGGGTTTTTTCTGGTTTGCCGGACAAGGCGGTTTCGGAATTCAAACGTCACCTGCTCTGGGACAACTGGCAGCCGCGGCGCTGACCGGATCAGATTTGCCTGAAAACCTGATGGCTGCCGGCGTTGATGTTGCCGGATTTCTCCCTTCCCGGTTTGGAGCCTGATCAATGAAAATTCTCGACGCGGCAGCGACCGCTGCCGCTTTGCCTTATCCGATGGTCATTGACCGGATGGAAGCCCTGTTCTTGGAAGGACTGAAGGCTCCGGATCGTCACCATCACACCATGCCGAAGCCGAACGAAACGGATGCAACGCTGCTGTTGATGCCCGCCTGGTCGGAAGATGTTGGCTGCGTAAAGGTCGTGACCGCCACACCTGGCAACAGCGTCCGGGGTTTGCCGGCGATCGCCGGGTCTGTTCTGGTATTCGACCGGGAAACCGGGGCGCATCTAGCGCTGCTGGACGGTGCCACACTGACGGCCCGTCGGACCGCGGCCGCCTCTGCTCTGGCCATTCGCCATCTGGCGCCCGAGAATGCGGGCAAGCTGTTGCTTATCGGTGCCGGCAAGGTGGCGGCCCAGATCCCGGATGCCTTCCGGGCCGTGCGTCCTGTTGATACAGTCAGAATCTGGGATATTTTTCCCGAAGCTGCCAAAAGCCTGGCTGACGAACTTTGTGCTCGAGGCTGGAATGCCGAACCGGTTCCGGATCTCGAACATGCCGTGCCGGAGGCCGATATCGTGTCGGCGGCGACATTGGCGACCGAGCCCTTGCTCAAAGGCAAGTGGCTGCGCGAGGGCCAGCATGTCGATTTGATCGGTGCGTTTACCCCCGCCATGCGCGAGGCCGATGATCTTGCCTTGCAGCGGTCGCGCATTTTCGTGGACACGCCCTTTGCTGCGGTTGAGGCCGGTGAGCTGAAGACGCCGCTCCAAACCGGTGCGATCACTCAGGACGATATCAGAGGAGACCTCTACGAAATCTGCAAGGGGGAAGCGACGCGCGAAGGCGATGATGAGATAACGCTGTTCAAAACCGTTGGAAACGCGATTATGGACCTGGCTGCGTCCATAACCGCAGTCGAAGAGGGAATGTCATGACGCGAGTTCACAAGGGCGATCAGGCATTTGACCACGAGGGGCTCTACGGCACGGAAACCGAGATGCCGTTTTCGGGAACCCGCAGTTTCATGCGCCGCAGGCTGTCCAGAAATCTGGATGGTGTCGACTACGCGGTCATGGGCATTCCCTATGATCTCTCCACCTCTGGCCGGAGCGGGGCCCGTTTCGGTCCGGATGCGATTCGTTCGGCGACGTCTCAGCTTAGTTGGGGCGAGGTCTGGCCCTGGAATTTCGACCCATTCGACCGTCTTGCCGTCGTGGATTACGGTGACGTGTTCTATCAACGTGGCCAGCCGCAGGAGATGCTGACGAACGCCTATGATCAGGCCTTGCATGTTCTCAAGACAGGAACCAGGCTGATTGGCATGGGGGGTGATCACCTGACAACTTACCCGCTTTTGAAGGCTCACGCCAAAATCCATGGACCGATGGCATACATCCAATTCGATGCGCATCGCGATACAGCAGATTCAAGCTTCCTAGATCACGGATCCTTTGTTCACTATGCGATGAAGGAAGGTCTCATAGAGCCGAAGCGATCAATTCAGATCGGTATCAGAACCCATTATTCTCACGAGGACGACATCACGGTTCTCTACCGTCCCTGGGTTCGCGAGCATGGAATCTCGGCGCTGGCTGCGGAAATCAGGCGTGTTGTGGGAGACGGACCTGTCTACATGTCGTGTGATATAGACGCATTCGACCCTGCCTTTGCTCCGGGCACCGGCACACCGGTTGTCGATGGTCTGCAACCTAACGAGGTCATCGACACGATCCGGGCTCTGTCGACCACGAACATCGTGGGCATGGACGTTGTCGAAGTGGCCCCGGCTTACGATCATTCCGAACGAACGGCTTTACTGGGAGCTTCGGTCATTCTGGAGCACCTTTGTGCTGTTGCTTCAACTCGAAAGTGTCTGGGAGAAATTGAAGTCAGGAGAAAGGTACATACAAAACATTTGTCAGGATAAGCTTTGTCTGTGACCGCAGGTGGACACCTTGCCAATTCTCTAGGCGGTTCGAGACAAGGAGGCGTTAGTGAAACGCCGTGGACGTTGAAGGCGCGGGTCTTTGACTCCTGACACCAATCCAGCTTGCAGCAAGTCGACAAGTCTTGGCCTGGAGACCAGTTCAAGCATGGATATCTCGTGGCCGCCATGAAGGAAGTCCGGCCGTAACTCGATCCACGTCGTTCCCCCGTCGACAGTCGGAACCGCCAGCTTTCCTCCTCCCATCAATGCATAGGGATTTCTGGCTGACAATGAAATGCGATTTCCATCCACCCGGCGCAGCAAAACCGGCACGTAACTCTCTGTTGAAAGATACATGTTTGTTGCGATGTTCAGGTCAAACAGTTGTGTCTGAGACCTTGATCCGCAAATTTCAAACGCGACGTCATATTCCGGCGTTGCATAGTGCCGCCTGAGAAAGGCGCGTTCCGCAGGTGAAAAGGAAGAGGCCCCATTTGCGTGTCTGCCCAACAGACTTGTCAACTGCCGTGGCGACCAGCGATTTCCTTGATAAGTCGCAGGCACTTGCGTCGGCATCTGAAAATTGTCGAATTCCAGTTCAAACAAGTATTTATAGAGATCTTTCTCGCGGGGTGCGCCGTCATAAACAAGCGCATATCGATCCGTCACCGTAATCAGGTCGAGATGTGCGCCAATTGCGGGAGCCCCATCCACAAAATCGTATGAATTAATGACTTCATCACTGATCCGGTTGAACAGGAGTACCGCCTCGTAAAACTCGATGTGTTTGGGATTGCATGTGATTACACAGTCGTGAATGCGGAGTGTTTCACGAACGAATTTGAACAGGTACTTGATCAATGAAAAGATCAGCTCTCCATGCCTGGATCGGTATTTCGGATGAACGGTAAGCGAGGATATTTCGCAGACTCGCCTGTCCCAGGCCAGATAGTCGTCGAGAGAAAAAATCTTCTCAATCGGAAGGGCCTCCAGCGACTTCACAACAATAGTCGTTGTCGCAACGACGTTTTTCCCCTCCTTTGCAATGAGCGTATAGCAGGAGGGAAGGGTGTGGTAAGGCGTCAGTCGAATTCCGGATCCATCAGAACGCATATAGCCCGCCGCCGTATAGGCTTCATAGAGGATTTTGCAGGCCTGAATGAGTTCTCCCGTGGTCTCTGCCAATTTGAAAATAACACCATCCGGTGGTGCTAACCGGAGTTTCAATCGCCGCCTGTGAATGGCATGCCGTCGATTTTCCTTCCTTCGTTCGTGTTCAGGATGCGTTTCCAGACTGCTCATTGACTGACCCCCACAACTGTAAGTGTCGTCAGTTACAAACGGTAGAAATAAATCTTTTACCTGCTAAAAAAATACAAATTTACTATTTGATTAGTAATAGCAAATTTAGTTATTTTTTATTACTATTTGTATTTACTTAATTCTGTAAATATATCCATTTTTTTCGATTCAGTTTTTCTTTGCTTAAAATTCAGGAGCTAGATCTCTATTGCGCCTCCACTGCCTCTTTCAACTCTTATGCGCCATCGCTTACTTAACTTTCCGAGGAGAACTCAATGACCACTTCCCTTGCGGTTCCAACAGAACCTGAAGTGCAATCACCTCGTGAATGTTCGCACTCGCTTTTTTCCTATGATGAAGCATTTTCCCGAAATCTGGGTTGGTTCACGGAGCAGGAGCAGCTCACCTTACGGAGCAAACGGATAGCGATCGCTGGAATGGGCGGTGTCGGTGGATTCCACGTCACCACACTTGCGCGACTTGGTGTCGGCGCATTTCACATTGCCGATTTTGATCACTTCGAACTGGTCAACTTCAACCGGCAGGCCGGTGCGAACATGAGCACGTTGTCCAAACCGAAATCAACAACGATGGCGGAACAGGTCGAAGACATTAATCCCGGCGTCGATATTCGCATTTTTGAAGACGGCGTAACCGACCAAAACGTCGATGCCTTTTTGGCCGGTGTGGATCTGTTTGTGGATGGCTTTGACTTTTTTGTGCTTGAGACAAGACGAAAGGTGTTCGCACGCTGTCGAGAATTGGGGATTCCCGCGATCACGGCCGCACCACTCGGTATGGGCACCGCGTATCTTTACTTCAAACCGGACGGCATGAGTTTTGAAGAGTACTTTCAGTTTGAGGGCGAGGACGAAATCCAGCAGTACCTCAAATTCCTCATAGGTCTTTCACCCAAGGGGCTGCACCGTGGAGCGCTTGTTGATGATACGCGAGTAAATTTGAAGGAAAAACGCGGCCCTTCAACTGTAATCGGATGCCAGCTTGCGGCCGGAGTTGTCGGAGCGAATGCCGTCAAGATTCTGCTGGAGCGCGGGCCGCTTAAACCAGTCCCCTGGTATCACCAGTTTGATGCCTATGAAGGAAAGTTCGTAACCAAGCGCTTGCCAGCCGGCAATCGAAATCCCTTACAGCGATTGAAGCTGGTGATTGCCAGGCGACAAATGCGCAAGATGTTGTCCAATGACAATTGATGTCGGGACGTCAGGATGGGCAACCGGATCGAACACTATTGAGCAGGAGAGAGCGAACTCACCGAACTTGATCCAGAACCGGGTTTGAGCAAAGACCGTCGACCTGAGACGGGGAGCATATTTTCACTTTTTCCAGGCCCGGCAAAAGCACGCGATTAGCGTTGGCGAAACTGTCTTTCGCCGGGTGCCATCGTCACAACGGTCTCGCAAAAAATGGATTCCCAACAGGCCTGGAAATACCTTGCCAATCATATCCTGTATCAGTGTTGGTCATGTGCTCAATCCAAGCCGACAGAATCCACCTGAGAATCATCCATCTGTCAGGCCTGCTTGCCGCGGGAGCGACATGCGTCCGTTAGATGAGTAATCAGTCTTCGAACACGTCCCGGATGGCATTGACGTGCTGACTGATTACCCGCTCCGCTTTCTCGAAATCTCCGCACTGGCAGGCGTCAATCAACTCCAGATGTTCTGCGAACGCGCGATGGATGCGTTTGGGATTTGCTTTCATCAGCGAAAGGCGGGCGCGGTCGGCATGCCCCTTCACTGAAAGGGCCAACCGCCAGGCGGCAGGGATCTCGGCTATGTATGCCAGTTGCCTGTGAAATTCTTCGTCGGACCTGAAATAGGTCACGTAGTCGTCCTTGCGAACCGCGATCCTCTGAACGGCGAGCAGGGGCTCGAGCTCACCCAGATCAGCCTTGGTGTCGCACAGGGCACGAACCACCTCGCGCTCCAATGCCCGGCGAATTGTGATGCCTTCCTTGATCAGGTCGTTGTCGACCGACGCAACGACCGAGCCGACCTGTGGACGGCTGATGATCAATCCTTCACTGGCAAGTTTCTGATAAGCTTGACGCAATGGGGTTCGACTAACTCCCAGGGCTTTGGAAAGCTCAGGCTCGTTGATCTGCGTATCAGGGGGAAGATGTGAAAGAACGATCGCCAGCCGAATGAGTTCATAAACCTGGGGGCCTATCGGCCTTGTGCGGTCGATGGCGTCGGCGTCGAGTGTGTCCAGCAGGTCCAGTTGCTGTGTATCATTCCTCGGTCTTGGCATTCCTGTCGATCTTCCTCCGGTCCCTTTTTCCAATCGCAATGGGCGGTCCGAAGCCTTTTACATTGTAAGGCCTGTGTTGAACAAACCTCCGTGCCTAGTTTTTCGTGCCGCGACGCTCAAGTCTCAGCAAGCGGCGAAAGGCAGGAATGCCCAGTGCGATCGTCAGAAACGTGAGTATCATCAATACTGCGCTGATCGGTCGTGTGTAAAACGGTTCCAGTGAGCCGTCTGACAGAACGAGTGCGCGGCGCATGTTCTTGTCGAGCAACGCGCCCAGAACCAGGCCGAGAACGATCGGAGCCATCGGGAACTTGAGCTGGCGAAGCACGAAACCGATGATGCCGAAGAACACCATGACAAGTATGTCGAAGGGACGGCTGGCGAGTGAAAACGAGCCAATGGTGCACAGCACGAAGATAACGGGATTCAGCCGTTCGCTGGGCACCTGCAATATCTTGAGCATCGGTTTCGTCAGCAACAGGCCGAAAACGGTAATTGCGAGTGCCGCATATAGAAGCGCAGCCGCGACGTCGTATATCACGGTAGGACTCTCGATCATGATCAAGGGACCTGGTCTGACCCCGTGAATGATCATGGCGGCCATGAGGACGGCGGCTGGAGCCGATCCGGGGACTGCGAGTGTCAGGACTGGAATGATGGCGCCGGGTACTGCCGCCGAGTTGCCGGTCTCGGCCGAGAGGAGGCCTTCTTCGGATCCCTTGCCGTATTTGTCCCGCTCCTTGCTTGATCGCTTCGCCAGAGCATAAGAGACCCAGGCGCCGATATCTTCCCCCACGCCCGGAATGATGCCGATGAATGTTCCGGCAAGCCCTGAACGCGGAACGGTCAACCAGTATTTTCTGAGCTTGGAAAAGGGAGGCAGCATTTTTCCTGCCACCTTGGACAATTGAAGCTTCTCACCGGACGCCATCACGGTAAGGATCTCTGCGAAACCGAACACGCCGACCATCGCCGGGATCAGATTTATGCCGCCCGACAACTCTGTAACGCCGTAGGAAAAACGCGCATAAGCATGAATGCTCTCTTGTCCGACCATGGCAAAGAGCAGGCCGAGAATACCCGCGATCCATCCTTTGAGCGGATCGTCGAACGCGGTCAGGCGGCCGGAGATCACAATGCCGAAGACGGCCAGCCAGAAAAACTCGAAAGCTCCGAATTGCAGCGCATAGTCCGCAAGCATCGGTGCCAGGGCAACAAGGCAGGCAACGCTGAGAACGGTGCCCAGGAAAGAGCCGATTGTCGCCAGCCCCATGGCTTCGCGCGCCCTGTTGGCTTTCGCCAGTGGAAACCCGTCCAGCGTCGTTGCCGCGCTTGCGGGTGTCCCTGGCATGTTGAGCAGGATCGCGCTGCGGCTACCTCCAAAGATCGTACCGACATACATGCACAAGAGGATGACGATCGCCGACGGCCCGTCCATGTGAAATGTCAGGGTTGTGAGCAGGGCCACTCCCATCGTTGCCGTCAGGCCGGGCAGCATGCCGATGAAGATACCCAGAAGTGTCGCCCAGGCCGTGTTGAAAAGCTGACCGGGCGTTGAGGCCGCGATCAAGGCGTCGGCGAGATTGGCAAGTCCGTCCATATCAAGTACCTGATGCCTGGGCCTGATCAGGCGCAGGTTCCGTGAGATGGTCTTCTGTTTCTGACCACCGGTTTGGCGCTTTAGGGAAGACGGACAAGAAACAACTCCTGGAACAGCAACGTTATCGCAGCCGAGGCGCCAATGGCGATGAGCGCCGAGGCAAGAAGTCGGCCCGGCAGTTTCGCCGGTTCAGGGTCGGGAAAATGTTCGAAACCCAAAATGAAGGTAAAGACGAACAATCCCGAAGCCAGCCAGAACGGGATGACACCGACCAGAACGATCGCATAGGTGACGCATAGCGCCATTGCCCAGAAGATCCGTTTGCGGGAACGCGCATTTGTAAGGATCGCGAGCATGTCCGCTTCACCAAGCAGTGCATCTGTTTTGCGGAATGCCAGAAGAGCGCCGGACCCTGCCAGTGCCATGCCAAGGATGCCAGGTGTCAGGCCCGGTGCTTCATACCAGTGCGATCCCAGCTCGGTGTAGTCCGGCATCGCCAGGCTTGCCGCGACCACCAGCAGGCCGAGGACAATGAATATCCATCCTGACAGGCGGTCGGCCCAGGCGTTACGCGATGCCGGTTGTTTCATCTTCCTTTCACCTTTCTGATTGGATCAGGGGCGTGCGATGCCGATACTGTCCGGACTGACTGCGCCTTTGCCACTGTCGAAAAGCAGCCAGGAATTGACCTGAATGGATGGCCAGACGCGTTCCTGGGCGTCTTCACCGGTGTGGACCGCCATGACCGAACCCTTGTTTGTCGTGTACTCCTTCAATGCTTCCGAGATTGCGATGTCGCTCATCCAGACTTTCTGAAGAGTGTCGACAACGTCATCGGGTACCCCTTTGGGGACGAAAATGCCGAAGTAGATCGGAGTGGGCTTGAATTCCGGCAGCCAATTGGTGATCGGTGGGATGGTTCCCACACCCGGCACTTCTATAGCTTCGTCGGAAAGAACGGCCAGAGGACGCAGACGCTTGCCCTTGAGCATCTCGATCTGTTCAGTGATCAGCTGGCTGGTTGCAGCAGTCTCACCCGATACCGTTGAAAGCACAGCTTTGGCGCCACCGTCATAGGTGACATGCTTGTACTTGCCGCCTGCACTCTTGATGATGGATTCCATCGCTGAGTGGCCCGCGGAATTGACACCAGAAGTGCCGACAGAAATGTTCTTGCCCGCTTTCAGCCCTTCAAGAAAGGCGCCCATATCAGCGATATCCGAGTCCGGATTGACGCTGATGACGTTGACCAAGGCTGAATTCAGAAACAGGTGCCAGTCCTGGATCTGCGTGTCGAGCTTTCCGGTCACCTTGTATGTGCCCAGATCCTTCGCCGCGCCGGCTGTCCAGGTATAACCATCCTTTGGGGCGTCAAGTGTTGCCTTTGAGCCGATTGATCCGGATGCGCCGGGTTGGTTCACTACCACGACCTTCTGGCCGAGCGGTTCCTCAAGTGCGCCGGCAACGACCCGGGTCACCTGGTCGGTGGCACCGCCGGCACCCCAAGGCACGATCAGCTTGATTGGCTTTTCCGGTTTCCAGTCGGCAGCAATTGCCAGATTCGTTGACGAGGCTGCGACGAAAGCTGCCGTCAGCATGGATTTCAGAAATGTCATTCCACTTTCCTCCCTATGCGAAATGAAAAGAATGTGGCCGGCAGCGCCTTGCTGTCCGGCCGTCAGGTCTCCTTCAGATAGCCACGGCGTTCTGCCTGTTGCTGCGCCTTGATGGCCAACTCGGTGACGGAGAAAGTGTGAGCCTGTGCGCAGGCTGTTTCTGTT
Organism: Roseibium sp. SCP14; assembly: GCF_040329475.1. Taxonomy (NCBI): domain Bacteria; kingdom Pseudomonadati; phylum Pseudomonadota; class Alphaproteobacteria; order Hyphomicrobiales; family Stappiaceae; genus Roseibium; species Roseibium sp. SCP14. The sequence goes on from NZ_JBDZYH010000012.1 coordinate 161,835, forward strand.
CGATCCCTCACGTCCCGCGCGAGGTTGACAAAATAGGGCAGGTCGGCCTCGCGGCAGTCCACGTATTCATTGTCCTGACCGTTGACCAGGAACAGATGGTTCTCCCCCGGTCGGCCGTTGATATCGACATATTTGCGTAGCTCTACGTATCCCTCGGTGCCGAGGATAAAGAGGCGGCCGTCGCCCCAATTTGGCAGTGCGTCGGGTGTGTACCAGTCAAGTCGGATGTACGCCTGCGCCCGGCCGGCGTGCAGGTTCAGTTCGCCGAAATCCTGGAAACCAGGCCGGTCCGGATTGTTGAAGTTGCCAATGGCTGAATGCGCGATCCGCGCTGTCTCTTTGCCGGTGAAATAGAGAAACTGGTCGATTTGATGGGTGCCGATATCACCCAGGATACCGCCGTATCGGCGCTCATCGAAAAACCAGTCGGGTCGCAGATGCGCGTTCAGGCGGTGCGGCCCAAGGCCGATGGTCTGAAGGACTTCGCCGATGCGTCCCGCCCTGACAATTTCAGCGGCCTTCGTGACGGCGGGAACTTCGAAGCGTTCGGAGAAGTCCACCGACCAGATGCGGCCTGTTTTCGCGACGACACGCCTGATCCGTTCCAATTCTTCAAGAGTGATACAACCGGGTTTGTCCAGCATGATGTCTTTGCCGTGACGCATGGCTTCGATCGCCAGGTCAGCCCGTTCGTGGGGTGGGACGGCGATCAGTACAAGTGGAATGGATGTGTCCTCCAGAATGCGCCGAACGTCGTCGACACGGGGAACATCGGGAAAGCGTCTCTGAAAGCCGGCAAGAGGCTGCGGTTCTCCTTCCGTCCAGAAGGATGCGAACCGGCAACCCGCGGCGATCATGCCTTTTGCCATTCCGAATATGTGGCGATGGTCCAGGCCTATGGCGGCGAACTTGAATTGTTCGGGCATGATTTACTCCTCTGCCGGCAAGACGGGAATACGTTTGCCCTCTCGAGAAGATTTCGTCAGTGCGTCGATCAGAGCGTGCACCTTCAAACCGTCACGGCCGCAAATTCTGGGAGATCGGTCTTCCCGGATGGCGCGGGCGAAGTCCGCAATCAGATCCTTGTGCCAATCGCAGGGAAATGCCATCGGGTCGGCACCGCCGCCGGATCCGGTGAGTTCTCCCACGTCTTCGGTCCGGCCGTCACGCCAGGTGACGGTCAACCTGCTTCCGACAAGCGACGCTGTTCCAAGTGTTCCGTCCAACACGAGACTTTCCGTCGTCCCCGGATAGGTCGCCGTCGTCGCCATGACGGAACCAATTGCCCCGTTGCGGAAGCGGATGCCGCCGGTGGCAAAGTCTTCTGCTTCAAGATCATGAAGCGCTGTTGTTGCGCAGAACGCCTGAACGCTTTCAGCTTCTCCTGTAAGGCTCAGCATCAGATCCAGAACATGGATGGCCTGACTGATGAGCACACCACCACCGTCGCGCGCGAACGTCCCGCGTCCGGGAACGTCGTAATAGGATTGATCGCGCCACCAGGGAATGACGGCACGGACGAGTGCGATTTGCCCGAGTTCAGCATTGTCGACCAGTGCCTTTAATCGTTCAGCTCCGGCGCGGAAGCGGTGTTGGAAAACGACGCCATATTTCACGCCGGCGTCTTCGCAGATTTTTACAAGCTCCCTGGCCCCGCCAATGGTCCGCTCAATCGGTTTTTCGGTCAGGATATGCTTGCCTGCCCTGGCAAACAGTCTGACGAGGTCGGTGCGCTGATCCGGTGGGGTGATCAGGATGACGCCTTCAATGTCTTCGTTGTTCGCGATCTGCTCGGCACTTTCGAAAACCGGCCATCCGTGTTCGGCTGAAACCTTGGCTGCTTTTTCCTGGCTCCGGTTGAAGATGCCGCAGACATGAACCTGTTCGGAAAGAAGGGACAGCGCCTCAATATGCGGTTTTGCAGCCATTCCTATGCCGACGACAGCAATGCGGACAGGATCCATGTGAAGCTTCCCGATTGAAAAACACAAATACTTGTATCCCAGTATTCCAATGATGGCAAGCTACAAGTCGGGCTTCCGGTCTCATGCGCCTAGAGGTGCTGCCTGCTCGCACACGATGATGAAATTCTGAAAGAAAACGGATTTGATAGGAAAGAGCTGAAACGCCAAGGGGGCATTAGCCGTTCTTGCATCTCCAGATGAACAGCTGCTGGCGAGCAACTGGATCGACCGACCAGGAAATGGATCTAAACGCTGGGCTTATTTGCAAACTTGCTGAACGTGAACATCTGTTGGGCATCATGACACGAAAGTAGTGCAATTGTCCGACTGATAAGAACATACCATGAACACAATCGTATGATCAAAGGTTCAGCAATCAGAAAGTCACCAAGCAAAATGGCGGCCGTTTGGGCCGCCATCTCGTTAATTCTGAGTTTGAACTGAACTTCACTTAGACGAAATTGAAGTCGTCTTGGTGCAGTTGCGATACGACAACGTTATCCAGCTTGATACTGGTATCGCTGTCGATGGTCAGATAGGTGTGCGTTCCATCGTCTGAGGCTGCAGCAATGACGCTCTGGAAATCCGCGAACAGTGCAGTTTCGAACTGGAGCACGTCGTCCGTGCCGCTTCCCGCGGTGAAATCGACAACAGTGTCGTGGCCGGTTTCTCCTGCTCGGAAAACAAAGGTGTCGCTGCCAGCTTCGCCGACCATCCAGTCGTTCCCGGTTCCACCGATAATCGTATCGTTTCCGGAACCGGCAAAAACAGTATCGTTGCCCGCTTCCATCTCGATCGTGTTGTCGGCATCAGAACCATAGATGGCGTTGTTTCCTGATCCGGCCTTCACATGTTCAAACGCGCCTTGTGCCAACGCATATTGCCAATCGTTGGTACCGGTGAAGACAATGGTGTCGATGCCGTCTCCACCTGAATACCAGGTGTCATCGGAATCGGCGTAAATCGTGTCATTGCCACCTTGCCCCTGAAGGCTATCAGCCCCGGCACCGCCATAGATGATGTCGTTGCCGCCACCGGCCTGAACAAAATCGTCTCCGTCTTCCAGATGGATTTCGTTATCGTCGTCAGTGCCCCAGATCTTGTTGTTTCCAGAGCCTGCATAAACGTTCTCAAACGCACCCTGAGCCAGGGCATATTCGAAATTGTCCGTGCCGAGATACACAAGCGTGTCCGTGCCAGCTCCACCCGAGAACCAGGTGTCATCCGCATCGGCATAGACAGTGTCGTCACCATCTTCCCCTTGAAGGGTGTCCGCTCCGGCTCCGCCGTAGATGATGTCATTGCCATCACCCGCCTGGACGAAGTCGTCACCATCTTCCAGGTGGATCTCATTATCTCCGGTGGTGCCCCAGATCTTGTTGTTGCCGGACCCGGCATAGACCTTCTCGAACGCACCTTGAGCCAGTGCGTATTCAAAGTTGTCCGTGCCAACATAAATAAGCGTGTCTACGCCACCGTCTCCCGCAAACCAGGTATCGTCGGCGTCGCCATAAACCGTGTCGTCCCCTTCACCGCCATTGATTACGTCGGCACCAGCTCCGCCAGTGAGCGTATCGTTGCCGCCGAGACCGTTGATGGTGTCGTCGCCGGCAAGGCCATCGATGATGTCATCACCACTGGTGCCGGTCAGCGTGTCGTTTCCGCTTGTCGGTCCCGACGCTTCAATGGTCAGGTCGAAAGCTGCCTGTGCCGACAGGCTGCCGTCAGAAGCCAGGATCAGCAGCCCCAGCACTCCGGCCGTGCCTGCCGGAGGGGTGCCGGTAAAGGTTCTCGAACTTGCATCAAAGGCAAGCCAAGACGGCAATGCGGATCCGTCGGACAGAGTGGCACTGTATGTCAGTGCATCGCCATCAACATCGCTGAAGGTATCTGCCGGCACCGAGAACGACCAAGAAGCATCAACCGAAGCAGCCTGATCGGAAACTGCATTGGCGACAACCGGGGCGTCGTTGACCGGATCAACAATTAGGTCGAAAACGTCTTCCGCACTCTCAGTTCCATCGGAAGCAACTACCTTGAGCGATAGCGTACCATTGTAATCCTGAGGAGGAGTTCCTGAGAAAGTCCGTGTGTTGGCATCAAAGGACAGCCAGGCGGGAAGACCAGAGCCATCAGCAAGTGCTGCGGTGTATGTCAGGGCATCCCCATCAACGTCGGAGAAGGTATCTGCCGGCACCGTATAGCTCCAGGTCGCATCTTCGGCGCTATTTTGGTCTGCAATCGCATTCGAGACAATCGGTGTGTCGTTAACCGGGTCAATCACCAAATCAAAGAGATCTTCCGCGCTTTCAGTTCCATCGGAGGAAACGACTTTCAACGATACTGTGCCGTTGAAATCTTGCGGAGGTGTCCCCGAGAAGGTCCGGGTGTTGGTGTCAAACGACAGCCAAGCAGGTAAGGCAGAGCCATCGGCCAGTGTCGCGCTATAGGTCAGCGCATCTCCATCGGGATCGGAGAAAGCATCAGTCGGAACCGTGTAACTCCAGGCACTGTCTTCCGCACCGCTCTGGTCCGCAATAGCGTTGGAAACAACGGGTGCATTGTTTCCTGGGGTTCCAGCGAGCGCCAAATCATAAATTTGACTTTCAGTCCAAGAAACTGCGTCTTGATAGTCGTTTGCCCGTGTCCCTGTTACGGTGATCCCTTCAATTGAAGTGTCGGTGCTGCCAGCCAGGAATTGGTCTTCAACAAGGATTGTCTCTCCGGTCGACAGGATAGTGACCAGAAGATCCTTATTATTGGCACCCGTCATTTGAAGAGCAACATCACTTGCACTGAGACCAGTCAGCTTAAGTGTGTCTTCATCTGAACCAGAGCCACTTTCCCGGATCGTGTCGGCACCATCTCCCTTGCTGAAGTTGTAGCTGTCGTCCCCCGAGCCGCCGAGGAGCAGGTCGGCACCGCCGCCCCCACTCAACCAGTCATTTCCTGCGTTACCGTTCAGGGTGTCACCACCACTCCCACCGGATACGTAGTCGTTTCCTTCACCTCCTGAAACGGTGTCATTACCATCTCCACCGCTGACATCGTCGTCACCATCTCCACCCGAGACTTGATCGTCACCTTCATCCCCACGCAAGGTATCTCCTTCAGAAGTTCCAATCAGGATGTCATCGCCGTCCAAGCCATTATAGAATACACCTTGACCGGGCGCGCTTGGTTGAAGGTCGGGCGTATCGTTTCCGTCAGTTCCACCACCTCCTGACGGCACATCAAAATTGAAGTTTCCATTCTGAAAATCTTCAATGATCACCGTTGCAACGTATCCAGTCCAATAGGCGTGGATGTTCGATCCGTATTCGGATAGGTGATAAGCAACCATTACATAGAGGTCGCCATTTTCGACAAAGCAGGCGACACCTTCCTCCTCATCGAAATAGAAATCCTTTCCCTGATATGCTGCGTGCCGCAAATCCAAATCGGGTTTGTTCAGTTGGATTTCCAGACCCATACGTTCCAGAAGAATTATTTCACCAGTACCATCAATATCTTTGATACGATCTACGTTATCGAATCTTTCAAGAGTTGAATCGAAATAATATCCGTGACGTTGCCCCTCATAGTCTGTGTATCCTGAAATGAAATCAAAATTTTGTTTTGGGGGATCTACATCAGGAATGTTCTCTGTGTGCTCTGCCCGGTGCACATAGTAAACATCATTGCCAGCCCCACCTTGCAGGTAATCCTGTTCTTCATCGTCGAAGAAAAGCGTTTCGGGACTTGTTTCGCCGGCAGCTACGAGCCCAGCCAGGACGTTGTCTTTTGTACCACCGGATAGTGTGTCATTACCGTCTGCGCCATCGGACTCGTCACCGTTGTCTCCGACCAACCAATCTTTGCCCGTTCCTCCGATAAGGAAATCATTGTCTGAACCACCGAGAAGAATATCGTCATCGGCACCGCCGCTTAATGTGTCATTGCCCTCTCCGCCATAGACCTCATCTTCGCCTTCTCCGGCATCGATTGAATCGTCCAGGTTTCCGCCGCGAACAATGTCGTCATTTTCAGAAGTATGTTCTTCGGTGATAATTCGCGCGAATTCTTCCAGAAGATCATTTGACACACCTGGAAACACGTCAACACCTGGAACATTTGGTGGATAGGCGTTGGCGTCAATGCCTACGGAGTACAGCACCGACGCAACAACCGAGTTCGAGTTCTCCGAAGGAATATCGTAGTCAATTCCTGCATCATGAATTAACTGCGCGACTCGCAACATTGTTTGCCAAACATCATTTGCGTCACGATCACCGAGATCAATAACGCGGCTTCCAAAATCTGCTCGATTTTCTATGGGGCGATTATCTTCCGAGTTTGCAATCGGCACGCCGACTTCAACAATAATATTGCTAAGCCCTGGAGTTATATTATCTTCCGGACCTCCACGAATTACATACTCGGAGCCGGAGTCATCTACAAATACTAAATACAAATGATGTGCTGCATAAGGTATTACATACTTTGCTTCTATTCTAATCTCAGCCACTGGGGTATTCCTCCTCTACGGATTACGGCAACTTCTTCGGGGGAGGAAATTTGGAAAATGGCTGTAAATACGCCGTTTGAGCCACCCGGCACTCTTAGAAAGATTGGCCAAATGGAGCTGCGGTCGATCGTGAAACGTATGGTTTCCGATTTGTGTGAGCCGCGAGCAGGAATAAACTCAACGGAATAATTTTTCCCTAGCGACTGAAAACAGTCGGTCATTCCTTCCCAATCAATGAGGTTGTTTTTCTCAAACTGAGTGACGATCACATCCGAAAGAATGTCCTCAAGCTTCCGCTTGCTGAACGTGAATGCGAGTTTGTTTTTCGGCAGGTATGAACAAGTCTCTTCCGCTAAGCTTGAACCAGTTGCAATGCCGAGAAACAACCATATCGCGCAAAGCATCTGCAAAGAGACACCTTTGGCAAGTCGCAAAGTGGTGGTAAGAAATTTTCTATTCGATGTTTTGTTTTTCACTCTTAACATCAGATAGTTGAAATCCTTACATGACAGAATGCCCCTCGACGAGCGCAAACCGTATTTGTTGCAAGAAAGGTTTGATGGCCACAGCAGGCAGAGGCAGCTTGAGAGAAATTTCAACTTTACATTGCACATGGCGACATAGCTTGCAAATGTTATTTTCTCACCTTTTGGTAGAATTCCGCTTTTCCAGGTCACGATGCTCTCCATTGTCGAGACGCTCATTTCGCAATTCCAATTGTCCAGGGTACGAACGATCAACATCCAACAATAAAACTGTTTGATTGATCGAGTTTGAGGTGTTGTTGGTTAAAGTGAAGAATCCCTATACCAGCTTCGTTCAATGCACAGCTGACACGAGCACATTTCGGCATCCCTCAACACGATAAAGTAGCCAGCGATATATACGGAGGCTACTTTATGTCGAATGACGACTATCATTTCAGTGATCTGACGAAGGTGAACTCAGCCGAGCTATCAAAAGAAGAACGGGCGGAAGCGATAGCTCAGCTGAACGACACCTTTCGCCAAACATTCTCCGGCGGCAAAGTCGTCGGAACACAAAGAATTGGCGCCCTCACCGCCGATGAGCGAACGAGGATCCCCGATGCAGTCCGTGAATTCACTGGCTTCCAAAAAGGGGATAGTCCCTACGGCGAAAGAGACTTCAGCGAGCTGAAAGTTGGGGCCTAACAGATGACGTCGATCTCTGGTCGTTGCGCCCGAAACCTTCGTTCTCAAAGCCTGATCACTATATGTTCCCAAAAGTCGGACAGATTGGTCACTTTCGTGTCGTGACGCCCTACTGTGAAAAAGCTGCTTTTCACACCTGAGACAGGAACTTGCAACAGAGCCGATCACCTTGAAAATAAACATAAAATTGAAAGCGGGTCTCACGAACAGCTTTACGATGACTCTAATATTTAGTACGTCTGCAGAATTGCATGACGAGTTCTTTTTTCTGAAACAAATGTGTTCGATGGGCTCGTTCTAAGGATACGAGCAAAT
>NZ_JBDZYH010000013.1:0-163985 GCF_040329475.1 Roseibium sp. SCP14
TCGTCGCGATCAACAAGGACGAAGAAGCCCCGATCTTCCAGGTGGCAGACTACGGTCTCGTCGCCGATCTGTTCGAGGTGCTGCCCGAATTGAAGGCTGCCGTCGAATAAGACCTGCGGCAAATTGATCACGGACCCCGGAGCGAGTAATAGTTTTCGCTCCGGGGTCCTTGCCGTTTGGCGTAAGACTTGCCAAAAATAGCGGCAACCGGGCCCGTCGGGGTGTTTGTAAGAGATCGGATTTTTCAGGATGGCTGTCGAAATCAAAAAAGTCGGTATTATTGGCGCTGGTCAGATGGGCAGCGGCATTGCACATGTGTGTGCGCTTGCAGGCTTCGACGTGGGATTGAGCGACATTTCAATGGAGCGGATCGAGTCCGGTCTGGCATCGATCAACGGAAACATGGCCCGTCAGGTTTCCAAATCCCTGATCACAGAAGAAGCACGCAACGCCGCCCTCGACAGGATCAAACCAGCGGAAGACCTCGACCTACTGAGTGACGCTGACCTCGTGATCGAATCCGCTGTCGAAAACGAGCAGATCAAACGCAAGATTTTCTCGCAGCTTTGCCCGATTCTGAAGCCGGAAGCCATTCTGGCAACCAACACCTCTTCCATCTCCATCACGCGGCTTGCGGCGACAACGGATCGTCCGGAGCGCTTCATCGGTATCCATTTCATGAACCCGGTGCCCCTGATGGAGCTTGTCGAACTCGTGCGCGGTATCGCAACCGAGGACGAAACATTTGAAGCGTCGAAGACCTTCTGCGACCGTCTGGGCAAGCAAATTGCGGTTGCCGAAGATTTTCCGGCATTCATGGTCAATCGCATTCTGCTGCCAATGATCAACGAAGCCATCTACACGCTTTATGAAGGCGTCGGTTCTGTTGAATCCATCGACAAGGCCATGCGTCTCGGGGCGAACCACCCGATGGGACCGTTGCAACTTGCTGATTTCATCGGCCTGGATACCTGCCTGTCGATCATGCAGGTGCTGTACGAAGGTCTTGCGGATACCAAATACCGTCCGTGTCCGCTGCTGGTAAAATATGTTGAAGCCGGTTGGCTGGGCCGGAAGACGCAGCGCGGCTTCTACGACTACCGCGGTGAACATCCGGTTCCGACACGATAACGCATATGAACCTTGCGCATTACTGTCTTGCCAACGCCGCTCCGGATCCGGAGAAAACGGCGTTGGAGGTGGTTGGCGCTGATGGCAAGGTCCTTGAAGAATGGACCTTCGGACAACTCAATAACACTGTCCTTTCCATTGCATCGGGACTTCGGGCCACCGGTTTGCAATCCGGTGACAGGATCCTCCTCAGGATCGGTCATTCCAGTGATTTTCCGCTTCTCTTTTTCGGTGCGATTGCCGGTGGCTTCGTTCCGGTCCCGACGTCAGCGCAGCTGACAGCCTCGGAAGTTTCATCCATCCTGACCGACAGCGCAGCCGGTCTGGTGTTGCATGACGGCGTCACGATCGTTCCCGTAGATGCCGGAGTTCCGCTGCTGGGGCCCGATGGTATCGAGGACCTCAAGAAGTTCGCTCCGGGCGAATTCGTGCAAACTGGCGACGATGATCCCGCATTTCTCATTTACACCTCCGGTACGAGTGGCCAGCCCAAGGGAGTGCTCCATGCACACCGGGCAGCCGCCGCCAGAAAACCCATGTATCAGGGCTGGTACGGCATCACACCTGCCGACAGGCTGCTCCACGCCGGTGCTTTCAACTGGACCTACACCCTGGGGGTCGGGCTTATGGATCCCTGGGCCAACGGGGCGACCAGCATCGTCTACGACGGGCCTCGCGATCCTGACGTCTGGCCACGGATCATCGAGGCCAGCAAGGCAACCTTGTTCGCAGCCGTTCCCAGCCTTTACCGGCGCCTGCTGAAATACGGCAATGTCGTCCCTGCTTCGTTTCCGTCGCTCCGGCATGGATTGACCGCTGGAGAAGCGCTTCCAGCAGGCCTTTATCAGGAATGGAAAGACCGGACAGGCCGCGAGCTCTTCGAAGCTCTCGGCATGAGCGAGATCTCGACATATCTGTCCAGTGGTCCGAATGTTGCGGTCAGGCCGGGGTCTCCGGGCAAACCACAGAAAGGCAGAAAGGTTGCCATTCTGAGCGAGAAAGGCGACACAGCGGTTCTGGCTCAAGGCAACGAGACCGGGCTTCTGGCAGTCCATCGCGAAGAGCCGGGGCTGATGCTTGGTTACTGGAACCGGCCAGAAGAAACCCGTGATGCGTTTCGGGGCGACTGGTTTTTGACTGGAGACCGGGCGCAGGAAGATGATGACGGATACATCTGGTATCAGGGGCGCGCGGACGACCTGATGAATTCATTCGGGTACCGGGTTGCGCCTGAAGAGGTCGAGCGGGCCCTGTCGGCACATCCGGATGTGCAGGAAATTGCCGTGACGGAGGTCTCTGTTCGCTCGGGCGTCAGCCTGATCACGGCTTTTGTGGTCCCGCACGACCTCGATACTTTCGATATCAATGAGCTTGCCGGTTTTGCGACCAGAAGCCTTGCTGAATACAAGCGGCCAAAGGACTACAGGATCGTCGATCGACTTCCCCGAACGGCTTCCGGCAAGGTCCGGCGCAAGGCGCTGGGTTCAAGGAATGCGTAAACTTTTTTGTCTGCAGGTAAGTTTTCGTTAACGCTTGCTTAAGGGCAGGGGAGTAGGGTCTTCCTGTATTCAGGAGACTGCAATGGATAGCGTTGGAATTGCCAGCACATATGCTGCGACGACCCAGGCTCAAACCAGCCAGGCGCTTCAGTCCGAGATGATGAAGATGGCGGCTCAGCAGGAAGCCAATCTGGTGGCGCTGCTCCAGGAAGGTGCTGAGAACCTTCAATCAGCTCAAGCCGCTCCCCCTCCGGGCCTTGGCACGCAGGTCGACGTGACCGCGTGATCCTGAGCAATTGCGATGATTTCAACTTCACGCGATAGCCTCAACACCCTGATTTGCTCAGGTCTCGACGGTAAGGCCGACTTGAAAACCCACTGAAAATGCGTCTTTCATCCGCTGCGAATGTTAAACCGGAGTAATTTCTCCTTGCCGGTTACATGCTTGCTTGTCGTTGTCGACGTCTTCCTCAAGGGAAAGTTTGAGTGTTTCTTGTCGAGAGATCAGAAAATAATTCAATCAATTTCAGTGACTTACCTGATTAAAATTTGAATTTTAAGAAAATTTGATAGATCAAAAAAGTAATTCTCAAATCAAAACTTGAAGTAACTTCCGATGTTTACCCATTAAGCGCAAGCATGGGATAAAAATTAGCTTCAATGTCGTATCCGAAGATTGGAACAGACGATGTCTGAAGCAGTAGGAAGTGGAACCACTCAAGTGTTCCAGCCTTCGCTGAGCATATCGCGTACGGAAAAGGTTGCTGAGCAGGCCGAAGCGATCAGGGCCCGCCAGTCTGAAGCTGTTGCCGAGACTGTTCAACGGCAGGCTCAATTCAGCGCAAACCGTGCGGAAAACCTGGTCCGTCAGGCCGAGACGCTCGAGAACCGGGCTGAGTCCGGCAATCCGCAGAACGGTCTGGGAGGTCAGGTCGACATATCCGTTTGACGAACAGTTTTCGTTCGCGCCAAAGGAGTAAAGAGTATGGCGAGTGTTTCCGGCAGCATGTCTTCTTCAGCGGCTGTTGATGCCGCGAAAGTGCGCAGTGAGCTTGCGGCCAATGCTATCAAGGATCAAAACGACCAGGAGCGTCAGGTCGCCGAACGCCTGAATGAAGCACAGGCAAATCAGGAACAGCAGCGTCGCGAAGCACGCAAGATCCCGGGTCTCGGGGAAGCGGTAGACATAACCGTCTGATTTCTCTTTCTTTTTGGGTTTTGCAAGGTTGAGCAGATTCGCAATGGCCGCGCAGACCCAACTTCATTCCCGGGCTGATGATGATTGCCCGGGATCTGTGTCAGTCGTTCTGTCATCAAGACCTGGTCGGATCACCTGCCCGACTTGGAGAGCCTCAGGCTCCATCCTTTTTCATTGCATTGTTGATCAGATCTTTTGCCTCGCCTGATGCCCATTCGGCAGGGCCGTACATGGTGCCGATTTCGCAGCCTTCCGGATCGACCAGGATTGTCGTCGGCAATCCGGTAGCTCGCGCGACCTTTCTCAAGTCTTTCAGCAGACCGTTTGAACTGTCCTGATAGTAGGTCAGGTGGCTGACGCCGATTTCGTCCAGAAACGCCTTCGGTTTCTCCGGTCCGCCCCGGTCGAGGTTAACCGCGACCACTTCGAAATTCTGACCACCAAGATCGGCCTGGAGTTGATCCAGAGCCGGCATCTCTTCGCGGCAAGGTGCGCACCATGTCGCCCAAAGGTTCAAAAGAACCGTCTTGTCCTTGAAATCGGCGAGTGTAAGCGGGTTGTCGTCCGGTCCCTTGAATGTGAGCGCCTTCAGGTCGAGAGGCTGACTTGCCGGCAGAAAAGCAGCCACGTCACCCTTGGCAAACGGCTTGGCCTGTTTGGCTGCTGCGAGAGCCGCCGAACAGCTTTGCGCTTCGGCAATATTGCCATTGGGACCAACGATCACGTATAGAGCCGCTACAGCGGCTACTGCACCTGCTAGTCCTGCGGCGACAATGCCGCGTTTGGAGCGTTTAGCGGGTTCATTTGGCTTCGTCATTCGTTCACACCTCGCAAGGGGCGCCTTTTAAAGGACAGGACATGAGCAATCGCATGTGGGGAGGCCGGTTCGCTGAAGGACCGGACGCCATCATGGAGGAAATCAACGCCTCCATCGACTACGACCGTAAGCTATATAAACAGGACATCGACGGCTCGAAAGCCCATGTGCGCATGCTCGCGGAAAAAGACATTGTGACGCGGGACGATGCCGACAAGATCGTTCAAGGTCTAGACACAATCCTGTCAGAAATCGAAAGCGGCGAATTCAAGTTTTCCAGGGCACTTGAAGATATTCATATGAATATCGAGGCGCGTCTTGCCGAACTGATCGGTCCGGCTGCCGGTCGGCTGCACACGGCGCGTTCCCGAAACGATCAGGTGGCAACCGATTTCCGCCTCTGGGTGCGTGATACGCTGGACACGCTGGATGAACAGTTGAGCGAGCTGATGCAGGTACTGGCGGAAAAGGCAGAGGCCCATGCAGCCGATGTGATGCCCGGTTTCACTCATTTGCAGTCCGCCCAACCGGTGACTTTCGGCCACCATCTTCTGGCCTATGTCGAGATGTTCGCACGCGATCGTGGCCGCGTCCGTGACGCGCGCAAGCGCATGAACGAGTGTCCGCTCGGTGCAGCGGCTCTTGCCGGAACGTCGTTTCCGATCGACCGGAAAATGACGGCGGAAGCGCTTGGGTTCGATCGGCCGAGCGCCAATTCGCTCGACGCGGTGTCCGACCGTGATTTTGTCATTGAAGCGGTTGCTGCCGCCTCCCTGACCGCCATGCACCTGTCCCGTCTGGCGGAGGAGATCGTTGTCTGGTGTTCCGCACAGTTCGGTTTCGTCAAGCTGTCGGACAAGTTTTCGACCGGTTCGTCGATCATGCCGCAGAAGAAAAATCCGGATGCTGCCGAACTCGTTCGTGCAAAGACCGGCCGTATCTACGGTTCACTTCAGGCTCTGCTGGTGATGATGAAGGGCTTGCCCCTCGCCTACTCGAAGGACATGCAGGAAGACAAGGAACAGGCTTTTGACGGTCTGGCCAGCGTTTCGCTTGCACTTGCGGCCATGACGGGCATGGTCCGCGACCTGGAGCCGGTCACCAAGGCGTTGAAAAAAGCCGCTGGGTCCGGTTATTCGACAGCAACCGATCTCGCCGACTGGCTTGTGCGTGTGCTTGGCATGCCGTTCCGCGACGCGCACCATGTTACGGGCCGCATCGTTGGTATCGCCGTGGAGAAGGGCATCGAACTTCACAAGGTTTCGCTGGAAGAGATGCAGGAGGTGGACCCCCGGATCACCGAGGAAGTTTTCTCGGTTCTGTCGGTGGACAAATCCGTCCGCAGCCGGACCAGCTACGGCGGAACCTCTCCGGTCAATGTCCGCAAGCAGGCGCGGCGCTGGCTGAAAGAGCTTGCGAAAGACTGATTGCAGCAACAATCGGTCGAAGTCGGCCCGACAATCTTCGCATGACAGGTGCAACTGGCCTTGCCGAATTCCGTCTGTCATGCGAGGAGAAGAATCAACGAGCAATTTTGCCGAATGTTCCACGCCCAATACGGTGTGAAGCGGCTTCGGTATGAGGGAACGATCGATTTTCCTGATTCATGTGAAACAGGAAAACCATTCCGGAAGGGCCTATATGGTGATGATGACCCGCTTCAAAACTGTGGCGCTGATCAGTCTCTGCCTGAGCCTGACACTGGCCGGATGCGGTCGGAAGGGCAGCCTGGACGATCCGAGAGCCCCGACGCCGTCTGCCGATGCCGGTGCGGATCCGGCGGTGGTTGCCGCGAGCGAGCCACCGGAACAGCCGGAGGACGATAAACCGTTCTTCCTGGACTTCCTGATTCAATAACAATACCGGCGCATCGCGAAAAACGTGCTGCGCATCGGCTGCGTGAGGGTGTCCCGTGCATCACTTTGATTACAAGAATGGCGAGTTGTTCGCAGAGGATGTTGCAATCGAAAAGATTGCGCGCGAAGTCGGCACGCCGTTTTACTGCTATTCCACGGCGACGCTCACGCGGCACTATCAGGTGTTCTCGTCCGCCTTTGACGATATTCCCTCGCTGGTCTGCTATGCCATGAAGGCAAATTCAAACCAGGCGGTGCTGGCGACGCTGGCTCAGCTGGGGGCCGGCATGGATGTTGTCTCGGAAGGTGAACTGCGTCGTGCCCGGGCGGCCGGCGTACCTGCTGACAAGATCGTCTTTTCAGGTGTCGGCAAGACCGAAGCGGAACAGGCTTATGGTCTTCAAGAAGATATCCTGTGCTTCAATATCGAATCTGAACCGGAGCTGCACCAGCTTTCGCGGGTTGCGAGCGAAATGGGCAAGACCGCTCGGGTTTCCATGCGGATCAACCCGGATGTCGATGCCAAGACCCACGCAAAGATTGCCACAGGCAAGGCTGAAAACAAGTTCGGTATTCCCTGGCAGCGTGCCAGGGAGGTTTACGCGGTTGCAGCAAAACTGCCCGGAATTCAGGTTACCGGTATCGACATGCATATCGGTTCCCAGATCACGGAGCTGGAGCCGTTCGACAATGCCTTTGCGCGCCTTGGTGAGCTGATCACCGACTTGCGCGGCGAAGGTCACAAGATTGATCACGTCGACCTCGGCGGTGGCCTGGGTATCCCCTATGTCACTGACAATGACCCGCCTCCACATCCGGATGCTTATGCGGAAGTGGTGAAAAAACATGTACGGCAGCTGGACTGCAAGGTCATGTTCGAACCGGGACGTCTGATTGCCGGAAACGCCGGTATTCTGGTGACCAGGGTGATCTACGTGAAGGATGGGGCCGACAAGACTTTCGTGATTGTCGACGGCGCCATGAATGACCTGATCCGGCCAACGCTTTACGAAGCCCATCATGAAGTGCGGCCGGTAAGGGAAGAAAACCGAGATGCGGAGCGAATCAAGGC
This sequence comes from Roseibium sp. SCP14, assembly GCF_040329475.1. NCBI lineage: Bacteria > Pseudomonadati > Pseudomonadota > Alphaproteobacteria > Hyphomicrobiales > Stappiaceae > Roseibium > Roseibium sp. SCP14. Next base: position 7,574 of record NZ_JBDZYH010000013.1, read on the forward strand.
CGATATCGTCGGTCCGGTTTGCGAAACAGGTGATTTTCTGGCTCAGGACCGGGATATGCCGAGGGTCGAGGCCGGCGACATGCTGGCGGTTTATTCGGCAGGTGCATATGGTGCGGTTCAGTCCAACACCTACAATTCCCGTTTGCTGGTCCCGGAAGTCCTCGTAAACGCTGATCAATTTGCAGTCATCCGTCCGCGGACGACGTTTGAGGAGCTGATCGGTCTCGACCGGATTCCCGACTGGCTCAAGGGTTCGTGACATCACCTGTCGACAAATAGTTGTTCCGACAGGTTGCCCCAACGCCTCCAATGCCTCACCTTATTAGGTGGAGGGCAGATCCTTCTGGCTGTTGCTCACGAGTGAGCGGCAGTTACAGGATATGAACCGGAGGTGCCTTTGAGCGCAGATGACAGCAAACAGGATTCCGGCCGGCATGTAACTCCAGAGCCATTTGGTTGGCGGGCCCTTATCAGGAACCGCCTGGACAGGCTTGTGCGCCAAAGCCGATGGGCACTGTTCGTCGAGCGTTTCTGGCGTGCGCTGTTACCTGTCCTTGTTGTTATCGGGCTGTTTGTCGGGCTTTCCTGGGTCGGTCTTTGGCTGGTTCTGCCTGCCTGGGCCGGTCCGCTCGGAGTGATTGGTTTTGCTGTTGCCGCGGTCTGGGCGGCACGCGATCTGTTCCGATTGTCCTGGCCGTCTCGGGAAGATGCACTCGGCCGGGTTGAAAGGGCATCCGGGTTCGATCATCGCCCCTTGACCACTCTTGAAGATGATCTGTCGGTTGGCGCCGAAGATCCACAGAGCCGGGCGATCTGGGAGCTGCATCAGCGCAGGACCGCCGAAGCCGTTGCCGAGATCCGCTCAAAAGCCCCCGATCCGCAAGCCTATCGCCGCGACCCCTGGGCGCTCAGGGTTTTGGCCGCAAGCTTGCTTGTTATCGGGTTTTCAACCGCCAGCGGCGACTATGGCGGCAGGCTTGCTTCTGCCTTTCAGAACCCGTTCAAAACGGTGGAACCGCCCAGTCGTCTCGATGCCTGGGTCACGCCACCGCTTTATACCAGCGAGCCGCCTATCTACTTGACCGGCGAAAGTGCGCAATTGCGCGACCCCGGTGCTCCGGTCTCGGTTCCGGAAGGCTCTATTCTGGTTGTCAGGACGCAAGGCTCTGGCAATCTGACCATGACCTTTGCCAGCGCGGAGGATGAAAAACCTCAGTTCATCCAACCTGAAGCAGGCAAGGAAGGGCAAGATCCTGATCTGGAACAGCTTCTTCCGGTCGAACGTCGTCTCAAGCTCGATACGACAGGCATTGTCGAGCTTCTGAACGGCGAAGAGCGCCTGTTGAGCTTCGTTTTTGCCGTGCGCCCGGATGATGCACCGGAAATCAGACTGGTGGACGATCCGGAGCCGCAGCTCAGCGGTGCGCTGAAATTTTCTTATCTCGTGAATGACGATTATGGCGTGATCGCCGCCGAAGGGCGGATTACGCCGCTGCCTGATCCGGAGCACAAGGACCGTGTGCCCAGGCCGCTTGTCGACGCGCCGCAATTTCCCCTGTCGCTGCCACCGCGGGCCGGAACCGCCAAGACAGCGGAAACCATTCGTGATCTGACGTCGCATCCCTGGGCAGGATCGGAAGTCGATCTGACGCTGATGGCACGGGATCAGGCGGGTCAGGAAGGCGTTTCCCCTGCCTACAGGATCACATTGCCGCAAAGAAGGTTCAGCAAACCGCTTGCACGTGCTGTGGTGGAACAGCGGCGCAATCTTGCCCTTGATGCGCACAACCATGCTCAGGTGATCATGGCAATGGACGCCTTGATGCTGGCGCCGGAGCTGTTCAACTTCAAACCCCGCAATTATCTCGGCATGCGCTTTGCCTACGGACTTCTCGTCAAGGCGCAGACGGACGATGAGCTCAAGGCAATGTTGCCGCTTTTGTGGGACCTGGCTCTCTCGATCGAGGATGGAGACCTGTCCGCCGCCGAACGGAAGCTGCGCGATGCCCAGGAAGCCTTGCGCAAAGCTCTCGAAGAGGGGGCGAGCGATGAAGAGATCGCCAAGCTTACCCAGCAGCTTCGAGAAGCGCTGAACGAATACATGCAGGCTCTGGCCGAGCAGATGCGCCAGAATCCACAGGCAATGCAGCCGTTCGACGGAAATCAGCAAACGCTCAGCCAGCAGGATCTGAGCGACATGCTGGATCGGATCGAAGAACTGGCGCGGACGGGTTCCCGCGATGCCGCGCGCGAACTTCTGGCGCAAATGCAGCAGATGCTGGAGAACCTGCAGGCCGGGCGGCCGCAGATGATGCCCAACGGCATGAACAACGAAATGATGGAAATGCTCAATCAGCTGGGCGAAATGATCCAGCGTCAGCAGCAGCTTATGGATGAGACCCACCGTTTCAACCAGGATCAGCAACAGCAGCGCCGCGGTCAGCGCCAGCAGGGCGAGCAGCAGGGTCAGGGACAGCAGCTGACCCAGGAGCAGCTGGAGCAGATGCTGGAGCAGTTGCAGCAAGGTCAGGGCAATCTGGCGCAGCAGCTGCAGCAGCTCATGGATCAGCTGGGTCAGAACGGCATGGGAGAAAACGAAGCCCTTGGTGAAGCCGGAGAGTCCATGGGGCAGGCTCAGGAGTCCCTTGGTGAAGGCCAGGGCGAACAAGCCCTTGGTCAGCAAGGAAATGCGCTGGACGCGCTCAGAAGAGGCGCACAGGGCCTGACCGAGCAAATGATGGGCCAGGGTCAGGGGGCCGGTTCGCCAAGCGGTCCTGCGCCGCTGGATGAGGATCCTCTGGGCCGCCCGCGCCGGACGGAAGGGCCCGACTTCAACAACCGGGTCCAGATCCCGGATGAAATCGACGTTCAGCGTGCAAGGCGTATTCTTGAAGAACTGCGCCGCCGGTTCTCGGATCCGTCCCGTCCGAAACTGGAACTCGACTATCTGGAGCGTTTGCTTAAGCGGTATTGAGTGCGGTTAGTGCATCAAAAAACCCCGCCGGTGGCGGGGTCTAATCGGTTCGTCTTTCCACAGCTTTTATGCGTTCAGGCGTAGCGGCGGGTCTCCTGCGGCAGTTCGCCCGCGATTGCTTCGCGGACGGCCCTGCGGATATCGGCAAGAGAAAATGGCTTCGTGATGATGTCATGCACCAGCGCGTCCAGTCCGTTTGCGCGCTCCCGCTGATCGGCAAAGCCGGTCATCAGCAGTATCGGCAGGTCCGGGTAATCGCGGGCTGAATGCAGCGCGAGGGCAATACCGTCCATCACCGGCATCTTGATGTCGGACAATAGTAGGTCGTAGCTGCCTTTTTCACGGGTCAGTGTTTCAACGGCTTCGCCGCCGTCTTCCGCCACTTCCACTGAATGCCCGTCAAGCTCCAGCGCGCGCTTCACGAAGCTGCGGACAGCTTCATCATCTTCGGTGAGAAGAATGCGAGCCATGCTCACTCTCCTGTATTGCCGTCTGCCGCAGTCTCTTCAGACGGAACGACGTATCCAATAAAGGGCAACTGCCGCCAAGCGTGGCCCATATCCATACCATATCCGACGACAAACTTATCAGGACAGGCAAATCCCACATAATCGGCAGATATGGCAGCTTTGCGGCGCTCCGGTTTATCCAGCAACGCCGCGACCTTGACCGAACGGGCTCCCCGTTTTTTCAATCGCTCACGTGCGAAGTTGAGCGTGCGGCCGGATTCAAGGATATCATCCACCAAAATTATATCGCGGTCGTTAACGTCACTTTCGACATCACGCAAAATACGGATATTTTCCGATCCCTCCGTGCCGGCACCGTAGGAAGAAAGGTGGATGAACTCCATTTCCGGCTCCAGACCGACCCGGTGCATGGCGCGGACCAGATCCGCTGCGAAAATGAAGCTGCCCTTGAGCACGGCAACCACGAGCAGTTTCTGCGGTTTTCCCTCTGCAATTTCTTCGGCGAGCGCAAAAACCCGCTGCGCAATTGCGTCTTCGTCGAACAAAGTGTGGATATTGGCGGTCATGGTCACTCGAGAACTATCTGGCGTTTGCCGCGGTCGACAAATCGTACCTGGATGTCGGATGCGGTTTCAGGTGGATCGGCTAAGATCGTTCTAAACCGGGTTTCGTCAAGCCCGTTTAACGATTTTGTCCGGGGCTCTACAGTCCAGGCGTAAATTTCCTGCAAATCCGAGTTGCGAATTGACAGGCGAACACCCGGAACGGTGTTGTTTTCACTCAATAGATTGCGGATCGATCCTTCCACGACGAGAACCCGCTTGCCGTCTTCGATTTCCGTGAAGGTTCTCAGGTTGCGGAATTCCAGGCCTCGCAGGTTCACGTCAAGGCCGATCATCTGGAAAAGGCTTGCAAGGTCGGGGGATTGTTTGACGATGTTGTCGCGCATCAGGACAAAGAAAACACATGCCGCGAGAGCCACGCCGAACAGGGCTATGCCGCCAATGCGCCGATAGTTGCGCCGAAACATCCAGTTCAGAATTGCCCCGATGTGATTTCGCCGGAACTTGTTCGGGTTGACGATGATCTTCGGCCGCTTGGCGTGAGATTCAATATCCTCACTCGGGGCGTCGTCGGGTTCGTTGCTTTCATTTGCAAGGTCGGCGGCGTATTTTTCTTCGTCGACACTGGCGCGTGAAGTCGCCGGAGGCGGCGTGAAATCCGCAATGTCTTCTTCTTCGCTGACCGGATCGGGGTCATCTTCCCCTTCATCAGTGCCGGCGATACCGGTTTCTTCCGTCGCGTCGGCTTCCCAGTCCGCTTCGTCCTTCTCCGAAGATTTTCCATCCACTTCAGGCGTTTTGGAGGTTTCAGCGGCTCCAGGCTTGAAGTCGACGGTGCCTTCCTCCTCTTCGGGGTTCGGCGAAACGTGCCAGCGATTGCCGCACTTTGCGCATTTGACGCTTCTCCCCTTGGGGCCGAGCGCCTCTGCCTTGATCTCGTAGGACGTACTGCAGTCCGGACATTTGATCTTCATGCGCGAAGACCTTTCGCCATGGCATGCTCTGAAGGTTTTCTTACATAACCCGTGAGACGGAAGTCCGGCAGGAATTTTTGGACAAAAGCCAGCAGATCCGGTGCCATGTCTATCTCTTCATATAGATCCATTCCCCAATGGACATTTATATGATTAATGCACCGTTAACGGGCTGGCTATAGCGTCTGTCCATCAACAGGAGTCAATTTTGTGATCCGCTTCGAAAATGTCGGATTGAGATACGGTATGGGGCCTGAGATCCTGCAGGACCTGACCTTCCAGATCGAACCGCAGTCCTTTCAGTTTCTGACCGGGCCTTCGGGTGCCGGCAAAACCAGCCTGATCAGACTGCTGTTCATGTCGCTGCGTCCGACCCGTGGACTGATCAAGGTTTTCAATCGTGACCTGAGCGTGATCGACAAACAGGAGCTGCCGAAACTGCGCCGCAAGATCGGCGTGGTTTTCCAGGACTTCCGTCTGCTGGATCATTTGACGACTTATGAAAATGTGGCCTTGCCCCTGAGGGTAATCGGCAAGGATGAATCCGAATACAGGTCGGACGTGATCGATCTTTTGAGGTGGGTCGGACTGGGAGACAGAATGCACGTTTTGCCGCCGGTCCTGTCGGGTGGCGAGAAACAGCGTGCCGCCATAGCCAGAGCGCTGATCACCCGACCGGAAGTCCTGTTGGCAGATGAGCCAACGGGGAACGTTGACCCGCCCCTTGCCCGCCGGCTGTTGCGTCTTTTTATTGAATTGAACAAACTTGGCACTTCCGTTGTCATTGCAACTCACGATATTGCTTTGCTGGAACAAGTGGACGCCCGGCGCATGGTTCTGGCCGACGGCCGTCTTTCGATTTTTGACTAGGCAGCAGAATGGCTCATTCGGAAGAACGAAACGAAAAGCGGGAGTCTGCTGCCAAGGTCAAGCCGCCGAAACGCCTGGAGCGGCTGAAACGACCCCGGCGCAAGGCACCTGCGGATACGCAGAACCAGCAGCAGAGTGACGAGGCCAAGCTTCGTCCGGCCGCCGCGATCGTTCCGCCTCAGTCGGTGGCCGGCCGCGCCCTCACTCTCGTCGTTGCCATCATGAGCTTTCTTGCGTGCCTGACCGTCGGTGCTGTGTCGGTTGTCTGGGATGCCGCCGATGCGTGGCAAAACGACCTGGTCCGTGAAATCACGATCCAGATACGACCGACGGAAGGGATCGACATGTTGCGCGAGATCGACAAGGCTGTCGCGCTTGCGCAGGAATTTTCCGGAATTGAATCCGTGCGGGCCCTTTCGGACGCCGAGACCAAGGACCTTCTCGAACCCTGGCTTGGAGATGGATTGCAACTGGATGGATTACCGGTGCCCCGCCTCATTCAGATCACCGTCGGTGATCCGGCCCTCCTGAATCTGGCACAACTACGGGCTCAGGTCTCGCAGCAGGTGACCGGGGCCAGTGTCGATGATCACTCGATCTGGACCTCTCGTCTGTCAGCCATGGCAGGTGCGGTCGTGGTTGGCGGCTTTGCCATCATGGTGCTTGTTCTGGGCTCGATGGTGCTCAGCGTGGTATTTGCTACGCAATCGGCAATGGCGGGCAACAAGGATGTGGTGTCGGTGCTGCATTTCGTCGGGGCGGAAGATTCGTTCATCGCCCGTGAATTCCAGCGTCATTTCCTGATGCTCGGTTTGAAGGGCGGCGTTTCCGGCGGAATTGCCGCAATAATCTGTTTTATTGTGGTGGATATGCTGACACGGCAAGGAGCGGGGCAAGCCGGATCAGACCAGATGTCAGCCCTGTTCGGCTCGGTCTCCGTCAGTTTACCCGGATATTTCGGTGTTTTCGGTGTGGTGTTTCTGGTGGCCATTCTGACTGCGCTGACTTCGGGTCTGGCGGTCAAGGCTCATCTTGCCAAGGTCGATTGAGGCGCAAAAAAAGCCGCTGAATAATCCAAGACTTATCCAGCAACTGACCCGTTTGCCGACAGATAGGCAGCTTGTAGTTGCTTCAAAAGCGGAAAGAGACTTGGAGTTATTCTTGCGCTCGGGAAACAATCTTGGTTTTGGCAATGTAATCGGCTAATTTGTCGCGACAGTCGGCTGCCGCGAAATTGGCCGAATCACTTATCATAGTCGCCGCATGACCAACGCAGACACAATCGTAGATCCAGCCTTGGAAGATGGCGTTCCAGTTGTTGCGGAACGGCGTGTGTCTGCTTTGCCGGAGAACTCCGCAACCGCTTCCACATTATCCGAAGCAGGTGAGCGCCGCAAAAAACGGTTTGGACTACGCTTTGTCTTCGTAGCAGTCATCGCGGCATTGCTGTTCGGAGCGGTCGGCCAGTTTCTGTATTTTGCGCATCAGATTACAACGGCAAAAGTCCCCGTGACCGCAAATGCCGATGCAATCGTTGTTTTGACCGGAGGTCAGGCCCGGGTCAACGAGGCTGTCCGCTTGCTTGAGGAAGGCAAGGCCAGCCGGTTGCTTATTTCCGGGGTGCATCCGGGAACGACGCGCGAACAGCTCGCAGCAGTCACGTCGTCCAGCATGCCCTTGGAGAAAGGCAGTGTCGATCTGGACCGTGTTGCGCTCAATACAGCGGGAAATGCAATTGAAACCGCCAGCTGGGTGAAGAAGAACGGCTTCGATTCCTTGCTGGTCGTCACGAGCGCGTATCACCTGCCTCGGGCCAGGGTTGAGCTTTCCGATGCTCTTCCGGATGTGAACCTGATCGCCTACCCGGTCTTCTCCAAGGGCCTGAATCTGGAAGACTGGTACAAGGAACCTGCAACGATCCGGCTTCTCATGCGCGAATATGTGAAGTATATCGTCGCCCGACTACGTATTGCCGTGAAGGGTGTTGGCTGACTCTGGTCAGGTCATTGCTGAACGGTTGGGGACGGACCGGCGGTAACGCCTAGTGATTTTTTGCAGGTACCATGCTTCTTCTGCGTTCGACAATTTTTCAGATTCTGTTCTATTCCGTTACCTTTGTTGAGATGATCCTGTTTTCTCCGGTCATGCTGCTGCCACGCAGCTGGGGCTGGTGGATTGTTCCGGTCTGGTCGAAAACTCTTTTGCTGCTGATGCGGGTGACCGTCGGGCTGAAGATTGAAGTCCGGGGCAAGGAAAATCTGCCGAAAGGCGGTTTCATTGCAGCCATGAAGCATCAGTCGGCCTGGGAAACGGTGACGTTGATCCCCCTCTTCACCAGCCCGACCTTCATCCTGAAACGGGAACTGCGCTGGATTCCGATCTTTGGGTGGTACACGGCCAAGTACAAGCAGATCCCCATCAATCGGGGCAAGCGGTCCGAAGCCCTGGCTGCCATGATGGAAGCTGCCAAGGAAGCAATTGCGGAAGAGCGCCAGATTCTGATCTTTCCGGAAGGTACGCGCCGCCCGGCCGGTGCCGAACCGAAATACAAGTACGGGATTGCGCATCTTTACAAGGACCTGAAATGTCCGGTGGTGCCGATTGCCCACAATGCCGGCCTCTATTGGCCCCGGTCCTCCTGGGTTGTCTATCCGGGAACGGTTGTCGTTGAGATCCTGCCGCCGATCGAACCGGGTCTGCCGGCCGATGAATTCCATCAGAAGATGGTGACGGCAATCGAAACGGCGAGCGACCGTCTGATCGATGAAGCGCGCAAGGCACCGCATCCTTCGCCGGTCCTACAGAAGATCGATGCTCACAAAGAAGCACGGACAGCCTGATCCCTGTTTTGCAGTTTCGGAACAGACAGCGGCGATGCGTGGAAGGATCCTGCAGCAATGCCGGTTACATGCCTTGTGGTTGATCTGGTGTTGCTGAAATCTCTGGATCTTATTTAATATAACCGGTTTCAAACTAAGTTAAACCAAATAACACAGGCGCGTGAATTGTAGTTTATCCAAGTAAACACGTAATCACGTATCAGTTATACCTGTTTTTTTCTAAAAAATCGCACCTACTTTGGGTGTGCAGCGTTCAAAAGACGTTAGCACGATGCGAAGACGATACTGTCGAAGACGTATCTATTGAAAGTTAAACACACTGGTACGGAGATTAATCATGCGTACGAACAAGAAATTTGTATCTACTTTGCTTGCCGCCGCTTTCATTTCTACGGCAGCTGCCGGCAGTGCCTTGGCCTTCAATGGCGGCGAAGCCTATGGCGATGCTACCGGTGACGAGCCGCTGACCATCCGCCAAATGCAGATTGCCAATGAAAAAGCGCTTCGTGACGCTCGCAACAACCGTCTGCTGATCCTGGAAAATCAAGGCAGCTATAACGGTGAAGAACGTTTGACGGCCAAACAGCAGGCTGCTTTCAATGCCGCTTCCTCGAAAGGTTCAAAGCTGATCCTGCCTTTTATTGGCGATTGGAACGGAACTGCAAAAGCCGGTTTTCCGCATAACTGATTGAAGCACTCGCACACAGAGTGTCCCCCACAAGAAAGGGCCGCGCATTTGCGCGGCCTTTCTTCTTTTCGGGAACCTGAACGGGTTGCCCGGAGTTCTGGAGAATTTTCCGGCAGAGTTGAAGCGGATTTCAGGCTGCGCCGTTATCCCGCAAGCGCTGTGCCAGCCAGGCAAGTCCTGTGTCGGGAATGCCCATCTCGTCCAGATGCGCTGCGGTGTTGATGACGTATTCCGGATTTGCGCCAGATTTTCCCACCGCACCATTGACGATATCCAGCTGCTCTTCCAGAGGCAGGGCGCCGGCATATTGCGGATGGCCGTGATCGACCATGTAGACCAGCGCTTCGACCTTTTCGCCATTGTCGAGTTCGATGTTGTGCCAGTGTTCCTTGTAGACCATGGTGGTCTGTTCGCGAGCGCGCAGATAATCGAGCGTCTGCGGCCAGATTTCCTCTGAAACCTGATAGGCGATCCCCCGGCACGCGCCGCCATTGTCCAGGCCGAAGACGAGCCCCGGCCTTTCCTGAGTGCCGCGGTGAACCCAGGAATAAACGCACAGCGCCCGGTGGGCTCCCCGTAACAGGGCTTGTTCCGACCGCAAGTGATCAAATCCCGGGTTCCACATCAAAGAACCGTAGCCAAATACCCAAAAATCGCTCATATCGACCTGTCTTCTCTTTTGCAGGTGCGGAAATAACAATCTCCGCCTGTCGATTCAATGCCGCGGTACAAGCCGCGACTTCAACAGTGAGTAACAAGAGCAGTGTCCACGACCGCGAGCAAACCGACCAAATCCTCCAAACGCCGTTACATTCTGCTGCTGAGCGTTATCGTTCTGGTGATTGCGGGCTGGTCTGCCGCATGGCTCTACGGTCGCTCTGTCCTGGCGGATCAGCTCGACCGGCAAATGAACAATCTTGCGCAAAGCGGCCTTGAGCTGACCTGCACGGATCTGACGATTGCCGGTTATCCCTTCCGCTACGAAGTCTCTTGCCAGGAGATGCAGTCGCTCGACAGGGCCGGCACGAGCAGTTCTCTCGAGGCACTGAGAGCCATCGCACTGATTTACAATCCCTGGCATGTGATCCTGGAAGCAAAGGCACCGATCCTGATGGAAGCGCCGCTTGCCGGGTTCAACGGCGAGATGACATGGGAAACCGCCCGTGCGAGCGTCAAATTCAGCCGGGAGGCGCTGGGAGACCTCGACGCGGTGATCCGGAAACCGGAAGTCGCGTTTGAAAACATTCTGACGAATGGTTTGATTTCGTCCGACAAGGCGGAAATTCACCTGCGGACAGCGCCGGAACAAGCGGATGCGCTGGACGGATTTGCGACGATCGACGCCTTGAACCTGCAATCGGTGTCAAACCTGCAGGAGACGATCGACTTGCGCGGCCATGTTCAGATCAGTGGTGGCACCGCGATGCTTGCAGGAGCGGACCTCGTCACTCTGGTTCGGATCAACAACGGTGAATTGCCGGTCAGACTGGTTCTGTTCGAGGCTGTTATCGGTGAAAGCCGCATCGGCGCCAATGGCGATTTGCTGGTCAATGGGGACGGCACGCTCTCCGGCACATTGAACCTGACACTGGGCAATGCCGAGCAGTTGCTCCAGATTCTTAAGCCGCTGTTTCCACCGCAAAACAATGCCTTTGGGCTCGTTGAAGGTGTCATAAAAAGCCTGAAGTCTGCCGAGACGCAGGTCGACGGCATTCCTACAATCAGTCTGCCTGTGGCGATCGAGCGCGGTGTGGTGCGAGTTGGCTTTTTGCCACTGGGGCAGATCCCGCCGCTGTTTGCAGCCGGGATCTAGACCCCAGGTGTCAGGTAACGCTTCAAGGGATCAATCGCCGGCAACGCGGTCGATCGGGATGAGATAACTCTTGCGATGGTCCGGCTCGGCGATCTTTTCATAAAGGGCAACGGCGGGGGTGTTCTTGCCCGGTACGATCCAGCGCAAATGCAGCCAGCCGCGGCTCTTTCCCTCCGCAACAAGGGTTTCAATGATCTTGCGGCCAACGCCCTGGTTGCGATGATCGGGATGAACGTAGATGTCATCCATCTGGCCGATGCGAAGGCCGGTGATCAGTTCGGGCAGGTCGAAATAGACCGCGAAGCCGATCAGCCTGCCACTCGAGAATGCGCCCAGCACTTCAGCGGTCTTGTCGCCAAGGATGCGTTCTGCGTAAAACTCGTCGGGGCGGCGCGGCGCTCCGCGTTTCAGCGCTTGAGCGTTCTCGGCAATGAGCGGTGCAAGCTGGTGGGCATCTTCTGGTCCGAGGACCTTGATTTCCGTAGTCGTCATGTATTCCCCGACAATGGCAGGACAAAGAAATGATCCCCAACATGTCCTGAAACCGGAGTCGGGATCAAGGACCTGAATCAAATTCTGCGAAAGCCTTCCGATGTTTTTCGTTTCGTGTCATGAGCATGTGTCGTTCGGCTGGATGCTTCAAGGCAGTGAGGTGAAATGGAAGGCTCGGGAAGAGTGAAGGCAACGGTCGTCGGGCTGAGCGCGGTGCTCATGTGGGCAACGCTCGGCGTGTTCGGTGCGGGCTCCGGGCAGGTTCCGCCTTTTCTGCTGAACGCGCTTTGCTTCGGAACGTCCGGCGCGCTTGCAATGCTCTGGCTGGCTGTGACCGGCAAACTTGCGCTGTTGCGCCAACCTCCAGGCGTGTGGGCCTTCGGTACGTTGGGCCTTTTCGGCTTTCACTTTTTCTATTTCACGGCCATTCGCAATGCACCGCCGGTAGAGGCCAACCTGATCAACTACACCTGGCCTTTGCTGATCGTGCTGTTTTCCGCCTTTTTGCCGGGTGAAAAGCTGCGAGCGCATCACGTTCTGGGGACAATCCTCGGACTTGCGGGAGCGGCCCTGTTGATTACCGGAGGCGACGGAATTCAGTTTTCCGGCGGCTCGGCATTGGGATATGGCGCTGCCATCGCGTCCTCCCTGTTCTGGTCCAGTTATTCGGTCCTGTCCCGCCGCCTTGGGTCGGTTCCGACCGAAGCGGTTGCGGGGTTCTGCCTTATGACGGCGCTGCTGTCTGCCTTGTGTCATGTGGCGCTGGAGGAAACAGTCTGGCCCGCGGCACCCCAGGAATGGGCTTCGGTCCTGGCTCTGGCGCTGTTTCCGGTCGGCTTGGCTTTCTTCACATGGGATATCGGTGTCAAACGCGGCGACATTCAGGTTTTGGGAGCCGCCGCTTATTCTGCGCCTTTGCTCTCGACGCTGTTGCTCATCGCTTTCGGGTTCGGGGTCTTGACCCTTTCGGTCGGCATCGCCTGTCTCGCCATTACCATGGGGGCCGTGATTGCCGCCAAGGACATGATCTTCGGCCATCGGGCGCAAAGTGCGTCTTGATGATCTTCCCCCTTCGGTGAATTTCGCTTGATCTTTCGATCCGCTAGGTTAACTCAAATCCCGTTTCGAATTCCCGTAGGATCAGTCGATGACCGCACCGCTTAGACCTCGCCGTTCCGCCCTCTATATGCCGGGTTCCAACGCCCGGGCACTGGAAAAGGCAAAGACCTTGGATGTCGATTGTCTGCTTCTGGATCTGGAGGATGCGGTCGCCCCTGATGCCAAGGAACTGGCCCGGACGCAGATCAGCGATGCGGTTTCTGCCGGTGGTTATGGTGAAAGGGAAGTCGTCATCCGGATCAACGGTATGGATACCCCGTGGGGAGAAGACGATTTGAAAATGGCGGTCAAGGCCGCGCCTGACGCCATTCTCGTTCCCAAGGTCAATGCGCCGGCTGATCTGCAACGCGTTGCGCATATGTTGTCTCTGCATGGCGCGTCGCACGACCTGAAAATCTGGGCGATGATGGAAACCCCCGAAGCGATGCTCAATGCCGCCGCCATCGGTGCTTGCGGCAGGGATCCGGAAGTCCGGCTCTCTTGTTTCGTCATGGGGACGAATGATCTTGCCAAGGAAACCCGTGCGCGGTTGATGCCGGGCCGGGCCGTCATGATGCCCTGGCTGATGACATGCGTTGCGGCTGCAAGGGCTGGAGGCATCGATATTCTCGACGGCGTCTATAACGCCTTTCAGGACGACGAGGGTTTTGCTGCCGAGTGTGCACAAGGTGCTGAAATGGGCATGGACGGCAAGACACTGATCCATCCCAAGCAGATTGCTTCCTGTCACGCGGCATTCAGTCCGACAGAAGAAGAAGTCGCCTGGGCGCGCAAGATCAACGAGATTTTCGATCTGCCGGAAAATGCAGACAAAGGTGCAATCCAGGTGGACGGCAAGATGGTGGAGCGGTTACATGCGGAAATGGGTAAGCGGGTGATCGCCATCGCCGACGCCATCGCTGCCCGTGCATGACAGGACGGACACACAAATGAAGCTTTATCGGTTCATCACCGGCGTAGACGACAGCGAATTCTGCCATCGGGTCACCCAGGCCCTGAACAAGGGCTGGGAACTTTCCGGCTCACCTTCTTTGACTTATGACGCCACGCGCGGCGCCACCATCTGCGGCCAGGCGGTCACCAAGGAAGTCGACGGCGAGTATTCCCGCGACATCAAGCTCGGCGATTACTGAGTTTCTCGATTTGCCTGGCACAAAGGCACTTCGGACGCACCGTTCACAAAACGGAAGGATTGAGAGTGCGCAAGGTACTCTCAATCCCGATCTATTACCGATTTTCTGAAAATTCCACTGGCTCAGGCAGCGACGGCGCTGATCTGGTCATGAGCTTTGGCGAGTACCTCCTCACCCCCGAGGACCTGCTGGTCTGCTGCCACGATCTGAATATCGGTGATGCCGAGGAAACCGAGCAGGTGCTTCAGGTAACCGGTGACGAAATCGTCGTAGGCACCAACCTGCGTCATTGCGGACGCCATCGCGAGGATGGCGCGTTTACCCGTCAGCGTTCCGGCCGGACCCGTTTCGGTGTAGTTGAAGGTCACGCCGTGACGTGTGATCAGATCGATCCATGCCTTCAGTGCCGCCGGGATCCCGAAATTGTAGACCGGCACACCTATGACGACCGTGTCGGCGGCCTTCAACTCGGCGATCAAGGTATCGGATAGAGCGAGCAGATTGCGCTGTTCGTCATTGCGATCATCAGCACTCGTCATGTTCGCGCCGATCCAGGAATTGTCGATCAGCGGAAGTCCATCAGCGAGATCACGAGACACGACAGTGTCTGGAGACAGGCGGGCAATCACCCGGTCGGTCAGATCCCGGGAAACGGAGCCTTCGGTACGGGCAGATGAGTCGATACGCAGAACGCTGTGTGGCATGGGGCTGATCCTTCTTGGACGTTGACTGAAGCCAGGTTCGTGGGCTGACCGGATATTTGTTTCTTGCAAATTCAAACGCAATATTCCCAAATGCACAGGATATGTGCGTTTACGCACAGACAGGGCGCGGCCATGGACAATTGGAACGAAATCCGGACTGCCTATCACGTGGCACGGCTCGGCTCCGTCAGTGGGGCCGCGAAGGTACTGGGGGTCCACCATGCAACGGTGATCCGACACATCGATGAGCTTGAAAAAACTCTGGGAGCAAAACTCTTCCAGAGGCACTCGAGAGGCTACACCGTTACCGAGGCCGGACAGGATCTGCTTCAGGTTGCGCAGGCGACCGACGATCAGTTCAGTCAGCTGGGCAACCGCATAAAGGGGCGTGGCGGTGAGGTAACCGGTGAACTGGTGATTACGTCGCTCGCAATCGCTTCGGCGGCGATGACTTCCCTTTTGGCGCGGTTTCAGGCCATGCATCCTCACCTGATCGTGCGCTTCCTGACCGACCCGCGCCTGTTTCGACTGGAATACGGTGAGGCCCATGTGGCTATCCGGGCGGGCAGCCCTTCCAGTCAGCCGGACAACGTCGTTCAACCATTTGCTCGCCAACGGTTTGCCATCTATGCCTCCCGGGCGTACATCTCTCGCAATGGCATGCCACAAGACGAAAACGAGATTGTTTCGCATCGATTTGTCGGTTCGGATGATCTAACGATCAACTCACCCATGATCGCCTGGTTGCGTGACCATGTGCCTGAAGAAAATCTGATTTTCCGAGCCACCGACATGACGGTCATGCGTGAGGCAACGCTTGCGGGCGTCGGTCTGTGCTTCCTGTCGGTCATGGAGGCGGCCTCTCACCCGGAGTTGGTAGAGGTCATACCCAGCAAGGAAGACTGGGTGGTTCCCTGGTGGCTCCTGACGCATGTCGATCTGCATCGAACGGCCAAGGTTCAGGCTGTATTGTCGTTTCTCAAAGAAGAAGCGAAAAAAGCTACGGTCATTTGACCGGAAGACGGCGTGCCTGCTTTCAGACGGGTTCAGCCAGAGCTTGCGTCTCCGGAGGCGAAAGTGTGCAAAGCGATTACTCTGATTGTCTTGCGGCTTGCCGTCGTTCAAAAACCACAGCGACATCTTCCCAGTCATCAACGGTTTGCGACGAAAGGGACATCCGAATGCCAGCCTATATGCTCACTTTCTTGCGTGTGGAAGATGCTGAAACCCACGCACGAGATTACCTGCCTGAAGCACACCGGATCCTGGTCAGCTACGGAGGCAAACCGCTGGCTGTGACCGAACAGGTCGATGTGAAAGAGGGGGCCTTACCAGAGGGCCGTCTGATCCTGGTGGAATTCCCGACGAAGAAGCACGCGGAAGATTACTATTTCGGTCCCGAGCACAGACCCTACAAGGAAATCCTGGAAAGGGTCTCCTCCTGCGATATGGCGATTTTTGACTCTGGCCTGCTGCCGTAAAGAACGGATCGAACCGCAGCGGAGATCCAGCTGTCTGCAACTGTTGACTGTTGCGATTGCCTGCAACCTGCTGCAGTCTTCTTGCCATTGGCAACTCCGGGCGCGGTGATCCAGGCGGTAAAATGGACAGACGGGATGTTGTGGCGGCTGTCTTTGCCGCGTTCATCTGGGGAGCAACCTTTCCGATTTCGGCCCTCGCGCTTGAATCAACGCCGCCTATTTTCTTCACATTCTTACGGTTTTTCTGCGCAGCGCTTTTTGTGGTGACCATCGCGCGCCCACGGGTTTCGTGGTGGAAACTGACATTGGCCGGCCTGCTTCTGGGAGCCGGGCAATACGGATTGATGTTCACATCGATGGCTATGGGTCTTCCAGCAGGACTGGCATCGCTGCTGGTGCACACCCAGGCATTCTTCACGATTCTGATTGCGATGGCCGTCTTTTCCGAACGGCTGGATGGCCGCGCAGCTTTTGCCGTCCTGCTGGCACTTGCCGGACTTGCATGCCTGATCCTCGATCGCTCGGATGCCAGCGCGCTTGAAGGTATCGGGTTGATCCTGCTGGCCGCTCTGTGCGGTGCCGGCGGCAACATTGTTCTGAAATCCATGGGCCAGGTCGACATGCTGGCGGTGGTGGTCTGGATGAGCCTGATGTCACCCATTCCCCTGGGAATTCTGTCGCTGCTGCTTGAAAGCAACGGTGACCCGCTCAGCCTCTTCGCCAAGGTTGGCTGGATGACTGCGTTCGCAGTCGCCTATTCCGCCTTGCTCGCGACCATTGTCGTCTTCACGATCTGGGGTCGACTACTGGTGAAATACGACGCCTCGAATGTTGCGCCGTTCTTTCTACTGGTTCCGGTTTTCGGCATCAGCCTGTCGGCTGTCATTCTGGGCGAGCGTCTGACGACGTTTCAGATGACAGGCGCGGGCCTGATTTTTTGCGGTTTGGCCTTGACCTTGTGGCCTCGCAGCAAACGCGAACTGGAAGCTGGTTGAAGGTCTGATCAGATCCACCTGTGTTGCAGTTTCAACGCTTTGATACGCTCTCAAACTTTCGGTGAAAATCGTCGGCGTTGTTGCTGCGGGGATAGGGTTCGCCCGGAACCTGACAGCCGAGAAAATCACACAGTGGTTCCCACCCCGATCCCAGCTCATAGGTTAAGAGACGGTCCGGACCAAACGCTGCCTGAACGTCGGATATGTTCTTTTTGTACGTCGCGATAATATGGTCGCGATCATCCAGACGGCCCTTGAAAACACGTTGAGCAACCAGTCTTTTCCCCACCGTGTTTGGATCGTCTCCGTTCCTGAGAGCTTTCAGTATGGTGCCGTCCATACTCTTGAACCAGCTGTCGACATCGCGAACCGACAGGATGATCTTGGCGTCGGGATAATGGGCGCTCAGTTCCCGCCAGAAAAATGCAGCGGGCCAGTCGACGGTTGCCCGGTAATCCGAAAACACTTCGTGCCAGTCAGGCAAGACTCCCATCGCGGCCGTTCGCCAAAGCGCGACGCGTTCCGGGTGAGGCACAACCTCGTACATGTGGTAGCACGGTCCATACCCCAGGATTTCCAGCGCCTTTTTGAGCGACTCCGTGCCGGTTCGGCCAAATCCGGCGCCAATTATCGAAAGTGTCACATAACGTTCCTTTGCGGTGATGCCAGTCTTAGCATTGCAGGCCTCGTCAGTACCTGCAGCAAAAAATTGGAACGCATCTCGGTTCCACCGGTGATCCGAACCGGGCCGAAGGCATACATATTAAAATCGCGCGTTTTCCCGGAATGCCGTCGGTGAACGTCCGCAATGGCGTTTGAAATCCCGGCTGAAGTGAAACGGGTCGGCGTAGCCGCAACGTTGGGCGACGGCTGATACATTCTCGGAACTGACCGTCAGCAGATGCTCGGCCTGCACCATACGCTCCCGGCGAAGCCAGGAGACCGGGGAGGTTTCTGTCGCGGCCTGGAACCGTCGGAACAGTTGCGACTGGCTGAGACCGGCAACCACAGCCATTGCCGTTATGTCCCAGTTGCGGGACAGATCCTTGCGCAATTGTTGAATGACCTTGGATACCGGGTCGACCTCATTCAGGGGCGGAGTTCCGGCTCGCTTCGTGAACACTTTGGCAAGAATCGCCGCGACCTGTGTGTTCATATGAGCATCCATGAGCGGATGCTGACTGGCCAGTTGTTGGATGATCCCCTCGAAATCGGGCAGCAGGTCCGCCATCTCGTCGACAACCGGCTCAGCCCGCAGATTGAGCTGCATGAAGAAGTTGTCGAGGGTCGCACCCGACAGTGCTATCCAGACATAGGACCAATGGTTTCCCGGCGTGGCGCGATGCGCATAGGTGCGGGATGTATCCAGCCAGGCCAGACAAGCCTCTTCGGCAGCGACTTCTCTGTCACCGACACGGATCCAACCCTCGCCGGACAGCGTCAGGATCAATGTGTGCTGATGATATTTCCGGTCAACGATCCCGCCGCTCCCGGGGTCATGCGTTCGTCCACCGGCCGCGACCTGATACGGCCAGGGCGAAACGGCCGGGTCACTGCTGTGGAAGTATATCTGTGTTCCGCCAATCACCTTCATGAATGCGAGTATTGTCCAGCTGAATGCCAATGTCATGCATTCTTTGCGCGATTTGGTGCGGGTATCTTCTAGTCAGTATCCGTCTTGCTGAACATGTGCAGCTATCAGGTCCGCTTAGAGGGGCATGAAATGCCAATTGAAAATCCGACCCTCCGCCACATCGTCAACGATCCCACGCTGAGCTTCGCGCAAAAGGCACGTGCCCTTTCGCTTGAAGCGGAGAATTCTCTGGACTATCCGTCGATCGATGACGAAACGCGCGCCGCACTGGAGGCGCGGGTGATCTGTGACATGTATGAAGGCCACGCCCCTTACAAGCCGCGTTACGTTCTTCCGGACTATGAGGTCGTTCTGAAAAACGGCAGCGAATGGTTGGAGTTGCCGCCGCCGCAGACGCTTGATGAGGCAATCAACACGCTGATGATTGCCTATCACCATGTGCCCTCGGTAACGGCGATGCCGGTTTTTATCGGTCATCTGGACAATTTGCTGTTGCCCTTTTGCGATGGGGTATCGGACGACGCGCTGTATCAAAAGATCAAACTGTTCTGGCGATACCTGGACCGGGTACTGCCCGACGCCTTCATGCATGCCAACATCGGCCCGACAGACAACCGCGTTGCCCGGGCAATCCTGCGTGTTGATGCCGAACTCAAGCAAATTGCCCCCAATCTGACCTTCTCCTACGATCCGGAAATCAGCGGCGATGACATATTGCAACTGGCGGCTGAAAACATAACGAAGTGCTCAAAGCCCCATATCGCCAACCATCCCTTGCACCGGCAAGTGTTCGGTGAGCGCGGCTACGGCATTGTCAGCTGCTACAATGCACTACCGGTTTGTGGTGGAGCCTCAACCCTGACGCGGGTGAACCTCGCCGCCGTGGCTGAGCGATCGGCGGGCCTGAACGATTTTCTGACAAACAAGTTGCCCTTTTATGTCGACCTGAATTTCCGGCTGACTGAGGCGCGGATCGATTACCTGTTCAATCAGTCCGGTTTCTTTGACAGCTTTCTTGTGACCGAAGGCTGGGTTGACGAGACACGCTTCACCGCGATGTTCGGCATCTTCGCTATGGCTGAGGCCGTGAATATCCTGCAGGACAAGGCAGGTGCCCAAGGGCGTTACGGTCATGCTCCGGAAGCAAACGCCATCGGCCACGAGATTTCCAGGCAGCTGGAACAGCTGGTGGGTGCGCACGAGCTGAAAAATGTCTGGCATGGAAGGGCGATGCTGCATTCTCAAGCAGGTTTGTCGACCGATACAGGGCTTACGCCGGGTGTGCGCATTCCCTACGGTACTGAACCTGACCCGGTTTCTCACATACTGGCACTGGCACCTCATCACCGGCACTATGCCTCCGGCGTCAGTGAAATCCTGACGCTCGACGAGACCGTCAAGGCAAATCCGAATGCCGTCGTTGATTTGTGCAAGGGTGCCTTTGCCAGGGGTTTTCGGGAGTTTACCGCAAATGTCGGTGGCAATGACCTGGTTCGCGTGACCGGCTACATGATCCGCCTGACCGACATTGAGAAATTCAATGCGGAGGCCGGTTCGCGGACAAATACGACGGCGCTAGGAGCGGAAGCTGCCGACTGCACGTCGATCCTGAAACGCAAACTGCGGGTCGTTGCCAGTGAACTCCTTGCGGGCACAAATCAGTAAGATCCTGACCTGGTCCTGCGTCGACGGACCGGGCAATCGGATGGTCCTTTTCATGCAGGGGTGCAATTTCAACTGCGCCACCTGCCACAATCCGCATACGATCGGTCAATGTGACAGTTGCGGCGAGTGCCTGCCCGTTTGTGAGCCGAAAGCTCTGTCGCTGGTGGACGGAAGGATTGCATTCGAGCCGTCCGTCTGCACGCAATGTGACGCCTGCTTGGACGTTTGCCCGATCAGCGCCAATCCAATGGTTCGCAGTTACACCGTTCAGGAGATCCTGGATCTGCTTCATGAGCATGCCGGGTTTCTGTCCGGCATCACCATCTCGGGCGGTGAAGCAACGCTGCAATTGCCCTTTATCCGCAGCCTCTTCTCGGCGATGGGAGAGGATGTAGACCTGCGCCATCTCACGCGCTTCATCGACAGCAACGGGCATCTTGGACCTGTTGCCTGGAAGTCGGTTTTGGAGGTTACCGACGGCGTTCTTCTCGACATAAAGGCGTTTGATCCAGAGCTGCACGTTCATTTGACGGAAAGATCAAATGCCAGAAGCCTCGCAAGCGCGCGGCTCTTGCACGAGGCCGGAAAGCTGTATGAATTGCGTTTTCTGATGGTTCCGGATGCGACAGACCGTGACGAGGAAATCGACAGTCTGATCAAATTTGTTCAGTCGCTTGATGGTCCGGTGCGATTGAAGCTGAACGCCTTTCGCACCCATGGGGTTCGTGGTGCGGCTGCACAGTGGCCGGCCATGAAGAAAAAGCGTGTGGAGGCGGCTGCGGAGCGACTGGTGCATGCGGGGCTTGGTCCCGTTGAACTGCCTGCCCTCTGGTAACTGGCTGTACGGTAACAGACGGTGCGATGTTTCAATCGCAAAAGATTGCGGCAAATACCCTGTCGTAGATTGCCTCGACAAGCGCTGCTTCCTCGGTCCCCTGGCGGGCGAGATTGCTGAGACCCGGCGCGGCATTCACCTCCAGAACAACGGCTTCGTTTTCTGAAGATAAGCCGTCGGGAACGATCATGTCGACGCCGGCATATCTAAGCGACAGGATATCCGCCGCTTGCTGCGCGGTTGCAAGAATTTCCGGGGCTAATTCAGGCGTGACGATCCTGGCAGTTCCCCCGCAAGACAGGTTGGTCACCGGCAGCAGCGTCACTTCCTGTCCGTTTTCGGGCACGCTTTCCAGATCCAGCCGCTGGGCGGCCAGTTCCCGGATAATACGGCTATCAGATACCGGCAGTTTCGCATGGGTTGCCAGCAGTTCCGCCAAGTTTTGTGTACCGTTGCCGAAAATGACGGGACGCTTTCGCTCGATGGCGCAAAGCACTTCACCGTCAAGAACGACGACGCGAAGCTCCCGTCCACGGATTTCCGGCTGCACGAGCAAATGTTCGTGGTTTTTGGCGAGACATTGCAGCGCGGATCCAAGGGTGTCGAGCGTGTCGACCCGCATGACACCCTGGCCTTCCTGACCGATGTTCGGTTTCACGAAGAGCGGAAACCGCTTTTCCTCGGTGAAGGTCAGAAGGTCGTCGTCGATGGGCGTGTTGTCGCTGATCTTATCGCTGAAGACAAAATGGCTGTCGGGAACGCTTATGCCGGCCTCGGCAAGGAACCTGGCTGCATAAGCCTTGTCGTTGGCGATCTCCGACGCGCCGAGCCCATTCAGGTCGAACCGGGTGCCTTTGAAATACCAGCGTTTGCCCGCCGGGCTCTCGACCATGCCGGCGTGGCCATAAGGATCGCCGGCGGACAGGCGTAGGCCCCTCCGGGCGCAGAAGCGTTCAAGCAATTGAAAAACGAGGGACCGGCTGCCCGGATCCCCCGCGTCAAACGAGCCCATTCGGGTCAATTCTTGCCTTGCCGTGCGTTGGCCAGATAATCGATCTTGAACAGGTCCGGATTGGTCGGACCGTTGGAGACCACGTTATAGACCGCTACAGACGTGTCGTAGCCCTGCTGGTCGGTCACGGTCCACTGCTTGAGCGCATAGTCCTTGGCGTCGAAGATCAGTGTCAGCGTGCCGGAATTGAACTTCGTCTTGTCGAAGATGGTTACGGTAATCAGATCCGATTCAACCAGAACATTGGTGACGTTGGTATCCTTCTGGAGATCAATCGTATCGGACAGAAGGAAGCGCAGCGGGGTCTGGCCAAGTGGCCAGATGTCCTGAGTGTTGAGTTTGCGGTCGCGAACGGAAACGGACTTGCCGTCCGCAACGATGTCCAGCACCGAAGGCTTGTTGTAATAGAAGCGGACCTTGCCGGGACGGGCCATGTAGAACTTGCCGTCAGACTGGCTGCCGTCTGGGCCGAACTGAATGAAGTCTCCGTGCATGGTCTTCACGGAGTTGAAATAGCTGTTCAGGTCCTTGAGGGCTTTTTGCTCGTTTTCCGTCAGCGCGTGCGCGGGAGCAAGAGCGGCTACGGCAATGGCTGCGGCAAGAAGCGGGCGCGTAACGTGCCTTGCCAGTTTGTGAGCGAAATGTTTCAGCATGTTGCAATGTCCCAATTCGTTAATGCCGTGGAGCTTTTGCCTTAGCTAGGTACTGTGTGTGGCAAAGCTTGGGCACGCTAAGCTACGGACGTGGAAATCGATCTTCAGAACACTTGGAAAATGCGATTTCGTCAGCCCGTATCCTAACATCAAAATTCTTCCTCGACCCCATTTTGCACGAGAATTTCTCGTTTCCCGGCATGGTTTGCCGGGCTGATAAGGCCTTCCTGCTCCATGCGCTCGATCAATGAAGCGGCACGGTTGTAGCCGATTGACAGGCGGCGCTGGACATAGGAAGTCGACGCCTTCTTGTCACGCAGCACGATGGCGACGGCCTTGTCGTAAAGGTCGTTGCCTTCACCGCCCCCGGCAAGTCCACCGTCATAGGGGCTCTCGGCTTCCTCTTCCTCTTCGGTGACTGCTTCCAGGTATTGGGGTGTGCCCTGAACTTTCAGGTGCTTGACGATATCCTCAACCTCGTCATCCGAAACAAACGGACCATGGACACGCTGGATGCGGCCGCCGCCGGCCATGAACAGCATGTCACCCATGCCAAGCAATTGTTCCGCACCCATTTCACCCAGGATGGTCCGGCTGTCGATCTTGGACGTCACCTGGAACGAAATACGGGTCGGGAAGTTCGCCTTGATGGTACCGGTGATGACGTCCACTGACGGGCGCTGGGTCGCCATGATGAGGTGAATACCGGCAGCACGCGCCATCTGCGCCAGACGCTGGATCGCGCCTTCGATGTCCTTGCCGGCAACCATCATGAGGTCTGCCATCTCATCGACGATCACGACGATGTACGGCATTGCCTCGAGCGGCAGTTCCTCTTCCTCGTAGATCGGCTGGCCGGTGTCCCGGTCGAAGCCGGTCTGAACTGTGCGTGTGAAGCTCTCGCCCTTTTCAAGGGCCTGCTTGATGCGGGTGTTGTAACCGTCAATGTTGCGGACGCCCATCTTGGACATCTTCTTGTAACGGTCCTCCATTTCCCGGACCGTCCATTTCAACGCGACAACCGCCTTTTTCGGGTCGGTTACCACCGGTGTCAGCAGGTGCGGGATGCCGTCGTAGATGGAGAGTTCCAGCATTTTCGGATCGATCATGATCATCTTGCACTGCTCCGGCGTCAGCCGGTAAAGCAACGACAGGATCATGGTGTTGATCGAAACGGATTTACCCGAACCGGTCGTACCTGCGACCAGCAAGTGCGGCATGCGGGCCAGGTCGGCAACAACGCTTTCGCCATTGATGGTCTTGCCGAGTGCCAGTGCCAGCTTGGCCTTGGCCTTTTCAAAGTCCTGCGCCGCCAGCAGTTCACGGAGATACACGGTTTCGCGGCGCGCATTCGGCAGTTCGATGCCGATCGCGTTCTTGCCCGGAATGACTGCAACACGGGCGGATATCGCGCTCATGGAGCGGGCGATATCATCCGCGAGGCCGATAACCCGCGAAGACTTGATGCCCGGTGCCGGCTCGAGTTCATAGAGTGTGACCACCGGTCCGGGGCGAACTTCGATGATTTCGCCGCGCACGCCGAAATCCTCCAGAACGCCTTCAAGGATGCGGGCATTCTGCTCAAGGGCGTCGGCCGACAGGCCCGGAACCTTTCCGGCGACCTTCGGTTCAGCCAGAAGGCGAAGCGGTGGCAGTTCGTACTCTTCCGGCGCGCCAAGGAAAGACGGCTGCGCTTCTTCGATGGCCCGCTTGCTTTGCTTCGGACGTGGAGCCTGTGGGATTACCCGACCCGCTTGTGGGGCAGGCGTCGCCATCTGTTCCTGCTGCCTTGGATCCGGTTCCGGAGCCGCGATACCGACCGGGACAGCAGGCCGGCCGGTGACCGGACCCTTGTCTATCATGAGCTCATCCGGCTCGAAGGACTCGCCTTCCTCGCCATAAGGGTCCTCGGCGTACATATCTTCAGGCTCTTCGGGGTCCTGATCGCGGCCGCGGTCATAGAACTCGTCCAGGCCATCGTCGTCTTCAGGCATCAACCGGCCGGCAAGCGCCCGTCGAAAGGCATTCAGGCGGCCGCCCTGCGGTTTGTCCTCCGGCTCATGGTCGCCGTCATGCTCCTCGTCTTCCCAGACCTCCTCTTCCGGCACCCTGGAGCGCTTGAGGCCGGTCAGCCGGCGAATCTGTGCTGCGGACTGAAGTCCCCAATGCCCGACCTGTCCGACCAGAGCCGTGGTGAGCATGGACAGGCGGGATTCGCCCTCGTCTTCTTCCAGTCCGAGCTCTTCCTCGATCGACTTGCCATGACCCTTGGGTGTGCGTGCAGGCTCGAGACGTTCGGAAATCTGATTTTTTGCGCCAAGCCAGCCGGCGGCGGCAAGAAGGAACAGGATGGCTGGAACGCCGAGGCCGAGACCTCCGACAATTGTGGCCGCACCACTGGTCAGATTGGAGGTGATGAGTGCGGGTGCCTGATGGACCGTGTCACCGAAAAAGCCGCCCAGTCCTGTCGGCAGCGGCCAGCTTTCCGGCACGGGCAAGGCTGCAAGCGCGCCGGCGGCAAGGCAAGACCCGATAACCCAGAAAACAAGACGTTTGCGGCCAATGCCCAGAGCGTTGCCGGTAAGAAGCCGCCAGCCCCACAGGACAAGCGGGATCAGGAAGACGGCGGTGGCAAGACCGATGGTCTGCATGAGCACGTCGGCGACAACGGCACCCGGCGCGCCGAGGGCATTTCGAACCGGTCCGCTCGTCGCGTGATTGAGGCTTGGATCGCCGACCGACCAGGTTGCCAGACTTGCAGCGAGCATTGCTGCAAGGGCGATGATACCCAGTCCGGCAGCGCCGACCAGATTGCGTCTCAGGAAACGCTTAATCGGGCTTTCGGTATCCAGCAGATCCACAGAGGACCGGCGACCGTTGCCGCGAACTGCGCTGGCCCGTCTCATGCTTTTTCTCCCAACCAGTTTGCCAAGCGTTCAAGCGCGATTTCCGTCTGTTCGAGCGGTGCGCACAGACCGACGCGGATGTAGTTTCGACCGGGGTTGCTTCCATCGGACTGATCGGACGCCAGGAAGCTTCCCGGCAATACCTTGACGCCGATGTCGCGCCACAGATCCTTCGTCACGCTGACCGCGTTGCCCCATTTGGAAACGTTCAGCCACAGGAAGAACCCGGCTTCAGGTGTGACCGGCCCCATGATCGGACCGAGAAGACGTTCCGCAGCCTCGAATTTTTCGTTGTACAGCCGTCGATTTTCCGCAACGTGCGTCTCATCCTGGTAAGCCCTGACCGCAACGGCCTGGGCAGGCAGTGGCACTTGCGGTGCCGCGAGACCACGGAACCGCACCCATTTGCGCAGGAACTCCGGATCACCGGCGGCAAATCCGCAACGCAATCCGGCGAGGTTCGACCGTTTGGAAAGCGAGTTCAGGACAATGATGTTGGCGAAATCAGTGCCCATGGCTTTTGCGGCCTGCAAGATGCCCGGGGGTGGCGTCTTTCGGTAGATTTCCGAATAGCATTCGTCTGCAAAAATGTAGAACCGGTGTTTTCTTGCCAGTGAAATCAACCGTTGCCAATAGGCGATGTCGGCAACATAACCTTCCGGGTTCGTTGGTGAGGCGACGTAAAATGCGACCGTTCCGTCCAGCAGTTCAGCGTCGAGACCGTCCAGGTCGGGCAGGAAATTGTTTTCGGCAGTCGCGTCGAGCAGAACCGCCTCGGCGTCCGCCACGTGCGCGGCAGCGGCATAGGTCTGATAGAACGGATTGGGCAGGATTACGGCCGGATGGTCGATCCCCTTGTCCAGCTGATCCCTTGCGGATATCGCGCCGAAGGAAAGGCCCTCACGGGAGCCGTTCAGCGGCAAGACACCGTGGTCCTTGTCGACCATTCCGTCCAGATCGTAGCGCTCGTCAAGCCAGGCGGCGATCGTTTCCCGGAACTCGGGCGATCCGGCAATGGGCGGATAGCGCCTGAAGCTTGCCATGTTTTCCGCCAGAACTTCCGCGGTGAAGTCCGGAATGGCGTGCTGAGGTTCGCCAATTGTCATGATGATCGGGTCGAGACCCGCCGTCTCGCCGTCAAGAAGCTCGGCAAGGCGTTGAAAGGGATTTGAGCTCGGCAGAGCCGCGCCGCGCTGATAGGCTTTAGGGCTGGCAGTCATCAATGATCCGGCGGTCGTTACGCATAACTTTGACCCGACCCTATCGCCTCCTTGGTAAATCTCTTATTAACCAAGCGGGCAGGGGCGTGCATTTCCAGCGGATTGCCAGTCGTCCGGTTCTTGCCTAAATTTCCTTGCGGCTCTCTCTACTTGATTAGTAAGGATTTTTCATGGCTGGCAGCAAAGATCCGATTTCTGTCGTTTGTTTTGGCGACTCTCTCACGTGGGGCTTCAATCCGGTGGATATGTCCCGCTATGGCCACGACATCCGCTGGACACGGCTGCTGCAAAAGGATCTCGGACCCGATTTCTATGTGGTCGAAGAGGGCGTGAATGGCCGCACGACGGTCTTCGAAGACCCGGTCAAGGGCGACAAGAACGGGCTGGAACACCTTTTCACCGTTCGAAAGACCCATATGCCGATCGATGTCCTCATCATCATGCTGGGCACCAACGATCTGCAGGATCGGTTCGGCATGAACGCGGAAACAATCTCGATTGCCATCGGACGCTTGCTTTTCCTTGCAACCCAGCCGACCGATGACGTCGAAGGTCGGGCTCCGAAAGTGTTGTTGATGTCGCCGCCACCGCTCGGAGATCTCCAGGGGACGCCGTTCGAATTGCAGTTCTCCAGTCGCAGCCAGGAAGAATCCACAAAGCTCGCCGACGCTTACCAGTGCAAAGCCGAAGAATATGGGGTCGCTTTCTTTGATACAGGCACCGTGATTTCGGCCAGTCCGGTCGATGCCATTCATTTTGAGGCCGAACCACAGGCGGACCTGGCCAAGGCGATCGCCGTTGAAGTACGCAAACTGGTGGGGCGATAGGTTACACTTCCAGCTTTTTCAGAGCTTTGCGAATTCGAACCTTGATCGATCCGGCTATTTCCTTCTCCTGAGCAGAGGTAAGAAAATCAAGCGCGGCCTTTTTTCTCTTCGGAAACCGGTAGGCGAGGGTCGCCAATCCGTAATAAGCCCAGGCCCGTACCAGTTTGTTTTGCGAAGTGAGTGCCTCGGTGATGAAGTCGCTGATGGTTGTTTCCGCCTCTGCCGGCACCTCAAGTTGATCAAGGTATTGAAGAATATGCAGTTTTGCTTCCCAGTGCCGGACATGCGGCAGGGAAGCGAGATGTTTCCTGGTCTGGCTGAAAGAAAGCGGTTCGCCTTTGGTATCGAAATGATGTTTCAACAGCCAGGTTGAGGCGCGCTCGCAGGCTTCGTTTTCGCTTAAGTCAATGAGCGAACCCAGAAAATCCGGGTCGGCCCGATGAACGGCAAAGACCTCTTCCAGAGGTTTCGTAAGTTTGCCGTCCCACGCAACAAGAACTGATTGAAGCGTTTCCAAGATCGAGACCCTGTCAGTTGTCGATTGTCAAAAGTCGACCGTCAGGCCCTTGATCTCCCAGTCGTCGTAACGTGTCGGTTCCAGTCCGCCGCGACCATTGACCTCTTCCGGCAGTGCGTCCTGTTTGGCATCGATCTCCTTGCGGCGTTCCTCGGCCTCCTTCAAGGCGCGCTGGGCCGCGGGCGGCAGGTCTTCGAAGCGTTTTTTGGGCGCGTCCTTGATGCTTGTTTTCAAGGAAGGGACGTCTGTCTGGCGAAAGGTGTCCGTGAGATGTTCTGGTTTGTCCGGCATGGATGCGTTCTTCAAGATTACGTCGTTGTCATGCTTTATAAGATAAGCTTGCCAAGATTGGCAGCAATACCCATGTTCAAATCTGGATTGAGCGCATTTGTCGCTCGACTTTTGATGGTTGCAGCCAGAATAGGAAACGGAACACAGCGGCAATGAACTATATTCGCACAGCGATGCTTTTGGCGGCGATGACCGCCCTTTTTATGGGAATCGGCTTCATGATCGGCGGCCAGTCGGGAATGCTGATCGCCCTGGCCATTGCCGCGGCCATGAACGTGTTCAGTTACTGGAACGCGGACAAGATGGTTTTGCGCATGCACCATGCACAGCAGGTGGATGAGCGTTCAGCGCCGGAATATTACCGCATGGTGCAGCGATTGGCGCAAAACGCCGATCTGCCGATGCCCAAGGTCTACATCATCAACAATCCGCAGCCGAATGCGTTCGCGACCGGCCGGAACCCGCAAAATGCGGCGGTTGCCGCCACGACCGGCCTGTTGAACATGCTGACGCCCGAAGAACTCGCCGGGGTGATGGCCCATGAGCTGGCGCATGTGAAAAACCATGACACCCTGATCATGACCATCACGGCAACGATCGCCGGTGCGATCTCGATGCTTGCGAACTTCGCGTTCTTCTTCGGCGGCAATCGCAACAATCCGCTTGGCATTGTCGGTGTTCTGCTGATGATGATCGTTGCGCCTAT
Source organism: Roseibium sp. SCP14 (assembly GCF_040329475.1). Lineage (NCBI taxonomy): Bacteria > Pseudomonadati > Pseudomonadota > Alphaproteobacteria > Hyphomicrobiales > Stappiaceae > Roseibium > Roseibium sp. SCP14. The sequence continues at coordinate 36,916 of NZ_JBDZYH010000013.1, forward strand.
GGCAGCAATGGTCGTGCAGATGGCCATTTCCAGGACCCGTGAATATGCCGCCGACCGCATGGGCGCGCAGATTTGTGGCGAGCCGATGTGGCTGGCCTCCGCACTTGGCAAGATCGCGGGCGGTGTGGAGCGAATTCACAATCCCGATGCGGAAGCCAATCCGGCGACAGCGCACATGTTCATCATGAACCCGTTGTCCGGCGAGCGAATGGACAATCTGTTTTCGACCCACCCGAATACTCAGAACCGGATCAATGAGCTGCGCAAGCTCGCCGATTCCGGACTTGGAACCGGTGGACGTACCTCCTATCGCAGCGGATCTGCGCCGCAAACCGGCCCATGGAGCGGGACCGGTGGTTCGACGCAAGATAGTGAGCCCCGCCGGCCGAAAGGGCCTTGGGGCTGACACCCGCCGAAGCGGCAAAAACCGCTTTGCCCGACGCGTTGCACAGCTTAGAGTGATCAGAACTGCGCCGCAGCCGGAGGTCCGGTCTGCGGCGCTTGGTTTTATTCCCGAAAAAAGCCCGAGATTAGGACACTCCTTTGACGAGACGCCCCAACAAGAAAGCAAAACCTGCAGACAAGCAGGATCGGCAGCAGACCGACAAACCGGGTTTTTCCGCGCGCAAGGTCGCCGCGGACATTCTGGGAAACGTAGTGCACAAGAAACGGCCCCTGGATGGCGAACTGGATGTTGCGTCCGGGCACTCCGGTTTTCGGGCTCTTGCGGCGAACGACCGGGCTCTGGTACGGGCGATTGTAGGGGCTTCCCTTCGCCATCGCGGTGAAATCTCGGAAATTCTGGAACGCTTGCTGGATCGCCAGATTCCGGAGAAGACAGGCCGGGTGCTCGACATTCTTCATGTTGCCATTGCCCAGATGCTCTTTCTGGATGTTCCTGACAGGGCTGCAGTCTCCCTAGCGGTCGATCACGCCGGACTGGATCGAAGAGCGAGGCCATACAAAGGACTGGTGAACGGCGTCCTGCGCCGCCTGGGCCGTGAACGCGAAGAGATAACGGGCGACCTGGATGCGGATCTGTTGAATACTCCGGACTGGCTGTTTGAAAGCTGGCAGAGCTCTTATGGCGCGGAAACGGCCCGTGCAATTGCACGGGCGCACCAGGGCGAAGCGGATCTGGACCTGACTGTGAAAAAAGGCCCCGAAGACTGGGCGGAGAAACTTGAAGGTAGCATCGTCGGAGCCGGAAGTGTGCGCCTGGCTCGAAAAGGTGCTGTTGAAGCCCTTGAGGGTTTCGAAGACGGCGACTGGTGGGTGCAAGACGCTGCTGCCGCCTTGCCTGCGCGTCTTCTTGGAGATGTAGAGGGTCTGCAAGTTGCGGATCTTTGCGCTGCTCCTGGCGGCAAGACGGCGCAGCTTGCCGCGTTGGGTGCTGATGTGACTGCTGTCGATATCTCGAAGAGCCGATTGAAGCGCCTGGAGGAGAACATGGCCCGTCTGGGCCTGAAGGTGACGACGGTCGCCTCGGATCTCAGGGAATTCAAACCGGAGACTCAATTTGATGCGGTCCTGCTTGACGCCCCGTGCAGTGCAACGGGAACTATCCGGCGGCATCCCGATGTTCCCTGGATCAAGAAGCCGTACGATATTGAAAAGTTAAGTGAAATTCAGCGCGAGCTGCTTGATGGGGTTCTGGCCTGGGTCAAGTCAGGTGGTTTGATTGTTTATTGTACCTGCTCACTGGAAACAGCTGAAGGCGAACGGCAGGTCGAGGCGTTTCTGGAGCGCCAGGCCGGAAAGGTTGAGCTTGTTGCCGTCGATGCGGAAGAGATCGGCGGCCTTGATCAATGCGTCACGAACGAAGGGTTTTTACGCTGTTTGCCCTGCCATGTTGCGGGGGCTGATGCCGATTTGAAAGGAATGGATGGCTTTTTCGCAGCCAGATTCCGGGTCTCTTAACGTGGCATAAACTGTTCACTTGCAATGTTTCTTTAAACGAAATGCTAACCTTAACATTTGGTTCTGTGACCGGAGAGTTCCCATAGACGCGCTTGAACCATCGATGCTGGGGATGGTTTGGTGAATATTGCAAGCCTGAGTGAAAGAAGCCGTGTCTGGCGACTTTTGGCCCTGCATGTTTGGCAACGTACCCTTAAATGGATGCATGGCGGACCGATTTTCCGCATGCAGCCGTTTTCGGCTGTTCCCGCGCGTCTTCTGATCGCTCCTCAAGATCTGCGTACTGCAGATGCAACCAACGCTGCCGATATCTATGGCGGAAGATTCCTTTTTTCCGGTCATCTGGTGGAAACGCAAGGCCGCTCGCCCTTCGAGCTGGAGGCGGTGCACGAAGATTGGCAGCGGGAGTTGCACAGTTTCGGTTGGCTCAGGGACCTGCGTGCTTCCGACAGTCAGATCTCCCGGCAAAATGCCCGCGCCCTGGTGGAAGACTGGATCAGGTACAGCGGCCGCTGGCACGACGTGGGGTGGGAAGCCGCTGTCGTCACAAGACGTATTCTGTCCTGGCTGGCACATTCCCCGTTCATTCTCCAGGACGGTGATGCCGAGTTTTATCGGAGTTTCGTCAAATCATTGGCCCGTCAGGTCCGTTACCTGCGCCGGACCATAAACGAAACCGAAGATGGTGTTGAGCGGCTGCATGCGGCGCTGGCAATTGCCTCCGCCTGTATTTCCATGGCCGGGCAGGGACGGTTTGCGCGCCAGAGCATTCGCCGTCTGGAGCATGAGCTGACGCGGCAGATCCTTCCCGATGGTGGGCATATCTCCCGTAATCCAAGGGCTCTGATCGACATTCTGGCCGATCTCCTGCCGGTTCGTCAGGCCTTCGTTTCGCAAGGGCTGGAAATGCCTCCCGCCATGCTGCAGTCCGTCGACAGGATGATGCCCCTGTTGCGGTTTTTCCGGCACGGGGACGGAGCGCTGGCACATTTCAACGGCATGGGTTCGACACCCAGTGATCTGGTTGCCACGATCCTTGCCTATGACGATGCCCGGGGGGCTCCACCGGTCAACGCTCCCCATTCTGGATATCAGCGCCTCAGCGGGGCGTCTTCGGTGGTATTGATCGACACAGGTCCCGCTCCTGCAATTTCGGTGTCGGGTGACGCGCATGCCGGTTGTCTTTCCTTCGAGTTTTCATCCGGAGTGAACAGGCTTGTCGTCAATTGCGGCGTGTCTTCGAAATCCAATCCACTCTGGCGCAAGGTGAGCCGGTCAACCGCCGCCCATTCGACGGTGACCGTAGAGGACACCTCCTCTTGCCGCTTTCTGTCGGAAAAACCCTTTGGGCATTTGCTTGGCGCCCCCATCCTCTCAGGTCCTGGGGATGTTCCGCTGGAGCGGGAGGACGACAAGGCCGGGAGTCGGATCACTGCCTCGCATGACGGTTACGCAGCCGAATTCAACGTTCTTCATGAGCGCGATCTGCGCCTGTCGGCTGACGGTACGGTGCTTGACGGCATCGATACGCTCAAGGCGGTCGGCGATGTGGACCCTGAACAGCTTTACGCAGTTCGTTTTCACCTTCACCCAGGTTTGAGAACGTCGCTGATCCGAGGTGGATCCGCGGTTCTTCTGGTGTGCAGAGACGGGGAGGCCTGGGAGTTCGAGGCGCCTGGAAGCGAGCTGAGCCTGGAAGAGAGTATTTATCTGTCCGATGTCTACGGCCATCGCAAAACCGAGCAGATCGTCGTTGCCGGGTCTCTTCTGGAAGCACCGTCCGTCGGCTGGCAACTCCGCAAGACGGCCACCGCCAAACTCAGCCGGCGCGGAACCAGCGACTTTGACGAGATGAATGAGGCGGATGTACCGGAGGAGCCGCAAGAGCTGCCGCTCGAGGAATAATACGCCTCCGAGCGCGACCCAACGGCTCAATATGGACGGTTATTGCCAGACAACCTTCCGATTTTCCTGCAGACGTGTTAGGGCGACGCGCATCACCTGAGATCCGGATCGTCCCTACCTGCGAGGCATTCCTCATGGCCATTGTGTCCAAAGCCATTCCTGTTCCCGAATTGGTTCCCGTCAAGCGCGCCCTTCTTTCAGTTTTCGACAAGACCGGTCTTGTCGAATTCGCCAAGGCACTGGCCGAGCGCGGCGTGGAACTTGTGTCGACCGGAGGGTCCTACAAAGCTTTGAAAGACGCTGGTCTGACTGTTCTGGACATCACCGAAGTGACCGGATTTCCGGAAATCATGGATGGCCGGGTCAAGACACTTCATCCCATGGTCCATGGCGGTTTGTTGTCGATCCGTGATGACGCGGACCACCAGGCGGCGATGGGCGAACACGGCATTACCGGGATCGATCTTTTCTGCGGCAATCTTTATCCGTTCGAAGATGTAGTCGCCTCCGGAGCCGACTATGCGACCGGCATTGAGAACATCGACATCGGCGGGCCGGCAATGACGCGCGCTGCTGCCAAGAATCATGCCTATGTCACCGTGGTCACCGATCCAGCCGACTACGACAAGGTGATCGCCGAGCTCGATGCAAATGAAGGGCAGTCGCCGATTGCGCTGCGCAAGAAACTGGCGCTGAAGGCTTTCGCACGAACAGCAGCTTATGACGCGGCTGTCTCCAACTGGCTGGCGGATCAACTGGATGAAGCGACACCCGCACATCGTGCGGTTGGTGGTGCCCTTGCAGAAGTCATGCGCTATGGCGAAAATCCGCACCAGACAGCGGGTTTCTACAAGACTGGTGAGAACCGCCCGGGAGTGGCAACCGCGAAGCAGCTGCAGGGCAAGACGCTTTCTTACAACAATATCAACGATACGGATGCGGCGTTCGAACTGGTCAGCGAATTCGATCCCGCGCGGACGAGTGCCGTTGCCATCATCAAGCATGCCAATCCGTGTGGCGTGGCCGAAGGGGCAAGCCTCAAGGTTGCCTATGAAAAGGCCTTGCGCTGTGATCCGGTATCGGCCTTTGGCGGTATCGTGGCTCTGAACAAGACGCTGGATGCAGCCGCTGCCGAAGAAATCGTCAAGATCTTTACCGAAGTCATCATAGCGCCGGATGCCGATGAAGCTGCAAGAGAAATCATTGCCGCCAAGAAGAACCTGCGTTTGCTGGTGACCGGAGGTCTGGCTGATGCGCGGGCGCACGGCCTGTTCGTCAAGTCCGTGGCCGGTGGTCTTCTGGTTCAGTCCCGCGACAACGGTGTCGTTGACGATCTCGATCTGAAGGTCGTGACCAAGCGTGCGCCGAGTGAACAGGAACTGGCCGACCTGAAGTTTGCCTTCCGTGTTGCCAAACACGTCAAGTCGAACGCGATCGTCTACGCCAAGGACGGCGCGACCGTTGGTGTCGGCGCTGGTCAGATGAGCCGCGTGGACTCAGCCCGGATTGCAGCCCGCAAGGCGCTGGATGCAACAGCAGCAGCGGGCTTGAGCGAACCTCTGACAAAGGGTTGTGTCGTTGCGTCGGATGCCTTCTTCCCGTTTGCCGATGGGCTTCTGTCAGCTGCGGAAGCCGGTGCAACCGCGGTCATTCAGCCAGGCGGATCCATGCGAGACGACGACGTCATTGCAGCAGCGGACGAAGCGGGACTGGCAATGGTCATGACCGGGATGCGGCATTTCCGACATTGATTGTAGATTTTCAGCCTAATGGGCTGAAATTATTGTAAGAATTGACGAGAGGGTTTCATGAAAAAGCTCTCTCGTTGAAGACCTTGTTAACAACCGAAATGTAATCTTGCCAAAGTTGCGGCCGTCTTTATTTGGCCGCTTTCGTGTGAATCGCGGAGATTACTCGGTGTTGAAGAAAGCGAAGGTCACTACAAAGCTCATCGGCGCGAGCGCATTGACCCTTACGGTTGCAATGGCAATCGGAATTAGCGCCATCGGCTGGCAGGCTTCTCAGATTACGAGTGAGCTTGCACGAGAGGAAGCGGAAACCGTTGCCCGTGAGCAAGCCCAGTTCGTACAACGCGGACTGGAAAAGGGTCTGAAGTCGGCCCAGGCCCTCGGCAGCGCGCTGAGTGGGTTGAAGACTGCCGGAGCGGTTGATCGCGAAGCGTGGAACGCGGTTGTCGAGAAAGTGGCCCTGACGGACAAGGACATGTCCGGCGCCTGGGGTGTTGTCGTCGGCGATCAGCTGGACGGCAAGGACACGGAATTCGTCGGCAACGAAAAGTGGGCCAAGAGCGGGCAATGGCAGCCATACTTTTTCCGCAAGGCGGACGGCACGCTTGCTTACCGGCCGATCGAGGAAGTCTCGGTGGGTGATATGTCCAAGGACCTTTGGTTCAATGGGCCGTACACGTCCAGAAAAGACTACATGACCGAACCCTATAGCTGGGAAGCTGACGGCAAGACAGTGACCGGCGTCTCCTTCGGTGTTCCCGTCTGGGACGGTTCCAAGCTCATTGGTGTCGCAGGTGGCGATATTCTGCTGACGCCGCTTTCGGAAGTCCTTGGCGAGCAGAAACCGCTAAAGACAGGTATCGTCCAGCTGCTTTCGCAAAACGGCAAATGGATTGCGCATTCCGACCCGGCGCTGTTGGGCAAGGAATGGGCGGAAGGCCGCGCTGAACAGGATCTCGCATCTCAGAACAAGGTTCTGAGCGCTGTGAAGAACGGTGAACTTCTGATCTATGACGGTTATTCGAATACTCTGGGAACGGATGTGCACCGGGTTGTCATGCCGGTTTCGGTGACCGGCACGGATGCAAAGCTGGCCGTCGTGGTCAGTGTTCCCGAGGCGACCTTGAACGCTGCGTCTTCGCAGATCACGACCATGATCATCGGCGTCGGCATCGTTCTTCTCATCGTTGTCTGCCTGTCGATCTACCTGGTCGGAAACCAGATTGTACGTCGTCCGCTTGAAAGGGCTGTTGCCAGCATTCAGGCGCTGATTGACCAGCGCTATGACGAGCCGATCCATGATACGGATCGCGCTGACGAAATCGGCCAGATCAGCAATGCGCTCGAAGTCTTCCGTGAAAAGGCTCAGCACGCGGAAGCCCTTGCGGCGGAGCAGGAAGAAACCCAGCAACAGCAACTGGCGCGCGCCGAACGCATCAGCAATCTGTCGCAAAACTTCGATCGTCAGATCACCGAGCTGACCCAGACGGTGATGAACCAGGTGCAGGACCTGAATGCGGCGTCCGGTACATTGACGGCCGGCGCAGATGACACCAGCGAAAAGAGCACGACCGTTGCGGCGGCTTCAGAGGAAGCGTCCTCAAACGTGGAGACCGTTGCATCGGCAGCCGAGGAACTGATGGCCTCGGTCAGCGAAATTTCCCGTCAGATGACGCAGTCGACGGAAATCGCTTCGCACGCTGTTGAGCAGGCGCAGTCCACCAACAGCAAGATCGAAGGGTTGGCGGAAGCGGCCAACCGGATCAGCGAAGTCCTGAAACTGATCACCGACATTGCCGAGCAGACCAACCTTCTGGCTTTGAACGCGACCATCGAGGCCGCACGGGCTGGAGAAGCGGGCAAAGGCTTTGCGGTTGTTGCAGCCGAGGTCAAGGAGTTGGCGAACCAGACAGCCAAGGCAACGGAAGAAATCTCCTTGCAGATCCAGTCGGTTCAGACCGAGACGGCCGGGTCGGTTGAAGCGATCAAGGGAATCTCCGAGACAATCGAGAAGATGAACGAGATCTCGTCGAGCATCCAGGCTTCTGTTGAGCAACAGGGGCTGGCGACCGATGAGATCGCCCGCAACATCCAGGAAGCCTCGAATGGCACTCAGGAAGTTGCACAGAACATCGTCAAGGTGGCTGCTTCTGCTGATGACACCGGGAACGCTGCCCGCCAGGTGAGTGCATCGGCAAACGTTCTGCAGACCGAGGCGGATCGACTGAAGCAGGAAGTTGACGGTTTCCTGGAAGACGTTCGCCAGATCGCCTGACACCGCGATATTGCTTGCCTGAGATTGGAACGCGCCGGGTGCTTATCCGGCGCGTTTTTCTTTGACCATCAAAAGAAGGCCCAGTCCGACCGCGAAAAACAGCAGGATGACGGACATGCCGGCCGGTTGGCTGTTTGTCATTGCGGTAACGATGCCGACCGCAAGGGGGGCCAGAAAGCTCGTAACCTTTCCCGAGAGCGCCAACAGACCGAAATACTGTGTCATGTGCTCGCGGGGCACCAGCCGGATCAAAAGGCTTCGGCAGGAAGCTTGCAGCGGGCCGGAGACGGCTCCGATAAGGGCCCCGAGACCAATAAAGACCTGTTCGGGCAGGGAGGCAAAGAGCGCTCCCTCGGGAGCCGCTTCCGTCTTGATGACAAAAAAGACCGTGGTTCTGTCGATGGATATCATTCCCAGCCCGCAGATCATCAGGACAATCAGGGAAAAGATCAGAACCGGCTTTGCACCGAACCGGTCGTCCATGGGGCCGCCCAGGGCCAGGCCAAGTGTGCCGGTGATGGTCAGAATGATCCCGAAAGTGCCGATTTCTATCGAACTCCAGCCGAGCTGCCCAGCGGAATAGATGCCGCCGAAGGCAAACAGAGCCACAAGACCGTCCTTGAAGATCATGTTTGCGATGAGAAACAGGAAAGTGTTGCCGTTCGACCAGGCTTGGGAAAGATTCTGCGCAAGATCCTTCAGGCCCTTGCGGATCGCCGGGCCGAGTTTCGCCTGTTGAGGTGCATCGGGCACGAACAGGAACATCGGCAGCACGAAGATGAGATACCAGACCACCGAAAAAGGACCGACTGCCCGATCGCCTTCATGCGTCTTCGGGTCAAGGCCCAGAACCGGTTCGAAACCGAGTAGTGTCTTTCCGGTTTCGGGACTGGCGGAGAAAAAGCCGAGCGCAATCACCAGCGTTACCAGGCCACTTACATAGCCTGCCGCCCAGCCGAAACTGGAAAGCCGTCCGATCTTTTCGGAAGGTACCAGGCTCGGCATCATGGCGTTGTTGAAGACCGTCGCGATTTCAATTGAAAGTGTGCCGACCGCGAAGGCAATCATTGCGATAGCTATGCCGTGCGGTGCTCCGGGCGCGGCAAACCAGAAAGCCCAACAGCAGATGAGAAAGGGAATCGAAAATACAAAGATCCAGTGTTTTCGCCGGCCCGTGGCATCAGCGACAGAACCCAGGATCGGCGCAAGCAGAGCAATGCCGAGACCGGCGCTCGCCGTGGCAAAGCCCCACAGTGATTGTCCCTCCTCCGGTGTCGATGCCAATGCCGATGCAAAGTAGGGGGCGAAGATAAATGTTGTGATCAGGGTGAAAAAGGGCTGTGCCGCCCAGTCGAAAAGTGCCCAGGACAGGACTGCGCGGCGATCTGTCTTTTCGAGTGAAACGTCTGAAGCAGTTGTCATCTTGGCATTCTATCCCGACCGGATCCTGAAAAAGCAAAAGGTCGGCAGCGAACTGCCGACCTTGTCACTTGATAACATGCTTTCAGCCTCAGGCTGTGCCGCAAATTTCTGCCAGCAGTCCAGCGGCCACCGAAAACTTGGAAACGCTCAGTCCGCCATCGAGGATTTCGGTCACTACCCGATGTCTTCGCGTTACTTCCGCTTCATGCTCTGCGAGCCATTCGGAGAAGGTACCTGCCTTGATCGCGGCGATTGCAATCGAGCGGTGGGCAGAGACAAGGATCGCCCGCGCCCGGTCGAGAGCAAGGCCGTCATAGTAGTCCCGAACCGCAAGGTCGGTCGCCATCTGGTGCATGGCGCCAATCTGGAAGTGGTGCGCGACCTCGTAGTAGGCCGTTGCCGCCGTATCCAGGTCGGCTTCCGTAAGCTCCGACACAATGACGATGTCCGGGATGGCGCGCTCGGCCAGCAGCCGGGCAATCCGCTTGGCCAGTGCCTCCGGAACGCCCTGAGCGACATAGGCCTCGGCCTTTTCGTTCATGATCGCCTTTGGCCTTTCCGGAACAACGGCATCAAGCCGGCCGCGCAGATCGGAAATGCCGGTGCGGAACCGTTCGACGACGGCTGACAGCCCTTTGTCGAACGAGACGTTCCGCTTGAACCAGACCACGCGTTCCAGCAGCAGAGTTTGGACCTCGGAATAGAGCTCCAGCTGCAGATCACCGTCGATCTTTGTGTCGAGTGCATCGATCTCGTTGTTCAGATCAGTGAGATCGTAGCTGTTGCGAACGGCAACGAAGCTCTGCGCGATTTCGGTCGGCGTTGCACCGGTCTGGTCCATCAGACGCGTCAGGAAAGTGGCTCCGCCCCTGTTGATCATCGAGTTGGCCAACATGGTCGCGATGATTTCCCGGCGCAGCCGGTGACCGGCGATTTCGTCCTTGTAGGCGTTTGCCATCTGGTCCGGAAAATAGCGGAAGAGTTCCCGCCCGAGGTAATCGTCGTCGGGAACCGAGCTTTCCAGAAGGGAATCGTACAACGTGATCTTCGAGTAGGCGAGGAGGACGCCGAGCTCGGCACGTGTCAGCAGCTGACCGGCCTTGCGCATTTCGTCCAGGGTTGCCTCGTCCGGGAGTTCCTCGACCACCCGGTCGAGCAATCCAGCCTGTTCCAGCCGACGCATCATGCGGACCTGGAAGCCGAAGTCTTCCATTCCCCGGCGATGCATCATGGAGATGGCCAGTGTCTGCAAATAGTTGTTTCTGAGAACGAGGTCCGCGACCTCGTCCGTCATATCTGCCAGTAACTCGTTGCGTTGATCGATTGACAGCTTTTCAGCTTTCACTGCGGCTCCGAGCGCGATCTTGATATTGACCTCCATATCGGAGGAATTCACCCCGGCGGAGTTGTCGATCGCGTCAGAATTGCATCGACCGCCCTTCTTGCTGAATTCGATGCGCGCCAACTGCGTCAGTCCGAGGTTCGCGCCTTCGCCGATCACTTTCGCGCCGAGTTCCGGCGCGGTAATCCGGATCGGGTCGTTGGCGCGGTCGCCTGCATCCGCGTCAGTTTCGGTTGTGGCCCGAATATAGGTGCCGATACCGCCGAACCAGAGCAGATCCACGTTCATCTTCAAAATGGCGGTCATGACCTCCTGGGGCGTCGCGCTGGACTTGTCCAGATCAAGCAGGGTCTGGATTTCAGCTGAAAGCGGTATCGATTTCAGCTGACGCGAGAAGACACCGCCTCCCTTGGAGATGAGCTCGGTGTTGTAGTCCTTCCAGGAGGAACGGCCGAGATCGAACAATCGCTTTCGTTCGTCCCATGTCTTTGCCGGGTCCGGATCCGGATCAATGAAGATGTCGCGATGGTCGAAGGCAGCCACGAGGCGGGTCGCCTTGGACAGCAACATGCCATTGCCGAACACATCGCCGGACATGTCACCGACGCCGGCCGCGGTGAATGGTTCAGTCTGGATGTCGCGGTTCATTTCGCGGAAATGACGCTTGACCGCTTCCCAGGCACCGCGCGCGGTTATACCCATTTTCTTGTGGTCGTAGCCGGCAGAACCGCCAGAGGCGAATGCGTCCCCGAGCCAGAAGTCCCGCCCTTCGGAAATGTCGTTGGCGGTGTCGGAGAAGGTAGCAGTGCCCTTGTCGGCTGCCACCACGAGATAGGGATCGTCGACGTCATACCGTTGAACCCGCTCCGGAGGAAGGATTGTGTCCTCGTCCAGGTTGTCGGTCACGTCCAGAAGCGCATTGATGAAAATCTTGTAGCTTTCCGTGCCTTCCTTGAACCAGGCTTCGCGATCGCTCATCGGCGGGAGCTGTTTCGGAACGAAGCCGCCCTTTGCACCGACAGGAACGATCACGGCGTTCTTGACCTGCTGCGCCTTTACCAGGCCGAGCACTTCGGTGCGGAAGTCCTGGGCGCGGTCAGACCAGCGCAGTCCGCCGCGAGCGACCATGCCGAAGCGCAGATGGACGCCTTCGACGCGCGGACAATAGACGAAGATCTCCCGGAACGGCCGCGGTTGCGGCAGGTCACTGATCTGACGGCTGTCGATCTTGAAGGCAAAGGTTGGCTTGGGCTGGCCCTTGTCGTCCAGTTGATAGAAATTCGTGCGCAGGACGGATTCAATCGTGTTCTGGAAGCGTCGCAAGATGCGGTCATCATCGAGACTGGACACGTCCTCCAGGTCCGCGATCAGTTCACCCTGCAGTCGTTCGGTGCCAAGGTCGCGGTCCTTTTCCGTAACCTCAGGATTGAAGCGAAGATGGAACAATTCCAGCAATTTCGCCGTGATGGTCGGGTAGTTGTTGAGAGTCGACCACATGTAGTCTTCGGAGAAGCGGATGCCGGCCTGGCGCAGGTATTTGGACAGGGCACGGATCACCGCAACGTCGCGCCAGGCAAGATCGGCCGTCAGGACCAGGCGATTGTAACCGTCATTTTCGGCCTTGCCGGTCCACACCGCCATGAACATGCTTTCAAGGCGGCTCTGCAACTGTTCGGTAAAGTCGATGTCTTCGCCGGTTTTTGACTCAAGCGTCATTTCGTGAAGGTAGGACAGACGGGCATCGGCCGGTGTCACCCGGTAGGTCCTCTCGTTGATGACCTTGAAACCCATGTTCTCCAGAAGCGGCACGCGGGCCGATAGCGGTATGGGCGAGCCGCAGTGATAAACTTTCAGCGACAGGCGGTTTTTCTCTGTTTCCGAAGGCTGATGAAACGTGATTGTCGTGTCGTGCAGATCCGACAGGGTTTCCAGTTTGACAATATCAAACAGGGCGGACTGAGCGCTGTAGACTTCCTTGTAGCCGCCATGGAACGACCGGGCGTACCGATCTGCCAGCCGGCGGGCCTGGGCCGGGGCAAACTCCTTGTTCAAGGCGTCGCGAACACTGTCCGCCCAGGTCCGAATCATGTCCGCGACGGCGTTTTCAAGTTCTTCCTGTTCGGGTTTCGGCGTTTCGCCGGTGTCGCGTCCGACGATGTAATGCACCCGGGCAAGCGGTCCTTCCGGATAGGTCACGTACCAGGCGGACAGGCGGCCTTCGTAGATATTGGCCAGATAAGTGCCGATGTTGAGCCTGACTTCCGTGGAGTAGCGATCACGGGGAACGAACACCAGAATGGACACGTAACGATCGAACTTGTCCGGTCGTGACAGCACCCGAATGCGCGGGCGTTCGTCCAGCTGCAGGATCGCAATGGCGAAATGGAACAGGCGCTCACGCTCGATCTGGAACAACTCGTCGCGCGGGAAGGCTTCCAGAACGTTTCTGAGCGCGCGGCCGGAATGACTTTCTGAACCGTAGCCGGCCCGCGCCAGGACACTGGCGACCTTGCGACGCAGGAACGGGATCGTGCTGGTCGGTTCTGTGTAGGCGGTCGAAGCGAACAGACCGACGATACGCAATTCGCCGACCATGTTGCCGTCATCGTCGTAAAGCTTGGCACCGACATAATCCATGTGAACGCGGCGGTGCACGTTGCTCTTCACATTCGCCTTGGCGATGATCAGAGGTTCCGGCTTCATCAGGAACTCGCGGATTTCCGGAGTGATCTGGACGAACTCGGACCCGCGCCGCAACACCCTCACGTCCGGATCGGCCAACAGGCCGAGACCCGTTCCTTCGTGGGGCGACAGTTCCCCTTCCTCGACGCCGCCTTCGAACTTGTATTCGCGCATGCCGAGGAAGATGAAGTTGTCGTTCTCCATCCATTCGAGGAAGTGAATGGCTTCCCACAGGTCGTCACTGCTGCCGGGGATCTGGGTGGTCTTGTAAGTATCGATGGCTTCAGCCAGACGTTCCTGCATCGGCTTGAAGTCCGTGACGACGGACCTGACTGAATTCAGCACCGTGTCGAGACGCTGTTTCAGCGCGGACCTGGCCTCTTCGGAATCGATCCGGGTCACGTGAATGTGGATCAGACTTTCCTGCCGGTCCTTGCGCTTCGGCGGCTTCTTGCGTGCAATGGCAGAAGTGAGCTTGCCGTCTTCGTCCCGTTCAACGATGAAGATCGGATGCAGGACCAGGTGCACTTCAAGCTTGCTGTCGTGTAACTCGTCCATCACCGAGTCGACCAGGAAGGGCATGTTGTCATTGACGATCTCAATGACCGTCAGCCCGTTGACCTTGTTGCCCTTCGTTTCGAATGAGGGGTCGGAAATGCTGACCCTGTGCGTCCCCAACTCGTGGTTCTGGAAATCCTGCCAGGCATCGCGGACAAAACCGGTCAGCTCTTCGGTCGAATAAGTGACGATATCTTCGGCAGCGGCCCTGTCATAGAACGCGCTGGAAAATTCGGCCAGGGCAGGATCTTCTTTACTCAGGTTTGCGTGGACCGCGTCGATGAGTTTCAGTTTCTCGACGTCGTGTTTGTCCGGCATTTTTATCCCCTTAGGCGATCTTCGGTTTGGCTCTGTCGCATGGTAGGTCAAAGACCCCTAAAAGAGATTAAAAAGGCTTGGTGCAGTCAGTTCTCGGGAGAGGACGTCGAGACGCGGGAAACAGGGAGCGTTTCCCGGTCGTCGCGGCGTAAACGATGAGCCGACCGGACATATCGCAAGGACATTGAACTGGCTCTGTTCCGCAATCCGGCCACCGTCGAGCGGGCGGCAAACCCGATCGTGGACCCTGTAGAGCGGACTTTCGTCACTTCCAATGCCATCTTAAACTCATTTACGGAACCAGGACCTTTGTTCTTAAATTGCAGCGACCCTAGAAGTTTTCATGACGGGAGGACCAAATTGTCAAGTAAAGTCACAGCCTTGCAAATCGATTCAATTGAAACATTAAGTGAAAAAACGCAGGCCTATTTCGATTTGTGCGAGGAAAAGCTGGGTTTGGTGCCCAATGTGCTCAAGGCCTACGCCTTTGATGAAACGAAGCTGCGTGCTTTCACCGACATGTACAACGACCTCATGCTGGGGGATTGCGGTCTCTCCAAGCTTGAGCGTGAAATGATCGCCGTGGTGGTCTCCGCCGTCAACCGCTGTTTTTACTGCCTGACGGCCCATGGCGCCGCGGTCCGCGAGCTTTCCGGCGATCCGGTTCTTGGGGAACTTATGGTGATGAACTACCGCGTCGCGGATCTCAGCGAGCGGCAGCGGGCCATGCTCGATTTTGCTGTGAAGCTGACGGAGAAACCCGCGGAAATCGTCGAAGAGGACCGGCAGACTCTTCGCGACACCGGGTTCAGCGATCGTGATATCTGGGACATTTCTTCCGTTGCGGCGTTCTTCAACATGTCCAACAGGGTCGCGGCAGCGAGCGACATGCGCCCCAATGATGAGTATCACTCAAGAGCCCGTTGAGCTCTCGTCGTGCTGTGCGGCGGTGACAAGTGATGGAATTGGGTGTATGACGCATCCGATTTCATTCACTCGCTGAAGCGTAAAAGAGGAGAGGAGCGGGCGATGGTTGCGCGCGTATTCATTGATGGCGAAGCTGGCACAACGGGATTGCAGATCCGCGAGCGCCTCGCCATGCGCCGCGATCTTGAGCTTATCTCCATTCCGGACGAGAGCCGTAAGGACCCGTCGGCCAGGGCCGATTATCTCAACAAGGCGGACATTGCCATCTTGTGCCTGCCGGACGCGGCAGCGAAGGAAAGCGTAGCGCTGATCGAGAACGACACCACGCGAGTGATCGATGCTTCCAGCGCCCATAGGGTTACCGAAGGCTGGGCATATGGCTTTGCCGAGATGGATGTCGATCAGAGCGACATCATTGCAGCCGCCATGCGGGTCACCAATCCGGGGTGCTGGCCGCAAGGTCTCATCGCCGCGATGCGTCCGCTCGTCGCCGCAGAGTTGGTGCCGTCCGATCTCGCCGTCAATTTTCATGGCGTGTCGGGTTACTCCGGCGGCGGCAAGGGCATGATCGCGGACTATGAAGGGCAAGGCGCCGCAGCGAATGTCTGTGCGCCCTACGCGCTTGGATTCAATCACAAGCACCTGCCGGAAATGAGCGAATACGCTCTGCTGGAGGCTGCGCCGCTGTTCACACCGACCGTGGGCAACTACTACAAAGGCATGCTGACGGTTGTGCCACTGAACCTTTCCAAGCTGGAAAAGGTTCCGACAGGCGAGCAGCTTCACAACGCCATTGCTGACCATTTTGCGGGTGCTGCCGACGGCTTCGTCGAGGTTGCGCCCCTGGAAGCTATCGAACGCTCCGGCGATCTCAACCCACAGGCGCTGAATGATACCAATCGCCTGCGCCTGCATGTTTTTGCCAATGATGCGCGTGCACAGGCGGCGATCATTGCGGTCTATGACAATCTGGGCAAGGGCGCTTCGGGTGCCGCCGTCCAGAATCTTAATCTGATGCTCGGTGTCGATCAGACCACAAGCCTGGCGGCTTGAGGTGATCCACCGGACGTGACCATTCAGGAGAGGAAGTAATGGAAAAATTTGAAACCCTGACCGGTGTCGCGGCGCCAATGCCGATCGTGAACATCGACACGGACATGATCATTCCGAAGCAGTTTCTGAAAACGATCAAGCGCACCGGTCTCGGAAGCGCGTTGTTTTATGAAATGCGCACCAATGACGATGGTTCCGAAAACGTGGACTTTGTTCTGAACAAAGCCGCCTATCGCGATGCAAAGATCATCATTGCCGGCGACAACTTCGGCTGCGGTTCCTCTCGTGAGCATGCTCCATGGGCGTTGCACGACTTCGGCATTCGCTGCGTGATCTCCACATCCTTCGCCGACATCTTCTACAACAACTGCTTCAAGAACGGCATTCTGCCGATCGAAGTGTCTGAAGACGAGCTGGAAACCCTGCTGCACGCTGCCGAGCGGGGGTCCAACTTCACTCTGACGATCGATCTGGAAAGCCAGGAGATCCAGGGCCTGGAGAGCGGTGACATCGCCTTCAAGATCGACCACTTCCGCAAGCATTGCCTGATCAATGGCCTCGATGACATCGGCCTGACCATGGCGAAGTCGGAAAAGATCGATTCATTCGAAGGTGAAATCGGCAAGAGCCGTCCCTGGGTCTGAGGCCCGGAGTTCAGGTCAGAAAAACAGAAACCCGGTGCGATCGCACCGGGTTTTTTGCTGTGAGGGCCGGTGTCCGGTCAATCTTATAGGCAACCCGGGAACGGATTCAGTCGAATCGCTGCAAGCCAGACCCGTCAATTTGCGGCCTCCAGGGGCATCTATTGATGTCTTTCGTTTGTATAATTTGTTGATAAAATTCACATGAATTAGATAAAATCAACATTCTGGATTTTTGTAGTCAAAATACATGATCCTCAACATGTTCCTCTTTTGCTATTGTAATCAGATAGATAGATTGCGGTGCGGAAGAAAATGGAAGAAAAACGTCGATTGGTACTAAAGTCTGTTACGTGGCAGCTTTCTGGAGTGGTTTCAATGACACTCATCGGCTGCATTTTTACCAGTTCAGTATCGGTAAGTAGCGGTATTGCGATTGTGAGTTCTATTACAGGTTTCTTTTTTTACATACTGCATGAGTTCGTATGGTCGAAGATATTCTGGGGCCGCCGCAAGATCTCATGAATTCACGCAACAACAGTGAAGCACCATCTTGGAGGGATCGATTCCTGCGGCAAATAGCAGGCAAGCCGGACGGCGTTATTCTGAATCGTTCTTCGAGTGCCGCTCGGCATTAACCTGTTGCAGCTCGGCCATTTTCTCGCCAATTGGCCGCAATGCGGCAATCGTTTGCTGATAGCGGCTCGCGTGCTGCTCGAACAGGCGGCGGGCAAGTTCGGGATATTCCTGGATCATGCGTTTGAAAAGGGCACGCCGGATGCGGATGATGCGTACCGGGCCGACGGCTTCTGCCCGGCAAGGGCGCCTGCTTTCCGCAAGCAGTGCGGTCTCACCCAGGAGAGTTCCTTCGCCGACCTTGTCGACTTCCTCGAACCCATCCTTGCCTCTCGTCTGCAGGCTGACCGTGCCGTTGGTGATGACCAGACCGCCGTCAGCGCGCTCGTCCTGATCGAACAGGCGCTGACCGCCATTGTAGTCCATGCTTTCGGCGCTGAAGGCGAGCAGCCGCAGCTGATCGTCCTGAAAGTCCGATAGCAGGGGGATTCGTTTGAGAATCTCTATGTCTTGGGCAAGGCTCATGCCCAAGATTTACGCTGATTACCCGTTAGGGCACAAGCTTATATCCACCGGCTTCTGTGACCAGAAGCTCCGCATTGGACGGATCGCGCTCGATTTTTTGACGCAGTCGGTAGATGTGGGTCTCGAGCGTGTGGGTTGTAACGCCCGAATTATATCCCCAGACTTCATGCAGGAGCACGTCGCGAGTGACAGGCTTTTCGCCGGCGCGATACAGGAACTTGAGGATCGAGGTCTCTTTTTCCGTAAGACGAACCTTGGAACCCGCATCGTCCTGCATGACCTTGGCGG
Source organism: Roseibium sp. SCP14 (assembly GCF_040329475.1). Classification (NCBI taxonomy): domain Bacteria; kingdom Pseudomonadati; phylum Pseudomonadota; class Alphaproteobacteria; order Hyphomicrobiales; family Stappiaceae; genus Roseibium; species Roseibium sp. SCP14. The sequence goes on from NZ_JBDZYH010000013.1 coordinate 55,096, forward strand.
CCGGGCGGAACGAATAGCGCCCGATGGCGAATGTCGCGTCTTCGCTTTGCTCGTGCTGGCGAAGGTGGGCGCGAACCCGGGCAAGGAGAACCGCAAACTTGAAAGGCTTTGTGACGTAGTCGTTTGCGCCCGCTTCCAGACCAAGGATCGTGTCGCTGTCGCCATCATGGCCGGTCAGCATTATGATCGGTGCCTTGAACCCATTCTTGCGCAGGAGTTTGACCGCTTCGCGTCCGTCGATATCCGGAAGGCCGACATCCATCAGAAGCAGATCGACATGTTCGTCCTTGGCGAGGCCAATGCCGGAAGTTGCTGAATCTGCCTGGATGGTTTCGAACTCGTCATAAAGAGAGAGCTGTTCAACCAGCGCTTCGCGCAGTTCGTTATCATCATCGACTATCAAAATCGTGCGGGCGGTCATGGTCCTGGTCCTCGCCAAAAGTCTCAAATTGATCACGCCAACTTGTGCAATCTACACATGCGTGTTCCTGCCTCTATGTGCGTGGGAAATTCTCGCCATACAAGCCATGGTTCGTCAATTCTTCTTCACGCGGGGTTTAAGGCTGGTTTATCAAAGTTTTCTTTTTTGCGTTAAGGTCAATAAATACCCGTGATGACACAATTGCAAAAACCGGCGGATATCCTTGAAGTTCGCGCGCTGACGCGTGACAGAACCAAGGGAAATCTGCGTTTCGGACAGATCACGGTTCCGTGTGCTCTGGGAAGGTCCGGCATTCTCGCGCGCAAGAAAGAAGGCGACAGCGGCACACCGTCGGGCCGCTTTGAGCTGTTGCAGGTCTATTATCGGCCGGACAAGGGCCTGCCACCGGCAACGTCATTGCCTCTCGAACCGCTCACTCCAGTGTCGGGTTGGTGTGATGACCCCCGGCATCGGCTGTACAACCGGCCGGTCCGGCTGCCGTTTGCGTCAGGGCATGAGAGGATGTGGCGGCAAGACCGGCTCTACGACATCGTCGTCGTACTTGACTGCAACATGTATCCGGCGGTGAAAGGCCGGGGGAGTGCAATCTTCTTTCACATCGCGCGGGAAGACTACCGTCCGACTGAAGGCTGTGTTGCCGTCGCACCGGAGCACATGCGCCTGCTGCTCGCCAAAATCCGTCCCGGCGCGGTGATGCAGATCCATATCTGAATATTGCCGCCATATTAGCAGAGGTGCTGGCGTCTACTCCTCTTCCGCTTGCGGACGGTAAATGGTGAAGGACCCGCTGACACGGACGGTGGTGCGTTCGCCGTTGCCATCGTCCAGATCGGCCGTGCGGACATAGAACCGATGTCGCTGAACGTTGAAGCTGCCGTCGACATTGCTTTCCAGAAATGTCGCCCGGCCATTTGCATCGATGCTTTCCAGGATCGCCGTATGCCTCGGATCTCCCCGGGACAGGGTCTCTTCCTGCCAACCTTCGTCGTTGTCGACGCGAACACTGACGCGAAAGTTGGAAAACTGAAAGACGTCTCCCGGGCGGGCGTTCGCCAGTTGATCAACCACACGGCCCCAACGATAGGTCGATGAGGGCTTGTGAAAACCAACGCTGGCAAAGCCATTATTGACCAAGGTCCAGCATTGACCGTTTCCTTCCTGCCGTCCAAGACGTTCGACTGCAAAGGCGATCAGGCGTTGAGCTTGCTGCTCGGTGACATCGGGCATCGAACAAGTCCTCTTCAAGGTCAAATTCAGGAAATGACCTTACGTCAGATTGGCATTACGTCGATGTAACCGGCATCACAAGTCAGCGCTTGCTTCGGATTTGGTGCTCTGTCTTTAAGACATCTGGTAATTTGGCAAGAAATCCGCCATATAGGGGCAAATGATCGCGAAAAGTCGATCTGTTTCCCTGAACCCTAAAAGAAGTGCTCCCGGTATGGCGTCTGAAACCAGACCCTTTTTGAAGATGAATGGCCTCGGCAATGATTTCGTCGTGTGGGACGCGCGTGAAAAACCGCTGCGTCTGACCAGCGAAGCAATTGCCAGGTTGGGCGATCGGGAAAACGGGATCGGGTTCGATCAGATGATCACCGTTGAACGTTCCGGCCTGGGCGTCGATGCATTCATGCGCATTCACAACAGGGATGGCGGCGAGGTCTCCGCCTGTGGCAACGCCACTCGGTGTATCGGCCGTCTCCTGATGGAAGAAGCCGGCAAGGAGCTGGTGACGATCGAAACGAGCGCCGGATTGCTTCATGCTTTTGATGCCGCCGGCCCGCGTACCGTGACGGTCGACATGGGTGAGCCGCGTCTGGAATGGGATCAGATCCCGCTGGCGGAAGAGTTTGCGGATACCCGCGCCATCGAACTGCAGATCGGTCCGATAGACGATCCGATCCTGCATACGCCGGCTGCGGTCAACATGGGCAACCCGCACGCCATTTTCTGGGTAGACGATGTCGAGGGATATGAACTGGAACGGGTCGGTCCTCTGCTGGAGCGTCATCCGATCTTTCCCGAATTCGCCAACATCTCCCTGGCGCATGTCTATGACGAAGACCAGATCCGGGTAAAGGTCTGGGAGCGCGGTGTCGGTCTGACGCTTGCCTGCGGAACTGCTGCCTGTGCGGTCGGCGTAGCGGCAGCGCGTGACGGCAAGACCGGCCGCAAGACGACCGTCCATCTGCCGGGAGGCCCGATTGGCATCGAATGGCGCGAGCGCGACAATCATGTTCTGATGACGGGTCTCACGGAAGTGGAATTCGAGGGCGAAGTCGATATCGACACGCTCGACTGGCGCAGGACCGCCGCTGGAGATGCGCCGCAGGAGGCAGGATCCGCCTCATGAGCATTGACGTTGTAACATTCGGCTGCCGGCTGAATTCCTATGAGTCGGAAGTGATGAAGCGCGAGGCGGAAGCCGCGGGTCTCAAGGATGCGATCCTGATCAATACCTGTGCGGTGACGAACGAAGCCGTGCGGCAGGCGCGTCAGGCGGTTCGCAAGGCCAAGCGGGATAATCCGGATGCCCGCGTGATCGTGACCGGGTGCGCGGCGCAGACCGAAACCGAAACCTTCTCCTCCATGGACGAAGTCGACCTGGTGCTCGGCAATACTGAAAAGCTGGAGCGCAAGTCCTATCAGGATGTGGTTGCGTTTGGCATCTCGGAGACCGAGAAAGTCCGCGTCAACGATATCATGAGCGTTGAAGAGACCGCTGGTCACCTGATCGACGGCCTCACCGGACGGGCCCGCGCGTTTGTTCAGGTCCAGAACGGCTGCGATCACCGTTGTACTTTCTGCATCATTCCTTACGGCCGCGGCAACTCCCGCTCCGTGCCGATGGGCGTGGTGATCGATCAGATCAAGCGCCTGGTCGACAATGGCTACAACGAGATCGTTCTGACCGGTGTCGACATCACCTCTTACGGGGCCGACCTGCCGGGCGCACCGAAGCTCGGCACCTTGACGGCCAAGATCCTGAAGATGGTGCCGGACTTGAAGCGTCTACGGCTTTCCTCCATCGATTCCATCGAAGCGGATGAGGATCTGATGCGGGTGATCGCTGAGGATGAACGGCTGATGCCGCATTTCCATCTGTCCCTGCAGGCTGGTGACGACATGATCCTGAAGCGGATGAAGCGACGTCACCTGCGTGCCGATACGATTCAATTCTGCGACGAGGTTCGCCGTATGCGTCCCGACGTCGTTTTCGGGGCGGATATCATCGCCGGGTTCCCGACGGAAACCGAAGAGATGTTCCAGAACTCCCTGAAGATCGTCGATGAATGCGGATTGACCCATCTGCATGTCTTTCCGTTTTCTCCGCGCCCTGGAACGCCCGCGGCACGCATGCCGCAGCTGGGGCGTTCGATCGTCAAGGAACGGGGGGCACGCCTGAGAGCCAAGGGTGAAGAAGTGTTGGTCAAGCACCTTGCCGGTGAAGTCGGCAAAGTCTCTCCTGTCCTGATCGAGAAAGAAGGCCTGGGCCGGACCGAGCAGTTCACACAGGTTGAACTGAACGGAGGGCAGGCCGGAGAGATTGTCGAAACGAAAATTATCGGCCATACGGGACGGCATCTTCTGGGCGAGGCCCTTTCCAAGGCGGCCTGACGGTTGTCAAAGCCATTCCGGCAAAAGCGCGTCATGATGTTGCGCACCGGATGAGGCAAACAGACTGGATTTCTTAAGGCGGTTTCATGAGCGAGAAAAAGCGTGGGTTTCTTGGGCGGCTCTTTGGCGGCAAGGAGAAGCCGGTAGAAAAGACCGAGGCCGAAACCGATACGGTTGTTGAAAGCCCTGCTGCAGAGGAGCCGCAGGTTGTCGAACCTGAGGTCTCGACCGACGAAGCAGTTGTCTCCACCGAAATGGATGTGGAACCGGTCGTGTCCATGAGCGAGCCGGTTCAGACGCTCGATGCCGTCGTCAGCCCGAACCTGGTGACGGATTTTTCGCCTCCAAATGCTCCGTTGCAATCGGAAGACATTCTGACAACTGACCAGGCTCCTGAGCCGGAATCCGATCCGGAACCGAAACTTGAGGCAGAAAGCCAGGCGGAACAAACCTCCGAAGCGGAGCCTCTTGCTGAAGCAAAGCCGGTCGTTGAGCCTGAGCCTGAGCCGGAAACAGAAACAGAACCTGTTCCAGCTCCGGTTGCCGAAGAGCCGAAACTTTCCTGGTTCCAGCGACTGAAAAAAGGACTTTCCCGGTCTTCCGCCTCGCTGACCGAAGGTATCAGCTCCATCTTCACCAAGCGCAAGCTGGACGCCTCCATGCTGGAGGAACTGGAAGATATTCTGATCCAGGCCGACCTTGGCGTCGATACGGCCATGGCGATCACCGACCGGCTGTCCGATGGCCGTTACAACAAGGAGATTTCGCCGGAAGAGGTCCGGGAGATCCTGTCCGAGGAAGTCGAAAAAGTTCTTGAACCGGTCGCGCAGCCGCTCGATCTGGACATGGGCAAGAAGCCGCATGTGGTGCTGATGGTCGGCGTGAACGGCACCGGCAAGACCACGACCATCGGCAAGCTGTCGCAGAAACTGCGCTCCGAGGGCAAGAAGGTGATGCTGGCAGCGGGCGACACGTTCCGCGCGGCAGCGGTCGAGCAGCTCAAGATCTGGGGTGAGCGCACAGGGGCCGAGGTCGTTGCCCGCGATACCGGCGCGGATGCTGCCGGCCTTGCCTTTGATGCGATGAAAGAGGCGCAGGCAAAGGATGTCGACGTTCTTTTGATCGACACGGCCGGTCGTCTCCAGAACAAGGCCGAGCTGATGGATGAACTGGAAAAGGTCATCCGCGTCATCAAGAAACACGATCCTGAAGCCCCACACACGGTTCTTCTGACACTGGACGCGACAACCGGGCAGAACGCGCTCAACCAGGTCGAAATCTTCGGCAAGGTGGCGGGTGTTACCGGTCTGGTCATGACCAAGCTCGACGGCACTGCCCGTGGCGGTATTCTTGTCGCCATTTCCGCCAAACACGGACTGCCGGTGCACTTCATCGGCGTCGGCGAAGGCGTTGCCGATCTGGAGCCGTTCTCAGCCAAGGATTTCGCCAGCGCGATTGCCGGTCTGGCCTGACGGTTCCACTTCCTGCTTTTGTCATCCCTGCGAAAGAAGGGATCCGGTAACCCATGAGGCTTGTTGTCTTGCCGAGAGGTCACGGCGTACCGGATCCCGGCTCGCGCTACGCTTGGCCGGGATGACAAAGAGAGTGTGGATGTTTCTCGGAGAATTGCCGCCGTACTTGGCCTTGGCGACACTCTTGCGGTTGTCATCCCCGCGAACGCGGGGATCCAGTACTCCGTGCGGTCTGTTTGTTGACCGGGAGGCCTTGCTGTCTCGGTCCTGGCTCGCGCTCTGAGTGGTCAGGAAGACAATAAAAGTGAGCGAATTAACCGTGCACGGGGGTTAGCTGCCCGGTTCCCATCCCTCAGGTGCCATCTCGAAACCTTCGAACTGGAAGCCCGGGGCCACGGTGCAGCCGACCAGGGTCCAGGCGCCGAGGGATTGCGCTTGCTGCCAGCCGTCGCGGGGGACAATGCCCTGCGGGCGTTCGCCGGCGAGAAGATTGCTGCCGAGAGTGAGAATTTCCTTGGACTTGCCGTCTGCGCTGATTGAAAGCTCCAGCGGGCTGCCGGCATACCAGTGCCAGGTTTCGACCGCATCGACCTTGTGCCAGCGCGACAGGATACCTTCCGGTAGCAGGAAATAGATCAGCGTGGAGGCCGCACGGCCATTTGCGTCGCTCACCTCGTCGCGAAAGGTTTCGACATAGAAGCCGCCTTCGGGATGAGGCTGCATTTTCAGAAGGTCAACGACTTGTTCGGCTGACAGCTCGGTCGAATTCGGCATTTCAGTTCCGGATGTTTCAGGTTCAGGTGCTGGCGGAAGATCCGGACCTTCGAGCGTTCAGGACGACTTCGTGTCAGAACAGAAGGCAAGATCGTCGATGGTTTCCCTCAAGGCTGCAACGACTTCCTGGTAAAGAACCTGCATGTCCAGCTTATGGCCGCCGCCATGCTGCATCGGGATCGGTTCTGCCTGGGTCAGGATGCGGTGTACCACATCCTGCGCACGCTGCTCCGCGCTTCGGCTGGTCAGCGCCTCGGTACTGGCGGGTGTCATGTTTTCTGCCCCTTCATGATCACAACAGGTTGCATATGGGGGCAATTGCCGGGGATTTAAGCCTTTTGGAGGAGAAAAGCCGTCCGCGACCTTGGGGACTGAACGGACGGCAAAGTTTTCACCTCATGCGTTGTCTTTGCGTGTCCTGATCTCGGTAAAAACATCCGCAGCAGACTTGCCTTCCATTCCGAGCGCGGTCGCGACCGACGCCTCCGCAGCGCGCAGGAACGGATTAGTCGCCTTCTCCACACCCATCGAAGTTGGCAGGGTCGGCTTGCCTTGCGATCGCAGGTTCGAGACCTCCTGTGCCCGGGACTGCAGATCGGCGTTGTCCGGTTCGATCGTCAGCGAAAACCTGGCATTGGCTTCGGTGTATTCGTGGCCACAATAAACGGCTGTGTCGTCGGGCAGTTCACGCAGCAGCTTTGACAGCGAAGACCACATCATCTCCTTGTCGCCTTCAAACACCCGGCCGCATCCAAGTGAAAACAGCGTGTCCCCCGTGTGGGCCATCTTGATGGACGGGATGTACCAGGAAATCTGATCGAGCGTGTGTCCCGGCGTCGAGATGGCTTTCACTTCGTAAGGGCCGCAGAGAATGTGATCTCCGTCTTCGACAGTCCGGTCGAGCTGGGCGATCTTCTGCGCCGATCTGGCAGGACCATAAACGGTCGCGCCGGTTTTCTGCTTCAGCTCTCCAAGGCCCTGAACGTGATCCCAGTGGTGATGAGTGATCAGGATATGGGTCAGTTTCCAGCCGGTTTCTTCCAACGCCTGTTCGTAAGCGCCGGCATGTGGAACGTCGAAGGCGATTGTGGTTCCGCTGTCCCTGTCATGGACCAGAACGCCGAAATTGTCGTCGAGGCAGATGAATTGATGGATCTCGGTGCTGTCACTCAAGGCCATGGCTCGGCACTCCGCAATGATTGACTTGTGGAATCGCACAGTGGCAAAAGGACGGTCCCGGAGCAAGGCAAGAGTGCTTGCGCTTTCTCACAGTTCCTTGTTCAATCGCTGCCAACAGCATCCGCCGAGCGAGTTTTGATGTATCTTGACGTCGTCCATCTGCGCGCATTTTACGATCTGCCACTCGGACGGCTCTTGCGAAGCCTGATAGGTGCGCCGATCCGCTCCATGTGGCCGGATCTGAAGGGGCAAAGGCTCCTGGGGATCGGGTATGCCGGACCATTCATGCGGCCTTATCTCGACAATATCGACCGGGCGATCGCGGCAATGCCTGCCCCGCAGGGTGCTGTCCCCTGGCCGCGAGAACGTGAAAGTGCGTGTGCGCTGGTGGAAGACGCCGCCTTGCCGTTTCCCGATCTTTCCTTTGACCGCATCATGCTGGTGCATGCGCTTGATCATTGTTCCGATCCCGATGCGGTTCTGAAGGAAGCCTGGCGCGTGCTGGCGCCAGGGGGGCGGTTGATCGCGGTGGTTCCGAACCGGCGCGGGCTCTGGGCCCAGTCGGAACTCTCGCCTTTCGGCTATGGCCGCCCTTACTCGGGCAGACAGCTGAAGGAGTTGCTGAAGAGCTGCCAGTTCAATGTCCTGGAGGACAAGGAAGCTCTTTTCATGCCGCCTTCCAAGGCGCGCACGATTTTGCGTGCAGCTCGCACCTGGGAGGGCATCGGCCGCAGGATCTGGCCGGCTTTCGGAGGCATCCTGATCGTCGAGGCGGAAAAGGTTGTCTATCAAAGCCTGCCGGCCGACGGAAAACGCAGTCGTCTGCGCGCCTTGCGACCGGTGTTCATTCCCGAAGGCGTGGCCACCGGATTGAAACCGGTCAGGGCAGCAAGTGTCGAGCGAATGGGATCTCTATTGGACGATTAGTGGGGGAACAATAGCTCGCGTAGCCGGTTCCACTCCTACTCAAATCCGGGTCCTGAACGATGTCAGGTGGATGGCGGCAATTTTGCCGGTTTTGGAATTTGAAGACGGTTCGCGCGTTTATCGCTTCAGCAGAAAAACCGCCTGTTCGGCAACGATGTTCCAGACCCACCACGGGGCATTGACCGGGATCTTGTTGCCGCGTGCGCTGAGTGCAATGGCTTTTTCCACGTCGGCATCCAGTTCGCGGCACAGTTCGACAAAATCGCGAAGCGAACAGAAGTGAATGTTCGGCGTGTCGTACCACTCGTAAGGCAGGTACTTGGTGACGGGCATGCGTCCCCGGAACAGCAGCTGCATCCGATTGCGCCAATGGGCAAAATTCGGAATGGAAACAATAACCTGCTTGCCGATGCGCAGGAGTTCGCTCATCACCTGTTTCGGTTGGCGGGTAGCCTGCAGGGTCTGGCTCAGAATGACAATGTCGAAGGCCTGATCGGGATAATCCGCAAGGTCCTTGTCCGCGTCCCCCTGAATGACCGACAGACCGCGCGCAACACACCGGTTCACACCGGCCTGGCTGAGTTCGATGCCGCGTCCATCCGCCTGTCTTTCGCGAACGAGCAGGTCAAGCAGGGCACCGTCTGCCGAACCGATATCCAGAACGCGAATGCCGTGTGGAACCAGAGAGGCAACGACCTTGTGGTCACCGCGGACCTCACCAGGTTTCGTTTGTGTGGGCGCAAGGTTCATGACTTAGTGTTCCTCCCCAGGCGCCGGCAGGTTCCTTGCACGTGCTGCCCCTGTGATGAAGCCCTGGATGGTTTCGAACATTTCAGGCACGTCCAGCAGGAAGGAGTCGTGGCCGCGATCGCTTTCGATCTCGACAAAGGAGACATTGGCGGCCGCCGCATTCAACGCCCTGACCACGCTGCGGCTCTCGGATGTCGGGAACAGCCAGTCCGAGGTGAAAGACATTACGCAGAACCGCGTTTTAGTATCCTTGAAGGCATTCGGCAGTGATCCGCCGAATTCCTGCGCCAGGTCGAAATAGTCCATGGCGCGGGTCACATAGAGATAGGAGTTGGCGTCGAACCGGTCGACAAAGGTCATGCCCTGGTGGCGCAGGTAGCTTTCAATCTGGAAATCGGCGTCGAACCCGAAGGTCAGGTTGTCCCGGTCCTGTAGATTGCGGCCGAATTTCTGGTGCAGTGACTCGTCGGACATATAGGTGACATGGGCAGCCATTCTGGCCACAGCCAGGCCTTTGGTCGGTCGCACGCCTTCCTGAATGTAGTTGCCGCTCCGCCAGTTCGGATCTGCCATGATCGCCTGACGACCGACCTCGTGAAAGGCAATGTTCTGGGAAGTATGCCGCGCAGCTGCCGCAATCGGCACCGCCGCGAACACGCGTTCGGGATAGCTCGCTGCCCATTGGAGGACCTGCATGCCGCCCATGGAGCCGCCGACAACGGCAAACAGGGTTTCGATGCCCAGATGATCAACCAGCCGTGCCTGCGCGCGAACCATGTCGCGAATGGTGATCACCGGAAGATCAAGGCCATAGGGCGTTCCCGTTGACGGGTTGAGCGTTGCCGGACCTGTGGTTCCAAGGCACCCGCCCAGAACATTGGCGCAAATCACGAAGTAATGGTTGGTGTCGATCGGCTTGCCGGGACCGACCATCAAGCCCCACCAGCCGGGTTTTCCGGTTACTGGATTGGTTGAAGCGACATACTGGTCTCCGGTCAGTGCGTGGCAGATGACAATGGCGTTGGTCTTGTCGGCATTCAACACGCCATAGGTTTCATAGGCGATTTGCCATGGCGCCAATTCGATGCCGGAATCCAGCTTCAGAGGGTTTTCTGCGGAAAAATGCGCAACCTTGCTGGATGGCGTCACAGCCTCGGAGGCTTTCAGATCTTCAAGGGATGTTTTGCCGGGAGCAGCCGGATTTTCTGTTTCGGCGGACATTTGCGAGACCGTGACCTTTTTCGTCCTGGGTCGGGAAAACCTGTCCCCAGGCGAAGACCTGTGGCAGGGAATACCTGTCAGGCCAGCCTGACATTTTTGAAATGGAACGACAATCAGACTGGCGACCTAGCCGCGTGAAGCTTGCCGAGTCAATGATTTCTTTTGCGTTTGCGCGATCACATGCCTATGACTATGCGCCGCTGAACCCTAAAGAAGACTGGATCCTGTCATGGCTCAAATTCCGGACAACGGGACCTCGCCGGAGGCGTTGCGAGCGCGTATCGATGAGATCGATATACGGATCCACGAAGCGCTGATGCAGCGGGCTGAGGCTGAGGCCGGTCTCGCGGCGAGCCGAGGTTCGGACGAAAAACAAGGAGCTGTGTTTCAGCCGGAACGTGACGCGGAGACTTTGCGCCAGATCGTGGAGCGGCACGAGGGCACTTTGCCGCTGGAAACCGTCGAGCATATCTGGCGAAGCATTATATGCGCCTGCACCAATTTGCAGGCCGATACGGCGGTGTTTCTGGACGGTGGCGCCGAGCTCACGGATATGCTCGACCTGGCACGGTTTTATTTCGGATTTTCCATTGAACTGGTGCCCGGGAGCGATGCAGCCGATGTTGTCGGGGCGGTGAGCGATTCAGCCGGCGATATCGGACTGGTTGCCCTGAACGACCGTGCGGAACTGCCCTGGTGGCGGGGGCTGAGCGAGACTGGTGCGCAGGTTCGGGCAAGGCTTCCCTTTGTTGTCCAGGACGAGCGGCCGGCTGATCTTCCCGCTCTTGTTCTCGCCAAGGCCGATAGTCTTGTCGACAATGCGGATATCGCGGTTTATGACGCACGCTGGTCTGATGTTTTGCCCGGCAGATTGATGGATCAGGGGATCGAAGTGCTTAGTTTTTTCCGGTCCGCGGCCGGAGTTGACGCGCTGTTGGCGATTTCCGGAGACCTGTCGGAAGAAGACGTTTTGAAAGCCTGCGCAGCCGCAGGAGCTGAGCCGGATGTGTTGAGACGCGTTGGCGGATACGCCGCGCCGATCGATGGGGATGGCGATGCGGACGATGGATTTGGACCCGAGGATACCTTCGATGGCGAAGGTCGGGAGTCTCAGGAATGAACGAGATGACTACAGTGAAACAAGCTGACGCAACCCAGGCAATCCGCCCTCAGCCGAAAGCCGGTGTTCTGGACATCGCGCCCTATGTGCCCGGCAAATCCAAAGGTTCCCACGGCAGGACCGTGCACAAGCTCTCGTCCAACGAAACGCCTCTTGGAACCAGTGAAGACGTCAAGCACGTCATCGAGGAAGTTGCGCGGGCGCTCGAACTTTATCCGGACGGTGCGGCAACGGAACTGCGCAAGGCCATCGGCGAGGTCTACGGGCTAAATCCTGACCGGATCATCTGCGGAGCCGGCTCGGACGAGATCCTCAGCCTGCTTGCCTATTGTTATCTCGGGCCCGGCGACGAAGCGATCTATTCCGAGCACGGATTTCTGGTTTACGACATCGCCATCCGGGCGGCGGGTGCTGTTCCGGTGGTTGCGCCGGAAAAAGACCTGACGACCGACGTCGATGCGATCCTGGCTCGGGTCACTGAAAAGACCAAAATGGTCTTTGTGGCCAATCCCAACAATCCGACCGGTACCTATCTACCTTTCGAGGAAGTCAAACGCCTGCATGAAGGTCTGCCTAACCACGTTCTCCTGGTTCTGGATGCGGCCTATGGCGAATATGTCCGCCGGAACGACTACGAAAGCGGGCTGGCGCTTGCTGCGACTTCCGAGAACGTCTTCATGACACGGACCTTTTCCAAGATCTACGGTCTGGCAAACCTGCGGCTTGGCTGGGGTTTCGGGCCTGCGCATGTCATTGATGCGTTGAACCGCATTCGCGGTCCGTTCAACACATCTGGCGTTGCCATTGCTGCCGGTATCGCTGCCGTGAAAGACCGCCAGTTTGTTGCCGATTCAGTGGATCACAACGACAAATGGCTTCCTTGGGTAACGGGCGAATTGGAAGGTCTCGGTCTGGTCGTCACGCCGAGTGTCGGCAATTTCGTGCTTGTGCACTTCCCGGACGAAGACGGCAAGCGGGCTCAGGATGCGGACGCCTATTTGCTGGAGCGGGGTTGTGTTTTGCGCATGGTCGGCAATTACGGTCTGCCGAATGCCATTCGAATGACAATCGGTTCGGAAGATGCAAACCGCACGGTGATTGCGCATCTGAAAGAATTTTTGGAACAAGCTTGAGACAGATTTAGAACACATGACTGGTGCTCCCCTCTTTGAGCGAATGGCCCTGATCGGCATTGGCCTGATCGGCTCTTCTATTGCCCAGGCAGCGCGTCAGCGCGGCCTGGTGAAGGAAATTGCGATTTCCACCCGTTCGCCTGCGACATTGGCAAGGGCAGAGGAACTGGGCCTGGGGGACTATTATGCGCATGATGCGGCCCACGCTGTCGAAGGGGCCGATCTTGTCATTCTGTGTGTGCCGGTAGGCGCCAACGAGGCGGTTGCCAAGTGGATTGCACCTAACCTGAAAAAGGGTGCCATCCTGACGGATGTCGGTTCAACCAAGGGCTCGGTCGTGGAGCATGTCGGCCCGCATGTGCCGGAAGGTGTGCATTTCATTCCCGGGCACCCGATCGCAGGTACCGAGCAATCCGGTCCGGATGCCGGTTTCCCGACACTGTTCGATCAACGCTGGTGCATTCTGACGCCGCCCAAGGATGTGGATCAGGCCGCACTGGAAAAGCTCAGTGCATTCTGGCAGGGCTGCGGATCGCATGTCGATCTGATGGAGGCGAAGCACCATGATCTGGTTCTGGCAATCGTCTCGCATTTGCCGCATCTGATCGCCTACAACATTGTCGGCACGGCTGATGACCTTGAGACGGTAACGAAATCTCAGGTGATCAAATACTCAGCTTCCGGTTTCCGTGACTTCACGCGTCTGGCAGCCTCCGACCCGACCATGTGGCGGGATGTGTGCCTGTCCAACAAGGAAGCCATACTGGAAATGCTGGCACGGTTTTCCGAAGACCTGTCCGCAATGCAGCGTGCCATCCGGTGGGGAGACGGGCAGATGCTGTTCGACCTGTTCACCCGCACGCGCAGTATTCGCCGCTCGATCATCGAGGCTGGCCAGGAGACCGATGCGCCGGACTTCGGGCGCCATTCTGCAGGGGGATCGGTCAGCTCGTCCGATTGACGATATATGCGGCCAGTGCCTTTAGTGTGATGGTTGCGTCACCATAGGGCTGCATCAGCTCCTCGGCTTCCTGCAGCAGCCGATCAAGTTCCCGGCGGGTCTTGTCGACACCCCACAGGCCGACGAGTGTCGCCTTGCCGGCCTCGGCATCCTTGCCCGTCGCCTTGCCCATGGCTTCCGGGCTGGCTTCGACGTCAAGAAGGTCATCGGCAAGCTGGAAGGCCAGACCGGTGACTTCGCCAAACCGGGTGAGCCGTTCCACATCCGCGTCGGCCGCGTTCGCCAGGATAGCGCCCGCCCGGCAGGCATATCGGAGCAGGGCGCCGGTCTTCATGGATTGCAGGAGGCGAATTTCCGCTTCGGTGCGTTCGCGATGCTCGGATTCCAGATCGAGCATCTGACCGCCTGCCATGCCGCCGATGCCTGCCGCGCGGGACAATTCCCGGGAAAGGCGTAGGCGCACGGCCGGGTCTTCGTGGATCACGTCTTCAGCGATGATGTCGAAGGCAAGTGTCAAAAGGGCGTCACCGGCCAGAATGGCCGTTGCCTCGTCATAAGCCCTGTGAACCGTCGGCTGGCCGCGGCGCAGGTCATCATCGTCCATTGCGGGCAGGTCGTCGTGGACCAGTGAATAACAATGGATGAGTTCCAGTGCACATGCCGCCTGCACAACACCTTCGTCGGACCGCCCGATTAGCCGGGCACACTCGACAAGCAGGATGGGACGCAGTCGCTTGCCGCCGTTCAGGGCACCGTGCCGCATTGCGTCAAGCAGCCGGGTCGGGCGTGTGATCTCCTGCGGGCTGGCAACGTCGGACAGGATCGTCTTCAGCGCTGCTTCCACATTTGTCGCTTGCGCCGCCAGATAGGATTTGAGATCGAAAGTCATTCAGTTACCACCACTAAATTGCCCGGGGCTTCCCTGTCCTGAATTTCTGTTTGCGTCAAGCCATTAGCGCATAAGATCGGCATCCGCAGGCAATTTGTTCAGAAAGCTGGACGTATGATTTCAAGCCCGTTATTGCCTAGTCACTGCCATTGGGCAAACGGGTGTGCAATCAAGGGCTGCGGTTTGCGATCATTGACCTTCCAACTCAAGCTGAAGACGCCGCCGGTTATCCGGTCGGGTCACGGTGACGGAGGCTGAATGGCAACCAGGGCAAAAACCACAAATGTGTTCGGCGGACTGTTCCGTTTCCTCCGCAAGTGGCTGATCCGAATTGTTCTGCTTGTGATCATCCTGCCACCGGTGCTCACGGTCATCTATTCCGTCGTTCCACCGGTCAGTACGCTGATGATCGGTCGGTATGTGCAGTTTCTCTGGGTCGATCGTCAGTGGGTGTCACTGCAGGACATCTCTCCCAACCTGATCAAATCGGTGATTACCTCGGAAGACAGCGGGTTTTGCGAAAATGACGGTGTGGAGTGGGATGCGCTTCAGGATCAGGTCGAGGCCCTGACCGATGGCGAACGCCCGCGTGGGGCGAGCACGATCACGATGCAGACGGCCAAAAACCTGTTCCTGTGGGGTGACCGGTCCTATGTGCGCAAGGCCCTGGAAATTCCACTGGCCCTGATGCTTGACGCGATCCTTTCCAAAAAGCGTGTTCTTGAGATCTATCTCAATATCGCAGAGTGGGGGGAGGGCATCTTTGGTGCAGAAGCCGCTGCACAGGCATGGTTCGGCAAGCCTGCGAAGGATCTGACGCGGGTGGAAGCTGCCCGCTTGGCAACGGCATTGCCCAATCCACTGGGCCGTAACTCGGCAAATCCGACATCCGGACACCGCCGCCTTGCCGCGACCAATATTGCCAGAGTGAATGCCGCCGGCCCGATTTTCGGCTGTGTTCTGGGGAAATAGCCAACGTTCGGTAGAATGGGCGATTAGTCTATTCTATTTTAACGTAGAAAATTTCTTCTTTTGGGGTGGCAAAACGCTGGCGTTGCCTGTATAACGCCGCGCATTCGAACACCTGCGTGCAGCCACGCCCCGGGCTAACCCGGTCCGGGCCGCGCGGTTATGGACCACGGAGAAAAACAAAATGGCCGTTCCAAAGAGAAAAACCTCGCGCATGAAGCGCGGTTTTCGCCGTTCCGCGGACGCCCTGAAGCAGCCGACTTACGTCGAGGACAAGGATTCGGGTGAACTGCGTCGCCCGCATCACGTTGACCTGAAGACCGGCATGTACCGGGGCCGTCAGATCCTGTCCGCTAAGGACGACGCTTAAGTTCATTCCGCTTTCGAGTTTTTTGCTTGAAAGCGAATTGAAATCTTAAGGTGGATCGCCGCATGGCAAACCAAGATTGAGGCTGGCCTTGTTCCGACAGGTCGGCCTTTTTCTTTTGTCTTGAAATCGACCCTTTGATCGTGTCAGCTCCGCGCGTTCCGCCCTTCAGTCAGGGCCTTGCAGTCCGGAGCCCCTACATGCGCCTTTTCTCCGCAATCCCTTTCACACTTTTCTCGTTTCTGATCTATAACGCGTTCGCGTTCACGGCCGGAGCGTCCGATCCTGCCTTCTGGTCCCAGCCGGTTATCACCATTGCAATGGTCTCCGGGGCGACGTTCGAACTGCTTGCAAGCGATCTGCTGATCACGGTCGGCCTGTTCTTTCTTTTCATCGAAATTCTGAAAGCCACCCGGATCGGAACGACCGCGCTTCTGGATCACATGTTTTCGGTGCTCGTCTTCGTCGCCTATCTGGTCGAGTTCCTGGTGCTGCAGCAGGCCGCAACATCCTTGTTCTTCATCCTGATGGCGATTTCACTGATCGACGTGATCGCGGGGTTCTCGATTTCGATCACAGGCGCACGCCGGGATGTGTCGTTTGGACATGGAGATATGCATTAGGGTGAGCGGGCTGCGTACCGGCTTCGTTTCCCTATGCTCTGTCATTGCAGGACTAGATCCGCTGCTGTCCGGTTTACTTCCGACGGGTATAAAAGACCAACGACCGCTCCGTTGTCATTCCTGCACCCGCCTTCGCGGGCATAAACTCCGGCAGGAATTCAGTAAACACAAAGGTGCGGTTCAAATTGACACCGGGGATACCGGATCCCGGCCTTACGCTACGCTTCAGCCGGGACGACAAATACGGTGATTTTGTGTTTTGACAAATGATCGAACGCTGTTTGCTTGCCGGGCGCAGCGCCAGTTCGAGCAAACAGCTTGGAAGCGGCGCTTTGAATGCGCTTCGTCTCAGGCGTCCTTTGCGTCGTCCGTGAGCGCGTATCGTTGGATCAGAGGCAGCTGGGTCAGCGTGAACACCAGGGTGATCGGCATGACACCGAAGACCTTGAAATTGACCCAGAAGTCAGTGGAGAAGCTGCGCCAGACGACTTCGTTGATGATGGCGAGAACGAAGAAGAAGACACCCCAGCGGAATGTCAGTTTGCGCCAACCTTCATCGGTAAGTTTGAAAGCGCTGTCGAAAACGTAGCCGAGAAGGGATTTTCCAAACACGAGACCGCCGAGCAGGATAGACCCGAACAGGGTATTCACGATGGTCGGCTTGAGCTTGATGAAAAGCTCGTCATGCAGCCAAAGCGTCAGTGCACCGAACACCAGGACGACGACGCCCGATACCAGCGGCATGATCGGCAGGCGCCTTGTCAGCCACAGCGAGACTGCAAGGGAAATGGTGATGGCGACCATGAAGGCTGCCGTTGCCAGAAAGATTGGTTGTCCGATCGATTGCAGGACCGGAAAGGCTGCGGCGATCTGCTCGCCCCTTGAGTTGAAAAGAAAGAAGATACCGAGCGGTCCCAGCTCCAGCGCCAGCTTCAGAAGCGGCGACAGTTCCTTCCGGGTCGGGTCGTTCGGAGCGTGTTCGAATTCCATATTTTCTCTTCTCCACACAAGGAATACCCGGGAGATAGGGGCAAGGGGCGGGTCGGGTCAAGGCGCAAAGATTGACAAGGCCTGAAATTGATCCGAGTTGAGCCGGTGCACCTGACTGATAATCATCGCTTCCGTCCGGCAGCGACATGGACGGTCAAAAGCGCAAAAAACTGCCCCGAAGCATTGCGCTGTTCGAGGTCGTTCAAGAAGGCCGTACCTTCATCTTCTGATATATCGCCTGTAGTCACGCAGCGACTGACAGTTTCGGAGATATCGAAAATCGTTTCCGCGTCAGGAAAGTTCTGCAACACGAGTGGATGCGTAGATTGATGTGTCAGGGTCAGGTGATTGCCAAGCAATTCGCCGAGAGTGCGGCCGATCAGGGGATTGCGGAAGGTCCGGGCGAAGGTTCTGGTGATCTTGCCGGAGACTTCAGGCAGATCCGAATTGATAACGTAGGTGCTCCAGTCAGGTTCCGCGGCGCACACAATGCCGCCTGAACGAACAATTCGCGTCATTTCCGTAATCGCTGTGTCCGGATCGTGAATGTGCTGCAGAGACCGGTCGATCCGTGCGGCGTCGAAGAGACCTGCATCACAGTCAATGTTCTGAACATCGCACTGTCGGAAGGTGACTGATGTTGCCTTTTCGCCAAGCGCGTCGGCTGCATGACCCCGGGCGTGGGACAGGAACGTTTCACTGAGATCAAAGCCGGTTACCGTCCCTTTTGGCACCAGCTGCTTCAGCCGCGGCAGATCGAAACCCAGTCCGCAGGCAACGTCAGCGACCCTGCTTTCCGGGTCGAGGGTCAGAGCGTCATAAGAAGTTCGCTTGTAAGCCTGAAAATCCGGCAGGTCTTCCATGAGGCTCAAGCACTCTTTCAACTTGGCCAGATCCACCGCGGCATCCACATTGCGATATCCGTCTGCAAGAAACGTCATTCGTTCAATCCTTTGATCTTTCAGATATGTGTTTGCCTTTCCGAATTCCAATCCGGGGCGCGGATCTTGAGCGCGCGCGTGCCTGAAGCAACGTGAAGTGCCAAAGAACCGCCAATCTGATATCCCTTGTGTCATTGCTTCAAGCCGAAGTTGGAGAGTGTTCTGATAGATGCGTATGCTTCTGGCCTCAATTCTGCTGATTTGCATGATCCTGCCGGTAAGGGCAGTCACGCCCGTTGATTGGGAAGACCTGAAGGACCCGGCGGCAACAACTTTTGACGATCCATTCGCAGCCTTGAGCATGATCGAACTGCGGTCGTTGGCGACTGTCCTTCGTCTGCGCAAACGGCTTGGCGAGAGCGGCGTGGCGGACGAGGCAAGGTCCCGGATCGTGCTGAGGCTGGCAGACGAGGAAGCCAGGCTTGCTGCGAGCGGTGTCGACACGGACGCTTTGCTGGCTCAACGTGAGGCGATCGCCAGAAAGCGGGCACAGGCCGCATTGGCCGGCAACCCGGCACTGAGCGGCAAGGAAATTGCCATCACGGGATACGTCATTCCTGTTCTCGAGGAAGATGGTATCGCGCGCACCGGCTATCTGGTTCCGGAATATGGCATGTGCAGTCATGTACCTGCACCGGATCCCAATCAGATGATCCGCTATCGCCTGAAAAACGAGTGGCAGGCCGACCGGATTTACCAGAAGGTGCGCCTGACCGGGCGCCTTGGGCTCAGGGTGTCACGACAGACGATTAACCTGCTGGATGGTCAGGTTGAGATGATTTCCGCCTTTGAGCTTGAAACGCAAGAGGTGCAATCTCTCGAAGAGAACGGCCCTGACGTTGAAGCCCGGAGTTTCCGGTCTTTTGTGCCACCGAGATCCGGGGCGGCAAGGTCGGTCACCGCAAACTAAAAAGGCGCCCATTTGGGCGCCTTCTCGTTTCCACGCTTTACCGAATGATATCAGCCGTTGGCGATGTACTGACCGCCGTTGATGGTCATGACTGCACCGGTCATGAAAGCCGCGGCGTCGGACGCCAGGTAGACAACTGTCTGGGCGATTTCTTCCGGATGGCCGAGGCGGCCGACCGGAATACCGGAAATGATAGATTCCAGGACCTTTTCCGGCATGGCAGCGACCATGTCGGTGTTGATGTAGCCCGGGCAGACGCAGTTTACAGTGATGCCCTTGAAGGCATTTTCCTGGGCAAGGGCCTTGGTGAAGCCGATCACGCCTGCCTTGGCGGCCGAATAGTTGGTCTGACCCATCTGACCTTTCTGGCCGTTGATGGAGGAAATGTTGATGATGCGGCCGGAGCCGCGTCCACGCATGCCGTTGATCACCGGATGGGTCATGGTGAACATGGAATCGAGGTTGGTGGACAGAACGGCCCGCCACTGATCGAAATCCATCTTGTGGAACATGCCGTCACGGGTGATGCCCGCGTTGTTGACCAGAACTTCCACCGGTCCCAGCTCGCTCTCGACCTGTGCGATACCTGCTGCACAAGCGTCAGGGTCGGAAACGTCCCACTTGTAGACGTGAATGCCGGTTTCGGCTTTGAAGGCCTCGGCTTTCTCGGTGTTGCCGGCATAAGTGGCCGCCACCGTGTAGCCGGCATCTTTCAGACCGCGCGAGATTGCTTCGCCGATACCACGCGTACCTCCAGTGACCAATGCGACCTTGCTCATTCCCCTTCCTCCTGACTTCCAGCTTCGGGCCCTTTGGGCTCCACTAGGTTATTGATTTCGTTGTTTTGAAGTTGTGGCTGGTCCTCATCAGCCACAACCCCGTGCACATTTGGTTTCGATCAGCGCTCAAGACACATGGCAACACCCATGCCGCCGCCGATGCAGAGCGTCGCGAGGCCCTTCTTGGCGTCGCGACGAACCATTTCGTGGAGCAGGGTGGTGAGAATGCGGGCGCCGGACGCACCGATCGGGTGACCGATGGCGATGGCACCGCCGTTGACGTTGACGATGTCCGGGTTCCAGCCCATGTCCTTGTTGACGGCGCAAGCCTGTGCGGCGAATGCCTCGTTGGCTTCCACCAGGTCGAGGTCGGCCGCCGACCAACCGGCTTTTTCCAGAGCCTTGCGGGATGCCGGGATCGGGCCGGAGCCCATGATTGCCGGGTCGACACCAACCGTTGCCCAGGATGCGATGCGGGCGAGCGGCGTCAGGCCGCGCTTTTCGGCTTCGGCAGCGCTCATGACCAGAATCGCCGCCGCACCGTCGTTGATGCCGGAGGCGTTGGCGGCCGTCACGGATCCTTCCTTGGTGAAGGCCGGGCGCAGCTTGGCGACGCTGTCCAGAGTCGCACCGTGGCGGATGTATTCATCGTCCTCGACAACGCGTTCGGACTTGCGCTCCTTCACCGTGACCGGAGTGATTTCGGCCTTGAACTTTCCGGCTTTCTGCGCAGCTTCGGCCTTGTTCTGAGAGGCGACGGCGAACTCATCCTGCTGCTCACGGTTGATCTGCCATTTTTCAGCGACGTTTTCGGCGGTCTGACCCATGTGATAGCCATTGAACGCATCCCACAGTCCGTCCTTGATCATGGTATCGACCATCTTGAAGTCGCCCATCTTGTGGCCGGAGCGCATGTGAGCGCAGTGCGGCGACAACGACATGTTTTCCTGTCCGCCTGCCATCATGATGGTGGCGTCACCGGTCTGAATCTGCTGCGCTGCAATGGCGACGGTGCGCAGGCCGGAGCCGCAGACCTGGTTGAGGGTCCAGGCCGTTGCCGTGTCGGCGATACCCGCCTTGATTGCAGCCTGACGCGCCGGGTTCTGACCTTCTCCGGCGGTCAGAACCTGACCGAACACGACTTCGTCGATTTCGTCGCCTTTGACACCGGCCTGTTCCATGGCCGATTTCATGACAAGAGCGCCAAGTTCATGGGCGGGAATATTGGCAAATGAGCCGTTGAAAGTGCCAACCGGCGTGCGGGTCGCACTGACAATGACGATATCGTTGGAAGCGCTCATACTACTCTCCAGGACTTGGGCCGAGCGGCCTTAGTAGGTAGGTGACCCGAAGGCACCTTAAGATCCTTGTTTCACCTTGGACTAGAAACTGCGGTTGGATTTGTGTCAACCGTTTCACCCTCTATCTGGGGACTGTTTTCGCATTTGCGGTATTATCCTTTCGTCACTGCACATAAAAAGGGTGGCAAGATCCTCTACGATTGGCTTAGTCTCTTAGTTGGAGGAAATGACAGGGTTGCGAAGGCCTTGTCGTCAAATGGGAAACAAGCCGTAAGGCTGAGAGGCGGAAGTGACGAATGGCCAAGACAAACGAGCCAACAATCATCAAGAAATACGCCAACAGGCGGCTCTACAACACGGGCACCAGTACCTATGTCACGCTGGAGGACCTGGCCGTGATGGTGAAGGGGGAAGAGGATTTTGTGGTCTATGACGCGAAGTCCGGTGAGGACATCACTCGGTCCGTGCTGACCCAGATCATTTTCGAACAGGAAGGCAAGGGCCAGAATCTCTTGCCGGTGACGTTCCTGCGGCAGCTGATCCGTTTTTACGGCGACAGCATGCAGGGACTCGTTCCGAGCTTCCTGGAATATTCGATGACGTCCCTGACGAAAGAACAGGAAAAGCTCCGCTCGCAAATGAGCGAGGCTTTCGGGGCAACCGCGTTTGACGCCATCGAGGATCAGGTCAAGCGGAACACGGAGATGTTCGAGCGGGCGATGAAGATGTTCATGCCCTTCCCAACCGGAGAGGCTGGATCCGCACCCGGTTCCACTGCCGGTGGCAATGCGGTCAAACCGGAAAAGACCGAAGTTGCCGATCTGGACGACATGAAGCGTCAGCTGGAAGAAATGCAGAAGACGATCAACAAGTTGTCGGACAAGTCCTGACACCCGACGTGCAGGGAGGCGCTGGCAGAGTAACCGCACTGGAAACTGTTCCAGGCGCTTTGGAGTGTCTGGAAGCCTGGTTTGTCCGTGAATGGCGTGACTGGTATGGGCCAAGAGGCATCGGAGATGCTTCTCGCGATCTCAATGCCTGTCTTCAGGCGCGCAACCACCTGCCCAGATGCCTTGTGTCGCTGGATGGTTCGGGAGACGTTATCGGAACGGTTTCCCTGCGCGACACGTCACCGGGGTCAGACCGCTATCCGGGCGTCTGGGTGACCGCCTTGCTGGTCCCGGTACCCTTGAGACGGTCCGGCCTCGGAACCGGTCTGATTGCAGCCGCGGAAGCAGAAGCACTGCGGCTCGGTTTTTCGGAAATTCACGCATCAACAGCAAGTGCCCAGTCCCTGTTCCGCCGCAGGGACTGGTGCCTTCACGACAGTTTGAAGACCCGGGGCGCGGTTCTGGACATATTCCGGAAGTCACTTAAGGCTGATGCCTCAAGTACAGGGCGCCCAGGGCTTTGAGCAGGTCTTAACCGCAATCGGCAACCAGTTCCGCCGCTTCAATGCCTGCTACGGCACAGGCCTCGTCATTGTCGGAGGTGTCACCGGTAATGCCGACGGCACCCAGCGTTTCGCCGTTTTCATCCTTGATAATGACGCCGCCGGGAACCGGGACAATCGCACCACCGGACACACCGTTGAGGGCATTGACGAAATGCGGGCGCGATTCAGCGTTGGCATTCAGCCATCTTGTGCCCGTGCCGACCGCCAGGGCACCAACGGCCTTTCCAGTGGCGATTTGAGGCCGCATGATTGAGGAACCATCCTGCCGCTTGAGCAGAACGGTGTGGCCTCCGGCGTCCAGAATTGCGACAGTCAGAGGCTTGAGGTTGAGCTCTGCTGCTTTTTCAATAGCGGCAGAAGTGATGGTCTCTGCCGTTGAAAGTGTGAGTTTGCGCATTTGGCCACTTCTCCTTAAGGTGCTGCCCGAATTCGGAATTTGCTATCAGAACACGGCGTGGGCGAATAGGCCGTGTTCGAAAGAAGCTTTTGCGGCAAATTGGAAAAAGTAAGACGTGTTTCGGGTGGGAGGAACTCAGTGAAGCGTGATTTTCAGGCACCAGGCCGGTCTCCGGTTTTTGCGCGGGACGCCGTAGCCGCAACCTCACATCCCCTGGCAACCAGTGCAGCCATTGAAGTGCTTCAGGCAGGTGGCAATGCGGCAGACGCTGCAATTGCCGCTGTTGCCGTGCAATGCGTCGTGGAACCGCATATGACCGGAATAGGCGGTGACTGCTTTGCAATCGTCATGGAGCCGGGTGGCCGGTTGACCGGTTTCAACGGTTCGGGTGCAGCTCCGCGCGCGGCGACACCTGAAAAACTCGCCGAACTCGGTGTAAGAGAGATTACCGACACTTCTCCCCACGCGGTAACCGTTCCCGGTGCTGTCCGCGCATGGGAAACGCTTCTCAAGGCTCATGGCACCATGAGCTTCAAGCAGCTGTTCAAGCGTGCAATCCAATATGCACGGGAAGGTTTCCCCGTTGCGCCGCGTGTTGCGCATGACTGGTCGAAAGATGTCGACAAACTTGCCGGCGACCCGGGTTCGGCTGCGGCCTACCTGATTGACGGCAAAGCACCGGAAACCGGTACAATCCTGAGATATCAGCATCTGGCCGAAACACTGGAAGCCATTGCCGAAGGCGGTTCTGACGCTTTTTACTCAGGAGCGATTGCAAGGGATATCGTGTCCGCGCTTCAGGCCCGTGGTGGCCTGATGACCGAGGATGACTTGGCGGCCTGTCACACGACTGCGGTTTCTCCTGTCATGCGGGACTACAAGGGGCACACAATCGCGGAATTGCCGCCGAATGGTCAGGGCATCATTGCTTTGGTCATCCTTGGGATTCTGGACCGTTTCGACTTGGAAAACCTCGACCCGCTCGGGCCTGAACGGTTCCATCTGGAAATGGAAGCCGCCCGGCTCGCCTATGCCGTACGGGACAAGTTTGTCACCGATCCCGGCCACATGGATGTCTGCCACTCCCACCTGATTGGTGATGATTATCTGGACAGGCTTGCGCAACAGATAGCGCCTCACAAACGTATTGCCTCGTTGCCTGATGCGGAACTGTCGCCGCAGACCGATACCGTTTACCTGAGCATCGTCGACAAGGATGGCCTGGCAGTCTCCTTCATCAATTCACTGTTCAGCGACTTCGGCAGCGGCATCGTCGCGCCGGAAAGTGGCGTCCTTCTGCATTGCCGGGGCAAATCGTTCAACGTTGCCCCAGGACATGCCAATTCGATCGGCGGCGGCAAGCGGCCGTTGCATACGATCATTCCGGCAATGGGATTGAAAAACGGTGCGCCATGGCTGTCCTTCGGCGTGATGGGCGGCCACTACCAGGCCTGCGGTCATGCACATCTGCTCACCAACATCATCGACTATGGCATGGACGTGCAGGCGGCCATCGACTTCCCGCGCATGTTCTTCGACATGGACAGTCACGCATTGCAGGCTGAGAGACTGGTGCCGCCTTCAACGATCGAAGGATTGCGGGCTCTTGGTCACGAGGTGGTTGCGGCCGATGGAGCAATCGGCGGCAGCCAGGCGATCATGATCGACAAGGCGCGCAGAATGCTGACCGCGGGTTCCGATCCCCGCAAGGACGGACACGCCGCCGGGTATTGATGTCGCCCTCTGAGGTTGCGTCAATTTAGGGCTTGTGCAAATCGCGCATGGCGTGTTGAGTGCGGGCGGACGCGCCCGTTTTCTATGAGGTTTTCATGCTCGATCTTTCGAGGCGAGAGTTCCTGCTCGGGAGCGCCGGAACTGCCGCGGCCTTCGCTGTCGGTGGGGTAGCGGCAAGCCATGCAGCTGCCGCGGATCACGCGCTTACGCTTGCCAATCTCGACCATCGCATCATGCCCGATGCGGTAACGAAAAACATGATGAGTTTTTCGCCGGACGGACCGCCTCCGGTCCTGCGCTTCAGACAGGGACAGAAAACATCCGTCGATGTCACGAACAATCTTGATGAAGCGTCTGTTGTTCACTGGCACGGCTTCAGAATTGCCAACGCCATGGATGGCGTTCCCTATCTGACGCAATACCCGATCGAAGCAGGTCAGTCCTTTCGATACGAGTTCACTCCTCCGGACGCAGGTACATATTGGTACCACCCTCACTGCAACACATTGGAGCAGATGGCCCGCGGCCTGACAGGCGTCATGGTGGTGGAAGAGGATGAGGATCCCGGCTTCGATCATGATTTGCCGTTGAACATTCGTGACTTCAGGTTGGGAGGCGACCGCCAGTTTACTTCGCTTTTCAAGCCAAGAAGCGCGGCAAGAAGCGGAACGCTCGGAACCGTGTCGACGGTAAACTGGGAGACGGATCCGGTTTTTGAACTGGAAGCAGGCAGCCTTGTCCGACTGCGACTTGCGATAACCGATGTCACCCGAGTCGGCACCTATGACATTGCCGGCGGCGAGGCACGGGTGATCGCAATCGATTCCAATCCCCTGCCGGAACCTTTGCCCGCGACCGATATTCTTCTGTCACCGGGGCAACGTGCCGATGTCGCATTGCGGGTTCCCGACAGCGAAGACGACGTCGTCAATCTCGTGCTCAAGCGAAGCAACGGCAACAGGGTGGTGGCGCGTTTCAAGCCGAAAGGGGCGAGCGCGAAGCGTGACCTAAGGGAACTCAGGCCGCTGCCACAGAACCCGGTGAAGCTGCCGGATCTCAATAACGCTGAGGTGATGGAGTTTGTCTTTGGTTGGTCTCCGGAAGGAGACGCGCCTCAGTCCAGCCTGTGCGGAACGCTTGGTTATACGTTCTGGTCGATCAACCGAAAGGCATGGCCGGGAGATCTGCCCGGGCCGTTCGATCCATTGGCAACAATGAAACTGGGCAAGTCCTATATTTTGCGTCTTCGCAATGAAACGCCGAACGATCACCCGATCCACCTGCACGGGGTGTCTTTTCAGTTGCTCAGGTCAAACAAGCGCAAGCTGCCGCCACTGATTACCGATACGGCGCTGCTCCAGAAGGAAGAAACGATGGATGTGGCATTGGTTGCGGATAACCCCGGTGACTGGGCGTTCCATTGCCATGTGATCGAACACCAGAAAACCGGACTTGCCGGTTTCCTGAGGATCGACGGGTAACAGCCAGGTCAGGCGGTCAGCGAAACGGTGTAGGAATCTTCTTCCTGCTCCTGCGCGGCGGCCTGGTACTGTTGCACGTGCAAGTGCCGCTCCATCCGGGTTTCAGGGTGGTCCGGATGGCTTGCCAGAAGCTGTATGGCGTACGCCGCATGTGCGCCGTGGCTGGTTTCACGCTGCAGTGCGGCAGAGGCGAGATGGGCGGGGATCATTGCCATGTCGCCGAAACGGCCGTTCGCGGTGGAGGTCTGCTTCTCGTCTGAAGCGGGTGCGACGGTCGGCTTCTGCCGGATGCGCAGTGCGTGAATTGCGGATACTGGGGTCACTTGCATGTTCAAACTCCGTGGCGGGCCAGTCCGTGGCCAATCTTGTCGGAGGTCCGGGTGGTTCCCGGATCTGTATTCAATGTAGGAATTACCGCTGAAATTAAATGTGTTGCACGTCACACATTGTCATAACTGGCAATCAAGCCGCTGTGACCGGGCAAAAAGAAACCCGGAGCAATGCTCCGGGCTGAAGGTATCCAGTGGTACATCTGGAAACTTGAAAACTTGTGGACCGGGTCCTAACGCTCGGTCTTGATCAGGTGTCCTGCGGACCTTTGGCGCGGCAACGCTGCCGTTTCGCGATAGCTGTTGATGCCATTGAGTGGCTCAGTCTGCCGGCGCAGTCTTGTCTGTGGCTCGCCATCACGCGTGGCAATCAAATGGGCGAGGAAAACCGAGTTGGGACGATAGTGCGTGGCAAAAGCCTTCTGCTCCCGTTCGAAGGCGGGCTGCAGCGGTACTGGAAGATGCGAGGCAAAATCTTTCTGGCGTTCGGTTTCCGTCTCTCCCACAGAGGGACGTTTCCGCCTCACATTGGCACGACCTGCCGAAGTTACCGGGTTCACTCGCACGATTTAATGCCTCGTTGTTTCAGAATGGCACGATGGGTGCCGTCTTGCCTGAAACGTCGCAACCGCCATGCCACTTTGGGCTGGCATTAACAATTTAGGTGCAGAGTTTGGCCAAAAGAGGATCGCAAATGTTAACAATGGTGTGAGGCCGGGACACATTTCGATCACGCGGGACGGAGCAGGCGTTTGTTGAATCCCGCTTGAGGCCGGTCAGTTCCCCCGCTTCGCTCAAATCCCTGATGACGAAGCATTAACCAAATACGCAGCCCGAAAGGCCGCGTATTCCGATCAGGGCAGTGCGTTCAGATGCCCCCGTTTCAATCGTCGTCGGGCAGTTTGCCGGTCCAGGCAGTGCGATCGATGTCGAGGTCCGTATAGTCGTCCGGATTCAGCACCGGCCTTGCAACACCTTCGCTTAGCTGGGTCTTGAAATCCTTCAGAATGCGAAGGGCTGTCGGGAAAAGCATCAACAAAGCCAAGAGATTGACGACAGCCAGAACACCCATCAACGGGTCGGAGAAGAAAAAGACCGCGGCCGCGTTGGGGGCAGTCGCGCCAAGAAACACGATCGCGATCACGAACCAGCGCAGACCATGCACCCATGCGGAATTCCTGGACATGAAGGTGAGGGCGTTCTCGCCGAGATAGTAGTTGTAGATGATCGAGCTGAAGGCGAAGAGCAGCAGGGCCGCCGTCAGGAAGTAGCTTGTCCATCCGCCGAGATGGGATGCCAGGGACTGTTGTGTCAAAACGATACCGTCAACATCTTCGCTTCCGGGTTGGTAGACATCGCCGAGCAGGATGATGAAGGCGGTGCAGGAACAGATGATGATCGTATCGATGAAGACCGAAAAGGACTGGGTGATGCCCTGGCTGATCGGGTGCCTGACGCGGGCCGTCGCGGCCACATTGGGGGCGGAGCCAAGGCCGGCTTCATTGGAAAACAGACCGCGCTGCAGGCCTTGCTGGATCGCGACACCCATGCCGCCACCGACCAGTTCTTCAAAGCCGAAGGCATTGGCGACAATCATGTAGATCACGCGAGGCAGTTCGGTGATATTGACCAGGATGGCCAGAAGCGCGAGCAGGATGTAGCCGACTGCCATGATCGGAACGATGACGTCCGCCGTCTTTGCGATCCTGTGAATGCCACCATAGACGATCGCGCCCGTCAGAATTGCCAGAAACACACCGCTCCACAATCTGTCGATGCCGAGACTTTCCTGAACGGCGCCGGCAACCGTGTTGCCCTGAAAAGCGTTGAAGCCGATTGCGAAGGACGCGATCAGGCAGATGGCGTAAAGCACTGCCAGCCAGCGGAAATCCTCTCCCAGACCATGAATGATCGTTCGGGCAGGGCCACCTCGATAGGCACCGTCGCCGGTTGAGCGTTTGTATAACTGAGCGAGTGAGCATTCGATCAGGCTGGTGCACATGCCGACGAGTGCGATCGCCCACATCCAGAAGACGGCACCGGGTCCGCCCAGAGAGATGGCGACAGCGACGCCTGCAATATTGCCGCCGCCGACACGTCCGCCGACGGAAAGCAACAAGGCCTCACGCGCGGAAATCGCTTTCTGATCCTCGGTCTGGTTCTTCGAGGACAGGACACGAAACATGCGTTTGAAAAACCGGATCTGCGCAAACCCGGTAACGATGGTAAAGAACAACCCTATGACGACCAGAAAAGGTATCAGGGCAAAGCCCCAGGTAAGGTCGCCTATCAATCCGAACAGATTTTCAAGAAATTGCATGTCTGCCGCACTCCCGCATCGCTTGGAAAGGCCGATACCGGAAAGCGTAATCGCTTGCCGTAAGGTTATGCAACTCCTGAATTAATTTTGCATCGCAGCAACTCTGGGGAGTTTGGGCGACGGCGACCTCAACGTCGCAGATCCCCGGGTCATGCGCACTGGAACGCGAAAAAAAAGCGCGGTCCAAAGGACCGCGCTCTTGGAATTTCAGTTTGGATCGAAATCCTTAGGCAGCCAGTGCACCCTGTGCCTGGTCAACCAGAGCCTTGAAGGCATCCGGCTGATTGATGGCCAGGTCGGACAGAACCTTGCGGTCGACTTCGATGCCGGCCTTGTTCAGGCCGTCGATGAAGCGGCCATAGGTCATGCCGTGCTGACGGGTAGCCGCGTTGATGCGCTGGATCCAGAGCGAACGGAAGTTGCGCTTCTTGGTCTTGCGGTCGCGGTAGGCGTATTGTCCTGCCTTCTCCACGGCCTGCTTGGCGACGCGGATGGTATTCTTGCGGCGGCCATAGTAGCCCTTGGCAGCCTTCAGAACTTTTTTGTGACGAGCGTGGGCGGTTACGCCCCGTTTGACGCGTGACATTTAGATGATCTCCTTCGGGGCTGGCGTTATGCGTACGGCAGGAACTGCTTCACGATCTTTGCATCCTGGTCGCTCAGCGTGGTGGTGCCACGGGCGTTACGGATGAACTTGTTCGTGCGCTTGATCATGCCATGGCGCTTGCCGGCCTGCGCGGTTTTCACCTTGCCGGTCGCGGTCACTTTAAAGCGCTTTTTGGCGCCGGACTTCGTTTTCAGCTTGGGCATTTTGCATCCTTTCCTTTGTGCATCTGTCAAAAGACAGACACTCTTTTGTTGGTGCATTCAGAGCCGACACGGCATGCCCTTGGTTGTCATGAATGGCTGCGTTCAGAACACAGAAAACCAGTCCACGACGAGCCGGACGACTCTGGACCGGGCGCTTATATGGGAGGTTTCCGCCGAATGCAACCGGATTCAGCGCTTAAGAGCCGAATTGCCGGTCCGATTTTGTCGCGAGCATCCAGTTGCTTCGGTTGTTGTTTTCCGGCAGCTGGTCTGTCAGGCAGCCAGCTGACATTCCTTCTTCGCTGCTTCAACGTTGACTGCAACCGTGTCGGCATCCGCCGTAGTGCCCTGAACGGAGATGAAGCGGATATCGGTGATGCCGAGGAAAGACAGCAGGAACTGTAAGTACGGTTGAACAAAATTGGCTGCGGCAAAAGGCTCTCCCTCCAGATAACCCTCAGCACCATAGGCGCAAACAACGACCGCACGCCTGGTTCGTGCAAGGCCTCTGAAAGCACCATCTTCATAAGCAAAAGTGTGACCCATCCGCACGACCTGATCGATCCAGGCCTTCAGGGCAGCAGGCACACTGAAATTGTAGATAGGAGCGGTGATCAGCAAAGTGTCTGCTTGTTGAAGTTCGTCGATCAGGCTGTCGGAAAGTGATGTCGCTTCCCGCAAGTCTGCCGTCATGGCAGCGTCGGGCGTGTAAAAGCCTTCGATTGTTTTCTGGCTGATGAGCGGGATGGAGCCGTCGGATACATGACGGTTCACGACACGGCAGTCCGGATATTTGTTCCTGAAGCAGCCTTCAAAATGATCGGCAATCTCGGTGGAATGTGACCCTGTTTGTCGTGAACTGGAATTTATGCGCAGAAGCAAAGTCATTTGAGTTTCTCCATTGATTGATGGGTCTCAGTTTATTTCTGCGATATCTTCAGAAAAATGCCGCATGATCCCTCATAATCGTGCATAAATTGCACGAATGGATATTCAATCACTCAAGACCATTCTTCTGGTGAAGGACCTGGGCAGCATTGCCGCTGCCGCCAGGGCGCTTGACCTCGACGCGTCCAAGGTTTCCCGGGTTGTTGCGGGTGTTGAGCGCGAGCTTGGACTTCGGCTCTTTCAACGCAGCACCCGCAAACTGGCAGCCACTGACGAAGGCGATCAGTATCTGCGCCGGATTGCGCCGCTGGTGGAAGAACTGGAAGCTGCTGGAGCGGAAGTCGCCTCGAAGGGGGGATTGCTCCAAGGTACGATCCGGCTCACCGCGTCGGTGGCCTTTGTGCAGGAAGGCATTCTGCCGGTCCTGCCCAAATTCCAGCAAATGTATCCGGATCTCACCGTCGAGCTTTATCCTGCAGATCACAATCTCGACCTTCTGGCTGAAGGTCTGGATCTGGCAGTACGCCTTGCCGCTGCGCCGAAAGGTGATCTGATATCAACAAAGCTTCTTACAACCCACTATCGAGTCGTGGCGGCGCCCGAGTATCTGGAGCAGGTGGCGCCGGTTGGTCACCCCTCCGACCTGACCGCGCTGAATTGCCTGTGTTTTGCGTTCCCCGGGTTCAAGAAGTCCTGGCTCTTCAGGCAAAATGGCTCTGATCCGTTTCCTGTCGAAGTTTCCGGCAAAACCGTCATTGCCAGCGCGCCATCGTTGCGTGAAGCAGCGCGACTTGGCATGGGGGCAGCCCTGTTGCCGGACTGGCTGATCCGAAACGACCTGAAGTCCGGGCGTCTGGTTGATCTCTTTCCTGAATTTGAATGCGCGGCTTTTGATTTCGAAACCGCCGCCTGGATCCTCTATCCCAGCCGGAGCTATCTGCCACGTAAGGTTCGCGTTATGATAGAATTTCTCAAGGAAACGCTTGGTTTGCCGTAACGAATCTGAATGCGATTTTACATCTACAGATTGTTTTTATTGATCAAATATTATTATCTAATTCATGATTTTCGATAGTAACTTTCATAAGTTTCAGAAATGTTTGTCCGCTATAGTTGTCCACTGATAAATTGCTATCGCATGCTTTGCTATACCTGTGATTGCAAACTTATAGGTTGTGTATAATCATCTTGTGATTGAATATTTTTTACGAATCAATCTCAGGGTTTCGATGGTTTTATGAATCCGAACATTTGCCATGAACGGGGCGTGGTTTTCGTTCACAACCCAAAAACCGCAGGAATGAGTTTCCGAAAATGGTTGGGTTTTACCGGTGTGGTGAATCATGGTGTGCCGACGGTGAACGTTCCCTACCAGCTTTGGAACAAATACACTGTCATCGTGGTCGTTCGAGACCCGATGGAACGAGCAATCTCCTGCTACAGGTTCCTGACTCACGAAAGCTACGCAGGTGGTCTCAAAAAAGCATATCCGGATCTGTCGCAATGGGATCCGTTGACATTCTTCAGACGCATAACCAGCGAACAGCTGTATATTCTTGCGTGCCAATACAAGTACACACAACACCTTCAGTCAAACAAAGGTCCTGACTTTCTCTTCAAGTTTGAGGATATGGATACGACACGACTCGCAAAACATCTTGATATCGAGACTCCTTTTCCAAGAGAGAACATTGGAAAAAGCAGAGCTTTCGTAGAGCTTACCGAAGATCTTTATTACAGCTTGATAGATTACTTTAAGGTGGACTACCTACTCTTCAATTATAAACCAAAGCCCTATAAGGAATTCCTGCTTAGACAAGAAATGCTTGTGGGATGACCGCGCGCGCTTGGCAGTGTGCAGATGCAAGGCGTGTGATGAAGTCAACAGGATTGGTTTAATGCGTTACCACCGCCATGCGGTCGTCGTGTGACCCTCACGGAATCTCTACAACGATGACCAGCAAGTCTTTGAACGTTGCGGGCTGGATTATTTCGAGATCAGTGAATTAAACGATGATGGAACATACCCGATGTTCGGGTAAGCCCTCTCTCCTGGGGAGAGAGGGCAAGGCTCCAATATTTCGAAAAATCTTTTCTCTCACCCGGTGTTCAGCGCCGGCATTTCCAGTGGGGAGAGGCTAAGGCGCTGCGGGTTGCAGCTGACATTGACCGCAAATCGGGCAGGGTGTCGCGAGTTTTTGTCTGCCAGCGTCGCTCATGCATTCACATCGACAACGACGCGGCCCTTGACCTGACCCTTCAAGATGTCAGCACCGAGCTTTGGCAGACCTTCCAGCGTTGCCGGCTGGATCATGGCCTCAAGCTTGTCCATCGGCAGATCCTTTGCCAAACGCTCCCAGGCGCGAACGCGGGCATCATAAGGCTTCATGACACTGTCGATGCCCAAGAGGTTCACGCCGCGCAGCAGGAAGGGAATAACCGTCGCCGGTAGCGCTGCACCACCGGCCAGCCCGACGGCGGCAACGGAAGCGCCGTATTTCATCTGCCCGAGAACCCTTGCAAGCATCGCTCCGCCGACCGCATCGATGCATCCGGCCCAGGTTTCAGCCTCCAGTGGACGTTTGACGGTCTCGTTGACATCGTCGCGCGGCACGATGCGGCTGGCGCCGAGAGATTTCAGATAGTCCCAAGTGCTTTCCCGCCCGGTGACGGCAGCAACTTCATAGCCGAGATTCGCCAGGATCGCGGTTGCGACCGACCCGACGCCTCCGGCTGCACCTGTTACCAGAACAGGTCCGTCCTCAGGCTTCAGGCCATGGTCTTCCAGGGCCATCACGGCCAGCATGGCAGTGAACCCGGCAGTGCCGACGGCCATGGCGTTGCGTGTGGTCAGCCCGTCGGGAAGCGGAACCAGCCACTCGCCTTTGACGCATGCCTTCTGGGCGTAACCGCCCCACCAGACTTCGCCGACGCGCCAGCCGGTCAGCACGACCTTGTCTCCCGGCTTGTACCACTCGTCCGAGCTTTCTTCGACGGTGCCGGCGAAGTCGATCCCCGGTACGTGGGGGTAGTTGCGCACCAGTCCGCCGCCAGGCCCCACGCAGAGCCCGTCCTTGTAGTTCAGGGTCGAATACTCCACCGCAACGGTGACATTGCCATCCGGCAGACGGCTTTCCTCGATCTCCTGAATGGATGCGCTGGTCTTGCCCTCGACATCCTTGTCAACGATGAGTGCCTTGAAAGTCATGTGATTACGCCCTGTTAACTGGTCTTGCTTGCGATCGTCCTGGCCTCCTGGCGCAGAACAAATTTCTGGATTTTTCCGGTTGCCGTCTTCGGCAACTCGGTAAAGACGATCTTCTTCGGCCGCTTGAAACCGGCCATCTGTTCCTTGCAGAAGGCGATCAGACTGTCTTCGGTCGCCTGACTGTCTTCCTTCAGTTCAACGAAGGCGCAGGGAACCTCGCCCCACCGTTCATCCGGCAATGCGACGACGGCGGCCAGAACCACGTCCGGATGCCGGTGGAGAACGCCCTCGACTTCGACCGACGAGATGTTTTCGCCGCCGGAGATGATCACGTCCTTCAGCCTGTCCCTGATCTGGATGTATCCGCTCGGATGGCGCACCGCTGCGTCTCCCGACCTGAAAACCCCACCGGCCAGAGCTTCTTCGGTCGCTTCGGGGTTCTTGTAATAGCCCTTCATGACCGTGTTGCCGCGAACGACGATTTCCCCCTGGGTTTCACCGTCCGAAGGAACAGACACACCGGTGTCGCGGTCAATGACGTCGATAGTTTCCGTCATCGGGAAGCCGACGCCCTGCCAGGACTGCAATTCGGCCTGTTCGTCGGACGTCAGGTCGTCCCATTCCTCCCGCCATAGACACTGCGACACATGTCCGTAGGTCTCCGTGAGCCCATAGACCTGCATGACCTCGAAACCGAGTGCCTTGGTTGCCGCCAGAACCGCGGCCGGAGGCGGAGCCCCTGCGGTCATCACCTTGACCGGATTTTTCAGCGCCGTTCGGTCTGGTTCGGGGGTGTTGACCAGCATCGACAGGACAATCGGAGCGCCGCCGAGATGGGTGACCCCGTGTTCGGCGATCAGGTCGAAAACGGCTTTGCCCGTCACCTGCCGGATGCAGATGATGGTACCGGCGGTCAGTGTCATGGCCCAGGCATGACACCAGCCGTTACAGTGAAACATCGGAACGGTGTAGAGGTAGACCGGGTGACGCGGCAATTCCCAGGCAATGGGTGTTCCCATGCTCATGAGGTAAGCGCCGCGATGGTGATAAACCACACCTTTGGGACGGCCGGACGTTCCGGACGTATAATTGAGGGCGATCGCCTGCCACTCGTCCTCCGGACCCTGCCAGGCGAATGCAGGATCGCCGTCATCAACGAGGTTTTCGTAGGTCATTGTGCCGATCGGTTCGCCGCCCGGGCCATCTCTATCGACAATATTGACCACAGGCAGGTCGTTGCCGTTCAGCTCGAAGGATTCGCCGATGACGTTGGCAAAGGCCGTGTCGGCAATGACCAGCTTCGCGTCACTGTGATCAAGGATGTATGCGACGGTTTCCGGCTCCAGCCGGATGTTGATCGTGTTCAGCACCGCTCCGGTCATTGGAACGGCATAATGCAGTTCAAACAGTTCCGGCGTATTGGCCGCCATAACTGAAACAGTATCGCCAATACCAATACCCTTGGCGCGAAGGCTGGAGGCAACTCTCTTCACACGTTCGTAGACGTTGCCCCAGGCGTACTTTCGATCATTGTAGATGACGGCAAGACGATCCGGAAAAATTGTGGCTGTTCGCTCAAGAAAGGAGAGGGGCGACAGGGCGACATTGTTGGCAGCCTGTTGGGTGAAGGCGTCGTAGTGTTCCCTCATCGTGCGTTCCCCCGATCCGTGAAGGACTTTTCCCACACAGTTGCGGCACGCATGCCGTGGGGCGTATCGACCTGGACCCGTGTCCCGTCGTCCCAATGGGTCATTCGAACCATGCCTACCGCGACATTGATGCCGAAATCGGGTGAATAGGCGGCCGAACTCACGGTGCCGACCTGTTTGCCGTCGGCAATGATCGGCCACAGCTCATCGCAGGCCGGGACCGGATCGCCTTCAATGCCGATGCTGCGGATCTGTCTGACGGGACCTTCGGTGGCGACCCTTAACAGGGCATCCCGCCCCACACATCCGATGGCGGCCTGGGTCTGGCAGAATTTGCCCAGACCGCATTCATGCGGCGTGTTGTTTCGGGTCATGTCGTTGCCATAGGACAACAACAGGCCTTCGATCCGCTCGATCAGGTTGGGGCAGCCTGCACGCACATTCAGATCTTCGCCCGCATCCATCAAGGCATCCCATAGGGGTTCGCCGAGCTCGGAGCCTTCTACATAAAGCTCAAATCCACCCTGCTTCGAATAACCCGAGCGGGCAAGAACCAGTTTCTTTCCCTGAAATTCCACATGCACGAACTGGAAAAAGCGGATCGACCGGACGCTTTCGCCAAATACCCGGGCTGCGAGATCGTCTGCCCTTGGTCCCTGGATCGCGAGGGGCGAAACGTCCGGTTCGTCGATATCGACCTCAAGCCTGTATGCATGGGTAAGCCCCTTGATCCAGAAGAGAAGGTCGCTGTCGGCAATCGAAATCCAGTAGCGGTCTTCCGCCAGTTTTACGGTCACCGGATCGTTCAGCATTCCGCCGGTCTCATCGACCATAGGTGTGTAGAAACACTTGCCGACCGTCATCTTCGACAAGTCGCGCGGCGTCAGCATCTGCGTCAGGCGCGCGGCGTCAGGCCCCCTGATTTCGACCTGCCGTTCGCAAGACACATCCCAAAGCTGGACATGGGTCTTGAGATGCCGGCAGTCCGCCTCGACAGTGTCGAACACCGTCGGCAGCAGCATGTGATTGTAAACGGTGTATGCCTTGACACCGGCTGCCTCAACGCGCCTGGAAAACGGGGTTTTCCGGGTGCGGCGGGAAATCGAAAGAAGCGGGGCCTGCATGCCTGACCCTCCCTATGCGGCCTGTTCTGCGGCGGGACCCGACCAGTCGATCTGACAGATTTCGGCGCTGCGGCCGTCAAAATCCCAGACCCGTCCATAGGCGCGGACACGTCCCTGGTTGGCGGTGGCAACTGTGATGTCCGGTCCCATCCAGTATTCGGTGTTCCTGACCACGATATCCTCGTCCGGATTGCCGCCGGGGACCGGTTCCACTTCGCCCTTGATGGCCTTGCCGACAATCAGGCGGCGCTTCTTGCCTTCGTTGGTGTAGGAGACCGGTGCGCGCTCGGCACCCAGGAATTCGCTCACCAGAACGCGGAAGAGGCCGGTGGTGCCCTTTGCCTGGCCTGAGAAGATCTTCAGGAGCCCGTCATAGGCCGCATCGCTTGCCCGGTCATCGATATAGGCGGCGGCCTTCCAGTTTCCGCGTGCCATCAGGCCGGGAATTTCCAGCACCAGGCCAACATTGAGGCCGGAGAGATCTTCGCCCTCATAGTGACCCTCGTCGATGCGCACACCCGCCCAGGCCTGACAATAGCCCTCGGTGGGTGGATGCTTGCCCAGCGAGACGACGCAGGGGCAAAAGACCGTGCAGTTGCAATTCAGAATAAGTTCGCCGCGAATGGCCCAACCGGACATTCGATCCTCCCTAGAATAGATTTGGTATGAGCGGCAGGGCGACGACAGTCGTCCCTGCGATGAAAAGAAAGACGCCGAGCGGCGCGCTGAGCCTGGCGCCGATCTGCGGGAGTTTTTCCAGCGTCATCAACACCATGGCCAGCCCCATGAAAGCCAGGTTCATGGTGCCGGCAACAAAGGCGAGCAGCATCAGGGCCCAGCAGCAGCCAAGGCACACCACGCCGAGGCGAAGCCCAAGCTTCAAGGCTCCAAGGTTCCCGGGCTGCCAATGGCTGAAGAAGAATGTCATCGGGTTCTGGCAGGCGCTGAGGCAGGCGTTCTTCAGGCTGGAAAACTGATAGAGAGCCGCGACGATCAGGAGCCCGCCTGACAGGACTTCGGATGTTGACCGGCCGAGCGTGTTGAGCAGTCCAAACTCGGTCAGACGGATCTGCAGAAGAGCCGCAACGAACGAAAACCCGAGCCAGACCGAGAGGTAGCCACTGATCAGTGCCGCAAGGGACCGGCCGCTGGCCGCATCGGTATGCGCAAGATCGGAATAGGTCTTGAACGCAGGAAAAGCCGTAGGCGCCATCATGGCCAGGGACATGAGCGACCACATCAGAACGGCAGAGGGAAAACCGGCATCCGCGACGGTGCCCGCGCAAAGCGACAGGAGATAGCCCGGACCCAGCTCCTGCCAGCCGGCTGGAAGCTCAAAGCTCGCCTGCATGGCAAGCAACACGCTCCAGGCCGCCAGAATACCGGCGAAAAACGTCAGCCACAGCAAGCTGTGACCTGGAAACAGTCGTTCAAGCGACAGCACTCGGGTCCTCCCAACATGACCGGTGTTCGACCCGGTTTCGCTAACGCTGCGCCTCGATTGGAAAAAAGTCAAACATTTAATTGTCAGACAATAGTTGGTTTTTGATTGACCGCACCGGTATGCCTCTCTAGGTTTGGGTAAATTTCGCGGGAAATAAGTGTTTCTGGAGGATGCATTGGCGATTGAATTCAACACGATTCAAAAGGAAGGCCTGTCGGTCCAGATCGCCAATGCCATTCGAAACGCCATTCTCGAAGGACGTCTTTCCAGCGAAGAGCGATTGCCGAGTGAGGCGGAGCTGGCGGAACGTTTCGGTGTTTCCCGGTCAACTGTGCGCGAAGCGCTCAAACGGCTCGCCGCGCAGAACCTGATCCGAAGTGAACGCGGGTCTGCCGGCGGCGCATTTGTCAACCGTATGACCTGGGAAGAGGCACAGGCCAACCTGGTCACGGCAACGCGTCTTCTGATCGGCATGAACGATATTCCGCTGGAAGATGCGATCGAAGCACGCTTTGCCCTTGAGACTTCTGCCCTGCCGCTGGCGGCGGAAAAACGCACCGATGTGCACCTTGAAGCCTTGCGTGATGAAATCCGCAGGCAGCGTGATCCGCTGACCAGCGATGAGGATTTCTGCGCGTCGGACGTCTCGTTTCACTCCATCATCGCGGAAGCGACAGGAAATCCTTTGCTGCGCTTCCAGCTGTCGGCTGCTTTTGAATCCATGCAGCCCCTGATGAACATGCTGGTCTATCGATTGCGGGACCGTGAGCGGATCACCGAGCTGCATGAAGCGATGGCTGTGGCGCTTGAAGCAAGGCGAGCCGCAGAGGCTTCAAGCCAATTGGAAGCGCTGGCGACTTACACGAAGGAACTGGCTGCTCAACGCCGCAAACCGCTCAAGTCCTGATCTAAACCCTTTGCCCGGTTCCGCCGTTCAATTGCCCATTTGTTTGCGCAATCTGCGGCAGGTTATAGCCGGGGAGGGTGTGATATGCCTGCCAATCGTCTCGACCTGCCTTCGAATTACAGCGCTGTTCACGTCGTTGGTGTGACGCGGGGTGTCAATAAAATCAGGCCTACCGTCTATTTTGCGACCGGTTCACATTTCACTCAGTCGCACAAGACAGCGAACAATATCGGCTATCATCCACCTCCGGGGCATCATCTGTTTTTCGGAAATGTCAGCGCTATGGAGCTCGATCAGATCAGGGCGCGCGCGCGTGCGGGCAATGGGGTGAAGGAACCGCGCAGGCGAGCGTTGGCTTACTATCAAGGCCTCCTGGCCAAATTCACCGACGGCACAGGGCGAGCCTGTCAGGTGTTGCCGCCGCCACTTGCCCAAAAGCGCAAGGGCCTGGTGCTATTGGAAGTGACGACGGACTGGCTTCATCGTTCCCGATCGGCTTTGGAACCGGTTTCCTACCAGGAAGCGGTGCAGCTCGTCCGCAACATTCGCGGCCGGTCAACCCGGAAGCTGGGGCCTCATCAGGCAACCGGCGAGTATTATTTCGCCGACCACTCCAAGGCCTAGCACAAGTGCAAGGATGATAATCGCGTCAGATCCGGTGTCCGGCTTCGGATCACCGGAACCGCTGCGTGACGTCGCGGCATTGCCTGAGGTGAGTCTAAAGTATAATATAGACTAAAGTCGAATATCGATTCGATGAGCAGAAAGCGGCTGTTCTCCGTGCCGGATCAGATGGCCGCGGCCGAAAAGGAGCAAGCACATGAAATTCTGGAGCTTTGCCGTTGTTGCCCTGATCATTGTCGGAGTTGCCGCCGCAAAGGCAACCAACCCGAACCAGTCTCTCACTCAAACGACGCACTATTCCGGCGTGCCGGTCACGACTTTGCACACGCCTTCGACGCCTTGAAGGCTGTTTGGCCCGGCTTCTATCGGGAAGCGAGCTTCCGGGCCTTGTCCGCATCGGCGCGAATGGCGGAAGCATAAAGCGTGACATCGATGGACGTCGCGGCAAACAGGACACCCAGGTCGATGCACTTTTCCATGAATTCCATGTTGGTGCTCAGAATGCCGGGTGCCTTGCCGGCGTTCTTGATGCGAACAAGGGCATCTTCGATGGCAGCAACAACATCCGGATGCATCGGCTGACCGATATGCCCCATGTCGGCAGCGAGATCCGCAGGCCCGACAAAGACACCATCAACGCCGTCAACAGTCAAAATGTCATCGAGCGCAGCAAGCCCGGCTCTGTTTTCCACCTGCACCAGCAGACAGATTTCCTGATCTGCTGTCGTCAGGTAGTCCTTGATTCCATTGAATTTCGACGCGCGTGCCAATGCGGATCCGACGCCCCGGACACCCTTTGGCGGATATTGCACGGCCGCCACCAGCTGTTCCGCCTGCGCCTTGCTTTCGACCATGGGAATCAGCAGGGATTGGGCACCGGCATCGAGAAACTGCTTGATCATCCAGGTCTCGCCGATGGGCAGTCGGACGACCGGATGGCTATCCGAAGCCTGGATGACCTTCAGCTGCGCCATCATGCTGCGTAGATCGTTGGGGGCGTGTTCGCAGTCGATCAACAGCCAGTCGAATCCGGCAGAGGCAGTGATCTCCGCAACATAGGGATCTGCTAGTCCGACCCAGCACCCCATCTGCCGATGACCGTCCTGCAAGGCCTGTTTGAATGTGTTCTTTGGTGCCGGCATTCTTCAACTCACTTAAGCAAATGAACAGGAAACGCTTCCGAAGGCGCCGAAGTCGGCGTCGATCTCCGTTCCGGAGGGACATTCCACCGGGCGGATGAAGGAGCCGGACAGAACAATGTGCCCTGCCTCGATCTTCTGCCCGTAATCTGCCATGCGTCGGGCCAGCCAGACAACGCTTTCTACCGGATCGTTCAGAACCCCGGCGCCGAGCCCGGTTTCCTCCACCTCGCCGTTTCTGGCTACGATCGCGCCGGTCCAGCGAAGGTCGTGCGCTTCTGGCGCATGCCGTTTGTCACCAAGGACCACGCCGGCATTGGCGGCGTTGTCGGCAATCGTGTCGAAAACCTTTCTAGTCCTTCCGGTCTCCGGATCGGCACGAACGATGCGGGTGTCGAGGATTTCAAGACAGGGACAGACATACCCGGTGGCGTTCAGAATATCCTCACGGCTGACGTCTGAACCGCCAAGGGATGACTTCATGACGAAGGCAATTTCAGCTTCGACGCGAGGTTGAATGAACCGGTTTTCCGGGATGAGACCACCGTTTTCAAATAGCATGTCGTCGAACAGCATGCCGCTATCGGGAACGTCGATCTTGAGCGCATCCTGCATGGCCTTGGAGGTCAGGCCGATTTTCCAGCCGGTTATTCTCCGGCCAGCCTCCAGCTTGCGCCGGGTCAGGGCGTTCTGGATCGCG
The DNA here is from genome assembly GCF_040329475.1 of Roseibium sp. SCP14. Classification (NCBI taxonomy): domain Bacteria; kingdom Pseudomonadati; phylum Pseudomonadota; class Alphaproteobacteria; order Hyphomicrobiales; family Stappiaceae; genus Roseibium; species Roseibium sp. SCP14. The sequence continues at coordinate 96,672 of NZ_JBDZYH010000013.1, forward strand.
TAGGCGTCATCCATGTCGAGGTCCGGATGACGGAGCGAGAGCAATCCTGTCTGGGTCCGGGTTCGCTCGGCGTTGAACAGATCTTCGGCCGCCTGGGTTACCTGGGTCGGTGTCAGGCTCATGCCTCGTCCTCCACACCGTTGCGCAGAATGCCGATGCCTTCCACCTCGACTTCGACAACGTCACCGGGTTTCAGATAGCGCGGCGGGTCAAAGCGCGCTCCTGCCCCTGTCGGCGTGCCCGTGACGATGACATCGCCTGGTTTGAGCGTCATGAACGTTGAGATATAGGCGATCTCTTCGCGGATCGGGAACATCATGCGCTTCAGGTAATCGTCCTGGCGCACCTCTCCATTGACGCGCGTGATAATACGCGCCTCGTCCAGTTGTGACGGGTCTTCGAAAGGTACCAGCCAGGGACCCAGTGCACCGGACCTGTCCCAGTTCTTGCCTTGAGTGACGTTGAATTTCGCATGCCGGACCCAGTCGCGAATGGTGCCCTCGTTGCACAGGGTCAGGGTGGCGATGTGGTCATAGGCGTCTTCCGGCTTTATCCGCCGGCCTTCCTTGCCGATGACAATGGCAACCTCGCCTTCGTAATCAAGGGTGTGGTTCTCCGGTGGCCGGATCAAGGGGCGGTCGTGACCGGTAAACCCGCTGGCGAACCTGGGAAAGAGCGACATGTATTTCGGTTGCGCGCTGCCATCCTTGTATTCTGCGTTCCTGTCGGGGAAATTGACCCCGACACAGAGAATACGAGGCGCATTGGGCAGAACCATTTCGTATGAAAATTCAGTATGCGTTGCGGATCTGTCTCTGGCAGCTTCCACCAATGCATTCAGTCCGCCCGCCGCGATGGCGTCATAGAGCGTCGGCCATTGTGAAAATTCCGGCGACAGCGCGATCATGCCCGCGTCTGTCACGGCGCCATAATAGGTCCCACCTTCTGCGGTGTAGGTTGCTAACTTCATGCGATCTTTCTCCAGACGTCGCTGATGACCTCAGCTGCCATCAGGACATCTTCCCGGGTTGTGTTGAATTGTCCGAATGCTTGCCCCAATGGGCGAATTCGTCCCAGTTCATTTGTCACTCCGTCGCCGGATCAATGCCGCCCACACAGAGATACTTCAGCTCGAGAAAATCCTCGAGGCCATAGCGGGAGCCTTCACGCCCGAGGCCCGATGACTTGACCCCGCCGAAAGGGGCCTCCGCCGTTGAAATCAGACCGGTGTTGATGCCAACCATGCCGTATTCGAGGGCCTCGCCAACCCGCCATACCCGCGCCAGGTCGCGGGAATAGAAGTAGGAAGCAAGGCCAAAGGGCGTATCGTTGGCAGCGCGAACGACTTCGCTTTCGGTCTCGAACCTGAAAAGCGGGGCAACAGGGCCGAAGGTTTCCTCCCGTGCAACGGCCATCCCGGCGGTGACGCCGGTCAGAATTGTCGGTTCGAAGAAGGTGCCGCCGAGGCTGTGACGTTGACCGCCCAGAACGACTTTCGCACCTTTCCCGGACGCATCGCTGATGTGGTCTTCAACCTTTCCAACGGCTGCTTCGTCAATGAGCGGCCCGAAAGTGACGCCTTCATCAAAGCCATTTCCTGTCTTCAAGCCGCCGACCCTGACAGCGAGCTTGTCGGCAAAGGCTTCGTAGATGCCCGATTGTACGTAGATCCGGTTGGCGCAAACACAAGTCTGGCCGTTGTTCCGGAACTTGGCAATGATGGCCCCTTCGACGGCCGCATCCAGATCGGCATCGTCAAAAACGATGAAGGGGGCATTGCCGCCGAGTTCGAGTGCAAGCTTCTTGATGGTCGGGGCGCATTGTTCGTATAGCCTGGCGCCAACCTCGGTGCTGCCCGTGAATGTCAGCTTTCTGACCAGAGGATTTGCCGTCATTTCCGCACCGATCCGGCGGGCCGATCCGGTGATCACCGAGAAGATGCCGGCCGGAATTCCGGCCCGTTCCGCCAGAACCGCCAGGGCAATGGCCGAAAAGGGTGTTTGCGACGCCGGTTTGAGGACCATGGAACACCCCGCAGCGAGCGCTGGGCCAGCCTTGCGGGTGATCATGGCATTGGGAAAGTTCCACGGGGTGATTGCTGCCACTACACCGATCGGCTGTTTCAGCACCAGAATGCGTTTGTCCTGCTGGTGGCCAGGAACAATGTCTCCATAGGCCCGGCGGGCTTCCTCAGCGAACCACTGGATAAAGGAGGCGCCATAGGCGATTTCACCTTTGGCCTCGGCCAGAGGCTTGCCTTGCTCTGCTGTCAGAATCGCGCCGAGATCGTCCTGGTGCTGTATCATCAGCTCGTACCAGCGTTGCAGGATCGCCGAACGGTCCTTGGCGGTACGCGCTGCCCAGGCATGGCGCGCTTCTTCGGCAGCGTCGATCGCTTCACGCGTTTCTTCAGCGCCGAGATCGGGAACATGGCCGATCAGGTCGCCGGTTGCGGGATTGCGGACAGCCAGTCCGGTTTCGGGCGTCGCTTCAATCCACCGACCGCCTATGAGGGTGCCCTGCCTGAGCAGGGATGGGTCTTTCAGGTTCAACATGCTTACCTACCTGACCTCACGGAGCTACAATTGGCTGTGCGGCCAGGCTCGGCTCGCGTACGTCCACAGCATCGAACACTGAGCCTTCCTCGAACCAGCTTTTCGGAGCCGGAGCGCCCCAAAGGGTCTGGCGTTGAGGGTCTTTCAGGTCCCATCTGATCGGCTCCAGATCCGGATCAACCGTCTGGTAGTCGGAACAGTAGATCTCGATCCGATGGCCGTCAGGATCGCGGATATAAAGGAAGAAGGCGTTTGAAATGCCGTGGCGACCAGGGCCGCGCTCAATGTTGGAGACCCAACCGGTTGTCGACATGAGATCGAGCAGGTCGATGATGTTGAGAGGTGTCGGCACCCAGAAAGCCGTGTGGTGCAGGCGCGGTCCCCTGCCATTGGTGAAGGCAATGTCATGAACACCGCCCTTGCGATGGGTCCAGGCGGCCCAGAGATGGCCGGTTTTTTCGTCCTCTGTGTATTCGGTCACGCGGAAGCCGAGTTCGTTGTAAAAGGCAACGGATTCATCGACATTCGGCGAGAAACAGTTGAAATGGTCGATGCGCAGAGGCTTCACGCCGCGATAAAGCGCGTATTTCTGGTGAATTGGCGGCAATCGATCCATCTTGCAGTAGAATTCAAGCGGAATGCCATGCGGATCGCGCGTGCGGAATGTGCGTTCCTGGTAAGGACGCTCTACCCATTCCACCGGCAGGTCTTTGGACTTGAAGAAATAGGCCGCCTTGTCGAGGCTGTCTTCATCAAAAACCTTGAAGCCCAGGTCCCGGGCGCAAGCCTGGCCGGCTTTTCTGAGGACAATACAGTGATGGCCCCGTTCTTCCATGGCACGCAGATAGATGGCGTCCGCGGTTTCGTCGGTGACCTGAAGGCCAAGTGTGTCGACATAGAAAGCGCGGCTTTTCGCCAGATCGGTAACCGCCAGTTCCACGTGGCTGAGCCGGACGATGTTGAAAGGCGGGTAGAGATTGGGAGCGGGGACAGGCATCGGATCGGGTATCCTGCTTTTGTTACTGGACCGGGAAAATGACGTTGGTCTGCCCCGTGCCGGAGCTCGGGAAATATTCCGTCACCACTTCGCAATTGGCGGTGTAATTGTCCCAGCCCAGTGCACCGTACAGCATCGCGGTGTCGTGCATGGAGCCTTCGCCGCAGCAATATTCGGCGTATTCCGGCAGCATTTTCAGGAAGGTTGCGTGGTCGCCGTTCTTCCACATCTCCAGAACGTGCAGATCCATCTGCCGGTTGAATTCGGAGGAAATCGTGAACGTGCCGTTGTTGGCGGCATAATCCTTGTTGGCCCAGATCTTGTGTGAAAGCGAGCCGGAAGCAACCAGCAGCACTTTTTCGTCACTGGCTTCCACGGCTTCGCGGATTGCTTCGCCGACGGTCCGGCTTTCGGCGTGATCGTGGACCGTGCACCAGGCGGCAATCGAGACGACCTTCATCTCGTGTTCCCGGCTCATGAAGCGCATGGGAACGAGTGTGCCGTATTCCAGTTCCAGACTGTCCAGATGATGCGCGAGCGTGTGCGTGCCCTTGTCCATCGCGGCTTTTGCGATCGCGTCGCCGAGCTCCGGGTTGCCCTGATAGCTGTAGGGAAGGTTCTGGATGAAATGCGGGAATTCGTTCGACGTGAACAAGCCTTCGAACCGGCTGTTTGCATTGATGTGAAAGCCTGCGTTGATGACCCAGTGGGTATCGCAGATCACGACGGTGGTCGCGCCGAGTTCCTTGGCCCGGCGAGCGATCTCATAGTGCCCGTTGATCGCTGGTTGGCGCTTGCCTTCCACCGGTCCGGGTTGTTCCGACATCAGCATGGTCGGGACATGCGTTACTTTTGCGGCAAGTACTATTTCACCCATTCTATCCTCCCAATTCCTTCAGCAAACAGTGACCGTCGATTACAGCGCGCCGAGACGCGGGATCGCATGCTGGCCTGTTGCGAAGGCGATGTTCTTCTGTTCCATGTAAAATTCGAACGACCAGTCACCACCATCGCGGCCGATGCCGCTGGCCTTTACGCCGCCAAATGGCGTCGGCAGGTGTCGGACGTTTTCTGAATTTACCCAGATCATTCCGGCTTCGAGGCTGTTGGTGAAGCGCAGTGCCCGGGTAAGATCATTGGTCCAGACGTAACCCGTCAGTCCGTAAGGAACGTCGTTTGCGATCTGAAGAGCTTCTTCCTCCGACCCGAAGCGAATGCTGGTCAGAACGGGGCCGAAGATTTCTTCCTGGGCTATGTCCATCTGGTTGTCGGCACCCGTGAACAGGGTCGGATGAACGAAATAACCTTCTTCGCCAATCCGTCTGCCGCCGGCGGCAACCGTCGCTCCATTCCGCCTGGCCGTGTCGAAATAGCTGGTGACCTTGTCGAAATGGGTCTTGTGGATGAGCGGCCCGATCTCGGTCTTCGGATCAAGGGGATGTCCAACCTTGATGTTGTTGACCCGCTCCGTGAGCCTGGTCTCGAACTCCTCCGCGATCGTGTCTTGAACCAGCAGGCGTGAAGACGAGGTGCAGCGTTCGCCATTGAGCGAGTAGATCATGAAAATAGCTGCATCGAGCGCGCGATCCAGATCCGCGTCATCGAACACAATGACCGGGTTTTTCCCGCCCAGCTCAAAATGCACGCGCTTCAGGGTATCTGCCCCCTGCTTCATGATCATTGAGCCTGTGCGGCTTTCACCAACAAAAGCGATTGCCTTGATATCCGGATGCTCGGTCAGTGCCTTGCCGGCGTCCTCGCCGAAACCGTTCACCAGGTTCCAAACGCCTTTCGGCAGACCTGCTTCTTCAGCGATTTCAGCGAGGATACGCGCGGTCAACGGCGAAAATTCCGCCGGTTTGTGGACGACCGTGCAGCCGGCTGCGAGGGCTGGAGCGATCTTCCACGTTGACAGCATGAAAGGTGTGTTCCACGGCGTGATGACACCAACCGGGCCGATCGGTACGCGGGTGGTGACGTTCATCAGGGTGGAGGAGGGCAAGGCCTGACCATCTCTTGCAGCCGTTGCCTTGTCTGCGAAGAAACGGAAGTTTTCAGCACCGCGCAACGCTGCTTTCGACATGAACCTCAACGCCTGACCGGTGTCCCAGCATTCGCAGAGCGCAATTTCCTCCGCGCGGTCGACAATCCTGTCGGCGATGCGGTGCAGGATTTTCTTGCGTTCAGCCGCGGGCATGTCACGCCAGGCGGGAAAAGCTTCCTTTGCAGCTCTTGCTGCGGCGTCAATGTCCGCCGCGCCGCCCTTGGCCACATTGCAGATCAGGCTTTCGTCCACCGGAGAGTGGGTCTGAAATGTCTCTCCCGATTGAGCCGGAACCGTTTCGCCGCCAATCCGGTTCAGAATGCCGCTTGTCCGGAAACGTTCCAGATAGCTGCTCAGTTTTTGAATGTTGTTTTCGAGGTCGGACATTGGTCAGGCTTCTCCCAAATGGTCGCGAATGGTTCCTGTCTTGGGTGAAAGGTCCGGGTCGATGTCCCGCATTTCCAGAGACAGAGCCAGCGAACTCGTTTTCAAGACGGGTTCCAGAAACGCTTTTGCGGCGTCAAACAGTCTTTGTGCTGCGTCGGTTTTCACCTCCTGCGGCCGTCCGGCGCGCAGGCGGACGGAAATATCGATGAATCCGTGCCTCGAGGCGCCATCTGCAATGCTGTAATATTCCGCTTTCAGTGCCCGGACCCGGATGCCGGGCATCGGAAAGGCGGTGATGGTGGCCGCTTCTTCACGCAGGTGCTCGCACAATCCTTGAATGTCGACCCGCTCTTGCAAGTTGGCGGAAAATTCCAGTGTAATGTGCGGCATGGCATTTCCTTAACAACACAATATTTGCTATGTTAAATATATGGAGTCGAAAATGTCAAACTTTTTGTGTGAAATAAAGTTTGGATTCGCTAAGAGCTAAGAATGACTGACACTCCAGAAACCCAGACCGTCCGCAAGCTGCCGCCAACCAAACGGTCCATTCCCATCGCCCTCATCCGGGCGCGCGAAAAGGTCATGGGACCGATCCGGGAAATGCTCGCTGACACCGGCATCACCGAACAGCAGTGGCGTATCCTTCGGGTTTTGGAGGAATTCGGACCGCTTGATGCCTCGACTCTTGCGGACCGGGCCTGTCTTCTGCTGCCCAGCCAGACGCGTATCGTCCAGACACTCAGCGAAAAGGGACTGGTGACCCGCAACGCAGATGACAAGGACCGCCGGAAGCAAACTGTGGCCATTACCGATGCGGGCCGGAAGATCATTTATGACAATCTGGAGGAAGCACAGGCGATTGTCGCTCATATGGAAAAGGTGATCGGCCGGGAAAAGCTGAACCAGCTTCTTGATATTCTCGACGATTTCCAGAACCTTTGAAGCAAGCCTTACGTCCTTCGGTATCGAGATGACTTGACCGCCGGACGATTGCGCATTCGGCTCAGTCCTGTGCCAGGGGCAGTCTTCTAAGCCTTCGGTTGCTTCTTTGAGGTTTCCGGCGAAGTTTCTTGAGTATCTCCGGGTCGAGACCCAGATCTTCCAGCCTTGCGAATGCCGCAGCTCCGACACATAAAACCTTGCTGCTGCCGCCCGTGTTTTCCTCCAGGACCAGAATGCGGCCAGCTGCGCTCTGCTCTTCAATCCAGATCACGGTTTTTATCAGGACCCAGTATGTCCGGCCGCAGAACTGAGCCTTGTAATAGCCGTCCTCAGGCACGGTCAGAATTTCATGAAGCCCAGCCGGCCCGCCGTTCGAGTATTGAGCGCGAATGTAAATGTCACCCCGGGCATTCGCAAAGCCGGTCAGGCCGGTGCTGAAAAAGGCAAGCATCCCGAACATTACTGGCGGCAGGGGCAAGGAAAAAATGCGCGTTGGGCAAGAGGGCAAAAATCGAAGCATGCTTGGGAACTTGTTTTGAGATGCAACATCGTCGATTTGATTTTTCGACAGTCGATCAGACGAAGCTGGTGTTGCTTCCTCAATTCAGATCGACCGGGTCAGACGGACTGCATCAACAGGCCTGGCGCAATGCCGCCCGGTGCTGGCCGGCACAGGGCGGTCGGTTTTGAAAGGACGACACCGGTTCTGCCGGTTAGAAAAACCAGTTGAGCCCCGCCTTGACGAAGGGGCCCTGCGCGTCGTTGCCGATCTCCTGCTCCGCAATCACGTTCAGATGCAGGTTCGGCGAAAAGCTTTTTTCGTACCCGAGCTGAACGCTGGCGCCAGTGAAGTCGCTGGCCGCGTAAGTCAGTGCCTGTGTGGAGGACAGGACCGTCACATCGGCCGTGGTATCACCCAGGCCGCGGCGCACGACACCGCTCAAGCGTCCCTTGAGAGACCCAGCCCGGCCAAGCGACTTTTCAAGTTCGATACCCGTCCTGAAATCGACGACCTCAGTGGTGGCCGAACTGACGGTCGCATTCGCGGACGATCCGGTTTCCGTGTAGTCGTCATCGGTCTGACGGGTGTAACGCACTCCGCCAAGACCCAGAACCCTGTAACCGCCACCCAGCTGGAATGCGCGTTCGGCGCCGATATGGGCCGTCAACAAGGTGCTGTTGTAATTCGACTTGGCATCCGAACTGCCCGAGATGTCGCGGGTCTTGTATGTGGTGAGGTATCCGACGCCGAGATCCGCTTGCACGGTAAAGCCGCCGAACTGATGTCCGGCAGCCGCGTTCACATAAACCCCGGTCGTGTCGAACGAAGTTGTGTCGCCATTCCCATCGGCGGCGTAGGCGCCAAGTCCAAGGGCGAGGGACAGGCCATTTTCCAGTTGACCCGTGTAGCCGACGGCGGCGTTGGCCAGAACGAGCACGGTGTCGGTGTCCTGGTCCGTGTCGAACCGCTTGGCTTCGGCGTCGATGATGACGAACGGCCGGAAGGCGCTGGCGAAGCGATCCGATTTGCCGTTGGTGGCAAGCGCGCTGGAAATCGCTTCTTGCGAAGGATCTTGCGGCCGGGCTTTCGGATCGTCATAGGCCAGGGCGCCTGGAACCGTTTGCGGTGCCGCGCCGTAGGTCAGAACTTGCGAGATACTGCCGACGACATTGCCATAGGATGCGACGACGTCGCTTGAGGTAAAGAGTTCTGCGGGATCGACCACGGCATAGACAGGATTGGAGCCGCCCTCATCCTGCACATACCAGGCCGATCTACCGTCCGACGCTTTGGTGGTGAAATCCCCGCCGGCCGTGTTTGCATCTTCGAAGACAAAGATTGCACTGCCGCCGATGGCGTCCAGGTTGACGTCATGATCGGCAACACGAATGGTGCCGGTGACGTCGTCCTTGGAGTCGATGTTCAGCGTTCCGGTTCCACCGTCCAGATAGATTGCATAGGCCTCGCCGCTTTCCGATGTTGCAGAAATGGTCCCGACCTCGGTGATCGTGCCGTTGTGATTCTCGATGTAAAGACCATAGGCATTCGCGGCACTGCCGCCCGAAGCCGTTGCGTTGAGCGTGCCGGTATTGGCAAATTCGCCGTCCAGCGTGTCAATGCGAAAGGCGGCCGCGGAGGCAGCGGCGGACCCAGCGGCATCAACCAGGTTCACCGAGGCCGTTACGAAACCGGTATTGGATATGCTGCCGGGGACATCGTCCCGCAAATAAACGGCATATGCCTGGACAATTCTTGAACCTTCGGCCTGCGCGGAAATGGTGCCGCTGTTGTTGAAACTGCCGCGGATGTCACCGCCAATGTGAATGCCGTAAGCATAGGCGTCGCTGTCTTCGGAAATGGCGGCAACGGCAATCGTACCGGTGTTGTTCAGTTCCCCGGTCAGATCGCTGTCGATGAAGATACCGGCCGCAGTTACCTCGTCGAAACCCTCCGCCCGGCCAGTGATGGTGCCGCTGTTGGTGACATTGCCCGACACATCAATGCCGAAATAGGCGCCATAGACCTCTACAATGTCCCCCTCAACCGTCGCGGAAGCGTTTATGGAACCTGCGTTTTCAAAATCCCCGAAGAGCGTGTCTCCGAAATGAAAACCGGCAGTGAGTGCTTCGTCACCGGAAATGGCGGTCGCCTTGACCGTACCGCTGTTTGAGATGCTTCCGTTCATGTTGTCGGAAACACGAACACCATAAACCTCTGCCTCGGAAGACTTGCTTTCAAGCTCCACGATGATCGAGCCCGAGTTGTTGAAATTGCCGTTTAAGTCCCAGGCGACGTAAACGCCGGCCGCGGTATCCGAACTGTCACCGCTGCCTTGAACTTTGATTGTGCCGCTGTTGGCGATGTCCCCGGTCATCAGGCTGCCGACATAAAGGCCGTAGGCATCGGCTTCGGAGGTCTGGCTTTTTGTGATGACGGTGAGTGTGCCGGAGTTGTTGAAATTACCGTCCAGTTGATCGGAAATATAGAAACCACTTGCGGCTGCGGAGGAAAGTCCTTCAGCCTGAACGTCGACAGTGCCGAGGTTCACGATGTCACCCGTCATGTCCCCTTCGACGTAAAGACCATAGGCTTTGGCCTGATCAGTCTCGGATTTTGCATCGACTTGCAGCATTGCCGCGTTTTCAAAGTTCCCTTGCAAGCCGGTTTCAAGATAGTAACCGGCAGCAAGCGCTGACGTTTCCGCATTCGCGTTGATCTCGATATCACCGCTGTTGGTCAGGTTGCCCCTGGTTTCACCTTCGACGTGAAGGCCGAAAGCCTGCGCATCCTCCATTGCGCTTGTCGCTGAAACAGCAATCGTGCCGGTATTGTCGACGTTTCCTTCCAGATCCTGTTCAATAAGGAAACCTTCTACTTCTGCCGAGCCCGTACCATTCGTGACTTCGCCTTCAACGGTGAACTTGCCACTGTTCAAGATGTTGCCGGTCATGTTGCCGGTCAGGTAAAGGCCGTAGGTCGGCACATCATCTGTGTCACTGCTCGCTGCCACGGTTATGGACCCGGAGTTTCTGATGTCTCCGGTCAGGTCGTTCGAGATATAGACCGCAGCCGCGGTTAATCCCGTCCCCGCATTGGCGCTGATGTCAATTACATGGTCGTTGGTGATGTTGCCAGTGACTTCACCACTGGCATAAAGACCGAATGCATATGCTTCGCCCGGGCTCGTCGCTTGCGCACGAATTGTGCCGGAATTTGTGAAGTTGCCATTCAGCTCCCTGATCAGGAAAAGGCCTGCTGCAGATGCTTCGTCCCCGCCTTCAGCGACTGCCTTGATCTCACCGCTGTTGGAAATGTCTCCATTGACCGCCCGCCGGAAGTACATGCCTTGGGCCTGGGCGTAGTCATTATTGGAGCTCGCTTTGACAGTTATCGTGCCGATGTTTTGGACACCGCTCTCCACGGCTTCTTGGAAGTAAAATCCTCTTGCAACTGAATAGTCATCATCGGAATTGGTCTCGACCGTGACCGAACCGGAATTGACGACTACGGCAGATGCTTCCACCGTCTCGTCAAAATAGATGCCATAGGCGTAGGCCCGGTCCTTCGTTGCAGTGGCGGTGGACTCGATGGTGCCGGTGTTGGAGAACGTTCCGGCAAAGGTCTCACTGAAGCGTAGGCCGTATGCATTCGCGGCGGTGCCATTGGTGGCCTCCACTTTGATCAGATTGTTGTTTGTGATCTGACCTGAGGCTTCCAGCCGGCCGTCCAGAAACACACCGGTTGCCGTGGGAATGGAGGCGCCTTCGATGGTCACCGTGCCTTCATTGGTGAAGGTGCTGGAATAGTCGAGATCAATCGTCACCGCGGGTGCAGCGCCGGTTGTCAGATTGACCTCACCCGTCGAGGTGATCGTATTGTCTTCGTCATTGAAAAAGGTCACCGGAGTGGTTTCGGTTGAGGTAATTTCCTCCGCCAGAACCGCACCGGCCGATAGTGCCAGCACGGAAACCGATGCCAGAAACAGGGAAGGGGCAATGCTCGCTGCGCCGCCTTTTCGTTTGACAAGACGGCCCCCACGGACCACGACACTCCGCCTGTGCCGTTCCGAACAAATTCTTTTCACTGCAACCTTCCGGAAAATTCTTAGAAACTGGCCTCAAATCCGCTCTGAATCGGAGCGTGCGGGGCCGCTCAATTGCGACACCAAAGCCTAGCCATGAGACGAGACTTCAGGAATTTGAGCCCACCGCAAACCCAACAGATTCACTTGCAATAATAAGACGTTGGCGGATTGGAGTGTTCAAGGACAGTTCACGAAAACCTCGGGACACTTCGCGCCAAAATCAGGTCGGAAAGGGCCGGGAGCGCTCGGCGTGACGGATTCCTTGAAACTCGCGAAGTGTGTTGCGCGCCGTTTTCACAAGCCTGCATATTTTGGACCGACACAAAAGTGTGAAGCTCTCTGGCGCGAAGTGTCCGCTTGTTGGCGGGTTTTGTCCTCGCGTGTTGACGTGACCTGAGCGAAGTTCCGCTCGGTCCGACGGGGTTTGCCGCAATCTCTTTGATTTGCAGGGCATGATTTGTGTTGGAAAGCCCGAAACTCCAAACGGATATCCGGCAAAAGAATGTAACGTGGCTTGAAAGGGGGCTTTCAGGAGTTGCGCAACGACAACCGAAAAAGAAAGACGCCCGATGGGGAACGCCAGAAAGTGCTTGCAGACACGCTGAAATGATTACAACCAAAAAAACTCAAACGGATGATCCGTTGCAGCCGAAAACAATCGGAGCGGTGGCAGCGAGCATGGTGAGTTACGCTCTCTCGCGAGGCGTGCCTCTGCCGGAAATATTCGAGAAGCTGAACATCGATCCGATGAAGCTGCTTGAACCTGGCGCCAAACTGCCGGAAGACGAATTTCCGAAAATCATGAACCTGATGGCGTCGTCTCTTCCCGGAGAAGCGTTTCCTCTGGACCTGGCAAAGGTCACGCCTCTGTCGGTTTTCGGTTTCGTCAGTTCCGCCCTTGAGTTTGCTCCCACCGTGCGCGACGCGCTTGAAATGCTTGTCCGGTACAGGTCCGCATTGTCGGACAGGGTCCTGTTCACGCTTGTGGATTCAGAAAAGCGAACAAGCTTCCAGATGTATCATCCCATGGATGCGCTGGATGGTGGTGCCACCGCCGAATTCGGCTGTGCTCTGCTTTACCGGGTGATGAAGGAATGGTTTGACGCGAACAAACTGGTGACCAGGATAGAATTTGCGCACAAGCCTCGTGTGGCACAAAGCCACTATGAAGAGTTCTTTGAAACGGAAGTCCTGTTCAATCAGCCGAGCAACGGACTGGTCCTCGCACATGAAGCCCTGGATCGCCCGAACCGTCTGCCCTCAAAACCGCTATACGAATATGCGCGCGCGCATCTTGAGAGGTTGAGCAATGAGGAAGGCAGCGCAGTTTTCGGCAGCGAGCAATTGAGAAAGGTTCACGACGCGATCTGCGAGAATGCCGCGGTCGGTGAATACAGCGCCGTTGCCCTTGCCAAAAAGCTCAGCATGAGCCTGCGTTCGCTGCAGAGACTTGTCAGTCAGAACGGTGGCGAATTGCGCGAGATGCTTGAAAACGTCCGCGAGGCAAACGCCAAGAAACTCCTTGCGAACCGCGACCTGAGTTTGAGCAACATTGCCCACCTGCTGGGATATTCCGAGGAAAGGGCGTTTCGCCGGTCGTTCAAGCGCTGGTCCGATCTGACACCATCCCAATTTCGGGACAGTCTCTGAAGCCGGGTCTGTCTGACGGTCGTTGGTCACTTAACGGGACGATGTTCGAACTATGGCCTGTGCGGAGCGTTGAAGAATGGTTGAAACCAGGCAGATTTCAATTGACGATGCTTATCGGCAAGGCATGGCCCATTATCAGAATGGTCAGCTGAAGCCAGCCGCAACGCTGTTTGCCAAAATTGTTGGCGTGCTTCCCGAACATGCCCTTTCTCACCAGATGCTGGGTCTCATCGGTTTTCAACTCGGACAGTATGAACCGGCGGTCAGAGCATTGACGGAGGCGGTCCGGCTTCAGCCTGGTAACGCGCATTTTCTGGCGAACTTCACGGAAGTTCTGCGGGTTTCGGGCCAGCTGGACAAGGCACGGGAGATCGGCGAGCGCGCGGTGCGAGTCGCTCCGGCCAACGCAGCCGGACATTCAAACCTCGGATTGGTCTACTACGATCAGGGGGATCTTGATCTCGCGAAGGCTTCGCAGGAACGCGCACTAGCCCTTGCGCCCGAGTTAGACCGAGCAATCAACAATCTGGGAAGCATTGCACGCGACGGGGGCGATCGACAGAAGGCGGCAACACTTTACCGCAAGGCCTTGCGGATCAATCCGGCATCGTCCGAGACCGCCAACAACCTTATTGCGGTCCTGATCGAGGCGGAAAACGTCGTCGAAGCCCGAAAGGTTGCCGAAAACCAGCTGAAAATAGCGCCGGGTGACGCCGAACTGCATCGAAATTTCGGGCGTTTGTTCATGCTGGAAAACCAGTTGGACAAGGCTGAAAGCGCGTTTCGCAATGCGATTAATCTGGACGGGAAAAACGCCGATTGCTTTGTCGGTCTTTCGCAAGTCCTGTTCGAAAAGAACCACCCCAAGCTGGCCCTGATCGAGGCGGAACAGGCCTTGCGCCTCGATGCCGCCAATGCGGCCGCCTGCCATCAGATCGCTCTGGCCAAAGCACACCTTGGAGATATCCAGGGCGCAATTGCCATGTATGAACGGGCCATGGAACTGAAGCCCGAGCTGACGGCAAGCCGTCTCGCACTGGGCCATCTGGCAATAGAACAGGGTGATTTCGACACCGCTCGCAGCCACTTCGAGACAGCAGCCGAATCTGCCGACGACAAACTCAGTGCCCTGGTCGCGCTCGCCCGATTGGAAAAGGTTTCCGAAGATAGCCCGGTGTTTCAGTCGCTGGAGGCCGCCTTGCCCGGGGCTGCAACCATGCTGCCGCAAAAGGCGGTCGCCTATCGCTATGCGATGGGAGATTGCTATGACAAACTAGGCCGCTACGAGGAGGCGTTTTCCAATTTCGCGAGCGGAGCGCAGATCAAGCGTTCTCTGATTTCCTATGACCCTCTGGAGAACGACAAGCTGACCGATGACCTGATCGCGACGTTCGATCGGTCGATGCTGACGCGGTTGCGGGATTGTGCCGTTTCCGATGCCAAGCCGATTTTCGTTGTCGGAATGCCGCGTTCAGGAACAACTCTGACGGAATCAATTCTGGATGCGCATCCCGAAGTTTCCGGGGCCGGCGAACTGAATGATCTCCAGAATATATTCGGCCGGCTGGATGACGGGTCTTCTCACGTTCCGCTGGCACTGCGTTCGGTTTCTGACCAAACATTGAACCGGTGGGCAGAGGACTATGTCGAAGCCCTGTCGCAACATGCGCCGGACGCCACACATATCGTCGACAAGATGCCGGCAAATTTCCAGCTGATCGGGCTGATCCATGGGATCATGCCCAATGCGAAGATTATTCACATTGCACGCGATCCCTTCGACACGTGCCTGTCCTGTTATACGCGCCTTTTCGAACGCAGCCAGCTGCACAGTTACGATCTGGTCGAGCTCGGGCGTTACTACAACAATTATGTTCGCCTGATGAACCATTGGCGAGAATTGCTTCCGGAAGATGCCTTTCACAGCCTTCACTATGAAGTTCTGATTGACGGCATTGAAACAGAAGCGCGCCAACTCATCGAATTCTGCGGGTTGGACTGGGATGATGCCTGTCTGGAATTTCACAAGTCCAAACGCCGGGTTCGCACCGCAAGCGTTCAGCAGGTCCGTCAGCCGCTTTACACTTCCTCGAAGGCAAAGTGGCGCAGGTACGAGAAACACCTGCGCCCCTTGATCGAAACGATCGGCGAAAACCGGATTGGCTTTTAATGCATGGCCGGGTGTGACGGCCAGGCTTTCCGGTCGTTGCCTGCACATGCGTTGCGCAGGTGAGCGCATTTTGCGGCCCGGCGTGGTTTTTCGCCGGGCCGGTTTGCCTCAAAGAGCCTTCAACCCTGTTTCGGTGGCCGACAATATCTTTGCGACATGGTCTTCCGTCACCACAAGAGGCGGCGAGAAGATCACGTTGTTGCCAGACACACGAACCATGACGCCATCGTCATAGGCTGCCTGTTGCAGTTTCATCGGAATGTCTTTGCCGGCCGGTTCCCTGGTCGTCCGGTCCGATACAAGTTCGAGGGCGCACATCAGGCCTTCGCCCCGTACATCGCCGATAACTTCAAACCTTTCCTGAAGCCCCTTCAGGCCGCCAAGAAGCTGCTTGCCGCGTTCCGCCGCGTTTTCATGAACCTTTTGCGCCTTGATTTCCGCAAGGGCTGCAAGAGCTGCGGCGGCGCCGACAGGGTGGCCGGAATAGGTGTAGCCGGTGTCGACCGATGCTGTCCCGGTGCGGTCGGCTTCGAAGACATCGGCTACGTGATCGGCGATCATGACCGCGCCGAACGGGAAATAGCCGTTGGTGATGGCCTTGGCCGTGCACATCAGGTCGGGCTTGACGCCCCAGTGACGTGCGCCGCTTTCCGATCCGGTGCGCCCGAAGGCAGTAATGACCTCGTCGGAAATGAGCAGGATGCCATTCCTGGAGCAGATTTCACGGACCAGAGGCATGAAGCTCGGATGCGGTGGCATGACACCGCCCGCGCCCAGAACCGGCTCCATGATGAAAGCGGCAATGGTGTTGGGGCCCTGGAAGGCGATTTCGTCCTTCAACGCCGCAGCACATAGCCGGGCCAGCTTTTCCGGATCGCTCTCGTTGAACGGATTGCGATAGGTGTAAGGGGCCGGAATGTGAAAGCAACCCGGCATCAGCGGCTCATAGGCGTTGCGGAACTTGGCATTGCCGTTGACGCTTGCGCCGCCGAAATGCGTGCCGTGGTAACCTTTCTTCAGGCTGATGAATTTGGTCCGGGAGGCTTCACCGCGGATGCGATGATATTGACGGGCAAGTTTCAAAGCGACTTCGACGGAGTCTGATCCGCCCGAGGTGAAAAACGCCCGGCTGAGCCCGTCTGGTGCGAAAAACTGGGCGAGTTCGTAGGAAAGCTCGATGGCCTTGTCGTTGGTGGTTCCGCGAAACAGCGAATAGTAGGGCAGTGCGTCCAGCTGATCGCGGATGGCCTGCTTCACCGGTTCGCAGGAATAGCCGAGATTGACGTTCCAGAGACCGCCAACGGCGTCAATCACCTCGTGTCCGTTCACATCGGTGATACGGACGTCCCTGGCTTCAGTCAGGATTGTCGGCAGGTTGGTCTGGCTGTCCGCCGGATGGGCCATCGGATGCCAGACATGCCGGGCATTGTTTTCCTTCAGGAAGTTTGAGTCCTTCATGACATGTCTCCTCAATTCAGGCCGCCAGGCCAAGCTGGGCCAGCGCGTCGGAATAAGACGCTGCCGGGTTCAGAACGTTGAAGTGAACCGTTCGCATGCCCACTGCCGCTGCACCCGTGATGTTGCGAGCCTGGTCGTCGACGAAGACGCAGGCAGATGCGGGCAGGTCCAGTTCCTCCAGGCAAAGCTGGTAGGCATTCGGATCGGGCTTCAGGATTTTCGTGTATGTGGCGTCGACGATGACGTCGAAGTCTTTCAGAAAAGCAAGCTTGTCGCGGAATTCGACGCCATAAAAAAGATCCAGTTCATTGGACAGGATCGCGAGTTTCTTGCCGGCTCGCCGGGCGGTTTCGATCGCTGCAAGGGCTTCGGGGCGCATGACGGCATCCGGGTCTGCTCCGCGTGCCGCCTTCACGAAATCGGACATCGCGGTCCAGGGGCGTCCGGTCAATCCGGCAACTTCCTCGGTCCGGATGCGCCAATAGTCCCGCTCGGAGATTTCATCTGCCTGCATGGAGCGCCACAGGGGGTCGGTCGCCGGCTCGAAGGGACCTTTCCAGGTCAAGGTGCCCGCCGGCAGGCCAAGCGCGCGCTCCGTCAGGTCGTGGGTTTCAAAGAGCGTGCGTGTCACCACGCCGCCGAAATCGAGTACGAGGGCTTCAGCATCATGCTGCATTGAGCCAGATCCTTCTCAGGTGAGGGGGAACCGTGCCGCCAAGTTCTTCCGTGACTTCCGTTGCTGCCTCAATGAGCGCAACGGGTATCTTCCGCTTCAGTTCGTCCGTCATTCGAGCGGTGGGAACTGCCACGGCCATGGTGCCGACAGCTTCCTTCAGGTCGCCAAAGACCGGGACGCCAAAGGAAGAGACGTGAAGTTCAAATCCCTGGTCGATAAAGGCAACGCCTTCGACCTGGACCCTTTCGACAGTTCGCTTCAACTCGTCCGGATCAGTGATCGTGTATTGTGTCGAAGCTTCCAGCGGGTCGGCGAGAAGGTCGGACATCAGGTGATCCGGGCCGAAGGCAAGCATTGCCAGGCCAGAGGCCGTGGCATGGAGCGGCAACAGTTCGGCTTCATCGAAATAGACCCTTGTTCCATGGATCAGGGCATCGTGATGACAGAGTGGCGACAGATGATCGCCTTCGCGCAAGGAGACATGCACCAGTTCGCCCAGGTCCGTCGCCAAACGCTCCACCAGCGGAGCAACTAGCGAACGGGCGGGAAACAGGCGCTCGCGAACCGCGGCCAGCCGCAGGATGGCAGGCCCCAGGCGATAGCCTTTCGTGACGGGGTTCTGTTCCAGGAAGCCGTTTGACGCAAGTTCGATGAGATGGCGATGCACCGTGGCCTTGTCCTGCCCAGACAGAGTCCGGAACTCGGTCAGTCCGATTTCCGGATGGCTGGGGGAAAAGAAGTTCAGGAGGTTGAGCGCCTTGGTGATCGTTCCCATCGGATTTCAGGTCCGTTTCAAATGCGGTTTCAGGTCCGGGGCGAAGGGCCCGCGGTCGTCGAAGTGCATTTATCTTGACAGATAGTTTCAAATGAAACAATATTTATTTGATACCTCTGGTTCATTATTTGAACCCTTTGTGAGTGTGACATTGTTCTATCCGCCGTTTGATTGGAGGTTGACAGGCTATTATTTAATATGACAACATTTAACAACGCAAATAAAAAATAGCTGAGATCAGCCGAAAAGGTTGACGGACCACCATCAGATGAGGGACTTCGAAATGAAAAAGCACGCGATTGCCCTTACAGCGGCAAGCTTGATGAGCGTTACGGCTGCACTTGCCGACTATCCGGAAAAGCCGGTCTCCTTCATTGTTCCCTGGCCTCCGGGGGACCTGGAAGATGTTCTGACCCGGCTGATTGCCGATGAATTTCAGGAAATGTACGGAGTTCCGGCGGCGGTCGTGAACAAGCCCGGCGGCGGTGGCGGTCCTTTCCCGGGTGCGGTTGAAGTGGCAACCGCTCCGGCCGATGGCTACACGATCGGTTCTTTCGTGACCGATGTGCCGATCGGCGGGCCGCAAATCGGAATTCCCGAATTGTCGCCCAACCCGTTTGAACCGATCGGGATCTTCATGACCTACCCGTTCGTGATCGCTACTGGCGCCAACGCACCCTACAGCTCATGGGAAGAACTGGCGGAATATGCCAAGTCGAATGACGTTGCCCTTGGCCATTTCGGATCATTCCTGCCGCCAACCCAGATTACCTTTGCCGCGGCAAAGACCTCCGGTTTCGATTTTGCCAGCGAAGCTGCGTTTGACGAATTGACCTGCAACACGTTGGCGTCCGGTGACGTCGATGTGATCAACACGACCATCCAGCAGGTCCTGCCGTGCCTGTCGGACATCAAGGTGCTGGCAAGTGTCGGCAACGAGCGCACGTCTCTGACGCCTGATGTCCCGACCGTTCAGGAAATCAATCCGGAACTGTCCGTTGCTCTCTGGAATGGCCTCTTCGTGCACAAGGATGTGCCGCAGGAAGCGCGCGACAAGATTGCGGTTGCCGCACAAGCTGCGTTGAAAAAGGAAAAGGCGCAGAACCTGATCGGCGAAACCGGAGTTCTGATTTACTGGCAGGACGCTGACGCATCGAAGGCTCAGATCGAATCCGACGCTGCTGCCATCGGGAAAATCTCCGAGATCAACGAGCAGTAAGATCTTGCCTCCAGGCGGTACTTTTCCGTACCGCCTGGCGATTGTGGAGGGCAGTCGTGGCACATATCAAAACTTTGCAGGAACTGTTCCGGCGCTACCGTCGTCCGGGCGATATCGTTTTCGCGATCCTGTTCCTGGCGTTTTCTCTCTTTCTGTTGTCGCAGCTTTATTCGGAAACGGCCTGGATAAAGCGAACCAACTGGTATGCGCAGCCTAGGTTCTGGCCGGCCGTGTCGCTGATCGGAATGGCAATCTTCGCTTGCCTTCATTTCATCGGCTCGATCTGTTCACCACGTATTCTGGGGCGCTGGAAAGAAGTTGCCTTCTGGGTCAGCTCACTGGAATTCGTGTTGTATTTCCTTGGCTATGTGGTGCTTGTTCCCCAACTGGGTTACTTGCCCTCGACCGTACTTTTCACCGTGTTTCTGACTCTCAGGATTGGTGAAACACGGATCGTGAATCTCCTGTCAGCAGTGGGGTTTGCGGTGGCTGTTGCGGTCGTCTTCCGCGCATTTCTCCAGGTCAAGATTCCAGCCGGACGCATCTATGAAGCGCTTCCGGACGGTATCCGCGCCTTTGCACTAACATACCTGTGAGGCGCCCATGGAAACCCTTTTCTCAGGACTGACGCTCCTCGCGCAATGGGAAGTGCTTGTCGCTCTGGCCATCGGTTCCGTCGGAGGCGTCATCATCGGTGCGATCCCTGGTGTCGGCGCAGCCGTTGCAATCGCAATTCTGTTGCCGGCCACGTTCGCGTTCGAACCGATTGTCGGCCTCACCCTGCTTCTGGGTGTCTACGGTTCCTCCATGTACGGAGGCGCCATTCCGGCCATTCTGATCAATACGCCCGGTACCGCCGTCAACGCCCTGACGACCTATGACGGATATCCGATGACAAAGGATGGACGAGGCCACCGTGCGCTGTCGCTTGCCTATTCGGCATCGTTCTTCGGTGGAATCTTTTCCGTTGTCTGTCTGATCGTTCTCTCGCCAGTGCTGGCGATGATTGCGCCGCATTTCGGCAGTCGTGAAATCTTTCTGGCTGCCCTGATGGGGATCATCCTGGTGATCGTGGCCCATCGCGGCCAGGTCTTCGCAGCTGGCATGCTTGCCTGCTTCGGCATCTTTATCAGCACGATCGGACTGGAGCCTGCCAAATACACCAAGCGTTTCACGTTTGATCAGAGCTGGCTGGCATCGGGTATCGACCTGATCGTCGTCGTGCTTGGCCTGTTCGCGATTTCCCAGGCCCTGCTTCTTCTGGTGGACAAGGAACACAAGCCGGGGTCGGCAAATGTCGACGGCAACCTGTTTGCCGGTCTGAAGGACCTGTTCCGGTTCAAGCGCATCGCGTCGGCCTCTTCCGGTATCGGCGTGCTGATGGGCATGATCCCCGGGGTCGGTGAGTTTACCGCTCAGTTCCTTTCCTACACCTACGCGCAGAAAACCTCGAAAAACCCGGACCTGTTCGGCAAAGGGTCGCCTGAGGGCCTGGTCGCATCGGAAGCTGCAAACAACGCCGTGCCCGGTGCGGCGATGATCCCGTTGCTGGCTTTGGGCATTCCCGGCGAAGCCCTGACGGCAATGATGCTGTCCGTTTTCTATGTGCACAATGTCATCCCGGGACCGCAATTGTTCCAGGGGCAGCTCGATTTCGTGGTCGCGCTTTACCTTGCACTGATCATTCTGAACGTGATCGTGCTGATCTTCCTGCTGTTCTCGACGAACCTGCTTTTGAAGATCATTCAGATTCCGACCAGATTCCTTGGCGTGATGATCCTGACGCTCTCATTCGTCGGCGTTTATTCGCTACGCAATTCGGTGACAGACTGTGCGATCGCATCCGCGTTCGGCGTGTTCGGCCTGATCCTGAAGCGGCTCAACCTGCCGATCGTGCCGATCATTCTCGGAATGGTTCTTGGCGGCATCATGGAAGTGAAGCTGCGCAGCGCCATGGCACGCGTGAAATCTCCGTTGGATTTCATCGACCGCCCGATCTCGGCAATCCTGTTCATCATGATCATCGGCATTCTGGTGCTGCATTTCCGCGCTGTCATTCACGAGCAAAAGGCGCGCAGGCAGCAACGCGAGGAAGGCTCTTCCAATATGTCGACACAGCAAGGGTGAGACTTCTATGCTTGACCAGAAAGCCATCGATGCGTTGCGTGACGAAACGGTCGGCGACCAGGGGCACTTTATCGATGGAAGATCCGTTGCATCCCGATCAGGCGAAACGCTGGATGTGATTTCCCCGATTGACGGCAATCCGTTTGCAAGAATGGCAGCCGGAGCTCCTGACGACATGGATCAGGCAGTCGCAACCGCGCGTCGGGCTTTCGAGGATGGCCGCTGGTCCAAAGCGGCTCCTTCTCAACGCAAGAAAGTCCTGCTCAGGCTCGCAGAGCTGATCGAGCGTGACGCCCTGAAGCTTACGGTGCTTGGTATTCGCGACAACGGTACCGAAATCAACATGGCCTACAAGGCGGAAGCGCTTTCTGCGGCGGCAACCTTCCGCTATTACGCGGAAGCCATCGACAAGGTCTACGGCCAGATCGCGCCAACCGCGGAAAATGTTCTCGGCCTTGTGCATCATGCGCCGGTCGGTGTGGTCGGGGCGATTGTGCCGTGGAATTTTCCTTTGATGATCGGCGCCTGGAAGATTGCGCCGGCATTGGCCGCCGGCAACTCCCTGGTCCTGAAACCGGCTGAATCGGCCTCTCTGTCGCTGCTGAAAATTGCCGAACTGGCATCAGAAGCCGGTTTGCCCGATGGCGTCTTCAACGTGGTCACCGGGGCCGGTTCGATTGTCGGCGAGGCACTGGCGCTGTCGATGGATGTCGACGTGCTGGTTTTCACCGGCTCGGGGGCGACCGGCCGCCGGCTTTTGAACTATGCGGCTGCGTCCAACCTGAAACGCTGCTATCTGGAGCTTGGCGGCAAATCACCGAACATCGTTTTCAACGATGCGCCGGATCTTGCCCAGGCCGCCAAGATTTCCGCCGCAGGTATTTTCCGCAATTCCGGCCAGGTCTGCGTCGCCGGATCCAGGCTTCTGGTCCAGGAAGACATTCTCGACGATTTCGTGATGGAGATCTGCTCACACGCGGAAGCCTTCAGGGTCGGCGATCCACTCGACCTCAAGACCCAGATCGGTGCCGTTCACAGCCTGCCTCAGCTGGAAGCCGATCTTCAGTTCGTCACGATCGCGGAAAACGAAGGTGCGGAACGACGGACAGGCGGGAGCCGTATTCTTCAGGAAACCGGCGGCTATTACATGCAGCCGACGGTGATGACCAGTGTGAAGCCGACCGACACGATTGCCCAACAAGAGGTGTTCGGGCCGGTTCTGGCCGTGACCGCTTTCAAGGATGAGGCGGATGCCATCCGGATTGCCAACAGCACGCAATTTGGCCTGGCGGCAGGCGTGTGGACCGCCAATCTCAGCCGCGCCCACCGGATGATTTCCGAAGTGCGTTCCGGGGTGATTCACGTGAATACATATGGCGGATCGGACCTGACCGTTCCGCTTGGCGGCGTCAAGCAGTCGGGCAACGGTCATGACAAGTCGCTGCACGCGCTGGACAAGTATGTCGATCTGAAGACCGCCTGGATCCAGCTGTAGCGAGGAGTGCGAGATGACCGTTCACCACCCGACCGGATCTTCGAATCTGCTGGAAAGGCGCACTCGTTTGCTGGGTCCGAACGTGTCGACCTTCTACGACGAGCCGGTTCATATCGTGAAGGGGGAAGGGGTCTGGCTCTGGGACGCGAACGACCGCAAATATCTGGATTGCTACAACAATGTGCCGCATGTCGGGCATTGCAATCCGCGTGTGGTCGAAGCGATTTCCCGGCAGGCGGCCACGCTGAACACACACACCAGATATCTGCATGAAGGCATTCTGGACTATGTTGAGCGGCTGACCGGGACATTTGATGACCCGCTCTCCACGGCCATCCTGACCTGTACCGGTTCCGAGGCGAACGACATCGCCCTGCGCATGGCGGAAGCCGTGACCGGCAGGCGTGGCATTATCGCCTCGGACTTCACTTATCACGGCAACACCTCGCTGGTTTCGCAATTGTCGAGAAGCAACGTGCCCGGCGTCGGTAATGGCGACTGGGTGCGCTTCGTTCCGGCACCCGACAGCTATCGTCCGCTCGGCGGTGAGGCAGGCATCGCCCATGCACAGGCATTTGCCGAAGCGGTTGCCGAACAGATCGACGCCCTGAAGCAAACCGAGCACGGCTTTGCCGGCCTCATCCTGTGTCCGTTTTTCGTCAATGAGGGCTTTCCGGATCTCCCGGAAGGGTGGCTGAAACCGGCAATCGACGTCGTCAGGAGAGAAGGCGGCATCTTCATTGCCGATGAAGTCCAGCCCGGGTTTGGCCGGATCGGAACCCACATGTGGGGTCATCAACGCCAGGCGGTCGTTCCCGATGTTGTCACGCTGGGAAAGCCGATGGCCAATGGCCACCCGGTCGGTGGCGTTGTAACCACTCCTGACATCATGTCTGCATTCCGCAATTCGTTCCGGTATTTCAACACGTTCGGTGGTAACCCGGTTTCCTGTGCAGCGGCCATGGCGGTGCTTGAGGAACTGGAGGACAAAGATCTTGTGTCGAATGCTCGAACCGTTGGTGATTATGCGAAGACGCGGCTTCGGGATCTGGCGCGAAAGTATGACTTTGTTGGAGACACGCGCGGGTCCGGCCTGATTTTTGGCGCCGAGATGGTGCTTGATCCGGCGAGCAAAGAACCGGCCATCGACTTCACTGATCGGGTTGTCAACGAAATGCGCCGTCGCGGGATCATCCTCAGCAAGCTCGGGCGTCACAAGAACACGCTCAAGATCCGCCCTCCGATGCCGTTTGGAACAGAGCATGCCGATCTTCTGTTCGAAACCCTGGACGATGTGCTGGCATCGACACCGCTTCATCATGGATAGTCTCGTTGTAAAGTCCCGCACCCTTTGGGGCCTGGAAGACAGTCAGATCATTCTGGTCGCGGAGCGGGAGAACCGGGTCTTCAAGGTGACTTCGAGGAATGGCACTTTCGCGCTTCGTGTCCATCGCAAGGGCCTGAGAACCGATGCGGAGCTTCTGTCGGAATTGTGCTGGATGGCCGAGCTCAGCAGTGCCGGATTGAGTGTGCCGTGCCCGGTCGCGTCAGCCCGCGGATCGCTCTTTCACCTGATCGAGGATCATCAGGTTGACATGCTGACCTGGTTGGGCGGGTCGCCATTGGGCAAGACCTCCGAGCCCTTACAGCATTCGGACCGCGTAGAAGTTTTCTGCCAGATCGGCCAGACGCTTGCACAGTTGCACAGAATTTCCGACGCCTGGATCCCGCCAGACGGTTTCGTGCGCGGCAGCTGGAACAGGGCAGGTCTTGTCGGCACTGATCCGCTTTGGGGCAGGTTCTGGGAGAACCCGGATCTGACATCTGCCGAAGTCCAAACGCTAAGAGCATTCCGTGAAGCGTCCCATGAGGATCTTGTGCGTCTGGAGGTGACACTGGATTACGGGTTGATCCACGCCGATGCGGTCAGGGAAAACATCATGATCGATGAGAGCTCCTTGCACCTGATCGACTTTGATGACAGCGGTTATGGGTATCGCCTGTTCGACGTGGCGACAGCGCTTTTGAAGAATATGGGCGAACCGGATTTTCCCGAGCTGAAAGACGCGCTTTTGCAAGGCTACCTTGGTCTCAGACCGCTGGATGTTTCGGCCCTGGATCTCTTTCTGGCGCTCAGGGCCGTAACCTATGTCGGCTGGAACATCTCCCGACTTGAAGAGCCGAACGGCCGGATCCGCAACAGCCGGATGATCGCCCAGGCCATTGCCCTGACCGAAACTTACCTATCCACCCGCACGGGCTCATCCTTGTCTACGATTGAGGTATCGCGATGACCAAAACCATCCTGTCCATCGGCACCTATGACACCAAGAATGCCGAACTGGAATTCATTCAGTCCTGCATTGAGGAGCAGGGCGGCAGGGTCATGACCATGGATGTAAGTGTGCTCGGCGATCCGGAAAAACCAACCGACATATCCAAGCACCAGGTGGCCGAGGCTGGCGGCATGACCATCGAAGAGGTGATTGCGCTCGGCGATGAGAACAAGGCCTTTCAAATCATGGCGCGGGGTGCTGCCAGGCTGGTTGCAGAATTCTGGCAGGCAGGCCGGTTCGACGGCATGATTGCGCTCGGCGGAACAATGGGAACGGACCTGGCATTGGATTGTGCCCAGGCCCTGCCGCTTGGTGTGCCGAAATTCATTGTCTCGACCGTGAGTTTTTCGCCGTTGATCGCCCCGGATCGTCTTGCGCCGGACATTCAGATGATCCTGTGGGCCGGTGGACTTTACGGTCTCAACTCCATCTGCAAATCATCGTTGTCTCAGGCGGCGGGGGCTGTGCTCGGAGCTGCAAAAGCGGCGCAAGCACCCGACACGGGACGTCCCCTGGTTGGCATGACGTCTCTCGGGTCAAGCTGCCTGAAATACATGAAGAGCCTGAAACCTGCTCTTGAAGAGCGCGGCTTCGAAGTTGCCGTCTTTCATTCGACCGGCATGGGTGGAATGGCATTTGAAAGCCTTGCCAGACAAGGGGCATTTTGCTGTGTCATGGACTTCTGTCTTCAGGAGTTCGGCAACATGCTGGCCGGATCACTGGTCAGCAGCGGTGATGACCGGCTGACCAATGCCGGCAAGAGCGGCATTCCGCAACTGGTCGCGCCAGGTGCGCTGGATCTTGTCGATTTTGCCGGATGGCAGGCGGTGCCAGTGCAATATTCTGACAGACCGTTCCACGAGCACAATCGCCTGATCAAAAGCTCAGTGTTCAATGCCGATGAACGCCGAAAATGGGTTCATGAGCTCGCCGACCGGTTGGAAGCATCCAAGGGCGAGGTCCGGTTTCTGCTCCCCGTGGGAGGCATAGAAGAGTGGGACCGGGAGGGCCAGGAAGCTTATGATCCGGAAGGCCTTCAGGCGTTCATCGAGGAAGCTCGCAACATTCTTCCCGGGCGCGTGCCGATGGACGAAGTTGACGGACATATCAACGACCAGGTTTTTGTCGACGCAGCGCTGGCAATTTTCGACGGCTGGGTTCGGGACGGCGTCATAAAGTCCTCCTGACCTCGCAAATTCGCATCTAGACTGAAAACCTGCTTCACCGATTTCGCATCGTTCAGTTGTGCGAGGTCGGTCCTATGCCATCTTCCCTCGCTTCAAATCGAGTTGCGGCGCGTCGCTCAAGTTCGCCAAGAAGATGGTCGCCGTCTGTACGCCTGTCAAGTAGGTAGTTCTCTTCTTAGTCAATTGTTTTATTTGTAATAATTTTGTCTGGTTGAGGCGTGTGCGGCCCTTCGAGTTCAAAAATGTAATGTTCGCTTTTAGCTGACTTACAGTTTCTTTTGTCAGTCTTTTGTTAAATTCGGATCGCTCCTAATTTCCCAACACGTTCGTTTGTTGAGGAAAGTCGAAGTGACACGTTTCACCATTGTCTACGACACCTATTGCGGCTGGTGCTATGGCGCGCATCCCGTCTTTGCCGCTCTGGTAAGGAGTGCAAGCAAGGTTGAGGTGTTGCACCGGTACCTCTTCCAGGGGCCGAATGCACATCGAATGGCCGAAGGGTTCGGTGACATGGCGTGGAGTTATGATCAGCGCATTGCATCGCTGACAGCTCAACCCTTTACACAAGAATACAGAGACAACGTTCTCGGATCGGAATCGGAAGTCCTGGAGTCCGGTCTGACAGCTCAGGCCGCTGCTCTGGTTCACCACAAGGGTGCCGGGGTGGAACTGGCGCTTGCCGCGTCTCTGCAGCAGGCCCGCTATGTCGAGGGCAGATCGGCCGCGGATCGGGAGCATGTTGTTGCGGCGCTCGTCAGGCACGGCATCGACAGGAAAGAAGCCGGGGAAAGGCTCGGCTCACCTGAACTGAGAGGTGCAGCCGCGGAGCTCGCGCGACAGGCAAGGCATGCCATGGCTTCCGTTGGCGCCGGAGGTGTTCCTGTCTTGATCCGTGAGCAGGACGGACGTCGCGTCTCTGTCGATATTTCCCGTTTTTTCAAAGAGCCGGAAACGATCCGGGCCCTGGCGGCCTGAAGGTCGTTCAAGCCTTTCTTCGCGGCGCTCACGCAGAGAAGACGAGCATTGCGAAGGACTTAAACCCGGCTGCAATAGCCGATCTCCCCAGAAAGGAAATGCCATGAATTCGTTCTTTAAATCGCTGACGGCGGCGGCGGCCTTGTCGTTGTCCTCTGCGCTGGCCAACGCGGCTGAACTCACGGTCGAAGTCTTCAATCCGGGCGAAGACGCTCTCTTCCCGGTCACCTCAAGCCTGATATCAGGACCGAACGAGGCAATCCTCGTGGATGCCCAGTTCGACAAGGCAAATGCCCGGAAGGTTCTGAAGATGGTTCAGGACAGCGGCAAGGATCTCAAGACCATCTATATCAGCCATGGAGACCCAGACTTCTATTTTGGTCTGGACGTTCTGACGGAAGCTTATCCGGAGGCCGAAGTCGTGGCGAGCCCGTCCACCATTGCGCATATCAACGCAACCAAGGACAAGAAAATCGGCTACTGGGGCCCGATCCTGGCGGAAAACGCTCCTTCCAAGGTTATCGTGCCGACGGAAATCTCCGGCACCAGCTTCACTCTCGACGGTGAAACGGTGGAAATCGTCGGACTGGACGGTCATGATCCCAAGCATACCTTTCTTTGGATTCCTTCCGAAAAAACCGTTCTCGGCGGGGTGGTTCTTTACGAGAACC
Source organism: Roseibium sp. SCP14 (assembly GCF_040329475.1). NCBI lineage: Bacteria > Pseudomonadati > Pseudomonadota > Alphaproteobacteria > Hyphomicrobiales > Stappiaceae > Roseibium > Roseibium sp. SCP14. Next base: position 124,925 of record NZ_JBDZYH010000013.1, read on the forward strand.
TTCATGTGTGGGTTGCCGATGCGCAGACCCAGAAGGACCGGGACAACTGGTACAAGACCCTGGACGTGATCCGGAACCTGGGTGCCGAGCGCATCGTGCCCGGGCATTACCTTGGCGGCACGCAGGAAGATCTCACCGCCGTGAATTTCACCGAGGAGTATGTGAAGGCTTTCGAAGCCGCTTCTGCAAAGGTTGACGGGTCGGAAGCCCTGGTGAAGGAAATGACCACTGCCTACCCGGACTTCCCGAATGTCACCGATCTTGGCCTGAGTGCCAAAGTTCTCGAAGGGGAGATGAAGTGGCCGTAAGCCGCAATGGATTGCCCTCTTTCAATTGACCCCTGTCAGCCCGGCATGTCCGGGCTGATTTGCTGCTATATGGAGTGGGTGGAAATCAAAGGTGACGGCGATTGACCGTCATGCAACCTTGATGAGGACGGCTGGTCCTCGAATATGGAAGAGACATGGGCAAGGGGCCAAATCTCAAGCGTCTGGAATATTTCGTTGCGGTGATCGAGGAAGGCTCGATTACAGCGGCTGCCAGGCGTCTGGGCGTCAGCAAGGCGGTTGTCAGCAAGCAATTGCAGATGCTCGAGGATGAAGTGTCGGCCAGTCTTGTTCTACGCACGTCGCGCCAGATGAACCTGACCGAAGCAGGGCGCCAGTTCTACGAGGTCGCCAGCAGTGCAGTCGGTCAGGCCAAGGAAGCCTATGAGGCAATCCGGGAAGCAAATGATGTTCCGCGCGGCGTCCTGCGTATCACTGCACCGGTCGATTTCGGGTTGGCCTATGTGTCCGGCGTCACGGCCAAGTTCACCGAAATCTATCCGGATGTGCATGTCGAGCTCGTGTTCAGCGACACGAAATTCGACCTTGTGGAATCCCAATTCGACATCTCGTTCAGAACGGGTTGGCTGAAGGATTCCAGTTATCTTGCACGCAAACTGAGCGACTTTGATCAGTTGCCGTTGTGTACTCCAGCGTTCCTCGAGCGCATTGGTGGGTCCAAAGATCTGAAAGCCCTGGAAAAACTGCCATTTGTCGAGAACCGTGCACTGGTCCAGCCAAAGGCATGGACCTTCGAGCGACAAGGCGAAGAACGTCTCATTTCCATGCAGAACGTTGCCGTATCTGTCGACGTAACCCTGGCGGCGAAACAGGTCATTCTGTCAGGAACGGCATTTTCCATCATGCCGGACTTTGTTGTCCGTGAGGAACTGCAGTCCGGTGAACTGGTATCCATGATGCAGGACTGGTCCCTGCCTCGAGGCGGTGTTTACGCGGTATTTCCCCCGTCAAAACATCGTACCGCCGCGGCGCGCGAATTTGTGAATTTCATGCTGAAGCGGTTCCGTGGAGAAACCAATCTGCAGCCGAATTGAGTGGAATTGGAGGGCCGTCGCTGGACGGGAAGTAATGTCCGCAGCTAAGCTTTCAGCCGGTTTTGTGTTTTCCAACCGGTATCCAGGCAGCTGTGATGGCAGGTCGACGCAAGTGGTCGTATGAAAATGTACAGGAAGTCGCGCGCTCGTTTCAAACGCGCAAGGAGTTTCGTCTGCAGGCGAGGCAGGCCTATAACGCTGCGCATCGCTATGGTTGGATGAACCGGGTCTGCAGCCACATGGAGCGCGAGCGCAAGGATTGGACATTTGAGGAGTGTCAGGAAATCGCGCGCCGTTACAACTGCCGATCGGCCTTCATGCTGGAGTCAAATGCCGCCTATCAAAGCGCTTATCGAAAAGGGTGGCTGGACCGGATTTGCGATCATATGTGATTGCGTCTCTCAGTCTGTTGCCTGGATGGCCCAACGTTCCGGTCACGAGGCTTTAGCTGCTGAACTTCAGTCTCTTTCCCGGCGCGGGACTGACGCTTTTCTCTCTACCTGGAGCAAGCGCGCTGAGGTGCCCGGCAAGCTCCTCCATTTGGGTCAGAAACCTGTTGCTGCTGACGCCTTCACACAAGATGACGGCGGTTGTCTGACGGGCCAGACCATCGCCCATCTGCACTGCCTTGAGAAGAGACATGAACTGGTGTTCGTGTTTTGCCAGCTTGTGTCGACAGCATGGGCAACCCGGATTGGTAAAGCTGAAGCAAGTCATGCGGGTCTGGCGCAACGAACGCATCGCGTTCATCACCGCCAATCCGATTTTTGCCCCTTCTTCCGGACCGAAGGTTTTGGAGCAGCTTTCAAAGGCCTCTTCCCAGGCATGGCAACCGGGATTGGCATAGCTCATGCAAAACAGTCTCAGGGAATGAAGGACGGCCTGTTCAGCAGTTGAAAGACCGATTTGCGATACCGAAACGCGTTTGTCCGCTTGTCCGTAATGGTCGTGCTTGCCATTTTCCGGTTGGTTGCTGCTTATCAAATCTGTTCTCCTGAAAACAATGTGTGAAATGCGAGTTGCGGCAGTGGTGGCTGCTCCAGGTCACAGGAAATCAACGCGTGACTTGTTTTGGTGACAGGCCGAACTCCCGTTTGAAGGCAGTTGAGAAATTGGCCGGTGACGAGTAACCGGCAATATGCGCGGCTTTGGTGATCGTGAGAGCGTCTCGTTCCAATGCTTCACGCGCCTTTTCCAGCATGAACCGGCGAATGAAGCGCGATGTTGACAGGCCATAGGTTCGGGACAACAGACGTTGAAGGGAATTGGAGCTCATCCCGGTGTGCCGCGCCAATTCGTCCGCCGTCACCCAATGACCGCGCTCTCCACTCAGGTAATGCTCGATCGCTCGCAGTTTCTGCCTGTCCTGTCCGGATCCGGACTTCGCATTGGGCTCGACCCGGTGCTCCGTAAAGTACCGGAAAGCCTCTTCCAGCAGGCCATACACGCGCGCCGTGATGTAGAGCCGGTGCTGGAACGGAGATTTTCTCGGAGCGCCGATGATCTGTTCGGCCAGACCGATGGCGTGTGCACTCGGTGTCCAGCTGAGATTGGCGAGGTTTTCTCCGGCAAATTCCTTGAAGGCGCTGAAACCGGGATCGGACAAATCCAGGTGGGCGAGGAACCATTCATGTGAAATGGCAATCGTCACCTTCTTCAAGCGGCTGCCTCTGCGCGCCTGTCTGATGAATTTTTCGCGCTGTGTCTGGGCAAAAAATGTTGCAACCGGTGACCAGTTCCGCTGTTCCGCGTCATAAACCGGCATCGGGATCTTGAAGTTGCCGATCGAGGCTTCAACCTGTCCTTCCAGAAACAGCAAAATACCGAGGCGCGGTCCCTGTTCGGATTCTATTCTGAGATCGTGAAGATCTTCGGCGTTGGAATAGTGGATCGAGAGGCCGTCCTCGATGTTCTCGAAGCCGATCGCGCCGCGCAACACCTCGTCGCCGGTGTCAAGGGAAGGTCCTAGCCAGCGCACAGGCCGGCTGCTCTCCCTGATCATGAGGTCTTCTTTGGTCACGTAGTGATTGTGATGGTCGGATTGTACGAACATGCCGGTCTGGGTTCTTCACGTTTTTCGAAAGCCTGCAGCGCCTGAGTGACTGGCTGAGCAATCCTTGAAAACCGGATGGCTTTGGCTCCTGAACGCATTTCGCAAAAGAGTTTGAGCGACTGGCAAACGCTTTCGGAATTGTCCTCACGCGGCAACCTCCTTATCAAATACATGAACTTTTAAGTCAAGTTTAAGTCTGTCCGGCGTGGCGTGGGGCCGCCGCGGCCGGACCGGTTATGGTTGGGGTTTGAAATGAAACGTGGATTTGCAAGACACGCGGCCGTCCTGGCGTCAGTCAGCACACTTGCACTCATTCCGGCAGCAGCCTGGGCGCAGGAAGCCCAGGAACTGGAAAAAATTGTCATCGAGGAAAGCGAAGCGGCGAAATTCGAGTCGCTTGAAACGAGTGTCGATATCAGCCGGGAAGATATCGAGAGGACGCAGCCGGTAGATTTGAAGCAGCTGTTTCAAACAACTCCTTCGGTCACGACGGCAGGTGGCAGTCCGGCTTCGCAGAAATTCTACGTTCACGGAATTGACCAGTCCAAGCTCAACGTGACCATTGACGGTGCCCGCCAGAAAAACAACGTCTGGCACCACAATGGCAATATCGGCATCAATCCGATGTTCCTGAAATCGGTAGGCATCAATGACGGCGTTGCTCCGGCGGATGATGGTCCCGGTGCACTGGGTGGTAGTGCCAGGTTCGAAACCGTTGATGCCGTGGATATGCTGAAGGAGGGGCAGAAACTCGGGGCGCTGGTCTCATTCGGCTATGACACCAATTCGATGACGCTTACCGGAACCGGTGCCGCTTATGGCGCAGACCAGGGATTTGAGTACCTCGGTACGCTCACCCGCGCCGAGGGTCAGGACTACGACGACGGCGACGGCTTCACGGAAGCAGGAACAGCGGCGGATCTGTGGAACGGTCTCGGTAAATTCGCTTATCAGAGCCAGGAAGGGCACCGGTTCGAGGTTTCCGGCGAATATTATCGCGACAAGGGATATCGCCGCCTTCGCACCAATATGGGCCTCGTGAGTTCCGACTTTAACAACAATCTTTACGAACGTGTGACGACGACGTTCAAATACACGCTGGAAGGAGCAGGCGGCTATTTCGATCCGGAAGTCCTGCTCTACTACAACCGGAACAAGCTGGAGCGTCCGAGCGAAGCCTACTACACGAGACCGAGCGGCGACTTTAATTCCGATCTGCAGTCCTTCGGCGGTCATCTGCAGAACCGCTTCCATTTTGCAATGGGCACAATCACTTCCGGCGTCGACTTTTATCACGATCACGCGGACATAGAGCGGTTCTGGTTTTCCACGGACGCGGACGAAACCATTTCAAATGTGGGCGGCTATGTGCAGGCCCGCCTGACGCCGATCGACAAGCTGGATGTTTCAACCGGCCTGCGCGCTGACTTTCAGAGTTATAAGGCCGTGGACGGCCAGACCTTCGACAATTTCGGCCTCTCGCCGAATGTCAATCTCGGTTACGAGATCATCGACGGGCTGACGGCCAGCGCGGGGTACTCCTATGTCTTTGGTGGCATCGAGCAGGCCGAGACTGCCCTGTTTCATGCCCGGGACTACACCTATTCGCGCGATCTCGAGCCGACAACCGCGCATAACGCAAAGGTTGGGTTGGCCTATGAGTATGGCGGGCTGACGTTTGGGGCGGATCTCTTCTACATCAAGATGTTCAATCCCGTTGCCTGGGATTATTCCAACTCCATTCGCCTGAATGGTGATGAACTCGTTTCGCAAGGCTTCGACCTTTCCGCCCGGTATGACTGGAACAATGCTTATGTTTCTGCCGCCTTCACCCATACGGATGTCCAGTATGGCGACCGGATCGCGCTTGCAGGTGACTATAACAACGCCGTACCGGTGGGGGACATGCTGGCACTTGGGGCCGGGTATACGTTCGAGGACTGGGATCTGACGGTTGGTGCGAGCGCGGAAATCGCATTCGAGTATTCGAACCAGGATCTGGAAGACAATGGTTACGAAAACCCGCTTCCCGGCTATGAAGTCGTGAATGTCTTTGCTGAATGGGCGCCGAAACTCGGGAGCACGGATTTCACGTTGCGCGGCGAGGTCAACAATCTCTTCGACGAAACCTATTACAGTCGAGGCACTTACAGCACGACCAGCCGGGTGACGCCGGTAAATTCACCGGGCCGAAGTTTCTTTTTGACAGCAACGGCAAAATTCTGAGTCAATAATTCAAGATTTTTTGTGTGGGCCGGTTTCCCCGGCTCACCTTTTTGGTGTAAGGAACGGACAGCCAGGGCATGATTATCGTCACGACGACGGCGAATACCGCCTCAGCCTCGAAATATCTCCAGCAACTTTGCAAGCACTTTGCCCACAAGGTCCCCGCAGCCTGGGATGCCACCCGAGGGGAAGTGTCTTTTCCGTTCGGCCGCTGCCGGATGGAGGCGACCGATAGCTGTTTGACCATCCGCTGCGAAACCGATGAAGACCAGAAAATGGTCCGAATGAAAGGGGTTATCGACAGTCATATCGAACGGTTCGCCTGGCGCGAAGAGCTGAAGCTCCAGTGGCAATCTGCGGAATGAACTTCACGGATTGACCGGTTCTCAACTTCAACAGGGAGAGCGCGCAGATGAAAAGACATTTGATTTCGTCCCTTTTTCTGGCAGCCAGCCTGGTTGCTCCGGCAGCCTTTGCGCAGTCGCCGGATGCCATAACGATCCAGCTCAATACCGCGGAAACCGCAGGAGATGCCTGTCGGTTGACCTTTGTGATCCGCAACCAGATGTCCTCTCCCGTCGATGCACTCGGACTGGATCTGGTCATGTTCGATCAATCCGAAGGTGTTTCGGGCTATGCGGCGGTTGATTTCGGCGCGATGCCATCGGGCAAGACCGTCGTGCGCCAGTATGATGTCGGAACAGGCGCCTGTTCGGACATTTCGCGCGTTTTGCTGAACGAAGTCCGTGCCTGCCAGGTGGCCAGTGGCCCGTTGCCGGACTGCCTGTCGAAGCTGCAAATCACTTCCCGGTCCGAAATCGACTTCATCTTGTAGAGACCTGTCATGCCTTTTGAACTCGCGTCCTTAATGCCGCCGTTTCTGTCTTCGCTTGCAGGGTTGGTCGATCAGGGCGGCCCTGTTGTCATGCTTTTGCTTGTACTGTCCGTGATTGCCGTTGCCTTGATTGCGGCAAAGGTGCTGCAATTCGCGCTTCTGGGGGCCGGGCGCTTTTCCGGTGCTCGCAAGGCCTTGAGGTTGTGGCTTGATGGCCGACAGCAGGACGCTCAGATCACTGCTGCCGGAAGCAGCTCCGTTCTTTCCGATGTCATGTTGAAGCTTATCAAGGGCGCCGGCCAGCCGGACGCTGACAAGGAGCTTCTGAAGGAAGATGTCGAGCGCATCTGCATCCAGCGCATCAACGGTCTTCGGGCCTACCTGCGCCCGCTGGACATGATCGCTCAGACGGCTCCGCTGATCGGTCTGCTTGGAACTGTTCTTGGTATGATCGAAGCATTTCAGGCCATGCAGGGTGCCGGAGCCGCTGTCGATCCATCAGTGCTTGCCGGAGGGATCTGGGTGGCGTTGCTGACGACTGCTGTCGGTCTCGCCGTCGCAATTCCCGTCTCGGCCGTTGTCGGCTGGTTCGACAGCCGTATTGAAGCCGTGCAATCGGAAATGGATGCGCTGGTGACGGCCTTCTTCACCGGGGCTGTCGCTGAACGCGGAACAGCACGGGTCGTTCCGCTTGAGCTCTCGGAGCCGAGGCATGCAAGTTAAGCCAAGAGCAAAGCGGCGGCCGGTCGGGCTGACTTCGCTGATCGATGTCATTTTCCTGCTGCTGCTCTTCTTCATGCTCGCGTCCAGTTTTACGCGTTATCAGTCGTTGGATGTCTCAAGCGGCGGACAGGGGGGCGGTGCCGACATAAAGCCCGCCTATCTTCGCATTCATGCATCCGAGAAAATCGACTTGAACGGTGTGCCGATGAGCAAGGCTGAAATGGCCGGGCGGTTCGCCGACCTCACGAACAAGGAAAACATGGTCATCGCGATCTGGTCCGGGCCCGAAGCCAATGTCCAGGACGTCGTCGATGTCATGTCCGCAGCGCGGCAGAGCGGTTTGAGGACCGTTCTGGTCACCGGAAATTAATCTTAGGAACCTGTGAGACGCTTTCATGCGCATGCGACAGCAACATAAACGTGAGCCGGCGGAAAGCACGATACCGTTGATCAACGTCGTGTTCCTGATGCTGATCTTCTTCCTGTTTGCAGGTTCCATTGCAAAGGACGATGCCCGCCAGATCGAGCCGCCCTTGAACATCCTGGAAGACGAAACCATCCGCTCCACAGGAGCGCTGATTGTCGATCCGGAAGGCAAGACCTTTTTCGGAGAAACCGAGGTTACGATTGTCGACTGGCTGGCCGAACAGGAGGCCGGTGAGGAAGCCGGAGGGCCATTGAAGATCGCGGCCGACGGAACCCTGAAGGCGGACGCTCTGGAAAAGGTCATCCAGGACCTCAAGGCCGCAGGACGAACGGACATCGTCCTGATTACAAGAAGGGGCTCGAAATGAGGTTTCTTCGCTTTTTCATCGCCGGAGTTCTGATATCCGTGCTTGCCCATGGCGCCGGGTCCGCTTACTTCGCCGAAAATCCTGACGAGGTGTCCGTGGCAGCCTCCCAGGGTGGTGGGGTTTCCGTCATTGGCTCGATCGAAGACCTCGTTCTCGGTAGTCGGGTACAGGAGGTGGTGCCGGAAGAAACCGCCGAAGAACTGGAACCGGAAACCGAAATGGTTGAAGAGGTTCGTGAGCCGGTGAAAGTCGCCAGGGTCGAACCTCCTGTCACTACAAGTGCCGTAACCCCGGTTGAAGTTGAAACGGCAAAACCCGTTGTGAACGAGGTCACTGCCCCGGTGATTGCAGGAGTGACTTCGACGGACGTCGTGACCGCAGTTGAAATTCAGGAAGAAGTGAAACCTGAAGAAACACAGGTTGAGAGAGCGCAGACAAAACCGGTCGAAAAAATCGAGCCGGAAGTGTCGCCTGCGAAGCCTGTTGTCCCGGAAACGGTCGCAAGTCAGGTGCCGGTATCAGAACCTCTGAAAAGCGAACCGGTAAAGGAACAAAAACCAATTGAAATCGCGAAGGCGGTTCAACCCGAGCTGACAGAATTGCAGGAACCGGTTGAGCCTGAAGCCGAAACGCTGGAAGAGGTATCCGAGCCTCTGCAAGAGGTGACGAAAACACCGCTCAAAAAGCCCGAACCACCCAAACGGCAAGTCGAGAAGGTTGAGAAAAAGAAGCCGGTCAAGCAGGCGAAAAGGAGAGGGGCAGAAGTCAGCTCTCGCAAGGGTGGTGAGCGTGTCACCAGCAAGACGGCCCGTTCCAACGCAAATGGCCGTGCGGATGCGACAACAAATGATGGTGGGACCAAAGCCAGGTCCAACTACAAGGGCAAAGTCCAGGTCAAGCTGCGGCGGGCCAAGAACCGGGCCGCAAAAAAGCGTCGGCGTGGACAGAGCGGTGTCGTCAGCATATCGTTCCTGATTTCAAGGAATGGCGGCGTGTCCAACGTGCGCCTGATAAAAACATCGGGCCATTCAAATCTCGACAACGCGATCATTCGACTGGTGAGTTCCATGCGCATGCCCAAGTTTCCGAGCGATATCAGGGAAAACAGCATGCGGATGAGAGTCCCGTTCTCGTTCGAATAGACCCCGAACTCCTTCATTCGATGTTTGACACAGTTTTCTGTCAGGACGGTTTTTCTTTGAACTGTTTCCTGAAGCGGGGATTGATCGTTTCAACGTGCATCTATTTATCGGAGCCGCAGGTTTCAGACCGGACCCTGTAGCTCCGCTATCGATGAAGTTCGTGCTGTTTTTGGATTCTTTCCTCAAACGGCAACGGCACGATGCCGAGTTCAAAACTTCGATCGGCGTTAGCGGCACCAGCCTGCCGGTCCCATTTCTGAGCTGTTTCCTTCAAGATTCGATCATTCTGTTCGTCTGCGTTTTAGCTGTCGTTCTGGCAGGCCATCACCGGCAACAGCCCTCCAATCAGGCGCCCTAAAACAATATTTCAAACAGTGTTTTACATGAGTTAAATTCTCATATATATAACTCGCACGCCGTTCCTGTGGGGGCGGCTCACGCCAATTTCGGCTGTCCTGCCGATTTCAGCTGCACTCGAGACATTCATAGATAAGGGACCTGACCATGCTTGATCGCGTGCGTCTTTCGCTGCTGCTTACAGGCACAGTTTTACAATCGGCGCTATTAGCGGGGGGCTCAGCCGCTCAAGACGCACCAGACACTGCAACTGCTCAGGATGAGACAACGCTGGACACGATCCGGTTGTTTCCCAACGAACCTGATCGCTTCGACAAGCATCAAGGGGCGGCTGACAGAGCCCAGTCCATCTACATTCCGCTTGAAGAAATTCAACGGACCGATCCGCAGAACCTGCGAGATGTTTTTGCCGGCAACGCATCTATTTCGGTCGGTGGAGCAATTCCGATTGCGCAGAAAGTGTTCGTGAACGGTATCGATGAAAACAACCTTGCGGTTTCAATCGATGGCGTGCCTCAGGGAAATCGCATCTTCCACCATACCAATACGAACTACATTGACCCTGCGATGCTGAAATCGGTCAGAGTGGATCCGGCGGTTGCCCCGGCTGATGCCGGATTTGCGGCCCTTGGTGGCTCGATCGTTTATGAAACGGTTGATGTTCAGGACTTGCTGATCAAGGACCGGAACTACGGTGCCTTTGCAACTGTCAGTTACGAGACAAATGGCAATACTTTTACCGAAAGTGGCGCTGCATACGGCAAATACGGTGGATTTGAACTGCTCGGATACGCAAAGTTTGCCAACGGCGACGACTATGAAAACGGCGACGGTTTCACCGTGCCGGGGACTGCGGCAGACTTTTACAGTGTGCTCGGAAAAGGCGCATTTGAGATAGACAATGGATACCGCCTGGAACTCAGCGCCCAGCAGGTTCGGGATGACTCTTTGCGACCCTACCGTGCGAATATAGGCGGTATCGGCGGTAACTACGTGACGCGCGTCTACGACATTACCCGCAAGAATTTTTCCATCAACTTCAACCGTGACTACACGGAAGGGCTTTGGAACCCGCAAGCCGTTATCGGCTACAGCGGAAATGACTACAAAGTTCCTGAACCCTACGGAAGTGAGGGCTCCGGCAGCACCTGGACTGCAAAAGTTGAAAACGTCTTTGCGTTTACGGAAGACAATTCCCTAACTGTCGGTGCAGATCTTATTTCGCAGCTAGGTGACTATTACGATCCCGCTGAAACCTATCAGGAGAAGCTGACAAATGTCGGCGCCTATGCCCAGGCGCGTGTCAAAGCGTTCGAACGCGTAAACCTGTCCTTTGGCGGGCGTGCGGACAGCAACCGCTTCGAAGGAAAAGACGGAACCACGCTCGACAATTTCGGACTGAGCGGAAACGCATTTGCTGAAGTGGACGTCTATGGCGGTTTCTCGGTAAATGCCGGCTATTCCAACGTCTTCGGCGGCATTGACCTCGAAGAGACCTTTGAGTACTGGCGGCCGTGGGACTACTCAAACCTGAAGCCGGTCCGTTCCGACAACATGACCGCAGGCATAAAATACAAGCATGAAGGCTGGTTTGCGGAAGGCAACGTCTTCAACACGCGCTTCCGGGACTATCGTGACGGCGACGGTAATGTCAATTTCAGCAGTTGGGGTTTCAATCTTGCAGGGGGCTATAATTGGGGGAATGGTTTTGCCAAACTCTCATACGCTGATACACGTCTCAGCCTCTCGAACGCTCAGTTGGAGTCCTACTATCTGATCAATATCGGGGCAGGTACCGGTCAGATCATATCCGGCGAAATCGCTCATACCTTCGATCGATTCGATTTGACGCTTGGCGCAACCCTTGACGCTGCCCTTGAATATGATGGTTTCGTGTCGGCGGGATACGACAAGATCGACCCTTATACGGTTGTGAATGCCTATGCCGAATACAAGCCGGAGCAATTCGATTTCCTGAGTGTCAGGTTTGAAGCCAGCAACATCTTCGACGAAACGTATTCGGATCGCGCGACGTATGGCGGTGAGTACGAGTCCGTAACGCCGCTTTACGAACCTGGCCGGTCGTTCCGGCTTACCGCCAAACTGCGATACTGAACCCGAAATGCTTCAAAAGACAGCGAGAACGCCGGCCTGTGAGCCGGCGTTTTTCATGCATGATGCAGTGCTACCTTCGTGCCGTCCACCATCCTGATCCTGACCGGCATGTCGTAGATCTGCGCAAGGTTTTCTTCGGTCATGAAGGTTTCGGTCTTCGATTTGACCGCCACTTCGCCATTTTTCAGAGCCACGATCGTGTCAGCATGCGCCGCGGCGTAGTTGATCTCATGCAGCACCACCACAATCGTCTTTCCGTGATTGTCGGCCAGGTCCCGGAGCTGATGCATCAGGTTTCGGGCGAAATGCATGTCGAGATTGTTCAAGGGCTCGTCCAGGAGCAGGTACTCGGTGTCCTGGGCATAGGCCATGGCCACCAGAACACGCTGACGCTGGCCGCCTGACAGTTCGTCAATGAACCTTTCGGACAGATCCGTCAGGTCGAATATTTCCAGTGCTTGTGCAACCTTCTCGTGATCCTGCCGGGTAGCACGACCCTGATGATGCGGAAAGCGGCCGAAACCGACCATGTCGCGAACCGAAATCCTGGAGGCAACATGAGTATCCTGCCGCAGGATGGCGAGCTTTTTCGCAAGATCCCTCGAAGCGGTTCGGCGAATGTCCAGACCGTCGAAGGTGATGCTCCCGGATTGCAGAGGCAGCAATCGTGCCATGAGCGCGAACAGCGTGGACTTTCCGGCGCCATTAGGGCCGATCAATGCTGTGATGCCGCCCTTTTGCAGCGTCAAGGACACATCATTGAGGATAAGAGACCTGCCGTGATGAAAGGTGACATTTTCGATTTCAATCAAGTCCGGACCTTTCTCAGGATCAGGAAGAGAAACACCAGACCGCCGAGGAACTCGATCACGATACTCAAGGTGGCGCTCATGCCGAGGACGCGTTCAAACACCGCCTGACCGCCGACCAGAACCGTTATCGCAATCAGGCTTGCCACGATGAAAACCGGGCCGTGATGATGGGTTTTGACGACCTCGTAGCTGATTGCGCTGACCAGCAGACCAAAAAATGTGACCGGACCGACGAGCGCGGTCGAGGTTGCCACCAGAGCCGTCACGAGCGTGAGACCCACCAGCAATTCGCGCCGGTAATTGATCCCAAGGTTTATCGCCTGATCCCGTCCGAGTGCCATGACGTCAAGAATGTGGCGTTTGCGCCAGACAAGGGCACAGCAGGCCAACACAAGCGGAAGGGCGATCATCAGCAGGCTGGTGTCGACACGGTTGAAGCTAGCAAAGAGCGATCCTTGCAGGACGGCAAATTCGTTGGGGTCGATGAGCCGCTGCAGGAGGCTTGTCAGGCTGCGGAACAGGACACCGAACACAACACCAACCAGCAGCATGCGAAAGAGATCCTGCAACCCCTGCCCAAGGAGACTGCCGAACAGCAGCAATGCAGCGGAGGACAGCAGCAATAGCTCAAGCGCGAATTTCATTTCCGGGTGAAGGGAGACGTAGCCAAGACCTCCCAGCAGAAACACCAGAGTGGTTTGCAGGAGAATGTAGAGCGCGTCGAAGCCCATGATCGAAGGCGTCAGAATGCGATTGCTCGTCAACGTCTGAAACACGATGGTCGCGACCGCGACCGCGATTCCGACGATGACCAATGCCACCAGTTTTGTGCCGCGAAATGTGAGAATGAACCCCCAATTGCCGCGGGCTCCCAAAACCATGAAGGCAAGGATGGAAAGCGCGGCGCAGCCGCCCAGAAACAGGAATTTTCTAGCCACGGCGCGCTGGCCTCGCGAACAGGAGCCACAGGAAAACACCGGCACCGAGAACTCCGAAAACCGTTCCTGCCGGAACTTCATACGGATAGCGGATCAGCCGGCCGAAAAGGTCGCTCGCCAGAACGAAAAAACCGCCGGTCAGGGCGACGAGCGGCAAAGTTGCGCGGGCATTGTCTCCCCGGTAACGGCTGACGATGTTGGGCACCACCAACCCGACAAAGGGCAGCATGCCGACGGTCAGCACCGTGAAAGAGGTGATCAGCGCAACAATGCTCAAGCCGGCGATCAACACGGCACGATAATTCAGGCCAAGACCGATTGCGGCGTCCTTGCCAAACCCGGCGACGGTGAACTGGTCGGCAAACAGATAAGCGATCAGTGCCACGGCGCCTGAGGCCCACAACAGTTCGTAACGCCCCTGAAGCACGCCTGAGAACTCGCCGTTCATCCAGATCGACAGGTACTGAAGCAGGTCGTATTCGTAAGCAATGAAGGCCGTAATCGCAGCGACAACACCGCCGTAAACGATGCCGGTGAGAGGCACGAGCAGAGGTTGTGTGGGGGGGAGTTTCTGTACAAGTGCCAGGAAGAGGGCTGTCCCGCCAAAGGCGGCTGCACTGGACATTGCCATTTTTGTGAAAACGGATGCCTCCGGCGCTAAAAGCAGCATCGCGAGGAGGCCGAGCGCGGCGCATTCGGCCGTGCCTGTGGTCGCCGGTTCGACAAAGCGGTTTCTCACCAGCATCTGCATGATGACACCCGCAACAGCCAATGAGGAACCTGCGAGTATGGCGGCAAGCGTTCTTGGGAGGCGCGAGACGATCAACAACTCTCCGGAGTTCCCGCCTTGAAAGAGCTCGACCAGGGATACATTCGCAGCCCCGGTCGCAAGACTTCCGAGGATCAGACCGACCATGCCGGTCGTCAGGACGGCCGGCCAAAGCGCGGAAGCAAGGCGAGTGGCTGCGAATGGCAACATCAGGCGGCTGACGTCCGGTTACTCGGATTTCGCGAACGCCGCGGACAGATCCTGTAGCGTGTCCACCAGAGACTGATAACCGCCCGCGGCGATATAGACCTTCGATGCGTCGAGATAGATGACTTGCCCTGATTTCCAGGCGGTTGTTTCGGCAACCAGCTTGTTGTCGAGCGTTTCTGCAGCCAGAGCGGCATCGTCGCCGATAGCCGCGGCGCGGTCGATAACAATCAGCCAGTCAGGGTTGGCGTCGCGAATGAACTCGAACGAGACGGCTTCACCATGCGTCGATGCCTTGACGTCTTCGATGACGGGCTCAATGCCAAGTTCGGTGTGCAACCAGCCAAATCGGGAATCCTTGCCGTAAACACTCAGCTTTGGGCCGTTTGTCAGAACGATGAGCGCTTTTCCGGCATCCGCGGTTTGCGCCTTCACAGCATCGACTGCAGCCGTCAGATCTTCTTCCAGCTTGCGCGCAGTTTGTTCCTTGTCGAAAACTGCTCCGTATGCGTTCAGCCGCGCTTTGGCCTGATCCAGGAGGCCATCACCCCAGATTGTCATGTCTATGGTGGGAGCAAACTCGGACAGGGCTTCAACCTGCTTGGACGAACGTCCGCCTGCAACGATCAGTTCGGGCTGGAGTGCATTGACAGCTTCAAAGTCCGGCTCAAATAGCGTGCCGATCTTCTCGGCACCTGCAGCCGTCTCTTGCAGGTAGTCGACGTAAACCCGCTCAGGAGTGCCGGCGATCTGAACACCGAGCGCGCGCAGAGTATCCAGGGCCGCGATATCAAAAACCGCGACTGTCCCGGGGCGGAAGGGCGTGGTGACAATGCCTGTGGCGGTCTCGATCGAAACCGTCTCCGCCTGAGCTGCTGTTGTGCTTAGTCCCACGGCAACAAAAAGGGTTGCCCAACGGAATGCGCGCATGGTCGTCTCCATTTCTGGACGCCTGGCTATTCCAAGGGATTGGCTGAGCGTTTGCTTGGTTGGTCGACTTTGACAAGTCGAGCTCTGAGGTTGTCTGGTGATGCCAAAAACAGGCTTGTTTTTCAATAGTGGAACGTCAACTGGCGTCCGCAAATCGCCGCATGTAGGCTTCTATCCCGGCGACCAGAAACTCCCTGACCGCAGAAAACAGGATTTCGTTCTTGTGTTCCGGGTTCATTGCGATCATCGCTGTCACGGAGGCGGTGAACATCAATCCCATGAGAACGGGGATCTCGAGTGATTTTCGGCGCTCTTCGGGAACGGAATACGCCAGCAGGCTGACCATCTTGGTAATGCCGGGTGCATGGTAGTCCTGAGCCCGCTCCAAGACGACTTCCTGCTCTGCAGAAGCTCGCTGAATGAGGAGAATGAAGGGGTCGAGCTGACCGGTCTCTCCGTCAAATCCGAGATGGGCCAGGGCATCGAAGTAAGCGCCGGTCAGCTCCCGGATATCGGGGACGTGTCCGTTGGTTTTCGTTTCAACGTCGGAAACCCTGGCAAGCAACTCGGCATCGAGTTGCGTGAACCGGTTCTTCAACAGTTCGAGCAGCAATTCACTTTTGCTGCCGAAGTAGTAGTTTACCGAGGCAACATTGGCGTTCGAGGCATCCGTGATCTCGCGCACCGAAGTCGCGGCGATGCCTTTTTCAGCCATCAGTCTTTCTGCATTTTTCAAAAGGCGTTGCGGTGTTGATTCCGGCACGGCGTCTTCTCCTCGGTCCAGTTGCCGATTTAGACTGTTTGAAAGGATATTTCAAACACTGTTTGAGGGGCGGGTGTCGATGTTTCGCTCCCGGTTGACGAGCCGCTGAAACAGTTCCGCTTCACCTGGTTGGCGTTAATATATTGTTTTCATTGATTAACAAATATCGATGCGTAAGCGTGTTCCATTTTTGCAACGGCGTAGCTGTAACGTGAGTAAATGCTCATAATAATACTTGCGTGT
Organism: Roseibium sp. SCP14; assembly: GCF_040329475.1. Taxonomy (NCBI): domain Bacteria; kingdom Pseudomonadati; phylum Pseudomonadota; class Alphaproteobacteria; order Hyphomicrobiales; family Stappiaceae; genus Roseibium; species Roseibium sp. SCP14. Next base: position 141,213 of record NZ_JBDZYH010000013.1, read on the forward strand.
AGAACTCAGGATTTATAAACCACCCTTGAAAAATATTTCCAAGCCAAAAGCCAGGATGACCGAAAAAGTGGGCACGAGGGCACATGTTGAAATATTCCGGCTTGGTAACGGCTGCACTCCTTGCGGCTGTTCAAGGGGCATCCGCACAAGATCTGACATTGGAAGAAGAACCTGCGCTCAGCACTGAAGATGCGACGCTTCTCGACCTGATCGTGATCAAATCCGCTACCCGGACCGAAACACCGATATCGGAAGCGACTGTATCAGTCTCCGTGGTGACGGAGGATCAGGTTCAGCGACAGTCAAACATCAACTCCAACATCGGTCAGATACTGTCGAAGACCGTTCCCGGGTTTGGCCAGTCGACCGAAAACCTGACCGAGTACGGCCAAACTCTGCGAGGCCGCAACTTTCTCACCCTGATCGACGGTGTTCCGCAAACGAACAACCTGAACAACAACTACCGGGCACTCAACAGCATCAGCACGACAGCCATCCAGCAGATCGAGGTCGTGCGCGGGGCGACTGCGGCTTATGGATTTGGAGCTCCGGGCGGTCTGGTCAACATCATCACGAAGCAGCCGGATGACGGCGAATTCAATGCGCAGCTCAGCGTTGGCATAAAGGCGTCTCCTTCCAGCCTGACCGAGTCCTTTTCCTACCTGACCGAGGCGGGGGCATCCGGAGCAAAGAACGGTTTCTTCTATCTCGCCAATGGAAGCTTCGAAGATACCGGATCTTCGTTCACGGCAGACGGGGAGCGACGTCCGCCTGACTCCTTCGGTTCGCAAGGCGGGACCGATGACATCATGGCCTATAACTTCCTCGGAAAGCTTGGCTATGAGCATGAGAGCCACAAGATCCAGATCAGCGCCAACAGGTATCGATACTGGCAGGACAGCGACTGGGCTGGCGTCGTTTCAGGCGGCAGCAGGCAAAATGGCACAAGTGCGATGCCCTCCAAGGGAAACCTGAACACCCGCACACCCGGTATCGACAATCTGACGATCAACGGCACCTATACGAACGACGACATTCTGGGTGGAACGTTTGAACTGCAGAGCTATTACAATGACAATACGACGACCTTCACCCGAACGGAGTTTCTGGGGCAACAATACGACCAATATGAAACAGAGTCTCAGAAGGTTGGAGGTCGGGCGACATTCGATACGCCGTTCCCCTGGGACCGCCTGCCGATTGATATCGTCTGGGGTCTGGATGTTCTGAATGACCAGACCAACATCAATCCCATTGACGGGCCAACCGGCGCACCCAAATACGACCTCACCGGAGTAGCGCCATTCGCCCAGGTGCGCGCAGACCTCTTTGATGATCGGGCTATTCTGACTGCCGGTGTCCGCTATGAACACCTTTCGGTCGATATCACCGATTTCACCAACGATAGTGGTAATGCGGTCAAGGGTGGCAACCTGACTTTCCGCGAGCCTTTGTTCAACATTTCAGGATCCTTCGATATCAACGACACATTCACGGTGTTCGGCGGTTTCTCGCAAGGGTTCCAGCTAGGTGATCTCGGTCGCGTTCTCTACAATAGTCCCGGCTTTACCAACATTTCGCAGTTGGAAGAAAAGGGTCAGAAAACAGACAGTTACGAACTCGGCCTGCGCGCGGTTGGTAGCGTCTGGGACGCCTCGGTGACCGGCTTCTACAACAAGTCAAACAATGGTGTGACCTATAGCGCCGACCTCGACATCGTGCTGTCGCCTGAACAGATCTGGGGGGTCGAAATTGCGGCCAACTATGAAGCGACAGATCAGATCACTGTGGGAGGCACTCTCACCTGGCTTGAAGGCGAGTACGACACTGATGGCGACGGAAAATATGACTCCGACCTCGGCTCTGACCGTATTGCTCCGCTCAAGCTGACAGGATATGTCGAGTATGCTCCCCGGGACTGGGCCAATTTCCGCCTCCAGGGCCTTTACTCCGGTAGCCGGAATCCTGATAGCGAGCAGTTCACCGGCCTGGAGTCCATTGACCCTTACTTCGTGATGGATGCGTTTGCCGATTTCCAGGTGAATGAAAGCTCGAAATTATCCTTCGGGGTGGAGAACATCCTGAACGCGGACTACGTCCCTGTCCTGCAACAGGCCTATTCCGTGGAAGCGTACGGATATGACGACTATTATTACGTGAAGGCGCCGGGAACGACGTTTTCCGCAAAGTACTCCGTCAAATTCTGATTCAATCCGAACTCCACAAAGATGCACAAGGGTTTCGCCGGTTTCCGGCGGAGCCCTTTTTCTGACCTGTTCTGCTCTGGTTTACCTTCCTACCGGCCGAGACGTTGGTGTACTTACGTCAGGCACACTTTTCTGACGGAAGGATCTTTGCCCCTCCGGTCAGGATTGCTATGCCTGATCTCTCAGGACCAACCAGGAGGGGGATCGCTTTGCCGATAGCCGAGGAAAAATCCGTCGCCCGGCGAAACATTGCCACTCAGCGGCGCTCTAAAGACAAGGTTCAGCGTATTCTCGACACGACACTTGCCATGTTGAGTGCCGGTCCTGCGGACAAGATCACGACCAACGAGATTGCCAAAAACGCCGGCATCAGCATCGGAACGCTCTATCACTACTTCCCGAAGAAAGAAGCGATCTTCTACGAGTTGTTTCGCCGTTGGCTTCAGCAGACGCTGGATCTTCTCGATGGCGTCGACGCCCGGTTCGATGGTTCGGAAAACCTCGAAGATTATGTCGATGCGATCTTCGAGCGGCTGTCCAGGGATGAGGAAATCAATTCGCCCGGGCACTGGCAGCTTCGCCGCGCAATGGGCAGCTCGCGTGAACTGGCTGAGCTCGAGGCGCATCACCAGAAGGAAGTGACGCAAAGACTGATCTCGTTTCAAAAAAGGTTCGGAAGAGAGATCAGCGAGCAACAGGCCGGTGCGCTCGCCTATCTGCAAAACCAGGTCTCCGTAGCCTGTCTTTCTGCGGCGGCTCTATATGGGTCACGACCTGAAGGACGTGAAGTTTTGCAGTGGTGCAGGAAGACATTGCATCTTGTCTACGATATTGAACGGCTCAGCGATAAGTTGTAAAATATTGATATTTAAAAGAAAAATAAATTATTCGAGTTTTTGCTCAATATTCTTGATTTGTTGAGTTTTTGAGTCTAGTTATTGGCAATCTTCAATGCGCCCGTTCGGGCGGACAATCAAGGTTGCCGATCCATGGGAGAGACCTCCAACTCTGGTCTTCTTTCGATAGCCGCTTTTCCGGCGCAGAGCTCACGTCTGGACCGCCGGGTCTGGCTTGTGTTGTTGAGCCTTTATGTTGCACAGGCGATTCCGGTCTATCTGGTTGCCGCTGCCCTGCCGCCGATCTTCCGCTCAAGAGGTATAGATCTGGTCTCGATCGGATCCATCGGCATCCTGATGCTGCCGTGGATCCTGAAGTTCCTCTGGGCGCCCTATGTCGACAGGTTCCACGTCGGGGCTCTGGGGCGCCGCCGCAGCTGGATCGTGCCGATGCAGCTTGTCTCGGTCGCCGTGATCCTCTTTCTGAGCACGATCTATCCGGAAGACAATCTCGGCGTCTTTTTCCCCGTACTGATGCTGCTTGCCCTGTGCGCGGCCACACAGGACATCGCGACCGATGGATATGCGGTCGAACATCTGCCGAAAGAACAGCAGCCGCTTGGAAATGCCATTCAAGGAGGCAGCGTCGCAGCTGGCGTGTTGATAGGAGGATCGCTGACGCTGTTCGTCTATGATGCCGAGGGCTGGCCGGTCGCGCTGAAAACTGCCGCAATCCTGTCGGCGCTCTGCCTGCTGCCGATCCTGTTTGTTTCTGAAAGTATCGGCCTTCGCAAGAGGGCGGAGGAGACCAGACCCGTTCCATCATTGAGGGCATTTGTGAAGCGGCCTCATGCGTTGGCTCTGCTGGGATTCGCCCTGGTTTTTCGCCTGCCGGAAGGACTGGTGAAAGGGATGGAGCAGGCGTTTCTGGTCGATCAGGGCTTCAGTCTGTCCCAGATTGGTCTGATCAGCGGTGGTGCGGCAGCCTGTGTCGGACTTGGAGGGTCGGCGGTCGCGGTTGTTGTTATCAAGTCTTTCGGACTGCGCAGCTTCTTCTGGACCATAGGCCTGAGCCGGACGTTGTGTTTTGCCGGATATGCCGCCTTTGCATGGCAGGTTTTCGGGGTTTCGGAATCATCCTTTGCGGTGCTGATCGGCCTGTCGGCCTTCAACACATTTATCCGCTACATGGAACTTGTCGGCCTTTACACCGCGTTCATGCGCTTTGCCTCCCTGGACCAGGCCGGAACGGATTTCACATTCCTGTCGTGCTCCAATTTGCTGGTCTACATGATTGGCAGCATGGCGGCCGGTGTCATTGGTCAAGCCTTTGGCTTTTCATTCCTATTTTCCCTTGCCGTTGGTCTTTCGGTCGTCAGCATCCTGATCGCAATGCGATGTCTGCCGTGGTCGATAAGCCAGCCGGAAAATCAAAAAACATAGACTAAGACAATCTGACAGGAGCCTGCCGTGTTGCGAGTGAAAACACCGCTGCAAACACCCAAGTTGTGCCTGGTGACAACTGCCAGCGCGATCATACTGATGTCGTCCGGCCTTACTGCAATCGCGCAGGACGTCTCAACAGCGACGGAGGTTGACGAGCTCGACCTGATCGTCATCAACTCCGCCCGGTCCAAGGGGGATCTTTCCACAACACCCGGCTCGGTTCAGATCATCGAGCAGGAAGAGCTGCGCGAAAGCCTTCTGGCAAGCCGAAACCTGAACGAGTTTCTTGGCAAATATGTGCCCGGCCTGACACCCAGCAACGGAACGCTGGCCGGAAGCGGACAGACCCTTCGCGGACGCTCGGTCCAGGTTCTCGTCAATGGCGCACCGCGCAACATCGCGCTTCGAAACAATTCGCGGACATTGTCATTGATCGATCCGAACTCGATCGAGCGGATCGAGATCATCAACGGCGCAAGCGCCGTATATGGTGACGGTGCGACCGGCGGCGTCATCAACATCATCACCAAGACCCCGACGGAGGAAGGTCTGCACGGGGCGGTGATGACCAACATCTCGACGACGGAGCATTCCGTAGTCGATGGTGCCCACACGACGACAAGCGCTGACCTGTCTTACGCCAAAGATCAACTGACGTTGCAGTTGAACGGTCGTTTCCAGACGACCGGTGATATGTATGACGGCGATGGTAAACAGATCCCTGAAGATCCGATGATCGGCCAGGGCGGCGGTTCCGGAATTCAGCAGGTCAATCTGTCGGGGACAGCCGGATATGAAGGCGAAGCGTTCGACGCCAGTCTCTATGGTTCATGGGTCTACCTGAACCAGTATCTCGACTACTTCTCCGACTATACGACTGTTCCCGTTTCAGTGGACAAGAATGCCCCTTACACAGGTGAACCGACCCACGAAGACACGAAGAATGTCTCCGCTACGTTCAATTTCTACGATGTGCCGGTCGGCGAGATCAAACTGGAAGCCTATTATAACGACAGCGAAAAACGCGCGAGTTTCGTTCGTGCAGACCCTGTCTCGAACCCGTTCGTCTATTCTGATCCGGGTGTGGTGCAATCACCGGATTCCCAGTCGGTTCTCTATGCAAAACAGGCTGGTGTCCGCTCAACAGTTCAGACGCCGCTGGACATTGTTCTGGATGGGGCGCAGGTCACCTGGGGGTTAGATTACTCCTACAACGATGTCTCTCAAACGCTGCTGGATGGCCGCGACATCATTGCGCCGATGACACAGCACGCCTATGCGGGCTTTGCGCAGCTGGACATTCCGGTGACCACTTTCCTGGATGTCAAAGCGGGTGTGCGTTACGAGCGTTTTGATCTCGATATTTCGACCTTCGTGCGCCCGGCAGCGAACTATCTGGTTTCGTCAACTTTTGCTGTGCCGTTCTCGGCTGCCACGGTCTACGGTGCCGATACCAGTTATTCCGCAACCGTCTTCAATGCTGGCGCGGTCGCTCACATCACCGACGATCTGGATGCGTTCGCCAATTTCTCGCAAGGTTATTCCGTGCCGGATATTGGTGCCTTCACACGGCGCGCAGTGAACACTTCCAATCCGTTCCAGACCGAGTTCGATTATTCCGACATCGCACCGGACGCGGCGATCGTGAACAATTACGAGATTGGCGTCCGATACAATACCGTCAGAACGTCGCTCAATGCCTCCGTCTTTGTTTCAACCTCGGACAAGGGTACCAACATAACCGCGGATGCGCTGACACTCAGCCAGAACAAGGAGCGGATCTGGGGGGCGGAACTTACCGTCGACCAACTCGTGACAGACCAGTGGAACGTTGGGGCGGTCCTTGCCTATACCGAAGGTGTCTGGGACCAGGACGGGGACGGCAAGCTGGACGACGACCTGCCCAACAGCCGGATCGGTGCACCCTTCAGGGCAACGCTCTACTCCGGTTACGATTTCGACAATGGTTTCAAGGTCTACGGCGAAGCCCTGTTCACGTCCGGGCGGGACGCGGATGATGGCGGTACCCGTCAGATGAAGGTGAAGCCGACGTTCACGGTGAACAGCCGCGTTGGTTACGATACCGACTGGGGCGAATTTCAGCTCGGTGTCGACAATATTTTCGACCGTTACCAGTACAATCCGACGGCAAGCTCGCTGCGCAATGCCCAGATTGCCGCAGAAGGTCGTCGGTTCTATGCGACATTCCGCAAAACATTCTGAGATTTTGCTCGCATTTCTCGCGTGAGCCGGTTTCCCCGGCTCACGTTTTTGGTGTATGGAACTGGCAGCCACGGCACGATCAACTCCGCTGCAACAGCGCGCGCTGCCACAGCCAGAAATTCCCGGAAACGTCGACAATGCATTGCTTTCATCGTGTCTGAACAAGACCCGGTGAAGTCGTTGTTTGCGCTGACATTTGACGCGACATGCAAAGGCATCTCGGTCATCAGGCCTGCCGATTTGTTTCCGGGGCGAATGTTTCCAGCAGCTGTAGCGATGTTGCCGTCGCGCGAAAGATCGAGGGCCGAGTTTGAATACGATGCCATGTCAGTCTCACCGCTCAATTGCCTATATGCCTCTTTCGGGGGCTGACCAGGCGTTTGAGCAACTGGTGGTCGATGTTGAAGAGCACGATGTGGTTCTGGAGCGACCGGGGGCAAGAGTTGCCAGGATCCTCGTCGGCGACAGTTTGATCGAGGTCGGGTCGGATGGTTCCGGAATATCGCTCAAAGTGTCGGCCGTATCCCAAAGCATTCTGTACTTCCTGAAGGAAGCGGCTGTGAGATACATGACGGAGCTTGATGCGCCGGCAGCCGAGAAGCTCAGATGGAAAGACGATGCAGCGCCTGCTTTGAACGATGGTGTGCCTGCGAATTTTCATGAGTTGACGCTGGCTGCAAAAAGCGAGCCCTTGCCGGGCTTGATCCGTCTGCGCCTGAACGCCAAGGGCAATTTGGACGTCCTCTCCGGACCGGGCATTCATGTCAAGCTGATGCTTCCTCTCCATTCGGGCCGGGTACCGGTCTGGCCAAAAATGGCTGCAAATGGAACAACCAGCTGGCCGAGTGGGAAAGACGCGCTTCACGTGCGCTATTACACGATCCGATCCGCGGACCCTGCCAATGGTCACCTGGACATCGACATCGTGCGGCACGAAGGCGGTGTGATCGCGGAGTGGGCGGAAGCCGCGAGTGAAGGAGATCGGATCGGACTGCTCGGACCGAGCGGCCGCGAGCGACCACAGTCCGGCGATAATGTGATCTTTGCTGGTGACCAGACCGCCTTGCCGGCCCTTGCGCGCATGGTGGAGGATCTGCCGGAAGACGTCTCAGGACATCTAGTCGGCGAAGCGGAGAGCTATGAGGAACTGAGGCACTATCTGCCGAATTCCGATCTAGTCGTTCATGCAATTCCACCCGCCCGGTTTCAAGCCGACGTCCTCGACGTTTGCAGAACGGTGTCGGCAGGCGAAAAGCTGCACTTCGCGTGGTTTGCAGGCGAATACAAAAACGCGCAGGCCATGCGCAAGTTCTTCAAGTCGGAACTCGGCCTTGGCAAGGGAAGTCAGTTTTCAATTACATATTGGCGAAAGGGAGTCTCTCTGAAAGCAGACTGATCCTGCGGAATTCGGCATGAGCCGAATTGGAGAGGTTTCATACATCAGTGCGCTGTCTATAAGACAGTCACTGAATACGTAAATGATTGAGGGGAGAGGCAGAGTGTCTGCGACAACGGGAGCATCCGTCAAAAAGCGGAAGATTGCGCAACAGGAGCGCTCGAAGGCGAAGGTTCAGCTCATTCTCGACACGACACTTGCGATGCTCAACGAGGGGCCGGCGGACAGAATAACGACGAATGAAATTGCCAAGAGGGCAGGCATCAGCATCGGTTCGCTCTATCAGTTTTTTCCGAAGAAAGACGCGATTTTCTACGAGCTGTTCAGCCAGTGGCTACAGCAAACGGTGGATCTGCTTGATGAGGTCGGCGAAAAGTTCGACGGCAGCGAAAGCCTGGAAGAACTGTCCGATGCGGTGTTCGAGTGCTTGTCGCGGGACGACACGATCAACTCACCCGGTCACTGGCAGTTGCTTCGTGCGATGGGCAGTACTGAAGAGCTGGTTGCTCTTGAAGCGCACCATCAGAAGGAAGTTTTCCGCCGCATCGTCGCCTTTCAGGAAAAATTCGGCCGCAAGATTCCAATGCAACAGGCGGAAGTTCTGGCGACTTTGCAGCATCATGTCACCGTCGGATGCCTCGCGGCGGTCGCACAGGTCGGAGACCACGCGGAAAGAGTTGCCGTTCTGGACTGGGGCAAGAAGACCATGCGGTTGGTCTATGACATTGAGAGACTGAACTCTTGAGCATGGGCGCTGAAGCAAGTCCCGCGCATTCGGTTGATCCATCTTTTCAATCGAGCGTCAATCCACCGGCGATTTGACATAGATCAAAGTTCGGGATGCCGAATGGGCGATAAAACCTGAATAGTAAACTCCAGTTAAAGGCGTGCCACTTGAAAGACGTTTTGAACGATGTCGCTCCAGCAGCAAGGCGGGCGTTCTGGTTCTGTCTGGGACTGCTTGCGCTCGGACTTGGTGGGCTGGGAGTGGTGTTGCCCGTTTTGCCGACCACGCCCTTCGTTATCCTGGCCGCCTTTGCATTCGGCAAAAGCTCACCTCAGCTGCAGGCAATTCTGGAAAACAGCAGTGTGTTCGGGCCGATCATTGCCGACTGGCGCGCCAGCGGCGCCATCGCCCTGCGCTACAAGATCATTTCCATTTCAATGATGGCTCTGGTGTTCGGTCTCAGCGTTGTCATGGCCGTCTCACCGATCATTCTGATCGTCCAGGCCGTCTGCATGACCGGCGCTGCCGCTTTCATTCTCACCCGGCCAAGTTCTGCTGATTGATCTCAGTGTTTCTGTTATGCCGTTGCCTTTTTGCAAACCAATTGGCCTCGGTGGCACGGTCCGTATTGTTTCTGCAGGCATCTTGTCGCATTTGGCGCAACTGCAACAATCTAAGCGCGAATCTATTGCAATTACTCTCGAGTTTGTGCCAGTGCTTGGCAAACAATTGGGCTAGGGTGTTTTATGCTGAAAAATCTTCTCGGAATTTCCGGGTTGTTTCGCTTGCCTTCTTGGCGAGCTGCGCTTCCACGTCGGTGACGCCGATTTCGAAAAACCAAGTTCTGATTTCAACAAGTGCTGCTCCGGCTTGCGGAACAAAGGGCGCAGCGCAAGTGGCATCCCAGATGGCGGCGGTAGCAACGCTTCGCGCAGGTTATCAACGGTATGTCATCCAGGGCGGTGGCGTACAAAACAACACAAGAGTTGTTTCGACTGGCCCAACTTACGCAACGACCTACGGGTCAGCATCGGTTTACGGAAACACAGCCTACGGTTCTTCGACGACCTTCTTTGGAGGGCAGACTTCATACCTTGCAGGAAGCAACAACGCCGAGTTTGCGATTATGATGTTCAATCCTGGTGAGCCCGGATACGCAAACGGCATCGACGCAAAGACCGTGCTCGGCAAGGAATGGGAAACAAAAGTCCGAGAAGGGATAAATACCTGCGGCTAGCGCGCTGAATGGAGTACGAAGCTGCGTTTTTTGCTTCGAAGCGAGCGCCTACGGAAGTCAGGCAGAATGCAACAAGTCTTCAAAAAATCAACAGTAGAATAAAGCTCTTAAGAAACTTGGTGACCCCGACGGATTCGAACCTGTGACCCTCGGAGAAGACCCTGCAGAGGAACGGGACGCCAAGCGCCAGGCAGTGACGCTTTCGAAGCTGGTGGAGCTCTTCGTTGAGGGACACGGTCCAAAGCTGAAGGCAGCAAGCCTGACGAATTACGAGTCAGCTCTGAATAAACACGTACTGCCAGTGCTCGGAAAGCGGCCAGCCGAGGCAATCACCACCAAGGACCTGAACAAGTTCCATATCGGCCTTGTTGAACATCCGTTTAATGCCAATAGGGTGATCGCCTACCTTGGCAGTGTGTTCAGCTGGGGGGCTGTCAATGGCTATGTCCCGGAGGCCTTCAATCCAGCCCGGGCCGTCAAGCGATTCAGAGAGCAAGGGCGTCAGCGATACCTAAGTGACGAAGAACTGGCGAGATTGGGTAGCGCCCTTGTTCTTGCAGAGACCGACGGTTTACCGTGGAACATTAAGGCAACCGGCGACAGGCGCAAACACGTTGCGAAAGATAACAAATCGATCGTCTATCCATCCCACGTCACCAATGCCATTCGCTTGTTGTTGATGACGGGTTGCCGGCTGCGAGAGATCCTTCACCTGCAGTGGAAGGAGGTGGACATAGGTCGTGGCCTGCGCAAGGGACAGGCCGGTATCTCCAACTTTTCAAACGATATCCTTGGTGAAGCCCACATTGTCGAGAGAACATTCGGCATCGATCCATGTGCTCTCTCTGAAGCCGTAACCATGCTCGAAAACCATCTTCAGGATGTCAAAGCTTGAGCCGAGGGGCTCCAACAGGCCGAAATCCGTCTAAAGTCAATCTTTGCAACAGAGCCAGCCTGACTGCTTGTTAACGTGACAAGCTCGTTTTTATTGCTTGGCCAAGGTCTTCGATTAGATCCTCGACAGCTTCCAAACCGACATTCAATCGAACCAGGCGGTGACAGTCGTTTCGGTTGCGCCGTTTCATTTGGGGATACGCCATAACCAGACTTGTGGTGCCACCCCAACCAAAGCCGATCTTGAAAAGCCGCAAGGCGTCAACAAACCGCGCGATGCGTTCAACAGTCCATGTTTCGCCAAAAACAACTGAAAACACGCTTGAACTACCCGTGTAATCCCGTTGCCAGATTTTATGCCCGGGACAGTCCGGAAAGGCTGGATGCAAGACGGCCGCGACGTCGGACTGTTGCTTCAGCCAAGTGGCCACCGTCATGGAAGCATGTTCCAAATGCGCAAGGCGGATCGCCAGGGTTTGAAGCCCTCTCAAAGCGAGGGCACAATCGTCGGGCGATGCTGCCATCCCCAATCTATCATGGACCTGGGCGATACGTTCAGCGGCCGCGCTGCTGCCAACGGACACAGTCCCAAGCAAGACATCGCTATGCCCTCCAACATACTTTGTCAGCGCCTGGACGCTGACCTCCACCCCGGATGAAAATGCATCGAAAAACAGACCGGCTGCGTATGTGTTATCCAAGGCGACCTTGATGCCTGCCGCCCGCGCTGCCATTGCGATCGCGGGAACATCCTGAATTTCCATCGTGATCGAACCGGGACTTTCACACCAAATCAGTGACGTGTTTTGACGAAACAGATTCGCAATGCCGCTGCCGATCAACGGATCATAGAGCTCCATCTCGATGCCGAGACCGGCGAGCAGGTCATCGCCCAGTTTGCGGCTTGGGCGATAAACGCTTTCCGGCACAAGCACATGCGATCCCGATCCGCAATAGGCGAGGTAAGTGAGCGCGATGGCCGCCTGACCACAGGGAACCACGAAACACTTTCGCGCGCCCTCCAATTCCGCGATCCGCGCCCCAAGCTCAAGTGTGGTGGGTGTCCCGGACGTGCCGTAGACATATCCATCTCCCGGCGGTTTGGAGGCCAACGCATCCGACAGGCTCTCAAACACCACTGTCGAGCCTCGCTGAATGGCGGGTGTCAGAGACGTGAAACCCTTTGGTACGACGCAGTCGGACTGCACCAGCCGAGTGCGCCAGTCCTTTCGGGCAGAGCTGGTTTGAGCGGCTGCGGCCACCAGCCGACTTGGATTTGGCTTATCGTACATCTTGAAATCCGGTCACTGGAGAAAGAGACAACAAACGCGCACGGACTTCGTTCAAGTCCGATGCGATGAAGAGGCACTGATCCCTGGTCATTTCGGTTGGAGGCAAGAGATCCGGGACCATTACCACCGGCATCCCGGCGGCAGTGGCGCTGAGGATGCCGGCATAGGAATCCTCCAGAACAAGGCATTGCGCAGGGGGGATGTCCAATAGATCCGCGACGCGAAGAAAAGGATCAGGCGCGGGCTTGGAATTCGAATAGTCCCCGGCTGCGACGATCACGTCGAACAGGTCAGCGAGCGCATGGAGGGAGAAGTAGTAATAGACAGTGGAAGGTTTCGAGGACGTGCAAACCGCCGTACATAAGTGATTGCTCCTGGCCCAGTGGAGGAGCTGTTTTACGCCCGGCTTGAGCTGCAGCCTCGGCTTGGCGTCATCGAAGTGCCTGCACCAGACCGCGTGAAGACGATCGACCTCTGCTTCGGAGCCGACCTTCTCCAAAATTTTCATGCGGTTCTTCTTCCACGCATGCCCCACAAGTGCCAAGGCATCTGCCGGCTGAAAGGCATGGCCCGTCTCTTCAGCTGCCTTGAGGAAGGAGTCGCAATAGAGCCGCTCGCTATCGATCAGCACGCCGTCCATGTCAAAAACAACTGCTGAGATGGTCAAGGAAGTCATCCCGTGAACCCGTGGTTTGATCGGCACACGCAGTGCGCGGAGGTGTTGAGAGCTGGCTGTCTGGCGGAGAGTTCCTCACCTTTCGACCGGCGGATCGAGTAATGGCCTGCAAGCGCGGGAAAGCCATTCTTGCTCGGACGGGTCAAGAGAAGGCGACAGCGTCTGCCGAATTTTCTCATGATAGTCGTCGATCCAGCGTCGCTCTTGTGCTGTCAACTGCTCGAGCTCAATCAGGCTTCGGTCGAATGGCACCAGGGTAAGAACATCGAACCTCAAGAAAGGCCGTTTCTGAGAGGCATGAGGAGCCTGAACAACTACCGCCAGGTTTTCCAGCCGGACGCCAAACTGTCCGACCTCGTAACAACCAGGCTCTATCGATAAGATCATGCCCTCTTCGATGGGAAGAGGCCGCGCGTTCCTGCCAATCCTCACAGGGCCTTCATGTACTGAAAGATAGCTACCGACACCGTGGCCGGTGTCTTGGTCGAAATCGAGCCCAACCTGCCACAGAGCAACTCTGGAGAGGCTGTCGATGTGGTGCCCGCAGATGCCGGCCGGGAAAACGAGTGATGCCACGGCGATATGGCCTTTTAACACTCTCGTGTATCGATCACGAAGCTTCAGGGGTGGCTGTGAGGGGCCAGGCCACACAGCCCGCGCCGAATCCGTGGTCCCGCCGAGGAATTGGCCACCGGTGTCAAACAGATAGATCTCGTCTTCACAAATGGGGCGGTTGGAGGTCTCGTCCGGGCAATAAAGAACACTTGCGCTGTGGTGTCCGACAGACGAAATCGCCGGAAAGGATGGCCCCTTGTAGGCTGCCATCTCCTGACGCAGAGACTCGAGTTTGGCTGAGCACGACATTTCCGTTTCGCTGGCGGGGCTGGTTTCGAACCACTGCAAAAAACGGCATAAGGCGACACCGTCATCGATATGGCATGCGCGCGCGAGCTTTTGCTCAACGTCGTTCTTTCGTGCTTTCGGGAGATGACACGGATCGATGGCCTCGACAACCGTCGCGCCGGCCTTGCGAAGCGTATCGCTGAACCAAGAGGCGTGGCGTGCGGTGTCTACACCAACCCGCTTCCCCGATAGAAGTGAAAGCGATTGCTGGAGCTGCTCGCGCGGCTTGCAGTCGACCTCCGGACCCAGCCAGTGCCTCGTTTCCTGAGGAAGCTTATCAGTTGCCATAAACAGATCGACGCGGGCATCGCAGTGGACCAAGGCGAATCCCAAAGCGACGGGTAGGTAAGGAATGTCACTGCCTCGGATGTTGAGCAACCAGGCGATCGATGCCGGATCGGCCAGCACAGCCGCCGAGAGCCCGGCATCCCTCAATGTTTCTGCAACGCGCCGGCGTTTGCTTATCGAGGTCTCGCCAGCAAGTTCGATGGGGTAGGGCAACGCTGGGTGCAAAGGAAATCCAGGACGTTCTTTCCAGATCCGGTCAATCGGATTTGCAGGCAGTGCGACGCAGTTCAGTCCGTGCTTGATATAAGCGTTCAGAGCTTGCTCGCTGATCAACCACGGGTCATATCCGAGACGCCCATCAACGAGACGCTCCAAAAGCCATTGAGCCGCAGATGTCGGTGTAAAGAGATGCCGCTCCCAAAGCTTACCGTCGGTTTCCTGTTTAAGCTGGTCTATCCAAAGACCTGACGTAAAAATGGCTGTTTCGTGTTCCAGTACAAACGCCACACCCACGTTCCCGGTAAACCCCGTGAGCCATTCCAGCCGGCTCGCTGAAGGTGGAGCGTATTCCGCGAGATGCTCGTCGGACCGCGGTACCATCAACCCAGCAAGTTGGTGTTGCCGCATGAATTCGCGGACAGCTGCTACGCGATCCGAAGAAAGTGCGAGATCGTTCTCTAGTGATACCAACATAACATTCCCTCGGAGTGGGGCCGATTCTCGGGCACGAACAGAGCCGGCGGACCGTGAGGATTCTGCGCGGTTCCGCATTTACGACGAGGCGTCGCTCCAGCTGTCCAATCCCTGCCGGAGGCGGCTCAGGTAGTCGGCGAAATTGTTTTCCCAAGACAGATTGATCCTGAGACCAATCCGCTCCGGATAGATTTCCTGCCAGGCACGCTGCGTGCCACCGAAGGCATGCATCGTGTTGACCCATACCTTGGAGCGTTCGCTTAGGTGTTTGGAGAAGGCCAGGGTTCGCTCGGGCGTCGGCGACAAAAAGCGTAGGTTCGGAAAGCAGGTGAAGCCCGATCGGAAGGCTTCGAGATTTTCAAAGATATCGGTGAGTTTATCTTGCAGGGTTACGAAGTTGGTCCTGATGACCTCTCGCTGACGCGCGAAGATCTCCGTTGCTTCACGCTCAAAGATCGGACGGCCGCTTTCAAAGAGCGCCATTTCATCCAGCAACGGCGCAAGACCGGCATGTTCTTTCGCCACGCCGCTTTCGACCGCGAGGCAATAGGCATAGAACAGCATCGCGTAGCAAGACAGCGGTCCGACCTGGACATATCTTTGCTCAACCCGCTTTTTCAAAAAGCTGAGGAGCTTCTGATCTCTTGTAATCACAATTCCAGACCGCAACCCGGGCAGACCCAGGTCTTTTGACAAGGTCATGAGAAGACAGGAATTGATCAGATCTCGTTCGTTCGCGACTTTGCGAAGCTCGGTCCTTGTGCGGGCTCCCGCAACGTCCATTGTCTGGCACGTCGTGTCCACGATGACGAAATCGCATTCCGTGTCGGACAAATGGGAGGGAGGCTCGATGTTCTGTGCCCCCGAAATTCCTTCCGGAACATTCCGCAACAGAAAACGACGTTCTTTCGGTTTCTTTTCCCGGACCTGACCCGATGAAGAGGCAACGCCTTCGCCATAATAATGATCGATATGAAGTCCGTTCCCGAGGATTGCCAGCTCGTATCCGTAGTAACTTGCAAGCGGTATGGCGCCCTGACGAATGCCTTCCATGCGGCAGTATTCGAACAGCATATCGAGCGCGTCGGTGCTGCCGTAGCAATAAACGATGTTCTCCGCCGTCAGATCGTCCCGTTCCAGGTACAGGCATAGAATTTCCGCGATTTGAGCGGCGCAGCGGTCGTTCAGATGGTACCGGCTCAGTTGGCCGCTCGATATACTGTATCGCAGCAGGCCCATCGCCGCTTCATTGAGAACAGGCGATTGACTGAACTGGCTCACGCCGCTGCTCAGAAGATGCGGTCGGTCTTCGCGTTTGACGCCAGCCATGCATTGGCGCCAGTTTTCCCAATAATATTCGACACAGAAGGGGCGATTGGGCGCTTCCGCCTGACCGGAAGTCGAGAGCGTCTTCACCATATCAGGCCACCTTGAGCGGGTTGGCTCCGGCGCTGATGCGCCGGAAAGCATCGTTCAGGACCCTGAAGTCCCGGTGGAAGCCGTCGATTTGGCAGGACTTGTATTTGATACTCGTAGGCTGAACCGCAGTTTCGCCCGGCAGCATTTCCCCTGACATGTGAAGTTCGACGTCATTGGCCGGATAGGCGTAGCCTTGCACAAGTCCGGGTTTTTGCGGCCAAATCATCCAGAACCCGTGGGTGAGTTCGTCTTGCGGCAGATCTGGGCACTGGCCCAAGGCGATTTGCAGATCGACGTCAACATAATTGATGCCGTATGTCCGCAAATAGACATGATGTTGCGTGATGCCCGGCGTGCGCGGTCCGGCTTCCAAATAACAAAGTTCTCCGGACTTGTTTCGGAAAACCTCCATGTGAATAGAGCCGTCACTCAGCCCGAGCGCATGAAGCGCTTCAGTTCCGAATGCATTTATTTGCTGAAAGGTTTCGTCGGTCCTGGGCAAAGAAATGGATCCGGTCGGAAGGCCAGAAAGAAATTTCAGCATTGGGTTGCAATACTTCCACACGTAAGTGCCGACTATGCTTCCCTTCAAGACAAAGGCGTCGAAATGGTAGAGATCACCGTCGAAAAACTCCTCGACCTCAAACATGTCGGAGACCTTTGGACTCTTGAGCCAAGCATCGAATTCGCTCTCCGAACGGATGTGTGACACACCAACACAGCCCGATGCACCGAGCGGTTTGATGATGATGGACGGTCCAAACTCGCCTGTAAGTGCGGCAAAGCCGCGTCGAAGAGACGTCAACTCCTCCACACGGTAGGTCCTGCCTTTCGGGACGCGCAATCCGCGCGCAGATACTTTGGATTTCGCCTTTGCCTTGTCAGCTATGGCGTCGACGTCTTCGATCCTGCGTCCCGGTGTACCGAATTCGGTTCTCAAAGCGCCGCAAAACCTTGCATACTCGTCGACCGTCGTCACAATTCGCAGAAGTCTTGCGGATGCGGCTGCCTCAAGCTCCCGGTAAAGAGGCTTTGGTATCGCGCTTATTTCGATATGAGAGAGGCCATCGCGAACCAAGTAATCCAGATAAAAACAGTCGTCGACTTTCTGAACAATATCAGGTGGTAATTTTCCTTTGTATTTGGAAGACGTCAGAACAATGATTTTGGATTTGTTCGCTGATTTAATGTTTTCGAAGTCATACTTAATTAAGTGAGACGGGGTGCTTACTATCAACAAGGTCTGATTCGACATTATTCTATCCCATTGAACAATGGTGCTGTATTTGAGTTCGACAATCCGATAATCGCTCGTGCCACTGCAGCCTTGCTATCCAGCTCAACGAGGCTGTTGGCCACCATCGTGACCCTTGTTGTCGCCCAGATTCCCTCGGAGAGCTTGCCGGCGTATTTGAAACCGGAAGCGGTATCAGGAAGCGCAAATTCGGCAGAAAAGCGCGAAGCATTTACAAAGACTGTGCGGTCTTCCGATTGGTCACCGGACAGTTCTATCAATCTTGTGAAGTTCACTTGGCAAGCCAGCAGGTTCATTCTAAGCGTCGCCGAAATCCTGGGGTTTATCTCCAGCAGATAAATGCGGTCTTCCGACAAGATGAACTCGAGTTCAGCGATGCCCTGAATTTCGGCGGCAACCGCAATTTCCGCTGCCGCTTCATTGAGTGCTTGCAATTCGGTCGTCGTCAGGGGAGGGGCGGGGCAGTGCCGGACACGCTTGCAGGGATGTTTCCCGTCCATCGAGGTCACGCCTTTTTCGACAGCCTCAAGGACGTGCGTCGAGCGTCCCATCCTCCACAGGTTTACTGAGACCTCCCTGCCTTGGATGTGCGGCTGCAACATCCAGTTTCCACTACTTTCTTGATGGGCAGACAGGATGTCGTCGAGGTCGGAGAGGTCATGAGCAACTGCGAAGCCGTCTCCTTCGGTCCCGGACGATTTTTTCATAACGACACCACAATCGCCGGATTGGATCAAAGAGCGGGCAGCCTGAGCCGTTAATTCCGGGATTGGGCTTACATGCGGGGATCGGGATGCAAGCTGCGCCATTAAGCGTTTGTCATACGCAAGTTCTATGGCAACCGAGCTTTGACAGATCACGGGCAAATGAAGCTCACGTTCCAGGTCGCGCGCCCAGCCGGCGTCTCTGTTCAGCGTCAGATGGTGGCTGAGAAAGATGACGGTTGAGGGCTTAACCTGTGCCACCGTCGCAACGAGAGCCTCATAGTCGGCGGGGCAGGAAATGACCGCGGACAATGAATTGGTCGGAGCGACGAAATCGCTGATCCAGGCTTGCCAGGACTGAGATCCCAAGACCAACAACACTACATTTTGGTTGCTTGATTCCATTACTTCAACTCAAGGTTAAGCGATTGTCGCAGTTAAAGAATTCGCAAAGGCACATATCCTTGCGAGGTTTCGACGAGGGGGCATTCTTTCCTTTTGCTGGCCGTCGGATGGGTCTTCGGAGAAGGAGGTTTAGGATGCAACTAATACGAGAATTGATTCGAGATTAGCTAATAGATAGAGGATAATGTCAAGATTATATATATTCGCGAATTTTATGTGGAAGAGTTCGATTTTAGATCGAATCAATTAAAGCTTTAGATTGTAGCTTAGAAAAATTCTAACTTTAATAATGTTAATAGATGTCAGAATTTGAAAAATATATATTTTACTTAAATTATTAAATTGTTTTTACAAATATTAGCGGTCACTGAAGATATTATGACTATCTATTTTACAGAAAAATATTATACGATTACGATATATTGATTCTTCGCTGATGAAAGTATTTGTTAATCCGACGGACACTTTGGCCTGTCAACGTCATAAAAATCTCGACAATAGCTGGTTAGAGGTGATTTTCCTCAAGTCTGGGGTGTGGTGTGAATGAAATATACTTGCACAGGTTGCAGGATGGGCGCATTAATGCAACCTCGAATCGATCGGGCGATTCAGGCATCCGTCCGGCATTCGCGCATTTTTGTTAAGAGGCTCATGTGTCACCAATTTGCTGGACCCGGAATAATAAGGACTGGCTGATCCCGTTCGTTCTTGTATTTGCTGCGCAATTTTTCTCGATTTTGGTCAACACGCTTTTTATCAACTTGCCGCATTTCATCCTGAACCAGGGTGGTACGTTGTCTGATATCGGATTGGTCGCCATTGCCGGTGGCGCTGGAACCCTGCTCGTCAGACCGGGCGCAGGATGGTTAACCGATCGCAAGGGGCGCAGAGTGGTGTTCCTTTGCGGCTCGATTGTCCATGCATTGGCAACTTCAAGCTTCTTGCTGATCGACCACTATGGACCTTCGCTGCTGGTCGCGCGCGCTCTTCAATTCGCCGGTCAAGCTGCGTTGACCGGCGCGATGATGACGGTGGCCTCGGATCTGCTACCTAGTCCTTACCGTACGCGTGGGTTTGCCGTCTTCATGATGACGGGGATGGGCGCGCTTGGAATTGGCCCGTTCCTCGGTCAGGTCCTGATTGAATTGGGGACATTCAAATTGGTGGTCATAACGTCTTGCGCGCTTGCTTGGTTGTGCGTTGGGTGCCTGTTGGGCGTAGGGGAAACCATGGGCCAGGATCGAACTCGGGGCATTGGCATGTTGCAGCTGTCCTACAACAAGCACTTGCTCCCGATCTGGATTGCTGCCTTTGCCTTTTCGCTCGCCTATTCTGTCCTCCCAATCTTCCTGGATGCCTTTTCGGAGCAGGTGGCAGCAGGACTGACGGGGCCGTACTTCTTGGTGTTCGCCGTTGCTGCGGCAACAGTCCGGCTGCTGTTCGGCAACCTACCCACCAAATTCGGCGTCAATAGAGTCTTGATGATGTCAATGGTGCTGCTCGCCGCCGGGCTACTCTGCATGAACGCGCAGATCGGCATCGCGCCGTTTTTGATATCGGCGATATTTATCGGCGTTGCCAACGGCTATCTGACGCCCATTTTCAGCTTGTTGACTGCGAACCGGACGGATCAGTCCTCGAGGGGGAGGGCCTTCGCTCTGCTGACGACGCTCATGGATCTTGGTCCACTGATTGCCGGTTTGCTGTTCGGGATCGTCGCGGAACGGTTCGGGTTCTCTGTCGTGTTTTATTGCGCAGCCGCCGTTGCCACCATTGGCCTTCTGCTTTTCATCAACCGGGAACGGGCGTCTGAACGCGGTTTGCTTCAGGCCACAGCCATTGAAGGGTGACAGCGGAAAGTCTTGAAAGGCGCACAGGCGGGAAGAGGTGAGTCCGCTTCAAGGCGTTTGCCGATTAGGTGGCGATTGGATGAAAATTCCTTCTTTGGGGCGACCACGATTTGCGAGGCTTTGCCGTCCTCAAGGGGAGGAAATCATGATGGAACAGGTGCATGCGAAAGAAAGTGATACTTGACGTAGACACCGGAGCCGATGATGCGATTGCCATCATGCTGGCTGCAACGTGTCGTGAGATGGACCTTGTTGCGTGCACTACAGTTTACGGAAACAGGCACGTTGATCAGACCACAACCAACACATTGGCGGTACTCGACCACATCGGGCGGCAGGATGTACCGGTCTTCAAAGGAGCCGATCGCCCACTCGTCAAGACTAACAATATGGATTATGCGTCCGACAACGACGGGGCACCGAGTTCGAATTTGCCGGTCAAGTGGAGCCATCGGCAGGAAGACAGGCAGCCCGCGGCGGACTTCCTGGTTGAAACATTTCGAACCGCAAAGGAACCAATATCGCTTGTCGCGCTCGCACCGCTTACCAACATCGCGACCTGTCTTGCAATGGAGCCAAAGTTCACTGAGCTTGTGCCCGATATTGTCATCATGGGGGGAGCTCACAATGGGGGCAATATGACTCCGGCGGCGGAGTTCAATATATGGCACGATCCCGATGCGGCGGAGGCCGTGTTTTCCGCTGGTTTTAAGACCATCACTCTGGTGACCCTCGATGCAACGCACCAGGCACTGGTTGCTCGGGCCGATTGTGACCGGTTGGCGTCTTCCAAAACCGCTGCATCGCAGGCCACCGCAGCGATCATCAGGCAGCTTATCAACGCCTATGACAGGTCTGAAGAACAGATCAGCACAGGCACGGCTCCGGTGCATGATGCGCTCGCTGTGGCAAGTCTTCTGAGGCCAAATTTACTGCGCAAATGCCAAGGGGCTGTGAATGTAGAAACGCTCGCTTCCCCCAATATCGGTCAAACAACAATCGACCTGAAGTGTAAGGGTGCAGCCGCGCGGACAGTTGAGATTGCACTAAACGCAGATGGCCCTGAATTTGTCCGATATCTCACAGTTGCTCTAACAGGCTGTTGAAAAAGTTGTCATCCGGAGTCGATTTTGTTGTTTTAGACCGTTCTGACAGCGCCTTGTCGAAAATAACTAACAGAGAACATTGATCTTTTCGGATCTCGTTCAACCTGATTTCGCACTGAAGTAGGAGGCAAAAACCTATTTCAACACCCTGCTAAGCCATTCTACCGTCAGGTGACGGCTCTGTTGCAAAACTTGAATTTGGTTGGTTTGCAGCCTTTACCATTCCTTCGGTTCAAACTTCGACATCCTGAAGATGGATTTCGAGCATGTTCACGGCCTCGGAAAGGGC
Source organism: Roseibium sp. SCP14 (assembly GCF_040329475.1). Lineage (NCBI taxonomy): Bacteria > Pseudomonadati > Pseudomonadota > Alphaproteobacteria > Hyphomicrobiales > Stappiaceae > Roseibium > Roseibium sp. SCP14. The sequence goes on from NZ_JBDZYH010000013.1 coordinate 163,059, forward strand.
ACATGGACCGATGTTGAAGGCTCGTTCGACGATGCGAGCCTCATCGAGAATGTCATTCGTGAAGTGAAGATGCCAGCTTGGCCCTTGCGCAGAGCACGCATGACCTCAAAACCCATGATTGTCGCATAGGCGGACTTCAACGATTTGAACCCACGCACTGGCCGGATCAATTGTTTCAGTTTGCCGTGATCGGCTTCAACGACGTTGTTCAGATACTTGACCTGGCGATGCTCGGTGTCTTCGGGGCATTTGCCTTCTGCCTTCAATTCGGAAATGGCTGCGCCGTAGGTTGGCGCCTTGTCAGTGTTGATCGTATGAGGCTTTTCCCAGTCTTTCAGCCCTCTTAAGGCTTTGCCAAGAAACCGCTTTGCCGCTTTGGTATTGCGGGTGGCAGAGAGGTAGAAATCGATGGTGTTGCCGTACTTGTCTACCGCCCGGTAGAGATACGTCCACTTCCCGCGAACCTTGATGTAGGTTTCGTCGACGCGCCAACTGCCCGAAGCCGGCCGACGCCATTGCCAACGCAACCGTTTTTCAATTTCAGGGGCATAGGTCTGAACTCAGCGGTAGCCCGTGGCGTGATCAACGCGCACACCGCGCTCGGCCATCATCTGTTCAAGGTCCCGGTAACTGATCCCGTAACGGCAATACCAGCGAACCGCCCACAACACGACTTCGCCGCTGAAATGACGGCCTTTGAATGCACTCATGAAATCAACAGCCTAATCTGAAAGGCTGCTTCTCGCACCAAGCTCAGTGATTTGCAACAGAGCCGATCACCTTGAAAATAAACATAAAATTGAAAGCGGATCTCATGAACAGCTTTACGATGACTCTAATATTTAGTACGTCTGCAGAATTGCATGACGAGTTCTTTTTTCTGAAACAAATGTGTTCGATGGGCTCGTTCTAAGGATACGAGCAAAT
>NZ_JBDZYH010000014.1:0-125132 GCF_040329475.1 Roseibium sp. SCP14
ACGGGTTCATGGACATCTTGACGTTGGCAAGATCGACACCTGAACCGTCCGGCTTGACGCGAACTTTCACGTTGTAATCGATGACCCGCTTAACGGGTACGAGGATTTTCAAGGCGGTATCCTTTCCCTCATTGTCCATGGATTTGAAAGAGACGGACCAGCGGTCAGATCAGACCGCCGTTGACATGCAGGCACTGGCCCGTGATGTAGGTGGCTTCCGCCGACATCAGAAATTCGATTGTGGCGGCAACTTCGTCCGGCTCTCCGGCCCTGCCGAGCGGTATCCGCCGTGCGGTTTCGGCCAATTCCTTCTGCGAAACACCGTCCCGCGTGCTGTCATCCTTGCGAATGAACCCGGGAACAACGCAATTGACGGTGATCCCGTCGACGCTCAACGATGCGGCCAGACTGCGCACTGCAGTTTCAAGCCCGCCCTTGGAAGCAGCCGATACCGGGAATTGCCGGATATCAGTCCTGAACACATGTGACGTAAAACTTCCGACGGCGACTATCCGCGGAGACGGCGCATTCGCCAGAAGCGGTGCACCGGCCTTTGCGAGCTCAAAGAAACTGAAGAGGTTGCCCCGAAAAGCATATTCAATGTCGGCAAGCGATCCTTCCGCCAGCGATTTGAGGACCGGAAAACCGGCATTCGCGGCAATACCATCCAATCTACCGAAACGGCTTTCGGCCGCCTTCACCATTCCGGTTGCAGTGCCCTGGTCCGACAGATCTCCGAAAAACAGCTCGGTCCGCGTCCCCGTTTCCCCGGCAAGTTCTGCGACAGCTTCAAGTTCCCTGCGCGAGCTTCTCGCGTGAAGGACAAGTCCGGAAACCTTACCTGCAAAGCGTTTGGCCAGTGCAGCGCCGATGCCCGAGGAGGCACCAGTAATAATCAAACATCTCTCATCCATTGCTGCCTCTCGCCCACGAACGGAATTTCATGTTGCGGATGGTGGCATCGCGGCGCCAGGCCCGAAATCAAGAATTTCTGCTGTAACGACAGTTAAATTTGGCCACGCCTTCAGGCTCAGGCCGGTTCGCGCCAATCTTCCGACAGGATCCAGTCGCAGAACTTGGCAACGCCCGAAACCCGGCGGTGCGCCTTGGGTAGAACCAGATAAAAGCCCGGAACCTTGTCCTCCGGCAGGTCGTTCAACAGTTCGGTCCCGAGAGGAGCGACAAGGTCCCCCACCCGGATATCCTGCTGGGCATCAATTACCGAGATGAGGCCAATTCCGAGACCTGAAATCGTCGCACGGCGCATGGTCGCCGCGTCATGGAAGGCGATATCACCCGCCGTCTCGGGAGCTTCCACATTCAGGTGTTGCAGGATGTCCGCCCAAAGCGAATTTTGCAGGACCGGATGCAGCAATGTCTGGCTGGTGAGATCCTGGGGCGTCTTGGTACCGGCTGCGATTTCCGGCGTGCAGCAGATCAGCTTCGGGTCCTTGAGCAGCAAGGTCGAATCCAGGTCGCCCCAGTCTCCATATCCCCACTGCACGGCGACATCGATGTCGTCTCGCGAGAAGTCCGGCGTTTCAACCATCGTCGTCAGGCGCAGGTCGCTGCCGCTGACATATTTGCGGAACCGCTCCAGCCGGGGCATGAGGTACCGGGTTGCGAAATAGGGACTGACATTGAGAGTGATACGGTCGCGGTACTTCTGGTTGGTAACCCGCTTAACGCCTTCCTTGAACTCCTCGAAGCCCGCATCGACGAACCGCGCCAGCAAAATGGCCGCTTCCGTCGGCTCGATGGTACGGCCCCTACGCTCGAACAGCTGGACGTCCAGGATATCCTCAAGCAGCTTGATCTGCTGACTGACGGCCTGCGGGGTTACAAGCAGCTCGTCAGCCGCGCTGCGGATGCTGTTGTGCCGTGCCGCGGCATGAAACGCCTTCAGCGCATTTAAAGGTGGCAATTTCAACCTGGACGAATTCATTTCTCAACAATGCGCTCGCATGGTCAGATAACAGCCTTTTCCAGGAAAGGCCGGTTCCCGACTATTCTATCGTATCCAAGCGGCGACAGGTCGAGAGACCTGAAACCGCCATAGGTGATCCATTCACCGACGCCGCGGCCGATGGCAGGCGACTGCTGCAGTCCGTGACCGGAAAACCCGTTCGCAAAGATAAAGTTAGACACCTCATTGTGTGGACCGACGACAACATTATGATCCAGCGTATTGAAGGCATAGTGCCCTGCCCAGAAGTTCACCAGCTTTATCGCCTCGAAGCACTGCGCACGTTCGGCCAGCGTCATCCAGATGACTTCCTCGAATTCCTCATGGCGCGGATCAAAATCGTCGAAATCGACCTCGGGATCGTTCAAGGGCGGACAACCGGAGAGAAAAAAGCGCCCTTCGGGCCGGCAGAACACGCCAGAAGGATCGATCATGAGCGGCAGCCTGCCACCGTTCACATTCGCGCTCCCCTCCGGGGACCGGGCGCAATCGAAAACGAAAAGCGAGCGTTTGCGGGGTTCGACGGGAATGGTTAGTCCCGCCATTTGCGCCACCTGTTTCGCCCTCGGTCCGGATGCGTTCACCAGATGCCCGCAGGAGATCTGCCTGCCACCTGCGAGTTTCACTCCCGTGATGGTGTCCGCCTGCCGGACGGCCCCGACCACCTCGTCGATCACATACTCGGCTCCCTGCGCCCTCGCCTTCTTGCGGAAGCCGTTCATCAGACCGGTATTGTCGAACCAGCCTTCGCCTGATCGACCGTAACTTGCCAGCTTGAGATCATCGACATTCAGGTGCGGAAAATTCGCCTTGATCTCATCCGGATCCCAGAGGACGACATCGGCACCCAGGTTTCTCTGAACTTCATGATTTTCCCGCAGAATCGTAACCTGCTCTTCGGTTGCGGCCAGAAACAGGTAACCGCCTTCGTGAAACTGAAGATCCGGCTTTTCGTTCTCCACGGCCATCGTCTCGGCAAAGTTTCGGATGAACTGTGTACCGAACTGGCCGATCTGGACATTGATCGGATTTGAAAACTGGTTCCGGATCGCGCTTGAGCTCAACGATGTGGAGGCCTTGGCAAAACTGGGGTCCTTCTCGATGATCAGGACCGATCCGTTGAAATCCGGATTTGCCGTCAGAAAGTAGGCGATTGCACTGCCGATGACTGCGCCGCCAACGATGACTACGTCATAGTTGTCCATCATGCTTTGACCTCGTCTTCCGGGTGACCAAGCTCGCAGAACCACCCGCCAAGATATTTGACACCCGGAGCCTGCGGATCCGGTCTATCGGTGCTCGTCTCGACCTGCAGGCGATAGGCTTCCGTGTCGTCCAACGGGGCAAAGCCAATATGCGACGCCTTGCTGTCATCGACCGGCCGGATGCGATTGTTCGAGATCCCGTAGGCAATCGTATGCGCCACCCGGGGGGCAAGCAGGCTGCGTTCGACATGTTGCACGCAGTCGCGGAAGCTCAGCCAGCTCCACAACATCCGCCGGTCTGCCGGCTCCGGAAAAGACGAAAAGATGCGGATACAGACACTTTCGATACCGAACTTGTCCCAGTAGAGACGGCTCAGGCTTTCGACGAAGTTCTTGGAAACGCCGTAAAGACTATCGGGCCGGACCGGCGCATCGGCATCGATATTCGCTTCGACCTCGTGATACCCGATCGCATGCACCGAAGAGGCGTAAATCACCCGATCGACGCCGTTTTTCCTGGCGCCTTCATAGATGTGGTAGGAACCGCGGATATTGCTGTCCAGGATCGTTTCAAAATCCGTTTCCAACGGTGCGCCGCCGAAATGCACGATGGCATCCACATCCCTGGTCAGTTCCAGAACGGCATCGGCATCTCCCAGTTCGCAAACAATGGCTTCTTCATTGGGCTGAATGCCGGTGATCTGCACGCGGTCGGTTAGCCGGACATGATCTGCCAGATGCGCAAGACCCTTGCGCAACTCCGTTCCAAGACGCCCGGCAGCACCCGTGATGAGAATTCGTTTGAAGTGAGGCATTTCGGTTTCCGCTTAAGAGAGTGCTGCAACAGCGGTCCTGATACGTTCGACCGCCGTGGAAAGATTGTCTTCAGAAGTTGCCGTCGAGAGCCTGAAATACGGCGACAGGCCGTAGGCGCTTCCAGGCACGGCTGCGACCTGACCCTCGTTGAGCAGATACTGCGTGAACGAGGCATCATCGGTCAGCGTGGTACCGCCCACTGTCCTTTTGCCGATCACGGCGCTGCAGTCGATATAGGCATAAAACGCGCCCTTAGGCGGCTCCAGAACCAGTCCTTCTATGGATGAGATCCCGTCAACCACCAGATCCCGGCGCTTTTCGAAGGCGCGCCGGAAAGTTGCGACCTCATCCTGCGGGCCGTTCAGGGCGGCAACAGTGGCGGCTTGGGCAATCGAACAGGCATTCGTTGTGCTTTGGCTTTGAACCGTCGTCATCCCCTTGATCAGGGCTGCCGGTCCGGCGCCATAGCCAATCCGCCAACCGGTCATGGCATAGGCTTTCGAAACACCGTTGACGATGAGTGTCCGCTCTCTCAGTTCCGGACAGGCCTTGCCGAAGGACACGAATTCCAGGCCGTCAAACACGATGTGTTCGTAGATTTCATCTGACAGGATCAGTGCGTCGGGATACTTGTCCAGCACGTTGCCCAGCGCCTGCAGTTCCTTTTCAGAGTAAACCGCACCGGACGGGTTGCATGGGGTGTTCAAGATGACCCATTTCGTCATGGGGGTCAGCGCCGCCTCAAGAGTTTCCGGGGTCAATTTGAAACCGGCACTGCGCGGGCAATCGACAACAACCGGCTCCCCGCCCAGCATCAGCACCATGTCGGGATAGGATACGAAATAGGGGGCCGCCAGAACCACCTGATCTCCAATCTCCAAAGTAGCCATTAAAGCGTTGAAGATGATCTGCTTGGCACCATTGGCAACGACGATTTCGTCCGGAGCGAACTCCAGTCCGTTTTCTCCCGCGAACTTTGCCGCGACGGCCGCCTTGGTGGTCGGAGCGCCGCCGGTCGCCGTGTAGCGTGTATCGCCATCCCTGGCCGCCCTGTGCGCCGCCTCGATGATGTGATCCGGCGTATTGAAGTCCGGTTCGCCCAGCCCGAGATCGATGACGTCGATCCCTTCTGACCGAAGCTTTTTGGCAGCCTGGCTGACCGCCATCGACGGAGACGGCTTCACCACCTGCATTCTTTTGGCAAGAAGGCTCATTTCCGGTTCTCCGTCACATAACCTGCAATCTCATCGGCTGAGCGCGCCTCTTCGGAACGCTCGGAAGGGTCTCCGAAACCGCCGCCGCCGGGGGCTTTCAGGATCAGGCGCCGCCCGGCCGGCACATGTTGCCAGCCTTTCGGCCTGAGTTTCGTTCCATCATCCAGTTCAACGACGCCGGGCGCGCCCTCCCTGCCTCCGTCACGGCCCTTGGCCGGGTGGTAGACACGGTCGAACATTGCGGAAAAGTCGAATTCGTGACCGTCGGCGGGAGCTATCTCGATGATCTGTCCGAGGCCGCCGCGCATCCGGCCGTCGCCGCCGCTGTCCGGTCGCAGTTCCTTGCGCCAGATCACCACAGGTCCGGTATGTTCCGTCGCCTCGATCGGCATCGTGTGCACACCGGAAGGGAACGCCGTTGCCGACAAGCCGTCCAGGGCTGCTCGTGCCCCTGCCCCGCCGGAATTGAACATCAGAACTTCGGCGTGCCGGCCTTCCTTGCCCTCCTGCGGGCGGACCGAGAGGTGAATGTTCCACAGAGCTGCCGCACCTTCGGCTGGAATTTTACCCGGCAATGCCCTGGCAAGCGCCCCAAGCACCAGATCGGGAACCATGTGCCCCATCACATGGCGCAGAGAGACCGGTGCCGGTCTTTGAGCGTTGAGGATGTTGACCGGCGACGAGACGGTGAAGGGTTCAAGCGAGGCGGAATTGTTCGGAATGTCCGGAGCGATCGCACATTTCAGACCGTAGCAGGCATAGGCTTTCGTATAGATGATCGGGACGTTGATGCCCCATTTGCTGACACCGTCGGTCCCGGTGAAATCCGCGTTCACGCCGTCATCGGAAACGGTCAGTGTCGTTGCAAGCCTGATCGGTTCGTCATAACCGTCGACGTTCAGCTCGTTTTCGTAGGTTCCCTTCGGCAGGGCTGAAATTCTTTCAAGCGTTGCCTGCCGTGAACGGCTGAAGATGAAGCCGCTCAGCTCATCGAGACTTTCCATCTCCGTCTCGCGCATCATGTCGGTCAGGCGCCGGTGTCCGACCTCGTTGCAGGCCGCCAGGGAATAGAAGTCGCCCACGACCTGATTAGCTTCGCGTACGTTGTTGCGCAGGATCTTGATGAGGTCTCGATTGACCTCGCCCCGCTCGGCAAACTTCATGATCGGGATCAGGATGCCTTCTTCATAAACCGATTTGCCGTCGGCGCCGAAGCCGCGCCCGCCCACATCGACCACATGGGCGGTACAGGCGAAGAAAGCGACGAGTTTGCCGTCCAGGAATGACGGCGCAACCATCGTTATGTCATGCAGATGCCCCGTCCCCTTCCACGGGTCGTTGGTGACGTAACAATCGCCTTCAAAAATCTCCTCCGGCGGAATCTCCTCCAGGAAATGCAACACGGCCTCGGCCATGGTGTTCACATGCCCCGGTGTTCCGGTCACCGCCTGCGCCAGCATCAGGCCGTCCGGATTGAACACGCCGGCGGACAGGTCACCGGCTTCGCGCACCGACGTGGAAAATGCGGTGCGCAGCAGCGTCATCGCCTGTTCTTCGACAACCGAGATCAGGCGGTTCCACATGACCTGCATGCGGATTTCCGAGATGCCGCTCATGGCCGGTTCTCCTTGCGGATCAACAAAATGGTTCCATCGCTTTGCATGACGGCGTCAAAGGGCGAGGTGACGACGGTCGAGGTTTCCCGTTCGACGATGACAGACGGCCCCGGGGTCCTGTCTCCTTCCTTGAGAGACGTCCGTTCCAGGATCGAATTTTCCAGAAGGCGGTTCGCAGCCGCATCGAAGACCATGCGGCCCTCTTCGGGAAGCCTGAGCTCCCCACCCTCTCCAAGTGACCGGCTTTCGGGCGCGGGTCTTTCATTCGTCGCCTTGACGGACCAGGTCACGATTTCCGTCTCCAGCCCGTCGAGGCCGTCGATCGCCCGGCCGAAGAAACGGGCATATTCCTCACGGAACCTTTGGTTGATCAGGTCCGCATCTTTGGCAGTCAGCTCCCGATCCGGAATTTCGACCGGAATTTCCCAACCCTGGCCGCTGTAGCGCATGAAGGCGATGATCTCGCAAGTGACCGGACCGTCGGTTCCGGACCGGACGAAGCCGACCGCGCCTTCCTTCAGCTCCGCCAACATGGCGTTCAGACCGCCGGGATCGAAACCGGACATGCGCACGAGCCTCGACGCCAGTGCTTCGTAGCCGAACGGCGCTCTCAGGAAACCGATTGCAGAGCCGACACCCGCGCCGGGCGGTATCAGGCACCGGTCGATACCGAGCTTTTCGCACAGCCGGGCAGCGTGAAGCGGTGCCGCGCCGCCAAAGGCAATCATAACGTAGTCCGAAATGTTCTTGCCGTTTTCAACCGCATGGACCCGTGCGGCATTGGCCATGTTTTCATCGACCACCTCGCAGATACCGAAGGCGGCTTCCAAGGGGTCGAGATCGAGCTTGCTGCCCACGTCCGACTGAACGGCATTTTCGGACGCCGACGGCGACAGCCTTATTGCCCCGCCGGCAAAGTTGTCCGGGTCGATCTTGCCGAGAAGCAGGTCCGCATCCGTGATCGCCGGGCGGGTTCCCCCGCGCTGATAACAGGCCGGACCGGGTTCGGACGCCGCCGATTCCGGGCCGGTCTGGATCCGTCCCATGGAATCCACCCATGCGATCGAACCGCCACCGGCACCGATTTCGATCATTTCGATGACCGGAATGGAGATCGGCATACCCGAGCCCTTGCAGAAACGGTAGGTCCGGGCAACTTCAAAAGTCCGCGCGGTTTGCGGTACAAAATCCTCGATCAGGGAGATCTTGGCGGTCGTTCCGCCCATATCGTAGGAGACGACCTTCTTCAGCCCGAAACGGGCGGCAATATCAGCGGCGAAGATCGCGCCGCCCGCCGGTCCCGATTCAACAAGCCGGACCGGGAACTCCATTGCGGTTTCGACCGAAATCAAGCCGCCGCCGGAATGGATCATGAAGACCGGACAGCCCGCCCCATGCTCTTTCAGGCGCTCCTGGAGGCGAACGAGATAGTCCTGCATCTGCGGACGCACGTAAGCGTTGGCACAGACGGTATTGAAACGCTCGTACTCGCGCATCTGCGGCGAGACTTCGGAAGAAAGCGAGATCGGAATTTCCGGCAGCTTCCGGGCCAGGATCTCGCGGGCGCGTCTTTCGTGTGCCCCGTTCTGGTAGGAATGAATAAAGCCGATGGCGATTGCGCCGAAACCCTCATCGCGCAGTTCCTCGCCAAGCGCTTCCAGCGCCGCTTCATCAAGCGGCTGGATTTCAGTTCCCCCGGCATCGACCCTGCCCTTGACCGTGTAGCGGTGCTGTCTGGGGATCAGGGGCTTCGGCAGCTTGAGATTGAGGTCATATTGTTCGAACCGGTTTTCGGTCCGGATTTCAATGACATCCCTGAAACCCTCGGTCGTTACCAGCGCCGTTTTCGCACCACGTCTTTCAATCAGCGCATTGGTTGCCAGGGTCGTGCCGTGAATGATGATATCGATGTCGGACCAGGCAATCCCCGCCTGATCCACGACAATCCCTATCCCGTCGAGAATGGCCTGTTCGGGAGCGCCATAGTTTGTCAGGACCTTTGTCGAATAGAGTTTTCCGCGCACATCAAGCGCAATATCCGTAAACGTGCCGCCAATATCCGCGCCGAGTTTGATGTCTTGTCTTGTTGGCATTCGCTTTTACTCCGCAGCAGCAAGCGCCGTTGCGCGCATCTGACCAAGTGTCTGGCGGGGTGTCAGGGCTTCAGGCGATACATTCAGTTCGAGAACCGCGCCGGTTGAAGATGCCAGCGCGCGCTCGAAGGCCGCTTCGAAATCCTCTGTCTTCCCGACATGTTCGGCATGGTAGCCATAGGCCTTTGCCAGCGTGACGAAGTCGGGATTTTCAAGCGTCGTTCCCAGGACACGCTCCGGATAGGTCCGCTCCTGATGCATCCGGATCGTGCCGTATATGCCGTTGTTCAGGATCAGGATGATCGGTTGGGCGTTCGCCTGCATGGCCGTACCGAGTTCCTGGCAATTCATCTGGAAATCACCGTCTCCGGCAAAACAGACCACCGTCCGCCGGGGATTGTCGACCTTGGCGGCAATGGCCGCCGGAACCCCATATCCCATTGCACCCGACTGCGGTGCCAGCAGGCGCTGTCCCGGACCGAACCGGAAGAACTTGTTGGGCCAGACCGTAAAATTTCCCGCCCCGTTGGTCAGAACCGCATCTTCGGGAAGTCTTTCTCTCAGGAAGGCCGTTACCTTGACCATGTCCACCGGACTGGGCTGATCCGGCGCTTCAAAGGAGGCAAGGTAGTTCCGGCGTGCGGTTTCGCGCCATGCCGCCCACGGCCCCTGGAGGTTGCGACCGGCCAGAGCGGCTGCAAGAGCATTCGGACCCGCGTGGATGGCCATGTCCGGCTGGTAGACCTTGCCCAGTTCCCGGTCCGAGGCGTGAATATGGATCAGCTTTTGCGCAGGTGTTGGAACTTCCAGAAGTGTATAGCCATCCGTCGTCATTTCCCCGAACCGGATGTTGACCGCAACGATCACGTCCGCGCTTTTGATCAGGTCCTTCGTCGACGGTGTCATTCCGACACCGGCATCGCCAACATAGGTCTCGCTGTGATTGTCGTACCGGTCCTGGTAGCGGAACGCGGCAAGAACAGGCAGATCGCCGGCCTCGGCAAAGGCCTGCAGATCGCGGCTGCCTTTCAAGGTCCAGCCACCACCTCCCATCAGAATCAGCGGTCTTTGTGCCTTCGACAGTTCCAGCACAATCGCGTCTACGGTCTCATCCGCCGGAGCCGCCTCCCTGACCGGGACGGCTCCTTTCAGTGGTGGGCATCGGGTTTCTGCGGCCAGAACATCTTCCGGCAGAGCGATCACCACCGGTCCCGGACGGCCGGACTGCGCCGTAATCCAGGCCCTGGAGATGATTTCCGGTATCCGGTCGGCATGCTCGATCTCCGTCACCCATTTGGCAACGTCACCGAAATAGGCGCGGTAATTGATTTCCTGGAAGGCCTCACGATCCTTCATGTCCGTGCCGACCTGACCGACAAAAAGGATCATCGGTGCGCTGTCCTGCATCGCGGTGTGCACGCCGATCGACGCGTTGGTCGCTCCGGGACCGCGGGTGACGAAACAGATACCCGGCGTCCCGGTGAGCTTGCCGTAGGCGGACGCCATGAAAGCGGCGCCGCCTTCGTTGCGGCACAGGACGAAGTCCAGCGAGTTGCGGGTGTCGTACAGCGCATCCAGCACGGCAAGATAACTCTCGCCGGGGACACCAAAACTCTTCGTCGCGCCAAGTGCCTGCAGACATTCGACCAGAAGCTTGCCGCCAATGCGTCGTTCCATTGATCACCACCTTATTGCTTTGTCTGCCGACGATAACGCTGTTGGACCGAAGAGGTCAGGACGAGAAATTTTTCAGATCAGCAAGAAATTCTATGCGGTCTGAAGTGTCCATCGCTAGACGTATCCGTGAAACGGTTTTCGTGTCAGCGTTTGGTGCACGTAGTTGATCATCGTGATGAAATCGAAGACCGGCAGCCCGGTCGCCGCCTGAATGTCCGCCGCATAGGGCGGCAGATCGCTGCATTCCAGCAGGATGGCTCCCAGATCATCATGCTGCGACTGCAGCTTGCGGGCGACGGCAACCACCCCTTGCCGGATCGCGGCATCGTCCAGCTCGCCGATATTGTCGAGGATACCGCTAACGAAGGCCGGTACACCCTCCATGCCGCCAATGGCAACAGGAATATCACCGGATACGCTGGTGCCCTCGAAATGCGCCGGTTTCAGACAAGTGGCATCGGCGGTTACAACGCCGACACGCTTGCCCGTCAGCGCATGAATGAATGGGATCTGCATCAGGGAAGACGCGAAGACCGGCACGTTGACCGCAGCCTGGATCTCCCGTTGAAACAAGGCCATGAAGCCGCATGCCCCGGTAATGGCACGGACACCTTCCCTCTCAAGCTGCCTTGCGGCTTCGATGAAATCATCCAGAAGGGCCGGGTCGGCCTGGTAGAGCAGCCGGTCGGCCGTTGCGCCCTTCACTTCGGCGAAGCGGACCGGAAATCCGTAAGTTGTCGCGTTGGCGACATTTCCCGGAATGAATGGATAATAACAATCCAGCACGAGAATGCCGATTGTCTCGCCAGCCCAGGACTGGGTTTTCGATCTGGAACGGTAAGTGGTCATCGGAAATCTCAGGCGTAAATGTAGCCGCCGGAAACAATGATGTTTTCGCCGGTCATGTAAGTGTTCTTCGGTCCTGCTGCCATCAGGACCCATTCGGCCATTTCACGCGGTTCACCGCCCCGGCCAAGCGGACTGGCGGCGGCAAGTTCACCCAGGAAACCGGCTTCGCGTGCCTTTTCGGTCGCCATTCCGGCGGGTGCCACGGAATTGACCAGGATGCCGTCGGGCGCCAGCTCGTGGGCAAACGACTTGGTCAGACTGACAACGGCAGCCTTGGTCGCGGCATAGTGAGCGTTTTGCGGATGCGCCTTGAAAGCATCGACCGACGTGATGTTCACGATACGCCCCCGGACCTTGCCCTGAAGGGGATGCGCACGCATGTGGTGCGCCGCCGCGACCATCATGTGGTAGGTGCCCTTGATATTCACGCCGTTGAACGCATCCCAGTCCCGGTCGTTGATTTCCAGAAGAGGTTTGCGCGGGTAAATGGCCGCCGAATTGATCAGCGTGTCGACCCGCCCGAGACCGCTTGCGACGCTCTTGAACGCCGCATGTGCCGCTGGTCCGCTTGAAATGTCACAGGCTGCGAACGAGGTCTTCAATCCTGCTGCACGCGCTTGTTCCAGGGCTTCCTGTGCCGCGGTTTCATTCAGGTCGATAATGCCGACACCGCTTGCGCCGGCGTCTACGGCCATTTCCGCCAGAAGCTGCCCGAGACCGGCACCACCCCCGACGACGACAACATTCAGATCCCTCACCGTGCTTTCCTTTCCACCATGGCACCGCCGCCGACATACTGGTCGGTCGGCAGAATATCGAAGCGCGTCACGTCGACATGCTCGGGCATTTGCAGAACCGCCGACAGCATGTCTGCTGCATCCTGCGGCTGGACCGCGCGGCTGGTGCTGTACATTTTCCGCCGCGCGGCGGCATCCAGAACGCCACGGTAAAGATCCGTCTCGACCCGGCCGGCAACGATTTCGGTCACGCGGATACCGGTCCCTGCCAGATCGCAGCGCAGCGAGGCGGCAAAGGCCGACAGCGCCGCCTTGGAAGCGCCATAGACGGCCATGTTCGGAAAGGCAGCATGTGCGGATGTTGAACTGGTAAAAAACAGATGTCCCGAACCGCGCCCGACCATCCCGGGAAGAACGAGACGGGTCAGGGCGATGGCGGCGCTTAGGTTGACTTCCAAAGTGGCATCGATATCCACCTGATCCATGTCCTGGAAAGCAACCACGGGCGGCATGATGCCGGCATTGTTGACGAGAACATCGATGGCCTCTCCCTGAAGGGCGCTTTCAAGACCGTCCCGGTCGGTCACATCGAGAGCCAGCGGGGTGACATTGCCGGATGCCTGCAATTCGCTGAGCGCGGTCTCGTTGCGTCCAAGCGCCAGAACCTTGTGTCCGTCTGACGACATCTTCCTGCAAACGGCCCGGCCGATGCCGCTGGTTGCCCCGGTGACCAGGACTTTTTTTGATGTTTTGATACTCATGCCTTGACGACCTTTAACAACCTGCCTTCGACGAAGGTAACTGCACGCGTGAGCGGAAATCCAATGGCGAAATAGATGAGCGCGACAGTGGTCAGTATTTCAACGGGCCGGGCGACGTTGTTGGCAATGTTCTGGCCGACATACATCAGATCTGTCATTCCGACCGCCGAGACCAGGGCGCTCTCCTTGAACAACGACACGACATTGGAAAGAAGATTGGGAATTGCGCGCAGCACCGCCTGCGGCAGAATGACGAACAGCGTTCGGGTACCAGCCGACAGTCCCAATGCGGTACAGGCATCAAATTGCGAGCGTTCAATGGATTTCAGCGCTGCGCGGAAAGATTCCGAAATGATGGCACCGGAATAGAGCGTCAGCGCAATGATCGAAGAGGCGAAGCCGGAAAGCTCGATCCCCAGGAACAGCGGCAGGCAGAAGAAGACCCAGAACAGCTGGATGAGAACCGGCGTTCCACGGAAGAACTCGACGTAGATGGTCGTCAGGCCATAGATCGCAGAACTCTTCGACGTCCGGCCAAGGCTGAGAACGAACCCCCAGACCAGTCCCAGGACAGCCGCGAGCGAGACGAATTTCAACGTGTTCAGCAGGCCCTCGAAAAGAACGCCGGAATATTCGAGCAGGAAGCCAAAGGACAAATCCATCTCGGTCCTCCTCAGTTTTGCAGGAGACGCGATGTGCGCCGTTCAACGAAAGTCACCATCTGGGACACCGGAAACGACACGGCAAAATAGAGCAAGGCGACGGTCGTCAGCGTCTCGATCGGCCGGAAGGTCTGTGTTGCCAGGTAACGGCCCTCATACATGAGATCCTGCACCGAAATGAGCGCGACCAGGGCGGATTGCTGGAAGATGCCGATGCCATTGGTGATCAGTACAGGCAGAGACAGCAGGAGCGCCTGGGGCAGGATCACGAAAATGATTCTTTGGACAACATTCAGACCAAGGGCCGTACAGGCATCGGTCTGGGCAGTGGGGATCGACTGGATCGACGCGCGATAGGCTTCGGCGTTGAACGCGGCAAGGTTCAGGCCCAAAGCGAGAATGCCCATGAATTCCGCGCTCCACCAGACATTGAAGAGAATGGGCACGCAGAAGAAGAACCAGACCAGCTGAATAAGCGCGGGCGTACATCTGAAGAACTCGATATAGGCGGTCAGCGGCCAGGTGATCAGCCGGATCCTCGTTAGCATGCCGAGCGCCACGAGAAACCCCAGAACGAGTCCGATGGCGTTCGCCCAGAGTGTCAGTTCCAGAGTGACCATCAGACCTTCGAGCAGCTTGGGCAGCCCCTTTTTGACGTAGAACCAGTCAAAATCGTAGTTCATTGCCTCACCCCTCGATATGAAGAACGTTGCGCAGGAAGTTCCGCGTCCGCTCTTCCCGAGGGTTGCCGAACAATTCTTCCGGGGGAGCTGCTTCGATCACCTTGCCCCGCTCCTGGAAGACGACCTGTGTCGCGATATTGCGGGCAAAGAACATGTCGTGGGTGACGATCATCATCGGCATGCCGGCTTCCGCCAGTGCCATCATCGTGTTCTCGACCTCGTTGACCAGCTCCGGATCGAGGGCGGACGTCACCTCGTCGAACAACATGAGCTTCGGATCGAGCATCAGCGCCCGGGCAATCGCAACCCGCTGTTTCTGACCGCCCGAAAGCTGGGATGGATAAAACTCTGCGCGATCCGCGAGTCCGAAACGCGTCAGCAGGTCCATCGCCTTGTCCTTCGCCTCCGCCTTGCCGATCCCCCTGGAGCGAACCGGCGCCAGACAGAGATTGCCCAGAACCGAAAGATGTGGGAACAGGGTATAGTGCTGGAACACCATTCCGACCTCCTTCTGCACCTTCCGGTTCAGCTTCATCTTCCCGTTTTCGGCCCCCTCGACATACGTCTCGTCCCCGAGACGGATCGTGCCGCCTGCGATGTCCTCAAGTCCCATCATGCAGCGCAGGAGAGTTGACTTGCCGCAACCGGATGGCCCGATCAGCACAAGACGGTCGGTGTTTTCCATCGCAAGATCAAACCCGTCGAATATCGACAAAGATCCATAGCGCTTGACCAGCTTGTCGATCTTTACAAAGGACATTGACGGCCCCTCCTCCGAGAAAGTCTTGCTACAAAATTGCCGCCCCGCTGCGCCGCGGGACGGCCAGGTTCAGGGGAAGCTTATTTGGCTGTCATCGCGTCTACTGCTGCATCGTAGAGGCGCTGGACGTTACCGGTCGCGACTTGCTCTTCCAGGTAAATATCGAGCACCTGGACATCTTCCAGCGGAACAGATTTGCGCAGACCGAAGGCGATACCCTGCTTCGCAATAGCCGGCTCCGGCAGGACCTGTGCAGCCCAGTCCGGGTTCTGCAGGATCGTGATCCGGTGAATGTCGCTATCGGTCGCAAAAACATCAGCGCGTTTGGAAATGATCGCCAAACGTCCTTCATTGGCACCATCCAGGCGGATGATCTTGGCGTTCTTGATCTGCGGAGTGATGGACAGATCACCAGCTGCACCCTGCATCACGGCAATCGTGATGTCTTCCTTGTCGAAATCGGCCAGGGACGTCATGTCCTCGGTAATTTTGGGATTGCGTGTGTCATGCAGCAGACCGATCTCGTAGCTCCAGATCGGAATGGAGTAGTTCACCGCAAGCGCCCGTTGCGGCTTGCGGTTCAACGCCGAGGAAATGTCCCACTTTCCTGCCTGCAATCCGGCAACCATGTTGCCCCAGGTCGTTTCCACCGGCTCGACCTCAACATCGATGGCTTCGGCAAATCCTTCCATCACATCCAGGAAGTAGCCCGACCATTCACCTGTCTTCGGATCGCGGACCAGAAGAGGCGGAGCTTCCGCAACTCCGACACGGAGTGTGCCGCGCTCTTGAACATCGGACCACAAATTTTCTTTTTCCTGGGCACCTGCCTGCCCAGTCAGACCTACACAAACCAGCGCTGCCGCACCGACCCAAGTCTTCAGCTTGGACATCATGAACATATTCTCCTCCCTAGTATCGGGCGCTGCACTGCGGATGCAGCTCGAGCAGCGCCGCTGCTCAGGAGAGCAAGGTAGAAGGCAGGTAAGCCCCGCCGAAATCAAGAAAAGCAGCTGATTGGAAAGTTATTCTTGATCAAGGTTTCGGCGAACGATAACGCCCGGATTCATCACATCTTTTGGATCGATTGCCGTCTTGATCAGTCGCATCAGACGACGCTCGACAGGGCTGCGAAGCGTATCCGCGTGCTGAAGTTTCGTCCGGCCCAGTCCGTGTTCCGCGGCAATGCTGCCACCAGCCGCTGTTGTCTGACTGTAGATGAAGTGCGACAGCCCATCGCCCTTGTCGCCGAACTCCACAACGCCGGGAGGCGGTGACAGGTTGAAGTGAATGTTCCCATCCCCCAAATGCCCGAACAGGTTGAT
This sequence comes from Roseibium sp. SCP14, assembly GCF_040329475.1. Taxonomy (NCBI): domain Bacteria; kingdom Pseudomonadati; phylum Pseudomonadota; class Alphaproteobacteria; order Hyphomicrobiales; family Stappiaceae; genus Roseibium; species Roseibium sp. SCP14. The sequence goes on from NZ_JBDZYH010000014.1 coordinate 16,365, forward strand.
CCTGAGCCCGGGCATGAGGCCTTTGAGACCGGCACAGGTGCGGGAAACAAAGGCATCCAGCCGGGACGGCGGCACTGCAATGTCATGTTTGATCTGCGCCCCTTCCAAGCGTTGGCCCTCAGGCATTTCCTCGCGCAGTCTCCAGAAACGCAGCCGCTGTGCCTCATTCGATGCAATGACGCCGTCCAGAATGAGCTCCTGCTCATATGCCTCTCCAAGTGCGGTTTCCAGCATTGCCATGAGGTTTACCGACGCGGAAGAAGAGGATAGTTCGACCAGCATGTAGACGGGTGATCGCGTCTCCAACGGAAAGCTCAGATCCGAGATGTTTTTCAGAACCAGATCCAGTCCCGTCTCGGTGAAAAACTCCAGGGCCGAGATGAACTCCCCAAATTCCCGGCGCAAACCTGCACCACAACCGACAGCAGCCTGAAAGTCTTCGAGCGCGATCAGGGCGGCAGCTCGTTGCCGCGGTTTCGGGTAGAGCCTGAGGACTGCCTTGGTCACCACGCCGAGCGTCCCTTCCGAGCCACAGAACAATCGCCTCAGCTGATAACCGGCATTGTCCTTCAACAGTGACCTGTTGCCGTTCCAGATCGAACCATCCGGCAACACCGCTTCAAGTCCCAGAACGAGATCCTGCATCATTCCATATCGAAGCGCGTGGCTGCCACCTGCATTTGTCGCAATCAATCCGCCGATCTGGGCACTGCCTTCGGATCCCAGGTGCATGGGCAGCATCAGGCCATGATTTTCAAGTTCGCCATTCAGATCCGCCAGCACGACCCCCGCTTCCACCGTCACGGCAAAGTCCTGCGGGTCGACTGACACGATCCGTCTCATTCGCGACAGGGACAGGATGATTGCGCCTGCGTTTTCCGGCACACTTCCCATGCAAAGACCGGTATTGCCGCCCTGCGGTGTCACCGGGACATTTGCATCATGGGCCAAACGCAAGACCGCCGACACTTCCTCCGTCGTGGCGGGACGTGCAACGCCAAGAATCTGCGGAGACCGCCTGTTCAGCCAATCGGCCTGATAGCGCTCGATGTCCTTCGTAAGCCAGCCATTGGGGCCCAGAAGACCCAAGAGGTGATCGGAAAGCGCCTTGGAAGTCATCGCATCACCCTGCTGCCGTCGGGCGGTCCTGCCGTTGCCTCGGTCCTCACCGCCACACTGAATGTTCTCGCGGAGCAATATGCAGCAGCCTGTTCAGCCGAATATGAAAGAAATTCTGCGCACCCGAAACAAATGCTGGGCGGGACCATGGTCGTAAGTGGCTGAAATCTTATGGCCCAGCTTCAAACGGCATTGCCTGATGATAGCCGTCGAATTCGGGTTGAAGCCCTGTGCCCCCCCTTTCCGACAAAGTTTGTCTTGCACCCTGATCCCGGTCACTCGCAGGTTCAATCAAGGTTTCCAGTAGCGGCTTCCTTCCTGCCTGATTGAGCCTGACAACCGGCCTTCATTGCACAAGGCAAGGACGCGGTCTTGGGTTGCGATGTAGCGCATCACCCCAGCAGCAGCTGCGGCAGCCACAGGGATAGCGAAGGTACAAAGGTGGTGAGCACAAGTGTCGGCATCCAGGCAAAAATGATGAACAGGAGCGTTGGCCACAACAATCGGTTTACGGGCGTCTCCGTCACCTGAGCACCGAGGTAAAGCAGCGGCGCGGTGGGAGGTGTAACGTTGGCCATGCCGAGATTTACGCCGAGCACCGCGGCAAAGTGGATCGGATCCATGCCAACACCCTGAACGATTGGCAACAGCAACGGCGTCGACAGCAATAGCCCGGAAATATCGTCCATGAGCATGCCGATGAGGATCATCACGAGATTGACCATCAGCAGGATGACAATGGGGTTGTCGCTGACCGAATAGACCATGTCCTTGGCGATGTTGGGAATGTCCTCGAAGATCAGGAAGCGGCTGACGATCAGCACAAGGAATATCATGATCATCACGATGCCAATGGTGACGCCGGAATTCTGCACGGTTTCCGCCAGTGTTTTCCAGGTCAGGCCCTTGTAGACATAGATGGCGATCGGGATGGCGTAGATGACCGCAACGCCCGCGGCCTCGGTCGGGGTCATGATGCCTCCGTAGATACCGCCCAGAATGATGCCCGGCATCAGCATTGCCGGAAAGGCCTTGATACTCTGCCGCCCGAACATCGGCAGGAAGTCCTTCGGGCGCTCGGTGACCTTCACGTCGTTGTATTTGCGCAGGCAGACCTGATTCACGATGATCAGAAGGGTGATCAGGATGATCCCGGGAATGACGGTGGACAGAAACGCCTTCAGTACCGATTGCTGCGCCACCCAGGCATAAAGGATGTGCGAGGCGCTCGGAGGTATCAGCAGGCCAAGCGGCGAGGCATTGACGATCAGGGCAGCGGAAAGCCCGTCCGGGTAATTCGCCTTGCGCAGGTGCGGCATCATGATGCCGCCGATGCAGGTGAGCGTTGCGTTGGCGCTGCCGGAAATGGAACCGAAGACGCCACTGGCCAAGACGGAGGCCGCCGGAAGACCACCCTTGATATGACCGATGAACAGTTCGGCAAGAGCGATGAGGGGTGCCGCAATCCGACCCCTCTCCATGATGCCGCCTGCAATCATGAACAGAGGGATCGCCAGCAAGACGATGGTGTTCATCTTCCACTCGCCCGATGGCAGATAACCCGCAACGTCATGTCCACCGGTATAGGCGAGGAACATCAGGACCGCGCCGAAGGCGACATAGACACTGACACCAAGCAGAAGCAGTCCGCAGATGATGGCGATGCTGCCGAAAATGATCATGACGTCACCTCCGCGCGGCCGCTCGCAGGCGCGTTGCGGTCCACGATATGGACGTAAAGATGGGCAGCTGCGAACACCGACATGAAAATGAAACTGAGGAAGATCCCGGTACGCCAGAACAGAAAGGGGATCTTCAGCGCGGCCGTCGTCTGCCAGATCGGATAGGACAGAATTTCGTCGCGCACCATCAGATAAGCCCAATAGGAGATGATCATCGTGACCACGAATTCGATGATCTGCACGACGAGTTGACGCCACCATGCCAGGTGCGGGTTCGTGATGATCACGCTAAGGATATCGGCATTGATGTGCATCCGGCGTTCGGAAGCCAGCACCGCCCCCATGAAGAAGCCCCAGAAGCTGATCGCCATCAACCATTCCTCGAAGGCAAACAGGTTGCCACCGAAGTTTCGTACCAGCACGACGAAGAGAAAGGTGCCTGCCATGACAAAACCGCTGACCGTTACGATCAGCCGCATGACTTTGAGGATCAGGTTGAGAGGCCTGCCGACGGCTACAGGCAGTTTGTCGGTCACGGATGTCATGTGTCCCCCGCGTGCTGTCTTAAAGGACAAGGCAGGACCGATCCCTTGGGCCGGTCCTGCCGGGTGATCGGTTTACTGCTTGGCAGCAACCAGCCGGTCGATGATGTCCTTGCCGACGGCTTCTTCCATCAGCGGCCAGATGTTCTCTTGAACATGCTGGGCCATGCTGGCCTGCTCTTCCGGGGATAGGCGCAGGATCTCGTAGCCGTTCTCTTCAAGCTTCTTTGCGAAAGCTTCGTCGTTTTCCTTGTTGTAGGCGAAGAAATCGTCCGACGCCTTGGTAAAGGCGGCCTGCACGACCTGCCGCTGTTCTTCGTTCAGCTTGTCCCACGTTTTCTGGGAGGCGTAGAACGAGGTGAGTTCGGAAACCGAATTGTATTCGATGAAGTATTTGCCGACGCCGGACTTGGCGAAGATCGAATATGTTGCGGTCTTGGTGCAGCAGATCGCGCCGTCGACGATTCCGGACTGCAGCGCCGGGAAGATGTCGCCCCAGGCCATGGTCGTTGCCTGGTATCCGAGGGATTCGACCATCGACTTGATGACATTGGAGGACCAGACGCGAATGTTCACGCCCTTGTCGCCCATGCCGTTCCAGTCGGCGGGCTTTTCAGTGGCGACGATACCGACGAAACCTTCCGGGTTGTTGACCAGCAGCCTCAACCCCAAATCCCCGAGGATATCCTGCAGGACGGTGTTGAACTCGGAATCCAGGTTCCGCATTGTGTCGTCCATATCGTCCCATCCGGAGACGAGGAAGGGCATCGACAGGAATTCCAGGCGTGGATCCTTGTGCGCGTAGATGAAGGCGGCAGTGAAGTCGATGTTTCCTCGGATCGTGTCTTCAAGCAGTGCTTCGCCGGATCCCAGCTGGTTGGCCGGAAACACGGAAACCTTCAGGCCAACATCAGCCGCTTCGATATCCGCCTTGATCTGCTCCATCATCTTGCTGCCCTGATGATCGACCGGAAACACTCCGGCAAATTTCAGGCGCATGTCGGCTGCCGCCGCAGGCAGCGCAAGTGACAGCGCCAGAGCGGCTGCCGCCACACCTTTGGTCAGGTTTGTCAGTTTCATGGATGGTTCCTCCCTTGGGTTTGTTGCCGGCCGATGCCGGGGTTTGAAGGTCTGAGGGGATGAGCTCGAGACGGGCCGCCTTCTCCGCTAGCTGCAAGGCTCGGGAATGGAAGCCCTGGTCAGTACATCGCGCCAGCGGTCGCTGATCGGTACGGGCCTGCGCGTCTTTCTGTCGACCAGCACCTGAGTGAAATGCCCCTGGGCGGCGGCGGTTTCGCCGTCGCCGAACAGCGCGATGCGGTAGGTGACGGAGGACCTGCCCAGTCTTTCCACGCGCAGGCCTGCGAGAACGGGTTGCGGATACGCAAGCTCGGCGAAGTAGCTGCAGCCCGTGTCGACGACGACGCCAATAGTCTCGCTGCGCGACGGCTCCAGAAGCCCCTCCCCGATCAGCCACATGTTCAGGGCCGTGTCGAACAGCTGGTAATGCACGGTGTTGTTCATATGCCCGTAGATGTCATTGTCGCTCCAACGGGTCTGAAGCGGCTGCGTCACCGGAAAATCACTGCGTTTCAGCGGTACAGGTCTGCTCATGAAATCACCATGCGGCCCGGTAGATGGCGAGAGCATCGGCTTCGGTCAGCTCGCGCGGATTGTTGACGAGAAGGCGCGTCTGCTTCATGGCGTCCGCCGCCATCTTCGACAGGGCATTCCTGGGGATCTGGACGTCGCGAAGCCGGGCCGGCAGTCCGAGTTTGACCGAAAGGTCGGCAAGGCGGTTGACGAAGGTTGCGCAAAGATCCCGCGGCTCGGCAGCAGCGGTCAGATCCGCGAATGCGTGCGGGGCCAGTTCGGCGTAGCGCAGGTAGGACCCGTTGGCGCTGTCCGCCGCGTTGAAGCGCAGAACCTCCGACAGCACAAGCGCGTTGGACAGGCCATGCGGGATATGGAATGAGCCTCCGATCGGATAAGCGAGGGCATGCACGGCGGCGACCGGTGAGTTGGCGAACGCCATACCTGCCAGCGCCGAACCGAGCAGCATCTTGCCGCGTGCCTCGATATTGTCCGGATCGAAGACCGCCGTTTCGATGTTCGAGCCGAGCAGCCGCAAAGCTTCGACAGCCAGAATGCGCGACATCGGATTGTTGTTGGCGTTTTTCGACGCATAGGCCTCGATCGCGTGAACCATGGCGTCGATGCCGGTGGCCGCCGTGACGCCGGAGGGCAGGCTGAGCGTTAGGTTTGCGTCGAGGACAGCAATGTCCGGTAACAGAAGCGGCGAGGAAACACCGCGCTTTTCCTCGCCGTCCACGGTGATGATCGAAACGGGTGTGACTTCGGAACCGGTGCCGGCAGTGGTCGGGATCAGGACCAGCGGCAGACGCGGCCCCTTGGCATTGCCGACACCCCAGACCCGGTCGATGTCCTCTCCGGATCCGGCCAGCAGCGCCACCAGCTTGGCGACATCCATTGACGACCCTCCACCCAGGGCCACGACGCCGGTACAGCCGATACTCCGGGCGGTTTCCGTTGCCTGCTGCAGCGTATCGAGGCTGGGGTCCGCCTCCACGGCATCAAAAACGGTGACGGTGGCTCCCGAGTGCTGCAGCGCTCGCAGAATAGGCTGCTCCAATTGCAAAGCGCGAATGCCCCTGTCGGTAATGAACAGGATGTCGTCGCCCAGCAAGGAACCAGCCAGTACCGGCAGGTCTGAAGAAGCGCCCGGACGGGACACGATCTGCGCAGTCGTGTTGAAGACGAACGGGGTCACAGGAAAACTCCTCTGAAGACCGGGCGGAAGTTGAGGCGCGCCATCGACATGTCAGAACCCGGTCCTGTCGCCTCCCTTGAGGTGCAGCGTCTCGCGCACCTCGTCGGGAGTTGCGATTTCCAGACCGAGTTCCTCGATCACGCGGCGGATCTTGGTGACCTGCTGGGCATTGCTTTCGGCGAGCCGGCCGCGGGCGATCATCAGGGAATCCTCCAGGCCGACGCGGACATTTCCTCCCAGCACGGCACCCATAGTGCCAAGCCGCATCTGCTGGCGCCCGGCAGCCAGAACCGAGAACCGGTATTGGTCGCCCAGCAGCCGGTCGGCTGTTGCCTTCATGTGCATCAGGTTTTCCGGGCTGGCATCCATTCCGCCCAGGACACCCATCACGAATTGCAGGAAGACCGGTGCCTTGATGCGCTTCTGGCGCATGTAGAAGGCCACCGTGTTGATGTGACCGACGTCGTAGCATTCGAACTCAAAACGGGTGTCGCAGTCGTCGCCCAGCCTCGAAAACACGGTCTCGATATCCTTGAATGTGTTCTTGAAGACGACGTCCCGGGTGTTCTCCAGAAAACGGGGTTCCCAGTCGTGCTTCCAGTCGGCATGACGCTCCGCCATCGGGAACAGGCCGAAATTCATCGATCCCATGTTGAGCGAGCACATTTCCGGCGACAATTGCGCCGGGGCCGACAGGCGCTGTTCCACCGTCATTTGCGAGCTGCCGCCGGTGGTGATGTTCAGAACGGCGTCGCAACTCTGCTTGATGCGCGGCAGGAATTGCCGGAACAGATCGACATCGGAACTGGGAGCGCCTGTTTCCGGATCACGCGCATGAAGGTGCAGGACGGAGGCTCCAGCCTCCGCTGCCGCGATCGCGTGGTCGGCGATTTCGTTCGGTGAGACCGGCAAATGCGGGCTCATGGTGGGCGTGTGGATCGAGCCCGTTACCGCGCAGGTGATGATGACTTTCTGCTGCATACCCTACCCCGCCAATCCGGCTTCACGGCCAAAGGCGCGCAAGCTGTCGTCGAGAATGTTCAGGATGTCATCGATCTGCTGAACCGTGACGATCATCGGCGGACAGACAAGAAAATGATCGCCGTCTTTGCCGCCGCGGGTGCGGCGGGAATAGGTGATGAGCTGGCGCTCGTAGCAGATCTCGACAAAGCGGTCATAGGCATTTAGCGCTTTCGGCAGCGGTGCCATGGTTTCGCGATCCGCTACGAATTCGAACGCAGTCAGGAGGCCCTTGCCGCGCACGTCTCCGATGAAGAAATGGCGGTCCATCAGGTCCTGCAGGCCGTCTATCAGGATCTTGCCCATCTCGGCGGTGTGAGGGATCAGCCCCTGGCGTTCGATTTCGTTCAGGACGGCCAGTCCTGCGCAGCAGGCCAATGGGTTGCCCGCATAGGTGTGGCCATGGGCAAATCCGCCGGCATCCAGAACGGCCTCGACCATGTCCTCACGGGCGATCATCGCACCGAGCGGTGCATAGCCAGCGGCAAATCCCTTGGAAACCGCGACCAGATCCGGACGCACGTTCCAGTGTTCCGAAGCCATGAACCGGCCGGTCCGGCCGACACCGCTCATGACTTCGTCCATGATCAGCAGAATACCGAACTCGTCGCAGATCTCCCGGACGCGGGCATAGTAGCTGTCAGGGGCCACCAGTGCGCCGGTCGAAGCGCCGCCCACCGGTTCCATGGCAAAGGCGAGAACGGTTTCCGGTCCCTGGGCGATGATTTCCTCGCGCAGCATTTCGGCATATTTCAAGCCGCGGTCATGATCTGAGAGATTGTCCCGGTCGAGATAGCAGGTCGGGGCCGGTATCTTGGGCATGTCCTTGAACAGCGGTGCAAAGGCATCCTTCAATGGTCCGTAGCCGGTCAGGGCAAGCGCGCCCAAGGTCGAGCCGTGATAGGAGGGAAAACGGGAAATTACCTTCCAGCGCTCGTTCTGTCGCGTCGCGACCGCCCATTGACGGGCAAATTTCACGCAGGTTTCGACAGCCTCCGACCCTCCCGAAACAAAGAACACACGGTTCAAGCCCTCAGGCATACGATCGGCAATCGCGGTTGCCAGGTTCTCGGCGGGTTCATTTTCGAAATGCAGCCGATAGGCGAAGGTTGCGCTGTCCATCTGCGCCTTCATCGCCGCCAGCACATTCGGATTGGAATGACCAATGTTGCTGACCATGGCGCCGGAGGATCCGTCAATGTAGCGCTTGCCGTCCGCCCCCCAGATGTAAATGCCTTCCGCCCGATCGACCGCCGGGCGGCGGGAGCGTGATTGATAAAAAAGATTGGAATCCGTCGAGCGACCATCTTTCGCGGTCATTCAGGACACTCCCCGTAATCAAGTTGTTTTCGCCTTGCTGATTACGGTGTGAGCGGGTTATCACTCAAATAGATAATGAGCATATATCTCATAGGCAGCATCTATATGAAGACACCGACCGACAGCGAGCGACTGACCCGAGAACTGGACTGGAATCTGTTGCGTACTTTCATGGTCGTGGTGCAGGAAGGCAGCGTGACCAAGGGGGGCAACCGATTGAGATTGCGGCAACCTTCGGTGAGCCAGGCGCTGAAACGGCTGGAAGACCGTCTGCAGACACAGCTTATCGAACGCAGTCCGTCAACCTTCAGGGTCACACCTGCCGGGCAGCATCTCTACCGGGAGTGCATTGAGGTCTACGGTACGATTTCGCGGGCGATTTCTGCCGGACAAGGCATTGAAGACGAATTGACCGGCAAGGTGACGGTTGCCGCGTTCAGCCGTATCGAAAGTGACCTGTTCGACCGGGTGCTGTCGCAGTTTCACAGCCTGCATCCAAAGGTCGGCTTCGAGATCAATGTGATGCCGAGCAAGGCAGTTCGGCAAACGGTGCTGGAAAAAGGAGCCGGTCTCGGTATTTGTCTTGTCTACGACAAGCATGCCAAGCTGGTCTACGAGCAGGTCTACCGGTGTTACTTCGGCTTTTTCTGCGGCCCGACGCATCCGCTGTTCGGCCAGTCGAACCTGAAAGTCCAGGATCTCCGAGGCCACTCATCGGTGACTTTCAAAACAGATCAACTCTGGGACGCTCTGCGTCCTGTAGCCCTGATGCGAGCCCATCACAAACTGGACGACCAGGTTACCGGTTCCACCTCCCACCTGGGTGAAGCGATGCGCATGATCATTGCCGGGCTCGGATTCGGCCCCCTACCCGTCCATGTCGCCGACGCCTACGTGCAAAGCGGCCAGCTCTGGCGTCTGCCTCCCTATGAGGACACGCTGGAAATCGATGTTCATCTCGTGACCAATCCGAATGCACGCCTGAACCGGGCGGAAGACGCGTTTCTGGAGTTTTTCCGAGGCGAACTGTCAAAGGTACCGTTGGAAGAACGCACGTATAAATCAGGTTTGCAACAGAGACAGTTTTCCGACTGAGTGAACGGGCGAATTGAGCGGAAGTTGCTTTTGTGACTATTCAACATTCATAGGTTTTGGCTGGCGACTGCCAAACCTGTGCAGCACACATGCCCACCCAACCCGGCTACTCGATTGACCTGAGTTCAACTACTTCACTGGCTTCAACTTCCAGAACAAAGTGCGTTCCGCGCAGGAGCGTTGTGTTCGATTTGCACTCAACGAGGTTTCTTGTTTCCAGTACGAGCTTGCCTGCATGACGTGCCTTGATTTTCGCGTTTTTCAACTGGCCGCCGCACCAAACCATCGCAATTTCATAATCGCCCCGCGCTTTTAGTCCACTTACAGAACCTTCGCTCCAGGCTGCTGGAAGGGATGGCAGCAAAACGACCTTGCCGTTGTGACTGTGCAACAGCATTTCTGCCACACCGGCCGTATAGCCGAAATTGCCATCGATCTGAAACGGCGGATGAGAGCAAAGCAGGTTTGCATAAACACCGCCCTTTTGTCCTTTTGGCCGGTCGTTCTCAACAAACTCCAGAAAGTTATGAAGGATCCTGTAGGCCCGCTCTCCATCGCCAAGGCGCGCATGAAGGGCGATCTTCCATCCCATACTCCAGCCGGTAGCCTCGTCGCCGCGAATATCCAGCGATTGCCGCGCCGCATTCTGCAGGTCGGGTGTTGCCTCCGTTATCTGATCACCGGGAAAAACACCGTATAGATGTGAAACGTGACGGTGGTGCGGATTCCAATCGGGATAATCTTCATGCCACTCCTGCAATTGCCCCTTGCCACCGATACGATAGGGCAACAACCGTTCGATGCGCTCCTCCAGCGTCTGACGCAATACGGCATCTTCATCCAGCAGTTCGCAGCACTTAGCGGTCCGGGCAAACAATTCCCGAATAATCGCCATGTCCATGGTCGATCCCTGGCTGACGCAACAATCCTTGCCATTTTCATCAAGATAGTTGTTTTCCGGGCTGGTGCTGACCGGGGTGACCAGAAACCCGTCCTTGTCTTCCACGAGCCATTCGAGAAAAAACGCACAGGCCGACACCATTAACGGGAAGGCACGCTGTTTCAGAAACTCCCTGTCTCGTGTGAACAGATAGTGTTCCCACATGTGGCTGAGCAGCCAGCCCGCGGCCATCGGCCAGAATGCCGACTGCGGGGAATTGCCTGTCGGATTGGTCTCGCGCCAGATCGAGGTGTTGTGAAACGCCATCCAGCCCGGCAAACCGAACATGCTATCAGCCTTGCTTGCACCTGAGACTGCGAGTTCCTCGATCATGTCAAACAGGGGTTCGTGCAACTCCGACAGGTTGGTTACCTCGGCAGGCCAATAGTTCATTTCGGTGTTGATGTTGATCGTATGATTGGAACTCCAGATCGGTACATTGGCATCGCTCCAGATCCCTTGCAGGTGAGCAGCCTGCGTACCGGGGCGCGACGCCGAAACAAGCAGATATCGGCCATACTGAAACAAGAGTGCGGCCAGTGCGGGATCCCCTTCCGCCTGAAAGCGGGCAAGACGCTCGTCGGTATTCCCCGCCGGACTTGATCCGTCCCCGAGCCGGAGATCGACCCGCCGCATCAGGGGGGCGAAGTCGGCAACGTGACGCGCCTTGAGCGCAGCGAAATCATGCGCCTCTGCGGCCTTAAGATTCGCCCTGTTCTGCGCCTCAGGATCAGCGCCTTCCCGACTGGGGCTTTTGTCGACACCGTTAAAGCTCGTTGCGGCCGATATCCGCAATGTCACCCGGTCCGCGCCTCTCACCATCAGACGATGGTCTTTCCAGGTGCAGGAACCGCCTTCGTAATCGACCTTCAGCGCAGCTTCAAAAAACATGCCGCGACCCTGGCCGTCTTCGTTGTAAAGCACAAATTGACCGGCCCCCAATCGATCCGGGGTCACATAGGACCGCAAGAATCCCGCCTCGTCGTAGAGTTCAGGAAACTTGTGCTGATCACCGAGCTGCTCAATCCGTTGAAACAGGTTGCCATAGTGGAGGCTGAAGCTTGGCGCCTGGCCGCGCAACGCCATCAGATTCCCGTCAAAGACCGTGCGAGCCGTGGGATGAACACTGTCGAAATGAGCATCGAAACTGATTGCACCGGCCTGATCCGCAGCCAGATGCATCACCACGATCTGGTCCGGATGAGACACGAATGTGTCCCGCCTGAACGTGATCTCATTCTGTCGATAGATTTCGGTATGAACCGCCTTTTCAATATCCAGCGCGCGATTGTAGCCTGTCACTTCGCCGGTTTGTTTCATCGTCAGGTTCAAGGTGCCCGCCGGCTGGTATGATGCCCCCTGCCGTCCGAGAAAATGCCGACGCACTTCTTCCTGCGCCTCCGCGAAGCGCTTTTCTTCAAGCATCTCGCGCACTTTGGCGACCCGGTCGCCGATGAAAGGCGGCTCGTAGATCTGGTCCGGCTCGCCGCTATACAAAGTATCTTCGTTAAGGTGAATCCGGGGTGTGCCAGCTCGACCGAACACCATGGCCCCCAGCCGTCCGTTACCGAGCGGCAGCGCCTCGTTCCAATGTGCTGCCGGAGACGAATATTGCAGCAGCAGCGGGGTTCTCGAATTGTCGGGCATAAAGACCTCTGAGGCAGGAGGGTGCGAATGCGGATCCAGCCCTGTAAGCAGGCTCTTGCGCCGGTCCGTTTTTCATTTAGTATATGAATCGATATCAACTAATTCAATATTGCTATGAAACCGATCCCTAAAACAACCACCCAGGTGCTGAAAATCGCTCGCGAACACGCGCCAACCATTCTTTTCGACAGAAACGAACCGTTTCTTCCGCATCACGTGGGTGTCTCCCTGATCACCGAGCCCTCTTCCTCACCTTCAAGCGGACACTCGATCACCTTCAACGAGGGTGTCGAAACGGTGATCGAATATGCAATCTGGTGGGACTGGGACATTCAGCATCTCTATGAGCTCGAACACATCTGGGTTCACCTGAATGGAGATCAGGAAGTCGCCCGGGTCGAGGCGAGTTCTCACGGGCGCTTTGCCGATCATTTTGGTGACGAACGAGATCTGCCGATCCGCAACGGCCGGGTTCACCTCTATTCAGAGCCGGGCAAGCATGCTTTCTTCTCCAGCCTCAGTCACATCGAGACCCACGGCGAGCGCCTGATCGGTTGTTGCCGCGATCGGGCGGGAAGCATGGACATTCTTGTGCAACCAGCCTATCGCGACCAGCTTGCCAGCCTCAGACCCTACGACCATTACCTTGCCCGCACCTATATGCGGTCCGAGGCATTCACACCGAGCCTGATATTCGACAATGCATTCGACCTGTCATCTGTTCCGTTCATCACCTGGCAGGAACTGAACGAGCGCATTCCGGAATTCGTCCTGAGGCAGACCGATAAGTTGCGGGATGAAAAACAAGGCATCAAGGCTGTGCTGCTCGACAGCGGCGACACGCTGATCGACGAAGCAAGCGAGATATACCGGGGCGGAGTGGTTCAGGATGCGCACCCGATTCCAGGTGCGCAGGAACTGCTGGAGGCACTGACCGAAGAAGGCTACCTGGTTGCACTGGTTGCCGACGGGAAAGTTGAAAGCTTCGACAACGTGCACGGTAAACTCGGTTTCACCCGGCATTTCATCACCCGCTCGATCTCCGAAGCCGTCGGCGTCGAAAAACCCGACCGACGCATTTTCAACGATGCGTTTTCAAAACTCGGACTTAAGGCTAGTGACGCCGCAAATGTCGTCTATGTCGGTAACAACCTGCGCCGCGATATGGCCGGCGCGAATGCGCTTGGCCTCAAGACGGTCTGGATCAACTGGTCTCCACGGCGCCGGAAGACGCCAAACCATCCGCTGGAGGAACCGAACGCGACCATCACCGAACCAATGCAATTGCTGGAAAAATTGCACAATCTATAAACGAAGACCCGGTGCGCGACCCCAGGTTTCAAACTGCCGAAATCTCAAAAACCCGGCCAAAGGCCGGGTTTCTCGTTGATGACGCCGCAAGTGGCCGGTCAGGCCCATGGTCACGCGGGATCGCGAAGCGTTTGGCCTGTATCGGCATCGAACAGATGGCATTGATCGACGGCCAGAACGAAGTCCAGATTGTCATTCCGAGACACGCTACGCGGATTGAACATTTTCGACAGGACGGGTTTTCCGTCAACGAGCGTCGTCAGCATGGTCTCCGCGCCAAGCGTTTCTATGTGATCGATCGTCAGTGAAAGAGTAACCTTTCTTCCATCAGAAGACAGTTCGTGTCCGACCGGTGAACAGATATCCGGACGGAATCCAAGATCCACCGACTGGTTTTGCGTAGCGCGGTCGACAAGGTCTTCCGGCACTGGCAGGACAAGGTTGTCGGAAACGGCAACGACCGGAACGCCATCTTTGCTGCCGACCGTTCCCCGGATGAGATTCATGGGCGGCGAGCCGATAAACGTAGCCACGAACGTGTTGTTGGGCCGGGCATAAAGCGCTTCCGGCTTGCCGACCTGCTCAATGTTACCGTCCCTCATCACGACGATCCGATCGGCCATTGTCATGGCTTCCACCTGGTCGTGGGTCACATAGATGACGGTGTTGCCGACACGCCGGTGCAGCTTCTTGATTTCCGCGCGCATCTGCGTGCGCAGCTTTGCGTCCAGGTTTGAAAGCGGCTCATCGAACAGATAAACATCAGGGCTGCGCACGATCGCACGGCCCATTGCAACCCTTTGGCGCTGCCCACCGGACAGCTGGCGGGGCTTGCGTTCAAGAAGCGGACTGAGGCCGAGGATTTCCGCAGCCTCGCCCACCTTGCGGTCGATTTCCGCACGCGGCGTTCCGGCCACTTTCAAGCCAAATCCCAGGTTCTTGCGAACCGACATATGCGGGTAGAGCGCATAGTCCTGAAACACCATCGAGATATTGCGTTCCCGCGGAACCAGCTTGCTGACGTCGCGATCCCCGATAAGAATGTGACCGCCGGACACCGACTCCAACCCCGCAATCATGCGCAGGGTCGTTGACTTGCCGCAGCCGGACGGGCCGACGAACACGATGAATTCGCCATCTTCGACATTCAGGTCGATGCTGTGCAGAACCTCGGTGGCACCAAAGCGCTTGACCAGATTTTGCAGTGCGATTGTCGCCATTTTGATACTCCGTTCGACCTGTTAGCCTTTTTGGCCGGACTGATTGCTCGCGCCGGCTGCGAAATATTTCTGGAAATAGAGGAACACGGCGAGGGGCACGATCGTGGTGATGATCGTGGCGACCGCCACCTGGTCCCAATTTGGTTCGTACGTGCCCTTGATCTTGGTCAGCAGCACCGGCAACGGGATGTTTTCGCGCAAGAACAGCATCGGCAGCAGCAGGGAATTCCAGGTCCACATGAATTGCAGGATGCCAACCGCAGCCATGGGCGTCAGCGCATTGGGCAAAACGACCGAGAAGAAGGTGCGTATATGGCCGCAACCATCGATCTGGGCCGCTTCGATCAGCGAACGCGGAAAGTCGGTGAGATAGTTTTTCACCAGGAACACCGCCCATGCCATCGACAAGGCGACGAAGGGAATGATCACTGAAAAGATGTTGTCGATCAGGCCGACTTCCCGCCACAGGGTAAAGAGCGGAATGATCAGCACCTGATTTGGGATCACGAACGCGTTGACCAGCAACAGAAACGTCAAACGGCGCCCCGGGAAGTTCAGGAACTGGTAGCAGTATCCACCCATCGGAGCGAGCAGGACCGATCCCAGTGCGGACAGCCCGGCGATCAGCACGGAATTCACGAACGCATCCCAGAGCGGATAGTTGATCCAGACCTTGCGCCAGGCGTCGAAAGTCAGCGTGAATTCGTCGATGCGCCACCAGCCTTGCAGCGTTTCGGATTCCGGCCGCAGCGAGATCGCGACGATGCCGAACAGAGGAATGATCCAGATGAGGGAGACAAAACCTATTACGAGGAAAGGCCACAGGGGCGGTCTATAGATTTCGTTCATCGTCTTTCACTCGATCTTTCGAAGATGAGAGGCAAGGAAATCACGATCACACCGATCAGGAGAACAACCGTACTGGCCGCGCCATAACCCTGTTTGAAGTAGACAACCGCCTCTTTGAACATGAAGTAGCCGACCGTTTCCGTACCGCGAACCGGCCCTCCTTCCGTCATCACGTGGATAAGGTCGAAGGCTTTCAGGGAGTTCAGCAGGATCAGGAAGATCGCAACCCGAAGGCCCGGCATGGAATAGGGAATGAGAATGTGACGCAGCACCTGCATATGTGTCGCGCCGTCCACATAGGCAGCCTCGATCTGGCTCTTGGGAATGGCAACAATCGCAGCGTAGCATGTCAGCAGCGGCAGACCGGCGGCTGTCCAGACATAGGCCGCAACGAGCGCCCAGATGGCGGTATCCGCGTTACCAAGCCACGGATAGGCCAGGTCGCCGAGACCGATACCTCTCAGGATGCCGTTGAGCATGCCGAAATCCGGTTGGACAATGCCGAGCCAGATCACGCCGCTGGCGACTTCCGACACGCCGTAGGCGGCAAAGATGGCAACGCGAAAGATAATCGTTCGCCTTGGATCCAGACCGGATATCAGCGCAATGCTCCAGCCGATCAGCACCGAAAAGAAGGTGGTCGCCAGGGTCCAGGTCAGCGTGACACTCAGCGCGCTCCTGAAGCTGGGATCTTTCCAGAGTTTGAAGTAGTTGTTCAGTCCCGTTGGTTTTTGCGGACCGAGCCCGGTCCAGTCGAGGAAACTGACGCGAATGGTTTCAAACAGCGGATAAAGAACGCCTATGGCGAAAAGGATCAGAACGGGAGCAAGAAGTACATAAGCCACCCAGTCCTGCCGCTCACCTGAAGGCGATATCCAGCTTTTGAAAAGAGAAGCGATAGACCGCAAGGTAGAGGGTCTATCCGTCACCATTTCCATAAAGGCCTCCCAGCCTTGTGTATTTCGATTGTGCCGAGCACAGTCACACCCGGAAGAGGGACGAACAGTGGCGATGTCCCGTCCCTCCCCCTGGGAGTGCCGGCGGCTCAACGAGAGCCGACGGCTCAGTAGATTTCTTCAGCCTTCGCTTCCAGCGCTGACTGAATATCAGCGATCGTCTCGTCGCTCGGGTCCTGAACGAAACGCTGGAGACTTGAACGGAACAGACCGCTCAACTCGGCCGGCAGCAGATCGTCCAGGACGAAGACAACGTCTGCTCCTGCGTATTCGGCGACATATTTGGCAACGATCGGATCGTACTTGCTCGCGTCGACATTCGCCGAGGGAGTAGCAATATTGCTGTCGGCAATGATGTTGGAGCCCTCTTCGCTCAGAACGAAGTCAATGAAGGCAGCCGCGGCGTCCGGGTTCTTCGCCTGGCTCATCACGAGCCAGTTCTTGCCGTCAATGCTCATGGTGTTGTCATGCGGTTCGTTGACGGCCGGAAACTGGAAGAAGGAATAATCGACACCCGGCTTCTGACCATAATCGCCAGCCGCACGCTGGTTCGCCCACGCACCGATCAGCATGACACCCGCGGTTTTGTCGCGCATCACGGCGTCGGCCGTGTCGGGCCAGTGAATCGAGAGCATCTTTTCCGCTCTTTCACAGCAGTTTGCATCCAGCATCTGTTTCCAGGTGGCGAATACTTCCGTGACAGCCGGATCGGTCCATTTGACTTCGTGGGCTGCCAGTTTGCGGGCGAAATCCGCACCAGCGGTCTTGAGAAGCAGGTTTTCGAACCATTCGGTGGTTGCCCAGGAACGGGCACCTATGGAGACCGGAACCAGCCCGGCATCGCCAAGCTTCCCGATTGCCGCCATGAACTCATCCCAGTTCTGCGGCTCCGAAGCAATTCCCGCCGCCTCGAATACGTCGGGGCGATACCAGAGACCTGACCGGTTTCCGGCAAGGAAATAGACGCCATAGGTTTTGTCATCATATGTTCCAAGCGCGCGCCAGCTGTCACTGATCGCATTGCTCCAGTTGTATTTGGTCCAATACTCGTCAACGTCGCGAATAATACCCGCGTCGATCAGCTCTTTCTCGAAAGACGGCCAGGTATTGAGCAATAGGTCGAATTGCTCGCCGGACAAAAGCGCGGATCGAATGCCGGCGCGGGCGTCGCCTCCGCCTGCGGCCGGATTGATGTCCCTGATTTCAACGTTGGGATATTTTTTCTGGAACCCCTCTTCGAGTGCCTTGATCAGCGCGCCTTCCGTGCCGCCAAGCCAGTTCAGGATCGTGAGTTCACCACTCACGTCGTCCGACGCAGAAGCAACCGAGGCCGATAGCACCAAAGAAGCAGCCGCAACAACTGATTTGATCAGTTTCATGAATTTCCTCCCGAGCAATTTGTGAAACGATTTCAATTTTTTCGTCTTTGAATAATAATGTCAATGACGAACTTGAAAATTGCCCTTATGGAACTGAATTCCACTCCTTCTATTTTCTGAAATTTCTCAGCAAGATAATTTCTATCTCATTGTTTTTTAGTCACTTTTCAAACAGACTTGATAATATCCTTCTTTCAGAACTCAATAATGAATTGTTTCAATAATTGATAATTTAAACTCGAAAATTGGCATGCAATGCGTGCTGCGTAGGAGGTAAAACCAACGCAGGAAAGAAGACAAAATGCAGTTTCGTCGGATGAGACGCCGCAAACCGCTTAAGCAGGTGCAACGGTCCTGATAGGCGGGCATTGCAAAAGCCCGGTTCGTCACGGCCAGTGACGTCGCGCGTCCGGTAGTTCTAAGTCAGGTTCCGGATCGATTCACGCACGACCAGCTCGCACGAAATTGTAAACGTGCGCGATGCCGGCGGCAGCCCTCCCGCCAGGCGGGAGAGCATGAGATCAGTCAGATATCCGGCAATCTGCTCCGTCGGTTGAGCGATGGCGGCAATGCCTGGCGAGAACAGTCGGAACATCGTGTTGTCGTCGAAGCTGATCAGCGACAAGTCCTTGCCGATCTGAACGCCCCTCATTTTCATGGCCTCAAGAAAGCCTTCGGCCATCACACAGCTGGAAATGAGGACAGCCGTTGGCGGCTCCTCCAGCGCCATGAAGGTATCAAGTGCCGCATAGCCATCGATGGCCCGCCAGCGGCCGGGAAAAATGATCTGATCATCATGGGCAAGGCCGGCTTCGGTCAGAGCCCTCTTGTAGCCTTCCAGACGCTCGGCGCCCGAACTTGTCGTGACATCGCCGGTCACAATGCCGATACGCCGGTGCCCGGCCTGAAAAAGATGCTCCACACCACGCCGCGCGGCATCCCGATTGTCGACCAGAACTCGATCGATCTCGAGACCGCGAATATCGTTGTTGTAAAGGATCACCGGACGGCCGGCGTCCAGCAGAGATTGAGCCGCTCCTCGCGCCTCCAGCGCGCCGGACATGATCACGCCGTCGATCTTGCGCATGGCGATAGCCTCCAGCGCCTCGACGATCGAATTTGGGTTGTCCTCGTGGTGGAATGTGACGACGGTGTAGTTCGCAGCTCGAAAACGCGTCACGAGACTGGTCAGAATGCGGGAATTGAACTCGTCGAACGACGGCACAACGAACGCCACAGCGTTCGTGCGGTCAGTCTTCAACGACCTGGCCAGGGAATTGGACTGGTAGCCAAGCTCCTCGATTGCCTTTTCAATCCGAAGCCGGTTGCTCTTTCGCAGCGAGAAGCCGTTGAGATAGCGAGACACGGTGCCGATTGCCACGTCTGCTACCTGCGCAACATCCTGAATGGTCGGATTTCTATCGGTTTTTTTCATCTTGGTTCCTGAGCGAGCCCTTCACTGTTTCATGGTTCATCGAGCCCGCGCAGGTCAAGCGAAAAGCGTTTTTGGGAGAAGGCGCAGCAACTTCTCCCGGGTCTACTGCCAAGCCAGCAGCAACCTCTGTGCCTAGTGATCGATCACGATCGCCGAATGAATATGCATTTCCGGCACATGCACCCTCAAGCGGTTCCGGCTGTCAAAATCCCAGTCAAGTTCGGCGCCGTCATAGGCACAATGGACGGCGCGGGGTTTCTTGTGAAGGCGGACATCCGCCTGAATGTTGTTGAGTACGGGCACGTCCTCGATGATCTCGATGGCACGGGTTTCGCCGTCATTGTAGGCAATTCCGCGCCCGCGCAGCTGCGTAGGTGCGTATAGAAGATGCACGATCGTGCGATCCTCGTTTTTCTGCCGGGTTACGGATACCCGCCCTGCCGAGGGCAGGCTTGTCCTGATCAACTGATCGGGCAACACGCGCTTGACCAATCCGCGAAACAGGTACTTGTAGAGAGGCTGTCCAAGACGCCCGTAAAGCTTGAACAGAGGGTAAGCGACGTGAACGACCTTCCCTTTTTGCACAATGGCCGTGCCAAGCGTGCCGGCATCCGGATCTTCCGGCGTGTGGAGATGGGAACAGAAGCGGTCCCAGGAACGGTTGAAATAAGAGGGCAGAATGTGTGCGAGCTCTTCACCGTCGGTCGCCTTTAACGCCAATGCCTGATCGTACATGACTATCGGCGAGCCGATGAGATTTTCGTCCAGAAAAGTCTGCGTTTGCAGATAGCTCGGATCGAACGGAACCGACGGCGCTTCAAGTTCCGCCCCGATATCGAGCGCGAATTCATCCCTGTCCTGCCAGAGGCCCGAACACCCTGTCGAAATCACCGCACCTCCCTGTCTGACGAACGTTTCCAGGCGTTTGGCCAATCCCGTATCCAGACGAATGTCGTCCGGCAGGATCAGCAGTCGGTAATGGTTCAGTTGCGCATCCGCATCGATCACATCAAACGGAATGTGCATTTCAAGAAGCATGCGCGCCGCCGCATCGTCCGACGGATTGTTGCGCCCCTCGGACCAGTCTTCCGATGCTTGCAGCGCTTCGTTCGACAAGATGGCAACTTCGCTGACATAGGTTGCGTTTCGGGCAAAGGGTTCAAGCTTCTTCACCCTCTGATAGGCGGGACGGATAAGGTCATAGGTATCCGCGTTCAGCCGGCCCTTCGGATGCAGCTGGTCCCCGATCGAACAGCGCGCCCCGAGAGCAATCATATGACAACATTCATATTCCAGGGCCTCGGGACGTTTATAGCCGCCAAATTCACCCCAATGAGTGTGAAAGCGGCCCGTCATGCCCAGAAAATCCTTTCCCAGCGTGTCGGCATAACGGGCGGAGGTCGGCAGATGATCATATCCCCAGCCACCGGTGGGCAGGCTTTCCAGCTCCAGGTGACCGTAAAAATCGTAGCGGTCGCGTTGACCTTTGAAGATGTGACCCGAGTTGTAGAACATGCGGCATTCCGGGTGCGAGGCATGAACCTCTGCATTGAGCCGCTTGAAAAACGCGATGAGAACCGCACGGTCATTGGCCTGGCGGTCCTCGGCCCTCAGCGGGTCGAGACCTGCCTTTTTCATCGACTCCAGACAGGCATTGCAGGTGCATTCATGCGACCCGAGGATGTCCATGAAGAGCCCCGGCGGATTGTAGCGTTCGACAACTTCACGCGTCAGGTCGACCAGGTAGTCGACATACCCTTTGTGGTTGATACACAGCGTATGCCAGGTTGGCGTCAACTGGTTCATCGCCGACGGCTCGGTTCCTGGATAGTTGGCGGCACGGTTTTGTGCCTGCATCACACGCCACTCAGGATGTTCCCGAGCAACGACTTCGTCCCATTGAACGGAAATGTACACCGGCGTCGCGATGTCGGCCTCGTGACAGGCCTTGATCATGTCGCCAAGAAGGTCCGGGCGGCGCAAATGAGGGTGCGGCTTGCCAACATTGGTCGGATAGTAGCACCAACCGTGGTGACACCGGGCAAACAGGGTAACAGAGTCCACTTCTCCATTGCGAAGGGTCTGCACGAATTCATCGGGATCAAAATTCTCCGCGACGCCGGCAATGTGCTCGGAAGTGTGAAAATCGAGATGGATTTGCCGGTATCGGAAGTCTGTCAGACTTGCCGAAGACTCGCATTTCGGTGTGCCGTTATTCGCCATTCTGAGAGATCGCTTTTCCTAATCTGCCATCAGCACGCGAGCGGAATTTGGCTAAACTCAATCGCATGCGAATTATTTTAATATCGTTTTCATTTTTTTCAATTTTGATTGTGTGTCAAGCAAGAAGGCAAGGGACTGAGGCATGAGCGGCATTACATCCGCTCATCGAAACGGTCGGCGAGACGGCAATTGAGTTCCAAGGATTGAAATGAAAACTCTGACCGGCCGCAACAAGTCAGATCGCTCTGTTCGACTATGAGGCGCCTCCGGTGCAAGCGAGTTGCCGAAGCGCCAGAAAGCAGGTGTCAGGGGCGGGTTGCCTGGCACAACAATCCCGTGCACGATAGTCAGAAGTTGAACTGAGAAAAACTTCAACCGGGCACATCACCAAATCCCTTCAACCGCGGAAGTATGCAGCGATCATGACCACTGACTTCGACAAAGGCCACCTGGCTGAGCAATACAAAAAGGTGAAGGAACAGCAGTGGAGATCGCGGATCGAGACATATTCGTTGATGAAACTGATTGGGGACGTCTCCGGCAAGAAGGTGTTGGACGTCGCCTGCGGCGAGGGGCATTTTACCCGAATTCTTCGTCGGGCAGGCGCTTCGAAGGTGGTTGGAGTAGACATTTCCGAACGGATGATTGAACTCGCTCGCGATCAGGAAGCTCAGGCGCCGACCGGGATCGAATATCGGGTCGAAGACGCTCGATCGGTGGTTCCAAGCCAGGAATTTGATTTGGTCGTTGCAGCTTGGCTGCTGGTTTATGCCAGAGACCGCACCGAGCTTGCACGCATGTGCCGGGGTCTTGCCAGCCGACTAAAGCCGGGAGGGCGCTTCGTAACGTTCACCACAAACCCAGGCGTCTATGATTTTCGACCCCCCCCCAACTACAAAGATTATGGCTTTGACATTGAGCTGGCTGATCAGGTTTGCGACGGCGCACCGATCACCTGGTCGGGTTATGTTGACGGTTCCAGGATTGAGGTCGAGAATTACTACCTGCCGGTTGCGGCCTACGAAGCCGCTTTCAGCGACGCCGGGTTCCACGGCTTTACGGTTCATGCGCCCGAGCTATCGCCGTCTCCAGATGGAAGCGATGATCGCGAATACTGGCGTTACTTTCTCGAACATCCCCCTACGATCCTCATAGACTGCGTAAAGGACTAGCTCACCCCAATCGGGATCCACGTCCTTTTACCGATCTGCGCCGGCTGTGACGAACCCACGGTTACTTGGGTGGCTTGGATCAAGACAGGAATGCAAGTTGGTCCAACATCCAGAGGGGGTGCGCGAAGGAAACAGACCTTCATCCGAAGCCGCAATATCGATGCCTTCTTTGGTATCGCGAACCATGAAAGCTACGACAGTAGCCTGTGTCCGCGGAGCACGCCATTGCACGCTCCAATCCCGGGATCACGCACGCCGTTGCCTCCTGCATCGCGACCTTGCACCTGCCTGTCAGCGTCGAAACGGACCGCGGATGGCTGTCGACCGGGCATTCGAGTTGAGGGTTCGGTTGTTTGAAATCTCATCGCTCGTGAATTCGACCGCTGCCACTTCGATCGTTCGCCGCAAGGCTCTCTTTCAGGAACCTGTTCAACAGCAGGGCCGTTGTCGGCATGATCGCTACCTTGATTTGCTCCTGCGCCGCAACAAACTGCAAACTATTCTGTTCCAACGGGCATGCACGCACACCCGCTTGTTCCGGGTTTTGCCACCAGACCGGAAAGACGCTGAACAATTCCTAATTGGACGGCGGTGCGCAGGACGTCCCGAGAACGAATTCCGGAGCAAACAGCTTTTCCCGTGGCAATGCCGGATTTCCCTTTCTTTCAATTCGCTCAAGAAGCCATTCACTTGCCTGTGCCGCCATCGCCCCGATAGGTTGTGCGACGTGTGTGATCTGGGGTGTGACATAAAAAAATCCTAAATTGACGAAAGGTTATTGTGCCGGCGAATTATATTGGTCAATGCCCTCAGTCCCGGGTGATTATGCCGCCGGCTTGCATAGTAGATATGCAGAGGTTCTCCGGCAGCTGCGTACTCGTCCAGGACGATTTGCAAACTGCCCTCCACCAACTCCTGTTTCACGCGGGCCTCGAGAATGTAAGCCAGACCCACACCGGATTTTGCAGCCGCGATCGTCGTTGCGGTGTCCTTTATGGTTATGTTGCCCGGAACACGCCATGCCTTTTCACCGTCTCCTTCGCGTAGCTCCCACGGATAATTGGAGTCATCGCCAAGCAGCAATTGAATGCAGGTGTGCTGTTCCAGCTCAGAAGGTGATCTTGGCACGCCATGTTCCTCGATGTAGCTGGGCGCTGCGACAACAACCCAGCGCTGCGGACCGGTCAACGGGACGGCAACCATATCTTCGGGCACATGATGACCATAGCGGATTCCGGCATCATAGCCCTCAGCGACAATATCGATGGGACGTTCCTCGACAGCCAGGCTTAGACGGACATCAGGAAATCTGCGTGCAAATTCCGGCAAAGCGGGCGCAAGCACCAGTTGCGCCGCATCTGCAAAGGCATTGATCCGTAATTCTCCAAACCTTGCCGCACCCGGTGCGTCAACCGAATGAATAGCCTGATCAATTGCGTCGAATCCGTCGGACAGGCTTTTCGCCAAGTCCAGCCCAATATCGGTAGGCATAACTGCTCGGCTGGTTCTGTTCAAAAGCTTTACGCCCAGCTTTTCCTCCAGCCGCCGCATGGCATGACTGGCTGCTGATGGCGTAATGCCAAGTTCGATCGCAGCAGAGGTGAAACTTTGGCGGCGAACGATTGTGAGAAACAGTCGCAGATCTGCCAGGTTGGTTCGGTTGCCAGTAATCATTGTGAAAAAGCTTCATTCCAAGATTGAATCAGGTTCATTCAATCACGATCCATTTGCAAGCTCCACAGGTGTAATTTGCCTCCATCGACGGCTGACAAGAGGCAACGGGTGAACATGGCTTTGGATCAGATCAAGATTGGCGATCTCGCTGAGCGCCGCATTCTTGTCACCGGGGGCTCTACGGGTATCGGGGCCGCGGTTTCTCTTGCCTTTGCAGCACAGGGCGCAAAAGTTGCGTTGCACTTTAATGAGAGCGGAACAGCAGCCAGTGCCCTACAAGCACAGGCACCTGAATATATCGAACTCATTCAAGGAGACCTGAGCACACCAGGCGCTGCAACGCAGGTCGTTCAACAAGCTGCCGAAACACTTGGCGGCCTTGATGGGTT
This sequence comes from Roseibium sp. SCP14, assembly GCF_040329475.1. NCBI lineage: Bacteria > Pseudomonadati > Pseudomonadota > Alphaproteobacteria > Hyphomicrobiales > Stappiaceae > Roseibium > Roseibium sp. SCP14. The sequence continues at coordinate 41,129 of NZ_JBDZYH010000014.1, forward strand.
GATCAACAATGCGGGTGGCATGCTCGGCAGGATCCCCACGATCGAGGCCAGCCCGGAGCACGTTACGCGGGTGTTTAACCTGAATGCGCACTCGGCATGGGAAGCAACCGTCGCAGCATATCCCTATGTGCGTTTGGCGGAGAATGGTTTTGTCATCAACACGACGTCCATCGCGGCGCGCAATGGCGGTGGCGGTGGCGCGGCGCTCTACGCTGCGGCCAAGGCCTATGTCAGTAGCCTCACGCGTGGGCAGGCGAAGGAATTTGTCGCCGACGGCATTCGTGTGAACGCGGTAGCGCCCGGCGTCATCCAAACGCCCTTTCATGACCGCTATACGCCCGAAGATGTCTTTGCCGCCCAGATCGCCACGATCCCGATGGGGCGCGAAGGCTGTCCCGAAGACTGTGTCGGGGCCTTTCTGTTTCTTGCGTCGCCCACCCTGTCTGGCTACCTCACCGGCCAGGTCATCGAGGTGAACGGCGGCCAGCTTATGCCTTAAGGAGCATATTCATGAAAACCAGAATTTTTGGCCGCACAGGCCGCGAAGTTTCCGAAATCGGCTTTGGCGCCTGGGCAATCGGTGGCAGTTGGGGCGACGTGTCCGAAGCGGATGCAAGGGGCGCGCTACACGCCGCTCTGGATGCCGGAACCACCTTCATCGACACGGCAGATGTCTATGGCGATGGCCGCTCCGAACGGATCATTGCCGAAGTCCTGAAAGAACGCGATGGGGAACGTCCTTTTGTGGCGACCAAAGCGGGACGCCGACTGTCACCCCATGTGCCAGAAGGTTTTACCAAAGACAATCTGACCGCTTTTGTGGACCGGTCCCGCGACAATCTTCAGACCGATTGCCTTGATCTGGTTCAGCTCCACTGTCCGCCGACTGAAGTCTTCTATCGCCCCGATGTTTTTGACGTGATGGAAGGCCTCGTTGAGGATGGGAAAATCAAGGGTTACGGCGTATCGGTCGAGAAAATCGAAGAGGCGTTGAAAGCGATTGAATATCCCGGTGTCACTTCGGTTCAGATCATCTACAACATTTTCCGGCAACGCCCGGCGGGCCTGTTTTTCCGTGAGGCAAAGGCACGTAATGTGGCGATCATCGTGCGGGTACCGCTCGCCTCTGGCCTCCTGACCGGTAAAATGAACACATCAACAGCATTTGCGAGCGATGACCACCGTGCGTTCAATCGCAATGGCGAGGCGTTTGACAAGGGTGAAACGTTTGCCGGTGTGCCCTATGAGCTGGCGCTGGATGTGGTCGAGGAGATTCGCCAGTTGGTGCCGGAAAACGTAACCATGGCACAATTTGCCCTTCGTTGGATTCTTATGGAAGACGCCGTCAGCGTTGTCATTCCCGGGGCGAAGACAGATGTGCAGGCAAAGGCCAATGCCGCCGCCAGCGATGCAGCCTCTCTTTCTCCGGAAGTGATGGCCACCCTGCGTGACCTCTATCAATCCCGCGTTGCGCAGCATGTACATCACTATTGGTGAAGGCAATTCTCGTCCGGTTCCCCGGTGTCTGGATCGAAGGGGCAAGAAACGTTTCCTGCTCCGACGTCCAGCCTTCACGCCCGGATCCGCTGCCAGGTTCCGGTCAGTGAAGACGATCGTTCAGACCCGCGAAGCGGCCTGATCACATACAAGTCCGTTTGCGATAATCTTCAGGAGGCGGGTGTACTCTCGCTCAAAATCTGAAAACCCGCCGTCCAGCCCGGCCTGCCTGATAGCCTGTTGCACAACGGGCCGTTCCTGTGTCATCGGCCAAAGACCTGAAAGCGTCACGTAAGCGCTTCGGACAAATTCGATTGCAGTGACGCGGTCCGTTGTAACTGAGGCGTCAAGCAGCAGATCCGTCCATTCCCGTAGGATCTTCGCAAATTCCCGCTTGATATCGGTCAACCGGTCCAGCGCGATGTTGCGCTCCAGAATACGTGCCAGATCTGCGGCAAGCGTGCAGAAAAGGGTTTGTCGGGCGCAGGTTTCTGCGAATACGGCGGCAAATTGCCGAAGCGAGTTGCAGCTGTGAACCTTCGCTCCAAGTTGATCCGTGATCCTGTGAGCTTCCGATATCAAGATGTAAGCCAGGATTTCTTCCTTGCTTTTGAAGTATCGGTAGAAAGCAGATTTTGTAATGCCCGTTTCGGCGGCAATTCCCGCCAAGGTCAGGGCCTCTATTCCCTCACGTCGGATAACGTTCTGTGCCGCTTCCAGAATTTGCTGGCGCCGTACGTCTTTTTGCTCGGTGCTTCGTGCGCGGAGGAATTTCTCTGTCATGGCTGCGTTCTAGCAGATGCACTCCAAAAGTTCAGCTCGCCTTAAGAGAACGATATTCACTTAACCTCTTGCGGCAAGGGCATGCGCTGTATATCAGGATTTAAGTGAACTTGATTCTCTTATATTGCAATCCCAGTGGAGGCGTCATTGAGCGGCTGGACTTTTTCAAATATTCCCGACTTGACGGGCAAGCGCACCATTGTCACCGGCGGCAATGTCGGATTGGGGTTCAAGTCGGCTTTGGAGCTGGCTCGCAAGGGGGCCGAGGTCATTATCGCCTGCCGGCGACCGGAAAGCGGCGGACAAGCGATCGCCCGGATTTATCAGGAACTGCCTGCTGCAAAACTGTCCTGTCTGCCACTGGACCTGACGGACCTGACTTCAGTCACCCGGTTCGCAGATACGTTTGTGAGTTGTCATGACAGGCTCGACATCCTTCTGAACAACGCCGGGGTCGTGAATCTGGAAACTTTGCGCCATACCGGACAAGGACACGAAATGCATATGGCAACCAACCACTACGGTCATTTTGCCCTGACTGCCCATCTGTTTCCGCTCCTTCTGCAAACCGGCAACGCTCGGGTCGTGACGGTCACCAGCGGCGCTTACCGGGTTGGAGAAATCCGTTTCGACGATATGGACTGGAACGAACGCCACTATTCCCGGACTAAGGCATATGGCGACAGCAAACTTGCAAATCTCCTGTTTACATACGCTCTTCAAACGCGCTTCGATCTGGCTGGTGCGAATGCGCTGTCACTGGCAGCTCATCCGGGTCTGGCGGCAACAGAGAGACAACAAAGCATCGGAATTGGCGGCAGGTTGTCAAAATGGCTGGCTGCTTCCGTCGAAACAGGTGCCGCGCCACAACTGCGGGCAGCAACCGACCCGGCTGCAGGCAAAGGCGATTTCTACGGGCCCCGGTTCGGCATTCGTGGTCCTGCAAGCAAGATCAAGGTCAAGAGAAAGGCGCTGGATAACGCGCTGGCCGAAGAGCTTTGGGCCTACACGGAAAACTTGACCGGTTGCCGGTTTGAAACCCGGGGCTAAAAGAAACTTCGCTTTCGCTTCACGGCAGCGTCCGCACTCCCGACCAAGCGGTTTGCGTCTGGACTAAAGTTTGCTGGGTGCGACGCCGAATTCTTTTTTGAAAAGGCGGGAAAACTCACTGGAGCTCGAGAAACCCGAGGTCATCGCGACTTGTGTCATCGACAGTTTGCCGGAACGCTGCTCGATCATTCCGCGGGCAGCTTCTAGGCGGCGGCTTCGAATGCGTTCCATCAGCGATGGCCCGTCGGAAAACACCTTGTAGAGATAACTGCGGGAAATCCCGCAAGCCTGGGCGATTGCCTGGGGGTGCAGGTTGGGATCCCTAAACTTGGTATCAATGTAGGCCAACACCCGCGCCCGGACGGACTGAACGGCAAGGCTGTCTTCCGACACGCAGCCACCGGACGACAGGAAAAAGGCAACCGTATCCAGCATCTGATTTGTCATGAAGCCGACGGTTCGATCATCCATCTCATCGACATTTTCCAACAGTTCTACGATCAGCCTCTGCAACATGTGAAAAATCGCATCGGGCTGGACGACGGGACGCGACAGAATGCTGGATTTCCGGCCGAGCCGGTGTTCAAGCGAGGTAACGGGTATCTTGACGTTAAACGTCGAGTAGTCGCGTTCAACACGAAGCCTGGCTGCCAGGCCATTGTTGAGCAGGTATGTGTTTTGCGGCAGCAACTGTGCTTGCACATCCGCGATCTGGCAGACCGCCGTACCGCTTTCAGGGAAACTGAGCGAGAAGAACGGTTCCTCTTCCGAGCCGCGATTGTGCGATTTCTCGAATTGCTGGTTGCCGAACTCGATGCGATTGAACGTCAGATCGCCGACCTTCCGGCTGTGAAGGCTTCCCGATATCTGACCCTCGACAACAGGCTGAATATCGCTCGTTCCCCAGATACCGCCGAAAACCGCTTTCCAGTGATCGTCGCTCTTTTCCTCGCCGACATCGGCGGTGCGGCCGATCAATGGCAGGCAAGAGCCGAGTTTCGTCATCCTGGAAAGTTTCATTTGTGATTGCCTCGAGCTTTTCGCAGTGGACGCTATCACAAAAACCGATGGTTTCCAGCACAAGAAAGCGCCGCTCCTTCCTGTGTAATTTGCAGCAGAATTGGGAGGAACATATGAGGAAAACCATCTTTGCCGCACTCCTGGGCGGTGCATCGCTTATGGTAACGAATGTCAAGGCACAACCAACCGAGTGGACGCTTGCCTATCTCGCGGTCAAGGGAACCATATACGAAGAAGTGGCTCTGGCGATTCCAGAGCGCATTGCCACCGCAACCGATGGGCAGTTGGTCATCACTGCAAACTCGTCCCTGATCAAGGGCAACCGGCTGCTTGAGGCGGTGCGCGATGGCCTTGTTGAAATGACCTTGCCACTGACCGGTTACTACTCCGGCTCGCAGCCCCTGTTCACCGTGCCGAGCCTGCCCGGTCTTTCGGAGAACTATGACGACCTGAAGGCGCTTTCGGCGTCGGACTACGGCAATCAGGTACGGGCGGTTTATGACGAGACCTACAATTCGACCGAGTTGATGGAGACCGCTTTCTGTCCGCAAACACTGTTTTCAACGAAACCCATCACGACCCTCGAGGAGTGGAAGGACCGCAAGTTACGCGTGAACAACAGGGGAACCGGTCTGATCGGGGCGGAGCTCGGTGCAACGACGGTCTCCCTGTCAGCCGGAGAAGTGCTGCCAGCCCTTGAGCGGGGTGTCATTGAAGGTGTTATCACCGACAGCTGCTGGGCCTATGGCGCCGGCTTCGGTGCGGTCATTACTCATGCCGCAAACTGGAAACTCGGTAGCGTGGTTCCCTCCCCGGTTTTGGTCAACAATGATGCATGGAACGAATTGCCTGAGGACCTTCGCGTCAAGGTGGCTGCTGAGTTCAAAAAGATCGAAGCCGATTTTGAAGCACGGTGGCGAGAACGGGCTGCCGAATTGCCGGGACAATGGCGGGAAGCCGGCGTCGACTTTACCGAAATCTCCGATCGGGAAATGCAACGCGTATACGCAGTTGAAATTCAGGCACCTGTCATCGAAGCCTGGCGAGCAGACATGGAACGCGCTGGCCTCGACGCAGACACGGTTCTTCAAACCGCCAAGAGTGCTGTCGAGTAAACCGGATGACCCTTCAGACAGAAGCAGCAGCGAGGGGGTGTCAGCCCCTTGCTGTCTCACGTTCCGTCCAGGCCCTGTCGCGCGCTCTCGGAATACTCGCTGTTCTGGCAATGCTGATCAGCGTGAACATCGAAGTCTTTGGCCGGAGTTTCTTCGGTCATGCCACGATCTGGGTGACGGAAGTCTCGACTTATCTTGTCGTGGCAATCACTTTCCTTGGTGCCGCCTTTGTTGCAGGGCGAGACAGCAACGTGCGGGTCGACCTGCTGTTGAACAGGTTTTCGCCGAAGGCGCGGGAAGTTCTGAGATCCGCGCTGACATGGATCGCGCTGTTCATAACCCTGGTGTTGATCTGGAAAGTCTCCGGCTTCTGGTTGGAGAATTTTGACAGCGGAGCGCGAAGCTGGAGCCTTTTTGAACACACCGCTCTGGATACCTCAATCAGCTGCTGTTGCAGGACTTGCCGGTCTGGTTCTGGCCCTGGCATTCAGCGAGGACGCCAGATCCAACGGACCGGCCCTCCTGTCTGTGATCGCGGCGCTTGTGTTTGCCGCTCTGGAGGCAACCGATTTCCTGCCGCTCAACCCTTCACCGCTGCAATCCGTCGTTTGCCTGGGTTTGCTTACCGCGTTGGGTGCAGCCCTGTCGGGCGGAGGGCCAACGCTCGTGGTGTCTGGCCTCATTCTGGTTCCGGTAACTTCGCTCTTCGTTCTAAGCGAGAATGCTGATCTTGCGCTCAAGTCGACCAGCTTAATCGGTATACTCTTCTTTCTCCTTTTCACGGGCCTGCCGGTCGTCTTCAGCCTGCTATCCATCGGCATCTTCGCCATGATGTTCTGGCTGCCACCAGTGTCGCTGAACACCATCGGAGAGCGGACATGGGAAGCGGTCAACACTTTTGAACTGGCAGCTATCCCGATGTTTGTTTTGATGGGCGCAGTTCTCGTACGCAGTAACGCTTCTTCTGAAATGTTCACTGCCGCGCGCACGGGAATGGGACGCTTGCGCGGAAGCCTTGCCCATGCCTCGATCCTCGCATCGGGTATCTTTGCCGCCGTTTCCGGATCCAGTCTGGCAACGGCGGCCACCATGGGACGCGTCGCCGGTCCGGAGATGATGCGTGAGGGCTATCGACCCGAACTTGCCTATGGCGTGCTTGCGGCTGGTGGCACGCTGGGAATTCTTATCCCACCAAGCATCGCAATGATCGTTTATGGCCCGATGGCAGGCGTTCCTGTCACGGATCTCTTCATGGCCGGGATCATACCGGGGCTGCTGATGATCGCGGCCTTCTCGTTGGTGGTTCTTGTCTGGAGCACTTTTGATCGTTCGGCAGCTCCAGGCGGCCTGCCTGTTCCCTTACGCGAAAAGCTTACCGCACTTAAGGGTGTTGTCCCCTTTCTCATCCTTATGACCCTGGTTCTCGGCTCCCTTTATGCGGGGTTTGCAACACCAACAGAAGCCGGCGCCGTCGGCGTTCTGGGAGCCTTGCTCATAAGTTTCGCGCGCAAAACACTTTCATTGCCGCAATTCATCGCCGCGTTGGAAGAAGCCGTCATGGTAACCTCTTTCCTGCTGATCATTGCAGTCGGCGCCGCAGTCATGAGTTTCCCGGTTGATTTTCTTTCAATGCCTCAAGCCCTGGTGACATTCGTGCAGTCGCTCGATCTTTCTGATATCGGTCTCTTCATTGCGATTGTTGTCCTTTACCTGATCCTTGGAATGTTTGTTGAACCCATCAGCATGGTCCTCATGACATTGCCTATCATCCTGCCGGTCATCGAGGCCGCCGGATGGGATCTCCTATGGTTCGGCATCGTGCTCGTGATGCTCGTGGAAATCGGCCTTATCACGCCGCCGGTCGGGATGATCCTCTATGTCCTGTCAGGTGTGTCGGAAGGACGGGTAACTCTCGGGCAGATCTCAATAGGCACACTGCCCTTTGTCGGAGCCTTTCTTGCCATGGTGTTTTTGTTCTTCGCCCTACCCGATCTCGTAACCTTTTTGCCGGAGGTCCTACGATGATCACAATGACCCGAACGCTTTTCAACTCCGCGAAGGTCAGAAACTGGCTATCGAATGAAATTGCAGCTGGTCGTCTGACAGGCGGTGCAATCGAAATTCGCCAATCCGACAAACCAGTTTTCTCAGAATCTTTCGGCACGCGGAATTCCGATGGCGGGGCTGTCACGCAGGACACCATGTTCTGGATTGCTTCGATGACCAAACCGATCGTTTCCGTCGCCGCGATGAGGCTGGTCGAGAAAGGCAAGCTGTCTCTGAATGATCCGGTTTCAAGGTTTATTCCGGGCTTTGGCGAACAAGGTGTCCTATCCTCTTCCGGCGATGTGGAGGATGTTGAACGTCCTCCAACCGTTCTTGACCTTTTGACCCACACATCAGGCGTTACCTACGGCTGGTTCGGCGAAGACGGGCTTCATAGGCGCTATCAGGACACGAACGTCTACAATTTCCGGTCGGACAACGCGTCGATGGCGGAAACACTCGCATCACTGCCTCTCCTGCACCAGCCGGGAAAGGTGTTTGAATACGGCATGTCCACGGATCTTCTCGGACGCATTGTAGAGGTTCAGACCGGACAGCAACTCGATGACGCCGTTTGGGAACTGGTCCTTGATCCTCTGAACATGAGAAACACCGATTTCCAGCCGCAGCCAGACCGGATCGCAGACATCCCGGCATCTCCTGTTCGCGACACCCTGGCTCCCTTGATGACGACAGATCAATCATGGTGGTCTGGAGGGTCCGGCCTTTGCTCGACAGTTTCCGACTATATGCGCTTTGCCCGCATGCTGAAGAATGGCGGTCACCTTGACGGCATAACGCTGCTTCGACCTGAAACACTGGCACTCATGCTTCGAAACCATCTGCCGGAAAATGTTCGCTATGGATCCTATACACCGGCGCTCGGCATAACCGCACCCTGGCCCGATAACGGGTTGGGCTTCGGGCTTGGTTTTGCGGTGCGCACAAAGCGTCTCGACCATCTGCCCGGAGGGGCTGGAGAATTTCTTTGGCCAGGGATTTCAGGCGCAAATTTCTGGGTCGATCCGGAAAACGAGCTCATCGTCGTCTTTATGACCCACGCCCCCGATCATCGCACTGTGCATCGCATTGGTCTTCGAAATGCCGTCTATGCCGGCCTCAACGGAAAAGTCGCATCATGAAAAATCCAAACATCGCCATTTTGGGTGCCGGCACGATCGGCATGAGTTGGGCCGCGCTTTTTGCCGCCACAGGACGCCATGTTTCCGTCTTCGATCCTTCACCGCAGACACGGGAACGCGTGACCGCGCTGGTCAACAGTGCGTCCGATACTCTGTCCGCTCTTGGCCATGAACATGCCGGTGATGTTTCCAAGATGCATTTCACCGACGACCCGGGTGAAGCCGTTCGGGAAGCCGATTTCATTCAGGAAAGCGTTCCGGAACGACTGGAAATAAAACACGCGCTCTATGCCCGGATCGAACCTCACATGAAAGAAACTGCGATTATCGGCAGCTCGACTTCAGGCCTGAAACTATCCGACATGCAGGCGGGATTTGCCAGATCCGGACGTCTTGTGCTTGCGCACCCGTTCAATCCACCGCACCTCATTCCTCTGGTCGAGCTCATGGACAACAATAAGACGGACGATGGTGTCCTAAAGCAGGCAAAGACCTTTTACGAGAGCCTCGGCAAGGTCTGCATCTGTTTGAACAAGGAGGTTCCAGGTCATGTCGCAAACAGACTGCAAGCAGCCCTTTGGCGTGAGGCGATCCACCTTGCGGCAGAAGGAGTTGCGAGTGTTGAAGACATCGACAAGGCCGTTGCGTTTGGTCCCGGACTGAGATGGGCAGCCCTCGGACCCAGCGCACTGTTTCATCTTGGTGGCGGAGAAGGGGGAATTCGAGGTTTTTGCGAGCATCTGGGCGAACCGATGCATAGCTGGTGGGATGACCTTGGAGCGCCGCGCCTCACGCCCGAAATTGTCGACACTCTTGAGGCCGGCCTCACGGCGGCAACAGGTGATCTCTCACCCGCCGAGTTGGCTCGCCGTCGAGACAGGCTCGTGCTGCAGTTCACACTTGCAGCACTGGAGGAAGCAAACTCCTCCTCCAGGAACCAGGATTGAGACCTGTCGCCTTCTAGCCGAGAACGCTCTTCGGGAAGTAGAAAGACACGGTCCAGTTGGGCATGTCCACGATCTCGGAAATCCGCAGGTCGCCGCAGACGGAACACAGCATGTAGGCATCCAGAGCGCTCATGCCGGTGTTGGCGGCGACCCAGTCAACCATTCCCGAAACCGCGTCCCGTGCAGCCTGCATCAGATCTTCGCCAATGCCCGTTGTTACCTGATAGCCTTTGGTGTCGAAATGGCGAGAGACCGGTCCATCCGTTTCAAAGCGCGGGAAGGCAAAATTCGCGCCCTTTACCAGGTCGACCTTGATCGCAACATCCATCGGACTTTCAATCGCCGTGCCGCAGATTTCCCCGTCGCCCTGGGCCGCATGCGTGTCGCCGAGCGACAGGAGGCCGCCCGCCACTTCAACCGGCAGATAGAGAGTGGTGCCGACCGAGTTGTCACGAATGTCCAGATTGCCACCGACCCTGCGCGGCGGAACTACCGAGTGAAGACCCGGTTCGGCCATGGCAAGCCCGATGGTGCCGACAAAGGGTTTGAGCGGAACTGCCCCACCCGGTCCGTAAAGGGCTGGTTTCATGGATACGGCATCATATTTCCAGATATGCAGTGCCGGATCGGTGAACTGGTCGGCAAGCAGACCGAAGCCGGGAATGTTTGCTGTCCAGCCCCATCCGGAGGGCTTGAAATCGAGGAAGGTGATGGCCACCGCATCGCCCGGCTCCGCACCTTCAACATAGATCGGTCCGGTGACCGGGTTGACTTTCTCGAAACTCAGATTGCCGAGATCGGCAGTTGCCGAGTTCTCATTCAGCTGGCCGCCGGAACTGTCGATGGTTTCGACTTCAATCGTCTGGCCTGGTTGCACTGTCAGGATCGGATCGATCGAGTTGTCCCAGCCGAAATGATGCGTGTGCTTATGAATTGTGTGGTTACAGGCCACGAAAACCTCCTAAGATTTTTGCCGGGCAAACAGATCCTCGATTTCCCGATTGCCCATGATACCAGTCGGTCGGAGTGCCATAGTCAAGACGATCACCGCCCCGAGCGCGATGCCGGACAGTCCAAGAGCTTCGGGAAGATCAATACCTAAGAAAACCGGACCGGTTTCCAGATACCGAACACCTTCCAGGCCGAAGGAAATCAAAAACGTGCCAAGCACTGCCCCGGTAACCGTTCGCATGCCCCCCAGGATCAGCATCGCCAGGGTCAGGAAGACGTGATTGAAATAGAAGGGCCGGGCCGAAATCGTCCCGAGGAAGTAAGCGTAGCAAATGCCCGCGACTGCCAGAATGACAGCGCCGAGGACCCAGGCAATCAAACGCAGCCTGTAGATCTGGACACCCATCGCAGCAGCCCCGACTTCGTCATCTGCGCTGGCCCTCAACTGAATGCCCCACCGGCTCTCACGAAACATGCGGCAGGCAACCACCGCAAGAATTGCAATGACGATCACCGAGGTCAGGTCAAAGACCTGCGGAATACCGAAAAAGGCCTGATTACCTTTGAAAATATCCGTCCGGTAAAGGAAGATCGCGTGGACGATCACCAGAACCGCAAGCGTGACAATGGTCGCGCCGGTGCTGGTCAGGCGCACGATGAACATGCCCAGGAACAAAGCAAGCAGCGCCGTCACGACGATCGCGATTACGGCGGCCAGAACGGGATCGAGCGAAAATTCCGCAAGACCCCAAGGTGCTTCGGGCAACGAGATTTTCTTGATCTTCTCAGGCGTCACACAGAGCGCCGCCGCATAGGCTCCAACTCCCATGAAGGCACTGTGAGACAGATTGGTGATGCGCGCATTGCCCATGAAAACCTGAAGCCCAAGCACCACGATGAGATTGACATAGGCGGAGTAGACAAGACGGATCTGGTAGCGCGATCCGAAATAAGTGACCAGAACCCCGATTGCGATCAGCACGAGGGCTAGGAGCGCTGCACCGATCAGACCGGATCGTTGGCTTGAACTTAACCGGATCACAGTTTGTCTCCCTTCTCCACCGCCGGAGACAGAATGCCGTCCGGGCGCCAGATCAGGATCAGTGCAACGATCACGAACACGAATGCGTCGGTCATGCCACCAAGACTTTGGGGCAGCATTACCAGCATCGCGACCTCGACAGCTCCAAGGAGGAAACCGCCGAGAACGGCTCCCGGCAAGCTGCCGAACCCGCCGACAACGCAGGCGACAAAGGCCTTCAACACCGGCTCAAATCCAAGATGCGGGTCGACGCTGCCACGGCGCGCCATGATGAAGATGCAGGCGAGACCGGCCAGCAGGCCGGAAATCAAAAAGGCCATCGCAAAGACCCTGTTCGCCCGGATACCGGTCAGCCGCACCATTTCAAAATCCAGCGAAGCCGCCCGGACAGCCAGCCCGAGCACGGTTCGGCGCAAGAACAGCATCAAGGCGACAATGACAATTATCGTTGTCAGCGCTTCGAACACCTGAAGCGACGCCAGCCTGATGCCCGCTATCTCGATTGGCCAATCAAGGAAATAGAGTGATGTCACCGCAATCGGTCGGGGCGAAACGAAGAGAAGGAAAAGATTCTGCAGAACGATTGAAACACCGAAGGCCGTCAGCAGTCCTGTCGTCGGATCGGCCTTTCGCACCGGCCTGAAAGCAACTCTTTCCAGGGTGAGTGACGCAAGCATCGCCGCCAGCACCGCACCGCCCATGACGATGAACGGATTGCCGATGGACAGCGACGCAAAGGCCACCATGGTGTACCCACCGACGGCAATGATCTCACCGTGCGCGAAGTTCACAAGTCCCATGATCGAAAACACGATTGCCAGGCCCAGCGCCAGCAGTGCGTATTCCGCACCGAAGCTGAGTGCATTCAAGACCTGCTGAATGATATATTCCATCTCAGGCAACCCCCGTCAGCTCAGCCATCAGCCTGTCGCTTTTGCCCAATTCGTCAGCTGTTCCGTGCGCTACTATCCGTCCGGAACTCATGAGATATGCGTAGTCCGCAAGCTTCAAAGCCTGCGTTGCGTTCTGTTCCACCAGTAGGATCGTCATGCCCCGCTCCTTCAAGGAGGCGATCAGATCGAAAATCTGCCGGACGATCTTTGGCGCCAGCCCAAGGCTCGGTTCGTCCAGAAGCAGGATCCTGGGTCTCGCCATCAGTGCGCGTGCGATGGCCAGCATCTGCTGCTCGCCGCCGGACAGTGTTCCGGCCGGCTGATCCCGACGTTCCGCGAGGATCGGGAAAAGCGAGAACCAATGATCGCGATCCCGTGCCTTTTCCTTTGCGTCCTTTTGCAGGGCAGCTCCAAGGGTGAGGTTTTCCAAGACCGTCAGGTTTGAAAAGATCCGGCGTCCTTCCGGCGAAACGGCGATACCGGCGGCAATGCGCGCTTCCACGCTTTCACGGGAAAGATCGCGGCCCTCAAAACGGACTTCTCCCGTTGATCGCGCAATGCCGGTGATCGCCGAGATGGTCGAGGTCTTCCCGGCACCGTTCGGTCCCAGAAGAGAGATGCATTTTCCCTGAGGCACCTCAAGGGAAATGCCATGGACCGCTTCAATCGGACCATGAAAGACATGTAAATCCTGAAGTATGAGCATGATGAGACATGATCCTGCGGCGCGACCACCAGACGATGGCCGCGCCGTGGATCCTAGTTCCAGTTGGCCGGAACGTTGGCCGGGATTTCGTTGGTTACGAGCACCCGCTTGCCGTCCTTGTAGCCGATCACAGGGATCGTCCGTTGCGCGTAGGTCTTCGTATCCTTGAAGGAAATCGAATTTACCGTCAGAACCGGAATACTGTCGGCGCTGCGGATCGCTTCTGAAACTGCCGCCGGATCGAGGCTGCCCGCAGTTTCGACACCGAACTTCACCGCCATGATCGTATCGGCGCCGGTTGCCGGGAAGAGCCCGTTCACATCGTGGCCCATTTCCTTGCATTCCTTCATGAAGTTGACGACCGCGCTGTCTTCGTGGCTTGGAGCCAGCGTTGCGAAGAAGACCTTGTCCAGAAGGCTCGGATCGTCGGATCCGATGGCATCGAGGGAGGGATCGTCGAACCCGTCGGAACCGACAACCCAGGCATCAATACCGGCGCTGCGCAGCTGACGCACCAGAACGCCGACATCCGGCATGATGGAAGAAATGTAGACGGCGTCAGGCTGGGTCTCCAGCGCCTTGATTTCAGCGATCTGCGGCGACCAGTCGGAGGTGCCGAAACTGAAGTTGAGCTTGGAAAGTACCTTGCCGCCATTTGCCTCGATCACTTCACCGAACCACAGTGGTGTGCGTGCCGACCACGAACCGCCTTCATCCGACGTGAACAGGACGACGTTCTTGACGCCCTGTTCCAGTGCGTAGTTGGCGGCAGCCGTTGCCGTAAACGGGTCCGGCGATACGCCGGTGAAGAAATTGTCGACAATGCCGGCATGCATTTCGACCTGCGTCGACTGCGGCTGAAAGATCGAAACGCCGTAGCCTGCGGCCACCTGGGCGACCGGGATCATGGTGTCCGAAAACGGAATGGTGCCGAGCATGACAACACCGTCATCGAGAAATTTCTGTGCCAGTGAAATTGCAGTTTGCGTGTCGGAGCCGGTGTCCTGAACGAACAGTTCAATCGGCATTCCGTTGATACCGCCATCGGCATTTATTTTTTCCACCATGCAGCGCGCACCCTGAAACTCCGAGTAAGGTGCGTAATCACCGGTCATGGGAACCGCAAGGCCGATCTTGACCGTGTCGGCAGCGAAAGCCGGTGCAGCTGCAAAGGCGAGCCCGGCAAGAGTAAGTCCAAATTTTTTCACTGTCCCTCTCCTGTTTTTGTGCCGCCTCAGGCGGCATTTGAATGGTCTTCGCCCAGATAGGCATCAATTACGTCTTGGTTTGTTGTTATTTCCCGGGGCGTACCTTCAGCGATCATTGCCCCCATGTTCAGCACTGTGATCCTGTCACACAGCGTCATGATGAACTTGAGATCGTGATCGATGACCAAAATTGCGCAACCGAAGCGGGTTTTGACCCATTCCAGTCCTGCGGCGAGTTCTTCCGTTTCCTGCTCATTCATTCCGGCAGCGGGCTCATCGAGCATCAGCACCTTCGGGTTCAGTGCGAGCGCGCGCACGATTTCAAGGCGCCGTAAATGTCCATAGGACAGTGCGCTGGCAGGCATTGCCAGTTTTCCGGAAAGATCGAAACGTTCAATAGCTTCAGCAATGGCGGGACTGTCCTCATGTCCCTCCGATCGCGCGGTAATCTGCGCCACTTCAATGTTCTGACCCACGGACAGATTTTCGAAGATGCGCAGGTTCTGAAACGTTCGGGCGATCCCCTTGCGGGTCCGGTCCGCCGATCCCTGACCATCCAGTATCTCTCCCGCCAGGGAGAGCGTTCCGCTTGTTGGCGTCAAAAGACCCGAAATCAGATTGATCAGGGTGGTCTTGCCTGCGCCGTTCGGTCCGATCAGACCGCGAACCTCACCGGGTGCCACTTCGAAACTGACATTGCTGACGGCCCGCACACCGCCAAACTGTTTCGAAATCCCTTCGAGCACCAGCGCCGACATCAATAGACCTCCTCATAGGCAGCGCAGCGCTGCGCCGTGTCCATGTTTTCCAGAAAGGCGGCTTCCGCCTTCTTGTGGGCCACGTAAACGTCAGCGAATTGCGGATCGAACCATCCGGTGACGGTCGGGTTAGAAGCAAAGCGGGCAAGCGCTTCTTCGAGCGTTTCGGGAAGGCGAACGAACCCCTTGGCCGCAAGATCCTCACCACTGAGCAATGACAGGTCTTCTTCGGTGACTTGCGGAGCAGCAAGGTTCTCCTCAATTCCCTGACATCCCGCATGCACAATTGCGGCAAGCGCCAGATGTGGGGAAGCCGCGGCATCAGCAGCTCGATACTCAATGTTGAATTGCCGGGCGATGCCATGCGGGTCCTTCGCCGTGACCGGGCAAATCCGCAGGCTTGCTTCCCGATCCTGAAGACCGAGATTGTTGTAGGCCGCGCTCCAGCGGTGCGGCGTCAACCTTTCATAGGAAATGACAGACGGCGCCGTCAGCGCCAGAATGCTCTCAAGATATTTCAGAACACCCGCGGAAAACGCTCCCGTTAATTCGGACATGCCGTTCGGACCATCCGGATCGTAGGTCATCGGCCCGCTTTCACCGACAAAGCTCATATGCACATGCACGCCATTACCAACGCTCGCCACATCGCGGATTGGTGTGAAGGTCGCTTGCTGGCCGGTACGCCGCGCGGACATACGCACCAGTTCCCGGGTGATGACTGCACTGTCCGCGGCCTTGATGCCCTCTTCAGGTGCAATCGTGACTTCGAACTGATCGGGACCGTATTCGCAGATGAAACTGTCCGGCTGCAGCCCAGCCAGCTCGAGTGCTGCAATCAGGGTCTCGCCGAACTGCGCATGTTCCGAATGGCCCTGCAGACCAAAACCCTGATGGATCAGCGTTGCCCCCTTGGCGAACTGAAACTCATGCTCGAAAGCGGCCAGCAATCGAGCCCCGGATAGTTTCTCCAGACGTTCAAGCGCCTGACGCAGGATCGACCGTGTGCAAAACCCCCAGGGCTGACCATCAAGCGTGCGAATATCACCCAGCATGAAATGTTCAGGAGGCGTTCCGTCTTCGAAGTCGACATGAACCTGGGCGGTTGCATCGGGAACCAGAGCAAGGTCACCAAAGGAACCGAAGGGGCTGTCGGCAATCGTATCGAAGCAGGTGATCTGCACGTTTGTCGGCACCCAGCCCATGCCACGCGTCAGCCTCTTCTGGAGCTGGTCCGCAGGAAAGGCCTTGCCGCGTGTCTTGCCCGACAGGTCAGACGTTGCGGCAAATATCATGGGCTTACGTATCATTCTTCTGCTTCTGCCTTCCTTCATTCAGGGCATCCCAGGCCGCTACGCGCTTGCCGTGCTTTTTCCAGTCCGACTCTGCCACTCTGGTCATGAGCGCTTCCATGAGCGTGAAGCCTGCGGCGTAGCTGTCCCAGACCGTGCCGCTCTCAACCGGCACGGCAAGCGTCTCGCTCGCATAGGTGACCGCCGGCGAAAGCCACTTGTCTGTGAGCACGATGACGTTGGCCTTGCGCTCATTTGCTGCCATCTTTGCAAGATCGCTGATCGATTGCTGATATCGGCGGAAATCAACGACAAACAGCACATCCTTGCTGCGCATTTTCAGGAGATTGTCCGGCCAGGTCTCCGGATCCGATTCCATATGAAAAACGTCGTCGCGCAGTCGCTTGAGGTGACGGCTCAAAGTCTGTGCAACGAGGTCGCTCACCCGTCCACCAAGGACAAAAACCCTGCGGTTCGGGTCACTCAGCAAAGTGCCGACCCGGTGAAACTGGGCGTCGGTGATGCTGTGCGCCATTTCTTCCATCAGCGCACTTGCCCGTTTGGTGAAATCCCCCAGGAAGGAGCCGTCGACTTCACGCTCCTCGACCATAAGTTCGATTGGCGATCTCTGACTTGCCTTCAGTTCCTGGATCAGCTGGCGCTGGAAATCCTGGTAACCCTGAAAGCCGAGCTTGGACACAAAACGCGATATCGAGGGCGAGGACACGCCGGTGCGCTCAGCCAGGACCTGGATCGGTTCAAGACCGGCAAAGGGGTAATCGGAAAGAAGCGTCGTCGACAGCTTTCGCTCCGTCCCGGTCAGGGCCTGCGAAGTCTCGTTTATCAGATCGCGGATTGTTCGTTGAGACACCATGGCAATCAGATTGTGCCGATAAAAATATCTTGTCAAGTTTTCGCTTTTGTGACGATATGAAAAAAAATTATCAAATCGCTCTGGAGCTCTGCATGCTCAAGGAAGCAGCCTATTCGGCAGAAAATCTCGGCAAAAAACTGTTCGTGCAAACCGACGTGGATCCTGTCGAGTGCAGAACAGGTACGTCAGGGTCTCCTGTCGTGATTGTTTGCGAACATGCAGGGCGAACGATACCGGATGCCCTTGGAACACTCGGTCTTGGGCAGAAAGAACTCAGCAGTCACATTGCCTGGGATATCGGCGCCCTGGCCGTCGCCGAGCGGATCGCCGGCAATCTGGGGGCCGATTTGGTGAGCCAGCGTTATTCACGGCTCGTTTATGACTGCAATCGTCCTTTCGAAGCGCCGGATGCCACACCGGAAATCAGCGAAGATGTTGAAATTCCGGGCAACAGAAATCTGACCGAGGCGGATCGGCTGGCGCGCAAGCAGGCGGTTTTCGACCCCTATGATGCTGCCCTGACCAACCTGCTGGAAGCTTCGCCGAGACGCGCTGCCTTTGCGATCCATTCCTTCACGCCGGTTTATCTCGGCAAGCCCCGCCCCTGGCATCTCGGCCTTCTGTCCCGTGCCGATCCTCGGACCGCGGAAACGATTGCACAAACGATCCGCTATCGTGACAACAGGCTGCTGATCGGCATGAATGTGCCTTACATGATCGAGGAAGACAGCGACTGGTTTATCCCGCGCCACGCAGAGCCGCGCGGCCTTTCACACTGTCTTATCGAAATTCGTAACGATCTTATTCAATCGCCCGAAGGGCAGGATATGTGGGCGGCTCATCTGACCGCCGCATTCCAAAGGGTTCTGGAGCAAGCAAAATGAAACTGACCCGTGACGTTCCTTTGGTACCGGAGCAATCCGGACTGCTGTTCATCGATGTCCAGAATTTCGCCGCACATCGCAAGGGCGCGGAGTTTGCGGGTCTGTCCGACGCCGAGTTCGATGCCGAATATGGCTGGTTCTTTTCCCAGCTCTACAACCGTGTGATCCCAAACATGCAGCGCCTCCAGGCCGCCTGCCGCCAAGGAGGCGTGGAAGTCATGTACACGACAATCGAGAGTCTGACCAAGGACGGACGGGATCGCAGTCTCGATTACAAGATCACCGGCTTCAACGTCCCCAAAGGCTCGTGGGATGCCAAGACCATTGATGAACTGGCTCCAGGAGAGGACGAAATCCACTTTCCGAAATCCTCATCCTCGGTCTTCGTATCGACGCATATCCACTATGTACTGGGCAATCTTGGCGTGAAACAGCTGGTGATCAGCGGCATTGTGACGGACCAGTGCGTGGAAGGCGCCATTCGCGACGCCTGCGATCTCGGCTACCTCGTCACCCAGGTCACCGACGCCTGCCTGACCTACACGCAGGAACGGCACGACAACTCTCTGAGAGCAATAAAGGGCTACTGCCGCCAGGTGACAACTGATGAGCTGATTGCGGAGCTGCAGGGCTGATACGGCACGCTCCGGACAAGCGATACTAATCGGCATCTGGACATGGTCTGTTCTGATACCGGTCCAAAGGGTTTGGCTGGTGTTCATTCCAACGATGGTTCCAGCAGCGAGATCCAGCCAGAGGCTGAAACCGTGACAGCTCCATTGGGCAGATCACCAAGACGGCTAACAAAGAAACCACGATCAGACGATTTGGTAATGCCCAAGTCTTGTCTGCGAAATAAATTCTCCCTATAGGCGTTTAGACGATCGATACGTGAAGAAGGGCAGAAATGAACAAGACCGTCGTGAACAGCTGGAACGAATGGGATCCACTAAAACATGTGATTGTCGGCCGTGCTGACGATTGCCATATTCCGCCTGAGGAACCTGCGCTGGACGCCAAGGTTCCCGAGGACAGCGACATGCGCGGTCAGTGGGGGCGCCGCCCGCAGGAAACGATCGACCGGGCAAACGAGCTGTTGGACAATTTTGCAGCGAAGCTCGAAGGCTTCGGCATCCGTGTCGACCGCCCGACCGCAATCGACCATTCGCAGCCGGTAACGACCCCTGACTTTCACACCGCCAGCCAGTTTGGCTGCATGCCGCCGCGCGATGTGCTGCTGACCGTCGGTTCTGAGATGCTGGAAGCGACGATGTCTTACCGCTGCCGGTGGTTCGAGTATCTGAACTACCGTCCGCTGATGCAGAAGTACTTCAATGAAGACCCGAATTTCCGCCATGAATGCGCGCCGAAGCCGCGGTTGACGGATGCGGACTATCACGCCGATTATCTCAGCGAAAAAATCGGCGTTGCCAAACGCCTGGAATGGACGGCTGAAAAGTTCTTTGTCACCACTGAAGAAGAGCCACTGTTTGACGCCGCCGACGTGCTCCGTTTTGGACGTGATCTGGTAGTGCAACACGGGTTCACAACGAACCTGAAGGGCATTGAATGGCTGCGTCGCCACTTCCCGAACCATCGCGTGCACACAGTCAACTTCCCGGGTGATCCTTACCCGATCCATATTGACGCAACCTTCACGCCGCTGCGCCCGGGCCTGATCCTGAACAATCCTCAGCGCCGCCTGCCGGAAGAACAGCGCGGGATGTTCGAAAAGAACGGTTGGGAGATTGTCGATGCGGCACAGCCGGCTCACAATTCGCCACCGCCGCTGTGTTATTCCTCCACCTGGCTGTCGATGAACGTTCTGGTCCTCGACCCGAAGACCGTCTGCGTCGAGAAGTCCGAAGTCTATCAGGCCGAGCAGATGGACAAGCTGGGCATGGAAGTTGTCGAGGTGGAGTTGCGCGACGCTTATGCCTTTGGTGGCGGCCTTCATTGCTGCACCGCGGACGTCTACCGCGAAGGCGAGTGCGAGGACTATTTCCCGCATCTTTGATGCTTCCTGGAGTGACCTAATAATGGCCACCTGCTGGATCTGCAGGTGGCCATTTTGTTTGTGCTGTTCAGAACACCGCTTAGAGGGCAAGAGTTTTGCGCCATCAGGCAATGGGTCGGACTGGTGACACACGACAGGAATATTTGAATGTTATCGGAAACGGGGTAATCACGCAGCACGCCGAAATTTGAACGGCTCAGGCATCTTCCTTGTCGAGGTAACCGGAAATTTCTCGACTTCCAATTGGTGCCGGCCTTATTTCCTGATGCAGGTTTTGATACGGAATTGCGCTCAGGTCGCAAGGAAACGCGCCCGGTGACGAAATGGAATACACGGCGCTTGAAATATCCTCAAAGGCAGCACGGAAATGCACCGTGCTTTTCACGCAAATCACTTTGTAATTGCTTGGTTGCAGCCCCAGGTGAGTGAAGTGCGCAAGATCAAGACACTGCGTTCGAATACTCGTCACAACAACGTCGATATCTGCCTCTGATCCGACGAGCCTTAGTGCTGCAGTCTCGCCCAGTGTCGCGATGCCACCGCCGTACATCTCACCGGAATAGCGGCAAACGCCATCGCTCAACGCAATCACTTCAAAATCGGCTTCAAAGGGAGTTTGACCCGGCAATCCGGACTTGCCGCCAATGCTGATACGCAAGACCGATCCCCGCCGATGGGCATGTGCAGCCGCAGCAACTTCCGGATCATGGAACAAACCCATCAATACTCTTTGCGCACCACAATCGACGAGTGCGTTCAATAGACCCGTCGTGTCCGACGTCGCCCCGGCGCCAGGATTGTCCTGTACATCAGCAAGGATGACCGGTTTATCAACCGAACCGTTCCGTATGAGCGCCTTGATGTCGGAAAGAGCGTACATGGCGTGGTCGACGTGTTTCTCGACCTGATCAAACAGCACCGCAATCCGATCAACTGCCGAAACAGCCGCATCCTCTGTGTTGCCGTATGCCACACAAGACGGCCGGGTATTTGGCAGATCTGCTGCCGTAAAACCGAGTGCAATGTCGGCTTGAACACCGGATCTTTCCAGGTTCGGCAACAAATCATAAAGGTCCTTGCACGGAGACGTGCCGGTATACTGTGCGTGCAACGGGATCAGGTAGGAAATTTGCCGAAACTTCTTGAACAAGATGTTGCCGTCAAGCAATTGGCGCAATCCGGACAAACACCTTGCACCGCTCTCTGCCATGTCCAGATGCGGGTAGGTGCGAAAAATCGTTATGTACGAAGACCGATCCACAATCTCTGGCGAGACGTTGGCATGCAGATCCAGGCTGATGACGATAGGCAGATCCGGGCCGACCAGCTCACGCACGCGGCGCAGCAGTTCTCCCTCGCCATCATCGTGGCTTTCCGTGACCATGGCACCATGCAGATCAAGATAGATCCCCTCCAAAGTGCCCGCCTGCCTCAAACCGTCGAGGATCATCCCGCTGATCGCCTCGAAGGCATGATCCGTGACTTGGGCCGATGGCTCAGCCGCGCACCATAGAATCGGCACCAGATCCACGCCTGTCTCCAAAGCGGCTTCCGCAAATCCCGCTATCGGCAAATTCATGCCTTTCGTTTGAGAAACCACTTCGGCCCCGTGCAGCATCGCAGGCCAGGAATCCGCCATCTCGAATTCCGGCAACCCAGCTTTGGACACACCAAAACAATTCGTTTCATGCTGGAAACCTGCGATTGCGATCCGCGGTCTCCGCTGTTCATTTCCGGGCATGTATCTTCTTACTGTTCCTGATTGCGGGACATTGGCCAAACCACCTGCCCCCGCCTGATTGTCTGTACAACTCTGGTGGTGCTGAGCTGCGTGCTGTCTTCGAGTGGATTGCAGTCCAGAATTGTGAAATCCGCCAGTTTTCCCACTTCGATCGAACCACGGACATGTTCCTGAAAAACCTGCCACGCTGCATCCAGGGTCTGCGCACGAATGGCTGAAAGGACGCTAATCCGCTGATCCGCACCCAGAAGCCGGCCACCTGCGGTAATCCGGTTCACCGCGCAGTCAGCAAGATGGATCGGGCGAGTGGGTGTCACCGAGGCGTCGTTGTGGATCGTGTAACGAACCCCATACCTTTCCGCGGATGCAGCCGGGGAAATCCTTTCAGCGCGTTCTGGTCCCAGAAAGGTATCGCGATGCCGGTCTCCCCAATAGTAGACATGGGCGGAGAAGAAACTGACTGAAATTCCGAGTCGCGCCATCCTTTCCAGCTGATCATCCCGAAGGGTCTGGCCATGAATTATGGTGTGCCGGTGGTCTTCGCGCGGGTTCGCAACAAGTGCCGCTTCGACTGCATCGATAAACATCTGCGAACCTGCATCGCCGTTGCAATGGCAATGGATCTGGTATCCAAGGTTATGCAACTTTGCGACTTCACGCCTGTGGTCGTCAAATTCGGCATAGGACATTCCGCGAGGATGATCCGGATCAACGGGCTGATGATAGGCCTGGCTCAGGAAAGCCGTCTGCAACTGGAACGCCCCGTCAGTGAACAGCTTGCGAGGCCCCAGCGTAAAATGCGGATTGCCGGACCAGTTCAGCGCGTTGGGGCCACTTGTCAGCTCCGGTTCCAGCTCCCCGATGGGCAGCAAGACAAGGTCGATGCCAGGATCTTCATCGGCTGGCAATGAGTTGAAATGATCAAGCATCTTTCGTGTGGCCCAGGCATTTTGCGCATAGGTCACGCCGTGCTCTAGATACTCGTCGCGTGTCGCGTAAAAACCTTTCCAGAACCGGTCCCGGTCAATCAGAAAATCGGTATCCCCCATTTCCCCCATGGCCGACAGGCCTTCGACCAGACCGGTCAATGCTCCTGTTCCGGGATCCCGGCCAAATCGGCCGCCGAGCGGATCAGGGGTATCACGATCGACGCCCCGACGCTCGAGTGCCAGGGAGTTTGCCACGCCATTGTGCCCAGAGGCGTGAATGACCCAGACCGGGTGGACATCCGACACACTGTCCAATTCCCACCGTGTCGGCATCCGTCCTTCGGCAATTGCCGTGTTGTCGAACAAAACTCCCATGACCCATTCGCCATGAGGTGTCTGAGAAGCCTTTATCCGCAACCGATCCAATGCCGTTGCGATGTCAGTGCAATTTCCGCGTGGCGGAGCTGACAAATCCGCTCGAAATAACCGAATGAATCCCGGATCCGGAAAATGCCCATGCGGATCGATGAATGCGGGGATCAGGGTTTTTCCCTTCAAGTCGCATTCTCTGGCCTCAGAAGGCATACGGGCGCGCAGATCCAATTCCGACCCGACTGCGCGAATTGTCTCGCCTTCGGTCAATACCGCTTCAGGCATGGTGTTCCGAGCGTCCATCGTCAGTATCGGACCGTTGAAAAAAAGTGTGCTCGTCATGTTGTTCTTGTTCTCAACTGCGAGGACAGTGGCACCAGACAGCGCACCCCATGGCCATGATCAACTTCCCAGTTCGGCGTCTGGAGGCAGATGTCCTGGGCAACGGGACAGCGGTCGCGAAACTCGCAACCCGAAGGTCGGTGAAGCAAGCTGGGAGGCTCCCCTTTCAACGCGATCCGCTCAAGTCGCGCATCGGGATCGGGTTCTGGATTGGCACTGAGCAGGCAACGCGTATATGGATGGCGCGGATCGGCAAAGATTGCCTCGGTCGTCCCCTCCTCGACCAGTCGCCCCAGATACATGATGCCCATGCGGTCGGCGACATGACGCACAACGTTGAGATTGTGGGTGATAATCACCATCGCCAATCCAAGTCGTTCACGCAGAGTGTTCAAAAGGTTCAAAAGCTCGCCCTGAACCGACACATCCAGTCCCGCAGTCGGTTCATCCGCCAGGATCAACCGAGGTTCCAGCGCAAGAGCTCGGGCAACACCCACGCGGCGCGCCTGTCCACCCGACAGTTGGTAGGGATATCGATCTGCAAAATGCGCGGGCAAATTGACCATTTCGAGAAGGCGCCTGGCTTCTGCGTCCAGATCCCGGTTCTTCATACCCTGAATCCGATAGGGTTCCGTGATCAGGCTGCGGATGGTCAATCTGGGCGACAAAGAACCTACGGGGTCTTGAAACATCATTGCAATGTCCTTGCGCAGCGGGCGCAATGACCGTTCCGGCAACCCTCGGATCTCTTGTCCACCAAACATCACCGAGCCTTCCTGCGCGGGAGCCAAACCTGCAATGGCTCGAATGACTGTGGTTTTTCCCGAACCACTTTCGCCGACAAGCGCGTATGTCTCACCTGGATCGACCTGGAAGCTGACGCCGGCAAGTACATTGAGCTGGCCGTAGCTCGTTTTCAGACCGGCAACATTCAGCAGGCTCATACCTCTACCTCCACCCGATTCAGCCAGCAGGCGGCGTAATGCCCTCCTTTGAGAAGCTCCAGGGGAGGAACCTCCGAAGCGCAGCGGTGCACCGCCTGATTGCAGCGCTCACGAAAAACGCAGCCATCGGGCAATTCGGCCAGATCCGGCACTTCACCGGGAATGGTAGGAAGCACACGCGCCCGTTCCTTGATGTGACCGGGGTCGCATTCGATCAACCGGCGAGTATACGGATGTTTGGGGTTGTGAAAGATCTCGCGAACGTCTCCGCTTTCCACAACCGCGCCCGCATACATGACGACCACCCGGTCGCATAGTTCAGCAATCACGCCCAAATGGTGGGAGATGAACAGGATTGCGCAGTGAAACTTCTGCTGTAACTCCTTCAGTCGTTCGATGATCTGTACTTCCAGCGTTGCATCCAATGCCGTGGTCGGTTCATCCGCTATAAGCAGATCAGGCTCGCTCATCAGCGCCATGGCGATGGCAATCCGCTGACGCATACCGCCAGAAAATTCGTGCGGAAACTGGTCAAGTCGGGCTTCGGGATCTGGAATGCCAACCGCACCTAACATCTGTGAGGCAAGTTCGCGCTTTTCCGCTTTTGACGCCCGTGAACGGTGCTGAATGTCAACCATCTGCCGGCCGATGCTCAGAACCGGATTGTGTGTCTGCATCGGATCCTGAAACACGATCGAGATGTCTGCACCACGCAGGTCGCGCATCTTGCGCTCGGGCAGGCGCAACAGGTCCTCGCCCTTGAACCGTATTTCACCCTGGCGGAACCGGGTGTTTGGCGCGGTCAATCGCAAGATTGAAGAGATAAGCGTGGACTTGCCACATCCCGATTCCCCGACAATGCCTACAATCTCGCCCCTACCGACATCAAAAGAGATATCGCGAAGCGCCTTCAGGTCACCACGGGCCGTTTCGTAGTCGACATTGAGGTTGTCGATTTCCAACAAAGTCTCGGTCATCGCTGTTTCCTCAATTTCGGGTCGACCACGTCACGCAAGGATTCTCCCAGGAATGTGAAACCCAGTGTGGCCAGAATGATAGGAAGCCCTCCCCCGACCACCAGCCAGGGTGTCTGGCGGATCAGCGCATAACCATCCTTCAACAGCGCACCCCAGCTGGGAGTTGGCGGCTTCACGCCCAATCCCAGGAAGGAAAGCCCGGCTTCAAGGGCGATCACCGTCGGAATATCCATCGCAGCCAGAACCGCCAGCACACCCACGATGTTTGGCAGCATGTGTACGCCCAGAATGCGGGCAACGCTGGCGCCCATCGAGCGCTCCGCGAGAATGAACTCGGAGTTGCGAAGAGTGAGTGTTTGTGTGCGCGCCACCCGCCCGTAAGTCGGGATCGAGGTTGCCATCACCACAAAAACCACGGTCTGAAGGCTGGGGCCAACCAGTGCGACAACGGCCAACGCGAACATCACGGTCGGAAAGGATCGAATGGTGTCGAACAGCAGCATCAACAAGTTGTCGAGCCATCTCGGACCATATCCTGCGATCATTCCCAGTGTCAGGCCGATGGCCATTGCGCCAAAAACCGCCGGAAGAGCAACTTTCAGTGCGACCTGACCTCCCATGATCACGCGGGAAAACGTGTCGCGACCTAACTGATCGGTGCCCAGGAGATGGGCCGTGGATGGACCTTGCAGCCGATCCTTGATGTTCAAGGCAATCGGATCATAGGGTACAATCCAGACCGCCAGGACCGCACATACCACAATCGTACCCACAATTATCAGACCCATTAACCCAAGCGGGTCGCGCGCAATACCGCGGATGATCTGGCTGAATTCGGAACGGGATTTTTCCATGTCGCGCGTCCTCAGTTTTGCACGCGAGCGCGGGGATCGAGCCAGGCATTGACGAGGTCAGCCAAAGCTGTCGAAACCACAAACAGTCCGGTCGAAATCAACACCGATCCCATCACGATCGGATAATTCCGGGTGGTAATGCTATCGATGACCAGTTTCCCCAGACCAGGGCGGGCGAAGACGATCTCGGCGAAAACGGCCGAGCTGAGCAGAAAGCCCATGCCGACCCCGATCACGGTAACCACCGGCAAAATGGCAATCCGTAGAGCATAGACCATCACAACGCGTCGTTCGCTCAGGCCAAACGCTCGGGCAGTGCGAATGTGATTTTCCCCCATCACCTCCAGCATGGAAGCGCGGACAAGTCGGGCGATGTAGCCGACCCAGCTGAGACCAATGGCAAAGGCCGGAAGTACGAGGTGATTAAGCCGCCCCCAGAACCCCTCACCCGCTCCGATGGCGGGAAACCATTGAAGGTGCACCGCGAAAACCAGCAATGACAACAAGGCGACAACGAAGGCTGGTGCAGCGACAAAACTCACCGATAGCGCGGCCGCAATTCGATCAATCAGTGTATTGGGATGAGCCGCAGCGTAGGCACCGAGTGCGATTCCCAAGCTGGCCGACCAAAGGATCGACGCAAGGATCAACTCAAGCGTAAACGGCAGCTGCTGAAACACGATCTCCGTCACGGAACGGCCGGAAAAAACATCGATACCCAAGTCGCCTGTCAGAAGATTTCCATAGAATATCGCAAGTTGTTTCCAGATCGGTTGGTTCAGTGCCAACTCCGCTGTCAACTTGGCCTGCAACTCCGGCGTGGCGCGTGGACCGAGCATGATCTGCACCGGATCCCCCGGCACTGCGCGGATCATCAGGAACATCGCTGTCACAGCGACGAACAGGATTAGCAACGCCAGCGCAAAACGCCTTAGCGCGAAGTAAATCATAGCCGCGTGGCTCCCTTTGGCTAAGCGACCGTCGGTTGGGGCGCGATAGGCATCTTCAATTGATCACCGCGCCCTGACTTTCGGAAGCAATCAGGAAGCCTTGCCAAAATAGCGCAGCAATGACAGTCCGTCGGGACGCATGGCAGGGATCACCCTTGCAGCGTGTACAACGGGCGTCGCTTCATGAGTGATGAAGCGATATGCACCGCTTTCCTCCATCAGATCCTGCGCACGCTGGTACATTTCCGCCCGCTTCGCGACATCAGTCACCTGATAGGCGGTGTTATGGATTTCATTGAACTCGGGGCTGTTGAACCGTTCCCAGTTCCATTTGCCGATCTGCTCTGGTGTAAACCAGGCAGTCGCATAATAGGGGTCGGGTGTCATCGAGAACCGGTTGAGCACGAGCTGCAGGTTTTCATTTTCGCCCGAAGCCCAGAAGGCACCCGACTCAAGCACGTTCACTTCAACGGTAATCCCGATCTGCGCCAGCGTGGCCTGAATAATCTGTGCCGTCGTCGTGAATGTCGTCTTGTTTAGCGTATCAAGGGTCAAAGTGACGTTGCTTTCACCGGACTCCGCCAACAACTGCGCCGCCTTTTCGAAATTGGCTGCCGCGGGAACAAGAGACGCCGGTCGATGGCCCGCGAGACCTGGCGCGATAATTCCCGTCGAAGGCTCAGCAGCACCAAAATAGGCGGCTTCAAGAATACTTGGGACGTCCACGGCATATTGAATAGCTTGACGAAGCTTTTGATTTTGCAGCTTCGGATGGTCCACGTTCATTCCAAGCCAGACGTAGTAAAGCGAAGGCTTCTCGACCAGTGAACCTCCGTTTGGCACACTCTCGCGGTATCTTTGAACCGAGCCCAACGAGACTCGGGTCACATCAAGTTCTCCAGCCTCGAATGCAATTTCAGCGGTGTTCTCGTCATCGATCGGATAGATTTCAACCGTTTCCCAAGCAGGTACATCGCCCTTCCAGTCCGGATTGCGTTTGAGAACGGTTTTTTCCTTTGGACTCCAACTGTCCCGCAGATAGGGGCCGGATTCAGCGACCGGATCCGTTCCAACCCGACCGCCCGCAGCTTCAACGGCCGCTTTCGACAGGATGTTGCCCGTGATGTAAGGCAAGGCAATCGACCAGATCGGTGCAAACGGTTCTTTGAGGACAATCGTTCCTTCACGTTCACCGGTCACTTCGACACTGTTCAACGGCCCCATGTCGGGTTTGTTAGGGCTGTTGGTTGCATCATCCACGACACGCTCGAAACTGAATTTCACATCTTCTGCGGTCATCGGGCCAAAGCCGTTGGTAAATCCGATATCATCTCGCAACGCGAACTTGATATGGGTCGGATCCACCTGCTCAATCATTGATGCGGCATCCAGTTGCCAACCCCACTCGTCTCCCGGTTTGTATTGGATCAGCTTGTTGTAGACAGCAGCGTGAACCTCTTCGTCCACCACACCAACAGAATGGGCAGGGTCGAGCGTGCTGACGTCACCGTACGAGCGTACCCGCAAAACACCTTCTTCTGCTGCGGTGGCTCGGTTTTCCCAACCCATCGGCAATACGGTTGCTGCTCCGAGAACGGTCGCCCCTTTCAGAAAGCTTCGGCGTCCCACAGATGCGTTCATCCATTCGATTTTCATATTCTCCTCCCTTGGAACTATGAGATCAGAGAAGCCCGCGCGGAATGGTTTCGGACCACTCCTTCGTCATGACTTCTTTTTTTTCCGCGCTTTCTGTCGCGCGCAGTCTCCGGTGCAAGTAAAAATTCCGGGCGTCACAATGCATCGTGCTTTCAGTTTCGATTGCCGCCTCCCAACCGTCGCGCTCGAAGGTGAAACGCCAGCTGGATTCAAACCGGGCTGTTGCCGGGTCGTCAGGATGGATCGCATAGTGCATGCGAACATCGCTGCCCGTGACGAGACCGTGACCGGGGTCGCGCCCTTTGCCGTAGTCGTCAAACGTATCAAGGGTCAGCACACCATTCCCGTTCATCTGGCGTGTTGAAGTACAGGATGGCGACCGGAGTTCCTCAAACCAGAGCTCGGGGAAATCCTGCGCCGGATCCGGATTGGCCGGATCAGGTTCCAAGTCTACTTCGCGCACGGGCAAATGGAGTGTGCAGCCCTGAAGGTGCAGCGTCACCTCACTTTTCTGAGCTGCAGGCCATACAATCGGCCAATAAGAGGTCGACAACGCCAACCGAAGGATATGCCCGGCCCTCAAGCGATGGGCGCATTCATTCAGCAGGATCTCGGCTTCATAGATACGCCCGGGCTCCAGCACTTCTGGCTCTTCATGACTTTTGAAGTGCGTCAGATTGAGCGGACGGTAGGTGATGCGCTGCGATATTCCCTCAGGCGAAACATCACACAAACGGGCAACCAGCTGCGCTGTCGGTTTATCGACCGAAAAGGCGAATTTCAGGCAAGGACGCCCAAGAAGTTCAAGCGGTTCCTCGAGCGGGGCAGAGTCGAAACAAAGCGATATGGCGTCATCCGGCCCCTGATCTTCGGCCAACTCATTGTCAATTCGCATTCCCGGACAAAAGTATCCACCTGACCGCCCCAAATGAGCGGGAGAATTTACGGACATCACTTCGTTTGAGACCACCTCGGAAAACCCTTCGGGTGCAAGATGCCAGATCCGGTCCGCTACATTGGGCGACGGCCATGTTGCTTCGGCGATCCAACGCCCCTTGCGAGGGCTGTTTCGGGCTTTCGGATCAAAATGCTCCTGCATGAAAGTGCGATAGTCGGGCAGATCCTCCGCGCCGTTTTCTTCAAGCTTCAGCCACCGATCGAACCAGCCGATCACCTCGGAATGAAAATCCGCCGGATCCAGTTTCGAGATATGGGCATAGCGATGTTCCCATGGGCCGATAATCGCCTTGGCAGGCACCGAGAGATTTTCGACCAGAGCAGGTGGTGCGTTTACATAGGCATCGGCCCATCCGGTAATGGCCAGTACCGGTGTTTCTATTTTGGGCCAGTCCTGGCAAACAGACCCATGTTTCCAATAGGCATTGCGTGTCTGGTGGGACAGCCATTCAGCGGCGCTGAACGGCACCCGCTCCAATCGCCGGATCCAGTCTTCTCGCCAGTCCGGACGCAGTTTCGGGTCAGCCGGACGGGTCAGATAGGCGAACATCTGACTTGCCCAATTGACATTGTCGCTTAGAAGACATCCGCCCATGTAATGGATATCGTCAGCGTAGCGATCAACTGTCGAGGCAACACTCACGACTGCCTTGAGCTCGGGAGGCCGCCGATACGCAAGTTGCAGTCCATTGAAACCGCCCCAAGAAATTCCGATCATGCCAATGTCGCCATTGCACCAGATCTGATCGGCAATCCAGGCGAGAACTGCCTCTCCGTCGCTCAGCTCCTGCTCGGAATATTCGTCATCGAATTGCCCTTCACTGTCTCCAGTGCCGGCAATATCAACCCGCACACAGGCATAACCCGCTTCTGCAAAAACGCGATGCGTTGTTTCATCTCGCTGTGCCGTGCCATCCCGCTTCCGATAAGGCAGATACTCCAGAATGGCGGGGGCCGGATCATTTGCCTCCGGCAACCAAATACGCGCGGCCAGACGACGGCCGTCAGGCATGGTCACCCACTCGTTTTCGATTACGTTCACAGGCATGTCCCTCACCGACCGGCACTTGGATAGTGCCGACAGGAAATGACGATTTCGTTCGAAATGAAACTGTGCGATAAGACGCTATATGATGCTTAATGCATCTAAAGCGCGTCAACTCGCGAAGGATATGCGCATGCAAGAAAATTTTTCTTCAAATTTGCGTTCGTTGTGCGCCGAGTTCGGCAGCGTTGCCCAGATCTGTCGGGCGATTGGCATCAATCGCCAGCAGTTCAATCGCTATCTCAACGGGACAAGCATGCCGTCGGCCCACAATCTGCGGCGCATAGCCCGGTATTTTGACCTCCCCGAAGCTCGCCTGTTTGCGCCACTCGACCAGTTCGACAACTGGATTTCAGAATCAGCCCGCAACCGCTCACTGACATCTTCGGACAATTTCTTGGAACCCTTCCGGGACCAGCACCGCAACCTGAAACGCTATCTTGGTTTTTATCACTCTTTTTTTCGCACACCTTCCTGGGACGGGATGATTTTTTGCTCGTTGATTCAATTTCGTGAAAAGGACGGGTTCATTCAATCGCGATCACTTGAGAACGCGACATCGACCGACAAGAGCATCCGGCAGATCTCGCGATACGACGGGTTGGTCACAATGCGGGGCAACCGGATATTCGTGACCGAACACGAAAGGGCCCGCAATGGAAGCGTGGCACAGACGATCCTGTTCTCCGCCCATCGCCAACAACTGAAATACCTGCGTGGAATGACAATGGGCGTCGCCTGGCGTCCCTATCCGCGTCCTTATGCAGCCAAAGCGATCTGGAAACGCCTTGATGAACGGGTCACCGCCCGGGACGCAATTTCAGCCTGCGGAATCTATTCGCTTCACAGCACGCGTATCGATCTGACAATCAGAAAATACCTGGAAGCGCCTTCAGCTTCCGAAATGCCGGACACCTCCGGAAGCATTCTGTTTTGACCCTCATATCTGAGGCTGAAGGGACTGGTTGCCCATCGGATCGTCAGGACAGAATCCGTGTGCGCCCACATATAGAAACCACACACTGGTCTGAACAACCGATAGCAATGCCTTGGCCTTGGCTCAGGTCTTCTTCAAATCACTAATCGGCAAGACTGCACCCGGAATTCGCCAGAAATTATTTTTTTGCGCTTCTCAACCCGCGGCTCTGTCCCCTTCAACATGATGCGAAGGAGTGTCCTGCCCATAGAAACTCCACCGTCACCTTCAGAGAAAAATGCCGTCGGGAAAGCGCAGCTCAAGTCCTTGTACAAAGATGACGTAGATCACGGCCAGAACTGCCAATGCGCCGGCAAATTGTACCAAGACAGCACGCCCACCTCCAAGATGATGCCTTTCGCGCAACTGGACCGCCGCGGACCCGACCTACAGAAACACAAAACTGGAGGTGAAATAGCCGAAGTAGGGTATCAGGAGGATATAGAGCGCGGTCACGAACGCAGAGAAAATTGGAACCAGCTTCAAACCGCTCGGCCCGAAAGGCATTTCAATTCGCCTTTTCACCGCAAGTACAAAACTCGCAATCGAGGCAATCAAAACAACCCACAACACCAGTCGCGGAAACAATCGGGACGAGACCGGCAATTCCATTAGGGAAAACAACAGATACAGGGCAATCGCGGAAATGGTTGCAGTGAATACGAGTTCTACGATCGTCGCCGGCGCTTTCGACACGTGACCGACCTGGAAACGCCAGCTTCGCCGTATCGTCACAAACAGGCCAAAGGCTATGGCAACCATCAACGCCAACGAGATGGGCTGCTTGATCATTTACCAGAAAGCTCCGCCATCAGCCCGCCCGATCTGAACCGACTGCGACATTCCCATTTCGGCGAGTAGCCCGAGGACAATTCCAAGTAAATTCATTGAAAATTCCTCCCATCGCATCACTTCCCCTTGCCAGAGGCATTAATTACTGAATGATGCAGCGATGATAGATAATTGATTAATCAGTCATTGACAAACAACTTCCACCACCGCGCTTCAGCGTCGTTCGCATTGCGTTCAACCCACTTGAGATGCGTCAAATCAAATCAATGAACACGTCACCCATCTGCAACGGGGGACTTCAACAACAGGTCAAACCCGGTGAAAAGGTTACAAGTTGCTGCAGAAAACGGTCTTTTGATTGACGCCTGTGCAGCTGGCTCTCGTCGGAGTCACAAGCTCTAACCTCCAATCACCACAGAGAGAGAAAGGAGGGCTTCGAACCGGTCAGAATTCTGGGTTACCGAGCCAGGTTGGCCCGGAAATTCAGGCGATCCGGAACCTAAGCTCCTCGTTGAACGAAGACCGCTGAAAGTCATCAATCCTCCGCCAACTCGGAAGGATCAATATCGTAAATGAAATAGGATGGATGACGGTCAATGGTTTGAAGGATGTCCCATTTGAGCTGGCGCAGGTGAAAATCCATGCGCTCTGCAGCGAGATCGGCATCACCTTGCTCTATGGCATTGGCGATGGCGCTGTGCTCTCGCATCACCTGTTCCATCCGGTCCGCGACAGGTAACGTCAGGTGTCGATGGCGGTCGATTGGCGTTTTGATCTGCTGGATCATCTTCCACAGTCCCGGAAATCCGCTCATTACGGCTATTTCCGCGTGGAAGGCACTGTCGGTTTTGTCGAACGTCGCTTGCGACGAGGCTGCAACAGCTTCGCGGCTTTCTTCTATGATCGCTCGCAAGCGGAGCAGTTGTGACGGTGTCGCTCTGACAGCTGCTCGCGCAGCTAGATCACGTTCCAGCGCCCGCCGGGCAACCAGAGCTTCCGGCAAGACGGAAAGCGGAATGCGCGCAACAAAGGTACCCGATTTCGGCACCACCTCGACAAGCATTTCCTTAGACAGGCGCAGGATCGCTTCGCGCACCGGCGTTCGGGATGCATTGAACTCGGTCGCAATTTCCCGTTCCAGTATCGGCGTGCCTGGCGGCAGGGTCAGGTTGGTGATCTGATAGTGCAATTGCTCATAAATATGATCTGCAAGTGTCTGACGAGATCCGGTATCGAATTGTCCCTTGCCTGATGGACCCGCGTTTGCCGCCCTGCGCCGACCGGGTGTGCTGCCTTGTTCCGACATGTCCGTAACCTCTTCGGTCAAGCCTGACTTGCTTGGATATTGAGTCTTTCCGATCGTTTCAACTTGAATAACTAGAATACCTGGTATACCAGATATAGCAACATGAAGCTGTTTTCCGACAAGATTCCCTGCCGGATACAGAAGTCAGCCCGATCTTGAACCTGAGGCGTGCGCTGGCCGGAGGTACAAAATTCGAAAGGAAAATCGATGAGCTATGAGTTATCGCTCGAAGGGAAAGCGGCACTGGTGACCGCGGCGGGTCAGGGCATTGGCCGTGCAAGTGCCGAAGCCTTTGCCCAAGCCGGCGCCGTTGTATATGCAACGGACATCAATGATGCCACTCTTGCCGAACTTGCAAGGATAGACGGCATTACGGCCATCAAGCTTGACGTAACCGACGCTCGAGACATTTCCACCGTTCTGGACGCGATCGGCCCGCTGGATGTCCTGTTCAATTGTGCAGGCTTTGTTCACGCAGGCAGCATTCTCGATTGCCCCGAAGATGACTGGGATTTTGCCTTCGAACTGAACGCCAAGTCCCAATACCGCCTTTGCAAGGCAGTTATCCCGGGAATGCTGGAGAAGGGCAAAGGTTCGATCGTGAACATGTCATCGGTCGCCTCCTCAATCAAAGGTGTTCCCAACCGTTTTGCCTATTGCGCCTCCAAGGCCGCGGTTATCGGGCTCACAAAGTCGATTGCCGCGGATTTTGTCACCAGGGGCATTCGCTGCAATGCCATCTGCCCAGGCACTGTGGACAGTCCGTCGTTGCATGACAGGCTTCGCGACACAGGCGATTACGAGAAAGCCTTGAGCGAGTTCATTGCGCGCCAACCCATGGGCAGGGTCGGGGCTGCGGAGGAAATTGCCGCTCTCGCGCTCTACCTCGCATCGGATGCCAGCGGTTTCACCACCGGACAAACTCACACAATCGATGGCGGCTGGACCGCCTAATCAGGAGCAGGAAATGAAACTGTTGCGTTACGGCCCGAAAGGTCATGAAAAACCCGGCATTTTGGACGCAGATGGCGTTGTTCGCGATCTGTCGGAGCATGTGGCTGACATCTCTGGCGAGACCATAGGAGACGAGGCACTTTCAAAGATAGCGGCTCTGGGCCTGTCCACCCTGCCGGCGGTCGACGTCGAGCGCTATGGGCCATGTGTGTCGGGTGTCGGCAAGTTCATCTGTATCGGCCTGAATTACTCCGACCATGCAGCGGAAAGCGGCCTTCCCGTGCCTTCGGAACCGGTAATTTTCGCCAAGGCGACGTCTGCGATCTGCGGTCCGAATGACAATGTCGAGATTCCGCGCGGTTCAACCGCCACAGACTGGGAAGTCGAACTGGGCGTGGTGATCGGCAAGGAAGCAAAATATGTCGATGAGGCCGATGCGTTGGACTACGTCGCAGGTTATTGCGTCATAAACGACGTCTCGGAACGCGATTTTCAGGCCAAACGCGAAGGTCAATGGACCAAAGGCAAGTCCGCCGACACCTTTGGCCCTATCGGTCCCTGGCTCGTGACCCGCGACGAGGTGACCGATCCCCAGGCGCTGCCGATGTATCTGGATGTCAATGGCAAGCGGATGCAGGACGGCAATACCAATACGATGGTTTATGGCGTCGCTCATGTGGTCAGCTACCTGTCGCAATTCATGTCGCTTCAACCTGGCGACATCATCTCGACCGGCACCCCTCCGGGTGTGGGACTGGGAATGAAACCGGTACCGGTTTACCTGAAAGCCGGCGACGAAATGGAACTCGGCATTGAGGGGCTCGGCACGCAACGTCAGAAGGTGGTTCAAGGCTGACCCCTGGCTCCCGACATCAGTCGACGCCCATCGAAGCAGGCCTGGATTAGCGAATGTGATCCCGTCATGACAACAGTCATGGCGGGATCGACCCTCACCGGTTTGAACGAGTGCCGTGTGGATTTGGTCGAGAGCACGCATGAATGTTGATCTTCTTTTCGGTCGCGAAGGCCTGACGATTTCGTTGCCTTGCAACTCAAAGCCGCATGTGATCGAGAAACAGGCCTTCCCACTCTGCCCCGCACCATCGCTGCATATTGAAGAGGCACTGGAAAACCCACGAGGATCTGCTTCGCTCAAGGAACTGGCGCGGGGCAAACGCTCTGCCTGCATACCTATCGCGCCCCGTGCCGAACCATCTCTTTCTGCATCCGATGATCGATACGATGACGACTGCCGGAATTCCGCTCGATCAGATTGTGGTCCTGGTCGCAACGGGCCTCCGTCGCCCCAATCCCGGAGATGATTTGGCGGAGTTGGTAGGCGATCCGTGGGTTTTGGAAAACGTGCGCGTTGAAAATCACTTCGCCCCGCAGGACGAAGATCATGTGGACCTGGGTTTTACGCCCGGGCGAAAAGTACCGATCAAGCTGGACTGCCGCTTCGTTGAGGCGGATCTGAAAATCGCAACAGGCCTGGTTGAACCGCATTTCATGGCCGGGTTTTCGAGTGGCCGTAAAGTTGTCGCTCCGGGCATTGCCCATCATGAAACCATTCGCACCTTTCATTCGGCTCGTTTCATGGAGCACCCGTTGGCGCGTGAATGCAATCTTGAAGGCAACCCGCTGCACGAAGAACAGCTCGAAATCGTTAAGCGGCTGGGAGAGGTTTACGCACTCAACACCGTGGTCGACGACAAACGCAATCTGGTTTTCTGCAGCTTCTGAGAGATTGTTGAAAGTCATCTGGCAACCGTCGAATTTGTGCGCTCCTACACCGAGATCGCCGTTGGTCGAAAATTCAAGACGGTGGTGACAAGTGCAGCCGGTTATCCGCTGAACCAGACCTACTACCTAACGGTCAAGGGGATGGTCACGCCTCTGGATATTCTGGAAGAAGGCGGCACCCTCATCATTGCCTCGTCCTGTGCAGAGGGGATTGGATCGGATCACTTCCGAACCGCGCAGCAGAAGCTTGTCGAGCTGGGACCTGATGCGTTTCTGGCAGAGTTGGAGGCAAAAAGCTTTGCCGACGTGGATGAATGGCAAACGGAAATGCAGCTCAAACCGATGCGGGTGGGGCAAATTCAGTTGTTTGCCCCTTCCCTGTCGGATGCGTAATTCACGCTCACCGGCGTTGAACGCGTTACTGACCTGACAACAGCGGTTGCAAATAGCATCAGTCGGCATGATGACCCGGCAGTGGCGATTATACCCGAAGGCCCATATGTGGTGCCGAAGGCAGGCGCGCGGGCGGCGCCATGACGCAGCTTCTCCATCTGGATCCGGTTGGAGGCATATCGGGAGATATGTTCCTTGCAGCGATGCTGTCCGCATTTCCAAAGACGCAAGAAGACGTCTTGAAAGATTGGGCGGCTGCAGGGATTTCTGATCAAGTGAGACTGCAAGTCAAGGACGTTCGGGAAAAGGGTTTTGCCTGCCTGCGCGCCGATGTCGTTTGTGCGCACAGTGCGCCACCGACGACGCATTGGTCCGATATTCGCCAGCGGATTGTGAAGAACGCGCTGCGCCCGAACGTTCGTGCCCCCCAGCAGGTCACTCCATCAGGAACACCTGCTCCATCATGGACCACTGGTCACCTTCGTTGCGGGTTGCCAGCGGCTCCTGACACGGGTCCGTCAGGGTCCACCAGTCACGTGTTTTCGGGTCATTTGCCATTTCCGCCATATCGGCGGCAAAATCGGAGCCGTGATATTCCCAGTATCCGAACAGGATGTTCTCCGGCTCGCGCAGAAAGATGGAATAGTTCCGGATGTTGCTGCGCTTGATCTGGGCAAGAACCTCAGGCCAGGCGTTTGCATGCAGCCGTTTGTATTCCTCAATCTTTTCAGGTTTGATCCCGATCATCATTCCCATGCGCTGCATCAGGCGGCCTTCCGAACGTCGTGGTGAACGAGTTCCAACTTCGAAATTACATCCCAATCCCAGTCAATTCCCAACCCCGGTTCCCGGGACGGTATCCCGTGCCCGTCGACAACCTGCATCTGACTTTTTGTGACGCCGTCGAGCTGGGGAATGTACTCAAGCCATTTCGCGTTCGGCACAGCGCAGATCAATGGCAGATGAAGCTCCATCAGGAAGTGGGGACAGACGGCAATGTTGAAGCACTCCGCCGTGTGAGCAACCTTGAGCCAGGGAGTGATGCCGCCTATGCGGGCAACGTCCACCTGCACGATTGAGGCAGCCCCCAGCTGCATGTAGTCCTTGAACTGGCTCTGCGAATACATGCTTTCGCCTACTGCTATGGGAACATGTGAGCGGCGAGCCAGCTCGACATGGGCAGCGATATCATCAGCCGGCATCGGCTCCTCGAACCAGGCAATGTTCAGCTCATCAAGCATGCGCGCTGCGCGGATGGCCTGCGCAATGTCGTAGTTCTGATTGGCGTCGACCATGATTTCATAGTCATCGCCAACGGCCTCGCGCACCTTGGTCAGACGACGGCGGTCCTGAACCAGATATTCCGAACCGATCTTGATCTTCGAGCCCTTGAAGCCTTTCTCCTTGGCCGCCAGGGCATTCTCCACCAGCTCGTCTTCAGTGAAGTACATCCAGCCGCCTTCGGTGGTGTAGAGACGCATCTTGTCCCGAACGCCTCCGGCTGCCTTCCAGAGAGGCAGGCCGTTCTTGCGACAGTTCAAATCCCACAAGGCGGTGTCGATCGCGGCCAGAGCGAGAGAGGTAATTGCCCCTACCGCGGTAGCATGGGTCTGGAACAGCAAATCACGCCAGAGCTGCTCAAAACGCGTTGGATCCTTGCCGATCAGTGCAGGGGCAAGCGTGCGCTCCAGAAGTGAGACGACCGCCGGTCCACCGGTACCGATCGTATAAGTGTATCCAGTCCCGACAGCGCCATCACTGTCATGAATGATGACGATGGGGGTTTCCTGGCTGACGAAGCTCTGGATCGCATCCGTCCGGGTGATCTTGGGAACAAGATCGATCATCTTTATTTCGACGCGGGTGATTGTTGCCATCTCAGTTGCTCCGGATTGCGTTTGTGGTTTCGGCGTCAAACACATGCGCCTTGTCCAA
The DNA here is from genome assembly GCF_040329475.1 of Roseibium sp. SCP14. Classification (NCBI taxonomy): domain Bacteria; kingdom Pseudomonadati; phylum Pseudomonadota; class Alphaproteobacteria; order Hyphomicrobiales; family Stappiaceae; genus Roseibium; species Roseibium sp. SCP14. The sequence continues at coordinate 80,220 of NZ_JBDZYH010000014.1, forward strand.
GGTGAGGCGGAACGTCATGCGTTCGCCCGGGGCCACCGGACGGGGGTTCAGCATCTTGCCCTGAACCTCCGTATCGGCGAGATCTGCAAAGAGGATCGTTTCGGTGCCAAGCGGTTCCGACAGATTGATGGTCAGCTCTATCTCCGCCCCCTCGCCGTCTTCAGACACCCCATGTCCGACCGGGTTGAGATTGTCTGCGCGAAAACCGAATTGAACCTTCTGCCCGGCAAAAATATCGCGACGGGCAGAAGACGGGACCGGGATCTCCTGCTCATCGGATAGGCGAATGGTGCTGTTTTGGGTGATGACCCCGTCGACAATGTTCATTGGTGGCGATCCTATGAACGTTGCCACGAATGTATCGACGGGTGTGTTGAACAGCTCCAGCGGTGTCCCGACCTGAATGATGTGACCATCGCGCATCAGGACGATCCTGTCGGCCAGGGTCATGGCCTCGACCTGATCATGCGTGACGTATACGATCGTGTTGCCGACCTTCTGGTGCAACTTCTTTATCTCGACCCGCATTTGGGTGCGCAATTTTGCGTCGAGGTTCGAGAGCGGTTCATCAAACAGGAAGACATCCGGGTGCCGCACAATCGCCCGGCCCATGGCAACGCGCTGGCGTTGCCCGCCTGACAGCGCGGCAGGCTTGCGATCCATCAGTTCATCAAGCCCCAGTATAGCTGCAGCCTCCTTGACCGCGTCGTCAATTTCGGCTTGCGGGCGTTTGGCGATCTTCAGCGAAAATCCGAGGTTCTCACGGACGTTCATGTGCGGGTAAAGGGCGTAATTCTGGAACACCATTGAGATATTGCGCTCGCGCGGAGGCAGATCGTTGACCACTCTCCCGCCGATAGCAACATTGCCGTCGGAGATTTCCTCAAGCCCTGCGATCATCCTGAGTGTGGTGGATTTGCCGCAACCCGAAGGGCCGACCAGCACGACGAACTCACCATGCTGGATATCTAGATTGATGCCATGAACGGCCTGATGATGGCCATAACGTTTGACGACATTGCTCAGTGTAACTTCGGTCATGGATTATCCTTTGACGCCGCCGAAGGTCAGGCCGGCAATCAGGTGTTTTTGAACGATGAAAGTGAGGATGAGGGCCGGCAGGATCATGAGCACGGCAAGTGCACACATTCCACCCCAGTTGATCGTGAATTCGGCCGTAAAGTCGAGGAGGCCCACTGGCATCGTTTTTGATCCGACGGAACGGGTGAGCTGTGATGCCAGAGCAAATTCGTTCCAGGAAGTGAGGAAGGCGAAAATGGCAGCAGAGGCGACACCGGAGCGTGCGACTGGAAACTCCACCTTCCAGAAGGCCTGCCAGCGCGTACAGCCGTCTATCTCAGCTGCCTCATGCAGCTCCTTCGGTATTTGCCGGAAAAATCCATCCGTCAGCCAGATCGTGAAAGGTACGTTCATCGCCACATAGGCGAGGATCAGTCCGAAATGCGTGTCGATAATGCCGACACGGGCAAACACGATGAAAAGTGGCAGCGATAGGGCTACGCCCGGAACCGCCCGGAACAGCATCAAGCCGACAAAGTAGCCCGACTTGCCCTTGAAACGATATCGGGCAAAGGCATATCCGCCAGACATGCCGATGAGAATGGCGATGAAGGTCGATACGACGGAAACGATCAGTGAATTGCGGAAATAGCTGAACACCGGCACCCCGCCTTCACCCGCACCGGCAAACATCGCCTGGTAGTGTTCAAGCGTGAAACTGGGTGACCAGACAGGCGGTTTGGCCATGATCTCGACCGTCGGCCGGAACGAATTCAGCACGATCCAGAGACCCGGGATACAGATGATCGCCATGATCAGGAAAAGACCGGCAAAATGAAGGCCCTTCAGGATACGGCGGCGATTGCGATGTGATTGATTGCGATCCATTGCCTTATCCAGCCATGCCCAATTCGGCGCGTGCGGCGCTCAGTTTTTTGAAGAAATAGACCGTGAACACGATCGACAGCAGGATCGACACGTATCCCATGGCATTGGCAAGACCCATTTTGGCATCGACGTAACCGGTCCGGCTCATAAGGGTCCAAAGCAGTTCCGTCCGGCGGGCCGGACCGCCGCCGGTCATGATCTGCACGATGTCATAGGCTCGTGCCACGTCGAGGCTGCGAATGGTCATGGCTATGAAGATGAACGGCATCAGGAACGGCAACGTGATGTGACGAAAGCTTTGCCAGGGTGTGCAGCCGTCCACCTTTGCCGCTTCGAGTGGATCGCGTGGCATGGCGAACAGACCGGCCAGAATGAGAATTGCGAAGACCGATGTGCTCATCCAGATTTCGGCAAACAGGATCGAAAACAGCGCCAGCCTCCCGTCGACCAGCCAGGGTAGAGCCGCATTTGTGAGGCCTGTCGACTGGAGAATGTTGTTCACCAGCCCGACATTGTCGTTGAAAATGAACTTGAACTGGAACCCCACGAGAATGGGCGAGAACATCATGGGGAACATCAGGATCGTCCGCAGAGTTCGCTGGCCCCAGGTCACCTTGTTCACCATCAGGGCAATGCCCAGCCCGAACAGCATTTCCAGGTTAAGCGCAATGGTCAGCACCAGAATGGTTCGGCCAAACGCCGCCCAGAACTTCCAGTCTTCAAGAATGCGTTCGTAGTTGCGCGTCCCGATCCACTTCCAGAGCGAAGACGGACGGGTCAGCTTGTAAGGTGTAAAGCTGGAATAGAGTGAAAACAGGAGCGGTATCAAAACCACGACCGCAATGACTATGATTGCAGGCAGCAGCAACAAAAACCACTCTGGCAGGCGGCGGCGCATATTAAGTCCTCTCACAGAACCTTTTGTATTTGGGTGGCTGGCGCGCATTGAAAGCGCGTCGCCCAGCCAGGAATTGAAACCCTGCTAGCGGCTCAAATCCATCTTCTCTTCTTTCGACCTTCGCAGTTGCTTTTTCTCAGTCTGCCTGTGCCCCTGTTTCAGGACATCGCTAGCATGTCGTTGGCGTCGGTACTCGAAAGCGCATTCGCGCAGTTTTGGACACACGTCATCACCAGGGCACGGAAATCCCGGCCTTTCGTGCAAGATGTCAAAACAAACGGAGGGCATTCTTGGGTGTTTGGTTTGCCCGGCCGAGGTTTCCGGTGAGAGAACCCCGGCCGGGTTAAGCGGCCTCTAGTAGTGACCTGCGTCCTGCATCATTTCATCGACTTCTTCAGCCGCATCGTTCAACGCCTGCTCGACGCTTTTGTCGCCGACAATCGCCGCCTGCAGCTCCGGGAAGACGATGTTTGTGCTTTCCACCCATTCCGCAATCGGAGGAACCGCGAAAGCATACTTGGCGCCTTCTGCGAAAGCGGCCAGAGCTTCTGCGCGGAACGCATCATCGCCTGCATTGGCCTTGGCCAGGTTGGCTTCCCAGACGGCAGAGCGGGTCGGCAGCGAACCGCCTGCACTTTCGGCAAGCTGGCTTTCCTCGCTGGTCAGGAAGCGTACAAGCGATGCGGCGACTTCCTTGTGGGCGCAGTCGCTGGTAACGGAAAAGCCGTGATGTCCGGACCAGCCGGTGCGTGTAACGCTGCCCATTGGCTGAACGGCTACGCCGACATTTCCGGCAGCCTTCGAGGACGCGGGATCATTGAAGAAGCCCGCCCATCCCGGCCAATCCAGGTTGAGAGCAACCGTCCCGGAAGCAAAACCCTGCCCCAGGTCATCCCAGACGTAACTGGTGGTACCAGCAGGCACTGCCTTGGCTTGGTAAAGATCCACAAACCACTGGAGTGCACGTTGACCGGCTTCGGAATTGAATGCGGGACGAAGGTCGTCACCGAGATATTGACCGCCTTCAGCCACCAGCATTTCGTAAAACCGGCCAACGATCGCCTCATCCTTACCGGCATATTGCGTGCCATAGAAGTTGGGCGGGTTGGCAAAGAAGATCGCCTGATCCTTCACCTGTTCCCAGGTTTCCGGAGCGGCCAGCGGATAACCGTATTTCACCTCGAAGGCCTTGGCCTTTTCCGGGTCTTCGTAATTCGACTTGAGATAGTAGAGTACGGAGACGTCAAACTGGGCGCGCGGCAGCATCAGGAGATCTCCGCCAACCGTTGAAGCCTTGATGTTTCCGGGTACGAACTCCGCGATTTCTTCAGCCGGAACGAAATCGGCCAGATCGACATAGAGCCCTTCATACTGCGGGGCAAAGGACGAATGGTTGGATCCGACGCACCAGGATGTTGTGCCGGCCGCCATGTCTGATTTCACTTCCTTGTCGATTTCGAAATGGCTCTTCTTGGAGATGATATTGACCTTGGCTCCGGTGGCAGCCTCCCAATCGGCGATTCGGCCATAAAGGCCCTCATACTGCTGGCCACCGATCAGCTTGGCGTCAATTTCGACGCCCGGAAAGCTGCCATAGTCCGCTGCAACTCCCAATTCCGCAAATGACACCAGCGCAGAACAAGCGGCTAACGCTCTGAAAATATTGGATTTCATGTGATTTCCTCCCATTCAGGGCAACGCAAACTGCTCGTCGGCAACCCTCAATATTCATAAATAAAACATTTATTCGGATTTAAATCAAGCCTTGACCTGCAGCTGGAATTTTCGGTAGAAATCAGGAAACAAAAGAATGGGAAAATCAGCCATGCCTAATGAGCCAGACGCCAAGTACCGCGCACCCGCGCTGGAAAAGGGCCTGGATATCATCGAGCTTCTGTCGGAATGTCAGGATGGTCTTTCACAAAGCGAGATTGCTAGGGCGCTGGAACGGTCCCAAAGCGAAATCTATCGGATGCTTTCCACGCTTGTGCGCCGGGGCTACGTTTCCCGAAACAACGGTGATCGCTATTCACTCAGTCTGAAGCTTTTCTCGACGGCACAAAGATTTTCGCCGATCGAACGGCTCCTTGAAGTCGCCCTGCCGATGATGCGTCGGGCGTCGCGCAAGGTCTGGCAATCGTGTCACATCGGCATGGAAACCGGCGGCTCGATCGTTATCGTGTCGTCGGTGGAAAGTCCTGGAAACTGGGGCATGGCCATTCGTACAGGATCGGTGATCGGTTTGTGCAATACCGCGACCGGACGGATCCTGGCGGCATTTCGCAGCGAAGAAGAACTGAAGGAACTGATCAGGACCCACCCACGTGCGGTCGGCGAGCCGGAGTTGGACGAGAAGAAGTTCCGATCGGAGCTGCAGCTTGTTCGCGACCTCGGCTATTACAAGGAAAAGTCGGAGACCACGCGGGGCATCACCAATCTGAGTTTCCCGATTTTTCATCCCTCAGGCGAAATCGCAGCGGCATTGAGCTGTCCGTTCCTTGAGCGCGTGGACAGTCTGCGCACGGCTGATCTTGAAGAAACCGAAAACGCCTATCGCCAGGTCGCTGAAGACCTCACGGCCTATTTCCGCGGCGAACTGACGATCGAAGAAGACGAGCAATGAACCGTGCCGGTTTTCCGAAGCGGTCGCTTGCCGGAAGTGGACTGACGATCCCGGTTCTGGGGTTTGGTGGAGCGCCTCTTGGCGGGCTGTTGCAAGCGAATGACCACGGCGAGACCCACGCCATGCTGTCGGAAGTGCGTGGGGCAGGATACCGGTATTTCGACACGGCCCCTTTCTACGGGTTGGGCCGGTCGGAACGGATGATCGGGGATCTGCTGCGCGGCACCGACTATCTGTTGTCCACCAAGGTGGGGCGGCTGCTCGAACCCGGGGCTCACGACAATCCTTCTTCGCTCGGCTGGCCCGACCCTTTGCCGTTTCAACCCGTCTTTGATTATTCCTATGACGGGGTCATGCGTTCATACCAGGAAAGCCTGCAGCGGCTCGGCCTTGACCGCATCGACATGCTGTTTGTTCACGACATTGGCGAGATGACCCATGGAAGCCGTAACGATAAGCATTTCAATGATTTGAGAAGTGGCGGATATCGGGCGTTGGAAGAATTGCGCAGCGCCGGGGATGTAAGGGTCATTGGCCTCGGCGTAAACGAAACGCAGGTTTGCCGGGATGCGCTGGCGATTGGAACCTGGGATGTGTTCCTTCTGGCAGGTCGATATACGCTCCTGGAACAGCAGCCACTCGATAACCTCTTTCCGGAATGCGCTGCGGCAGGAACGTCGATCATCGTGGGCGGCCCCTACAATTCCGGAATCCTGGTCGGTGGATCTACGTGGAATTATGGCGACGCACCTCCGGAGGTCATAGCGCGCGTGGAGGCGCTTTCCGCCTGCGCCAAGCGTCACGAAGTGTCACTGCCATCGGCGGCGCTTCAGTTTCCTCTTGCCCATCCTCTTGTCGTTTCGGTTATTCCAGGCCTTCGAAATCGGGCGGAGTTGCAGCAGACCCTTGATTGGACTGCGGCCCCAATACCGGCAGCGTTTTGGCAGGAACTGAAGGACAACAAGCTGTTGCATCCCGACGCCCCCACCCCAAACCAAAATCCATTTCAGAAGGTGTGAACCATGCGGATTGACGCTCATCAGCATTTCTGGGCGCTTGCCCGCGGCGACTATGGTTGGCTGACACCCGAACTGACCGAGATCTATCGCGATTTTCTGCCCTCTGACCTGTCTCCCCTGCTTCAGCAGGCCGGGGTTGAAGGTACGATTCTGGTGCAGGCAGCCCCTACTGTTGCAGAAACAGAGTTCATGCTGTCGCTCGCCGACAAACACGATTTCATCAAGGGAGTGGTCGGCTGGGTTGACTTTGCAGATCCGGCTTCGGTTTCGATCATCGACAGATTCATGCAGCATCCAGCGTTTGCGGGTCTGCGCCCGCTTATTCAGGACATCGAAGATACGGACTGGATGCTGCGCTCTGACCTAGCACCAGTCTTCGAAGCGCTAATTGAGCGGAATTTGAGCTTTGATGCTCTGACGCTGCCACGTCACCTGAAAAATCTGCGATCACTTCTTGCCCAATATCCGGATATGCGGGTCGTGATCGACCATGGCTCCAAGCCTTTGATCCGCGACGGGGTGATTGACGGTTGGGCTCAGGACATGGCGGCGATTGCTTCAGATACTTCTGCCTACTGCAAACTTTCCGGTTTCGTGACCGAAGCTGCAGACGACTGGACGGTCGAAGACCTGAAGCCTTACGTTGATCATCTCCTGTTCACTTTTGGTCCGGATCGATTGATCTGGGGCAGTGACTGGCCTGTCTGCACGCTTGCCTGTGAGTATGCTCGATGGGTCGAAACGACAGAAACGCTACTTGCGGATCTGAACGAGACCGAGCGGGATGCAGTTCTTGGCGGGAATGCGGCGACTGCTTACAAATTGCGAAAGTGATCGCCGGCTCAACTGATCTTAATGCCGGAATTTGACGCGAAACCTGAATGCACACAGCCATGAGTTCCAAGCCGTAGACTGAAAACGTTCCTTCAGCCTCTGAAGCGCGTCAATCCAGATGAAAAACTTCTTCCATGGACGCCCACCATTCATTCGGCTTGCGGCTTTCCAGCGGATTTTGCATCGGTCCGCACAGCTGCCACCATTCCTGAGTTACGGGGTCGGCGGCAATCGCCGCCTTGTCGGCGTCGAAATCATCACCGGTATATTCCCAGTAACTGAACATCAGGTTTTCCGGCTCTTTCAGGAAGATGGAATAGTTGGTGATATTCGACAGCTTTAATCGCTCGAGGACCTTTGGCCACACGGCGGCATGCAGCTCTTTGTATTCATCGACCTTGTCCGGTTGGATGCCGATGACCATTCCCATTCTTTGCATAGGCTGTGTCCAAAGCTTGAGTGATGTGCAGCAGGCGAACCTGCCCCCTTTGAGAGCGGTCAATCAGTTGGTTCCGGAGTTGGAGGAAGTCGATAGAATTCAATCGCCGTATCAGCGTAGATGTTTTGCCGGATCTCTGCAGAGTGTCTTGCGAGTTCTGTTTCAGTAATGGCGTACCAGGTTGCGTAGGGTGCGCATTCTTCCAGGACAGGCCAATCACTTCCCCACATGGTGCGGGAAGGGCCAAACGTTTGAATGATGTGATCGACATAAGGTGACAGTCCTTCGAGTTTAGCTCCCTCAGGCATGCCCGCCAGCAAACCGGACAGTTTGCAGAACACATTCCTGTTCTGGCTGAGCCTGGAAATCTCCAACGCCCATGAACTGAAGGCGTCCTGCCGAATTTCGGGCTTGCCTCCATGATTGACGACAATCCTCAGATTCGGGTGGCGCTGGGCCAACTCCGTGACCACCGGCAAGTGGATCGGGCGAATGAGCGCATCGAAGGATAAATCGAGCTCAATCAGTGTTTCAAACACTGGTGCAAATCCGGGGTTCAGCACCCAATCGGGCGCAGCCTGCATCTGCATCATGCCTCGGATCCCCACCAGAAAGGGTTTCAGCGACAGTTGGCTCAACTGAAGAACAGCGTTCTCAGCTTCAAAGTCGACCCACCCGACCACCCCAGCGACAAAGTCGGTTTTGGCTGCGAGCTCCAGCAGAAACTCCGATTCCGCGACAGAGGGCGTTGATTGCACGAGGATGGTCTTGTCGATGCCGGCTTCTTTCAGAAGCGGATCGAATTCAGCCGGCATGAAAGTGCGGTGGAGTTTCGGCCTGGCATCCGACAGCCAGTCATAGCCTCCGCGCGAAAGGTCCCAAAGGTGATGATGCGCATCTATGCGCATCATTTGGTCGCCCCTGCAGTCAATCCCGAAACAAGCTTTCTCTGCAGCGGCAGAAACAGAAGAAGCGTCGGAACGGTGGCGACGACAGAACCTGCCATGACCGCTCCCCAATCAACCTGAACGTCACCGAAGTACTGATAGAGACCGAGAGGGATGGTTTTTGCATCGTTGTCCGTGATCAGCGCAAGCGCCAGCAGGTATTCGGACCAGCTTTGCAGAAAACCGAACGTCCCGGCTGCGACGATCCCGGGCCACATGATCGGCAGAATAATATAGATCACGACCGTGAAGCGCGAAGCGCCGTCGACAATCGCCGCTTCGTCGAGGCTTTTTGGAATCGTCGTCAGGTATCCAACCATCAGGTAGATCGTGAACGGTGTGATGAAAGCGGTGTAACAGAGAATGAGACCGATCTGACTGTTGATCAGCCCCGCCCGGGCGAACAGGATGAAGATCGGGTTGACCAGAATGATCCAGGGAAAGAACTGCCCCCCCATGATGGATCCGAACACCAGACTCCTGCCCCGAAACCGGAACCGGGACAGACAATAGGCAGCAAACAGGGAGATCATGCAGGCCAGCACAGTCGCGGTAATGCAAACCAGCAGCGAATTGAACACGTAGATGAAATATCCGTCCTTGAAGATGGATAAATAGTTGCGAAACGTCCATTCCGCTTCTGTCGCGACCAGGGAAACCGAGAGGCTCTCGAAAGAGCCTTTGAAGACATAGACCGCGGGCGCAAGCAGGAACACGGCAAACAACAGAAAACCAATCAGAAGCGCGCCGTTTTCAGCTGCATTTGCGAGCGGGTTTGTGGATCTTTGTTTCATGACTTAGCCCACTTTGTCCTGCATTTCATTGAGACCGAAATATCTGAAATAGAGCGCCCCGAAGACCGCCATGGCCACGGCCATCGTGACACCGATCGCGGCCGAGTATCCGATACGCAAATCGATGAAGGCCTTAATGTAGACCTCCGTTGCCAGAACGTTCGTGTAGGTTCCAGGGCCGGCGCCGGTTGTGAGCCAGACATAGACGAAGTTGTTGAATGTCCAGATGATACTCATGAGCGTCAGGACCGAGATCGTCGGCATGAGGTAAGGCAGCGTGATGAAGCGGAACTGTTGCCAGCGATTGGCTCCGTCGATTGCCGCCGCCTCATTCAGGTCCTCGGGAATCGTCTGAAGAGCAGCCAGCAACGAGACGCCAATCAGGGGCGTGGTGTTCCAGACAATAATTGTGATGATGGATGGCCAGACAGTTGTCAGGTCTGCCGTGAAGGCGATCGGATCTGAAATCAGTCCCGTCTTCAAGAGCCAGGAATTGATCGGTCCATGGGTCGGATCAAACAGCCAACGCCAGGCGATCACCGCCACGACCGGTGGGGTCGCCCACGGCACGAGCAGAATGAGCCGGGCGATTGTGGTCAGGCGCATGTTTTTCAGGAATCTGGAGTTCAGCAACAAGGCGAACAGCAGACCAAGAAAAATGCGGCAGGCGACGGAAATTGCGGTCAGCCAAAAAACCGTATTGATAGCGATGTCGAACAGCGATGAGCTCGACAAAAAGTCTGCGTAGTTTTCAAACCCGACAAAATCCCCCCCTTTTCGAAGCTTCAGCAGCGTCATATCCGTGAAACTCAGTTCGAGGTTGTAAAGTGTCGGATAGAGGTAGAAGCCAACCAGGATGAGAAAAGTCGGCAGCAGCATCGCAAATACAGTGAAGCGTCTGCGTTGATTTGGCGAAAGCGTCATTGACTGCCCGTGTCTCCGCAAAAGGCGACGGGCAAGGCAACAGCCTTGCCCGGTGGATTTCTTATTTTTCCAGCATACGGTTGATTTCGGCAATCAACTCCTCAGCGGCGTCTTCCGGTGGCGTCTGACCGGACAGAGCCGTGCCGAAGGACCGTGAAGTAAGGTTCCAAAGCGGGCCGACACCGACACCACTTTCAGCATAGGCTCCCCAGGTCCGGGTGTTATTCGCCAACTGGGTCGAGAAGCCTGTTTCTTCCTTGCGGTACTCGATCTGATCCAACAAGGACTTCTGGGCCGGAAACTGGTTGGTGTAGTACTTCTCGAATAGCGGAGCCGATGCGAGATACTGCAGGAGTTTCCAGGATTCCTCCGGATATTCCGTATTGGAGTTCACGACCAGTGTGCGGCCACCCAAGTGGGTTTTGGGGCCTTCCGTGCCTTCCATCAGAATGCCGGACGTGAACGGAACAGGTTCTCCGGAGTAGGTCTCTTCGTAGGCCGAGAGCAGCTGCCGGTATGTGTTGGTCGGCATCATCGCAATAGCCTGATTGCCTTCAAGCAATGCCTGCAGCAAAGCAGGATCGTGCGGCTGGTCGATCGACAGGATCGAACGCGGGGCCAGACCATCATCGATGTAGCCCTTGAAGTAGTTCATTGCGTTCGCAACCTGATCCTCGGTCACACCGACCTGAAACCCACCTTCACCATCAGACTCGATAAAGTTCCCGCCGTTGGACCAGATATAATAGTTGACCGGAAACCACATCTGGTTGGCAGCAGCGAAGGCGAAGCCTGTTTTGCCGGTTTTTTCCTTGATGGTTTCGCTGACTTTTCTGAGATCTGTCCAGCTTTTCGGCAATGCTTCTATGCCGGCTTCCTCAAGCACATCCGTGCGATAGACGACGGCCCAGGTGTCGGCTGTCCACGGCACGCCATAGGCCTTGCCGTCATACATGGTCAGGTCGGTTGCAATGAAATCATCAAAGCCGTTTGCGAATTCGCCGTATTGCGTCAACTCGTCCAGCGGCAGTACCGCGCCGGCTTCCGCCATTTCCTGTGTCCAGACAAAAGCGATATGGACCACATCCGGTCCTTGCCCGACAGCTGCTTCTCTCAGGAACTGGTCGCGGGAATCCTTCCATGCGATGGTTTGAAGCTCAACCTTGATCCCAGGATTTGCTGCCTCGAACTCATCAAGAGCGGCACGCATTTCCTTCCGTTCGCTGTCATTGAAACGCAATGAGATTGTTGCATCCGCCCAGGCGTTGCTCATTCCCATGAGCAATGCCACCGCAGAGACCATCAGTCCCGTTCCAAACCTTCTGTTCATTTCATTTCCTCCCGTAAGTATTCATTTTCGGATGTCTTCAGAAGCGATGGAAAAGCGGTGCATTGCTTCCTGATCCGGCTCAAAACCGATCCCCTCTCCAGGAGGAATGCGCACTTTGCCATCCATTGTCTTGAGATCAATTGAGCCCAATTCGGTACGTAGTGGATTTCGATTGGCGTCGAGCTCCACTCTTCCTTCACCGCCAATCGCACCCAATGTGTGCAAGGATGCGGCCAGTCCAACAGCGGTTCCCATGTAATGCAGGGTGCAGCCGGCTCCCCGGTTCAAGGCGTACCGGCCGACATCCAGCGCTCCGCTGATGCCTCCCCACTTGGCGACATCCGGTTGAATGACACCAAGGGACTGTTGATCGACGTGTCTTTTGAAGGCGGCTGCGGATGTGATGTTTTCACCCGCTGCCAACGGCGGAGCCGCTGTCCTTGCCAGCCTCTTCCAGTCGGAGAGCGGCGCCAGAGCCAAAATTGGCTCCTCCACGAAACTGACATCAAACTGTTCCAGGCCTGCAATCGCGGATGCCGCCTCGCCCACGCTCCATTTCTGATTTGCGTCCACGAACAGCTGCATTTGTGCTTTGTCGTTGGCGCGAAACCGCTCAAGAACATCAGCATCGCCTGAGCGGTCAAAGCCGATCTTGATCTTGACGCCGGTATGACCGTCTTCGGTCAATTTTGGAGCCAGATCTTCTGCATTTTCAGTTCCGGGAGAACTTGCATAAACCTTGGCATTCCGGGCATTCGGGGCACCAAGAAACCCAGCAAGCCCCATGCCTGCTCGCCGGGCGGACAGATCTGCAGCCGCAATATCCAATGCCGCGAGACAATGTGCGAAGGGCCCCCATTCGCCTGTATGGATCATCATTCTGCAGAGTCTTTTCTCCAAGGCAGGTCTCAGGTCATGCCAGGAAGAAACTTCGGCATCAAAGAGGGCAGGCGCGATCGGATCACGAAGCAGGGAAAGTTTCGCGAGGTTCCCTTTGGGCGGGTAGTTGCACCAGGCTTCTCCCCAGCCATACGCCCCATCGGAAGCCGTGATCTTGATAACCAGGCCGCACCTCACAGGCATCAGAGCCAGAGTCGACACCGGCCCGCCATCGACCCGGCTTGCGAGCGCATAAGCCTCAATGCGCTCGATCTCAAGCGCTGATTTTATGGGATGGAAACTCGTGCTTTCTGTATTCATAAGAAATCGATAACTGATTAATCAGTGATTGTCTACTGCTAAATATGTGTTGACTTAGTGCTGTCATTCCTGATTAAAATGCAGTAATCCTAGTTGAGATTGGCTCGCACCCCGTGCGCCAACAGCAACAATTTGGACAAAACTGGGTTTCTCATGTCACGCGTCGCCGCATATCAGCATTTCAAGGAAAGGCTCTTGTCGGGTGAACTCTCGCCGGGCCAGTTCATTACGCAGAAGGAATTCGCAAACCTGGCTGGCGTACCAGTGGGCACGGCCCGCGAAGCCATTCAGAAGCTGGAGCATGAATCGCTGCTCAAAGTGCACCCTCAGCGTGGCATTCAGATCGCCGATATCACGACCAAATTTATCCGGGAAGCTTTTGGTCTGAGGAAGTTTCTTGAAGTTCAGGCCGTCCTGAATTTTGCGTCCGGCGAATATGAAGATGTCGTAAGCGACCTGATCGAAAAAACCACAGAAGTCCTGGAGAACTCCAAGACAGATCAGTCGGAAGAAGTGCTCGAGCGGGCGGTCGAGGTTGATTGGGAGATGCATGACAAGATCATCGAGGAATGCGACAATGATCTTCTCACCGAAGTTTATCAGATAAACGCCGCCAGATTGCGCCTGATCAAGGTCAGCAATCGGATGACGCCAAAGCGCGCCATCGAGGCGTTGGGCGAACACCTCACCATATTGAACCACTGCCTGGCGCAGGATGGGCCTAAAGCTGCAGAAGCGCTTGGCGAGCACATCGACATTGCGATGAATCGCGCATTACGAGGAAAATAACGAAACAATGTCCCACATAGACATCAATTCAGCTGTCAAAGCCTATGGCAGTTTGCAAGTCATCCACGGCATCGATGCTCAAATTGAAGATGGAGAATTTGCTGTTCTTGTGGGGCCTTCGGGGTGCGGAAAGTCGACTTTGCTGCGGATGATCGCGGGCCTGGAAGATATCTCGGGAGGAGAGATCTCCATCGGCGGGCGCGTCGTGAATGACCTTTTGCCCAAAGAGCGTAACATAGCAATGGTGTTTCAGAACTACGCACTCTATCCGCATATGACTGTTGCTGAAAACATGGGTTTTTCGCTTCGCCTGCAAAAGGCCAGCAAGGAAACCATCCGTACTGCCGTCGACAGAGCCGCGAAGATTCTCGGGCTTGAACAGTTGCTTGAGCGATATCCCGGACAGCTTTCCGGAGGTCAACGTCAACGGGTGGCAATGGGCAGAGCCATCGTCAGGGATCCGACCGTCTTTTTGTTTGATGAACCTCTTTCCAATCTGGACGCCAAACTACGCGTCAAGATGAGAGCGGAAATCAAATCGCTACATCAGAAACTGAAGACCACGATCGTTTATGTCACGCACGATCAGATCGAAGCCATGACCATGGCTGACAAGATCATAGTCCTTGAGGGCGGTAATATTTCCCAGATCGGTTCGCCGCTCGAGTTGTATGACCATCCGGCCAATCGATTTGTCGCGACGTTTATCGGCTCCCCCTCGATGAACATTTTACCTGCGACCGTGGCTAGTGAAAAAGAAGTTGTTCTGGAAGATGGGCAGGTGCTCCAACTCGAGAACTCATTTCCGGCGAGCCGCAAAGTGAATGTGGGCATAAGACCCGAACATTTATCGCTTTCTCACGATGGCGAGTTGTACGCGGTGGTTGAACTGGTCGAGCCTACAGGCGCCGAAACACTGCTTAATCTCAGAGTTGGAAAAACCGAAATTCTGGCGAGTGTCAAAGAACGTGTCGACTATGAGACAGGAACACCGGTGCGTCTGACATTTGACAAGGGCAGACATCATTTCTTCTGCGACGATACAGGAGAAGCTATCTGACCCCGGAACTCTTTGAGGCAAAGCGACGCCGCGACTTTCAATTGTAAAAAAGGCCGGCGTTAAATGCGATGAGCGGTCCACCAGAATAGTTCGGCAAATCGCGCAATGTCATTTGCCGACACCTGGGACTACGAAAAACTGAAACCACCCCAATGGGTTTCCCTCACGGTCTTGCGGCTGTGAGAACGATCGACGTGTAGCCGATCACAACTGAACAATCCCCTCGAACACTTAACAGACAATCAGAGATATCTCATGATCCACAGCCGTCCGATACTCTCCGCAAACCTTCAGTTGACCTCGGTATCCTTCGGTTGCAGCGCAATCGGCAACCTCTACCAGGAGATCACGGACAGCTCGGCGAACAAAGTTCTGGAGCGCGCCTGGGAGCACGGCATTCGCTATTTCGATACGGCTCCTCATTACGGACGAGGTCTTGCAGAAGTTCGGCTAGGGCGCTTTCTAAAGTCCAAGGCCCGGTTTTCATTCGTTGTGTCTACCAAGGTCGGCCGTGTGCTGAGGCCCGGATCTGCCCGCGATGAGGCCGACGGGTTCATCAATCCCTTGCCATATGAGAGGCACTACGACTACAGCGCCGCCGGTTTTGAGGAAAGCCTTGCAGGAAGCCGGGAAAGACTTGGAATTGACAAGATCGACCTGGTCTACATTCACGACATTGGGGAACGTACCCATGGCGCGGATAACGGGCGACATCTTCGGGACCTGATGGATACCGGCCTTCCTTATCTCGCCAAGCTGAAATCAGAAGGAAAGATCTGCGGCTTCGGATTGGGTGTGAACGAAAACGAGATTTGCGTCGATATCCTTCGAGAACATTCGCTCGATGTGATCCTTCTCGCTGGCCGCTGGACACTTCTGGACCGAAGCGCTGAAGATCGTCTTGTTACCCTTTGCCAGGAGCGGGGGACCAGTTTGGTGCTCGGCGGAGTTTTCAATTCGGGCATTCTGGCAACAGGCCCCGTCGAGGGAGCGCATTTCGACTACAAGCCCGCCAGTCCGGAAATTCTGGCAAAAGTGGGTGAACTGGCCAAAGCTTCAGAGAAATTTGATCTGCCTCTGGCAGCGGCGTCGTTGCAATTTGCCTATTCCCGAGGTGGTGTTGCGAGTGTTCTGGTCGGCACAGCCAACCCGAATTCTTTGAGCAGAAACATTGCTGCGCTCAAAACGCCGATTGATGAGAAGACATTGTCATTCATATCCTCAGCAATGAAACGATAACATCGTTCGTTTCAGCGCCAATTCGAACACTTGCTTGAAATCCATTCTCGCGAGCAAGATGGCTGACCTGAGAGAATTCACGGCTAATCTGGTGCTTCAAAACCTTTGCTGCAAGGAACCTTGCCGGGTCAGATCGGCGCTTCGATCGCACATTGGCACCTGTGCGACAATCACGAGAACCTGAAGAGATTTCGCGGCAACTCCCAGCTGGCAAACGGTTGAAAGGCGTGGAATAAAATCAATATCCGGAAAAAAGGGCACCGAAGCTGCGAACATCCGAGTTCGAAAGGTCAGCTCGGGCCACCTGCACTAACCAACTGAAAATAGCGAATTCATCTGGAAAACCGCAGAATTTTGTCGATCACCAGATGTGGCTCTTTGCTCACTTTTCCCAATGCGGAACCCAATTTCCTTCGAGTTGAAGAGAAATGTCGGCGGCGTCTTCTTCCAGTTTTACAACGTGAAGTTCCCCCTTGTCTCCGCCATAGGTTACTCGTGCCAGTTCGAACCGGTCGCGCACAAGACGGGTCATTGGAGCTGCAGTCCCGGCTGTGTCGCAAGCTGACACAATCAGGTCGAGGTCCTTCTGACACAAGTCCAGAGTAAAGGACGGATCGTAGTGCCCGGCAAACACGGAAGGAGCGTCATGATGCAGGCACCAGCTTTCACTTGCGCCAATCTTCAGAGCATCCCAGGCACTGCGCAAATCGACACCGGATTTAACTGCCATGACCAGAGCTTCCCCCATGGCTGCAGCATGTATGGCCCACAGCTGGTTGCTCGCCAGCTTCGTAATCGATCCACTGCCGCTAGGGCCCATGTAATGCACGGGGCCCATCAACTCCATCACTGGGCGCACGCGCTCGACTACGGCCTCATCTCCTCCTGCGAACTGGGTCATGTTGCCATTTCGGGCGCCATCCACAGCGCCTGTTACAGGCGCATCAATAGCTTGAGCGCCGGTTGCGGCTACGCGAACTGCCAGGTTTCGAGCCAGTTCAGGTTGATTGGTCGTCATGTCGATCCAGACCTGACCTGCCCCAATTGCCGACAACACTCCGTCAGGCCCACAGATGACTTGCTCAATCTGTTTGGGTCCGAACACCATTGTAAAAACAATGTCCGTTTCGATGGCAGCTTCGGCGGGAGTGTCCGCCCATTTTGCGCCCAGTTCGAGGTGCTTTTCACCACGTGTCTTATCCAGATCGCATACCGTCAGCTGGTGACCACCTCTGATCAGATTTAACGCGGCTGCACCCCCCATGGTTCCAAGCCCGATAAAACCTATACGCATGACGACATCCTGATCTTGAGTAACGGAAGAGCACCAATGAACGAAACAAGGACTACTGGATGCCGAGCGCCAACACCTGTTCCGTTGACAACACAGTGGCGAATTCGCCTTCAATATTTGCAAGCGAGATAGAATGGATTTGTTCAGCGCTATGCGTGACACCATCGGGACCGGTTGCGGCATAAGCCCAAACCGCATCAGAGACGTAGATTGCGTCAAATCCCAGATTCCCTGCCATGCGCGTTGTGGTCTCCACGCAATGATTTGCCGTGGCACCGCACAGGACGAGACGTTCTATGTTGTCGGCGCGCAGGTCCTTTTCCAAAGTGGTTCCTATGAAGCTGCTGCTGACGTTCTTGATATACACCGCCTCGCCAACTGCGGGAGCCGCAAGGGGTTGAACGGCCGCCCCCGGGGCTTCGGCATTGAACGGGTCGTCAGCATCAAGGCCGTGATGGTGTATATGGATGACCGTCCCATCCAGGTCTCGAAACGTTTGCAGGAGAGTGGAAATGTTGTTCCCCGCATCAGGGCATGAGCGTTCTGCGCCAGCCTCATCGTCATGCGCGAGAGCCATTTGCACATCAATAACCAGAAGTGCTGTTTTCATCGGTTTTCTCCAGGTAAATTCGCAGCGACTTGTCAGAGGCGAGAACGTCTTTCCGCCAGGATACGTTCGACTCTTTTGCCGTAGATCCGGATATTGACGTCATCATCCAACACCGTTCCGGGCTCTTCGCTGTAGGTTAGAATTGCGGTCACGCGTGGCTGGCTGCCTACCACCTCGGTCACGCCGTGCAGCGAGTAGCCTCCGCGAAAGAGTGTGAATGCTCCCGCACCGCGACTGAATGTCTTCGCTTTCGACATGTCACCGTTCAGGAGGCTGATGACCGCCTCGTAATCTTCCGTGTCATCCGTGCGAGAATTCGGAATGAACGTGAATTCCCCACCCTTTTCGGCAGCCTGCAGCAAAAGCGTAACCGTGCATTCCGTGGTGTCATAGTGCCAGGCGTGCCAGCTTCCCGGTTGCAATGCGACGACGTTCAGCGCCTGAAACTCGTCTGCACATCGATAGAGAGTTTTCTTCTTTTGCACCTGACGGACAAAGTTAGTCAGAATCTCGGATTGATAGAGTTGCTGAAGGAGTGTTTCCGGTGGGATCTGATCGTCGGCCAGTTGGGTGGCAACATGCATGTATTCCCTCAACCGTGGATCATCGGCGGGAGCATTCGGATCGACTTCACCCTGATAGATGGTTCGCCTGATCGTCAGTGTTTCCGCTGTTGGCAAGAGGTTATTGGTCTCATTTGCCAAGGCCTCAAGTGCGTCTTCTCGGATGAACCCATCAAAATTGCACCAGCCGCATTCTTCCATCTGCTCCTGGCAAGATCGCAAGAATTCCGCGCCCCTACCTTGGCTCAGATCGGCAATTGGATACCGATCCAGATCAATCAGGTTGAGCGCCATATCCAGATGCCCGTTGAATGCAGCTGCCATGTGACTTTCTCCCCCGGTGCCGAAGAATCAGGACGCTGAAATGTGCAAACTCAGCGACTGAATTTGTTCTCCGACATTTTTGACACGAGAGAATGCAAAAGAATAATAGATTAATCCTGCTCTATGAGCATAATTTATTTATGGATGACCTATGGACACTAACCTGAACCTCAATTGGCTGCGAAGTTTTGAATCCGTCGCTCGTCTTAGTGGGTTTACCGCGGCCAGCAAGGAACTTGGCTTGACGCAAACTGCAGTCAGCCAGCACATCAAAGCGCTGGAAGTGAAACTGGGTCATGACTTGTTTCTACGGCGAGCAAAGAGTGTCGAACTAACCGAAATCGGAAAAGCCTATCTGCCGTCTGTCCGGAACGCCCTGGAAACATTAAGCCTTTCGACCAACGGGCTGTTCGGCCCGAACCTGAAAAACACAATTGTTGTACGTGCCTCTATGGCAATGATCTTGTGGCTGGCACCCAGACTGCAGACATTTCAGCAGTCTGAACCGGGAATAAGCATCAAGTTCGTCACCGCCATCTGGGTTGATGCTCGAGACGTGCAGAGTGTCGATGTCGACATCGTCCTTGCACCCGACAGATATGTGCAGCAGTCGCTGGAGAAACTGAGCGACGAAGTCATTGTGCCGATTTGCGGTTTGGAGACTGCCGGCTCCATCGGTTCCGTTGCTGATCTGAAAAAAATCAGTCCAATTCACATTCAGGGGTTTGACGATCATTGGGCCCGTTATCTGTCAGCTTTTGATCTTGAACATAATAGCGTATCCAACAGATTGATCGTCGACACCTCGGTTGCAGCCACGGAAATGGCGGCGGCAAATTTGGGATGCGCGGTACTAATCGAACGCTTTGCTTCAAATGCAGTCACAAGAATGCAACAAGTTAAGATTGTCGGGGAACCCGTGGCGCTTGGTCAGGCGCATTATCTGGCGAACCGCCCCGTAACAAGGGAAAAGAAGTTCGCCGCGGACGCATTCAAACACTGGCTGCGCGCCCAGTTCTCGAATGCTGGTGAGGAATTCCACCTCACTCACCAGCGCAGGCGTCTGGAATCAACGACAACACAATGAACGGTCAAAGGACCAAAGACCGCTCGCCAGACCTTGCCTTCCTGTAAACCCTGAGTTTCAACCAGCACTGAGGCTGCAAAGGGTTTCGCATCATTCCTGTTGCGCTGACCGTCTCGTGCAGTTTCTGGACCTTCGGGCACTCGGCAGTTTGCTAAAGCATCAACGCGCTACATCGTGAGTACCGGCACTTCGGAAATTCGTCGCGTCTCAAAAAGAATGCGCGAGACCCAAAGTTGTCGCACACTCACTTGTTCGGTGGGATGGTCACGAGTTTCCAATCTGCTCTCCAATGCTGAGAAAGTCAGCTTCGAACTGAAAGAATTGTGTGACAGAGCATCGAGCTTGCGACACGGAACCAAGAGGTATTGAGTGGCGAAATCTGAAGGAAAAATAGGGACATTTTCTGCGCTGTCCATCGGCATCGGCGGTATGGTCGGTGGAGGCATTTTTGCCGTGACCGGCCTGACGATCGAATTGACCCGAGGGGCTGCACCGATTGCTTTCATCGTTGCAGGCATCGTGGCTTTGCTGACGAGCTATTCCTATCTGCGAATGACCCTGACCTATCCCAGTGAAGGAGGCACTGTAACCTTCCTGATAAAGGGTTTTGGAGAAGGTGTGTTTTCCGGTGCGCTGAACATTTTGCTTTCGATGAGCTATATGGTTCTTCTTGCCGTCTATGCTTACGCTTTTGGAAGTTATGCAAGCGTCCTGCTGCCTTTTGATCACGCTTCTTACCTCACTCGGGCACTCGCAAGCGGGTTGCTGATTGCGTTGGTGATCATCAATCTGTTCGGCACTCAACTTGTCATCAGGTCTGAAAACTTCTTCAACGCAGGAAAGATGGCACTGCTGGCAATATTCATTGTCGCCGGACTGGCAATTCCGTTGGATTGGGGCAGAATGACCCCATCAGACTATGTCCCGCCGATAGAACTTGTTGCCGGCGCGATGATAATCTTTCTGAACTACGAAGGGTTCGAACTCATCGCCAATGCAGGCAAGGACGTCGAAAACCCTAGAAAAACACTTCCTGTCGCATATATCGGTGGGGTTTTGATCGCCATCCTGCTCTATGTGTTGATTACAATCGTTGTGCTGGGGCAATTGGACTTTCATCAAATAAAGGCGAATTCAGACAATGTACTTTCAATTGCAGCTCACAATTTCCTTGGGCCTGCAGGCATCATCATAACAATCGCCGCTTTGCTGGCGACAACCTCGGCGATCAACGCAACGTTTTACGGCGCCGGCCGGCTGACTTACACCATCGCCAGATCGGGTGAACTTCCCGAAGAACTGGAGCGCAACATCAGGGGGCAACCTCTCGAAGGGATGTTTGTGTTCGCGATCGCAGCGCTTCTTCTGGTGGTTTTCCTGCCCCTCAACGCAATCGCAACAATGGGTAGTGCGGGGTTCTTGCTTGTTTTCTTCGCCGTCAACCATGCCAATGTCAGACGGGCAAAGGACACCGACAGCCGGGCGTGGATTTCAATGGTTGGAATGGCTGCCTGTGCCATCGCGTTGCTGGCGCTTTGCTGGCAAGTGTGGCGCGTTGAGGCGACACGTTACCATCTGTTGATCCTGGCGAGCATGATTGCCGTCTCTTTCGCGATCGAAATCGTTTATCGCAAAGCTGCCAAGCGCGTGATCTCGCCGTCCGTCCATCAAGTTTCGCATCGATCGTCTCTCCAAGATTTCGGTTAGTCCAACACCTTGCAACCCGATCCCGAGATTGAGCCCCTCCCCCCGGAGTTCGAATGACTTCCGGAGAGCAGTCGTCTCATCCCCATTTTTACAAGAACGCGCTTATGAAGCTGTTCCATCCCGGTAACTGACACCTCAGCAAAAGACATCATTAGATTTGCGCATATTGTGAGCTTGCCTTTACGCTGGTCGACTTTTCCGCGGCGGCACTTTTCGTTGTCGGCAGCATCTTGTTCTTCAAGGAATCGACTACTTATGCAGGCACTTGGCTGTTTCTTGTCGGCTCAATCATGTTTGGACTTAGACCAACCATCAAACTCCTGAGGGAATTCGCCTTCATTCGATGGGTCAGTAGCAGGTCGCCGTCAAATCACAGGTGTGCGTCAAATCACAGGTGTGAATGTGATTCGGCTCAACTCAACGAAACATCCATCAATGCTTCTCCAGTGATAAGTGGCCAGCAGACAAGCAAAATACGAGCACCTGACGTTAATCTGGATAGAGATCACCGAGGACGCGCAGAAACTCTCGATGCATCAACCACCATCCAAAGATCTCTAGCGAAGCTTCAGAAGACTGCAGCCAATGGCGAAGAGTTCCGCTGTTTCCACCACCCAAAAACTCAAGCCATTGGCGTCCGGTTTTTGGGTCCCGGTTCATTGGTTCTGGCTCGCAACGATAGAATGTACAGTCTTGCTAGAAATTCAGTGATTTTCTCCAACGGCTGAAATGCTGACAGGCGGATATGCCGGCGGGAAGATATCAGATCTCGTCTCTGGCTTTTGCTGCCGAAAGTCGGGTGACAACCTCATGTCCTCAGATCAACCAAACTGTTTAATCTTCAAACCGCATTTGCTTCACTCAAAAATCCGCTGCCGTCGCCGCCCATATCGGACAAACGCGCCAACGGTACGGAGAGTATTTGTTTTTCACTGACGAGCGTATTCAGATCGAAGCAGGTAAAGTTAAGCGCTTCGTGGGCCCTGACGAAATACAGACCTCGTGTTGTGTCGGACAGCTGGGTCCATGTGGTGAATTCAGTTGCTGTTTCCCCGTCGGCAAAACCCATCGTTTCTCCGAATTCATCCCCTGCTGCAGGGTCAAGAATTGACAGTCCACGAACCCGGTCGAAGTTGTTCATGATGTGTCCCAGCGTCCGCACGGCGGCATCCGGATTGCCGGCCCTCTCTGCAAAGGTAGCGAAATAGGCAGCTCTTACGAACCGCCCTACCGATGTTGTGTCGGAAGGCAACCCTGCCATCGAAATTCCCGCATCCGGCTGGCGCACCACCATTTTTCCGAACTTGCTGATCGAGTGGTCACGATTGCTTAAATGCGCATAATTGTTGATGTTGATGAGATGCCACGAGAATTGCGGCCCGTTCGTCATTACACCTACCGGATTGTCATAAATGGTGAGCTCTCCCTTATGGAACTCGATCACCATGGCTTCTCCGGTGCGGTCGTAAATCGAATAGTGAAAGGGAGGCGGGCTATCCAGACCGGCAAGCGGCTCCAGGCTCAGTGAAACCGTTTCAAGCGCCGCGCGAACTTCGGCGACAGAAGCGAATTGCCCCAGCACCCAGAGCCCCAGGTCGATGACGTTCAACACACATGCCTTGCATAGACGGTTCGACGGAGGCCCTCCGGCATCCGGATAGGCCAGAACGTTGAAAACAAGACCGGTCGAATTCATCCCGTCCACAACAGTATGCGTCTGGAATGATCGCGGCGGTCCGTCTACGTTTGGCGGTGCGTAAAATACGCCGACAATTTCGTGTCGGGTCGAAAATTCAAACGGGGGATTGTCACCGACCGTTTCCGACGTCCAGCTTTGGCCTGCGGGAACATAGGAAATTTCATATGCAAGCTGCGCGCCGAGTTCCATCGTGCGTCCGCAGTAAACACGATCTTCGGCGTCCCTGTAACTGAGCGATGTGCACACAGACTGCCCTCCCTGTTCAAACGAATATTGCCAACCGTATAGTCTTTGAAAATCAATCGAAATTGCAGTGGGAAACAGATCTAAGCTGTTTCTGCCGAAGGATGTCCCCTGAGTGATCACTCAATAGAGGCGCAATTACCCGACACCAGAACTCATGCTTTCGCTTTGCCAAGTTGAGCATCGGCAGCCAAGATTCAAAATCCTGATTGACGTTTGGCAGATCGGGTCTTCGCGGTCACTTCATACGCAAGATGAAACTTGCAAGACTTCACTATCCAACTCAAACAGCTCTTGTATCTTAGCCGGATCTGTTCTTTCGCTCGCATCAAGCAACTTCTTCAAATATTCGCGCTTGAAGCTATCGCTTTCGGGATGGTGAACCAAAAGAAACGAAGGTTGGCGTCCATCGCATATTACGGGGACCCGTTCACAGACCTTCAGATGACTCCCGAGTTCAAGAACTGTTTTTGGGTCGTGCTCCCATGATCTGCTGGAAGCATCATAGACGTTGATAAAGGCCAGTCCTTGTGCGTTGAACGGATAACAATAGTCGATGATCTCTTCCAGCTTCCCGCTTTCAATGCCGAATGTCGCCAGGTATCCGTTTATGAACGAAACGCACATGCCACTATATTCAGGTCTTAAAAATAGCGACAAGTTCTTCAAGTAGTTCCTGCTGACTGCGTCGTCGTCATCTATGCGCGCGGTTGCAACGGTTACCTTGCGCTGAGCCCTGGCACTCTCATCACCACTATCCAGGAACCTCTCGACATCTTGAGAGAAATTCGGTGGGTGATCCGGATTAACTGCAATCAGCTCAATGCAGCTATGCCCGTCGATCATTCGATCCAGGCGCTGCCGGTATTCCTTCGGGAGCAATTCCGAAACGTATATGAAGAGTCTTACCTTATGGTCATTGAAACGCTCCATCTGCCGCAGAAGAGACGGCAAGGTTATATGCTTGAACATATGTTCGTGGACATCCAACCGCTCTGGAGAAAACAGAGCGCTTGCGTATTCGTCAAATGTCAACCCTGAAGCGATTTTAAAATCCATGGTTGAATGATCTTTTCTATCATTCACAATTATACTGTAGCGCAGCTGAAATATAATCGCCATTTTGACTTGACCTGTTATTGCCAGATAGGATCTTGATGAATAATAGAATAATTGAAGCCCATAGACATTCAATTATGTTACGACTGAAATCCGAAAACAACAACTCAAAGTCGCAATGAAGTATGTAATGGGAAGTTTTTTTGTTATGTTCCCGCTAAAAGTCTTAATTTGGCAGGTCAAACATATGATGGAAAACAGTCCTTGGATTAGAGCAGATTGACATGCGGCACCAAAACAGATTGGGTCCTGGTGAGAGTTCTGGCTCGTACCCTGTTGCTCCAAGCGCTTTGAACCAAATCAGGCTGGAATGAAAATATGGTGCTTTTTAGAAAGCGATAGAAAACATCAGTTTCAGGGAGAATAAAGGTTGAATTCTCAAGAAGAAAAAGTTGCCTTATCGGCTGCATCTCAAAACTTGAATCTGCAAGAACGTATTCTTGAGCGAAGAAAACCGTCTTCCACCAATTTGGCCTCAGGGCCTGAGAGTGATCAACTGTATCGCGAATACGTGACGCGAAGGCTTGAAACCTCCTTTGTAAGTCTCGTTGAAGCTTTGGATATCACGACGTCTTTCGAAATCGGCGCTCACGAGGCCTCGTTCAGCATGGAAATTGCTTCGAAAATTGAAAATGCCAATTGCTACGCTTTCGAGGCTAACCCGATCGTTTTCGAAAAATACGAGAAAGAAGTTGAGGAAAGCGGTGTTGTTTATCTAAATCAGGCAATCTCCGAAAAAGCGTCCAATACTGTATTTCACGTACCAATTAAAGATAATGGAAAATATGCCAAGACACTCGGCAGTTTATCACGGGACAAAAACTACAAGAACTTCAAGGAATACGAAGTCCACACGACGAGCCTGAACAAGTTCAAGGAGAAGGTTCCGGAAAGTTGCGTTCTTTGGATCGATGTTGAAGGCCATGCCGGAGAAGTCGTAGAAGGCGCTCTCGAAATACTCTGCGTCACTGAAGCGATTTACATCGAAATGGAAACGCGGCAGAGATGGGAAGAACAGAAAACTGATCTGCAAATCATGGAAATATTGCTTCCACTCGGATTTGTACCGATCCTTCGAGACGTCCAACGCTTTGAGTGGCAATACAACGCGATCTTCGTTCATCACTCCAAGCTACACAAAGAGCCGGTAAAAAAGATAATAGAACACTGGCAAGAAGAGATGCTCCTGGGTTCTATCGGCAAGCTGTATTCTGAGATCGATTGAGCGTGTTTTGCGAACAGGTGCTCCCGTTTGGCAATGGATCTTGGAGATTTCCGGTCTGATCTGCGGCTTGTATTGAAGCTGACGTCGAGTAGGTCAAATGTGTTTGAAAAGATTAGCAATCACCGTCTTGGCAATCACGGCATCGGCTGTCTTGCCGGGAGAGACGATACCTTCAGCAGCCGCTTCACAAGCATCTGAAACGAGCCTTCCTTCAACTCAAAGCACTGTTTCCGGCATTCCTCAGATACTGCTGACGGATGATGTGATTGCTCGCCTTCAGAGAGATCGTGCCCGTTACCCAGACCTGGAAAGGGACATCAGCTCTCTTCTCGCGAAAGCCAATTCTCATTTGAGCGGTCCGACCATCGCAGAAATTTTTCTAAGCGAGTTCAATGGTGACTTGGACGCTCTACCAGAACTTGGTGAGAAAACCGTTGAACGAGTGACGACGCTGGGAATGGCCTGGCGTTTGACCGGTGACGAGAAGTTCAGTGCACGCGGTAAAATGGAGCTTATGGGACTTGCCCGGCTGGCATCCTGGAACCCTGCCCATTTTCTGGGACTTAGCAGGATCTCATTGGCGGTGGCGCTTGGTTACAGTTGGCTCGCCCCTACTCTTGGAGATGAGGAACGGAGTGTCATCAGGTCGGCTCTCATCAACAAAGGCCTACGAAACGGCGTCGAGATCTATGAGCGTGACAAACGCTATTTCGATAGCGGATGGGTTTTGCCGCACGAGTGGATGCCACCAGTTTCTGTTCCCGACACTCTGCCTGACGGAACTTCAACGGCAGACATCGTCTGGCCTGTCTCTTCGTTCAATTGGAACATCGCCTGCAACGCGGGAATGTTGATAGCCGCGATTGCCGTGTCGCACGACAATCCCGAATTGTCAGAACAGGTCTTGAACAGTGCGCAGTCATCGCTGCAAAACGGACTTGCTCTGTTTGCCCCGGACGGTGCCTGGCCGGAAGGCCCCATGTATGGTGCGCTATCTGCTCGAGACGCAGCACTGCTCATCGGGGCGCTCGAGAGCGTTTACGGAGACGACTTCGACCTGTCCGAGGCCGTCGGTCTTCCGGGCTTCGGCGACTATCTGATGCATCTTACCGGACCGACCGGAAAACTGTTCAATTACGGCGATAGCGATACGAGAACCGACACGGTTGTTTTGCCCTGGCTGTCAACGCGTTTCGGCCGTCCGGACTACGATTGGCGGAAAATTGGCGCTCCGGCATCCTCTCATCCCGCCTACAATCTGATCTGGAGACGCAGTGAGGGTGTCAGCCCGGAAGTCCGTGAGCCCAGAGCTCTGTGGTTTGGAGGACTTGGACTGATTGCAATGCGCTCGGCCTGGAACAGCGCTGATGCGACCTACGTCGGCTTCAAGGCCGGGCCATTGCAAAGTCATCACAACAACCTTGACGCCGGAACATTTGTCATCGAAGCAAAAGGCGTCCGGTGGGCCGTCGAACTCGGCTCGGGGAATTACAACCTTCCGGGTTACTTCACCGCACAGCGCTTCCGATACTACAGAACCGCGACTATCGGCCAGAACACACTGACCTTTGACAACGCCAACCAAAGTCCGACTGGCCGCGCATTTATCGAAGATTTTGCGCAGTTCTCCGGGTTCAAGTTCGCCATTGCCGATCTGTCCGATCCCTATGGTCTCAAGACTGGCTCCACGAGACGAGGCGTCGCCCTCATCAACGACGATACGGTCCTTGTTCAGGATGAAATTGCGAACAGCCCTTCCGGCAAAATACGCTGGACCATGCATACCGAGGCAAAAGTGGAACTTGATGGCCACGGAGCTTTGCTGAGGCAGGAGGGAGAGCAATTGATCGCAGAAATCCTTTCTCCTCCCAGGGCCCGGTTCAAGGTAGTTTCCGCCAATCCCTGCGAAACACCGTTCAATACGATGTGCGACCAGCAAAATCCGAACACCGGAATTCAAAGACTGATGATCGAACTGACCGAGACCCCGGAAATCGGAATGCGTCGAATTTCGGTTCTGTTTTCCAATGAAACACAAGAAATGAAAGACGTTGAAGTGAAGCCGCTTGCCGAATGGCGATTGCATGCAACGCTAGAGTGAGTTTGCTTCGCTTCACGCTGCTGGACGTCGGAAACGAAATATGAACTCCGGCCGCTTTTGGACCTGGATCGAGGATGCGACCGGGGCTCACGCGCTCGGGTTTCCGTTGCTTCGCTGATTTAAGGGGGGCGTCGCGAAAGCTGCGCGACCTGCTATGGTGGGGTGTCTGTTTGAACATATTGCACAATCCAACCCCTGAACGTGGTTTCCCTTGACACTTTGAGGATGAACCGTTGCAAGATGAAACTCAAAGCACCCGAAAGACGGCCCGGACATATAACACGATTGCCAGACGCTACCGCAAAATGAAGGCAATGCCGCTTTCGCACTACATCGTGGAGCCGACTGTCCTTGGCCTCATTGGCGATGTGGAGGGACTGGATGCAATTGACCTCGCCTGTGGCGAAGGACGATGGACCCGGGAACTGAAGCGCTTGGGGGCCGCGACCGCCGCGGGCGTCGACATTTCTGAAGAAATGATCCGCCTGGCCGAAGCCGAGGAACAGCGCGAACCACTTGGTTGCTCTTACAGCATCGCCGATGTTGCAACACTGGAAACAGGCAGGATGTATGACATAGCGGTCGGGGCTTTTCTTCTGAACTATGCCTCCAGCTCGGAACAACTGCTTGCCTTATGCGCCGCCGCCGCACGATTGCTAAGGCCCAACGGGCGATTTGTCGGGATAAACACCAACATGTCACTGGACGTGACAGCCTACGAAAACTGGCGCGAATTGGGACGTTGGATGACCACGACCCGGGAGCGGAGCAACGGAGACCCGATAACAATTCACCTCGCTGGCGAAGATGGCAAAGAATTGTCCTTCGACAACTATTATCTGAACCCGTCCATCTATGAGGACGCCTTTGATAAGGCTGGATTCAAAACCTTCAGATGGGTTCAACCCGCAATATCGAACGATGCCTTGAGCATAAAGTCACCTGAATTCTGGGACCGTTTTCTGAAGCAGCCTCAAGTAATCGGGTTTGAAGCGGAGATGTGACAGATTTTCCTCAACGACGGACCCGCCACACCGGTTGCGGTTCTCTAAGTTTGCCCGGTGCGCAAATTTCGGCAACAGGGACGCTTCAGGCAATCTCCTCATAGTGGGGCGTCCAGAATTTCGCGTCTATCGCCGCTTTCAGAGCCTCCTCGTCGGCAACTGGCGCAACCCCGTCCAATTGCGCCTGTTTACCAGCAGCAAACGCGACGGCTTTGCTGACCTCGCGAATGTCACCCACATCGGGCAACAGGCTGGCGGTTCGTTGATCAAGCGCGGGAGACAGCGCCGCCAAGGCCTCGGCTGCGGCCATGAACATACCGTCCGTGACGCGGCGCGCACCTGCTGCCAGAACACCCAACCCCATACCCGGGAAAATGTAGGAATTGTTGCACTGGGCAATGTGGTGAGTGTTGCCTTCATAAGCGACCGGATCAAATGGACTGCCGGTTGCAACCAAACTTCGGCCTTCTGACCAATGGATGATGTCTTCGGGTGTCGCCTCAACCCGGGACGTCGGATTTGATAGCGGCAAAACTATGGGATGTTGTGAATTGGCCGCCATTGCACGGATGACAGGCTCTGAGAACAAACCCGGCTGACCGCTGACACCAATCAGTATGTTGGGCTTGGCCTGGTTGATGACGTCCAGCAATGAAATTTCATCTTCGGCCCAGTCCTTCACCTTGTCGGCAGATTGCACAAGCGGCGACTGGAACGGCAAAAGATCCATCATCGCATCGGTCAACAACCCATTCCGGTCCACCATGTAGATCTGTTCCCGGGCCTGAGGCTCGGGCAACCCTTGCCGGACCTTCAGTCGTACAAGCTGTTCTGCGATGCCCACGCCGGCAGATCCCGCACCAAGGAAGGCGATCGTGGCGTCTTTCAGCGGAACTCCGGTGACGTTGGACGCAGCCAGCAAAGTAGCTGCGGTTACCGCGGCCGTTCCCTGGATGTCATCATTGAATGTACAGAGCTGATCTCGGTAGCGCTCCAGCAGCGGGGCCGCGTGCTGCTGTGCGAAATCCTCAAATTGCAGCAGTACGTTCGGCCACTTGCGCTTTACCGCCTGCACGAAGAGATCAACAAATTCGAAATAATCGTCTCCGGTGATACGTTCGTGCCGCCAGCCGATATAGAGAGGGTCGTTAAGCCGCTCTTCATTGTTGGTGCCGGCATCCAGTAACACCGGCAACGTCACCGCCGGATTGATACCCCCGGCGGCGGTATAGAGAGACAGCTTGCCGATTGGGATACCCATGCCGCCAGCGCCCTGATCACCCAGGCCCAGAATTCGCTCTCCGTCGGTCACGACTATCGCCTCGACAGACGGTTGGATGGCGTTCTCCAGCATGTCGTCGATGCAGTCGCGCTCAGGATACGGAATGATCAGTCCGCGTGGATGATCGTAAATCTCGCTGAACTGTTTACACGCATCCCCCACCACGGGCGTATAGATAATCGGCATCATCTCGGGCAGATGTTTCGCCAGCAAGGCGTAGAACAGCACCTCGTTGGTATCCTGCAAACCACGCAGATAGATATGCTTGTCGAGCGGCGTTTCTTCACGGCTGAAGGCTGCATAGGCTCGATCGATCTGATCCTCGAGCGTCTCTACATGAGGCGGAAGCAGGCCCAACAAGCCCAACTTTTCGCGCTCATGCAAGGAAAAGGCTGTGCCTTTGTTCAGGAGCGGGTTCGTCAGATAACGCAAGTTTGCCGGACTGGTATCACCCATCGGTTGACCTTTCGGGACGCTGGAAACGGATTACATGTATCTCACCCGGAAAGCTCAACATCTTATGACGACAATTGCAACGTGAGAGTGCGCTAACCGCTCCCCACGCGAACTGCTTGACTTGATCCAACCGCTGCTCCGCAATCGCACACCGGTTCTTGAAGTGACCTGGCTGGAAGCCTGCTTTGTGCCCTCGACTGGACTGAATACGAAACCGGTGGCAACATCTACTGCGAAAAACTTGTTTTCCGCTACGGCATTTGATTGAGTTTTTGGATTGGTGAAAACGTGAAAGCAAAAATGTTCTTCCCCTACCCTCAACGCCACCTCGCCCTGTTTGTTACCGTTCTGGCGCTGCTGGGATTTGCAGCCCCTTTTGATTTCTCGACACCGGCGCAGGCAGAGTCCGTTCTGATTTTCGATCCGGCAAAAAACAAGTGGATCCGAAAGAAAGGAAACAAGCCCCGCCCAGGTTTTGGAATAAAGGGCAAAGCGCCTGTAGAGCGGACACTCGTGAGTTATCAAAGCAGTTACAGGCCCGGGACGATTGTTATCGATACCGGAGCGCGCCGCCTCTACCGCATCGAAGGTGATGGCAAGGCGACAAAATACGGCATCGGTGTCGGGCGCGAAGGCTTTTCCTGGAAGGGCAAGGAAAAGATTACCAGGAAGGCCGAGTGGCCCTCCTGGACGCCTCCCGCTGAAATGAGGAAACGGGAAGCGGCAAAAGGGCGTGTTCTTCCAGCCCGCATGGAAGGAGGCATCGCGAACCCGCTTGGAGCCCGAGCTCTCTACCTGGGCAACACTCTTTACCGGATACACGGAACAAACCAGCCATGGACCATTGGTCAGGCGGTTTCGTCAGGTTGCATTCGCCTGACAAACGAAGATGTTGTCCATCTTTACGAAAGAGCACGTGTAGGCGACCTCGTGGTCGTGAAGTAAATTATCAGCACTCTTGCCAGTGTTGCGCACCAGCAACATCGTCTGAAGTAATTATCCCCAATGCGTCTCTCCAAGTTGCCTTAAGGTTATGTTTATGGATAGTCTCTAATTCTATACAGCAGCAATGTGTTAATTTGCGCAATAGTTTAGCGAGTCTGGGGATAGTTGTAATGGCTAATGCAATCAAGAAGTTTGCAATCACCGGTGCCCTTCTTTGCTCTGTCGCGATCTGGTCACCAGCCAATGCCATCTCTTTGCACGAAGCGGTTGGAACAGCCGTGGAAAGCAACCCCGAAATCGGTCAGGCGTCAGAAAACCGGGAGGCTGTCGAGTTCGAACTGCGCCAGGCTCGTGGTCTGTATATGCCGAGAGTTGACCTTGAAGGTTCCGTCGGCGTTCGCAGGCTGGACAACGATACAAGACGTGCCCTCGGCACAGAAGATGAAGCGCTCACTCCGACAGAATTTTCAGCTATCGTCACGCAAACTCTCTTCAACGGTGGTGGCCGTCTGGCAGAAAAGAACCGGCAGGCCGCGCGCGTTGACAGCGCCTCGTTCCGGGTCATGGAACGCAGTGAATACATCGGCCTTCAGGTCGTCCGTGAATATCTGGAGTTCCTGCTACAGGAAAAAATCCTCCGGGCAACAGCAGCAAATCTCAGCTTTCACCGCCAGATCGAAAACAACGTCTCCTCTCTGATAACCAGTGGCGCCCTGACGGAAGCGGACCGCCAACAGGTCGGCGAACGCGTTCTTGCGGCGATTGCACGCATGCAGGAAGCCGAAAGGGAAAAGTCGGCTGCTGAAATCCGCTTTCTGAAACTGGTCGGCAAGCCAATCGGGACACCTTCGATGCCCCCCAGCGTCAAGGGGCGTCTGCCCAAAAGCCTCGCCGCAGCAATCGGCAAGGCCAGAACGCAAAACCCACGCGTCCATCTGGCCTCTGCGGACGTGGATGTCGCAGAAGCCGAGGTCAGGGCGGCACGGTCCGGCCAGCTGCCGGAGCTGTTTCTGGAGGGGCGGGCGCGAACCGGTTATGATATTGACGGTGACGATGGCCGCACGCACGACTTCCAGGCCAGAATTGTCGGCCGCTGGCGCATATTCAACGGCGGCATCGCCAAGGCGAACACACAGGAACACATCCGCAGAGCCGGCGAAGCCCGTCTCGCACTCCACCAGACGTACCGGGAAATCGAGGAATCTGTCAGGGACTCCTGGGATCAGCGAGGCCGTCAGGCGCAGATCGCCGAGACGCTTCGTCGACAGGCCAACCAGAGTGCACTTCTCGTGAAGACCTACGGCGAGCAATTCGACATCGGCCAAAGAACGCTTCTTGACGTTCTGGACGCTCAAAACACGCGCTACAACGTTGAAGTACTGGCACAAACGGCTGATTTCAGCTCCCTTTTCGCTGACTACAAGCTTTTGGCTGCGACCGGGTCACTTCTGACAACGCTCGGCCTCACGGCACCTCAGCAATCCGACGCCTACGCGCGTGAAACCTTCGACGTGCCGCCAACTCCACCGACCGAAACCTATGCAAGAGTTCCGTCTCGCCAGGAAAACGGTCTTCCATTGGATCTGCTGGCACCCATTCGCTGAACAGCAGAGCTAACTGCGAAAGAGCGATAGGCCTTGCGATCGGACAAAGACGACATAGACGATACCGAAAGGCAGCCGGTCGATACCCCAAGCCTTCGACAGGCCATAAAGGCGGTCGCTCGACATTTTGGCCGCCCGACATCGGAAACCGTGCTGTTTTCGGGCGTTCCTGAATTTCACACCGACGTTGAGGACAATGTCGGATGGATACTGGAACGCATCGGGGTAGAGGCCAGATTTTCCGCCGGCGCCAAGGACGTGTCGGATCCTGCACATTACCCTTGTCTATGCTGGTTCGATGACGGCTCATTTCGATTTGAGCCCGCAAAACCCATCCGTGCGATAACAAGTTCGGGACGGCGGCTCCTGGGCACTTTTTCACTTTTCCTGATTTATCTGAATGATGCGGATCGCAACCTGGCGGACGGCACGTCACAGGTCGAGCGTGGTCACTGGCTGTTCGGACCGATGAAGCGCTTCTGGCGCGGATATGTGAGCATTGTGGTTGCCGCGCTTTTCATCAACACGCTGGCACTGGCCTCACCGATCTTCATCATGAACGTGTATGACCGGGTTCTGCCGAACAAGGCGACATCCACGCTATTGGCACTTGCACTGGGTGTCGGCCTTGCGATGATTTTCGACTTCCTGCTCAAGAGTGCCCGATCTGCCATCATCGACAAGACCGGAAGAGAGCTGGACCGGGGCCTCTCCTACCGTCTTTTCGACAAGGTTCTTCATTCCAGAATGGCGGCCTCACCGACCTCGACGGGGGAATACGCCAACCGGGTCAGCCAGATCGAATTCGTCCGCGAGTTCTTTGCGTCCAACACGCTGGTAACGCTGATCGACGCACTTTTTGTCTTTGTCTTCCTTGTTGTCATCTATGTCATTGCGGGCTGGCTTTTCATCATTCCAGCAATTGCGTTTCTGCTGGCAACGGTAACAGGTCTGATTGCCCAGTCCCGGATAGGCAAAAGGGTCTCCCGCGCCGCCAACGAGGCTTCGCAGCGCCAGGCATTGCTTGTCGAATCCATCTCAACACTCGAAACCATCAAATCTCTTCGGGCAGAAGCATCGCTCCTGGACAAATGGAGCTTCCTGACGAAGAGAGCCTCGAGCACGTCGGAAGAAATCAAGGCACTCTCCTCAAATGCCCTGAACCTGACCCTGTTGATCCAGCAACTCGTGTCCGTTTTCATTGTCATTGCCGGCGCATACGAGTTCTCCGAAGGCAATATGACCACCGGAGCCATTATCGCAACGGTGATGCTTTCCAGCAGGACCGTTGCCCCGCTTTCCCAGATCGCATTGACGCTTGCCCGTATGAAACAGGCATTGCTATCGCTGAAAATCCTCGACGGGATCATGCACCAAAGCGAGGAACGGCCGGCCAGCACCGGCTTTGTCAATCGGCCGATTGTTTCGGGGGATTTTGAATTTCAGGACGTAAGTTTCAAATACCCCGGAACAGACACAAGTGTTCTGAAAAACATCAGCTTCAAGGTCAAACCGGGAGAACGCATCGGGGTCATCGGAAAGATCGGTTCGGGCAAGACCACTTTGGGCAGACTCCTGAACAATCTCTATGATGTGTCGGAAGGCCGGCTGCTGATCAACGGTATCGATGTCAGGCAGTATCATCCCGCTGAACTGCGCGCATCCATCGCCTATGTCGGGCAGACCGTGGATCTGTTCACGGGAACCTTGAAGTACAATCTGCAACTCGCGGCTCCCTTGGCCCGCGACGAGGACATTATCGAAGCGGCAAGACAAACAGGTGTCGACGAGTTCGCGATGCAGCACCCCAGGGGCTACGATCTTCTGGTGGGCGAAAGAGGGTCGAACCTTTCCGGAGGACAAAGACAGGCTGTGGCCATGACCCGTCTCCTCCTGTCAAAACCGCAGATCGTATTTCTGGATGAACCGTCAGGTGCTCTCGATCTCGCGACGGAACGTCACCTGATCGGCAAGCTCGCTTCGGCATTCGGGCCCGATGTGACACTTGTGATTTCAACACATCGATACAGTCTGCTTGAATTGGTCGACCGTTTGATCGTGCTCGACAGGGGCAAGATCGTTGCCGACGGTCCGAAGGACAAGGTGCTTGAAACCATGAAAGCGCAGGCAAGATCCGTACAGGCAAAGCAGACGCCATGACCGGCTCGATCCCGAAGACAAGCCGGAACGGAAAAAGCGGTCGGGATTTCACCGCAGCAGCCCCGCGCCGGCTGGTCTTCATCCTGTGCGGCCTGCTGTTTGCCGCTGTTGTCTGGTCCTATTACACCGAGGTCGACGAAATCACGCGCGGTGACGGACGCGTCATTCCCGCCTCCAGAACGCAATCGGTGCAGGCCACGGAACCGGGTGTCGTCGAAGAGATCGCGGTTCGCATCGGGCAAAGCGTTCAGGCAGAAGACCTGATCATGAGACTTGATGACACGGCAACGGCATCAGACCTTGGAGAAGTTCAGGCCAAGCTGCGGGCCCTGAAGACGAAGGTCGCAAGGTTGAACGTGGAGAGCTCCAACGTTCCCGGTCTTGCCTTTGTGTGCCCACATGACGTTCTCAGGGATGCGCCGCTCATCTGCGAGAATGAAGACCACCTCTTGCGCACCCGGCGCAATACATTCCGCTCGACACGGTCGGTGCTGGAGCAGCGTCTGCTTCAACGCGAAAAAGAGCAAAATGAAGTCCTTGCGAACATCGAGAGATTGAAGACAAGCCTGTCGATCAGCCAGGAAGAGCTCGACCTGCTGTCGCCGATGGCAGAAAGGCGGCTTGTGGCAAAAACCGAGATCATCAGGGTCCAGCGAGCGGTCGCCGACGCCCAGGGCCAGATAAACGCCCTGGAGGAGTCCCTGCCTCGGATTGAAGGTGCGATTGCGGAGGCGACTTACCAGCTGGAGGAACTCGACCTGAAGTTCCAGCAGGAAGCGCTGACGGAAAAAACCGCGGCCCTGGCTGAACTGTCCGTTCTTGAACAGTCGATTGTGGGAGAGTCGGACCGGGTGAAACGAACCGATATCCGCTCTCCTGTAGACGGCATCATCAATGCGCTGGAAGTTCATACGATCGGATCTTTCGTGAACGCGGGAGATCTGGTCGCCGAGGTCGTTCCCACCTCTGATGAGCTTCTGGTGGAAGCCCGAATTTCGCCGCGGGACGTTGCCTTTGTTGTTCCGGGACAGGAAACACTCGTTAAAATCACGGCATTCGACTTTTCGATCTATGGCGGTCTCCAGGGCGAAGTCGTCAATGTAAGTTCAGATTCATTTGTAGATGAGCGAACAGGCGAACCTTATTTCGAGGTCCGGGTACGGACAAACAGGGCTTTTCTGGAACGGAACGGGCGTCAGTTCAAAATAACACCCGGAATGATTTGCACCGTTGATATTCTCACTGGCCACAAGACCATACTTCAATACTTACTCAAGCCAGTTAACAAGGCACGGGAAGAAGCCTTCACGGAGCGCTAATGACCGATGATTTGATGTCCACTTTTGAAAGTATGATTGAACGGGCTCACACCGATGCTTCGGAGCCTTTCTTCCGGGCGGTCACCACTGAAGACGGACGCCGTGCCCTGCGGCTTGAAGGCTCCTTCTGGAAGGCTCTTGAGTTTATCTCCAGGGAATATCAGGTCACTGTCGGGGAAATCATATCCTGCGTCGAGCGCGCCCATCTGAATGACAAGAACCTGGCATCCGGCGTGCGTCATGTGTGTATTCATGCCCTTGCCGAGCAGATAGAGGAAACCAGAACCTGGTTTTCCAGCACCAGCATCCAGAACCTTCTCAACGCGACACCGGCACCTGCTTTCGTTCTGTCGCAAAGCCGGCAGATCAAATTCACAAATCAGGCTTTCCTGAAATACGTCAGAACCAATTTCGTCGCCATGGACCCTCAACGGGAGACACCGTCACTGCGCCTGCATATCGACACACCGATGGAGGAGCTATTTGAGCGTCTGAATGAAAACCAGAACCGGCCGATCACGGTCGGGTTTGCTATGGGAATGAACGACAGGCGCGTGCGCGGGAGCATCAATGCAATGCTGGCTCCCGAATGGCGTCACCAGATGCTTTTGGGGTTTGTCGTTTCCTGAGCTCGGCACCCGGCAACGAACGAACCAGTGCAGCCGATCAAACCAGTCGCTCACACGGCTCAATCACGAACAACTGGAAAAATCCTGGCTGTTCCTTTGCCCTGCGCCTCGCTTGCGGTCAGTTCAAAGTCGTCCGCCTGACTGATCCCAGGCGCCACCTTCTGGAAGGAGACCGTTCTTCGCGGAGCGTTGCCCACCGGCTTGCCATGGAGCCAGGACCGGTCCGCAGAAAAGGAATAGAGCGGCTGGTAGTGGCTGTTTTCCCTATCCAGATAGACCCGGTTCACGACATTGTCGAGAATGTAGTGCCCTTTGTTGGTGCTGACTGCAAGGACGGCATGATAGAGGTCTCGCTTCATGTCCTTGAGCACAACAAGTGACATGCTTTTCTCCGGAACTCCGGCCGCGAGAAGCAAGTTGTACTTGAGGATGGCGAAATCCTCGCAGTCTCCCACACCACGACGTGTGGTTTCAGCTGATGTTGCCCAGTAGTCCAGACGCCGGTAGGTGACCTGATCTTCCTGATAGGCGATTACCCGATTGACCAGGGCATTCGCAGTTTGCAGTTTCACGAAAAAGGACTTGCCTTCGACCTTAGCCGCAAACGAACTGACTCTGTCGGCCCTCTTTCGGCAGGCTGCGGAAAGACACAGGTCAGCCGACGCTCCGTCTATTCTCTTTCCTCGTACCCTGCCCCACTCCCTGGCGGAACCGATGTTGGAAAATCTGATCGCCGCAGTCCCGAAGAAACTCGTTGCCGACCCGCGGTCAGCCTTCGGCGTGTCGTCTTCCCGCTGAACTCTTTCCCTGTAGAACTTCAGAATTGTGTGCCTTGCAACAGCCGCAGTGCGAATAGCGCGGCGCGGCCGGCTGTGCCTATCGGATGAGACAAGCCCTCCCTTGAGGAGGGCCAACTGCCGGACCGCACCTTTGTCCCGAATGTCCGGAAAAGCTCTGTCCGACGCATCAAGCGACATTGACCGGCTTTTGTCAGAAGCAATCTCGACCCCATCCAGAAGCCCAAGCGTCGATCCGTCAGCGGCAACTACCCCGTTCTGGGAAGTGAACAGGATTGCAGTTGAAACCGTGCAGATAAACGTCAATCGCCTGAAGACTGATGGGTTGGTCATACGCCTTTACCTCGTTTGAAGACGAGGCTACGGCGGCCGGATTAATAGGCTGTTCAGAAAGATGGCAAACTGCAACTAAAAGTTTCAGTTAAAATTTTATGTAATTTCTCGTTAATTCTTACGCATAGTTATTTATACGATAGCCTTAATGATAAATTAAATTTTTGAAATTTTGCATAAAAGTTTATGTAATTTGGTTACAAGTTTATTGTTCGATTTGTCATTTTGATTTTACCCTACGTTAACTTTAGGGAGATTGAGATGTCCTCGAAAGATTTCAAAAATGCTTTTGGCTCAACTACTGACGAACTGAAAAGCTCCTCTACGGCAATTTCCGCTCAGACATCAGACAGCACTTTGAATATTGACCAATCGGAAGCAATTGATGTCGCCCAGGCAACCGATGTTGCCCCGACCGACGCAGCGACTTCCGAAACGCCAGGTAGCGAAGGCGAAATTTCCGCAGCGCTCGATGTCGTCACCGCAAATGAGCAAAACCAGATATTTCTGCCGGCAGGCACATCGCTGGACGATGTGGTCATCAGCGGGGACGATCTCATCCTGCTTCAACCCGATGGCACCGAAATCATCATCCGCAATGCCGCGCTCAATGTGCCGACATTTGTGATCGATGGCATCGAAATTCCGCAAGAAGCACTCGTTGCAGCCCTGGCCAACAGTGGCATCGATATCGCCGCCGGTCCGGATGGGACACTTGTTGCCACACAGGCACCGGACGGTGCAGGCGGCAACTTCTTCGTTCAACCGGGTGGCATCGGAGACGCCGGTCCGGTTCTCGACCTCCTGGGCCGCACGGAACTCCGGTTCCCCGTCCTGGAACAACGCGAACTGTTTCCCGAAGAACGCCGTGACAGCGAAAGCGGCAACAACCCGATTGGCGTGCTGGCAACGTCAATCATCAGCCCGGATGAAGTGTCCCAGGAAGCCGGGATCGACCAAACGCCGAGCCAACCGGCCGGTTCCGACGAGCTTTCTGACGGTATCGGCACAAATGACAGCAGTAACCTGGAAGAATCGTCCACCGGCTTCATCATCATCAGCGCGCCGGACGGCATCGCCGAGCTTCTGATCAACGGTGTGCCTGTCGATCTTGAAAATCCGGGAACCGTCATCGAGGGGACCCACGGTTTCGTCACCATCACGTCCACGAACCCCGAAACCGGTGAGTTCGAGTACTTCTATACAGTGACCGAAGCCGTCGATCACCCTCTCGATCAGGACATTGTCACGGAAACCTTCACCGTTGAGGTCACCGACAATGACGGCGACACCGCAAGCACGACCTTTGAAGTCGGCATTCTGGATGATGTTCCAACAGTTTCAGTTCAGCTGAACACCGAAGTCGCAGCCGCCGTGGATGAGGGCGACCAGGATACGGGATCACCTTCGACCGGAGTCGCAGCCGCAATCGATACCGGTTCCATTGCCAAGGGCGATGATCCGGACGTTGCCAATACCGGTGGTGCAGCCATTGCGTCGGCCACAACTGCTGCAGCGCTGGTAGACATCACAACTGTCTTTGGTGCTGATGGCGAAGCAGCGTTTGATGCCACGCAGTTCAAGTTGTCGTTTTCATCAAACGCCACGGGTCTGTCCGTAACGGATGGATCGGCGATCATTCTTGTTGACGTAAACGGCGATGGTTCGGTCATCGTCGGGCAGGTCTCCGGCGGCTCCTTCAACGGACAGGCTGCGTTTGCCCTGTCGATCGATCCGGACACCGGCGTTGTAACCGTTGAACAATATCTGTCGCTCGCTCACCCCGACCAGGCGACATCCAGCAACGGCTTTGACGACTATGACGAGACTGTAGACCTTTCAGCCAGTGACCTGGCCGTGACAGTCACGGTGACAGATGGCGACGGCGACCAGGCTCAGGCCTCCGCCTCGGTGGGTGACCGGTTCAGTTTTGACGATGATGGCCCTCAAGCGACCCTTGAACCGAATTTCGAAACCTCTGCCGTTCTTGACGAAGGTGACCAGAACGACAGCAGTCCTTCAACTGGCGTGCCATCCATCATCGATACCGGCTCCATTGCCAAGGGCGATGACCCGGATGTTGCCAATACCGGCGGAGCTGCGATCGCCTCTGCGGTGACAAGCGATCCGATCGTCAACGTAACCGCATTTTTCGGGGCTGACGGTCCCGCTGCGGAAAATTCGATCCAATACGCTCTCTCGTTCGGATCGAACTTCACCGGCCTGACCGTCACAGACGGATCTGCCATCGTTCTTGTCGATGTGAACGGCGACGGGTCTGTCATCGTCGGCCAGGTGTCCGGTGGCGAATTCGATGGTCAGGCAGCCTTTGCACTGGCGATCAATCCGGAAACGGGCATTTTGACGGTCGAACAGTATCTTTCCCTCGATCATCCACTCCAAGCAACGAGCTCCAACGGTTTCAACAGCTATGATGAGGGAGTGAGCCTTGCCTCTAGCGACCTTCAGGTATCCGTCATCGTCACGGATGGTGACGGCGACCAGGTTGTCGCGGAAAGCGAAGTCAGCGACGACCAGGAAGGCTCCTCGGCGTTCATAGGCTGGCAAATCCGTTTTGAAGATGACGGCCCGGCCCTCTCGGTTCAGGAAAATTCCGACGCGATGATCACCGTCGACGAAGGTGATCAGAATGCTGGATCGCCATCGACAGGTGTGCCCGCAACCATTGACACAGGCTCGATCATCAAGGGTGACGATCCGGATGTCGCCAACACCGGCGGAGTTGCAATCGCATCAGCCGCCTCCGGTGTGGCGTTGGTTGACGCATCGGTCCTGTTTGGTGCCGACGGCCCTGCAACGGAAGGTTCGCTCACCTACGCGTTCACCCTTGATTTCGGTTTCACGGACCTGCGCGTGACAGATGGTTCTGCAATCACTCTGGTTGACGTTCACGGTGACGGGTCGGTGATAGTCGGCCAGGTAGTCGGCGGAGCCTTTGATGGCCAGGCGGCGTTTGCCCTGTCGATTGACCCGGGCACGGGTGTTGTGACCGTTGAACAATATCTGTCACTTTCGCATCCCGATCAGGCAAATGAAGGCAACGGCTTCAACAGCTATGACGAAGCCGTGGACCTCTCCAACAGCGGCTTGGCCGTCAAGGTCACGGCAACGGACGGTGATGGCGATCAGTCGGAAGCTTCCACCTCTGTCGAAATTATCGGCGAACAGGAAGTTGCCGTTTCGGAAATCGGTGGCCTGATCAAATTCGAAGATGATGGTCCCCAGGCTGCGATAGATCCGGAAGCCGAACTGGGCATGGCAGTCGTTGACGAGTCCTCCGATGTCTTTACCGGAACGCCGGGCTCGGGCGTTGATGGCATCAAGTCCGTCACTATCGGACTGGCCGGCAACTTCATCGCTCCGGCCTATGGCGCGGACGGTGAAGGAACGACAGCCTACGCTCTCGTTCTGAGCGCGCAGGATATCGGCTCTGGTCTCTTTGCCACGGACCCGAATGCCGTAGATGGCAAGGGCGCGGAAATCCTGCTCAGCCAGAGCAGCAACGTCATCACGGGTGCCACCGGTGGCGACACCTACTTCACCATCACCATCGATCCGGCAACGGGCGAAGTCACCTTCGAGCTGGAGAACAATGCCCCGATCTGGCATGGCGACACTGACAACCATGACGACACCTCTGTCCTGGCCATAGATCCGCAGGACGGAACCCTGGTCATCCGCCAGACGGTCACCGATGCGGACGGCGACGAGGCAACCGCATCCATCAACCTCGGCAACAACGTCTTCAAGGTTGAGGACGATGGTCCGAAGGCCGAGGCAGATTCTGCGGCCACCCTTGATATGGCAGTCGTTGACGAATCCTCCGATGTCTTTACCGGAACGCCGGGCTCGGGTGTTGACGGCATCAAGTCCGTCACTATTGGACTGGCCGACAACTTCGTCGCTCCGGCCTATGGCGCGGACGGTGAAGGCACGACAGCCTATGCCCTCGTTCTGAGTGCGCAGGATATCGGCTCTGGTCTCTTTGCCACGGACCCGAATGCCGTAGATGGCAAGGGCGCGGAAATCCTGCTCAGCCAGAGCGGCAACGTCATCACGGGTGCCACCGGTGGCGACACCTACTTCACCATCACAATCGATCCGGCAACGGGCGAAGTCACCTTCGAGCTGGAGAACAATGCGCCGATCTGGCATGGCGACACCGACAATCATGACGATGCCTCTATCCTGGCCATAGATCCGCAGGACGGAACCCTGGTCATCCGCCAG
Source organism: Roseibium sp. SCP14 (assembly GCF_040329475.1). Lineage (NCBI taxonomy): Bacteria > Pseudomonadati > Pseudomonadota > Alphaproteobacteria > Hyphomicrobiales > Stappiaceae > Roseibium > Roseibium sp. SCP14. The sequence goes on from NZ_JBDZYH010000014.1 coordinate 122,976, forward strand.
ACGGTCACCGACGCGGACGGCGACGAGGCAACCGCATCCATCAACCTCGGCAACAACGTCTTCAAGGTTGAGGACGATGGTCCGAAGGCCGAGGCAGATTCTGCGGCCACCCTTGATATGGCAGTCGTTGACGAGTCCTCCGATGTCTTTACCGGAACGCCGGGCTCGGGCGTTGATGGCATCAAGTCCGTCACTATCGGACTGGCCGACAACTTCGTCGCTCCGACCTATGGCGCGGACGGTGAAGGAACGACAGCCTACGCTCTCGTTCTGAGCGCGCAGGATATCGGCTCTGGTCTCTTTGCCACGGACCCGAATGCCGTAGATGGCAAGGGCGCGGAAATCCTGCTCAGCCAGAGCGGCAACGTCATCACCGGTGCCACCGGTGGCGACACCTACTTCACCATCACAATCGATCCGGCAACGGGCGAAGTCACCTTCGAGCTGGAGAACAATGCGCCGATCTGGCATGGCGACACCGACAATCATGACGATGCCTCTATCCTGGCCATAGATCCGCAGGACGGAACCCTGGTCATCCGCCAGACGGTCACCGACGCGGACGGCGACGAGGCAATCGCATCCATCAACCTCGGCAACAACGTCTTCAAGGTTGAGGACGATGGTCCGAAGGCCGAGGCAGATTCTGCGGCCACCCTTGATATGGCAGTCGTTGACGAATCCTCCGATGTCTTTACCGGAACGCCGGGCTCGGGTGTTGACGGCATCAAGTCCGTCACTATCGGACTGGCCGACAACTTCGTCGCTCCGGCCTATGGCGCGGACGGTGAAGGAACGACAGCCTACGCTCTCGTTCTGAGCGTGCAGGATATCGGCTCCGGCCTCTTTGCCACGGACCCGAATGCCGTAGATGGCAAGGGCGCGGAAATCCTGCTCAGCCAGAGCGGCAACGTCATCACCGGTGCCACCGGTGGCGACACCTACTTCACCATCACCATCGACCCGGTCACAGGCGAAGTCACCTTCGCGCTGGAAAACGATGCCCCGATCTGGCATGCGACGGCAGGCGACATTCCTGAAGGCGACACCCATCCCGGGTCGGATCACGACGACACCTCTGTCCTGACCATCGATCCGCAGGATGGAACCCTGGTCATCCACCAGACGGTCACCGATTCGGACGGCGACGAGGCAACCGCATCCATCGACCTCGGCAACAATGTCTTCAAGGTTCAGGATGACGGTCCGACAGCCTCCGATGAGGCTCTGCAAAATGTTGCGGAAGGCGCAATATTGGCCGGTACTTTTGACTTCACCGAAGGTGCGGATGGCGCAACACTGACGGCAATCGACGGCTCTCCTGTTTCCTTCAATCCCGATGGATGGTCCAACTGGCTTGATCTCGGTGAAGGTGATCTTCGCGTAAAAGCGGATGGAACCTACGAGTTCCGCGCCGACCCCGTTGTTGCCAATCCGGCTGCACCGATTTCGGGAACCTTTACGATTACCGACAGCGACGGCGACACCGCGATTGCAGATTTCACTTTCCAGATCACCGATGCCAATACCCCGACAGGTGGCAGCGCCACCGCTGCGGTCGATGACGATGGGCTCCCTGAAGGCAATGCTGCGAGTACCACGGGTGATCTTGACGCCGACGTTGGCGACAGCGGCGCAGGCCTCAATGATGAGAGCCTGTTTGTCGGAACGCTTGGCGGTTCCGTCGGCGCTGACGGTGCCGGTTCAAACGGCTTCACCTGGGACACGGGCTTAGATGGAACTTCCGGCACCGTTGGTCTGGAAAATGTGACATATACGGTGACCGCAACAACGGTGACCGCGACTGTTGCCACCGGTGAAGCGCGCGAGGGCACTGTCCTCTACACGGCGACAATAACAGACCCGGCAACGGGGGCGTTCGAGGTCCAGCTCGTCAGCAATGTGCTACACGCCGGAGGCCCCAACGATGAAGCTACCGATGCAATCGACAATCTGACCTACATCATCACGGACGCAGATGGATCGTCCGTTGGCGGCAACACCCTGAGCATTACCTTTGATGATGACGCCCCAAGTGCTCCGACCGTGACGCCGACCGATGGCGACGCCATCATGGTACAGACCTATGACGGCGGCCTGACCGACGGCAACTTCACCGGCAACGCCGATGGCGACGGGGTACCGCTTGTCTCCACC
>NZ_JBDZYH010000015.1:0-67294 GCF_040329475.1 Roseibium sp. SCP14
CGGCTTCAGCGCCAGGGCCCGGGCAATCGCGACCCGCTGCTTCTGGCCGCCGGACAATTGCGAGGGATAATGCTCAAGCTTGCCGCCGAGACCGACCATCTCCAGAAGCTCCACCGCGGTCTCATGCGCCTCGGCCGCGCCGATCTTCTTCGAAATCCTTTGCGGATCGACCACGTTCTTCAGAACGCTCAGATGCGGAAACAGGTTGAAGTGCTGGAACACCATGCCGATCTTCTCGCGCACCGCATGAAGATGCGCCTCGCTCGCGGGAACGAACACATCGCCCCGCCGCTCATGCCACAACTGCTCGCCGTCAACGAGGATATGACCAGAAGTCAGCGTCTCCAGCGTCATCAATATGCGCAGGATCGTCGTCTTGCCGCTGCCGCTCGGACCAATCAGGGAGATCTTCTCTCCAGACCCGACACTGAAGTTAAGATCCCCAAGAACCGTCAACGCACCATACGACTTCGTGACATCCTGAAATTCTATGAGCGCCTCTGCTGACAAGTCGTATCCTCCCGAGTTGAAAGCAGCGAGGTGTTTGGCTGCATGATTGTTTTTATTGTTGCCATTTGTACATTTTTGAACGATAGCTGTCTATAAGAATTTGCCGGTTAGCGACATGAGGTTGGAAAATGGCTGAAAACTCACGAATTCGTGGTTTTGATTACATAATTGTCGGAGCTGGATCCGCCGGGTGTGTGCTTGCTAATCGTCTGAGTGAAGATTCTCCCGCACGCATTTTGCTGATCGAAGCCGGTCCATCAGACCGCAGCCTTTTGTACGGCTGGCAGCTTTCCATGCCAGCAGCACTGACATATCCACTCAACTCGAAGCGCTTCAACTGGTTCTACGAGACCGAACCTCAACGTCATTTGAACAACCGGCGTCTATACTGGCCGCGCGGCAAGGTGCTTGGCGGCTCCTCGTCCATCAACGGCATGGTCTGGATCCGCGGACATGCCTGGGATTACGACAACTGGGCAGCGCAAGGCCTCCCAGGCTGGACATGGGCCGAATGCCTTCCCTACTTCAAGAAAATCGAAGCACGCAACCGTGAGATCAGCGCGTACAGGGGAGGGGAGGGGCCTATCGGCGTCACGATCGGCGAATATCCGAACCCTTTGTTTGACGCCTATATCAAGGCCGGTACCGAGGCCGGCTTTCCCGAAAGCGAGGATTTCAACGGCTACCGGTTCGAAGGATTTGGCCGGTTTGACATGAATATCGCTAAGGGCCGGCGCCAGAACTCTTCCTTCGCGTACCTGAAGCCTGCTCTTGCGAGGAGGAACCTGACGATCATGACGGGAGCCATGGTGAAGCGTGTGCTGACAAACGGTAACCGTGTCACCGGCGTCGAAATCATTCGTGGACGTGAGGTTGAGACCGTTCACGCAGAACGCGAGGTGATCCTGTCCGGGGGCGCTGTCAACACCCCGCAGATTCTGATGCTTTCGGGGATCGGTAATGCAGATGAGCTAAAGTCGATCGGTATCCCGGTGGTACAGGACCTGAAGGGGGTCGGAGAAAACCTGCAGGATCACGTCAATACGTCGGTGAAGATGGAGTGCAGCCAACCGGTGACGCTTTACAAGGCAAATGCCTTTCCGAACAACGTCAAGATCGGCCTGGAATACTTGCTGCAAGGAACCGGTCCGGGCGCCACGATGCACACGGAGGCGGGAGCGTTTTTCAAGACCCGGCCAGACATCGATTTGCCGGACGCGCAACATCACTTCATTCCGATCCTGGTCTATGACAACGGGCGGACCTGGCCTGACCGCCACGGCTTCCAGTGCCACATCTGTCCGTTGCGCCCGGAAAGCACCGGCCACATCAAACTGCGCTCGGACAATCCGTTCGATCACCCCATCATCGAGGCAAACGTTCTGGCAACGGAAGAGGATCGGCGCATGTCGCGCGATGCCATCAAGATCACGCGTGATGTGTTCAACCAGCCCTCCATGAGAGAATACGTCAAGGCGGAACTCAATCCCGGTCCGGATGTCAAAACCGATGACGAGATCGATGCATATGTCCGCGAAAGCGCGACAACCTGCTATCACCCGAGCGGTACCGCCAAAATGGGTACCGATTCCATGGCTGTTCTCGATCACGAAATGCGGGTTCACGGCATGGAAGGCTTGCGGGTTTGCGATGCGTCTGCCATGCCGAAAGTTGTCAGCGGCAACACCAATGCTCCTGTCTCGATGATGGCGGAAAAAGCCGCGGACATGATCAGGGATAGGCCGCAAATGCCGGCCGAGTGGTTGCCGCTGGCCGATTATGAGGCTGTCAAACCGGAGGCACGTTGATGACACGCCCTACACGGTCCGTCGCCGATGAAATGACGGATGACCTCGGCCCCGAGTTTACCGCTCCGCCGCCGGAGGGGTGGCAGGAACTGGTCACGCGGATCTATGAACCTGCCCGGATCAAGGCGGGCCTAATCAGCCTGACCAACGATCCTTCCGCCGAAATAGACATGCATGCCTATCTCGCACCGTTTGAAGGCATACGTCTGTCGACCAACAGGGTCTACAGCCCTCAATACTCGAATATGGATTCGCTGATTGCCGTGGGAAAGGATATCGCCGCATCCGCTGCGGCGCTGATGCCCGATGACAAGCTGGATGTGCTGGCTTTCGGCTGCACATCGGCCGCCATGGCACTCGGGTCTGAGACGGTTGCCAGGGACATTCGCAAACACAAGCCGGAAACCACCGTCACGGATCCGATTGCTTCGGTCCTGAAGGCGCTCGACGTTCTTGAGGTGAGACGCCTCGCACTCATTACGCCCTACATCGGAGAGGTCAATGTCGGCATCGCGGACTTCTTCGAAGCACAGGGACTGAAGCTTACCGACAAAGCCTTTTTTCGAATCTTTGACGACAATCAGCGCAACAGACTGTCGTTGGAAAGCTATCTGCGGGCGGTCGAAACGATCAACACAGCGGAGTGCGATGCAATATTCATTTCCTGCACGGCGCTGGCGACCGCGCCCTTCGTCGCACTGATCGAAGCGGAAGCAGGGTGCCCGGTGATCACGTCCAACCAGGCGCTTGCCTGGAACCTGATGCGCCTCGGTGGACATGAGGGAACAACAGACCGGTTTGGCAAGCTGTTCACGCTCTAGAATACGGTCTCAAAACAAAAAAAGCCCCCAGGAAACCGGGGGCTTTTTGTTTACTGTGATGGTCAGTCGACGATCAACAACTCACGCGGAACAGTGCCGAGTTGCCGATAGCCGTCTTCGGTGACGACAATCGTTTCGCTGACGCCGACAGTGAATTCGCCGTAGCGACGCAGGGCAGGGGGAATGTGAAAGACCATGCCCGGCTCCAGTTCGCGGGTAACGCCGGTGTAGAACGACAGGATGCCGCCTTCCCCCCAGTCGGGCGCGAAGGAAATACCGACAGCGTAACCGGTCCGTTTCTTGAAGTTTTCGGTGAAACCATCCCGGTCTATGACGGCCTGAGCGGCATTGTGAACCGCTTCACAGGTTACTCCCGGCTTGATTGCATCGAGCGCCGCCTGAAGAGCTTCCTGGCAGCAGGCATTCATGGCAACCGCTTCCGCCGGCGGCTTGCCGATCCAGGCAGAACGCATCAGAGCCGCATGGTAGCGGTCGTGACACCCCGCCATTTCAAGAAACGCCGGGTCATTCTCGCCAAGAACCGTTCTGCGCCAGGTACCGTGTGGAATGCCCGTTCTGGATCCGGCGGAAGCCAATGGCTCCATGCCGACATATTCCGATCCGGCAGCAATGGCTGCTCCCATCATGGCAGCGACAAAGTCATTGTCGGAGTTCCCGGCAGCCACCTTCGCAAGCCCCGCCTTCATGCCTGCGTCAACATAGGACGCGGCTTTCTCCAGTTTTTCCAGTTCACGGGGAGATTTGATGACCCGCAGGCTTTCAATAACGCCCGCGGCGTTGCCAAGTTGTCCGAGATTTTCAAGAAGCGCCTTGTAAATTGCGATGGGCAGGAACCAGCCGCGTTCGTCAATCGCGATCCGTTTCGAAGCCCAGCCACGCGCCTTGATCAGGTTCACCGTCACATCCACCGGATCGGCACTGTCCTGGTAGACTTCCAGATCGCTGACATAGGAATTGGCGATCAGGTTCATCATTTCCAGCTGACGGACAATGAAGACCGGTTCGCCGTCAACCGGTAACAACAGCGCCTGGTAGGTGTAGTATCCCGGCGTTTGCTGTCCGGTCAGGTAAAAGATGTTTTCCGGGCCGGTGACGATCATGATGTCGATGCCGCGCTCGGCGAGGACCGCCCGCGCTCTTTTCACCCTTGCGTCCAGCTCGTCTTTCGGGAAAACGGCTTCCTGGCCCTGCTTGACCAAAGTTTCCTGTGTCATGTTCGTAATCCGCTTCACGCGTTGACTTTTTCGGCGACAAATTTGGTTTCCAGGTATTCCTGCAACCCTTCCCAGCCACCGACACGGCCAAATCCGGTATCCTTGACACCTCCGAACGGTGTTTCGGTCGTGGAGATCGCCATCGTGTTGATGCCGACACACCCGAACTGCAGCCCTTTGCGCAGAAGATCTATCTCGGCACGGTCCTGCGAGAACACATAAGATGCCAGCCCCACCGAAACCGCATTTGAGCGCGTCAGAACGTCATTGACGTCCTCAAAGGTGCCGATGGAAGCAATCGGTCCGAATATCTCTTCCTGGAAACCGACTGATTGCTCGGGAACTTGCGTCAGGACCGTCGGTTCGAAGAACCAGCCGTTATCACCGATCCGGTTGCCACCATGCACCAGCTCCGCTCCGTCCGAAACCGACCGTTCCGTGAGCGTGGACATGGCGTCCAACCGGCGCTGATTGATCAACGGGCCCATATCGGTCGCATCAAGCATGCCGTCCCCGATGGCAAGTGCCTGCGTCCGCGACAGGATTTCGGCAACGAAGGTGTCGTGCACATCCTTGTGCACATAGATTCGGTTGGGTGCGGTGCAAACCTGTCCTGCGTTCCGGAACTTGCGGAAAACGATCTGGTCCGCAGCTGCGGCCAGTTCCGCTGTCTTGCCGACGATGACCGGTGCATTGCCGCCAAGCTCCATCGTGAAGCTCTTCATGTGGCCTGCGGCGTGGGCGGCAAGCAGCTTGCCGACGCGTGTTGAACCCGTAAACGAGATCTTGCGGATTGCCGGATGGTCGATCAGACGCGCCGCGATTTCGGAAGACCGGCCGGTCACGAAATTGACGACGCCTTTCGGCAGACCGGCATCATGCAGCGCGCGGATCAGCTCCTGTCCCGAACTCGGTGCATCTTCCGGCGCCTTGACGACCGCAGTGCAACCGGCAGCCAGGGCAGGGGCCAGGTGAGCAGCGATTTCGCCCATGGGAAAGTTCCAGGGCGAGAAAATAACGACAGGCCCCACCGGTATCCGGGCTACCGTTTGATTTGTCAGCTGGTCCTGGGCCGGAATCGTTCGTCCGTAGACGCGGCGTCCTTCTTCTCCGAACCATTCGAAAAGCTCCGGAATGCCTCCGACTTCCGCCAATGCTTCGCGCAGTGGTTTGCCGTGATCGCGCACCAGCAGCCTGGCGATTTCCGGTGTGCGTTCGGCAATGAGCGTCGCCGCGCGTTTCAAAACCGCCTGACGCTCGATCGGCGGCAGGGCAGCCCAGGCCGGAAAGGCACGTCCAGCAGCTTCTGCAGCAGCATCCAGGTCGTCAATCGTGGCGCACGGAGCACGGCCAATCTCGCTGCCATCCACCGGGTTGAAAACCTGGCGGGTGTCGCGATCACCGGCGTCGATCCATTCTCCGTCGATATAAAGCTGAAAAAGGTGAGCCATCACGCGGCATCCTTCTGCAATGCACGGCATGCCGTCACCATGGCTTCGCAGGCCGTGCGCAATTCGTCGGTGTTGATCGCATAGGCTATGCGCAGGAACGGGGAAAGCCCGAAAGCGACTCCCGGAATGACGGCGGATCCAGCCGCCGTCAGCAGATACTTTGCCATATCGACATCACTGTTGATCTGGACACCGTCGGCGGTATGAAGACCAATCGCTCCTGCGCAGCTGGCATAGACGTAAAAGGCGGAGGACGGCGCTTCTGCCGTCAGCAATCCATTGGTCCGGCTGATTGCATCGAGGACGATGTCCCGGCGTTCCCTGAGCAGGTTCGTCCACTCGCCGAGAAAGGCTGTGTCACCATTAAGCGCCACTTCCGCTGCCGCCTGCGAGATCGAGCTGGCATTCGAAGTCGACTGGGACTGCAGGATTTCAAGCGCGCGGATCAGCCAATCCGGTCCTCCGGCATAACCAACCCGCCAGCCGGTCATCGAAAAGCATTTCGAGACGCCATTCACCGTCAGTGTCCGGCCGAGAAGATCCGGGGCGGCTGTTGCAAACGAGATGAAGGATCCTTCGTAGACAATATGCTCATAGATATCATCCGAGAGCACCAGAATCTGGGGGTGACGGCACAACACTTCGGCGAGGCCAGCCAGTTCTTCCTTCGAATAAAGGGCCCCGGTGGGGTTTGAAGGCGAGTTGAGGATCAACCACTTTGTTGCCGGAGTGATTGCCTCTTCAAGGGCCGCAGGCGTTAGTTTGAAGCCATCCTCATGCCCACAGGACACAATAACGGGTTTGCCTCCCGCGAGTGCGACCATGTCCGGATAGGAAACCCAGTAGGGTGCGGGCACAATCACCTCGTCGCCTTCCTCCACGGTTGCCTGGAAAGCATTGTAGATGATCTGCTTGGCACCGCATGAGACGATCAATTCAGCGGGAGAATAAGATAGACCATTCTCACGTTTGAACTTTTCGGCAACTGCTTTTTTGAGCGAAGCCGTCCCGGCAACGGCGGTGTATTTGGTGTCACCTCCGTTGATGGCAGCGATCCCGGCAGCACGGATCGATTCCGGCGTGTCGAAATCCAGTTCGCCTTCGCCAAGATTGATGATCTTGTGGCCTTCAGCACGCAGGCGTCGTGCTTCGTCGGAAACCGCCGCGGTTGGCGAGGGTTTTGCGCTGGCCATGCGTTTGGCTAGCGACGGGTGAAGATTGGTCGCACTCATCTTGTTTCAGTCGTTCCAGTGGAGATCAGGCCAGGGTGATACGCGCGTCCGGATCGGAGGCGACTTTTTCAAGCGTTTCCTTCAGTTCCGCCTTTTGTGTCTCGTTGAGATCAAGCAGAGGCAGACGCACCGACCCGCCGTTGAAGCCACGCATGTTCATGATGGCCTTGGTCGTCTGCGGCTGGCCGTATTTGCGAGCCAGAACGCGCAGCGGGTACCATAGGCGCTGAAGACGACCGGCTTCCTGGGCATCACCGGATCTGATCGCGTGGAAGATGGCGTGAATGAGCTCGGGCAGGGCACAGGAATTGGTGGAGCTGACACCATCGAACCCAAGCGCCAGCGGTCCGAGAAGCGCAAGGTCGGAGGCCGCCAACATCTTGATCTTGCCGTGCAGGTTCCCGGAGAGGATGTCGACCGCGGTCGGGTTCAGATCCCCCTGTTTCAACGCCACCATTCCGTCGATTTCGGCAAGCTGACAGATGAGCTTCGGGGAAAGCGTGATGCCGATACCCGGCGCATTGTAAATCATGATCCCGGTTTTCGACAAAGGAGCTACCCGGGTGAAGAAGTCGTGAATGTGGTAGTCCTCGACCTCCGACACGTAGGGCGCTGTCACCATCGGCAAGCCACCGAGGTCACCGGCCAGCTTGGTCAGCTCGAAGACAACTCGGCTGTCGGAATGCGCCGAACACAGGAGAACCGGGACCCGGTCGCCGACCTGCTCCATGACCGCCTTGAAGACATTTGCCCGTTCGTCGGCGCTCATGGTCGCGAATTCACCATAGGTGCCGCCGATCAGCAGACCGTCATACCCCAGATCGATGACACGCTCGACATTCTCCGAAAGTGCCTTGAAATCAACATCCCCGTTCTGGTCGAATGCAGTAATGGTGATGTTGAACAGCCCTTTGATCCGCTCGATCGACTCTTCACGGCTTTGCATGGTCTTCAGTCCTTTAATGATGGAATTTTGGGCCTCGATCAGCGGCTTTTCAGCAGATCGAAGGCAATGTCTCGATAGATCTTTGCGGCCAGAACCAGTTCTGCTTCCGGGACGTATTCGTCCGGCTTGTGCGCAACGGCCAGATCCCCGGGCCCAAGGACGATGCCCTGGGCCCCAACCTGGCGGAAATGCACAAGATCGCATCCTCCCTGGAACCCGGTGATTGCCGTCTGGTGACCGTGATGGTGGCAGCAGGCCCGCTGCGCGGCCTCAACGACCGGATGGTCGAGTGCGGTTTCGGTCGCACCGCCCGTGGTGGGTTTGTAGTCGACGATCTCCATATGGGCGCCGGAAATGGCTGCGGCCCGGGCGACCAGGGCGGAGATTTCCTCCTTGACCGCGTTTTCGTCCTCGCCGGGGATCATCCGCCGGTCGAGCATCACTTCGAACAGGTCCGGCACGACATTGTCCGCATGACCACCGTTGCCTCGGGTAATCGTCAGGGAAGGGGATCCGACAAGATCATGATGGCGCTCGCGAATGCGCACATGTTCGCTGCCGACTTCGGAAAACAGCGATGCGCTTTCGATGATGGCATTCACGCCGAGATCCGGCGTTCCTGAATGCGCTGTCTTGCCCATGACGTGAACGATCGGCCGCATCGATCCCTTGTGAGCAGCGACCGTGGTGCACGATGTCGGTTCGCCAACCACGCAGAAATCGATCTTCGGCGCTTGCTTCACGTAGTGCCGGGCGCCCGTGCTTGCGACCTCCTCGTCCGCCACGAACACACCGATCAAGGTACCGGACCATTCATCCCGCGCCCGGACCATTTGCTCCATGGCAGCCAGCATCGACACGAGCGGACCTTTGGCATCATTGGAACCACGGCCATAGAGCAAACCGCTGTCCCGTCTCAAGCGAAAGGGATCGGTGGTCCAACCGTCACCGGCGGGCACCACGTCAAGATGCGTGTTGAAGGCAAAGACCGGCCCTGGACCGTTTTCAAAAACGCCGATCGCGTTGGTTCGGTCCAGATTTATTTCCACGGTTGTGGACTGGAAGCCCATATTGCGGAGCTGCGTGCAAACCCATTCTGCGGCCTCCTGCTCTCTGCCGGGAGGGTTTTCCGTATTGATCGATACGATCTGCTCAAGATTGCTGATCAACTTCGGCAATTCCGGAGTGAAGAAACTCGTGCTCATTGGGCTCACTCGTCAATTTTGTTCTATTTGATTCATAATGTACAATCATTGCGGATGCAATAACTGAATTCAAAGATTGAATCCAAACTCGTGAACAGAGGCTGACAAATCGGATTTTTGTGGTTTATTGTCGCGTAAATACAGGAAAAAGGGATTTTGATATGAATGAGAAGCTCGGCGCGGATCGAAAACCGAGCAAACGACGTGTCCACTTGGCGCAGCAAATTATACAATATGCATTGCAGGAAAGCTGGCCAAAAGGGCACCATGTAGTTGAGCAGTATCTTGTTGACCGCCTTAGCGTGTCCCGGTCTCCCGTGCGGGCGGCTCTCAAGCTTCTCCAGGAGCAGGGGCTGTTGGAAGCCAAGGCGAACCACGGGTTCTATCTTGCTGTTGAGGGCAGGAAGCTTTCAGAATTTGCCCTTGAAACGCCGCAGACCGCGGAGGAGCAACTTTACATTACCCTGATTGAAGGCAGGGCCAAGGGAGAGCAGAACGAGCGGTTCACGCAAACCGAAATCATGCGTCAGTACGAAGTCAACCGGACCACTGCCACAAACACACTCAAGCGAATGCAGGATGAGGGGCTGATCGTTCGCAACGCGGGGCAGGGATGGAGTTTCGTCCCAACGCTCGACAGCGTCCAGTCCAGGCAATCCAGCTACGAGTTTCGATTGGCGCTCGAACCGGCCTCCATCCTGTCATCCACATTCAAGGTTGATTACCAACTGCTGACAGGACAGCGGCACGAGCATCTTGACCTGCTGAACGCCGTCACCCAGCGGCAGTCCAATGTGCATTGGATCTACAAGGTCGACGCGAATTTCCACGAAGCCATTGCGATGATGTCCGGCAACCAGTTCTTCCTCAACGCGGTCTCGCAGCAGAACCGCTTGCGTACGATTCTTGAACTGTGGGACGGCAGCAATCTGGAGCGTGTCGAGGAATGGTGCCATGAACATTTGAAGATTATCGAAGCACTTGAACGTGGCCAGCTTGGCCAGGCATCCAAGTTCATGGCCGAACACCTGACAATCGCGGCGCAGGGAGCGGGGGCAAACACCGACTGAGGCCGTGGTGCAAGGACCGGTTTGCGGAGCGGGAGCATGGCCTTTCGGAGCCCCGGAATTCAGCTGCCCTCGTGCCGCAAAACCTTGAGAACCGGAGAGGTATCCTGAAGTTCTGCGCCCTGGGCTCGAATCTGTCCCGAGCGTCCTTTGGCGAGAGAACCCGCAGGTCCTAGGTTTGAGCGCCGGAGACGATCGCAACATCCGCGGAGCCAATCCCCTGCAGTTGCCGCGGAGCCTGTTCCCAGGTGAGCCTGCCGCCACGCCTTCAGGCATACCGGTATGAATCAGGTCTGCGGCCCGCAGGGTGAAGAAAGTGGACAATTCCGCACTCGTTTCGGTGACCGACCAGATCCTGTTGATCGGAAAGACCTCGTCGTGCCCGACAACCGGGACGGTCGCCCGGTCTTCAGTCGGAACGCGAACGTCGTCAAGCTCAACGGCCCCTGTCAGAGCGTGCCCGGGAAAGCACCACCATCGAGCAGCAGGTTCTGCCCGGTGATGAAGCCGGCCTTGTCACTCGCCAGGAATGCAGCAGCGGCCCCGAATTCTTCCGGCCGGCCAAAGCGTTTGGACGGATTGCCGCTGCGCCTGCGCTCGCGCGCCTCCTCCAGGGAAATTCCCTGCTTCTTCGCCATGCCGGCCAAGGTCACTTCCAGCCGGTCGGTTTCGAACGGACCGGGAAGAATATTGTTGACCGTGACGTTATGCTGAGCGACATCCCTGGCCAATCCGGCAACGAAGCCGGTCAGTCCGGTTCTTGCCCCATTCGACAACCCGAGCGGGGCCAAAGGCGCTTTCACGGCACCGGACGTTATGTTGAGAATACGGCCGAACTTCCGCTCGATCATACCGTCAACGGTTTCGCGAATGAGAAAGATCTGGGTCAGCATGTTGGACTTCAGCGCCTTGAGCCACACATCCTCGTCCCAATCGCGGAAGTCTCCAGTCGGCGGGCCGCCGGCGTTGTTGACCAGGATGTCGACAGGGCCAGCCGTCGCAACAGCCTGCTTGCGGACATCGTCATCCGAGATATCACCCGCCACCGTTTCGACCGAAACGCCATATGTTTCGGCAATCTCCCGGGCAGCTTGCGCAAGCTGTTCTTCTGTCCGGGAATTGATGACCAGATCGACACCAGCTTCCGCCAGCGCATTTGCGCAGGCACGGCCAAGACCCTTGCTCGCTCCGCAAACGAGAGCCCTTTTTCCCTTGATTCCGAGATCCATTCCTATGCCTCACCGGTTGAATTGTACTTTTTTATGCAAATAGTACATTATCGTGTTTTGGTAAAGCTGTTTCCGCTGTCAGCTTCAGAAAATCGGACCAATTGAGTGAATTGGGAAGGCTATGAGGCGGCAAACTCCGTTGTCTATTCCTGCCTTTCTTTGAAGCTGGTTCCGCGGCGAAACTCAAATATGACCGGCAAACGACCGCTTCACGTGAGCCGCTTCAAGGAGAGGAGAGGAGAGGAAAGAACCATCAGACCCAGCGCAGCTGACAAGCGGAGGCCAGAGGAGGGGAGGGGAGAGGTCAGGCTGTTTTCCGGCGGACTGTCGCGCGGCTCGCTTCCAGCCAATCCAAGCCGAATGATCGCCCGATCACGACCCGCTCACCGTTCAGCGAACCGGTGGAAAAGTGCAAGGTGTCAGGAATGAATGGGAAGAAACTCGGAACTGAAGTCTTCCGGCACAGAAGCGATCAATCATTTCCGCTTGAGACCAGCAGCCGGGTTCAGTCGTTGGCAATCAAGGACGAGTTGAGGGAATCCAGAAGCCGCAACAGGGATGGCTTGATCCGCTCTGCGTCTGCCGGGCTTAACGCCGACAACAAAGAAGTCTCATGATCCTTGGCTTCGCCAACAAGCTGCACGCTCAGTTCCTGACCTTCGTCCGTCAGATACACCCGGACACGGCGCCCGTCGCCCTTGTCGCTTCTTCGGACAACCAGCCCGCGCTTTTCCATCTGATCGATGATGCGCGTCATTCTCGACTGTTCCATCAACGAGAATCGCGCCAGCTGAGTGATCATCAACCCGTCCTGGTCAAACAGGCAGGCAAGGACGCGCCATTCCGGAACCCGCAGCCCCAGTTCGCGAACTCGGACATGAAACTGGTGACTGGCTGCTTCGCTGGAAGCCGCCAGCAGATAGAGCAAGTAAGAAGAAACGAATTTTTCCGGTGCCTGGGCCACTAACTTCCCCCAACCTGCGCGTTTGCTCCCAAGGTCATGAACTCGTTTAGCCCGGAAACATAGGGAAAAAAAGAGGCTTGACTCATTTTATATGAAATTTCATATTTTATTCAGGAGGAGGCATTACCGGTGAAACTTGTTCTTGAAAGTGTGGAACCGGAGACGGATCTGGTTCGGGTATTCGGGTTCCGGGCTGAGGCTGGACAACAGTTGCCGGCTTACGAACCCGGTGCTCATCTCAAGTTCGATCTGGGTCCGCTCGGCACACGAGCATATTCGCTGATCGACTGGCCTGAGCCGAACGGTCTTTATTCCGTGGCAGTCCAGCGCGAAGATGACGGGCAGGGCGGGTCAAGGGCCATGCACGAGCTGGTTCTCGGACAAACCGTCACCGCAAGCGACCCCAAAAACGATTTTCCGCTTGAAGAGGATGCCCCGCATGTTCTGCTTCTGGCAGGTGGGATCGGCATCACGCCGCTGATCTCGATGGCCACGCAGCTGAGCTCGGAACACCGCTCGTTCGAGCTCCATTATTCGGCTCGGTCCGCGTCGCGCATGGGCTTTGCCGAAAAACTCAAGGCCGTTTTCGGCGAGACCGCCAACTTCTATTTAGACGACAGCGCTCCGATTGATCTGGCCGCGCTGATGACTGCTCAGCCTGTCGGAACACATGTCTATATTTGTGGACCGAAAGGGATGATCGACGCGGCGCGTGCTGCCGCCGTCGATGCTGGCGTCGCCGAGGACGCGATACATGTCGAACTTTTCAGCACGCCGGAAGTCCAGGCCGGTGATGCTGCCTTTGAAGTCGAGGTTCACAGCACCGGGCAGATTGTTACGGTCGCACCGGACCAGACAATCATCGAGGCTCTGGAAGAAGCCGGTGTCGATGTCATGTACGATTGCCAGCGAGGTGATTGTGGCATCTGCCAGACCGATGTGATCAGCGGAACACCCGATCATCGCGATGTCGTCCTGTCGGACGCCGAAAGGGCTTCGGGCAAAGTCATCCAGATTTGTGTCAGCCGGGCGAAATCCGCGCGTCTGATCCTCGATATCTAAAGCAATTCGCATCCTAGGGAGGAGCCAGCATGCGAACAGCCAGCGAAATCGCTGCCCTGTTTACCGGGCCTCAGGTCCACAGGGACGTCTATACAAGCCGGGAAATCTACCAGCTGGAGATGCGGCACCTGTTCGCCAACACCTGGGTGTTTGTCGGACATGAGAGCCAGACGCCGAACAAGGGCGACTATTTCACCACCCAGATCGGCGATCAGCCGGTCATTCAGGTCCGCCACTCGGATGGCGAGATCTACGTTCTGCACAACCGCTGCCCGCACAAGGGAACAAAGATTGCCATCGACCGGGAAGGCAATACGGGCAAGTTCTTCCGCTGCCCCTACCATGCCTGGTCTTTCAAGACCGATGGCTGCCTGCTGGCGATCCCGCTCAAGAAAGGTTACCAGGATACCGGTTTCTCCGACACTGAAAACGCCAAGGGCATGGCGTCTGTCGGTGCCGTACACGTCCATCGCGGCTTTGTATTCGCCCGTCTCGCAGCGGAAGGCATCGGTTTCGAAGACTTTTTCGGCGACAGCCTGAGCTCCCTCGACAACATGGTCGACCGGTCACCGGTCGGGCGCCTGGAAATCGCCGGTCCGCCCTTGCGCTACATGCACAAGTGTAATTGGAAAATGCTGGTCGAGAACCAGACGGACACCTGCCACCCGATGGTTGCGCACGAGAGTTCCGCCGGAACAGCGGTGAATATCTGGAAGAAAATGGGCAATCCGGAGCCACGCCCGCCTGCAATGGAAATCATCGCACCATTCATGTCTCCATACGAGTTTTTCGAGAAGATGGGCATTCGCACCTGGCCGAACGGGCACGGGCACACGGGCGTTCATCATTCGATCCACTCCGACTATTCCGCCATTCCGGGCTACTTCGAAGCCATGGTCGAGGCATATGGTGAAGAACGCGCCAGGGAAATCCTTGGTGAGAACAGGCACAACACGGTCTACTTTCCCAACATCATGATCAAGGGTCCGATCCAGCAGCTTCGGAACTTCATTCCGCTCGGTCCCGACAAGACGCTCGTGGAGAGCTACATCTACCGGCTCGTCGGTGCCCCGGACGATCTGCTGGCACGAACCGCCATGTACAACCGTATGATCAACGCCCCGACCTCGATGGTCGGGCACGATGATCTGGAAATGTACGAGCGGGCTCAGGAAGGGCTGATGTCCGACGGCATGGAGTGGGTCAATGTTCAGCGCCTGATGACGGACGAAGAAGACTACAGCCGGGAAGCCGTCGAAAACGGAACCACGGAACGTCAGATGCGCAACCAGTTTGATGCCTGGGTGAAATTCATGACGGCCACGATGGAGGATGCATGATGGCGATTACCAGGGACCAGGTCATCGACTTCATCTATGACGAAGCCAGGATGCTGGATGAGGGCCGCTATGACGAATGGCTGTCTCTGTGGCTGGAAGACGGTCATTATTGGATGCCGCTCGATTACAAGCAGACAGACCCGCATCTTGTGACGTCTCTGCTCTACGAAGACATGTTTATGCTGCGTTTGCGCGTGGAACGCCTGAACGGCGCCAGAACCTTCAGCCAGAAGCCGAAGAGCCGCTGTCACCATGTCATTCAGCGACCGTTCATCGACGAGATGACGGACGAAAAGATCATCACCAACACATCGATGCACTATGTCGAAACCCGTCTCGACGAACAGTTTCTGCTGGCTCTCACCGCCACACATCAACTTGCGATCGTCGACGGCAAACTGAGAATTGCCAACAAGCGTGTCGACATCCTGAATTGCGACGCCGCTTTCGGCAATATTCAGCTGCTGCCATGAGTGCAACTGAGGTTTCATCCGTCTACGAGGCTTTTGCCAAGACGGCAGAAAAGTATCCGGATCGCCCACTTCTGAACGTCCTTCGCGGCACGGCGGAGGTCTATGGCATTTCTTCGGGCGAAGTAACGTACGGCAAAGCCCTGGAAGAAGTTGATGCGCTTGCATCTGACCTGACCACGGCCGGCTTTGACGCGGGCATGCGCGTTGCTCTCCTTCTGGAAAACCGGCCTGTCTTCTTTCTTTACTGGTTGGCGGTGAACCGGATCGGGGCTTCTGTTGTGCCAATCAACCCCGACTTGAGAGCAGCGGAGCTGGAATATCTTATCGGCCATTCTGAACCTGCCTTGATCGTGGCAGTTGCAGGTCGCCACGCTGAGCTCTCGGCCGCAGCTGATGCCGCCGGCATAAAAACAGAAGTGATCTCACCGGAAGACAGGCTCCCGAGCCCCAGACGGGAAGCGATTGTCAGCCGCCAGCTGGACGGCGAGGCGCGGGAAGCTGCGATCCTTTACACTTCCGGCACCACCGGCAAGCCGAAGGGCTGTGTCCTGCCCAATACCTACTTCCTGCTTGCAGGCCGCTGGTATGCCGAGGTCGGTGGACTGGCGAAGCTGACGCAAGAAGGCGAGCGGATGATCACGCCGCTGCCGGTTTTTCACATGAATGCCATGGCATATTCGTTCATGGCGATGGTGACGGTCGGCGGCTGCCTGACTGTTCTGGACCGGTTCCATCCCCGTCAATGGTGGTCGGATGTTGCCGCGTCAAAGGCAACGTGCCTGCACTATCTAGGTGTCATGCCGTCCATGCTGATGGGATTTGATCCGTCGCCTGAGGACCAGGCCCATTCGGTACGGTTCGGCTTTGGCGCCGGTGTCGATCCCAAGCTTCAGATCGCCTTCGAGGAACGGTTCGGTTTTCCGCTGGTCGAAGCCTGGGCGATGACCGAAACCGGAGCCGGTGCCGTCATTGCCGCCTCGACCGAAGACCGGCTTGTTGCACAGGCAAGCATCGGCAAGCCGAAAGCCGGGGTCGAGTGCCTGATCGTCGATGAAGCCGGCAAACCCGCAAGTCAGGGTGAATTGCTGGTGCGCCACACAGGCCCGAACCCGCGTCACGGCTTCTTTTCGGAATACTACAAGGACCGGCAAGCAACGGAAGATGCCTGGAAAGGCGGCTGGTTCCACACCGGCGACATCGTGCGGCAGGGCGCGGACGGCAACATGTTCTTCGTCGACCGCAAGAAAAATGTCATCCGGCGATCCGGCGAAAACATCGCCGCCGTCGAAGTGGAATCGATCCTGATGCGTCACCCGGATATCGAGGCTGCCGGCATCGCGCCGGTGCCGGACCCTGTGCGCGGTGATGAAGTCTTCGCGTGTCTCAAGGTCAGCGCACCGAGTCGGCAGAAAGCTGACGAGATCACGCGCTGGTGCCTGGAACAGATGGCCTATTACAAGGCTCCGGGCTACATCGCCTTTGTCGACAAGCTGCCTTTGACCGCAACCCAGAAAATCCAGCGGGCCGCCTTGAAAGAAATGTCTGTGCGGCTTCTGGAAGATCCGGATACTGTTGCAACCGGACATTTGAAGAAACGGCAGGCCAGTTGATGGGTAAGCGTCAGAGTTATGAGGGTGTGGCGGTCACGGCGCCGTTTTCGATGCCCTATCAGCGCTATTCCATAGAGACGGCCCATTGGTGGATTGCCGGTGCATTGCGCGGGTCTCTTCGTGCGGCCGGGTTGAAGCCTGCCGATCTGGATGGGTTCTCGGTCGCGAGTTTCACCCTGTTTCCCGACACCGCCGTCGGCCTGTCCCAGCACCTTGGCCTGTGCCCAAGATGGCTCGATCACATCCCCATGGGTGGTGCAAGCGGAGTGGTGGCCTTGCGCCGGGCGGCGCGTGCAATTCAAGCGGGCGATGCCGACATCGTCGCCTGCGTTGCAGGAGACACCAATCACATCGACAGCTTCCGGAACATGTTGTCGAGCTTCTCCCGCTTCGCCCAGGACGCTTCTTATCCATACGGATATGGCGGCCCGAATGCGAATTTTGCACTCTTGACCGATCGCTACATGCAGGAATACGGCGCGGAGCGTGAGGATTTCGGCCGCATTTGCGTGGCCCAACGCGAAAACGCGCTGAAGAATCCGAACGCGGTGATGAAAAAGCCCCTGACGCTGGAACAATACCTGACTGCACGTCCGATTGCCGATCCGATTGCGCTGTTTGACTGTGTCATGCCCTGTGCCGGCTCCGAATGCTTCCTCGTCATGTCCGTTGACGAGGCCATGCGCCGTAACCTGCCCTTCGCCACCATCGGAGGGACAATCGAGCGCCACAATGCGCATTCGGATGATCCGATCCAGCTTCGAGGTGGCTGGACACTCGATATCGACGAACTCTACGCAATGTCGGATTGCACACCCGACGATATCGATCTGCTTCAGACCTATGATGATTATCCCGTCATTTCGATGATGCAGATGGAAGACCTCGGATTCTGCGAAAAGGGCGCCGGGCCGGATTTTGTCCGGACCAAGGACCTGACCGTCAGCGGAGACTTTCCGCACAACACGTCCGGCGGTCAGCTGTCAGCCGGCCAGGCGGGAGCTGCCGGAGGGTTCATCGGCCTTGTCGAGGCACTTCGTCAGGTAACCGGAACGGCTGGTGGCACCCAGGTGAAGAACGCCTATACGGCTATGGTCTCGGGGTTTGGCATGATCAACTACGATCGCGGTGTCTGTACCAGCGCGGCCATCCTGAAAACGGGAGGGGCGGCATGACCACTCCGCTTCAACCGCCTCCAAGGAAGAACCCGCAAAAGCGCACCCGTTCGCCGATGCGACCGCCGGAATCCCGATCGCGTGCTGCACTCGGCTTGACCGCTGCAGCGGCCGAAGGCCGGTTTGCGCTTCAGGTCTGCGAGGACTGCGGGACCGTACAATATCCCCCCCGCGATGCCTGCCAGGGTTGTCTTTCCAGTGAGTTGAAATGGCGGGACATTTCTCCTGCGGGCAAACTACTGGCCGAAACAACGGTTCGCGCGTCGACAAAGCTCTATTTCAGGGAACGCATGCCGTGGCGTATGGGATCGGTCCAGCTTGATGCGGGACCGGTGGTCCTGTGTCATCTGCACGGCGATTGCGAGCGCGGCGGCAATGTCACAATTCTCAACCGGCTGGATGCGTCCGGTCAGGGTGTCTTGCTGGCCGTACCGGCAGAGAGGACGGAACATATGGAAGACGATCCACACCTGCGCGCTCTTTCCGCCGATCCGAAACACCGGCGCATCCTGGTGACCGATCTGCGCAACCCCAACACGCCAGCGCTTGTCAAAACACTGTTGAATGCAGGTGCCGCAACGGTTTTTATCGGCGAATCTGAAAACTGGCGTCCGCATGCGAACCAGGAAGAGCTGTCGGGTCTTGATAATGTCAGCGTGCTGCCACTCGACGTGACCGATACCGCATCTGTTCAAAAGCTGGCGGGTGAAATCGGCGGCAAGACCGACATCCTGATCAACAATGCGCGCTTCATGCGCCCGGGTGGCGTTCTGGAGCGCGGAGATACGGCATTCGCCCGCGAGGAAATGGACGTCAATTACCTGGGCCTCATGCGGCTCGCGCAGGCATTTGGACCGGGCATGTGCGCGCGCACCAATGATGGCGTCAATTCGGCCGTTGCCTGGGTCAATATCCTGTCGGTTCATGCCTTGTCCAACACACCCGACTATGGCTGCTTTACTGCCTCCAATGCTGCCGCCTATTCGCTGAGCCAGTCCCTGCGCGGCGAATTCAGAGCATCCGGCCTTCGTGTGATGACGGTCTTCACCGGGCCAACCGACGACGATTGGTATCAACCCCTACCGCCGCCAAAGGTCACACCGAACGCTTTGGCACGAGCGGTGGTGAGCGGGCTGCAACAGGGCCTTGAAGATGTCTGGTGCGGAGATGTCGCTGCAGAAATTCGTGACCGGTGGCGCCGGGACCCGAAAGTGTTGGAGCGCGAACTCACACAGGCAGGGGAGGGCGCATGAGCGATCTGGAAAAACTGGTCTCCGGCCTGGCAACCGGTGCCTTGAAAGTCGTGGATCTCACACACACGCTGGACCCTGACTTTCCGGTAATCGTACTGCCACCGGAATTTGGCCAATGCGCCCGCTTCCGGATGGAAGAAATCAGCGCATACGATCATCGTGGCCCGGCCTGGAAATGGCACAACATTTCCATGTCCGAACATACAGGCACGCATTTCGATGCGCCTTCGCACTGGATTTCCGGCAAGGATGTGCCCAACGGATCCGTCGACGAGATCCCTGCTGAGGTGTTCGTCGGTCCGGTCGTTGTCATCGACTGTTCCGATAGGGCAGCTGAGAATGAAGATTTCGAGCTGACTCCCGAAGTCATTGCGGCCTGGGAGAAAGAGCACGGACAAATTCCGGAAGATGCCTGGGTGTTGATGCGCACCGATTGGTCCAAACGCACTGGCGCCGAGTATCTGAACATGAAGGAAGACGGTCCACATTCTCCAGGCCCAACCCCTGATGGGATCCGCTTTCTGATCGAAAAACGGAACATTCGTGGTTTCGGAACGGAGACCGTCGGCACGGATGCGGGGCAAGGGGCGCATTATGTGCCGCCTTATCCAGCTCACTATTTTCTCCATGGCGCGGGCAAATACGGCCTGCAGTGTCTTGCGAACCTCGATCAGCTTCCCGCCAAGGGCGCCGTGCTGATCGCAGCTCCTTTGAAAATAAAGAACGGAACCGGGAGCCCGCTGCGGGTTCTGGCAATGGTGGCGGAATGACGGAGTACACGGCGGTAATCACCGGCGGTAATAAAGGCATTGGCGCTGATCTTGCCGAAAAATTGCTGGGACAAGGGTACAAGGTTGTTTCCGTTGCGCGCTCCGCACCGGAAAAAAACCACCCCAACCTGCATTCGGTGGAAGCCGATCTGCTTGATCCGGAGGCTGTTGCAAATGCGGCGGAAACCATCCGGACCGAATTCAACGTTACCCATCTGATCCACAATGCCGGCCTGATCTGGCCGAATCTGGTGGAAGACGCAAAGCCGTCCGACATAACCGGGCTGGCGCAGCTGCATCTGGGATCCGCACTCACCTTCCTGCAGGCAGCGCTTCCGGAAATGAAGGCACGCTCGTTCGGCCGCGTCATGTTCAACGCATCCCGGGCAGCCCTTGGTGCACCGACACGTACTGCCTATAGCGCCAGCAAGGCCGGAATGATCGGCATGGCGCGCACATGGGCACTGGAACTCGCCCCGCACGGCATCACGGTCAATGTGGTCGCGCCTGGGCCGATCCTGACCGATAACTTCTGGGGCATCGTCGAAAAGGACAGTCCGCAGCAGGAAGCGCTTGCCAAACGCATTCCGGTCGGGCGCATTGGAACTGTGCAGGACGTGACCAACGCCTTTCTGTTTTTCTGCAGTCCGGAAAACAGCTTTGTTACCGGTCAGACCTTATATGTCTGCGGCGGTGCAAGCGTCGGCACGCTGACAATCTGACCGGTGGAACACTCAGGTTTCTGCTTCTGATGGCGGCAACAGGGCCTCCAGCGCCTTCTTGACGTCATCCGGCCAGGGAATGGAGCAATGTTTGTCCAGATCGCTGGCAGCAAGCACCTGCGTGCTGGACCAGCGCTTTTGCCCCTTGCAACTGATTTCGTGATGAACTGTGACCGAGGAACGGCCGACACGCTGCACGGTCACTTCGAATTCCAGCTCCTCACCGAAAAAGGAAGGACTGGAGAAATCGCTCGAAATGTGAACGGTGGGAGTTCCCCAGCGCTCTTCCCAAATGATCTTGTGCCATGGATATCCGAGGTGCAGCCAGAATTCTTCGTTCACACCATTCAAAATGTTCAGATATGATGGGAAATACGCCGTTCCGGAAATATCACAATCACCGAAATTGAGCATGCGTTTGGTTCTGAATGGTACTTCCAAAACTCTCTCCCTTAACCGCCTGATTTGCCGTCGCGCCCTACGGCATCGACCCAATTTGTTTGATTTTGCATATATCTATTCGTTGCTTCAACAAAGAGATTTCGCCAGTGAATAATGACAAATGCGGAGGAGCTTCGTGTTTCTGCGCCCCTTCTGGAGTAAAATATTCAACCAATTCAACCAGGTATGGAGATGCAACTAGTGCTTAGCCACGCAGCCGAAAGGTTGTATTCTCAAGTTGGGTTACGGTCATAGGCTGCAAAATTTATATGCAGTTTCATATTTCTTGACAAAGCCTCACGTTGGGTGAAAGTATTCCCGGTAAGTCTCGGGCAAAGTGGAGGAGCCCAATCAAGGAGACGCATGATTTTAGGGAGAGGAACATGAAGTCGCTATTGAATATTGCGGGCGCAACAGCTGTTTCGCTTTGCCTCAGTGTTTCAGCGCTTTCCGCAGAAACCGTTCTCAAGATTTCCAGCTGGCTGCCGCCAACACATGGCATCAATACCGAAATCTTTGCCGGCCTCGTCGACATGATGCAGGAGGCAACCGATGGCGAAGTGACGGGAGAACTCGTGTTTGGCCTCGCGCCGCCACCAGCACAAATGGACCTTGTTCTTGATGGCGCCGCCGACATGGCGATCATCTTTCACGGCTATCAGCCCGGCCGTTTCGTTGGGACAAAGCTGATCGAACTGCCCGGTTATGAGGGCAGCGCTGAAGCTGCCTCTGTCGCCTATTGGCGCGTGCATGAAAAGCACCTTTCCGAGCTGAACGAGCATCGCGGCGTGAAGGTAATTTCCCTGAACACACACGGACCGGGACAAATCCACTCCAGCAAGGACGTTGCCAGCCTGGCCGACATGAACGGCCTGAAGACGCGTATCGGCGGTGGCGTCGCGGGTGACGTGGGTGCCGCGCTTGGTCTCATTGGCATCAACGTGCCTGCCCCGAAAGTTTACGAGACTCTGGACTCCGGCGCAGCTGACGCTGTTGCCATGAATGTGGGCGAGCGCGTCGGCTTCAAATTGAACGAAGTCGCCAAGAACCTCTATGACATGCCGGGCGGCCTTTATCGCGGCTCCTTTGCAATCATCATGAGTCAGGAAACCTTCGACAGCCTGCCGGAGAACGTCCAGAAGGCGCTAGACGAAAAGGTCTTCGGCGAACCGGCCAGCCGCATGGCTGGAGCAGCGTGGGACAAGTCCGACAAGATTGCCTATGAGGCAACCAAGAACGCGGAAGGAACCAAGATCACCCCCGCGAGCGATTCCGACATCGCTGCCTTTGAGAAAGTTGCCCAGGAAGTGACCGACAAGGTTCTGGCGGAACTTCAGGAAGCGGGCCTTGACGCCAAGGCCGCCTATGAAATGGTCAAAAAAGAAATGGCCGGAAACTAACTAACGACACGTGGCGGTCCGGCTGAGCCGGACCGCCGGTAACTGAAGGATGTTGACGTGTCGCGCCTCTTGCATGTTGCAGCTCGCCTGCCGGCCATTCTCGCTTCGCTCGCTTTATTTATCCTCATGGTGATGACGTTCTGCGACGTTATCCTCAGGTCGGTGTTCAATGCCCCGATCGAAGTTGCCGCGGACATGACCCGTCTGCTGATGGCGATCATGGTCTTTTCCGTATTGCCTGTGGTATCGGCACAGGGCGGTCACATCAGCGTCGATTTGCTGGACGGCTTTTTCAAACGCGCCCATCTCACCCGCTGGCGCAATGCGTTTACCGATCTGTTCTGCGGAGTGATCCTGATCTGGCCGGCCATGCGCGTATTTGTCCTGGCCGAACGCAGCCGATCCTATGGCGACGTCATGGAATATCTGCGGCTGCCGCTCCACTATGTGGGCTGGTTCATCGCAGCCGTTACGGCAATCACCGCCGCAGTCCTGATCGTGCGGGGACTCGGACATCTCTTCGCACCGAAATTGATGAGTTCCCTGAATGCTTGAAGGTCTACTCGGTTTCGCAGCCGTGCTCGTTCTGGTCATGCTGCGCGTTCCCATTGCATTTGCGATGGGATTTGTCGGCATGGTCGGCTTCATGATCGAAACGAGCTTCCGGGCATCGATTTCCATGACTGCCAGGCTGATCATCGACACCAGCCAGGACTATGGCCTGTCGGTTGTGCCGCTC
Organism: Roseibium sp. SCP14; assembly: GCF_040329475.1. NCBI lineage: Bacteria > Pseudomonadati > Pseudomonadota > Alphaproteobacteria > Hyphomicrobiales > Stappiaceae > Roseibium > Roseibium sp. SCP14. The sequence continues at coordinate 23,454 of NZ_JBDZYH010000015.1, forward strand.
TTCATCCTCATGGGCCTCTTCGTCAACAAGGCCGGGATCAGCCGCGAACTCTATGCTGCTTCCAACGCCTTTCTCGGGCATTTTCGCGGTGGACTTGCCATGGCGACCATCGTGGCCTGTGGCGGCTTTGCCGCCATCTCGGGATCATCACTGGCAACGGCCGCGACCATGTCGAAAGTGGCCATGCCCGAAATGCGCCGCTTCGGCTACAGTGACAGGCTTTCGACCGCCTCGATCGCCGCTGGTGGCACGCTCGGCATTCTGATCCCGCCATCCGTCATCCTTGTGATTTACGGTCTTCTGACCGAGACCTCCATCGGCAAACTCTTCGTCGCCGGCATTATTCCGGGTTTCATCGGTATTCTGCTTTATCTTGCAGCTGTCCGCTTTATCGTATGGCGAGATCCTGAAGCGGGACCCGCCGGAACGCGCACATCCTCATCGGAACGGTTGTCCGCCCTCAAGGATGTCTGGGCCGTTCTTCTGCTCTTTTTCCTGGTGATCGGTGGTCTTTATGGCCTGTTCGATGTTCCGCCACTCAACTTGAGCTTCTCTCCGACCGAGGCTGCCGGAATGGGAGCGATGGGCGCCTTCCTGATCGCGCTTGCCCGCCGACGTCTGTCACTGGCGGCAACCTTTGATGCATTGCGCGAAACGGCGATGACGGCTGCCAGCCTGTTTGCGGTGCTGATTGGCGCGTGGATCTTCTCGAATTTTGTCAACATCGCAGGTCTGCCGAATGCACTCAGCAACCTGGTGACAGCTTACGACCTGCCGCCCTGGGTGGTCATGGGAATGATCCTGTTGATCTACATTGCCCTTGGCTGTGTTTTTGAGAGCCTGTCCATGCTGCTCCTCACCGTGCCGATCTTCTTTCCGCTGGTGACAGGGCTTGGATATGACCCGATCTGGTTCGGCATCATTGTGGTGGTCGTAACAGAAATCAGCCTGATAACTCCGCCAGTTGGCCTGAACGTCTTCGTGTTGAGAGCAGTCGTTGGAGATGTGCCGACGGCCACAATCTTCAGAGGCGTCACGCCGTTCTGGATGGTGGATATCCTGAGACTCCTGTTGCTTTTGCTGCTTCCCGGACTGGTTCTGCTACTACCGAGCCAGATGTAATCCGGAAGGCCGGTTTTGCTTGAATTTCACCTGAAGGAATAACGGATTACGACATCGATACGGCTAGAACAGATAGTCCAGCAGGGATAGATTGTTGATTGACCCCAGAGCTGCATAACTCGCTTCCAGCTGGACCTCGTAGTTAGAGGCCTCGACAATGAGAGCAGCGACATCGGCCGAAGAGATCTCGGTGATCATTTCCTCCGCATCCGCGATGTATTCCTTCTCCGCCGCTATGAAGGTTTCCAGGCTGGAAGCAGCGGTGGAGGACATGCTCTGCAGGGCGATGATACCGTCCTGGGCACTCACAAGCAGGTCCGAAAGCTCCTCAAGGTCGTCCATCGTCAGCGGATCGGCCGTTGCCGCAAAGGACAGGGCCCGCATCGCCTCCTCGATCGCCGCGGAATTTGCAGTGACGCCGTAATCCAGCATTCGATCCGAACCGAGCCGGACCGACTGCACATAATCGTCACCGGTATAATAGTCGGTGTTCGTGTCGGTCAGGTTTGCTGCCTGATAGGCATCGAGATCGGCCGGAGCCTGCTCGGTGTTGCTGCCGGCAAACAGATAGCGGCCAGCAAACTGCGTGTTCAACAGGGCGGTCATGTCTTCCAGATAATTTTCGGCCATCATCTGGAGATCAGCCAGGTCCTCTTCCGTCAGCACGGCATTTACATCAGCTCGCATCGATGTCAGGACGTCGCTCATGCCGCCCAGTGCCGAATAGGTCATTTCCACCCGCGCAAGAGCATCTTCGGCAGCTGAAACAGTCGCGTTCGATCGGGCGACGGAAACTTCCAGATCAACAAGCGTGGCTGCATCCGTGCCAAGTCCGGCATAGTCGGATGAAATGTAACCGCTGGCCTGCTGTTCCTGGTTCTTCGCCAGCTTGGCCTGGGTCTGCAGGGCATTTTGCAGGATCGTTGAGGACTGACTGAAGGTCGCGACACGCATGGCCATCTGCTTAAATCCTATTGAACGGCAGCCAACAGATCGTCGAACATCTGCTGGACGACGCTCAGCAAGGTCGAAGCAACGGAGTACAACTGCTCAAGCTCCGATAGCCGGGCCAGTTCCTCGTCCACGTTGACACCATACATGGACGAAATCGTATCCGAGACGATTGTCAGCTCGCCTTCTGCAGTCTCGAGACTTGTTTGAGCGGAATTGGTCTTGCCGACGAGGTCGGAAAGAATGTCATTCGCATAGTCGGTAAAGGTCATGTCACCACCGGAAAGATTACCCGCGGCATCGAAGCTTGCGTCCGACTGCAAAACGTCCAGCATGTTGTAGGCAACTTCGGACGGCAGGGTGCTCCCCAGCATCTGGCCGGGGTCTGAGCGTACGCTCTCGCTGACGGCAATATCGGCAGCCCCGCTCCCTGTCAGAAGGTCCGGGCTCACGGCATTCAGCTCGTCGATAAACGTTGTGGCAAGCTCGTCCAGCATGTCCTGGTAAGCCGGAAGCGTTTCGTCACGCAGTTCAATCAGCGCACCGAGCCTGCCGCTCTCCAGATCGGCTGTGATATCAGCGCCGTTCACGGAGACGATAGTCTTTCCATCGGCTCCGGTTTCCGCGGAAAGCAGATGCACAGAATTGTCGACCAGCACCTGACCGCTGCTAGTATAGACCTTTACGGTGCCGTCTCCCCCCTTGAAAGTGGCAATCTCCATTTGCTCCGACAGCGAGACAATGGCGACGTTGAGCTGGTCTTCCAGATCTGCGGTGCTGTCTCCGCGGGCGGACGCTGCTTCAATTTGCTCATTCAACACGGCAATCGTCGTGATCGCTTCATTTGCAGCGTCAACGCCATCGGCAATTTCCTCATCGGCCCGGTCAATCTGCTGCTGAACCTCCGCAGACATGCCGTTGAGCTGGTAGGTCACATCCTCCAGCGCGGATACGGTTGCACTCGCCAGGCTCGCGCTCTCCGGCGTGGCCGCCAGTTCCGTCAACGAACTCTCGAAGGCCGCAATGGTGTTGGCAAGAGAACTGCCATCGCCATCGCTCCCGGTTGTCGTGCCGAATGACTGCTGAAGGCTGCCGAGGTAATCCGCCGTCACGGTCGCGCCTGCCGTTTCGGTCGTCGCGTTCATCAGATCTTCCAGCAGGTATTTGCTGACGCTTGATGAGATGCCGGTAACGGATACTCCTGACCCGTACCCCAGGGTTGACTGTGACGTGACGCTCGCGGATTTGGCCGTATAGCCGTCGGTATCGGCGTTGGCGATGTTGGCGGAGGCGACCGACAGCTGAACCTGTGTCGCGCTCAGCGAACTGGTGGCAATGTAGGAAGACGTGTTCAGGCTTGTCATGGTGCTGTCTCCGCTCGGCAACTGGATTTGGCAGGTCAGGCCTCGTAGCGGCGTCCTATCGACACAGGATACGGGGAGGACAGGCAGCTCCGGCCGTTATTGCCATATGGAACCGAGGAACTCTGTTTCTCCCGGATTGCTCTCATGATCGTTTCCACGCGGCGGCGGTTGGCGGTCAGGGCGCGTGTCAGGTTCTGGCTGTTTTCGGAAAGAACACTTGTCAGCCGTTCGTTGCTGATCTGCAATTGCGTGAATTTCTTCGGCGAGGCGAGCAGGAACACGTTGCTCTGGGCCTTGAACGTCTTCAGAAAGCTCTCGAGTTCATTTGCCAGTTTCTGCTTGCGCTCCAAAAGATCTTCAATGGAGGCTGGACGGCCGCTCTTGAGCCGCCGGTTTTCTTCCTGGGCTACATGGATGAGGTCTTCGGCCACATTGATTGCATGGTCAACGGCGGCCTCGACTTTCGCGATATCTGCGGGCGACAACATTACGGTCATCTGCTGTTCGGATTTCATTGACATGGTCACCGTCCTTGGGTCTTCCAGGCTTGTGCTGTTCTGGCATAGGCATTGACTGCCTGGGTGATTGCGGTAGATCGGGACATCTTCCGGCCCGTTTCCGCCTGCTGTTGACGCATCTGACGGATCAGGTCCTGTAAGTCGCGTTTGGCGACCAGAAGCCTCAGCCTGAAGGTGGCATTGCGGGATGCCCCCTCCAGCCTGAGAACCTCTGCTTTGAGGCGCTTTCGCGCCTCCCGGCAGGCTTTAAGGTCTTCGGACATCGGAGATTACCGCACCGCCTCGAGCAACCTGTCGAACATGCTGTTGGCGGTCGTCATGACCTGAGAGGCTGCCGAATAGGCCTGCTGCGCCGACAGCATTTTGGAGAACTCGCTGCCCGTATCGACGGTGCTGGCTTCAAGCCAGCCACCTTGAATGGTCCCGGCGCCGCCTGCGCCCGGCTCATGAAGCGTTGCGTTGCCCGAATTGGACGAACGCGCGTAGACGCCGTTGCTCATCTCCGCCAGCCCGTCCGGATTGCCGAAGGTGGCAACCGGGATCTGGTAGATCGGGCGCTCCTCACCATTGTCGAAAAAGGCGATGACGGAGCCGTCATCGGCTATTTCGATGGAACTGAGATTGCCGTAGGCCAAACCGTCCTGGTCGATGGACTGAACATCGATGGCAGGGTCACCCCCATCGGACGCATACTGGGTCAGTCCGTTGGTCGCACCCGGTTCACCGAGATCAAGGCCTATGGAGCTGTCCTGCGCCCCGGTTGTCCAGCTGCCGATGGTCAATTCGGCCGGAGCCGGATTGGTGGACGCAAGTGTTCCATCCTCGTTGAAGGTGACCTCGACCGGGCCGGACGTCACTGTCCCGACCACTTCTCCCGACGATGGCAGCGTGGGGTCCGAGTAGTTGATTTCCCAGGTGTTTTCAGCGGTCTTTGTGTAAGTCGCGGTGACCGTGCTGGTGGTTCCCAGTGAATCGTAAACCTCAAACGTCGTTTCGAATTCATCGCCTATTGCTGCGTCTGCGGGAAGATTGGCCTGAAACTCGACATTCGAAGTCGCATCAACCGAACTTTGAACCGAATCCAGATCGATTGGCTCCAGCGCATTCTCGCTTGTACCGCCGACCGGATTGCCGTCGGCATCGGTTGCCCAACCCAGCAGGTAGTATTCGCCGTTGGTCAGGTAACCTTCATTGTCGACCGTGAACTCGCCGTTGCGCGTATAGTAGGTCGAAGTGGCGTCGCTGCTGTCGGAAACGATGAAGAAGCCGTCTCCCTCGATCGCCAGATGCGTTGCTTCCGTCGACTGAACGAGCAGGCCCTGCTGATCGACATTTGACACCATCGTCGCCGAGACGCCACCGCTGGAATTCGAGCCGCTGCCGGCAACCAGACTGGAAAAACTCGTCGATGAAGATTTGTAGGCCGTGGTTTGGGAGTTGGCCAGATTGTCGGAAATGGCGGAAAGCGCGGTGCTTTGGGCGGACAGCGCGGAAATGGAAGCGTTCAGGGCGCCTTGTAAGCTCATCTCGGCCTCCCTTACTGCTTGGCAACGACGGCAAGAACGTTGTCCAGGAGAACCGAGGAATCCCCTATGCCGAGCACTGCCTCGTCGCCGGATGCATCAACGGCGGTCACTTCAGCGATGACAGTGGTGTAACCGGAGATCTCATTGCCTTCGCCGTCCAGGGCTTCCACCTGGATCGTGTACTGCCCACCGTCTTCAAGCTGCTCGCCATCGGAAGTCACGCCATCCCAGGCGAAGGAATGTGAACCCGCGCCGGTTTCCCCTTCAGCGCTGTAAACCGTGTTTCCGTCTTCATCGAGAATGTTGATGGAGACGCTCTCTGCCTCGCTGTCCAGCGTGTAGGACCACTGTGCCTGTCCATCCTGAAGAGAGGTCGTGTTGCCGACGGCTTCAACCGTCTGGCCGAGATAACCAAGCCCTTGCGAGTTCATGTAGCTTGAAAGCACATCGGTGATGGAGTTCAGCTGATCGGAGATCTGCGTCTGGGTTTCGAAGCTCGCGTAATCGACCATCTGACTGACGTATTCGTTTGTATCGGTCGGATTGGTCGGATCCTGGTTTTGAAGCTGCTCCACCATCAGCATCAAAAATTCATCGCTATCAATAGTTGTTCTGGCGTCGTTTGAAGTTGTCGTTGACGATGTACTTGAAACGTCGGAATAAGAATTCACGGTGGATATAGTCATGTCCCCGCCCTCGCTCGATAATAACTATTCGAGGGTGAATTGAATTTGATGATTTCAAATATTCACCCGGTCTAATAGTGAAACGGGCCTGACGCGGGAATTGGGCGCAGTTTTTTGTATTTTTTTACTTAGGAATATTTTGCCGATCGAACGGCATCAACTTACGGAAAATATTGCCTAGCCGGTACTTCACCAAAACATCTGAAGAATGATTGTTTTGACAAGCAAAACACCATCTGCCTGATGCCAATTGCAGAGTGCGCCGGCAAGGACCCGGCAGAAATTGCCGATTCGCATCACGTGTCGCAGAAACCAAAAAACCGGTGGCAAGAGCGGCGAGGCCTTCTTACCAACCGGTCGGTTCTCAATTCCGGAAACACGCGATCAGGACGACTCGCGCGCTTTCTTGATGATTTTCTGGGCAAGCCCTTTTGGCGCCTTGGGGGCAGGACGCGCGGAAAGCAGCGAGGTCAGTGCCTGTTCCTCTTCCAGCCGTTCTCTTGCTTCACTGGACATTTTCAAGAGTTCTCTCGCGGGGCCTTGTTCAGCGGCCGGCCAATCGTCCAAGTTCGATCCGTATCGATCAAGAAGCGCATCAAACTTTTCGATTGCCATTAACGGCGTTTCGTCGACCATATCCAAACCAGACACTATCCGAGCACGACGGCGACGGTACATGCCCGGAAGTGGGTTGTCTATGGTTTAGAAACATTCAGCAACAATTCGTTCGTTACGAATTTCGTCCTGGATTGTTTGAAGTTTCCGGGGCGAAAGGGTGGTCATTTCAGACCAGGCGTTTCGCAGCTCCAGCAATCCTGCGGCAAGTGTCGACAGGCGCTCGATGGCGTCTGATCTGCCAACGGCACTGTTCAGGGCAAAGATGTTGCGGGTGTACATATCGATCAGTTGCTGCCCCATGGTCTTGTCTACACCAAGATCCACATTCTGGCGCAGGCCACGCAGAATTCCGGTCGCTCTGGCAATGCGTGACTGGGATTGCTCGTATTCCTTTTTGCGCAGATGCCCGGCGGCAAGCACAATCGCGTTCAGGACCTCATCGAACAGCAACGTCACAGCGGCGGGCGGCGCGACGGTCGCTGCCGCGGTACGATAGGCGGCGATTGCCTGGTTCATGGCGTAGCTCATCACTTAACCTCCTGAATTGAGAAGAGCTTCAATGTATGAAAGATCGGATTCTGCCTGATCTATTTCGGCCTGATACGACGCATAGAGCGTTGTCAGGTAGTCACGGTAGTCGTCTGCATCGGAAATGATGCTGTCATACTCCTCCTGGTAGTCCGTGTTCTGTTCATTCAGGTTGGTTATGGTTTCCGTCAGCAATCCGTCTGCGGCATCGCTGTAGAAATTGACCGAATTGTAGAGATTTTCGGCCAGACCTGAGGAAAAGGTCATGTCCACCGTCTGGCTTTCCGATCCGGTGAACACAAAGCTGATGCCCTCGTAAATCGTCCCCTCTACCCCGACGATACGCGTGCCATCGATCTCGAACAGACCTTCCTGGCCATCTACGGTGACATCGGTCACGGCGCCATCATCACCGACTACGATGTCGAGCGACAACTCGTCGGGCATGGACTCGTTGCGCGCCAGCAACGCCAGATCGCTGGAGCTCGTTTCCATGTTGAAGAGCAACAGATCTTCAATCGCATCCAGATCGGTCAAAAGCGCATCGGCAAGGGCATCGTCATCGACGACCAGGAAATTGCTGCTGTCATAGGACAACCCCAGCAGCGCCATGCTTTCTTCATCGATGACAGTCGACAGACCGTCGGCGATATCAGAGTTTGCACTGCGCAGGATGCTGTCGCCAAACAAGACAGCACCGTCGGCCGCACCACCGCCCGAGGCGACTTCCTGCTGCGTGAGTGCCCATTCGCGATAGGCATTGTAGGCATCCACCAGTTCATAGATGGAATTTTGAATGCTCGTAAGCGATTGCGAGATTTCGATGGAGATATAATCGTCTTCACCGGTTTCCTGAAAAATGGAAAACGTGACGCCTTCGATTACATCATCGATCACATTGCTGTCGCGCGTGACCTCCACGCCATCGACGCTGATGATCGCGTCCTGCGAAGCCTGGAGCTCATTGACGTAGGCTCCCTCGTCATTCGTCAAACCGAGCGACTGAGCGATATCGTCACCGGAAACCGGCGACATGACGATGTCCTGACCCGTCTCCGTGGCACTGAGCACAAGCTGGTACTCGTTGTCGGAAACCTGAATGACCGAAGCGGAAACACCGGTTGTCTCCGAATGCGTGTTTATCTCCTCGGCAATCTCGTCAAGAGACATGTCCTCGGTAACGGTAATTTCCAGGGGCCCTGCAGTTTCCCCACTTTCGCCATCCGCCTCATAGACCGCTCCATCCAGTCCGAGCGTGAAGGTTCCGGACAAACCAAGGTCTGCGGTATTGTCGTCGAATACTCCGCCTGCCACCTTCTGGCTCGTGGCCAGCTGCAAAATCTTCAACTCATATGTCGCGACATCAATTCCGTCTTCCGCGGTCACGACGACTGCAGATTCAGCATTTACGTCGCCATATCCTGTCAGGTAGGCGTCCCGCAACGAGAAGACATCATCGGACTCGGTCAGCGAATTGTCAGTCCCGCGAATGACATCGAGCGCATCTTCCATGCCCGTCAGAAGGGATTGCATTTCCTCGTAAGCTGCAATCTCGGCCTCATTTTCGAGCATCTTGATCTCGATCGTGTCGGCCGGTGCCTGCTTCTCCAGAACTGCCGCCTCGATCAACGCATCCCAATCGACATCCGCATCGGCATTCGCGGTTGACGTATAGACGGTCTGTGTCGTTGTTGTCGGCGTCACGGTAGACGAGGAAGTGTCAGTCACGCTCATAGCGAAGGTCCGGTTTCCAAAGGGTCGCGGGGTACCCCGGACCGCCAGGGCGCCTGCAAACGCAGGCCTGGTGAGGGGGCAAACTCATGACGGTCCGGGAGTTCTGGTGTTAGCGGATCAGCTGCAGGAGGTTCTCCGGCATCTGATTGGCTTGCGACGCTGCCGCGACGGCTGCCTGAACCTTCACGCTGGCGGCTGACAGTTGCGCCTGTTCCTTGGCAATGTCGACATCCGCGATCGCGGACTGGGCTGCATCCAGGTTTTCGATGCTGGTGTCGATCTGCGCGGAACGGAACTCAAACCGGGACATCGTGGCACCCATCTCGGCGCGTGCATTGGAGACTTCGTCGATCGCCATATCCAGAACCGAAAGCGCCTCCTTCGCACCATCGGCAGTTGAAACGTCCAGACTTTCGATACCGAGCGCCTCGGTCGTCAGCTCAGGCAATGTCAGGTTGATCGTGTCTGAGGAAGAGGATCCGACAACAATGTCCGCACCGGTCGTGTCAACTTCGGTGGTGGTGCCGTTGGTGGTTCCTGCGGTCAGGCCGAGCGTTGAAAGGTCAAGCGTGCCGCTACCATCAGCCAGCGTGATTGAAGAATTTGCACCGCTGTCGAGAGTGGTGAGGGTCAAAGTTCCGGAATCGTTTGACGCGACGATGGTATATTCACCCTCGGACTGAAGACCGGCATTGATCTGCTCGACCATCTCGTCGACAGTCAGGGTGGCATCGTCGGTGGTCAGATCGATCTCTATGTCATTGATGACAATGCTGCCAGTATCACCTCCGGTCAGACCGGTCACATCGGCGGACGCGCCGGTAACCGTTGCCTCGGTTTCAACAGAGTCGTCTGAAAAGTCGCTGGAACCGTCCAGCAGGCTTTGACCGTTATAGCGGGTGCTTTCGGCGATGCCGTCGATTTCTTCCTGAAGCTGCTCGAATTCGGCCTGAATGTAGGCGCGTTCCGTGTCTGTCACGGTTCCGGACGCCGACTGCGACGCGAGCGTCTTCATGCGTTCCAGAATGTCACTGACATTCGCCGCACCACCGTCTGCGGTCTGCAGCACAGAGATCCCGTGCGACGCGTTGGTCGATGCCTGCTCCAGGGCTGCGACATCGGAGGAAATCTTGGTGGCGATGGCAAGGCCCGCGGCGTCGTCCGAAGCCTTGGTGATGCTGGACCCACTGGCTAGCTTGGCAAGTGAATCGGATTGCTCCGCCGAGTTGGAGTTCAGGTAACGGACCGCTGTGTTGGCTGCGGTATTGGTCGAAATAACAGGCATCGTCTTCTCCTGATGTCACAGATCCACGCCCATCATCCGGCGCGGTCGGCGCGAATACCCGCGCTCTGACAGTTCAACGGACGAGCAGTCCTGTTTCAGGCGATTTTTTATTTCCAACCAGGCAAGTAGAGTTAACTATTTGTGAACGCCGTCAAGATATCGGCACCCTGCTTCTTCAGGATATGGCGTAGTTTCTGACGACCGCGCTTCAGCAGGGACTCGACCGCCGATACGGTTGTATCCATGATCTCGGCAATCTCGCCGTTGCTCATGCTTTCATTATAGGAGAAGACCAGAGCCACCCTCTGCTGATCCGGCAGTTTCATCATGGCCCGTTCCAGCTGTTCCGTCGCCTCCTGCCTCTCCAGATCCTGAGACTGATTGATGCTGCCGTCTTCAAGCTCGGGAAGCTCGTCGACCGTTTCCGCTTTTGGTTTGCGCAAGAGGTCAATGCAACGATTGCTGACAACCCTGAAAAGCCAGGTCGAGAATTTTGCGCGCCCGCTCTGCCACACATCCCTGCGGGTCCAGACCTGCAAGAATGCGTCTTGAACGACATCTTCCGCATCAGGCCCATTTTGCAGGATACGATAGGCGACTGCATAGCCTCGATCGATATGACGTTCCACCAGAGCTTGGAAAGCATCCTCCCGATCCGATGCAATCAGCCCGAGAAGCTCGTCGTCCGAATGCGACTTCAAATCGACTGCCGTTTCAACTGGAAGCTGATCCGGCCGGGTCTCTTCGTCGGCCGCGTATTCGAGGTCGGAAGTTTCAGGCTTTGATATCGCAACACCCATATTCATAATCCCAGGTCACAGGGCAAAAAGCGGTTCGTAGCGACGGCTACAAGTCTATAACGAAGTAATAAACAAGTTCAGGCGCAAAAAAGTTAAGGTTAACAAAAATAATAGTAGGTAAATTTTTCTTTTTACTAGGCAATTCCTTCCAGTTAATGGGCAAAAAATGCCCACTCAAGAATTTTCCTGTAAAATATGACAAGTTTTTAAGTAAATTACAGTTTATAAATTGTTAATTTCACAGTATTTCAAATGTATGTGGTTCATATTCCAGGAACGCATCGAATTGCCGAACGCTCCATTTGCAGCCTATAAGTTTTCACGAAATGATCCGGCCGCTTTTACGAGCTCCGAATATCCGGAAAGCTGTTCCGTGTAATGCTTCCGTTCCAGCTTGTAAGGACAGGATAAACCTGACGATCTTTCGGTTCTGACCAACGGCAGCAATCGCAGGATCGCCAGCAAAGGCGAGGCGGCAACAATTGACCAGCGGAAAGAAAACCGGCGCGCCAGATAGGCATATTTTGAAGCGCCGGAAAAAACTGCCGCCCCGGAAGTGACCCAGGTCATCCCCGGATCCGGAAATTGATCATGTTCTATTTGAAGCCGCGGTTTCCCAGCCTCTCATCTCTGCTTCCAAATGGACAACTTCCAGAAAGCCGGGCAGACTTTGCAAAGCTCGACTTCTCCTTGCGAAACTCGATTACCGATAGGTTGGAGAACGCATGACCCAGACTGATTCCAACAAACAACTTGTACGTCAGGCATTCCAGCCGTGGGAGCAGGGCGACAGCGGACCGTTCTTCGACCTTGTTGCCGATGACGTCAAATGGACGGTGATCGGCTCAACACCCGTTTCCGGCGTCTATCATTCGAAGCAGGATTTGATCGACCGGGCGTTCGGACCGCTGCTGAAAAAGCTTGAAGGGCGAATGACCACCAGGCTCGTTGACATCGCCGGAGAGGGAGAAAAGGTGTTTCTCCAGTTCACAAGTTACGGCGTTACCAAATCCGGACTGAAATACAATCAGACCTATTGTTTCGCGATGGTCGTAAGAAATGATCGTATCGCTGAAATCGTCGCCTATATTGACACCGACCTGTTACGCCGCGTGCTTGCGTGATCCGTTTACTGTAGACCAAGCGCATCATTTCCCGGCACCTGGTGCGAAAGAACTTCTGCCCGGCATGTCAAGGCTTGTACTCATTGATTGTCCTGCTCCAAAGCCGTTGCCAGCGTTCAATCGGAGTGACTTTGTCCGCCTCCCAGATTTCGATCCTTGCAACACCGAAGGCATGACCAGTGAACAATTCCGCCATTGTGTCCACGACAGACCTGCGGTTTTCCTGGCTTTCGAAGTGGTAGGCGAGGCTGATATGCGGACGAAAGGTCGAAGGCTCGCTGCCCATCAATCGGGAATACAACTCATCACGCCTCTCAAGCACGGACTGGGCAAGTTGCACATCCAAGAACAAAGACATGAATGGATCGTCCAATCCGTCCGCGCCACTTACAGATGCGGCGCTATTCAACGGTGTGCAGAACACCTCTTCGCAATTGCCCACGATAACGTCGAGCTCGGCATCGACGTCACCTACAACCGTAATGTGCGGCTCAAAGACCGGCATGCGTGCTGTCTCGGCAAGTTTTCCGACCTGCTCGCGGAACATCGCGCGAGTCTTGTCGTCGACGGTCAACCATACGGATTTCATGGGCCTACCTGCCTTGGAACAACGGATAGATTTCAGGATGAGCGACCATCACCGGTCCGCCGCGCACAAGGTCCATGTTGGCAGTCTCTTCCGAGATGATACAGCCGGCTTCCTCGCAGATCACAAGCCCGGCCGCACAGTCCCAACTGTTCACGTGCCCTTCCAGGTACGCGCCTGACCAACCGCGGGCAACATGTGTCAGGCACATCGTCGCCGCGCCCAGTCGGCGGTAATCCAGTCCGGCGCCGTAACATTGGTCGATATACCCAAGGTACTGGTCGACGGGCGATGATGGTGCCTTGCCCAACACGATCGTCGAAGGTGCCCTTGCAAGGGCCGTCACGTTGAGCGGGGTGTCACCGAGAAATGCACCGAATCCGCGCCTTGCCCAGAAAAGCTCCCGTCGGTCGGGAGCAAAGATGACACCAAACTCCCGCCTGTTTCCCTTCATCCAACCAATCGAAATTCCCCAAAGATCCATTCCTGAAGAGAAATTGGTCGTGCCGTCGATCGGGTCGAGCACCCAGACGCCGCCGTCACCGACCTGCTTCGTGGTTTCCTCCGCAAAGATCGCGTCGTCCGGAAACGAACGCTGGATCCTCTCGACCAGAAACTTCTCGACCGCGAGGTCCGCATCAGTGACGAAGTCGGCTTCTGCTTTCTGATCGATCGTAAGTCCCTGCTGCCTGTGCCGTTGCGCGATTTTCCCCGCTTCGACTGCGATATTGCGGGCAAGCCCAAGCCTTGCTTCGATGTCATTCATGACGCACTTAAGCTCCTACCTTTGCCAGGACATCGGCACGCAGGAAGCGTTCGATGAACAACATGAAGAGGACAGATGGCACCAGCAATATCAACGCTGTAATCGACGCGATCTGATAGTTGCCTTCCATACTGGCGGTGAACAGAAGGATCGGAAGCGTGTGGATCTCGGGAATTCCGACGAAATAGACGCCGGTAAATTCATCAAGCGAGGCAAGAAAGACAAAGATGGCACTGGCCATGATTCCCGGAGCTGCTTGCGGCAGGGTCACATCCAGAAAGGCCCTGAAGGGTGACGCTCCCATATTGCGGGCCGCCTCTTCGGTTTCCCGATTCACCGAGGCAAACGAGGCCGCACAAATCCATACGCTGAGCACCAAACCGTGTGCCGTGTGCACCATGACCACACCCAGGACGGTTCCGTTCAGGCCAAAGGAATAGAAAATCCGGCCGACATTCGCAAAGATGGTGATAGACGGCAGCGCTTGAGGCAGCAGAAACGCAAGCATAATGAGCCAACGGAACGGAACGCTTCGCCGCCCCAGGGCGTAACCGGCAGGAATCGAGAGCGCCAGGCTCGCGGCAACAGTCGCCAGCGCGATGAATATCGACAGCCAGAGCGATTCCATCGCCCTGCCTTGCGGCCGGAACACTCTTTCCCAGAATGAAAAACCGTATTCCAGCGGCAGTTTCGCGGGAAAATACCATTTCTCCGCAACCGCCCACAGGCCCAGATTCACGAACGGGCCGAAAATCACACATGCAAGCAACACCAGGAAGGCGCAGGTTACGATCTTGCGGCCAAACGAGCCCGCCTGGAGAAAGGAATTGGAACGTAGCAACCCGGAATTCGTGCTCACGATTGGGTCTCCTTGATCTGGTGACGAAGATAGATCCAGCTTGCAATACCGACCATCAGATAACTGATCACGCCGAGAGCGTTTGCCACGCCATAGTCGCCATAGGAGTTGATCCGGAAGGCGATATCGACCGTCATCATGGTCGGGGTGCCGGCGTTGATCATCAATGGAACCGACAGGACCGACATGATGGTCACGACCGACAAAATGGCGCCGACCATCAACGTTGAAACTGTTTGGGGAACGACGATCTCGATAAGAATTCTCAGACGCCCGGCTCCCAGGTTCCGGCCGGCGTCAATGGTTGCACGGTCGATACTGGCCATGGCACCTGCCAGCAGCAAGGTGACAAACGGTGTCTGCTTCCACACGAACGTAATGATGATACCGCGCCAATCCAGAAAGCTGACGGCCTGTAGCGGTGTAATAACGTCTAGGGAGATCAGGACGTTGTTCATGAGGCCGTTCTTTGCCAGGAAAGTGCGCATAAGCTGAGCGGCCACGATGAACGGAATGAACAGAGGCCAGCGGTACAGCCACCTCAGGGAAGCAACGACAAATCTGTTTTCGCCCAGTGTCAACGCTCCGGCGATTGCGATGGAAAACAGACAGATCAGCAGGACCGACAGTGCGACGATAACAACAGTGAAAAAGATGTCCTTTGAATAGACCTTGAAGGCCTTTTGATAATTGGCGAATGAAAAGAAACCATCGGTCTCAAATGAGGTCACAACTGACAGAATGAGCGGCATTGCAAACAGCGCCAGGATAACGCCGAGCGATGGCGCCAACATCAGCCATGTTGCATATCTTTCTTTGGACATAGGACACCTGGTGTGAAGGGAAGAGGCAGGTCGCGACTGACGACCCAACCCACCTCTTCAAGTTTTCCTGGAGGAATTCGGTTAGTTGGCGACTTGCTCTTCGTAGGCTTCTTTGATGTCGTCAAAATACGGAGCGATCGGGAACGGCTTGCCTCTCTCAGCCAGGTTTTGCGGCGTGACGTCGACGAAGAGTTTGTCCCAATCTTCCGTCGAGAGTTCCGGCTGAACGTGTTCGGCATCGATACCGGGATACCAGTTGAACCGCTTGACGATCCCTTCGGCCTGTACGGCAGGACTTGTCGCCAGTTCGATGAATTTGCGCGCCAAATCGCCATGGGCCGCCTTCTTGGGAACGATGTAGTACATCGGCTGCCCCGGAAGACCCGGCTCGATCAGATTGAGCTTGATGGCCGGATTGACACGGCCATCGGCCTGCCAGGTGTAGAACATGTCGACCCACACCGGGCCCATGGCAATTTCGCCCCGGTTGAGCATGTCCAGGGTACCGGCGTTGCCCGGCGTAAAGGTGACGTTCTCGTTGAACTCCTTGAGGTCGGAAAGAACGGTGCCCCACTGATCTTTCATGGATGGGTCATACGGCCCGTTTGCAATCTTGTCCGGATTGTCGCCATACGCGTAGATCCAGCCAACGACGAATGCGAGACCGGACATGCCGTTCTTGATGCCGTTATAGCCGAACACCCCCGGATTTTCGGCCGTGAACTGACGCAACTCATCGAAGCTCGAAGGCGGGTTTGCGATGATATCAGGGTTGTAGGCCAAGGCCGTCTGACTGTGGAACATGGGCATGACATAGCCGTCGACGTTAACGCCCAGCGCCATCTTGGCCGTATCGCGCGTGATCATTTCGCCGGTTGAGATATCACCACGATACTTGGACAGGAGCCCTGCATCTGCCATGTCGCCAGCCATCTTCTGGTGAACGATGGCAACATCGATGTCCCAGGTCTCGTTGCCGGCATTGGCCTGCGCATCGAGCTTCTCGAAAATCTTGTGTGAGCCGGCATCGCCGGGACCGGTCCCGACCGCCCGTACCTTGACCCCCGGATTCTGCGCTTCAAAGAGTGGCCCCAGGTAGTCGGTGATATATTCGACCATGTTTTCGGAACCCGCGGTGCTGACATTAAGCACCTCTTCCGAACTGGCCGGCACCGAAATTGTGATTGCGGCGCTCGCCAGCAAAATGCCTTGAACTAACTTCTTCACTCTTCTTCTCCCTTTGCTACGGCGCTGTCTGCATGAAGCAGCGCCATTTCCAGCCGTGGCGTCTTGCCCGCCAGCTTGAAAACTCTCCTTCTCGACAACCGGATAGCCGGCCGTCATTCGCTCATTTGGGGTTCGTCAAACAGATGAACGTCGGTCTCGGGAACGGACAGGGTGATCCGATCCCCGATCTGGAACCTGTCTTCCTGATCGACCTGATAGGTTCCGAAGCGGGTCGTAATTCCATAGCGGTACCGCCCTCCCGGATAGGCAACATCGCTGATCTCCCCGGAAAAGCTCAGCCCGGGGGCGAGATTGTCGGCACTTTTGAAAAGGTTGGCCGCCTCGGCCCGGAACCGGACGGTCATCGGCCTGTTCGGATCAAAGAAAAAGTCGGCACCGTTGCTTAGGTCCGGACGACTGATCGCCCCCAGGTCCAGCCCGTCCGGCGTGGAAAGGGCAATGCCGTCCTCGGTCGCCGTCGCTCTGACTTCGATTGAGTTGTCCGCTCCAAGGAACGAAGCAATGAAGGGGGTGTTCGGATGCCTGTAGACGGATTCAGGTTCCCCGTCCTGAACGATCTCGCCGTCTTTCATGATGATGATCCGGTCCGCCATAACCATGGCTTCTTCCCGATCGTGAGTGACGTGTATCGCGGTCAGCCCGAGCCTCTTCTGAATGGCCCGGATTTCATGACGCATGCTCAGGCGTATCTTGGCATCGAGGTTTGAAAGAGGCTCGTCGAGAAGCAAGGTTTGCGGCTCGATTGCCAACGCTCTTCCAAGAGCAACCCGCTGGCGCTGACCACCCGACAGATCGGTCACCTTGCGCGCGCCCAGGCCCTCAAGGCCAAGAAACGAAAGCATTTCATCAACCCGTTTGGCGATATCGCTTTTGCTCTTGCGACGAAGTTTCAGACCGTATCCGATGTTCTGCGCAACCGTCATGTGAGGCCACAGGGCGTATGACTGGAACACCATCGCCATGCCTCTTCGCTCCGGCGGAACATGGGTGATGTCCTGGGAGCCGACACGGATCTGACCGGAACTCACCTTCATGAAACCGCTGATGGAGCGAAGCAGCGTCGTTTTTCCGCAACCGGATGATCCAAGAAGCGCAACGAAGGTACCTGGTTCAATGTCCAGATCGATGCCCTTGAGGACTTTTACCGATCCGTATTGCGCTTCGACCGCCGAGATATGGATGGGTGACGAGTTCATGAATTTTCCGTTCTTTCAACTTCGCGCTGCTTGGCGGAAACCGGATTTTCAGGAGCAGCGAATTCAACTTCGATTTGCAGACACAGCCTCGGCGTTCGCGCCGCCGCCACCGGAGCGCGTCAAAAAGTTTCACCAACTTTCACCGGCTCTAAGCCGACCGGAGATTGAGTGTCTTCAGGGAAAAGATGCGGTCATGCACCGACGGGCAAAGACTGCCGAAACATCCGCAAGGCGGTTTGTATATCAATCTCCTTCCCGCGAATTCCAGGAACTGCGAGACAAGGACTGAACGATGGCACGGACATCAACAGATTGAACCGTTTGAGCGAAGACCGGCATTTTCCGGATACCGGAATGCATCCGAAATTTTCTGAGCGAGCGCGCCCTACCGATTACTCCATGATGCGACAGAAGTCGTGAATTCGGCCGTGAGGCAAGAACGTCCGACAGTCTCCGCGCAGCTTTGACAGACTTGTGTCGACGTTCTGACAAGCAAAGCAGTTTGCGCGCTCCGAAACGGCCTGTCAGCGGTGATTTCGCTGCAGGTTCTGCTGCTTGCTCCTTGTGAGTGCAAACGAACGGACGCGCTTGAAACGTCCCGTTTTCTGCCACCGATTTGAGATCAGCTCGCCCTCTTGCAGGTGCTTTCTTCAACATGCCCTCCCAAGCTTGTCGACGACAACGTTATCACTTTTGCACGCGCGAGCAAGAAAAAAATGCTCGCGCGTGCAAAATCGTGCGCACGGGTGCAAGAATAGGGCTCGCACCGGCAATTGAACTCGATTAGGATCGCGCCGGCAGGATTACGCAGGTGTAGGAAAGGCTTATGAAAGAGCAGGCCTCGGAACAGAGCTCAATTGTGACAGCCGATGATGTGGCGGAAGCCGCAGGCGTCTCGCGCTGGACGGTTGCGCGAGCATTCAAGGCTGGCGCGTCCATTTCTCAAAAAAGCCGTGACAAGATTTTGTCCGTCGCAGCCGAGCTTGGCTATACGCCGGATCTGCTGGCCTCAAGCCTGGCATCAGAACGAACAAATCAAATCGCACTGCTGGTGGATGATTTTCACAACCCTCACAAGCTGCCTATCCTGAACATCCTGACCGAAAAACTTCAGCTGGCGGGTTTCACCGCGATATTGGTCAATATCGCGGCCGGACAGACACCATCCGACGGCTTGCTTCATGCAAGCCAGCGACGGGTCGATGCCGCAATCCTCATCGGAACCCAGTTTGACGAGAGCCTGATGCAAACCGCATTGGGTGCGAGGAAGCTGAAAAAACTGGTCGTCTTTGCCCGTGAGAGTGAAGATCCCAATACTCTGTCCGTTTCTTGCGACAACGAAACCGCAGTCGGCGTTATCACGGATTATGTCATCTCTTCCGGATACAAGAGACCGATCTACCTGGCGGGACCGGACACGCTTTCGACGTCGCTGAAGCGGAAACGGACATTCGTCACCAAAATGAGTGAACGCGGCTATTCCCCTCCTGACATTCATAGTGTGTCAGCCTATGATCCGCAGCTCGCCCGGAATGTCATGAGAGAGATCTTGAACAACCGGGAAGGGGTCAAGCGTCCGGACATCGTCTTGTGCGAGAACGATGTCATTGCGGTCGGGGCAATCGACGTTATCCGCTATGAGATGGGCCTGAGGATTCCGGAGGACATTGCTGTCATCGGTTTCGATGACATCAGTCTTGCGTCATCTCCCGCATACAACCTGACAACATACCGCCAGCCGCTTGCGGAAATGGCAGACTGTTTGATCGAAATGCTCCAGTCCCCCGAAGAGCCGCGGAAAAAGCAATTGCTGCTGGGGGAATTTGTCAAAAGATCCTCTGCCTGATCGAGGCCTGAATCTGCTTTTTTGCTTCCCGGGCCTGCGAAATACCCAGCCAAATTAGCTATTTGCGGCCCTTTGTGAACATATCGCCTTGAAAATCGCGCCTGCCGGACTGACATCAGTCTCCAGCAAATATGTTTGAGCCCGAGCTGGCGGTCGTTGCCAATCATTCAAACACCATGCAGGTCACAAATCCCGGTTGTGACTACAAGAGCGAGGGAGCGGATTTTGTCATTTCCGGGGAGTGGAGGACAGGGCTTTCCGTCGCCATACCGAAGGGACGACCCTGTTTGTGCGGACTGGACCGCGTCAAGGCCGATGTTGTAATGCAGGTAGCAAGCTCTGCCACTTGCGACTAGGGAGTTATGAAATGCGCCTTATAATTGCAATCCTGCTTCCATTTTTGGTCTTCTTCACGATCGGACGGCCGTTTCAGGGCATTTTTTGTCTGCTGCTGCAAATCACGCTGATTGGCTGGATACCAGCCGCAATCTGGGCGGTGTATGCTCTAAGCCAGTACAACACCGACAAGAAGATCGCAGCGATGCAAAGATCGCAAGGTGGCTAGCCCCCACAACGCACAAGTGCCGTCTTGTTCTCCTAGTCGCCAGGTCAGGTTGGAGGGGATCGAAAGGCCGTTATCTTGATCCTTCAACCGAAAGCTAAAGCATTCCTGCACTTTTCAGCTTCCTGACGGAGGGTCTTTCGTCCATGAGCGATTTGAACCTTGACAACTTCCGGTAATTGGAAATGTCGACACCGTCGCCTTCAAGCCAGGTGCAAATCAGATACAGGTAGGGATCTGCGAGAGACATTTCCTGCCCGAGCACATACGGTTCCTGCAGCAGATTGTCTTCCACATAGGCGCAGGACGTCGCCATTGTTTCAGGCACCTTGGCACGCATATCCTCAAAACTGGTGCGCTCATTCGCCCAGCGGTGTCCACGAAGTTTGTGAGCATGGTTCACGTGCATTGTCGAGGCCAGATAGTACATCACTTCGCGCATTTTGGCGGCTTGGAACGCATCATCAGGCACCAGCTTTGACGAAGGTGAGATCGCGTTGGCGTATTCCAGGATCGCACCCGTTTCAGTTACGATTCCATCCTCGGTCACTAGCGCAGGAACACGGCCTTTCGGATTAATTCTTGCGTAATCGGCACTCGTTTGCTCGCCGGTCGAGAAATCTATTCTCCTGGCTTCAAAAGTAAGCTCCAGCTCCTCCATTACGATCGCAACCGCAATCGAGATCGTGTTCGGTGCAAAATAGAGTTCCATGCAATATCGGCCCGCTGCTCAGTGTGATGAAGTTCAGGACACTAGGATGTTCCAATTCCGGGTGTCCAGCCCTACCGGACCGGTAAACTTCAAGATTTCGGGAGCGGGGGAAGAGGGCGGATCAGCAATCTTGAAAACCATGAAGCCGATCGAAGTTGCGCAGCCTCAATCAAAGATTTTTTGACGGAATTCAGAGCTCCGCTAACGCCATTTGTCCAAGGCTTTGACAATCTTCGCCTCAAAGGCCCGCACCTGTTTTTCCTGAATTTTTTCTGCGCCATAGAGAGATAGAAACTCAAGCCTGCTGTTCCTGGTGCACGCTCCAAGCAAGGCGTGTTTCAATATTCTCCTGACCGGTTGCCACATCACCAATCTATCAACCCACCAAGGCGACCCCAGCGTCGTGACAGCGAGCACCTGTCTCAGGTTGAAAAGTTTCGGTTTGATCGGACCGAAGTCGTCAGCGTGATCATAAGCAAGTCCCGGCCCCCACGCTCTGTCGAACCACCCCTTCAGGATCGCGGGAAATCCAAACCACCAGGTGGGGAAAACAAGCACGAGGGCTTCTGCTTCCTGCAACCGTTTGACCTGGCCCTCGATTTGCGACGCGTCGTACGAGCCGTAATACGTTTCACGCTCTCTATCAGAAAGGGTCGGATCGTATCCTTGCGCATACAAGTCTTCTTCAAGGACATCGTGACCGCTTTCAATCAAATGTTGCACAACTCTGTTGGCGAGGTGCCTGCAAAGACTGTTCGGCAAGGGATGAGAAACAACAACAAGACACTTCAAGGGGATTTCTCGACATAAATGTTTTCAGGGAGAAAGCACAGAGTTTCCATATTCCGCCAACCGCTGACTGCCAATCACTTTATCAAACCACAGAGCTAGAAACGAAGGGAACGCTAGACTTCCTGGCAACTCGGTATCGGCGGCCGCTACTGGTGGCTGCAATCGAATTTCGACCGCAGATGGGTACAATCAGGAGAAAAGGTCGTTTTCGATCAGAACTACCAGCGCTACGATTACTGCTGGAAAGCAAGTACCCATTCTAAACATCTTATCTGTTTTGAGTGCCGGCGGCATGGGCTGTCATGCCGACTCCTGATTACGGTCGTTCACTGCAGTGCCCTATTCACCGGCCTCGAGAGTCAGGAGATCAAAAAAATCCCGGCCAACAGGGGAGGTTCAAACTGTTGGCCGGGCAAGAAGGAGCCTCTGACAACCCCGGTTCAGTCAGACGTCGGTTCTGTATTGATCCGGGATTGGCAGTCGTTAGAGGCCCCGCAACGCATCAAACGCTGAATTTGAAAGACTTTAAGCTCCGCGGCAGCGGCCGGAACATGACCTTATGACGGCAGCTGAATTGCCTGTCCCTGCTTCAAGGACAGCTGTGCAAAATGCGCCAGTTTGGATGCCGCTACGCCGTCGGACAGGGACGGAGATGTCTTGTCTTTTCTGGCAACGCAATCCAGGAACGAGGCAATCTCGATGCCATAAGCCTGGCGGTAGCGTGTAGACCAGTCATCGGAAATCTGCCCATGGCGGGCACCACCGCGATCTTCGAAAACAACAAGATCGGACAGGGGATTTCCAACATTGAGCCTGCCCTTCGGGCCGAAAGCTTCGATCCGCTGATCGTAGCCATTTGCCGCCCGCCAGCTGTTCTGCAACACAACTTGCTGGCCGTTTTCTCCGATCATGACCATCGTCGCCGTATCGATGTGGCCAAGATCGGCATACTCACGATTGATCAGGGCCGCACCGTAGCAGGCTATGCTGCGGACCTCTCCACCCAGAAGCCATCGCACCATGTCGAAGTCATGAATGGCAGTTTCGGCTATCAGTCCGGCAGAAGTTTCAAGCTGTCTCAGCGTCGGCGGCGTGTGGTCCCGGCTGACAACATGCAGCTGCTCGATTTCCCCGATCGCGCCACGTTCGATTTCTGCCTTCAATGCCGCCATTTGGGGATCGAAGCGCCGGTTGAACCCGACTTGTATGCGGTCTTCATGGGGCGCAAGGCTGTCCAGCTGCCCCAGTATGTCTTTATAATCCGGAGCGACCGGTTTCTCGCAGAAAACATAAGCTCCCGTTGCCGCGACGCTGGCACATTGCTCCAGGTGAAGGTGCGCCGGACTCGCTATGACATAGGCATCAAAGCGCTCTTGACGAAGCGCCGTTTCAATCGGTGCAACGGTTACTTCCAGTGCCGGGCTCGCCAGATCGTCCGCAAGCAGTTGCGCAGCGCTCGGATCGGCGTCGCACACAGTCAACTGATGCAAATGTTTGTCACCTGCCAGACTGCCGGCATGGAGGCGTCCCATGTGTCCGCACCCGATCAGACATATTTTCAGTGTTCTATCAGCACACACGATGGATATTCCTTTCGAAACTGACGCCGGAGGCAGTCAGGATTTTTTCAAGATAGGTAAAGGCCGTGCGCGCCATCGCGGCCGGCTCAGCAATTTCCGGGTCCTGTTCGGCCTCAACAAGCAACCATCCATGCCATCCGTGTTCCGCGATCTGGCGGGCTAGCGGCGCAAAATCGAGATCGCCATCTCCCGGAACCGTGAACATCCCTTTCCTCACGCCGTCGTTGAACGTGTCGCGCGATGGGTCGAGCTGGCTGATGACCTGTCTCCGGATGTCTTTGAGATGGATATGATCTATGCGGCTCCACCAACGCTTCATGACAGGGACATAGTCCTCACCGGCCAGTGCAAGATGGCCGGTATCCAGCAACAATCCGACCTCGGGTCCGCACTCGGTCAAAAGCTCGTCGATCTGGGCAGAGGTCTCCACCGGCTGCATCATGTGGTGGTGATAGACCAGAGCAATCCCGCGATCGGCCAGGCGCTTGCCAAGTTGCGTCAAACGTCCGGCGTAGGTCTTCAGATCAAACAGGTCGACCCGAGGCCGCTGATCCAATGGCGACTTCGCACCGAGATCCGGGCCGCATCCGCACTCTCCGTAGACCATGACGCTGCAACCGAGCCGGAGGAGGCGATCTGCAAACACCATGGCGTCCGGCCACTCGGCCTCGACATCGCGCTCGGCCAAGTAACCCGAATACCAGGACGATACGGGTCTCAGTCCGCGCGAGCCGAGTGTGTCCAATATCTCCTGGTCGGACTCCGGAAACTTCCGCCCCAGCTCGACCCCTGTGAAGCCTGCTGCCGACGCCTCGCGGATACATTGATCATAGGAAACATCGTCGCCCAGATCGAGGATGGCCTGATTTGTCCAGGAGAGGGGAGAGATACCCAATCTGATATCGCTCATGTTACCTCCCTCGGCGCCTGGCGCGTGAAACCCAGCAAGAAGGTCTGGCAAGCCTGCGCTCCAGCGGTGAAAGTTATGTTCTTTGCGAAATCCTCTGCACCCCAAAAATCGGTCACGACTCCACCGGCTTCACGCAGGATCACGACACCGGCTGCGCAATCCAGAAATCCGGTCGGCCCTTCGAAATATCCGTCAAGACGACCGCTGGCGACATAAGCCAGCGACAATGCGCAGGTTCCGACGATACGAACCGCGGCGACTTCTTCGCGAAGTTTGTGCAATCGGCCATAGGCGCCGTTGGAATGCCGATAGGCGTCCAACGGCAACCCGGTGCCGACCACAAATCGAGCCGGATCGGCTTGACTTCGCACGCGGATCGGAACGTTGTTGAGCGTGGATTGGGTGCCCTGCGATGCACAGAACATCTCATCGTTCACCGGAGCATAAATCACACCGGCAATCGGCTGTTGGTTGCGCACCAGCGCGATCGATATCGCGAAAGGCAGCCCGGAAAGAAAATTCGTCGTACCGTCGATCGGATCGACAACCCAGATCAGATCCGCATCCTGCGGACCGTGATGACCTGACTCTTCTCCCTGAAAGGCAATGTCCGGATGCGCTTCCTGAAGTGTGTCTCGAATGAGCGCTTCGACGGTTTCATCCGCTTCGCACAAGAGGTCCGCCTGGCCCTTGAACTGAATATCGAGCGTTGCCGTTCGCTTGAAATAGTCCATGGCCAATGCACCTGCAGAGCGTGCGGTTTCGGTCATCAAAGGCAGGTAATCTGCGGCGCGCATCACACTTCCTCCTCCGATTTCTGCCGGTCAGGCAAAGTGTCGAATGTCCTGAGGGGCGGCAATCTCAAGCCAACCTCCTGTCCGAGAACCGCATCATCGCGCGTCTCGCACAGCACGATCTGATCTCCGATCCGCACAAGGTACCTGGTCAGGTTTCCGAGATAGGAGACTTCGCTGATCACCCCGTTGAGGTCGCCCTGATCGACCGGGACAAGTGCGATTGCCTCGGGGCGGGCGAATATGGCGACGGCATTGTCACGGTTTGTCTGAAAGGACATTTTCGCTTTGATTTCAGTACCATCCGTCAAACGGAAGCGATCATCTGAAATTGCCTTGCCGCTAAGAAAACTTGCCTTGCCGACGAAGTCGGCGACCTGAGCGTTTTCCGGCGTCTCGTAAATCTCGCGCGGGGTGCCGACCTGCAGCACTTCCCCCTGTCGCATCACCGCGATGCGGTCGGAAATGTCCAGAGCTTCTTCCTGGTCATGGGTGACATAAACCGCTGTCAGTCCAAGCCGCTTCTGCAAATTGCGGATGTCACGGCGAAGCTTGACCCGAAGCTTGGCGTCCAGGTTTGAAAGCGGCTCGTCAAACAGCAGGAGCGGGGGATCAATCACCACCGCCCGGGCAAGGGCTGCACGCTGCTGCATGCCGCCGGACATTTCTCCGGGGTACTTGCCCGCGGCTTCGGTCAGCTCAACCATTCGAAGGGTGCTGGCCACTTTTTCCCGGATCATATCCTTCGGTTCGCGCCGCATTTCCAGACCGTAGGCCACATTCGCGGCAATCGTCTTTGTGGGCCAGAGCGCGTAATTCTGGAATACGAAGCCGATGCCCCGATCCCAGGGCTCAAGGGCGCTCACGTCCTTGCCGTTAAAGCGCACCCGGCCCGCCGACGGTTTGGTGAAGCCTGCAAGACACCGCAACAAAGTGGTTTTCCCGCAGCCTGACGGTCCCAGAAGGGTGAACAGCTCGCCGTTGCGAATTTCAAGCTCGGTTGGTTTCAACGCGGTGAAATCGCCGAAGTTGATCTGCAATCCTTCGATCGACACATCCAGTCCGGCACTGCCGTTAATCGCAGACGTCGTCATTGAGAAAGGCTCTTTCTTTTTCTGGTTACAAGCGCGAGCGGCACATAAAGAATGACCATCATCAACACGGCCATTGCTGCCGCGTATCCGAAATTGGCGCCCGGTGAGACTGTGTTCTGGAAGATGACTGCCGACATCGGCGTCCAGGGTGGACGATAAAGCAGAATGGTGGAACTGAGCTCGGTCACCGAATGCAGGAACACGAGCGTGGCGCCAGTGATTGCACCGCTGAGCATCATCGGAACGACAACGCCCATGAACACGCGCATCGGCTTCGCACCCAGACTGAGTGCAGCATCTTCCATGGCTGGGTGAATTTGATAAAGAGTTGCCTCACCGGTTTTCAGGGCAAACGGCAGCATCCTGATGAAGTAGCTCAAAACCAGAATGAACCATGTTCCGGTAAGCAACAGAGGTTCCTGGTTGAACGCCAGAATGAACCCGATCGCAAACACCGTTCCCGGAATGATGTAAGGCGTCATGACCAGGCCGTTCAGGACAGGCGCGATGACCCGATAGCGCTTCCGGACAATGACGTAGGCTATGCTCAGGCCGAAAAACAAACTCAGAGCCGTGGCAGCCGCGGCAGTCGAAAGGCTGACCCAGACCGAGTTCATCTGATTGCTGAACAGGTTCACATAGTTGCTGAGAGTTGGAACACTCGTCACTGTTCCGGCACGCCATTCCAGAAAGGACGTAACGGTCACGACCGCATGCGGTGTGAATGCCAGCGCGATGACGGTTCCCGCAAAGCCGTAGATCAGCCACTTCATACCTGTGGAGGGAACATCCAGAACCTGTTTGCGGGAGGTAACGGATGCAAAACTTCGCCCGGCCAGCACAAGCCGCTGCATCGCCAGGAACAGCGTCGCGATGACAAGCATGATGATTGACCCGGTAGAGGCGATGGAGGGATTGCCTCCGGTTTCGTTGAGAAATTCCGTATAGACGAGCTTCGGCAGGATCAGGAGGTCGAGCGAGATGATGAACGGCGTGCCAAAGTCCGAGAATGCGGCCATCGCCGCCATATAGAGGCCTGTCAGAATTCCCGGCAGGCAAGTCGGCACTTCGATGTTCCAAAAGGACCGCCGGCGGGATGCACCAAGGCTCAGCGCACTTTCTCTCAATGTCGGGTCAACTCCGGAAAAGCTGTCCAGGCTCATGAGAAAGACAAGCGGGTAAAGAAGCCAGACAATGACCCAGATGACGCCGTGCATGCCAACGATCGTCCAGTCCAGTCCTAGAGCATTGGTCAAAAGACCATTTGCCCCCAGGAGCATTCGCCAGACATAAGCCCCAAGGAAGGGCGGGGAGACGGATGCCATCGTGATCATGGCGATGCAGGCGGATCTCCACCGGAACTGGTAGCGCGCCACCATCCAGGCCAGCGGAACCGCAACGAGGCTGGCAAACAGCGTGGAAAGAACCGTGACAATCAGACTGTTCTTGATCGCTTCAAGGTAGGTGCTTCTCGTCAGGAACTCCCGAAAGTTCTGCAGGCTGAAGTGTTGCCTGCGATCCTGAAACCTCAGGAAGCTCTTCGGTTCGTGCCGCAGGAGTATGTTCGATCCGGATTGCTCGGGAACCAGAACGGGTGCACCGGAGTTGCCGAAAATGTCCAGAACGACCGTTTGTTCGATCAGGACATCAACGTTCTCACCGGTCAGCTGGAAACGCGTTCCGATGTGGCCAGCCACCAGTTCCAATGGTTCGGATGCACGGATCAAGGTTATGCCGGGCTGTTGTTGTTCAAACGTCACCGAAAAACCGTCGGGTCGTTCAAGTTGCACAGTCCCGTTTTCACTTGAGATCGGCGAAAAACGCGTCATTCCTTCGCTGACGAGGCTCAGGTTTCCATTTCGGCTCTGCAAGGTGAATGCTCCGCCGTCCTGTTTGAATGCCGAAATGACGATCCATAGTTGCGGCACCAGAACCAGCATCACTGCACCGACCAGGCAAAGCAGCGAAAACAGCTTCCAGGTGTCAGTCAGACTTTTCATCAGAGATTGGCCCTCAAGGGTCAGACAATGCCCCGGCAGCTTCAACGGCCGCCAGGGAGAGGATTTCAAAGGAAATTCGGAGGCTTATTTGCTTTCCAAGATCGACGTGAATTTCGCCTTGATCACATCGCGAGGCTCTTCAGCGGGAAAAAGCTGCAACTCGCCCATGGCCGGCAGGCCCGTCGGCGGCTGAACATCGGTGCGAATGGAACGCCGCTTGACGATTTCACTCGCAATTCTTTGTCCCTTCTGACTGATGATGAAATCGACAAAGACCCTCGCGTCCTCAGGGTTGGGAGCACCGTTGATGATGGCCAACCCGTCGACCTGGACGGTGACGCCGTCAGCGGGATAAATCATCTTGACCGGCAGACCCTCCGCCTCCCACTTAGCGCCCAGGTCCTCATTGACCCACCCCAGAGCAGCCTCGCCGTCGCGAACGCTTTCGAACATCGGAGACGATCCCTGAGTGGCGCGAACGGTCTTGATGACCTCCGTCATGAAATCCCAGCCAAGACCTGAAGCCAGGCCGGAAACGATCGAATGCCCGGTCCCCGAATGGTTGGGATCCGCCAAGACCACGCCGCCCTTGTCATTCCAGCGATCGTCGAGCACATCACGTACGGATGTCGGATAATCGGATTCCGAAACAATGTCCGTGTTCACCATCAAGGGCTGAGCGAACAGAGAAAACGGGAACCACTTGTTGTTCGGATCTGAAACAATCAATGCCCCGGCTTCCGGCGCCTCGTATGCTTCGTACAGATCGGAAAAGGTTTCGTAGGACTGGATTGCACCGCCCCATTGTATATCGGCCGCGGGATTGGCCGCTTCAGCTTTGACACGCTGATAGAGCGGTCCAGTCTCCCCGACGATGACCTCGACATCGATATCCGGATGAGCGGCTTCGAACACTTCGACAATCGGCCCGAACACGTCATCCCCATGAGCAGAGTAGATGGTGATTGTGCCGGCAGTCGCAGACAGCGTTCCGAGCACCATCGCCGCTGAGGTTGACAGAAGGAAATTTGAGATCCGCATGTGTATTCTCCCATTTTTGCAAGCGCGTGCAATTTTGCAAAAAACTGTTCGACTTCATCTCTGTACCCACTTCAATGAGAAAAAGGTGCAGCGCCCTCCCAAAAGGCGACAACATGGAATCGAATCCGCGCTACCTCCTGTTTTATACAGTTTCTCACGCGCTTGTCGAATCGAAAGTCATTTGCGACAATTGCACCAAGAATGATTGGACCCAAATCGCAGCCGCATATTGCACGCGCATGCAAAAAAGAGCATATTGAACCAATGCAACGTGTTACAGCAGATCAGGTCGCCGAACGTGCGGGTGTTTCGCGCTCGGCGGTTTCCCGGACCTTTACCAAAGATGCAAGCGTATCGGCCCGCACAGCGGAAAAGGTGCTGAAGGCGGCGAGGGAGCTTGGCTATCGCCCCAACGCGATCGCCTCCAGCCTTGCCAGCGGCAGCAGCAACATTGTTGCGCTGATCACGATCAGCAAACCTGACTTCCGCCGGCCTTATCTGATCCATCACCTCAACAATGCACTTCAGAAAATGGGACTGGTTCCCTACACGATCTGCGTTGACGAGAATTACCGGGGCGCCGAGACCCTTGCGCAAATCATTCAGATGCCGCTGAACACGGCGATCGTCAGTGCAGACGCCGTCAATGCATCTGACGTAATCCCGTTTTGCATCCACAGTCCGCCCATCATGCTCAACAGCAACTTCTCGCAGGACGAGCGGGTCGATGTCGTGAATGTCGATGACGCCACGGGAATTCAACAGATGACCAGCTACCTCCATGACCGTGATTACAAGACCGTCTGGCTGGTCACGGCACGGCGCTCCTCATCTGCTTTCCATTCAAGAAGCGTGGGCCTGCTCGAAGCCCTGGCACGAAGCGACATGAAGCTGATTGACAAGGAAGAGGGCGATTTCAGTTACGAAAGCGGGCAGGAGGCGTTTGAGAAACTGTCATCAAGAGGTCCTTTGCCCGACTGCTTGTTTTGTGCGAATGACGCGATGGCGATGGGGGCCATGGACACAGCCCGATTTGTACACGGACTTTCCGTTCCGCAGGACATAAGGATCATCGGGTTCGACGATGTTCCTCAAGCTTCCTGGCCGTCCTACAATCTGTCGACCATCAAGCAAAGCGTGATTGATACGGTTGATGCAATCATGGAAATCATTCAGCTGCGCGTCGCCAAGTCCTGTGACGAAGACCGCATCACGAGAACCGTTCCGACATCTTTCATTGCACGCGACTTTTGATGCCCAGCCACGAAACCGGCGGACATCTCATGTGAGGTTCGGAAGCCGAACAGGGGGCTCTTTCACCGGATGGCATGCCGGTCGGATTTGCCAACCCTGATCCTGAAGGACCGGTCTGGGCAACGAGACGCGACAAAGATTGATCAACAATCAAAATGATTTTGATGCCCGGTTCTAACCGCTTCAATTGCAGGATACATAAAGCGAAAACCCACCTATTCAGCTCAAGGTACGATCCTTTAAGAGGCAGAGCTGTCTCGAAAGGCAGTCGCTGGAGCTTCCTGGATGATTGATCGAAAGGAATGTGACGTGAGTCATATTGAAAAATTCGCCGGCGAGCGCGTTGGCCTTGAAGTTAAAGAAACCACGCTTGCGGAAGCGCAAACCCTGGGAGTGCGCAGCGGCCTGTTGATCGCGCGCGGCGTCAGCGAGGTTGAGGCGCATGAGGACCGCATCGTTCTACGCATGCCGGACGAGCCGCATTGTTGGGACGGGAACATGGTCACCTTTCGGAGCGCCCATGTCGATCCGGAGCGGCAGATTGCACAATTTCGCTCAGATTTCCCCGAAGCAGCACATGTTGCGATCTCTTGGGATATCCCTGACATGAAGATCGGACCGGAACACGAGCCGTTATCGGCTTTGGGGTTCGAGCTTGAGCAGATTGATGTCCTGAGCCTGACAGCCCCTCTGGAGCGCGCACCCGTACCAAAGGGGATTGACATTCGTCCTGTCGAAAGCGAGTCAGATTGGCATCAGGTCATTGCGCTGCAAATTGATACGGGCGTCGAGCAGGGCTTCGAGCGCTCTTCCTACGAAATATACCTTCGCTCTCGCTTCGCGAGCCGGCGCCGCCAGATTGCGGAAGGCTGGGCAACCTGGCTGGGAGCCTTTGAGGGTGACCTTCTGGCCGCGGATCTGGGTATCTATGCCGATCATGGCGTGGCGCGGTTTCAGGAAGTCGAGACCCGGCCCAGCCACCGGCGGCGGGGTATCTGCGCAGCGCTTGTAACCGCGGGGGTTGATTGGGCAAGGTCCCGAGCCCCGGATACCGTGCCGGTCCTGCACGCGCTCAGCAACAGCCCCGCTGGCCGGATCTATCGGCGGTGCGGCTTTGAACATTGCGAAACCCAGGTCTTGGCGATGCTGCCGCCTGCTGGAACCTTCGAACGCCCCGATAATACCTAGAAACAGCAAGCCCCTGCGGCAACCGAACAGGTGAGAGCGTCCATTTTGCCAGGGGTTGGGTCTTCATTCTCAGCGCCATGCAGATGGACGTCGCATATCAAAGAGTTTTGGATCGGCACCGACTGGTAACGTGGAGGGACTCCCTTCCAGAGCACATGAATGTGCCCCTCTCATTCCGGGATGAGCACGTTTCCCAGCTCAATCAGCTCAGGATCAGGGACAACCTGGAGTAAGCGAAGTGCCTTCGTCGGAAACGTTGACACACTCACCTGGAGGCCCGTCGGGTCCTTCGTTGGCAACAACAACATTTGCAACCGGCGGAGCAGCGCTACCGGCTTCAAGACCTCCGTCCGATTGACCGCCTGACTGGCAGGCACTCAGCAAGAAGAGCATCGCGATCGATCCGAGGACTGGATGAGTTAGCTTGGTCAATTTAATCATTTTTACTTCAATCCCTGACGATACAATCCTGACTAAAAGGTAGCACGAATTCCAATTCGAAGTAGAAAAATGGACTGAAGGAGACACTCGAGCGGGCGGCGGCTTGCCAAGAATGGGTGAGACGGCATCAGGCCGAGTTACTTCGCTAGCTCGAAACGGTCATTCGATCATGTCACCCCAAACACTTCTGATGGTGACCTGAAACCCAACCTATGGAAGGATGCAGAAGCCTTACAGGTCGGAAACCAGAGCACCCTTAATCTGACGAATCTCGTATCTTAATCTTGTCAATTTTTGCAATCTATGGTCGAGGAACGCCGCCGCTCCAGATCATGTTCAACAAAAACCAATTGGAATTTCTGTAATGGTGACACTTCGAGTTGATCCTTTCCCTTCTTCGAATGAATTGGATGCTCTTTGGCTCGAGGCCTGGGGTGAGCGCGCGGGCAGAAACTTCTCACAAATTCCATCTCGAAGCCTTGCCCACATTGGCGCTTATGAGAACGATCAACTGGTTGGCTTTGTTAATGTCGCCTGGGATGGGGGCATTCATGCATTTATTCTTGATACGTGTGTCCACCCCCGGGTACGGCGGCAAGGTATTGCCACTCGTCTGATCGCAAAGGCAACGAGAATTGCTCAAGATCGCGGCGCACTCTGGCTGCACGTCGATTTTGAGCCTCACCTTACGTCGTTCTACCGCACATGTGGTTTCGAGCATACCGAGGCGGGTCTCATGAGGTTGAGTTCGCAAATGAACGGTTGACCGAACGCCTACATGCGACTTGCCGCCACTGAAGACTGGAAAGGTGACTTATGAGGTCAAAGATCCCGGCCCTGGGCCTTCGGCAAGCAACGCTCAGGCTCGTCGAGCATGACCCGATATGGGCCGACTTGTTCGAAATTGAAGTCACACTGATCTTTAAAGCTTTGCCTGGTGTCGCGTTTGAGATTGACCATATCGGTAGCACCGCCGTGCCGGATCTGCCTGCCAAACCCATTCTGGACATTGCGATACGTTCAAATCATGAAACCGAAATTGCCACTGCACTCACCAATTTAGGTTACATTGATCGCGGCATTCGAAGTGGCCGTCTGTTCATACGCCTGCGGGACGGCGACGTGAGGACCCACAACCTGCACCTGTATCCTCCAAACGATGTCGCATGCCTTGATCACATCACATTCCGCGACGCCCTGCGCGCCGATCCAAGTCTGCGAAAGCAATACGCTGAACTCAAGCAAAACCTTGTTGAAAGCTTGGGAGATGCAGGGCGTGGACAATATGCGGACCGAAAAACCAACTTCATTAAATCCGTTGTCCAAAGTCAAAAGAAATAGTGCGAGGCGAGATTTGTCTCTTACACAAAATCTGGAGAGCAGATTTGTCTCTATGCTTGATTAGACAAGGCACTAACAAAGATGGACATGATCTTCTGTCAGTACATCTCGATGCGATCTGTGGGTTAGGCCCCGCTGCTTACACCGCCGAAGAGTGCGAAAGTTGGGCATCGGGCCTGAAGGCGGAGGGATACTCGGAAGCAATGTCGCACGGTGGAGAAGTGTTTCTGGTCGCAGAAACACGCGGCATTGTTGTTGGGTTTTGTTCGTACAAAGACAACGAACTCCGAATGGTTGAGACGCCTTGCGAAAAGGGGAAGATTTACTTCTTATCGAACTTTCGGGAATAGACACTCAGGTGCTCAGATCGGACATAGCGATTGTTCTCGTAGAACTTCAACAAGTCCCCAGCGGACTGGGAAACAAGCCATGAAGAGCAATAGTCTCTTTCCTGAGCCAGCTCCTGGATTGCTTCCATCAGTCTATTTCCAATTCCTTGCCGCCGATGGTTGGGGCATACAATGATCTCAGAAATATACAATGTTTTGCCAGCAGCGGACGTATGAGGAACACCAATAGACAACCCGACAAGGTCAGCTTGCTTGAAGACACCTACACCTATCCAGTTTGGTGTTCGACTCAGTTCTTTCAAACGCTCCCTTGCATTTTCAAAAGACCAAGTTTCATGCCACGGGGCACCTTTATAGACTTGAATAAATAGACCTGCAGCCGCCTCTGCTTCGTCGGCGCAAATCTGTCTAATCTCTAACACCATTGCACTTCACTCAGTTACAATCCAATTGCTTTCAACCGCAGTGATCCAACCTATGGAAGAGCAGAGGTCATGCAGGGAAAGGGGGAACTGTTCGAAAGGCGGCTCCAGTCGAATTTCCAACCGATACACGAACGGTTAAGGAGGAGGAGCAAATAAAGCATGCTGATCGAACGTCATCAAGAACCGCCGCCAACCCACAGCCGGGTGGCGGTCGTTTGTACCTCGGAATTGCATCGTCAGTTTGAGAGAACGCGATCAGTCTTTGCAGAGTTCACCAGTTTGCGCCTGGCAGGTTCTTTGCCGGGTGTGTTCACGCCAAGCAGCCATGGAGTCCGTGTTTCCTGTGCAGACGATCCACGCAACCATCCGCCCATCAGGTGTGTTGTAGTTCCAAGCCTTTTTGGCCTTCTCACATCTATCAACAGGCGATTTGCTCTTAGCCGATTCCGTGGATTTTTTCTGGTCCGTTGTTGATTGGCAGCCGGCAAGGACAAGACCTGCTGCAGCAAGCAGCCCAACGATTGAATGCGTTGAAAAAAGCTTCATATTTCTGTTTCGATTTGGAGAAACGCTGGTCGACCGATGAACTTCATAGTTGTTGTTTTCAATTTGTGTCAATCGTCGTCGCACGAATCCGGACCATTCTCACTTCACAGGCGAATTCGCGGCAGCAAGTTCAAAGGCAGGCTGCCACTCTCATGACGCCGGAGGAACTCTTTCCGACAGCAGGACCTGATGTCGGGAAAACTGTTGAAGCGCATGTGCCGGGTGGCGTTTGCCCCCAGTTTGGGCGGGTGATTCTACCGGTGAAGGGATTTCTGCTGAAAACGCCTTCTTGTAACATTCTGGTTGCTAGCTGTGTGGGCAACGACAAAACCGTGTCGTGGCGCGCCGACTGGCGCAAACACTCGGACACGAGTTCATGGCCGCCTTGACCACTGCCGGAGTGGGCGTCAGCGATATTGACTATGTGCTGTGCACCCATTTGCACGTGGATCACGTCGGCTGGAATTGCCGACTTGAGGACGAACGCTGGGTACCCACTTTCCCGAATGCTCGCTATCTGATGCCTGCTGCTGACGAAGAAATTCAACGTGCGCGCCACAGTGATCTTTACGTAGAAAGCGTTCTGCCGGTGATCGAAGCGGAGCAGGTCGAGCTGGTTGAGGCAGGACATAAGCTGGGTGAACATGTGACATTGATCCCGGCGCCGGGACACACGCAGGGCAACGTTTCGGGTGGAAGCATACGCTCACATTTTCTTCCAGATCGCCATCCCTCTAGTCGTGTGCCCAACTAGGAACTCGCTTGCACAAAAAATACGTAGCAGTAGACTAATCACTCTTGCATTCCAGGAGCAGCAAATGGTTCAGCGACACGTGACGTTCGCGACCGTGTTTGGTTTGTTTGCTACGCTACCGTTGTTTGTAGCAGCGCAACAAAGTGCAAATTCTGGGCAAAGTGCGCAAGTTGCGACCAACTCCGGATACAGCCAGGCACCGACGCTTGAAGGCGGTAACGGCGTTACGGCCGATATTGCGGAAGATGATGCGCAGACGCGTGGGCTGATTGAAGTCCGACCGTTAAAGGGCACGCTGCAGCCCTGGTTCAATTTCAAGAAACGTCTGAATGACAATATCGGCCTCAAACTCAATTTCAGTTATCAGGGCCTGTATCAACATGCGAACCCAACATTAACCGACGTCAAAGATGCCGCTGCTGTTCGAGGACAAATTCAGGGAGCCTGGACTCTACTAGGGAGAGATACAACAAACCCGGGAATATTGACCTTCCGTTTGGAAAACAGAAACACGGTCAACCGGGATATCCCTCCCACCAGTCTGGGTTTACAATTCGGCAGCGTTACCAACACCGGTACAGGCTTTAGCGACTTCGGTTCCGCGATGACAGAGTTGGCTTGGCGGCAGACGCTTTTGGACGGAAAATTCAAGTTCGTCACCGGCAAGATCAGTGCGATCTCCTGGTACAATACCTACGCCCTATCCTCATCGATGCGCGGATTTCAAAATACGGGCCTGCAATCCAGTCTTAGCAAACCTGCGCCTGGCCGTGCCCTTGGGTTCGGGATTGGCATTGAACCACACCCTCACTTTGTTGCCGTTGCCGGTATTCACGATGCCAATGGCAAAACCACGGACAATCCCTTCAACACAATTGGTGAGGGTGAATTCTACTATTCAGCCGAGTTCAGATACTATCCGACGACTCCCGACCGATGGAAATGGGACAGTTTGAAATTTCAAATCTGGCATCAAGATCAACGTGTTAACGCCGGAACTTCAGCTTCAACCGGTATCACCTTCCAGGCAAGCCGTCTTTTCGAAGATCGCTGGTATCCATTTGTTCTCGGCGGCATCTCCGATGGAAATGCCTCCATTTTCAGAGCAGACCTGATTGCTGGTTTGGGCGTGGCCATCGATACGAAGAACCGGGTTGCCCGGGATGCATTTGGAGTGGCGCTTGGCTGGGGAAACCCGTCCAATGACAGACTGCAGGATCAGTACACTGCGGAAATGTTCTATCGTGCGCAGATTACGAGAGCATTTGCTGTCACGCCGGCGGTTCAGTTTTTCGTCAATCCGGCAGCCAACCCGAAACATGATGGAGCCGTCGTCTGGAGTTTGCGCTCTCGCATCACATTCTGATGTCTTTGAAGAGCGCAGCAAGGCGAAATCACATCGAAAGGAGGTGAAGTACGCATCGTCAGTTTCTGAAGAGCAGTATTGGAGGAGGAAATTCGGATGTTCAAATTCAATGAAGTCAATTTTTCCTTGCCTGGCACTTTTGTGGCAGTAATTTTTACTTCCATGCTTACTGCAACATCGCTGGCCCAGGAACAGACCAAACCCGTCGAACTGGAAAAAACGCGAGACATGCGTTTCTGCGAAGTTCTTTTGATCAAGGACGGTATGGTGGACATCTACAATTCTTCAGGCCTCGGTGACTGTCCGGAAGATCTGTGGCAAAGCCTCGACCCGGAGAAGATGGCCGCTGAATTGGGCGTCGAGGAAATCCAGAAGAATGGCCCTCATTACTGGGTCATGGATTCGCAGACA
Source organism: Roseibium sp. SCP14 (assembly GCF_040329475.1). Classification (NCBI taxonomy): domain Bacteria; kingdom Pseudomonadati; phylum Pseudomonadota; class Alphaproteobacteria; order Hyphomicrobiales; family Stappiaceae; genus Roseibium; species Roseibium sp. SCP14. Next base: position 60,596 of record NZ_JBDZYH010000015.1, read on the forward strand.
GTCGGTTTCGGTGAAACCGAAACCTTTAATGACATTCCAGCCAGGTGGGTGGCACAAATCGAGGCCAAATTCCTGGGTGGCAGCAAAGGAACTGTTCCCTACACACAGTTCAAGACCTGCAAAACCCAGAAAATGGTCTACGACAACGGCAAAAAGGTGTGGGAATTTGTCGACACTGATGGCAACGTCTGGATCCTCCAAGCCCATGAAGCACAGTTCACATTGAGCGATCTGGACAATCTCGGCGCTCAAATGAAATCGTTGCCTGAAGGCTGGAGTTGGCGCACACGCGTTCTCGAAGAACCGATTGTTCTCGATCTTAAACAGTCCGAATGCAACATGGCTATTGGTGATGAATTCCACCAATATTACACGCTTTTGCCATCCAACGGTTGAATGCAACGCTGAATCAAACCGATGCCAGCTGGAAGGGCATCAGTGTTTCGATGTACTCTTAATGAGAGCCACAGCCATTTTGCGCTAGCGACACGTTTGCTTAGCGCCAGCATCTTCACCGGCTGGCAGGCGTTGCTTGCAACGCCGAGAGGCAATCTCGTGCCATTCATCGAGGGTAAGGTGGCTACAGCTTGTTCCCATGACGCAATCCTCCTGTCTGATGATCTATTGGTTTCAAACAGAAGTCGCACTTGGGAATAGCGCGCACCCTTGCGACTTCCAAGGTAAGTGCAACAGCAGCATAGAAGCCGCCATAGGGCAGGGAAGTCCGCCCCCGGTCACAGGTGTGCCGGTCAAGGTTGCCAAGCCGGTCTGGTGGCGGATGGCGATGCAGCGTTGAGGGTCCGCTGTCCGACACTTGCGGTCAATCAGGTTCGGGATAATGTCGAACGATGGCCAGCGAGATATTCGACGACAAAACAAAAGCGAACCGCCGTGCATGGAACGCTCGACGCTATGAAGCGTGGGTGTCCGCGTTTGGTGGACCAGAAGCGGCGGCGCAAAGGATCGCATCTGATCCCAAGCATGTCTTGCGACGTTTGTTGCCTTACCTGGGTTCAGTTGCAGATCGGCGTGTCTGTAGTGTGCAGGGGTCTCATGGGCGAGTCGCCGTCGCACTTGGCCATCTCGGCGCGAACGTCGTTGTAATCGACTTCTCAGAGGATAACAGGCGCTATGCGCTTGAACTTGGCATTCTCCATTACCACCAGAACCTGAACCGCTTTTTCAAAGTTATGCGTGAGCTTGCGGACGATGACGGCACGCTGCTCTTGAATGAATTCCATCCAGTCCAGCGCAAGCTATACTGGCCTGACGGACCGCAACATTACTTCCATGCAGACTTGATTGAAGCGGATGTTCCGAACCCGGTAAAGGATGGCGAAAGTCTCGGAACGTGTAGCTATAGGTTTTGGACCATGGGCGAGATTGTGACTGCCGTCGTGAATGCGGGCTTCACGATCGAAAGGCCCGACGAGCATCCCGATTGGCTGGACCCGACCATCCCAGGCTCCTTCACACTGGTGGCCAGAACGTGACATTGGGTTGCGGATGGCAGCTGCAGGGCTGGAAGTCGCCACAGGGCAGGGAGGTTAGCCCCCGGTCAGTTGTGCGGGCCGGCGTAGCCAAGCCTGTCGAGAGGCAGATGGGAACACGCTCTTATGGCGCCGCTATCTTTACGGCTTTAACGCAGCCGCTTTCCTTGAGTGGAGGTTGTGCTCAAGGCACGGAAAGGTAGAATGAGCTATTCGTTCGGCTGTTGATTTGAATGCCGACTGATTGAACATCATTGGGCGTCAAGAAAACTCGTATTCTCTCTGAAATTTCACTGGACAGGACACGTTAGTGAAGTTTGGCAGCACGACGCTAACTCTCGAAGATGTCCTGCTTTCCGAACTCGATCAGGGGGATTTCCTGTTCAGCTGAGTTTCGGCGGTTTAAATAACCTTGAGCTGTGAATGGGTGAACAGCGTCAGATGACCATGTAGGGAGTTTTGACGCCGTTGCTTGAGCAGAACCGAAAAAGATGTCCCATCCAATTTTGTAGAAACAAATGCCACCAGCTTAGCAAGCGAGTTTGCTCAAACACCCTGGAACAACACGTCCAAAGCTCTCGTTATTTCCGAGTAATGCTCATCGAGACTGCCAATTGGATCACTGAGTTGCGCTGCAGAAACTGCCGACAGGAACTGGGTCGCCATGACGAGAGCCTCGCCTTCGAAAGTGAAGACTGGATTTAGGAACTTCGCAGGTGCAGGTGCTTCCGATTTGGGAAGCAAAGGCACCACAACTCTTGTGTTCAGGTTTTCCAGCAGACCCGCTTGAACATCCATAACGAGGACATGACCGGGTTCAAGCCAATGAAGATGGTTTCGTGCCATCAGAAGAGCCGGTTCTTTTCGAGCGGCAATCCATGTTCTTCAACAAAGGTATTTGAACTTTTCAATGCAGCCTGGTTTTCCAGTTTCCATTGATCAGCAAGCGTTTTGGTCACAGCGGAGCGAATACCTTCCTCGGCGGCCTGCGAGATGTTGATCCCGAGTTCCTTCGCCGAGCGAACCAGTGAGGCGTCGATTGTCAGGTTGGTCGATTTGCGAGCAGCAGCTGGCGACATATCAATCGTTCCTGAAATGTACTTTGAGGCATTGAATAATATCTCAAAATACACGCGCCTTCAATGCGCATACTAAATGCGCGTAACACGTTTTATGGAATTACTCAAAACTAAATATTTCCGCTAAGAAAACGCACCTTCTTCTCTAAGGAGAGATGCCTGATAAAGGACATTATCATATACTTATGTGTCCGTTCTGGACGCTGACAACCGGCTCCCGCACGAGACACTAAGTGCCATCGACCAGCAACAGACGGCGCACCGCTGAGCCAAGGCCCGTAGCTGCGCGTAGCTTATGGTGCGTATGACGATTACCGAGGACGCTGAGAACCTGACAACTTTTTTTGTCGAAATTATATTTCTACCGGCCCTGGCACTTAATGCCTCTTGTTGAAGCGATAAGTAGCGCGAAAAATTACGGTTACTGAACAAATCTGATGCGCTGCATCCATCCCCAAATAGCCCACACCGTAAAACATTGTTTACGTTGCGGTACTCAGATACTCAACCTAAAGACGCACACTTATAACTTGTGATCGATTTTTGCCCTGTTAACGTCAATTTGTTTCGAGACTCGATTCGACTTTTGGAACACATGATTTGTTAATATATCTAAGGGACTTAAGGGTCGATAATGGCAAATACATCTCCTGCAGCAAATGCAATTTCCGCGTCATCAGATGAAAACTCAGCCATTATCGTATACGCCGAATTCACGGATCCTGATACTTCCGACACCCACACCTTCAGCGTCGACACAACGGGCACGCTTGGCTCTGTCACCAACAACGGCGACGGTACCTTCAGCTACGACCCGAACGGCCAGTTCGAGCACCTGGCCGCCGGCGAAACGGCGACCGACACCTTCACCTACACAGTTGACGATGGCAATGGCGGCAGCTCAACAGAGACCGTGACTGTCACCATAACCGGCCAGAATGATGCTCCGGTTGTTGTTGCTGTGAGTGCGACTGCATCGGAAGACGGGCCGGCAGTTACCGTGACTGCCAACTATTCCGATGTGGATGGTTCCGACACACACACCTTCAGCGTCGACACAACGGGCACGCTTGGCTCTGTCACCAACAACGGCGACGGCACCTTCAGCTACGACCCGAACGGCCAGTTCGAGCACCTGGCCGTCGGCGAGACCGCGACCGACACGTTCACATATACCGTCGACGACGGCAACGGCGGCACCTCGACCGAGACCGTGACGGTCACAATCACCGGACAGAATGATGCTCCGGTTGCTGTTGCCGTCAGTTCGGCAGCATCGGAAGACGGACCGGCGGTCACAATCACCGCCAATTATTCTGATGCGGACGGCTCCGACAGCCCCACCTTCAGCGTCGACACAACGGGCACGCTTGGCTCTGTCACCAACAACGGCGACGGCACCTTCAGCTACGACCCGAACGGCCAGTTCGAGCACCTGGCCGCCGGCGAAACGGCGACCGACACCTTCACCTACACGGTCGACGACGGCAACGGCGGCACTTCGACCGAGACCGTGACAATCACCATTACCGGTCAGAATGATGCTCCGGTTGCTGTTGCTGTGAGTGCGACTGCATCAGAAGACGGGCCGGCAGTTACCGTGACTGCCAATTATTCTGATGTGGACGGCTCCGACAGCCACACCTTCAGCGTCGACACAACGGGCACGCTTGGTGCTGTCACCAACAACGGCGACGGTACCTTCAGCTACAACCCGAACGGTCAGTTCGAGCACCTGGCTGCCGGAGAAGCAGCGACCGACACGTTCACCTACACAGTTGACGATGGCAACGGCGGCAACTCAACAGAGACCGTGACCGTTACGATCACCGGGCAGAATGATGCTCCGGTGGCTGTAGCAATGGCGCTTGCCGCATCTGAAGATACCCCGAGTGTAACCTTCTCCCCTTCCTTCACGGATACGGACCTCTCGGACACCCACACAGTGTCTTTTGATCTTGGTGCCGGCTCTTACAACACCATCACGGATAACGGTGATGGTACCTACACATTCGCTGCCGGAGGGAATTACAACAGTCTGGCTGCAGGTGAAACGGTGCAAGAGACATTCTCCTTTACAGTCACAGACAGCCAGAGTGTCTCCGCAACAGAAACGGTTACCGTTACAATCACCGGACAGAATGATGCTCCGGTGGCCGTTGCACTTACCACGACCGTTTCTGAAGACGGGCCTGGATCGGTTCTCACCGCAAGTTTTACAGACGCGGATGCCTCCGACAGCCACACATTCAGTATCGACACCTCGGGCACGCTTGGCTCGGTCACCAACAATGGCGATGGTACATTCTCCTACGATCCGAACGGGCAATTCGAGCACCTGGCTGCCGGTGAAACGGCGACCGACACGTTCACTTACACTGTCGATGATGGCAACGGTGGTACCTCGACGGAGACCGTGACGGTCACCATAACGGGCCAGAATGATGCTCCGGTTGCTGTTGCTGTCAGTTCGACAGCATCAGAAGACGGACCGGCGCTCACGATCACCGCCAACTATTCTGATGCGGACGGCTCCGCCAGCCACACCTTCAGCGTCGACACAACGGGCACGCTTGGCTCGGTCACCAACAATGGGGACGGCACCTTCAGCTATGACCCGAATGGTCAGTTCGAACATTTGGCTGTCGGCGAGATCGCGACCGACACCTTCACCTACACCGTCGATGACGGCAATGGCGGCACTTCGACCGAGACCGTGACAATCACCATTACTGGTCAGAACGATGCGCCGGTCGCCTTGGCTGTCGCCGCTGCTGCATTGGAAGACGGACCGTCCGTCACCGTGACCGCGAACTATTCCGATGCCGATGCCTCCGATACCCACACCTTCAGCATCGACACCACAGGCACGCTCGGCTCCGTTACCAACAATGGCGACGGCACGTTTTCCTACCATTCGAACGGTCAGTTCGAGCACCTGGCCGTCGGCGAGACCGCGACCGACACCTTCACCTACACCGTCGATGACGGCAATGGCGGCACCTCGACCGAGACCGTGACGGTCACCATCACCGGCCAGAATGATGCTCCGGTTGCTGTTGCTGTCAGTTCGGCAGCATCAGAAGACGGACCGGCGCTCACAATCACCGCCAACTATTCTGATGCGGATGCTTCCGATACCCATACCTTCAGCGTCGACACCACGGGCACGCTCGGTTCCGTCACCAACAACGGCGACGGTACGTTCAGCTATAATCCGAACGGCCAGTTCGAGCACTTGGCCTCCGGAGAGACCGCGACCGACACGTTCACCTACACTGTCGATGATGGCAACGGTGGTACCTCGACGGAGACCGTGACGGTCACCATCACCGGCCAGAACGATGCGCCGGTCGCCTTGGCTGTCGCCGCTGCAGCATCCGAAGACGGACCGTCCGTCACCGTGATCGCGAACTATTCCGATGCTGACACGTCCGACACCCACACCTTCAGCATCGACACCTCAGGCACACTTGGGTCAGTTACCAACAATGGTGACGGCACCTTCAGCTATGACCCGAATGGTCAGTTCGAACATTTGGCTGTCGGCGAGATCGCGACCGACACGTTCACCTACACCGTCGATGACGGCAATGGCGGCACCTCGACCGAGACCGTGACAATCAACATCACCGGCCAGAATGATGCTCCGGTTGCTGTTGCTGTGAGTGCGACTGCATCAGAAGACGGGCCGGCAGTTACCGTGACTGCCAACTATTCTGATGTGGATGCTTCCGACTCTCACACCTTCAGTCTTGATACCGCGGGAACGCTTGGCTCTGTCACCAACAACGGCGACGGCACCTTCAGCTACGATCCCAGCGGCGCATTCGGTTATCTTTCTGTCGGTGAGATAGCAACCGACACCTTCACCTACACGGTGGATGACGGCAACGGAGGAACCTCCACGGAAACGGTGACAATACGCATCACCGGCGGTTCGGGTGGCGCTTCTAAACTGATAGCTTCCGACGGAGGAAGTTCCGATTACTTCGGCCGTGCCGTTGGCAGCAATGAGACTGGCACCATTGTGGTTGGTGCTTACGGAGATGACGATGCTGCAACGAACGCCGGCGCTGTTTATGTCTACACCCCGAATGCTTCTGGTGGCTATGACGAGACCAAACTGA
>NZ_JBDZYH010000016.1:0-66586 GCF_040329475.1 Roseibium sp. SCP14
AAGCTATTCAGGCGCCTACATCAACGATGTCCAGGAACTGGCAACGGGCCTTGTCGAGCTGAAGGCGACGGCGGAGACGACCGACGGCGACGGCGACACGGCCACCGGCAGTGCAACGCTCGACCTTGGCGGCAACGTCAAGTTCGGCGACGACGGTCCGAGTGTGGCCGTTACGGTTTCGCCCGACACAGTTTATCTCGATGAGTCGGTCGGCACGGATGGATCGCAGCAGGACGAACCCGGCAATGCGGCTTCGAATGACGAAGAAGGTGAAACAGATCCGTTTGCGGCCAAGAACTTCGGCAACATGATCGGTTACGCTTCGTTGGCCGCCGCTCTGACGATCTCCGTCAATGCCGGGGCCGATGGGCTTGGTGACCAATCCGTCAGTTTGACCGATGACAGTGGTAACGCGCACAACGGGACTGCCACCAGCCTGTCTCTCAGCTCTACCGGGCAGACCGTCTATCTCTTCACGGAAGACGGAATTATCGTCGGCCGCGCGGGTGATGATGCCGTTGACGCTGTTGATGGCACGGTCGCGTTCGCGATCGGCTTTGCGCCAAACGAGACTGATGTGGAGGTTGCCCAATACGCTGCATTGTCTCACAGCAACACCACCACCCATGACGATGCTGTCGGACTTGACCAACTCGTGCATGTTACCGTTTCGGTAACTGATGGCGATGGCGACAGCGCTGAAGTAACGTCGGCGGACGCGCTCAACATAGCGTTTGAAGATGATGGCCCGGACGCCATCAATGACAGCGCACAGCTGATGAAGGGTCAAACCGACTTCAACATCGTATTCGTTCTGGATTTCAGCGGCAGTATCAACAACACCGAACTCGCAACGATGCTGAGCGCTGTTGAAGCTGCGGGCGAGGCCTTTTTCGACAACGCCGGAGAAGTTCAGATCTATCTGGTCGCCTTCTCCAGCACGGCAACTTCCGCCGGGCCGTTCACGGATTTCACCAGTTTCGTGGATCAGCTGGACGATTGGAACCCGGCCGAGGGTGGAACCCGGCCCTTCAACGGCAACACGGACTTCACCGATGCCATTGAAGAAACGATGGACGTCTACGTCCCATTGGCCGAATACAACAACCAGGTCTTCTTCCTGAGTGACGGTAATCCCAACCAGCAGACAGGAACCGGCGGCCATTCGCTTGCGAACTCCACGAGAGCCGACTGGAACACGTTTGTCTCTGACAATGACATCACGGTTCAGACGATTGGCATCGGCAACGGTGTAGACGAAGCCAGACTTCAGGATGTCGATGAAGCCGATGGCGATGACACGGTTATCACTGTCGATGACTTCGATGATCTCGTTGATGCTCTCGTAAATCTTGCAAGCGTGGAATCAATTTCCGGCAATGTGCTTCTCGGCGATGACGGCGTTGTCGGAGGAGGTGACGACGACTCGTTCGGTGAAGACGGAGGCAGGATCCTGTCGATACAGGTCGGAACCGTTCTCTACACCTATGATGCAGATGCCGACGAAATCACAAACAATGGCGGCGAACCGACGCAACCTGGTTCCGAACTGTCGGTCACCACTCCGGCGAACGGCTTGCTTGCATTCAATTTCGCGACCGGCGCCTGGACCTATACGGCCGGCGGCTCGACAAGCAACGGCGTCGAAGCCTTTGAATATACCCTGATCGACAATGACGGTGATACCAGCTCCGCAACACTGTCGATTGAAGTAATTCCCGCGCCTGGTGCCAACAACGACATCGTCCTCACGAATATCACGGACTTTTCGCCCATCGATATTCCGGAAGAAGCCTTGTTGAACAACGACACGGAAACGGGGTCCCCGCTCAGCGTCAATTCGGTAAGCGATCCCGATGGCGGAACCGTTGCAATGGGTGTCGAGTTCGATCCCCAGGCAGCACAGTTCACCAAGACCTATGACTTTGACGGTGTCACCCGTGGTACGAACGATCACTTTGCCTATTCGTTCGAGTTTGATCCTCCGGGCAATTATAGCGGCCTTGCGGATCTGACGGCCGCGGTCGGCATCGGAGGACCTGGCTCCCCATCGGCGGTCGAAGCGACGAATGGCGACTACCAGGATATCGCAGAGGTCGGAAACGGTGACTGGGATCTGCCGGATCCGGGCGACGGCAACGACAACGATCATGCCGTCTTCTGGGCGCAGTTCCAGATCGATGAAGATGCAGCCAACATTGTTGAACTGAACGTATCCATAGACGTCAACTCTTCAGGCTCCGGCCTGGTCGGAAACGGAAGTGACCTTGGCATCTGGAACTACAGTTCATCGCAGTGGGTCCAGCTTGATGGTTCTGCAGGCGGCGGCGGCTGGAGCGGAAGCATAACCAGCAACATCGCGGACTACCTTGATCCATCCACGAACCAGTTGACTGTCGCCTTTGTCAACTCGACGGATGACCGCTTCTACGGTGTGGACTACGTCAGCGTGGAAGTTGTTTACGATGAAGCCTCCTTCACCAGCGGTTCCTTCGACTACGAGGTCACCGACGGAAACGGTTTCAACGACACCGCCAATGTCACGATAACCGGTGTCGACAGCACCACCGTCACAGGTACAGGTGAAAACGAAGTCCTGATCGGAAACGACAGCAGTTCCACATTGGACGGCGCGGGCGGCAACGACTATCTCGTCGGTGGCGCGAGTGCCGACACGCTTATCGGTGGCGAGGGCGAAGACGTTCTTGCCGGAGGCCTTGGCGCCGACACGCTTTGGGGTGGTACCCAGGGCGGGCTCGGCGATGGCGACAAGGACACTTTCGTTATCGATGATGCCACCGCAACCGATATCATCAGTGACTTTGAAGCAAATGTTGATGAGATCGATCTCAGCGATCTGCTGACACTTGCCCTTGGAACGGACGTGGAAGGCGACGGCGCGGCCGGTGGAACACCCGACTACGTTCATTACAATTCCGCGTCCGGTGACCTGACAGTTGACCAGGGCGGCAATGCCGCCAGCGGCGGTGGCGATGTCGTTGCCAATCTCGGCACCGGGCTCGGCGACGAGACCATTAAGATATTATTCAGCGATGGCGGCGGTAATAAAGGCTCCGACACCGTTTGATTGACCATGGAGCTTACTTAGGGTTACAAAAACCAATTCTAAAGCGCGAGGAACATTGATGAAGAAATTACTGTTCGCCATTGCGTTTTTGCCCCTCTCAATGCAAGGGGCAAATGCGGCAGACCTTCTGGGAGGCTACTGCCAGCTCGTGCAGCCTTCGCAGCTATTGACGATCGAAAGCAACAAGCAGCTGAGCGATGAAGTTGTCCGGCTTATGACGGAAGCGGTCAACGTGGCCGACGACGACAAATGGATCGATAACACAAGTCCGGCATTCACGTGGGCCTCCGAGGCCAAGGTCGCCTGCGGCAAGGCCTACGGCTACCTTCGCACCAACACACGTGACGAAGAAAATCTGAACAAATGTGAATGCTTCCATCAGCGGATGGTCAGCTACATGTATTGATTGTCAAAGTTTCACCGCAATAATGCTTCCATCTGATGCTCGATGCGGCCAGAACTGTTCGATCAGTCATTCAACGAATTCTGTTCAAGCGATTGGTATCTTCAGTCGCTCGGCAGCCCTATGCGTATGCATGGCCTTCAGAGCAAGGCTCTCACGCCACCCCTGAATTATGACGCTCTGGAACGTCCCCCTCAATTCAAGTTATCCGGCAGTCGGCGACAATTCGAGCGGTGCAACAATGGCGTCGCGATACTGCCTGACGCCGAACCTGGAGACCATTTCAGGGAATCATGTCATTCTTTGAATCCGCAGTCAGCAAAATGCAGGCTGCATGCCAATCCCGGCCAACAAAAAATTTCGAAAGTCAGATCTCAACCGCAACTCGAACAAGCACCACATTCATCTCAGCTCGCTTTCCGGGGAGCCAAACGGAAGTATTGCAAATCATGTTCCGAATTGTCCGTAGATCCGTTTTCGTCTTAGCTCTCTTTGGGCTCGGCGCCTGTCAATATGCGGGAGAAACTGTCTCTGTAGATCAGATTGAAGATGTCGGCCCTCCCCTGAACACCGAAGTAATCGGGTCGGGAAACACAACTCTGGCGCTGGTTCTGCCTTTCATGGGGAGTGATACAGTAACGGCAAAACAGATCCGCAATGGCGCAGTTCTGGCACATGAAAATCTGTCGGACGGCAAGTTGAAACTGGCCATTGTCAACGCCAGGAGCCCGAACTACAGCGAATTGAAGAACACTACGCTCGTCGCCCTTTATGCTCCCGACAGTGGTGTGTCGTCCCCACCACCGGGCCGCGCTGTGAACGTTTCGCTGGGTGACAAACCTCTGGTCAAGAACGGCTTGTCCCTTGTCGCCGACGATATGGACAGCCTTGCTGCAGGTCTTCAATACGCCTCCCCCTCCGGCGCTCCCGTAGTCATTCTTGCACCTGAAAGCCAGTCGGACAAAGACCTGGAAAGTCTGGCGAAAAACGTTGGCGGAACCGTCGAAATCATCAAATACGCCAAGGATGCAAAGGCAAATGTACTGGCCAAATCGATTGAGGATGTCGGAGACATCACGGCAGTCGGTTTCGTTGAAAGCAATCAGAAAGTCGCCGACATTGCTTCGGCTCTCAAACGCGGAAAGTCGAAACCTCTTATCGTCGGACACACCGGCTGGGGACAGAGCCTGGTCAAGAACCCCAAACTGCAAGGAGCCATAATCGCACGCCCCGACAGTTCCAGTTGGGGTTTCGTGACCGAACGTTATCAAAAGCAGTTCGGTGCCAATCCGACCGAAATGAGCCTCTACGGATTTGACATTGTTGCCGTTGCCGCAAGCCTTGTCCGGCAACATGGCTCCAAAGCAATTACGCGTCAGCGTTTGCTTGACAGCAAGGGCTTCAAGGGAGCGACCGGAGCGTTCAGATTCAACAAGGACGGAACCGTGGAACGCCTTTATGAGATCACAAAGATAGACGCCGGCAAACTGACCGTCATGAAGCGCGCACCAGCCGGGTTCTGAGCTTCCTGTTCGCAACTCCTTTTGCGAACAGCACCCGACGGTACCAGTCGGAACCAACCTAGGGCCGGCTACCTGAACATGGTTGTGATCAGCATCTGCCCGGTCAGGTCGTGCGTTGACCGTTGGCTGGCGGCATTGCTTCGCTGAACACCCTTGCCACCACCAGGCGGTTAGAAGTGTTTCTTTGAATCCATCTTCTCCTTGAGCGGAGTGTAGTGCCCCTTGTTGTGGATGCAAATGTGGTCCTCGCTGGTCCGCATCGTATAAGACCCCAGCTTGTCGGTGTTCTCGTATGGCTGCATCTCAAAAACCAGAACGCTTTCGGCATGTTCGATCAGCCGGTCCGGATTGGGTTCGTCCTCCCAGTGCTCACAGACACCGAACTTCACGAATAGCTCACCTGGCTTGTACTGATAGAGCCACTTGCCCTCGTGTTCCTTCATACGTGTGACGAAGTCACGGTATTCAGATTTCACAATTCCGATGTAAACCAAGTTCCGTTTTGCGAATTGTTTGACCCCACGTTCGGTTCGCCAGTCGCGAATTTCCTCGTCGCGTGCTTTATCAACGCCCTTCTTCTCCAGAAACATGTAGAGCCCGTAGTGCTGCCTCATGTCGGTAACGATCTGGTGGTGTGAGGCAGGCCCGACACTCGGAGTCGATTTGTCGATCGCACTGCGCACGCTGGCGACATATTCGACTGCCGGGCTCCAATTGATCCAAATCTCGCGCATCGATCCGCCCCTCGCATTTCATGGAGTGCAATCAGGATAGCGATACGCGAGCTATCGCTCAACGTTGCCCGGGTTTCGCGAACGTCACCAGCCGACCCGAAAAGCCATGACAACGGCCACTCATCAAGCCCAGTTAAATGTGACCAGACAGAGCTAGTGCCCACCTCCGGCAAGACCGACACCGGTGACAAGCGCAATCCAGACCTTGATGCGAAGCCCCCATGCCTTGATGATACCAAGCCCACCCAGGATATGGCCGAATACTCCCTCGCCGAGATTGCGGTCATACGTCTGGACAATACAGCCGCTGCCGTTGACCAGAACCTCTTCGTGCTGCGGGTACACCATCTCGAGCAGCACGGCGACCTCACCGCGCGTGGCAAACTGCGAAGGTTCAAGCAGTCGTCCCGTCGCGGTCACCTGCCCTGCGGCGATCTCAGGTTGAATGGCAACAATCCGGGCGGGCAGCACCGCGTCGACCATCGCGACGTTGAAGTTGGTGTCACAGGCGACTTCCGCCGGCATGCCGACATAAAGGACCGAACGGGCGACCTGCGAAAACCCAGCGAAGATGCGCTTCGGATGCGCCTCATCTCTGTCCGGAATAATGAGCATCGCCGGGTTTGACGCGATCTGGGAAGCCCGGGCGCCAATATGCAGCGTGAGCTGGTCGATGACGCCGTTCACCTGGGACCGGACAACCGTTTTCTCCAGTTCTACATTTGCCTGCTCAAGAGCCGCCTTTGCACTATCGCGTTGGGCCGCCAGAACCTCTTCAAGCTGAATGTTCGCTTCATCCAGCAGGGCTTGTGCCTGCGTAACCTTGGCTTCGCCGGCCGCTTTGTCGGCGACGGCCGCCTCGTAGCGGCGCGCGCTGTAAGCAGAGGACTCTCGGGCGCGGAGTTCCTCCTGATCCTCAAACACTTCGACAGCCTGTTGGAGAACTGCCTTTTCCCGATCAACTGAAGCTTGCGCGGAGCGCACTTCAGCCTCGGCCAGGGCGAAGGATTTTTCGATTTCGACCAGCTTGAGCTCGGCGGTTTTTACAGCAGCCTGTTCCGTCGTGTCATTCACCGTGAACAACACCTGCCCCGGCTCAACGCGGCTTCCGTTGTCGACCTCGATTGTGGTTACCGTGCCGCCGTTTTCACTGACGACCGGTACGGTGCGAAACGGCACGAAACCCGTGTATGACTTCGGATAATAGTAGAAGACGGTGAAGAAGACGATGAAGGCGAGCGCAAGCCACACAAAGAGCGCGATGTGGACGTTGTAGAGCGTGATGGGAATTCCCTTCCAACGCAGATAGAGGATCCGCAATACGAACGGGATGGAAGTTACAGTCAACTCAATCATTGCCGGCGCCTTCCTTTGCTTGCACTACCTGGCTCTGGGAAGCTGACGGTGACACTCTCCGAACTGGATCTGACGACGCAGCGGTCGCGGCTTGTGCGGGGCGATTTGGCTCTGTGTCTGGTGAAGGTTTTTCTGGCTGCACCCGCCTGCCGTACCGGTCGTGTTCGCCAAGATGTTCGTGTTGCAGCTCTTCAAGCAGCACCCCTTCCAGCTCGCCTTTGAGCGTGTGCTCCTTCATGGGTTCAAACCAGAGCATCAGGTCACGGGCGAGCGCAGTCGCGATCAGAGCAAGCGGCAGCAAAATACTGAAATGACTGAGAGGTGGAAAGATCTCGTAAGCAAAAGCGATCATGAGCAGCATGGGGATGGTCGTCTGGAGCGGCGTCCCCTCATTGTGCCGTTCGGCGAAACGGTCAAACCGGGCGTAGAAATGAAACACCGCAAACAGCAACAGGAAAAGCAGAACAAGCGCCGAAAAAGCAGTGGTGTCTGTCTCTCCCGGTGGTGTCCACCAGGAGACGGTCTGTTCGTGAGCGCCTGTCTCCGACGCTATCGCCGAAGTTGCGAACAAGGCCATCGAAGCTATGGGAAGGAACAGAGCGGTCAAATTGTTTCGGTTCATCTCTCGCCAATTCATTCTGGATTATGCTTTTGCTCAAAAAGGATCAATCGCTGCTCGAGACCCGGTCACGAACAATAGAAATGCGCGTATCCGGATTCTGCAGGTGCTCAACCGCACTCAATCATACTCGCCACACGGGAAAAGAATGCAATAAAAACATTGCCCGAAGGGTCAATAAGGCGATTGGCTACGAGCAATCTCACGCTTTGGCTGCACAACCGAATGACCTCCGTGCAGCCCCTCCACACTGCGTGATGCCAGTCAGAAAGCTGAAACTTCCCGAGACACGATTAGTCAAGCTGGTTGCCAGGCAAGGACGCATTTGGCAAGTCTGCATTGGGAAGAGCGTTCAGTTGCGGCAATATCGGCTCAATAGCCGGCAGCTGTTGATCAGCACCGAACGGAAAGTTGCTTCCCAGGTTCGGTGTGCCACCCTCAGAGGCTGCATTCTGCCCGCCGACCAGCTGCTTCAGAATATCAAATGGCTGTTCAATAGAAGGCGGAATGTAGCCATTTGCATAGACTGACCCCTGAAGCGTTCCTTCGGGTGCGTAGGCAATCATGCGACCCTTTTCATCCCGCAAGGCTTGCCTGTTCTTGCCATCAACCACCGTGCAAACGGAAAGCGTGTCCCCGGGACCAAAAGGATCGAGCGGTTTCTGGCGCTCAAAGTCGAAGTAGGTGGCCTGTTCCGGCAAGTGCACAGCGCCGTTCTTCTCGCCGGGCGAAAGGAAACTGGCCTTCGTGCAATTGAACTTTTCGATGTTTGTCAGGTCGATGATCAGGATAACCGGATTTGTCCGGAGACGGAGACGATGTGTCCGATCCTCATTGGCCTCATAGTTTTCCCAATGGTCGCGTCTGAAACTGCCGAGTTTCGCAATCGTGACCGGATCTGAATCCAGGAAACGAAAAGGGATTTCAGCGTCCGAGATGCCGATTTCCAGCGGCAGGAATTCTCCTCCCTCCGGGAGGCTTCCATCCAGGACATCGAATTCCCATTTTTTCGAACCAGGCTCCGATTGTGTCGGCTGTGAGAATCGAAACCCATCCGCATGCAGAACCGGAGGGTGGTCCAGCTGCTGCGAAAACCCGACCGTGACCGACCAATGTGTGATCTTGTCCACCTGTTCACCATCCATCGCGTTGTCAGTTTTCACTTCAAGCTGACGCGTGCGCCCCCCATGTTTCACCAACTCTTCAATGGCCTGAGTTGTCGCTTTCAGGTAGGCCCTGCGGTCAATGAGCTTGTTCCGTGCCGCAGCAAAAGTGAGATAGCTCTGTTGAGCCAGCATGGCCGAGAAGCTGAGTTCCATCGCCTCCGACAGATCTCCGGCATTTGCCATATCGGTCGTATACTGCCAGAACGCCTTGGCTCCGGTTGCCGTGAGACCGACACCAAGCCCCATCGCATCAGCCGCAGTTGCGCTGCCGCTGGAAAGAGCGGTCACCAACTTGACGGCATCGCTCCCCTGGTCGGCAACCAGCATCTCGATGAAATCGCCGACCAGAACGTTTTCTGGCCCGGTCAACCCCTTGAACGCTTCCCTGGTTACCGGAGCCTCGGTTAACACAAACGCTGCAGCCTTGCCGGAAAAGTAATCGTCGATCTGTTGAAAGGCCTGGTCGCGAGTCTGCTTCCGCGCGGTCCTTATGAATTTTTCGGTCAAAGCTTGCAGAGCTTCTTCACTCAGTTCCTCTGCCGCCGCGTTTGCTCCTGACTTGGAGACGGCTTCCAAAAGGCCGTAAACGGCAGGTGCAGCGGTGCCTGCAGTCAAACCCGCGGAGATAACGACTGCAGTGGCTTCCGCCACAAAAGTGAAGGCGAGCATGTCTCGGTTGCGAATTTCGATGATGTGGCGGAGATATCCTTCCTCGTCGATATCCTGCTGCCATCTGGCCCGGATGGAGGACATCTTGCGTTCCGTCATTGCTATCAGTTCGTCGACCCGCTCTAGTTCTTTTCTGTTGGCTGCGATAGCCTGTCGGTAACCGCGCAGCTCATCTGCGGTCGCCGGATCGCCGGAAGCATCGGCCCTTTCAATGACCGAGGCCTCGTACCAGATTTCGCCATCCATCGTTGCCGTAACGGTTTCCACATAAGGTGGCGGGTTCTTCAATAGAGCAGCCAGAAAGGAAACTGCTGTGTGTTCCGTCAAGGTCTCCAGAACACCGACACTTTCTTCCGAGGGGAATTTCGCATAGGCGTCAAGCCTCCCGGCAAGTGCCGTTTCGAGTTCCTTCAGGTTGGTGAAATCGGGGGAAGCGGATTTCAATGCCGCAAGCTCTTTTTCATGAGCCGTCTTCAACGTTTCCAGTTCGCGGGGGATGGCATTCAGGCGATCATCGATCCGGGTCAGATTCTCACGAGCCTGGTTGTACAGATCTCTCGACTTGTCAGCTTCCTGGAGCGCAAGTCTTTCCTGCGACTTGTTGTTTTGACTTTGTTTTGCAAGTTCCAGAAACGCGATCAAGTCTGCTTTGTATTTTTCGACATCACCGTTTGCCCGAAACCGTTCCGTCTCCAGCGTTCTCTTTTCACTGTTCAGCTTGGACACACTAGCGTTAAAGGTATCCATCAACCCCTGGCGTCGCATACCTCCCTGGCGGCTTGCTTCCGAGAGGCGTTCCCAGTCTTTCAGAAAATCCTCGCGAGCGGCCTGACGCGCAGCAAGGGTTTCCTTTCGCTTCCTGTTGGCTTCTTCCGCCGCTTTCAAGAAATTCAGATAGTTTTGCTCAGCTTTCCGCAGCTCCTGCTCGGCCGAAACTGTTGCATTCGCGCTTAATCCGGATTGCCAGCATAGAGCGAACGTGACCAAAGCCGTTCGCGCGAGCGATCTGGTCATCGACACTTTGGGCACCCGATTGGCAAAATTTGTCATGAAGCAATCTCTTTTCAAAAACAGCGCGGGGCGAATAGAGCCAGCACTCAGTTCAGCCTCAGCAGCTGGCCGTTAAGATATTCAAGTGACCGGAATGGAATGGAAGGATCAGCTCTGTAGAGCTCGAAAACAGGTCCTGTTTCAGGTGTCGCCCCCCTGACCTTCACTGTCTCGAAATCCTCGGGATATGGACCGAGTACATCAAGACCCGCAGGCGAAAGACTGACAATCATCAGCTGCTCACCCTGACTTGCACCGCCTTGCCAGGCGCGGAATACGAAAAGTGTTTCCGTGCCATCTCCACTGTCGATTTTCAACGTATCGTGCAGATCAAGGCTTTGCATCTGCGCGAACCGGCTCAAAGGCAAATTTCCGATCCTGACGAACGGGGGCACATCGACCAGGTCGCCGTTTGCCTTTTCCGTTGTGATCCGGTCGGACCAGGTAACTGTCTCGCTATCGGCCGCCTCGGTCTGCACGCTCGCCAATCCGACCAAGACAGACAGGAGAGCTGCGGAAATCAGGTTCTTCGCCATCATATCAGCCCGCCAGAAACTCGATCCAGTTTTCATGCACCCAGCCCTTCTTTCCGCGATGAGGGACGGGACGGTCATGATCTACGGCACTGCAGTTCATATCGTAACCGACGCCATAAACGATACCGATCCAGTTTCCCTTCTGTTCAAACAACCAGACAATGTCCTCGTTATGGATTTCATCGAGCTTCCGGAAGTTCGTTCCCGGCCCGGACCGGACGGCCAGAAAGCCGTCGCCATCCTTCTTCAGCCCTGCGACTTTTCCAAGAGCGCAGGTGTCCAGGTCGTCGCTGGCAAGCTCCATAACTGGAACGTCCAGCTCGTTTGCCCTGGCGGGGCTCAGAGCAATTGCTGTCGCCGACACCATCAGGACGGCTGCAACGGACAAGTTCCTCATAGCCGATCCTTATGGAATGGTGATGTTGAGTTCGCTGGTCTGGCCGGTCTTCAGCTCGAAAGGCTTGGTCACAATGACCTCTCCCTTGTTGCTGATCCGGAAGAAGTACATTCCTGGAGGAACGACACCCAAGCCCTTGGCATTGATTTCGAAGTCCAGCTTTCCGGCACTTTTGCCATCGTCACCCGTCTTGTGAAGCTCAAGGCCAAAACCGGAAAAGCCCGAACCCGTCGTGATGGCGTATTTGAATGGAGCAACATCCATGCTGATTGCGGGATCTGCCTTTTCTCCCGCCGTCACGGTGATCGGGACGATTTTCGAAGCAGCTCCCAGTCCGTTGTCGTAGGCAATCTTGAGGAAGTAATCTCCCGGCTGCACGGACAGGTACTGATTCAACTCGCCGAGTTTGCTTGCTATGGCTCCGTTCACACCGGCTGCTTTTTCTGCGGCCGATGCCGTCTCGAAAATTCCGAAAGACATGCGGCCACGGACGACTTTTCCGCCTTCATACAAGGAGACTTGCGGGCGGATGGAGCCGAAGCGCAGATCGAACGTGTAGTTGGTCGTCTCACCGGGACGAATTTCGATTTCGGCCTTGCCTTTCAGACTTTCATGATCGGCCGTCACCAGATAACGCCCTGCCGGCAGCCATGTGTCCTCGTTCGAGATAGCACTATCGGCAATGGCGTTCTTCTGAGGCTTTCCATCGACGATAGGGAAGAACCGATAGAAAATCGGATTTGCGGCGACATTCCTGTCTTCAGTCGCAAAGGCATAGAGCTGGGCCGAGCCACCGTCGAGATCAAAGGCCCCGACCTGCTGGCCGTCCTCACCTATCGTGATCTTTCCTTCGCGTTCGAGCGGACTGGAGTGATACTGCACTTTGACATCATAGGTTCCCGGGAGGATTTGCTCATCATCCGAATAGATCACGCCGAGCTGGTCATGCAGAACCTTGTCTCCGGCGCGCACAGTCCAGCGAATGTCGTGATTTTCCTTTTCGCAAGTTTCGCAAAGCTTGGCGTAGAGAAGCAGAGAAGGTTCCGGCTGTGCAGGCTGAACTTCGGGAACGGGAGCAGGTGCAGGCGGGGCGGCGGCAGGAGCTGTGTTGACGGCCTGAACCGTCTGTTTCAGTGCGTCCTTCAACTCGTTTGCATTGTTGGCCCTGAAAAACTTGCCACCGGTCTCGGTGGCAATGCATTGAAGGCTTTTGAATTCTTCTTCCGTCACATCGAACCCGATGACATGGACCGAAAAGTCCGGGTTCAGCTGTTCAAGAGAGCGGGCTTGTTCGCAGGGGTCTGCTTTACAGGTTTCGATGCCGTCGCTGACAAGAACGACGGAATTTCTGCCCTGGAAATATTGAACGCTTACTGCTGCCAAAAGCAGGCTTTCGGTGATCGGCGTTTTGCCGCGCGGAGAAATGGATTGCACCTTGTCGATCAGGTACGGGCGATTGACCTGCCCTGGCATGGCCACAACTTCGATATCGGCGCAGTCACCTTTTCTGCGATGGCCGTAAACCATCAATCCCATGTCGGCGCTGTCATCCCAGTTGGTGATGAGATCGGTCATCAGCTCCTTGGCAATCGAAATCTTCGGCTCACCATCGACACGGCCCCACATGCTGTTGGACCCGTCCAGGATCATCATCACCTGGCTTTTCTGTTCGACACTGGCTTCCTGTGCCTCTGCAGTTCCAAGCAACAACAGAGGCGTGATCAAAGTGGCCAATCTGAAAATCATTAAATTCCCCAACCCAAAGACGAACTGTTTAGTCAAATTCCCGAAAATTCATCAGGAAGTCTGACCTAGGTCAACCAGAGTCGGGAGCAAATGACTGTGATCGGCGTCACGCACGGATTGAAAAAACTGCCAATGTTCAAACGAGCAGCTTGTTTGGCTCTGACGCTAGCTTTGAGCGTGGAGGGTATTCCGCTTTTCCTCCGCTTCGGCGACAGCACATCGACCGATGCCGAAATTCCTCAAGCCTTGGCATGCCTCCTCGCAAAGTCATGCGATCATTACGGCCTCGCCGGTCGCCCTCCTAGAGCGTTTCCGGTTCTCTGAGTGAAGGTTCGACTAAAGAAACTCAACCGGCAGCTGCTTTCTTGACCTTCCCTCCTCCTCAAAATGAGGGAGCATAGTTGTTGCATTCTGGATATTGAGAACAGGAGATAGATGATAAAAAGAACGAAGTTATTTTTGACCGCATTCGAATTCAGTTCATAATTTTGGTAATTACATATTAAAAAATAACAACTTACATCATTGTCGCATAAATTTGCCGGCACACTTCAATTTGAATGCACTTTGGCGGAGATCGGTATGACGAACGCGAATCTCACGACCCTGGAGATACTGCGCAAGGCTAAAACCGGGCTCTTCAATAATCTTTGCGACGCGTCGACACTGTCAGAAAGCGTCGATCTCATGAAATTGCGCGCCGATCCCGTTTTCTACCTCTGCGAATTCCTCTACATGATTTCGCAGTTCGACTTCAAAAACGAAGACTTTTTCAAAACCTATATTGAGAACCATAATGCATATATTCAAGCACTGATCGAAGACAGGGAAAAACACACCTCGCGACTTGGACTAAACCGTCAAAGGCTGGAGAGTGGATTGTTCTCGCCACGTTCAATGGAAAAGAGCCTTGCGAACTTCCGGATGTCCAGGGGAGCTATCGACCAGTCGGATCTCAGTCGTTTCATGATTGCGATTCTTTCACCGGAAACAACACGAAGAACAGTCGAAATTTTGAGTCTCGGGGGCCTTATTAGCCGCGACCGAAGTCCTTTCGGCTCTGTTCTGATCCAATCCAGCGGGGTAATCGAAGCCACGTTCGGCCAATACCTTTCGGAGTGCCGAACGGGCATTCAAAATCAATTCTCCAGCTGATACCTGACCTGCCTACACCAACCCAACCGGACATCAAATGAACCACTGCTTCAACCCACTGATGTTTCTTCGTAATCTCGTTTTGAAAACTGCAATTTCATGCGCTGTTCTGGCAATCATTGCTGTCAATGACACAACTTCCGTGCAGGCAGAAACTTCAAAGACACCGTTGTTTGCTCTTCAATGCGGTGGGAGCGCTCTGCAGATTTCCATTGACGAGCTCGAAACTGTTCGAGCACGCTTTGCAACCGCCCTGAAGGTTCGCGGTATCAACCCGGAGGCCTCCGACTTTTTCAGTGAGAACTTTTTTGCGCAGGTCAGTTGCAAACTGAAGAACGGTTTCGGCGGGCAGAATCTCACCGAAGGACAGTTGGAAAAAGTCGACATTCTGGAACTTCTGATAAACGCACCCAGAAGCAGAGGAAAATCAGAAGCAGTATTGGACATACTTGAATTGCTACAACAAACCAAAGATCAACAAAAAACAAAGTAAACTACAATTTTTCAATCAATTTTCTTTATATTGAACCTCAAGTAAACAAAATAGGCGCACCTAACGGTGCGCCTCGAGAAAAATTACTGAAAAATATATTTTCAACATATTCCGTACATCTCTGCAATGACTTCAGATTTATCGTCTCCAACCATAAGCAGCAATAGCTCCTCAAAATAAGTAAGCTTACCGAGGATGCGGTGGATCACTCAACTCCAGTGACCGCGTAAATCCTCAAAGAAGTTCATGCATCTGACAGCGAACCACATCCTGACCAACTGCAACTCATAAGCTTGCACCGACCCTTGCTGGGTAAGAGATAACGCCCCTGTGTGACATATCCCAGCCTCTTCCCTTGTCCTGCAGCCAAACACCTGCCGTTTTCAGCTGCAAGCGCTCCGTCAGGCTTGCCTGTTGTTCGATGATGTTGATCACACTGCCGGATGCGAGGTCAGGTCCAGTTGGTCAAAGAGAACAGTCCTCTCAAATGTTTGAGACGCACAGTCAGTTGACGTTTCTGCTCGGCGGAAACAGCGATGACACGTCGAAACAGGTTCCGTCGACACTGCAGATCTTGGAAATCGGCAGAACCTGACGCATGTTGTAGCACTGGGCAGTGGGGTCAAACTCGTAAAGGGTTTCTGTCTTGTCCCGCTCGGTCGTCGGAGCGACATGTTTCAAGACATCATAGCGGCAGGTGCCAGCGAAATTGGCCGCATCCACGACATCCGGATCAACCGATGTCGGCAAAACGGTCAGATCCGCTCCTTCCGTCGTAATCCCAACGCCATACCAGGTGCTTGCCGCAAAGCTCCCCGTGGCGTCGATCCCATCAGTCCAGAAACCGGCTTCAGCATTTCCAGCCCCGTCAATCGGCACGCTTTGGGCAATCTGAACCGCACCGGTTACTGCATTAAGGTCGATGTCAAACTCGTTTGCATCCACGTTCACGCCGTTCACGGTCAGGAAAAGGGGTGCAAATGCATTTGTGTCGATCCCCTCGCCGTAGAAAATCGTCTGGTCTTCCGCGACGACGTTCACAAGCGGCGTCACCGAGTAAATCAGTCCATTGCCGCTGGCGAAATCGGCAGGCACAGGATTGCTCTCGTCAAAGCTGGTCGAATAGCGAAGGAAATCGCGATTGGTGATCTCGATATCATCGCGATTGTTGTCCGGACGTGTTGAATAGATCAGCCAGCGGCCGGACCCGACCCCGAGCGGCGTCAATGACCCGCTGTCATTGTGGAAGTCATCACCGGCGGCAAAGATCAGATTGCCACTGCCGGAATTTTGATAGGCCAGACCAGATAGGAAGGTGATGTCGTTTGCCGCGATGATGGTGAAGTCGTTGGCATTCGACTGTGATACCGTTCCTCCAAGTGCAAGCCCCGTATCAGTCGCCTTGATCCAGACGTTGCCGCCGCCCAGCGCATTGTCGAGAATGGCATCCGAGATCGTGCCATCGCTGCCGGAAACCAGGGCAACTCCGGCATCTTTGTCAAAGCCGGAAGCCGTTGCGGTCACATCCGCATTCGAAATCGAATTCGTACCCGACGTCGCGTGGCCAAGCCAGGCGAACGAATAATCACCTGCCCCGTCTTCGATACTCACCTCACCAACGGCTGTAACCGTGATATCGCCTTGCTGGGCCCCGCTTGTCTGGCCGGAGAAACCAAACTCGGCCGCCCCATGACCCAATTGTGCATAGCTGCTGTTACCCGTGCCGCCGACCAACTGGACATTGCCGCCGGCCTCCAAGGTGATCACTCCGGTATTGTCGCTGTTGCTGTTGGAGCCACCGTGACCCAGTTGTGCGTAGGCCTGTTCATCGCTGCCGCCGTTAGCGGTCACGTCACCATCAGTTGCGACCGATATGAAACCACTGACTGGACCAAGCAAACCGCCGTCTTCGCCGGCTTCAGAACCACCATGACCGAATTGGGCATAAGCCTTGTAGGTGCCACCGGAAAGCGTGATGCCGGACGTGGCGTCCACCACGATGTTTCCGGTCATGCTGTTGATGATACCGCCATCAGAACCCGCTTCCTGGCCGCCATGACCGACCTGCGTGTAACTGTAGTCGCCGGTCCCGGCCCGGAACTCGACAACTCCTCCTGCAATCAACGTCACATCACCGTCGACGGGTCCGCTGATGCCGCTCTCCTGAACAAAGTTGGCACCACCATGTCCCAGCTGCGCAAAGGCTTGCTCTCCGTCGCCGCCGTCGGCGGTTACATCGCCTTCGGAAGAAACGTGAACATCTCCGCTGATTTCGCCTATCACCCCGAAGTCTTCGCCGGCCTCGGAACCGCCGTGACCGATTTGGGCATAAGCCTTGTATGAGCCACCGGAAAGCGTGACGCCGGATGTGCCCTCCACCGTGACATTCCCAATCAGATTGCCGATGGAACCCCCATCCGACCCGGCTTCCTGACCACCGTGGCCAACCTGGCTGTAGCTGTAGTCGCCAGTTCCGGCCGCGAGTGCTATCGCTCCGCCCGTGTTCAGCGAGACAGTTCCGCTGACCGTGCCACCGCTGCCGTCGTCCTGGGCATAGTTGTAGCCGGCGTGCCCAAGCTGGGCGTAAGCCGCATAGTCGGATCCGCCCGTCAGGTCGGCATCGCCACCAACAGTCACATCGATGTTGCCGGTAATTGAGTCGATGTTGCCGAAATTGGCGCCGGCATCGGCACCGCCATGCCCTATCTGAGCATCCGTGTAACCGTCGGAACCGCCGGCAATGGCCAGGTTTCCGTCGGCGTCGATTGTAATGTCTCCAGAAACATCACCGATCGTGCCGTCAGCAAAGGCGGCTTGTGTCCCCAGATGACCGATACGGCCATAGGCAAAGTTCGACGTTCCGCCTTCCACGGCTACATTACGACCAGCGATGATTGAAATATCCCCCGACACATCTCCGGAAGAGCTTTCA
Source organism: Roseibium sp. SCP14 (assembly GCF_040329475.1). Classification (NCBI taxonomy): domain Bacteria; kingdom Pseudomonadati; phylum Pseudomonadota; class Alphaproteobacteria; order Hyphomicrobiales; family Stappiaceae; genus Roseibium; species Roseibium sp. SCP14. The sequence continues at coordinate 17,868 of NZ_JBDZYH010000016.1, forward strand.
TTGCTGAAACCACCACCGCCATGTCCAATCTGGGCAAACGAACCGATGCCGCCTGCAAGAACGGAAACGTCATTGACCGCCTCGATCTGCACATCGCCGGACAGGCCACCGGAAGCCGCATTCGCCCTGTGGCCGATCATTGCGTAAGCTCCCTCGACGCCGGCGTCGACCAGAACGTCGTTTTCGGCGCGAACGACAAAGCTGCCGGATGCGGAATCCGTACCGTCAAGCACATATCCGAAGATAGCTGCATAGCCACCGTTGCCGCCAAGGACGTTCACATCGTAGCCATAGGCCCGATTGACGCCGTTGCGGGTTCCGACGCGGATTTCATCCGATTGCGAGCTGTCGCCTACGATAACGGTTCCGTTGTTCAGGCCAAACAGGGCCTGCGAGCCAAGCGACTGATTGTTGAAGGCGTCGGCGTCAAAGTCGGCGGATGGCGTCCAGGCTGTCTGATTTACGTTGTAACCTGCCACCAGGTTGAAATCGCCGCCAGTGTCATTGTTGTTCTGCAGGCCGACATCGGCGAAGTTCATGTCATAAGCTGCCAGCAGGCTGAGGCCGTTGCTTGAGCTGTAGGTCTGATCGGAGGAGACGGCGCCGCTGGCAGCCTCCAGCGACAGGGAGCTGTCGGTCGCAATCAACGTGACATTGCCGCCGGACAGCCCGTTTTCGATCATGTCGGTGGAGAAGATACTCAGGCCACCGCTGGCGATATTGGAAGCGCTGACCCGGTCGAAGGCTGCCGCTTGCACAAAGACATCGGCATTGGAGACGTCGTCGGCATTTGCCGTTGCATGACCAAGCCAGCCATAGGTGTAATTGGTCGCCGGATCGGTGCCGTCCTCGATGGTCGCTTCGCCAGTCAAAGTGACGCTGATATCGCCCTGGACAAGTCCAGCCTCCTGGCTTGAGCCTCCAAAACTTGCTGCCCCGTGTCCAAGTTGGGCATAGGAGGAAGCCCCACTGCCACCGACAAGCGAAAGATTGGCCGCAGAGGCGATCGTAATATTGCCGGTGGAATCGATTTCGGAAAATCCGCCACCATGACCAAGTTGCGCAAAGGAATTGTCGGACGCGCCCCCTTCAAACGACAAGTCGTTTGCCGAGGCAATTGTTATGTCACCGCTATTGCTAGTGCCGTCAGAGGCAACACCACCATGGCCAAGTTGTGCAAAGGCTGCCCATCCATTGCCTTTGAAGGTCAGATCATTGGCCGAATTGATTGTAATCGTCCCGCTGTGATCACCGACTGAAGCCCTGCCACCCAGACCCAGTTGGGCAAACGCACCACCGCCGCTACCCGCAGTGAAGGTCAGGTCGTTGACGGTTCCAATGGTTATGTCACCGCTTTTGTCTCCGACACCGAGTTGAGTGCCGTGACCCAACAATGCGTAGCTATAGGTGGCGGTGTTACCGGAGAACGAGAGATTGTTTGCAGAGCTAATTGTCAGATTGCCGCTGAAATCACCATAGGCGTACATGCCGCCATGACCAAGCTGAACATAGGACTCTGCAAAAGTGCTCGCTGCGAACTCGAGATTTCCTGTTGCCTCGATCGAAATATCCGCGTCGACCGTTGCCTCTCGAGTGCCTTGAGACGTGTCACTGCCAACGTGACCAAGCTGGGCATAGGTTCGGAACCGAGACCCTCCTGTTGCCGTTATGCCGCCCGCCGCGCGAACCGCGATATCGCCCGTAATTTCGTAACTGCCACCATTATCCGTCGCCTGAAAGCCGAGTTGAGAATAGGCCCCGCTGGCATTTCCGCCCTGAATCTCAAGATCATAGGCATAGACATTTGTCTCGCCGGACCGGGAGCCGACAGCAATGCCTGAGCTTTGGTTGCCGTCGCCGATGATCACGGAGCCAAAGTTGGAGCCACCGTCGTAACTCTGGCCAAAGATGGTCTGGGTCGAAAGATCGGCATTGGCAAAGACAGCGTTGTCGAAAGTCAGATTTGTCTGCAATCCCCCGGTAACGGTGCCCGTCAAGCCGCTGGAACCGTCCCATCCGGCGACCAGGTTGATCGCACCCCCGGTCTCATTCTGGTTCTGCAATGCACCTGAGAAGCGGATGTCGCCGCTTGCCAACAGGCTCAGGTCGTTCGAGTAATCGTAAGTATAGTCGGAGGTCCAGTAGATATGGCCCGGATCAGAGCGGGCATCGTCATGCGTCGTGATCACCACGTCATTGGAAAACAACGCGGACGCCAAGTCGCTCAGCGATATGAAGCTGTTGGCGATATTGTTATCGACCAGGCCGATCTCGATATCGGTCGGATCGAGCAGCAGGGTGCCACCGCCGGTATCGACCGTTCCGGTAAAATCAAGCGTGCCGTACGAAGAAACTTCGGCAAAGCCGCCATTCACGTCCTTTTGTGACCCGAAAGCGTTGATGTGGCCGGCAAAATCGGTCCGTTCTTCGGACCAGAGCACTGCCGTACCGCCCGCGCCTTGGCTGGAACTGACATCGATCCGACTGGTGCTGTCGACACTGAGCCGCGCAACGTTCTGCACTTCATCTTCAGACAGATCACGTCCGCCCATCAGCTCACCGCCGACACGCACCTGACCACCTGACAAGGCTCCGCTGGCATTGAGCAGGGCATTGGTCAGCTCGATGTTGCTGTCGCCACCGATATCGATATTGCCGCCAGCTCCGCTGACACCACTTGCGTCGAGCAATCCGGAGATTTCCACGAGGTCGGCGTTGATGAAGATTTCGCCGCCATTGGTGGTGGCGCCATTCTTGCGTTTGCTGCGGATCGTCTTGGCAACGGTAACCTTGCCTCCGCCTGCACCGAGGAACACACGGCCACCACTTTTGGAAAAACCGGTGGCATTGATCGCGCCGCCATCGTTCCCGGCCAGAGCGTAAATATTTCCGCCATTTGTCTTCAGCTCGGCAACAGCTGCTTCGATCATGCCTTTTTCGGTAACGGAATCCGATGCGCCGCCGACTTTGACCAGAAACTTGCCGTCATCGAGCGCTGCATCGCGCAGAAGAATTTCGCGCCCAGCCGCAAGACCGACGGTCCCCTGCTGCGCTGTCAGCTTGCCTTCATTGACAACGGTTCGAGAGATCAGGGCGACATCCCCTCCCAGGGAAGACACCTGCCCAAGATTGATAACGGAGCTGTCCGCCGTTCCGGAAAATGTCAGATCTCCGCCGTTCAGGAAATTCTCATCCGTGACATCAAGCGTCGAGGCGACGAAGCTGCCACCGGTCTCGATCACGCCGCTTTCACCGATCAGCACCCCGTTCTGGTTGATCAGGAACACGGATCCGCTGGCAGACAACTTGCCGTAGATCTTGGAGACATCGCCGCCGGTGACCCGGTTGAGCGTTGCGCCGTTGCCGTTGTTGAAGGTGACCGAATTGCCCTTGCCGATCGAAAAGCTGTTCCAGTTGACGATCGCCTTGTCGGACCTTTGCGTGACCATCAGGTTGTCGGCACTCGGCAAGGTAATCGATGCATCTCCGGCAATGACATTGCCACCGCTTGGCAGCTCACCGGCAAGTGCCGGCTGAACAACCGAGGTCACGACCATTGCTGTTGAAATCGACAAGGAGACAACCGGGCTTTTAAACATCAGACAAAACTCCAGCGTCCGGTGAAATCGCATGGATTGAACCGGCCGATACGCCCTGATTTGATAATTCTGTTCCGCCAACCGCAATCCGGCGGCTACAAGCGGACTCACCACCTTCGAAACAAGGCGAAAGTTACAAAACGATCCACCCTGTTAACGTTTTATCAACTATTTCAAATCCCGCCGCGAGTCCAGCTGCGCACCGTTACAATTGCCAATAAGGTAAACGTGCAAATGGCTTTACATATGATCTGTAAAAGGAAAAATAGCGGCGACGCGTGACATGCCGATCTTTGCCGGCATCTCACCTTGCGAGCCGTTTGGGCTGCCGCATTTCGGCATTGACTTTAGTTGTCAGTCAAAGCTTTCAGCGCCTGGGTAATACCGAGAAGGGAAACCTGCTGGCTCAGGGTATCACCCTGGAGCGTCTTCGCCGTTACGGTCAGATTGATCCCGCGTTTAAGATTGCGGGCAAACGAACCGGACAGACGGATCGGTACAAGGCAACCGGTTTCCTGCCGGTTCGCATGGCAGGATCTGAAGGCCGCCTTGACCGGCTTTCTGCCATCGATCCGAAGCTCCAGGCCTCCCGGCAGAAGCAACCCCAACCGGGTCCTGATGAGAAGGATTGGCTGCGGTTTGCCCTGGCTGTTGACCGATTGCACCGTGACGGCGATCAACGGAGACCTTTCGTTGATCAGACTGCCGGACCTTTCGGACAATCCCGCATATGCGAGGCCACAGACTTCCCTTTGCTGAGCCGCCGATAAGACGCAGACCTTTTTCCAGGCGTCAAAGTCTGTTTCGCTGATTGCTGCTGATGTCCCGCCGCTTTCCCGAGGAACCGAAGCATCACCGTTGGCAGTGGAAGACGATACCGGTTCAGACGCCGTGACCTGAGCACCTGTCGGTTCGGCATTAACGAGCGACAGGCAACAAATGCCGACAATTGCGAGCAGGCTGAGGCTTTTCACTCTGCGGTTCCGGTTGTTCCAGGCCTCGTCATTCGATCAGTAGCGAATGACGAAAGTGCCGAAGATTGACGTTTCCCCCTGTTGGGTATCAGGGGCGCCGCTCAATGCATGCCCTGCTTCAATGGTCGCGGTCAAATATTCGCTGACAGCCAGTTCCACACCCGCGCCGACACTTTGAATACCGCGATCGTCGGACGTGTCATCCCAGACATAGCCGGCATCAAAAAACGCATAGGCTTCCGCTCCCAACGTCAGCCCAGAGCCGAAATCGTGACCGAATATCGGGGACCGCAACTCCAGGCTGCCGTAGACACCGCTGTTGCCCGAGATCTCGTTTGTGGTGTAGCCGCGCACGGTTGCCGATCCGCCGATGGCAATCTTTTCGAGATCTGGAAGTGTATCGGCCGTTGCCTGACCGGCAAGGGCAAACGAGAGCCCGAAACCCTGGTTCAACCGCGTGATCTGTTCGACCGAGCCGTAAAAATAGGTGTAGCTGGTGCTGTTGGCGAGAATCCCGCCCGGGCTCAAAGCAGCATATGCCTCGACCACCCCGTCTGTATCCAGGGAACCGTAATTGAATCCGTACCGTCCGCGCGCGCCAACGCGGAACTGGCCGACATCGTCATTCGACTTTGACACCACCGTGTCCGCAAATTCTATGTCGGAGAACTGACGCTTGACGTCAAAACCTGCAAAAACATCGAATTGGCGGGTGCCGGGCAAATCAAGTGGGAAGGCCAGCTCGGACGTGATGGCCCAGCTTTGGCTGAACTCGTCAAAAAACGGGTTGAGCACCGAGCCGCTTTCAACATAACCGGCCGTCAACTGCAGCTTGGTTCGAACCTGACCGGCAATGTCAATTGGAGCAAAGTAGGAAAGGGCATGAGAGGCATAGCCCGGGGCATGAGTTACGTTGACAACGTCGCCATAGCCAAGGCTCTCGGGATTGAGCGTGCTCAGATAGGAAAGCTGATGATCGAGAAAGGGCAGATTGGCAACGTTCCCGCCCGCAAACACGCGGTCACGTCCGGATGCGGCTGTTCCGGAGTTGGCATAGCCCGCATAGACCGTCCACGGACGGCGCTCGTTCGAGCGAAGAACAATGTCGGTCGCACCGGGTACGGTCCCGGGTTCGAACACCGCCCCCAGGCTCCGATAAGGGTTCAGGTTCAGCCAGTTGAGATCCTGCACCAGATTGGATGCGTCTATTTCCTCGCCTGGCTGCTGACGCACGTGATCCAGGATGTAGCCGCTCGGCGTCCATACATTGCCTTCAGCGGTCACTTCCCCCGCCTTGAACTCGATGACCTGCAGAGTCAGCGTGCCCCCGGTCACTTCCTGGGGAGGAGCGACGACCGAGACGAAGGGCTTGTCAGCCGCGCGGTAACGCCTGATGATTTCCGCCCGAATTTCGTTCAGCAGCTTTTGCGACAAGGGTTTGCCAACATAACCTTCCAGCCGCTTTTGAAACGCTGCGTTCTGCAGTGTTTTACCGCCGTCACTCAAATCGACACCCGAACGGTCCCATGCCGGGTCAGGAGCCGATCTGTCGAGTTCGTTCAGGATTACGAGCCGCTTGAGGTCGACACCGATCGGCGTGCTGTCACCTTCAACGCTCACCGCGGAAGGTCCAAGCCCCGATCGCTGCTCTCCGAAGATCAGTGGCGCGGGGTTCTCTTCAACAACCTGGGCAAGACCTGAGCCTGTAAATCCAGCAAGCAGCAAAGTAATACTGAGAGCGCGCACCCCTGCCCGGCTGCTGGAATACCTTCCAGAAGAATGAGTTTTCTGAAACACTTAAGCCTCCGGCGCATGCGGTTATTTTTTCAACACGCCACAATTCTGACCAAGCATCCGTAATTATGGTTAATTTCCTGTTAACCATGATTTTTAACTATTCGATCCGGAAAGAGTGATCCGTTCGTCACCTCGAAAACATGAAGGCAGTGAGGGAAGACACGGTTTCTCTCAAGCCCAATACCGAGCCATTCTGCGGCACGACAGGTCCAAGGCCGATGGGGCGCTTGAACCCCGCATCCGAAACCGGGAAAGCTCCAGCCACACGAGTGTTCACGCTCAATTCGGGCCAGCTCCAACGAACAAGACTAGCCGGCTAAGTTTGATGTGAAGTGCGACGGAAAACGTTCACCATGTCGCCGGTTGCGCGTCGCAATTTTTCCCAAGCCGTCCTTTCTGCAGCGCGCAAAACTCCATTTATTGGAATGCGTTGAACGGATGGCGCGGATTGTCATTGCAGGACAAATCAAACGTGTTTTCGGCACCGGTTCGACTTGGTTCAATCGCAAGTTAGTGTATCATTGCGGGCAATGGGTTGCCGAAACATTCGATCCCGATCTAGACGGCATTCTTGAAGAGAAATGATAATGTCCGCCTTGAATGACTTCTCTTGGCCAGAAGCATATGCTGAGCTTCTGCCACTCATAACTGAACAGTGGAAAGTCTCGGGTGAAATTTACATTCACCAACAGCTGAGCGCGGGCAAATCAGGCGCCCTTGTATACATTATCGACATTACATGTGACACGTTTAGCGGCCAGGCCATTTTGAAGCTGGATTCCCTTCCGGATCCAAATTGGCAAGAAAAGACCGAAATCGAGAGACATCACGAAGCTTTCGAAGCGGTCCAGGATTTTGGGTCCAAGCATCTGGCACGTATTGTCCATTCACTGCAACACGACGGCAAAGTCGCCATCCTTTCAACAGTCGTTGCCCATGGCTTGCAATACTCTGTTCCCTGGAACGACTGCGGCTTCAAATTGGCCCTGAATGTTCTTCAACGCCTTTCGCGAAGCCTGTTCGACGACTGGAACACGGACTACCAGATGGCACCGGGAATGCATGCGCCTCATGAAGTGCTTTCCGGATGGCTCGGTTACCGCCTCGACCCGAAGATCGGGCGGCTGGACCAATTCCTCTCGGAAACGTGCGGTCACGACCCGCAAGAGCGTTGTTTTTCATTTGAAGGACACTGGTATCCCAATCCCCTGGCCTTCGCTCGCGACAAGAGCTTGCCGGAGCGGTTGAACATCCGCGCCGCTGAAGGGCGGGTGCACGGAGATCTTCACGGATACAACGTTCTCGTACGATCTCATCGAAGTGGTGACCCCGATTACTTTCTGATCGACCTGGCGATGTACCGGGACAAGCAATTTTTGTTTTACGATCACGCATATTTTGAGTTGGCTTACCTGTTGGCGCGGCGGGAAAACTGCGTTCCGGCCCAGTGGGACGCTATCCTCGACGATCTCAGTCTCTTCAACCCCAAGCATCACACACCGGGGCTTTGGCAGGATGACTTCGGTATCATGGAGTTTGTCAGAACGCTGCGGCGTGAGGCGATGAGCTGGGTTGAAAGGCGCGAAATTCACCGGCTCAGTTTCATGGAAAGCCAGTATTTGCTGGCGCGCGTTGCCGTCGGCCTCAACTTCGCAAACAAGCGGATCAGCGACAGCGCGCGAAGGCATGCCTTTATTTATGCCGCCCACAATCTCAAAGATTACATGACGCTCAACAATGTCGATTGGCCACGGCATGGGCCACTGTTTCGCTTCTCTGGAACTCCGGAACTCACAACCGGATCGCGTGATGAAACCAAGGCCACCCCGCCGCTGACGGAGCCTCCGGCGGAAAAGGATCGTCTGCACGACCGCATGGTCACTCAGCTTCCCACGCCACAAAAACCGGTGATCGCAGTATTGCCCTTCGAATGTCTCAGCGGTCAGAGCGACGACGACAATTTCCTGGCAGGCATCAATCATGAGCTGGTTACCGAGCTGGCCAAGGTGGACTGGCTGGCGGTGGTTTCACCAACTTCGACAAAACTTCTTAAGGACGCGTCCCTGACCGGTGAGGAAATCGCTCAACGCCTCGGAGCTCATTATCTCGTGGAGGGGAGCGTGCGCTATGATGACCAGCGCGTCCGAATTACGGCCCATCTGGTCGACACATCAAGCGGGCATGATCTGTGGGCCGATCGCCTGGACAGGAAAAAAGAAGATGTCTTTTCGTTGCAGGAGGAAATCGCCTCGGCTGTCGTTGGACACATAGACTGGGAGTTGAGGTTCGATCTTCGGGAGCAGGCCCACCTAAAGCGTGGTGAGATCAATGTGTGGGACAGGGTTCAAAAGGCCCTGTGGCATCTGTTCAAGTTCACCGATGAAGACACCCAAAAGGCAAGGGACATTCTGTCCAAGACCATTGAACTGACACCGGATTATTCGCTTGCACATGCGACGATGGCGAATGTCGAATTGCGGAAACTTTTCTTCATCCAGGTCGATGACAGGGAAGCCGCAAAGGAACGCGCGCTTTATCACGCGGAACGTGCGGTCGCTCTCGATGAGCAAAGCAGCTTCGCGCACGCCAGTCTCGCCCGTGTTTATTCCCTGTTGAACAAACACGATACATCGATTGCCGAAGCGGAACTTGCCGTCAGTCTGAACCCGAGCGCTGCAAACGCCCACCTGGTCCTTGGTTTTTCACGACTTGCAAACGGACAACCGGACTTGGCGCTTCCGCAATTTGAGACAGCAACGCGGTTTGGCCAGGCCGGACCATATTTCAAGGTCAAGATGTTGACCAAGGCCTTCTGTCTCTATTTCCTGGAAAGAATGGATCAGGCCGAGGCCTGTGCGAGAACCGCGCTGGAAGGAAAATCGGTCGGCCCGTTTGCTCACTATGTCCTGGCGGTCATCCTGGTACGGCAACAACGTCTTGAAGAGGCCAGGCGCACGGTCATGCAAGGGTATAAAATTCGCCCTGACATCACACTGTCAAAGGTCAGACTGTCGTTCGAATACCTGCAGGAGAAAGACCTGGACAGGTTTACTGGTGATTTGCGCGAGGCGGGCCTGCCTGATTAACTGGCTGTAAGACAGCGCTCGGGTTGGCGCAGTGGCCGTACTGCGCTTGCCCTCGGCATCGATTGATCATCGCCGACAGGAATGATCCCATAAGCTACAGGCCCACCTGTTCCCGCAGAAGTTCACCCAAAGCAGATCAGGTGTGGATCCGGTCAGCTACATGAATAGCAAGGCTGACACCGGTCAGTGTCGGTTTGACGACCATTCTCGTGGAAGATTGCCGCTTGTGCTCATCATTGTGCTCTCCCCCGGCGCAGGCGTGTGCAAACCTGAAAGCCGGGAGAGAGCCCGGAGCGCTGAACCGGCGCAGATCTTGCGGTCGCACTTCGACAGGTACGAGCGGATGGAAAAGATCCGGCATTGGTTTGAACGCTCCGGTTCCAAAAATCCATTTCACCTCCTCAGAACTTGAGTTGCATCCTGAGGTTTCCGCCGTTGATGGCGGTGTTGGCGGAAAATCGGCCCTGATAGCTGGCGGACAGGTTGAACCGGTCCGTGCCGAACAGCGTCGCGCCCAGTTCGACATCGCCGAACAGCTGGTCCAGATCCGTCGTGTTGGTGAAGCTGCCGGTGCCCGCCGGTGCGTTGACGAAGTCCGCCGTGATGGTGTGCGCGTCATCGGTGAAATAGGTTGCACCGACCCGGGCGAAGGCGCGCAGCAACCGTCCCTCCGACATGGCAAAGTCCTTGCCGATCTCGACCGACGGCGAGACCGCGCCGTAGGAGCTGGTGGCGCCCGCCACATTCAGATTGGCGGCCCCTGCCCCGCTTTCCGTCACCCCCTCCCGGTCCAGACCGGTCCAGGTCAGGTCCAGTGCCGGCTTGGCGTAGAAGCTGTCGAACTCCTTCAGATATGCCGCCCGCAGCTGACCTGTGACGAACCAGGTGTCCGGGTTCGAGGTCGCCGTTCCGGAAAAGGTGCCAAAGGCGATCTCGCGGGTGATGTCGTCATTGCTGATGCCGCCACCGAGGCTGGCGGCCAGCAACAGCGGCCCTTCGACATATTTGACCGAGACGCCGCCCTGATAGCGGCCGAAATCGCTGCTCGCGCCATTGGAAGCGTTGATGTTGCCTGCCTCGTAGCCGAAGCCGCCGCCGACAAACCAGTTGGGCGCGACTGTGAACTGGACACCGCCGGCCAGGCCGCCGACATATTCCCGGAAGCCGACAGTCTCCGCGGTCGTATTCCGGTTCAGGTGGCGGAAATACGGCCGCAGCCACATGCACTGCCCCTCGGCGATCGCGGCGAACTGGCCCTTGGCCTGTTTGCAACTCAAAAGGTTGGCGGCAAAGTCCCGGGACGCGACCAGCACACCGGTTTCCACGGCGCCGTAGATCTCCGGCCCCAGCTGATCAAGCGCGTTTTTGTAACCGTCCAGACCGGTCGTCGCCAGCAACCCGTTGAGCACCGGGTCGAGGCCGCCGCCGCCAAGCACGAAGGCATTGTTGAGATTAGCGCTTGTCCGGCTCTGGTTGGCGTTCAGGCCGGCAATGTCAGTGAAGTTCGCCTCAAGGCCCAGCTCCAGATCCGTGGCGTTGGGATAAAGCAACTCGGCCTGCAGTGCCGGGCTTTGCCCCTGCAGAAGTGCGAGACCTGAATCTGTCAGACCGCCCGCGGCAGAAACAAGCGTAAACTCCTGCGCTCCGGCTGACAGGTCTTCGACCGTTATGTTCTGCAGCCCCACATCCACGGAGCCGGCCATGTCCGCAGTGCCTGAGATGTTCACAAGATCGGACATCCCGGTCACCAGATCGACATCAACCGCAAACACGCCAGTCGCAGTCTGCACCAGATTGCCGGTGACAGCGGTCGTCAGAATGCTATCGGAGCCACCGGGTGAGAAAGTGGCAGCGTTGGAGAATGTGTTGCCCGACCCGATATTGACAGTCGCCCCGGCAGCAAAATAGCCGCCTGCGAGATTGCGGAAGACATTGGCGCCTTCGCCCAAGTCGACTCTGCCCGTCAGAACACCCGCATTGGTCAGCGTATTTGCACCGGCTGTGGCAATGACGTCTCCCTCAACAGCCCCCCCGGTGATATTCAGCGTGTCGTTTCCACTGCCCAGCAGGATATCGCCTGTGATCAACCCGCCCGCCTGGTTGAAAATAGCATCGCCCGTGGTGGCTTCGGCATTGATGGCAATGCCATTGCCGCCCGTGATCGTACCGGTATTGGTGAAGGTTGTGTCGAAATCGCCGTTGAAGAGGTCACGGCCCTCGAAATACACAGCTTCCTCGTGCAGAGACGTAATTGAACCGCTGTTTGCAATGGTTCCAGTGGTGGCTCCGTCAGCGACGCGAATAAGCACCAAACCGGCGCCATTTCCATTGCCCGCTCGCGGGCCGCTCAAATTGCCGGTCACGTCGCCAGAAATATTGATTGCAAGGGGACCGCTGCCATCATGCTCGACAGCAAGACCGGTCTCGCCCGTTACGGTCGCTGCGACCAGGATGTTCGTATCTCCGGCAGTCTCACCGTTCAAGGCAACAATGGCCGGCGCTGAATTGCTTTCTACGGTTCCTCTGACGCTGACATACAACGAACCCGAACCATAGTTCCGCGCATCAATGGCCTCGCTCGCATCACCTGTCACAGTTCCGGTCGTGACAACAGTCAAATCGGTGCCGGAGTTGATCGCATTGATGCCGTTAAAAGTTCCGGCCACGTTTCCACTTACGGTGATACTCTGACTGCCGGCACCCTCATTCTGGGCGTAGATACCCACAATCCCACCGGAAACATCTGCGGCTTCGATGACCTGATCACCAATTGCGGTGGAGCCGCTATATGCGTTGATACCTGCAAAAGCGTGACCGATTACAGACTCATAAGCATTGATTTCCAGCCCCCCGGAACCGAGTTGCTGGGCATCAATGCCGCTATTAGTTCCAGCCACTTCAACCGCCTGGGTCGTCAGGTTTCCACTGCCGGTGTTTATGGCAGCGATCCCTTGTGAGGAACTTCCATTTCCTGTCACCGCGCCAGTGGCGGTAATGCTCAGGTCTCCGCCACTGTTTTCGACATAAATCCCGTCGGAATTCTCGCTGGTCACGCTATCGACGGTAATGTTTACCCGACCGGCGCCGCCCTGCAGGACATAAATGCCCTCCTGGCCACTGTTGACGGTACCGCTGACATCGATCGTAATGTCGCCGCCGGCGCTGTTGGCATTGTCGACAAGAATCCCGTAATCGCCTGCCCTGACATTGGTGGCGATGATCGACACGCTGCCCGCGGCGTCATTGTCGACCCGAATGCCGCCATACCCGCCATAGACATCGTCACGCGCCGTGACCGACACATTTCCGTCCGTGGCTGCGTTCACAACGGATATGCCGTCGCCCTCGTTTTCGCTGTAGATATAACCACTGGTCTCGACATAAACATCGCCCGTGCCGTTGTTGCGCACCTCAATGCCGCCATCAAAACCGGAAACGCTGGCCGTACTGATCCGGATATCGCCTGTCGAGGCCGCACCGCTTTCCGCGACAATGGCGGCATTGTATCCACCTGCACTGACATGGCCGGTTGTCGTGATGGACAGTTTGCCGCTGCCGTCGTTTCGAGCATCAATGGCCGCGACCCCACCAACAACATCATGGGCGGTCACAAGGAGATCCGTGCCGTTGCTGCTGTTGCGAGCGTGGATACCCTCCTGATCAACTCCACCCGAGACAAGGTTGTCAGAGCTGATCGACAGCGCTCCAGAACCGTTGTTCGAAGCGTAAATGCCGTCAAAATTTGCAATCACGGTGCCGGCTTCAATCGTAAGGCCGGTACCGTTTGCGCTGTTGATCGCATTGATACCCGCCCCGTTATCAGGGCTGTTGTTCGAGGCCTCATTCACCGTGATGCGGAGTTCGCCTGTGCCGTTATTCGTGGCTCTGATGGCATAAAATCCGCCTATGGCCTCGTCGGCATCGATTATCAGATTGGTTCCGCTGGCACTATTTTCCGCTGAAATACCCGCAAAGGAGGCAATGGAGGTACCACCAGCGGTGATCTCCAATCCCCCGGACCCATAATTGATCGCATCGATGCCGGAACCGATACCTCCGGTTGCCCCGCCTTGCGCATCTATGACCAGATTTGCTCCGTAGTTCCGGGCGCGGATACCGCTTCCGATGAACCCGACTTCGACCGGTCCCGTGCTTGTTATTGTCAGATCGCCACTGCCGTGGTTCTGCGCGTCGATGCCGCCGTTCTCTCCGAATACCGACCCGGTATTGATGGTCAGGTCCGTTCCATAATTGGCGGCATTGATTCCTTTGCCATTTGCGCCAGAGACGTGACCTGTAGACGTTATCGACAACACACCCGAGCCATTATTTGTGGCCTGCACTCCTGAATTCCCGCCAGACACATCAACGACTTCGATGCTCAGGTCGGTTCCGGCAGAAGAGTTGTAGGCATCAATGCCGTCGTCTGTTGTGCTCGAAACTTTGCCGGTCGCCGTAATGGAAACTTTGCCGCTGCCGGTGTTATGCGCAAAGATACCGCGTTCACCTCCACTGACTGTCGCCGCGGAGATCGTCAAATCCGTTCCGGAGTTGTACGCGAAAATCCCGTTGTATTTGGCGGTCGTGACGTCGCCTGTAGAGGTGATCAACATTGCGCCATTGCCGAGATTCCGTCCAATAATCCCACCACGATAGCCACTAACGTTTGCTGCCGAGATCGTCAGGTCCGTGCCGAAGGTGCGCGCATAAATCCCGTAGACATCAGTACCGGAGACATCGCCAGTCGATATAATCGATAGCGCGCCGGAGTTATAATTTGTGGCTTGTACGCCCGAATTTCCGCCGGACACGTCAGCAACTTCGATGCTCAGGTCGGCACCAAAATTGGTGGCATTGATCGCTGTGCTATTTGCACTGGTGATCGTGCCGGAAGATGTAATCGACAGCGCACCCGAGCCTTCGTTCACCGCCCGGATTGCGTTGCCGTTCCGCGCTTGAACCGTGTGCGCGTCAATCAAAAGGTCCGTGCCATCGTTCACGGCAACGATGCCCTGAACGTTCGCTTCGACATGGCCCGCGGATATTCTCAAATCCGCTGTTCCATCGTTCCGGGCAATTATGCCGAACCCCGAGCCCTTCACATTCGTGACCTCAATCGTCAAATCGCCTGTCGAAGCGGAGTTGTTGATATCGGCCTCGATCCCGTTGGCGTTGCCCTGCACCAGACCGGAGGAGGTAATCTGCAACCCCTCCGTTCCGAAATGCTCGATATCCAGACCGTTATTGTCACCCTCCACATTCGCAACAGAGATATTTACGCTTGTCGTTTCAGACCCGGTTTCCAGATAAATCCCGTCGCCACCCAACCCGGTCACATCGCCCGTGAGGGTAATGTCGACCTTGCCCGTTCCTTCGTTGAACGCATAGATGCCTTTTTGAGCGCCAGTGATCTCGGACTGGTAATTGTCGGTGAAAATCAGATCCTGCGCCCCGGAATACGCACGCAGATAGAAGGCGTCACGATTGGTATCTGCTGCCGCATCCAATCCGAATCCTGCAGAAGTGGTCACTGTAAGATTGCCGGTATGCGAGTAGCCGGATTGTCCCAGGTCCGTTGCGGGATCGGCCGCACCCGAGCAGAGATACGTTCCCGGGCTCGTTCTCACGCAGCTTCCCGCATAGCTGGGCCGGGCGTAACCACCGCTGAACACGGCGGCAATCACAGTGGAGTGCATTGTTAGCAGTTTGAAACGCCGGGAATGCAACAAGTTGTTGCCTGTGGCGATTTTCTTCGGGCTCACGTGAAGCATTGAATGTTCCAAGTCTGGGAATTTCTGATCTGCCAAAGAAACTTGCCGATGCCCCCAATCCATTCAGGCCAGGGCAAACAAGCGGTGACTGCGCGGGGTGTGAGAGCCGAACCATTCGAGCTTATCTGAGCGATGGTGGCAGTCTCATGGGAGATGCGTAAGACAACTGAGAGGTCCGCAAGGCCGGACAGCGCTTCAGAGTCGAAAAGCGCGGCCGGATTGCCGAACCGGGCTCTCGAACCGGGAGACGCCGGGCAGCTGAAAACCTTTGCAGATTGAGCGATTCCGGAACCGGAGCTTTCATCTGCACATAGCCGCTGAACTGGATGACTCATGCACACACTTTCGAATTGAAACCCGGTAGATTCACGGAATTTCGGTATGTCGAATAAGTGCCAAGTCTAAGTTGAACCGCCTTGCCATCGAATATCGGAGCGGCAACGCTCTGTTCCCAATTCGAATTACAGCGTACATTTTTGCACGTCAGGACGTTATTAATCGCAGGCAACCCAGAATTGAGGTGGGAGGACGTCGTGTGGGAGTGACGCCCTCCCGTCGACTCCCTTGATTGAGTCGACCCAACACAGACTGTGGCGAAGTCTGCTTTGGCTGATGGAGATAGGGCTAAAGCGGGTGTTCCGGGTTTCGCCGGTGCCAGGACCGTTTCAATCCGGCACGAATGTTGAAATAGATCAGCGCATAAGAGGCGAAAATAAGCGGCAAACTCAGCCAAGGAACTCTCTGCCCCACCCAAAAAGCAATCGCAATTCCAACGACAAATATGACCACGCTACTGAAGACCCTGGTCGTTCCCTTGCGGGAATACGCACCGCAATTCGGGCAAACATTTGCACCGTCAATTGTCTTGCTGCCGCAATGCCCACACAACATGACATTCACTCCGAAATCTGGGCTCGGTTTTGAATTTCAACTCAAGGCTTTGATCTTGATGGGGCACCGGCCTGACAGAAGCACTGAACGCTATCGGTGCAAACAGCGCCATCGGCGGGCACACCATTCCGGGTTCGATTCCGGAATTGTCCGGACTGGTGCACACCCAGCCCCGCATGCACCAAAGAAAATGCCGTGAACAGAAAGCTCCCGGCCAAGGAGTAGACCATCAGCGCGTGGACCAGTGCGTAACCGGCAATCCAGACGCCTGCTGCAAGAGGAAGGCTGACGGCAATTGCAGGCACCAGGCTAGCCAGAAACATCAACCGGGCCCGATTTCCGAATAAGATTGGCAATTTCCAGGCAGTCGTTGCTATCGCCAACGATTTCCAGGTCATCGGCAAGCCGATGATCGTTTTCATGACGCATGTACACACTTTCGCGATTGAAATCCGGCGCGCACGCCGGTCTTCGGAGGGTGTTGACTATGTGTAAAGTCTAAGACGAGCCGCCCTCTCGCAAAATGCCGGCGCGGAAGCACTCAGCACCGATTGTGAACTACAGCGTGCATTTTTCACGTCCGGACAATGCATCTGCTCACAATTCAGGAAATTCGTGCCAACAGACAAAACGGGGCAATTCGACGACTACCGGATCTTTTCGTAAGCCGCTGTAAAGCCGATCAGGGACATTCGGACAGTTATCGGTTTCTTGTTGAGTGACTGCATGGTGATGTTGAGTTTCTGACCAGAAATCAGAGATTGCAGCATAGGTTCCGGCAGCGGCGCTGCGGCAAGACAACCCTCGGCGTCACAGGTCTGATAGTTCATGTCCGGCTGCGCAGTCCCATCAATGTCTACAGCGATACCGGCGGGAAGAAAGGGACCCAGCGGCGTGTGGACCAAAAACACCGGCTTTCGGGTACCTGCGGGAACCCGAATTGTGATTTGCATCAGCAAGCGTCCGGTTTCCCTGACAACGGCCCGTTGTATCATACGGCAGTTCGGTGCAGCAGCACGCGCGGTCGCTTCGCATGCAACCGACCAGCTCGATGCACCCGTCCCCTCCGATTGAACATCCGTTCCCTGAGCGCCCGCGGCCCCTGCAGCGGTGCTCAGCGCCAAGGCAACCATCAACGACCGGCACTTGTACAGCCAGCGCCTGACCAGGTTCGCCGTCATTCTATTTATCATGTGAAATTCTCCAGAACTCACGTGTCGATTGGATCGAAATGGCAGGCTGAGCGCTATCACCGCAGGCAGCCTACCTTTTGTTGGATCGCCGGTTTGTGTCCGCCCGCGCCGGCGATCCGCCGGGGGCCGGCAGCTCCGTTCAACACCCGCCTTTTTCAAGGAATCGGACTTCAATGCTCTGACCTGTTGCGGTTCCGGTTGAGAGCTTGATCTTATCGGGCAATTGTGATGGTTGAGGCGGCCTCGTGCGAGCCGGGTGAGACAGCCATGGGAGCTTCGACGCCGGGCAGCACTTCAAGGTCGTAAAGCTCGGCCAGATTGCCGTCGATCCGCAGCCAGTCCACACAGGCGCCGCTTGACAGGTCGATGATCTGGATGCCGCACCAGGGCTCCGAATCCGCCTCTTTCAGCCTCTGATCCAAAGCCAGCCCTTCAAAGCGCTTGTAGCGGGGCTTGGACAATCCGACGAAGGCGAAGTTCCCCTGGAAGGCCAGCCCCCGCAGGAAACCAGGGCAGAACACCCGGGGTTCAAACGTCCCCTCACCGCTTCCTTCACACCGGATCACTCCAAGCTCGCCCGTGCCCGAGTTCAGCACCCAAAGCTCACCGGCATGGACACGCGGCGAGTGCGGCATCGACAGGCCACGGCAGATGATCTCGCCGCTCTGCACATCCATGACGATGCCGCCGTCGGCCCGGCGATCGCGCCAGCCGTCGATCGTGTCCGATGCGGAAACCGCCGTGACATAGCGGGGTTTGCCGTCCTCCATCGCAAGGCCGTTCAGATGGCACCGGTCCTCATCGATGAGCGCGGACACAAATGGCGGCCGCCACAGGGGCTCGAAACTGTGCCGGTCCGACGTGGTCGCCAGGCAGTTGTAACGGGTGTTGACGAAAATCACGCGCCCCTGATCGTCCACCCCAACGTCATGGGCGTCGAGCCGGCCCGTCACATGGATCGTGCGTGGCACGTAGCAGGCGTCGAACAGGTTGTTGGCCCGTTGATCGGGCTCCAGTACGTTCTGGAACCGGAGAACCTGATAGCCACCGGTGAGAACAAGCCCGCCCTGCCGGTCCGGACAGATGCCCATCGGCTTGGCCATCACCGACTGGTGAATGTTGATCCCGCCCTGGCCATTGCGGCCGACCAGATAGAGCAGGTTGGACTGGTAGGAGGTGAAACCAAACGAAATCTTCAGCTTGTCGAGCCGGGCCGCCAGCCCGGGAGAGGCGGAATAACTGATTGTCTCGGCAGGCCGGGCGGCATCAGCACCCTTGCGTTCAGCTCCATTATCCTGGTCGCCTGGCTGACGCTTGTCTTCCACGGCCTCGTTTTGCGTTTCGGTGGAGACGCTGCCTTCGATTGCTGTTTCTTGCTCGTCGGCGTGCTGCCGATCGCTGTTATGAAGCATGTGCACACTTTCATAATGATGCCCGAGGGCCAGGACGGTTCTCGGGGGTGTCGAATATGTGCAGAGTCTAGGGGGAACCGCCTTTTGACCGAATACAGGCACGGCAACACTCAGTGCCGAATATGTACTGCAGCGTACATTTTTGGAGTGGAAACAGATCCTCCTCCATCAACAGTTCAATGTTGAGATGGGAGGGCGCTCGGGGCTTGAGCGCCCTCCAGTCGGCTCCGAGGGAGCCGACCCAAATGCAGACTGCGGGGTCTGCCTTGGCTGCTTTAACTCTGGTGAGGCAGTCTGAATGGGCGATTTTGACACTTTGTGTGGGCACTGCCTCCGTTGACTGAAGTACTCAAAACCTGAATTCCATCTTGAGGTTCGCACCGTTGATGGCGGTGTTGGCGGAAAAGCGACCCTGATAGCTGGCGGACAGATTGAACCGGTCCGAGCCGAACAACGTGGCCCCCACCTCGACATCGCCAAACAGCTGATCCAGTTCGGTCGTGTTGGTGAAGCTGCCGGTGCCCGCCGGTGCGTCGACGAAGTCCGCCGTGATGGTGTGCGCGTCATCGGTGAAGTAGGTCCCGCCGACCCTGGCGAAGGCCCGCAGCGACCGCCCTTCGGCAAGCGCAAAGTCCTTGCCGAGCTCGACCGACGGCGAGATTGCGGCATAGGAGCTGGTGGCACCCGCCACATTCAGATTGGCGGCCCCTGCCCCGTTCTCCGTCACTCCCTCCCGGTCCAGAGATGTCCAGCTGAGATCCAGAACCGGCTTGACATAGAAGCTGTCGAACTCCTTCAGATATGCCGCCCGCAATTGGCCGGTGACAAACGTCGTGTCCGGATCCGAAGTCGCCGTTCCCGAGAAATTGCCAAAGGCGATCTCGCGGGTAACATCGTCGTCACTAAGGCCGCCGCTGACGCTGGCGGCGAGCAAAAGCGGTCCTTCGACATACTTGACCGAGACGCCACCCTGATAGCGGGTGAAGTCGCTGCGCGCACCGTTGGAGGCGTTGAGGTCACCGATCTCGTAACCGAAGCCGCCGCCGACAAACCAGTTGGGGGCAACGGCAAACTGGACACCGCCGGCCAGGCTGCCGACATTTTCCTGAAAGCCGACGGTCTCCGCAGTCGTTTCCCGGTCCACATGACGGAATTGCGGCCGTGCCCACATGCACTGACCCTCGGCGATCGCGGCATAAGTGCCCTCCGCCTGTTTGCAGCTCAGCAGGCTGGCAGCAAACTCCCGCGAGGAGAACAGCGCACCTGTTTCCACAGTGCCGTAGATCTCAGGACCAAGCTGATCCAGTGCGATCTGATATTGAGCGACATTGTCCAGCGACAGCAGACCGTTGTGCACGTCATTTGCGGTTCCGGCCAAAACAAATGCGTCGCTGATATTGTCATACGTGTTTTGCTGGTTGTCGTTCAGGCCGCCTATGGAGCTGAAATCGACGCCTGCAAAATCGACTTCATATTTCAGCACAAGATCCGTACCGCCTGCGGCTTGCAGCTGCGCCCTCACAGCAGGATTGAGGGTCAGAGCCAATAGCCCCAATCCGTTATCCGTCAGGCCACCCGCAGCAGTCACGATGATGTACTCCTGCTGGCCCGCTTCAGCATTTTGAACAGTCAGATCGACCGCACCCGCCAATTCGGCCGTACCGGTTACGATGATCTGATCCGCGGTTGCGGCCACCTGGTCGACATCGATAGAAAGCACCCCGGTTTCTGACTGGAAGAAATGCCCGGTCGTCGTTGTTGTCTGGATATTTCCCGCGCCGCCAGGTGACAGAATTCCGTTGTTTTGAAATCCGCTGAATTGAACGCTCGGTGGGTCATCGGTGAAAACGTCCTCGCCAACATGGATAGTTGATCCTGCATTGATGGTTCCTGTTTCGGTGTTAAGGATGTGACCCACGCCATCGCCGAAGTTGATGTTGCCGCTGAACTCACCGGCATTGACGAACTGGTCCTCGTTTATGCCGCCAAAGATGTCGCCTTCGATGGTGCCGCCATCGCTGTTGGTAAGTTCATTCGTACCCTGCCCGAGATCGATGTTGCCGATAATTGTGCCGGCGTTTGCGAGGCGGTCCGCTGAGCTGCCTGTCAGGATAGCCCCCTTGACTATCGCACCAGCGTCGTTTTCGACAATGTTGGCCCCATTGCCAAGAGCGATTGCTGTCCCGGCGGTTCCGGTGATCATTCCACCTTGCAGATTGCGGATCGTGTCATCGCCGTCAAAGGTCACAATACCTTGCGCGCCCTGGATCGTACCGCTGTTTTCGGCAAGGAAAACGTCTCCGCTCTCGTTTTCGATGTTGAGACCATAGCCGTTGTCCGCGTCCAGGCCGTGCGCGTTTCCGGTAATGGTTCCGGTATTGATGAAACCACTTTCAACGGTCCCGAATATATTGACGCCATGGGTCGATGCGACGATATCGCCGGTATTCACGAACATCCCTGTGATATTGCCGGTGTTAACACCATTGCGAGCAGTGGTCGCTGTGTCGATGTTTGTCTGGATTATGCCTGCATTGATGAAGCCGCCATTGACCCCGCCGTTGATAGATACGGCATGCTGTTGACCACTTGTGATGGTTCCGTTCTCGTCGTTGACAAAGTCTCCATTGATTTCGGCAAACACTTGCACACCGTTGCTACCGCCGGAAACATCCCCATCGTTGTAAATATCGCCGGTCCAGGAACCGTAAATGCTGACACCGTCGCCGCTGCCCTTAGTTGCTTCGATCGTGCCCAGATTTTCAATCAGGCCGCTGAAGTCCCCCTGAATTTGGGTGTCAATGTCACCAAGTTCCAAACCATAATCGCCGCCGCGGATCACAGCGTCAGGCCCGTTAAAGATGCTCTCACCGCTGAAGGCCGCAATCTCAACCCCGGATCCGGATCCGCCGGTGATCGTACCGAAGTTGTTGAGAAAGCCTGAAGCAGAGGTAATTGTACCAATGGAGAGGCCGGTCAAACCGCCCTCGATGACACCAGTGCTGGAGTTCATGAAGGCGTCGGATCTTCCGGATATGACGAAACCATCGCCCGCGCTATCAGCACTAACAGCGTCACCCGAAATCAATCCTGTGTTGATCGTCATCCCGGCAATATTGCCATCGACAACTACACCGGAGCGACCGGATGTTCCGTTGAGGCCGGACGAAATTTCACCGGTATTGATGAAACCCCCGCCGATGTTTCCTCTGATTTCAACGGCAGTCTGGAGGTCGCTGGTCATGTCGGTGTTGTTGCGAAAACCACCGCCAATGTCGTTTTGGACAATCAGTGCGGAGCCCTGACCGTGGATGATACCAGAGTTCCGGAAGTCGCTGCCGATGTTATCAATTTCAACGGCATTACCCTGATGGCCCTCTATGTCCCCATAATTGTGAAAATCGTCGACCACTGTCCCAATCTTGATAGCTTTTAGGTTGCTGCTGATGTCGCCATTTACGCCGTTGACGAAAGATTGCGTCGAGCCGTCGATAACAACCCCATTGTCGAAGCCGCCTATGTGACCCGAGTTGTCAAATGCACCGAGAATGTCATCCGAAACAAAAACGCCGGTTCCTAGGGTGGACGCAATGGTGCCGTTATTGGTAAAGTTTCCGGCCACTGAGCCGTCAATGGAGACCGCGCGCCCAACAAGGCTGCTTATCTGACCGTCGTTCAAAAAACTTCCGCCAACATCACCGCCGACAACAAGCCCACTATTACGGCCTGAGATTTCGCCATCGACCTCGTTGATAACTGTTCCGACGTCAGACGCCAAATCAATGGCTGAGCCACCCGAAGAGGTGACACTGCCGCTGTTTGTCAGGGCTCCGGCCACTCTGTCACCAATGTAAATGCCCCGGTCCTGAGCGGCAATTGTACCGTGGTTTTCTATATCCCCGCCAACGCTCGCACCCACATGAATGCCGTCGGAGCCTGCAGTGATCGAGGCGCCCAGCTCGTTGGTGATTGCGGCTACGCTGCCCAGGATTTCGACACCGTTTCCTGCCCCGTTGATCGTGCCGGAGTTAGTGAAATGACCGCCGATCGCATTCACGCTAATTCCGTTTTCGCCTGTGACGATCAACCCATTGTTGGTGAAGTTACCAACCAGGCCCGTATCGCCATCAATCTCAAAACCGTGTTCAGCAACGATTATCCTGGCGTCTTCACCTACCGAAATATTGCCGCCTACATTGCCTTCAACGTAGACCCCTGAAGCCGGGGGTATAGTGTTGTCAATGATTAGGTCTTCGTTGGAATCCAGCTGCGCCGCATCGTCTCGTATCGTGCCGTCCACAAGGATGTCGTTGATGATCTGCGGATCATTGCCGGCGTCCAGATCCCATAGCTGAATAACACCACTATTGCTGACATTGTTGTCAATGACCGTTGCGGTGGATTCGACCGTAAGATCAAACGCGTCTCCGGTGGTTGCAAACCCGTCATTATCGTTGTCGGTACACAGGATGCTTGTTTGTTGAGCGTTAATCGCAATTGGTGTGCACGCCGCGGCGGCATCTGATCCGATAGCAGATGCAAACGAAGCACCTGTCAGCAGGAGCATCGTCTTGAGGGGCAGTCTATGTTTGGCGCCGCCTGCACCGATATGCTCAAAAGGGAATCTGATCGGATTCGAATGGTTTTGAGCCCCGCTCGATCGCTGCATATGCACACTCTTTCCTAATTCGGCGTCGATGAAAGAACGACGCTTGAGATTCAGTCCGAGCTGAACCTAGGTCGTTCGCCGTATCCGCTGAATAAGGTGCGAGAAACCATCAGTTCCGAATGCGTCGCGCTCCGTACCTTTCCCTGAGATTGGCCTGTTCAAGTGTCCTCAGAGCGTTGAAAAGATTGATGGAAAGATGTGACTTGCTGCTGGACCGCCAAGGTTTCCGCAGGTCGAAAATCCATCCAGGACAGATGCGATGATCCGTCGAAGTATCTTGAGTTCGATCAGCGTCGACACGACCCAGTTGCCGGACAAAGACCAGTTCGCCTTCTGGCGCGATGGCATGTTTTCCGCAACCGGAATGACCACAGAACGCGATGGGCCTTCGGATGCCCCGTTCAACTGCAAACTGCAACATTACCGAACCAACCAGCTCGCGATCAGCAGGCGTCAGTGTTCGTCGCCATGTGTCGTGAAACGAACCGAAAAAGGGATAGCGCAGGCTGATATGGATGTCGTCGGGATCTGCTATCGAACGCAAGGAGACGATTTGGCCGGTGATTATGGTCCCGGAATTCAACTGATCCGCAGCGGCGATCTTCGAACATTCGACCTGCAGTATCCCTATTGGTACGCGCATGATGGATACGTCGTCTATTCGATGCTTCTCAGTCGCAATTGGGTTGTGAACGAAACACACTACAGAGAATTTCCGCACGGCCTTGTTCTACGTGACAGTCTTTTGTCCCAGGTGTTGAAAACAACGATGTGCTCGGCCTTTGACGCCCTCAAAACAGCCAGTGTTTCAGAATTTGAGGCAATTTCGACCGCCCTCAACCGGTTTGCATTGGACGCGATCAGGTTTCAGGAGATCGGGGACCTTGACACCGAGGAGATATCTTCCAGATCCATTCGGCAACTCGTCCTGAACCACATTGAGCGACACTATGCGGATCCCCGCCTGACACCGGAAAAAATTGCGTTGAGCGTCGGTATCTCGCGAACCAAACTCTTTCAGGTTTGCAGACCGATGGGTACGCCGCGTACCATTATCCGCAATATACGCCTCAAAAAGGCTGCCGATAGATTGCGCCGCGGTTCCGGTGAAAACCTGTCCCGACTAGCGCATGAGGTCGGCATTTCCGGTCGACAGACACTTACCCGGCTGTTCCGGGAAGAGTTTGGCCTGTCTCCCAAGGAATACAGGCAGGAAGCTCATGCTCAATCGGCGAGCATTGCAGAAACCGCTGTACCCGATCGGGAAATCTGGAACAGCCTGCGAACCTCGTTCAGATCGTCTCTGCTGCTCTAGGAGAGCTATTCGGCCTTTTGCCGGCCTGTGCGATTCCAATTCGACTTATCACCTCAGGCTCTTCAACACTTCTTTTGGCAATCGTGTCTTCTTTTGGCGCACGGCAGGAATAGCGGGCAAGGCGGTCCCCTTCGGTCGTCCAGCTTCCGGCGAACTGCCAGGCAGCAGCAAATTTCCCGCCAGAACCGGGCTTTTCAGTAATTTGGAGAAAAACAATAATTCGCAGCAACAAAGCGCGATCATTTGCATTCGACACTTACGTGAAAGACGTCGCCATCGAGCGATAGTTTTCCCAAAACGAAGCGAATTTGCCACATGAAGTCGCGCCGGGGTTTGCTTCTGTGCGGGCCAGAATGCGATAATCAGAGGGCGCCATATCATACTGCTCCTTGAACGCCCTGTGAAACGCCTGCCGACCGGAAAACCCCGTCGCATATGCAATTTCCTCGATGTTGCGCTGGTTGGTGAGGCGCAGTTTGCCGGCAGCCTTTCTGAGGCGGATTTCCCTCACAAAATCCATTGGTGTCCCGAAAGGACTGCAGATCCGATAAAGTTTGGTTCGCGAAATGCCAACGGATTTGGCAATCTTCTCCGGGCACAGTCCATGATCGCCGTAATTGGCTTCCACATACTTGATCACTGTTTGCAGCACGGATGAGCTGCGGACCTCGGTGCTCTCAAAATCCTTGATGCTTTGAAGATTGATCGTGTCGGCCGCGAGCGGCAACAAACTGTGTGACACCGCCTCAAGTTCATGTGTATCGGCTTCCTGCAGAATTTTTGCAACCGAGATCAAAGTCTGCTTCAGGACATCTACCAATGGATTGTCGCGCAAGATCACCCCGTGCAGATGCTCGACCGAAGGCATCCGTCGTAGCAGATCGGTCCGGTTGATATACACCGAGAAGACCGAATATCCGTTCAGCCGATATTCCCAAGGCTGTTGCATATCAAATAGACGCAAATCTCCTGTTTTCGTCGGATTGTCATTCCTTCCGAAAGTGCTTGCAAGGTCATCGCCACTCAGTCGAAACTGCATACCGATGTAACTGTTGCTATGCTTGGCAATGCTGGTGCCCGGGTTGGCAAGGGTGCAGGGCGACGCGATTTCAAACCGGTTCAAAGAGATGAAGCGGCTTTTTGCGTGCACAACCTTTAGATGAAAAGGGGTATTGGCCTGTTCATCCCTGCGGGTCGTAACACCGGTTGCCGAGTGCAGCCCTTCACTCCAATACGCGAACTGGTCCTTTTCCGGCAACGTGTCCGTGTCGAACTTGAGCAGCTTCATCTAGTTTTCGGACACTGGAAGAGAATTGCCCGTGAGGGAGACAGATTGCTTGAAGCTCTGCCAAACCGCATCTAATTCAAGATCGTTCAGCTCGGCATTAATCCTCAGGTCGGATGTTTCGTTTCGGTATTCGGTGGGGGTCATTCCATATTCCCGTTGAAACATTCTGCTGAAGGTCTGGCGGTGTGAAAATCCGACCTGATAGGCAAGTCTGTCGATGTTTTGTCCGTGCCCTTCACGCAGCGCCTTGGCCGCCTTCTTCAGACGGACACCTCGAATGATACTTTGCGGTGAATCCAGATTTTGGAATATCCGATACAGCTTCGTACGTGATACGCCGACCGCCTTGCCGATCATTTCCACCGACAGATCGGGGTCTCCGTAGTGCCGTTCGATGTAGTGGTTGACAGCTTGCACAACAGATTGATCGTGAATTGCATCGCTGTTGAGATCTCTCACTTTCTGAATGGTGATTGCATCTACCGTCAGTTGGTACAGTGCTTCAAACATCACCAGGATTTCGTCGTCATCAGCCCGCTGCATCGCGCTCGATACGGTTTGAATTGTATCTTTCAGGATTGAAGTCAGTGGGCTTTCCTTGAACACGAACCCATGGAGCGACATGCCCGCCGGCACATCGTTCGTCAAACGTGTCCGGTTCAAGTACATCGAGTAAGCGGAAAGGCCTCTGTGCGAATACCAGAACGGGCGCTCAAAGTCGAAGGATCGAATGTCTCCAGCTTTTGTCGGCTGAATGTCGCCTTCATAGGCGCCAGCAACATCGTCCCCGTCACTTCGGTAGTGAACACCAATCAGGTTAAGGTCGTCAGCCACCCTGGTTTTGTTCGACCAATCGAACGAACAAGGTGACGCGCATGTAAACCGGTTCAAAGTCAGTGCGGGGGTTCGGCAATGTTTCAGCTTGAAATCGAACGGAGCTTCAGACGGCTCGTCTCGTTCGGCGGTCATTCCCAACACATACGCAAAACCCGAACGCCAGTAAGCAAATTGATCCTGTGTCGGTTGGAGCGTCGTATCAAGCTCGATCGACATCAAGGAGCCGGTTTGTGCCATGTCATTTTCCTGTTCAGCATTGTCTATCTATGCAACTGCCGGGCCGTCTGGCTCTGACACACTGACTACTTTTCCGCGGCGGCAGAGTTGCCCCACGGTTCAACGGAAACCTCGCTGACAAACTGATTTGTGAACCTGGAGCGGTCGGGTTGGCCGTCCCGGAATTCGGCTTTCGCCACCCAAGATGTATTCGAGCCACTTGGATGGACCGCCGCTGGCGCCGCGGCCAGTTTTGGTGCGCATGTCATCCTCCTGTTGCTCATGAACACAATCGCCCCCAAGGCCATTGCTTATTTCTACACTATGTGTGTAGTAAAAGGCGAAAATGTGTCAAAGAGGAAAAATGTGCTGATCTTTTTTGCAGGAAACGTTGCTTTTTGCCGGATTTTCTCTTCGGTGACAATGACTTAAACACCGAACCAAAATCTGCCTCAAAACATCTGCCTGATTTTGCAATGAGCCCCGGCACCGAGGTACGGCATGAGCTCTCTTGCTAGTGGACTGCTACAGATGACGCTGGTTCAATCCATTTTCAGGTTGAAAATAGAAGGGGCACGCTTCCATGACAGACAGGTCATGAGCGGCAGCAGCTTCTTCTGGCGCTATCATCTATACTGGTGCGTTTCGTTGTGGAATTCAGTGCCCGCAGGCAATCTGTCAACATTGGAAGGGCATGCCGGGTTCAGTGCTGCCAACGAGAATTGCGGGTCAAGGTCCGGGATCGCACAGCTTACCATCGGCATCGGGCGCCGACCTGGCGGCGCTCGCGATTTGTTGACGGAGTGTTTGGCTTTGATTATGCCGCTTTGACGGCAGCAACGAGGAGCGCTGATTTGTATGACCCCACCCGCGGTATCTCCGAGAGATTTTTTCGCAGTCCGACACTAGATCAGGTTGCGTCGCCAAACGAGCGGGCGCTGTTGCGCGTTATCAGAGAAACGCAGGGGATATCACGCGCCGAACTCTCCGAACGCTCGGACCTGACACAGCAGTCGGTTTATCGCTTGATCGAGGCAATGCGAGAAAGGGGTTTGGTGGTGCTTGGAGACCCCAAGCCCGTGACCGGACGCGGCCAACCCAGCCCGACGATCTGGCTGAATCCGGGCTACGCCTTCACCGCGGGCGTTTCTCTGAATACAGACGCAATTGGAACCTGCATCTTCGATTTTGCAGGGCAGATCCGGGCAATGGACCGGATCGACAATTTCGAAACGCCCAGGTCTGTCGGTCTTGAGCGAATTAAGTCTTCAATCGACAGCCAGATCGGCGCACTAAACCTCCGCAAGAGCAGAATGCTCGGCTTCGGTTTCGCCATCGCAGGCTACAAGCATGAAGGAACAACCTACAATACGCCCCAGCCGTTGCACGAATGGTCGTTGATTGAACTTGGGCCTCTGATTTCCGAGTACTTTTCAAGGCCGGTCTGGACGGCAAACACGGCAAACACCGCGGCGATTTGTGAACAGATGCTCGGTGTTGGAAAGTTCTTTTCCGATTTCGCGTATCTTTCGTTCGACTACGGGTTTGGCGGGGCCGCCATCGTCGGCGGAGCGTTGCTGCAGGGAGGACACGGGAACGCCGGAGAGCTGAGTGTGATCTACAAAGACGATGAACTGGACAAGCGACCCGCTCTGGAATTTCTGGTTCGCACTTTGCAGCGCCATGGAATGAATATCCCATCTGTCGAATACATCCGCCTCAACTACGATCCTGATTGGCCAGGCGTCGAGGACTGGATCAGTGGAGTTATGCCGTCTCTCAATCGCGTCATAAATGCGATATATGCTGTGCTGGACCCCCAGGTGATCGTTTTCGGCGGCCAAATCCCGAAGGTTCTGGCACATCAGCTCATTTCGAGAACAGAAATTTCCAACCGAACACGCCACGGTCGGCAGATGAAAGCACCAAATCTGGTTGTTCCTGAACTCGATCTTGATGCATCGGCCGTCGGAGCCGCGGCAATGCCGTTCAAAGACGTTTTCTTTTAAGCGCCAGTCTCAGTGGCGAGCTTGAAGGCTTGATTTCCTCTTTGAGACAAACCGGCAGACATGCGCTTTGTCGGTGTTCCGGACAGCCGCCCCGGCCTTCCTGAAGCGGACGTTTCCCTGTCCCTTTAACACCCGACGGGAATTGAGCTATCGAGCCATTGCCCGACGAATTTCAAGCAGAACATCGCCTGCGGCCATGTGCTATGGCCGGCACTTCAGGATCTCTTCAGCTTCGCATGCATCTTCGCCTGCCTGCCGCTGTCGCGTTCGCGCAGCACCGGGTGTCGAGACGGTTACTCGACCTGTTTCAGCGGCAGAGCAAAGGAATGATAAGTGATGACTGAGCAAAAATACGTCGCTTCCGCTCGCATTTTACATTGGTTGATGGCGTTTGGCTTTCTCGTAATGTGGTCTGCCGGCTATGCAATGACATTGGACAGGTTTGATGACACGCCGGTCCAGGATTTCCTATTCAACTTGCACATCTCGATAGGGGTGACATTGCTCGCCCTTATGGCGCTTCGGATAGCAGTCCGCCTCTTCAACAAGCCACCGGCCCTGCCTGCCGAATTTAGTTCCTGGGAAAAAGTGGGGTCGCATCTCGGACATGCAGGGCTTTACCTGTTGCCCCTGTCGGTCATGATCATCGGCTGGGCCGAGGTGGATTTCGGTGGCCATGGCGTCCGTTGGTTTGGCGTTGCAATGCCCAAAGTCTTCCCAACCATGGAATTCTTCGCCGGCATCAATCTTGAGGAAGCGACCGAAGTTGCTCACGCGTCGTTGGCATGGCTGACACTTGCCCTGGTGATTGTGCATGTGGCAGCTGTTATCAAGCACAAGTACCGCGATGGCCACGATGTGCTTTACCGCATGAGCTTGCGATAATTCGGTCAGACAAGACAGCGACAAGCGGTCGTTTGCCGCTGTCAGTTCGGCATTGTTCGATTGAGCCAGTTTCGGTATTCAAAAGGAAAACGACTGTTTTCAGCGACAAACTGGAGAGCCAGTACTGCTTCAAGTGCTGCCGTGACAAAATGCGAATACTGCTAGTGGAGGACGAGCACCTGATTGCCGATGCAATCAAATCGTTCCTGGAACGGCAAGAATACCGGGTGGACTGGGTGAATGACGGTCTGGTCGCGGAAGCAGCCCTCGCGTCCGGTAGTTTCGACCTGGTAATCCTGGACCTCGGTCTTCCAGGTCAGGATGGCCTGGATCTGCTGAAGAGGCTTCGGCAAGATCAAAAAGGCATTCCGGTCCTGATTTTGTCCGCTCGGGAGACAACCCGTAACAGGATTGAAGGTTTGAATCTGGGGGCTGATGATTATCTGACCAAGCCATTCGACATGGAAGAACTTCTGGCGCGTTGCAGAGCGCTGGCCCGGCGATCGGCCGGGCGCACCAGACTGCCGCTTCAACATGACAACCTCACGCTGGATCTCGAACAGCAAAGAACTTTTTACAAAGGGCAGGAAGTCGTGCTGCAGCCCCTCGCTTTCCGCCTGCTGACAATTCTTCTTCAGTGCCAGGGTCGGGTGGTCTCCAAATCCGATCTCATGGAAAAGCTCTACGGCTGGGAAGAAAACGCGGAGAGCAATGTGCTCGAGGTCTATGTTTCCCAGATCCGTCGCCGCACGGATGCACGTTTGATCAGGACAATTCGCGGTGTGGGCTATATCGTGGATGGCGACAGGCGGTCATGACGCAGTTTTCCATCCGTAACCGCCTCCTGAGCTTCATGGTTCCCCTCCTGCTGGTTGTTTGGGGCATTTTTTCAGCGGTTGTCTACTCTTTGACACAAGATGAGTTGCAGGAGAGCCATGTGGCTCAAGCCTTCCAACTTGCCAAAGCCCTCGCCAATCTGAGCAATGACCGAGTTTCTTCGTTTCTGATCGACGAAGCCCATGTATTTGAAGACTACTACGTCGAAATCAGGGCTTCCGATGGCAAGGTTCTTTACAAGTCAAGCCAGATGGTTGCGGTGCCGAAGGAACTGAAAACCGGCATGCAGGAAGTTCGGAGCGGCGAAAAGGACTGGATCATCTGGACCTTTCCGGGAGAAGACACAGATCAAACCTACATCGTTGGAATATATGTCGGAGAAGCCAGGGACATATTGCGGCAGACAGTGCTGGGCGTCTCGTTGCCCCTCGCAATCGTGTTTGTATTTTCGATTTTTGCCACGATTTACATCGTCAAGCGCGGACTGGACCCGCTTACCTCGCTCTCCCAGTCCCTGAAGGTACAAGAGCCGGAAAAACTCGGGAAACTGGAGACCGGAAATCAACCGACTGAACTCGTTCCCATCGTCAGGTCGCTCAATTCACTGTTCGATCGCATAGAAGACCATTTGGAGCGCGAACAGCGTTTCATCGACGATGCGGCTCATGAGATAAGAACACCGCTCACCGTCGTAAAGGCGCAGTGTCAGGTCATCGAGCGTGACAAACTGGATGAGGCGACCCGGCAGCGGTTCGACAACATCATGAAGGGTGTCGATCGCGCGACGTACCTGGCAGCGAAGCTTTTGGAGCATGCTCGCACGGGACAGGATCAGAACATGGTGCAAAAAGAGCAGGATCTGCTGCCCATCTTGCAGCAAAGCCTGGCTCAGCAGGCGCATCTGGCCGACGCGAAAGGAATTGAGCTTCAGCTGCTTCGAGCCGCCCACGCAAAGACCATTGTTGATGCGGATGATCTTGGAACCATCCTGAGCAATCTGATCGGAAATGCTCTGCGGCATACGCCGGAAAATGGTCAGATCAGTGCGATCCTTCGGGATGAAGGGGAGTGTTGGACCATTTGTATCGAAGACAGTGGACCGGGAATTCAGGAGGCGTACCGGGACAAGGTGTTTGAACGTTTCTTCAGCCAGAACCCGGCGCAATCCGATCGTGGCGCTGGTCTCGGCCTGTCGATCGTACGCTCCTTGAGCAAGCGCAACGGGATAGAAATCAGTGTTGCCGAAAGCGAAAGCCTGGGTGGGGCAAGTTTTTCGCTGAAGTTCAAAAAGAGCAACGACACACAAACGATGATGTGACTTCAGATTGGTTTCAGGTTCGTGGAGTTTCTTCGGTCAACCAACCGAAAGGAACACCATATGAAGACCTGGCTGATGATCTGTGCGACCTTTGCGGCACCGCTCGTGTTGGTCTCTCCAAGTGCGCTTGCCGGACATGATCATGGCGACGGGCACGATCAGACGTCGATCCTGTATACCGGTCCTGCTGATATCGTCAAAGTTTCAAATCTTCCCTCGAGAGGAGGCTTGTTTGCCGACGACGAAATCATCGTTGAAGGCAAGCTGATCAAACAAGTGGATGACGAGACGTTTCTATTTGATGACGGCTCAGGTCAGATCCTGCTGGAAGTGGATCGCGACATCTCGAACCTCACTGTCAGCGACACGGATAATGTCCGCGTCTTCGGCAGATACGATGGCTTTTGGGGAGAGCCATCAATCGAAGCAGAAAGCATCAAAGTGTTGAAGCCTTGAAGGCCATGAGGGCGCGCGCTCAGCAAATGGCCTCAAGCCCGGAAAACGCGCTCACCCACCATCGAGCGCCCCGGCCCAGCGCGTTCAAACTCGGGCGCTACTGCAAGAGACGAAGTGTATCGGGGAGCTGCGCAGCGATGTCTCACACAGGCAAAACAACGTCTCAAAGTCTTTCTTCGAGAAACAACGTGAGATTGCTGCCTTCTCGGATTCCAAAGCCTCGTGAGCATACGATGTTCTTCCTGCGCGAATGGATTTCAGATCCATTGCGGGTTGCCGCAATCACTCCTTCAAGTCAGCGCCTGGCCCGTCTGATTACATCGGAAATCGATGCCAATGCAGCTCCTGTAATCGAGCTGGGGCCAGGCACGGGCGTTTTTACCCGCGCACTTATCGCAAACGGTATCGATGAAAGGGACCTGGCCCTCGTTGAATTGGGCGCGCGCTTTGCCACCGAGCTCAAGCGGAGCTTTCCCTCTGCCCGGGTTCTTCATGCAAGCGCTGAAATCCTTTCGCAACGAACCCTCTTTGGAGAACAGGGTGCGGGAGCCATCGTTAGCGGGCTTGGGTTGCTTTCAATGCCAAAACACATTGTCGAGCAAATACTGAAGGGAGCGTTGGACAATCTGCGGCCGGAGGGTGGCATTTATCAGTTCACCTATGGCTGGCGATGTCCTGTCCCGGACGCCTTGCTCTCCAAGTTCAACTTGAAGGCGGCACGCCTTGGAACCGTCTGTGCCAATTTGCCCCCCGCTTCGGTCTACAAGCTGACGCGCTGCAGAAAAACCGCAACAAGCGGATCTGCAAACAGTTGAGCAAATGACGCACGGACAAAGAACCAATCGTCAAGCGAGGAAAACATGAAGCCTATATCGATCGTGAGCCTTGCAGCCTTTGCAGGAACCTTGATGAGCACTGCCGCTCTTGCTCACAATGAGAATTACAAATCCCATGGAGCTGCTTCACTTGCATCTTGCGCGCCATCGTCTCCAGAGCACACCCCTGCTGCGATGGCGGCATCCGCCAACGGCTTCCTGAAGATCTTGACCGAAGAACAGAGACAGCTAGCTCAATACGAACTGGACAGTCCGGAACGATATGAGTGGACCAATGTTCCGGCACGCGGTGATGTTGGCGGTCTGCGGCTTGGTGATCTTGAAACCGAGCAGATGCAGGGCTTTTGCGATTTGCTGGCGTCCTTGCTGTCCGGCTATGGGTTCGAGAAAATTCGTTCAATCATGCAAGGTGATGACCTGCGCTCGGTAATCGATGGGGAGCCGAACACCGGGGTGGGAATCGAAGCGTTCCGCGTGTCTCTGTTCGGAGACCCGTCGGAGACATCGCGATGGGGGGTGCAACTGGACGGGCACCACATTGCTCTGAATTTCACTTTGGAAGGGGAGCACTACTCAATGTCCCCCAGCTTCATTGGAACCTATCCCAAGGAATTCACGGTGGCCGGCACGAAGCTCGCACCAATGGCTGGAGAAGTCGATCTTGCCTACCAGTTCCTTGATAGCCTGACCGATGAACAGCGGGCCGACGCGGTGGTCTCAGATACCCGGGGTGAAATCCAGACAGGTCCCGGAAAAGACGGCGTCGTTCCTGCCCAGGACGGACTGAACGCCGAAGCCCTGAATGGTACCCAGACCGGACTTCTGCTCGCCCTCGCTTCGCAGTGGTTGGATGTTATGCCGCCTCCTCACGCACGTGCGACCCGGCTGAGATTTCTCGACACAATCGACAGCACAACTTTTTCCTGGAGTGGCTCTACCGAACAAGGAAAGGACATCTCCTACAGAATTCAAGGGCCCTCAATCATCATCGAATTCGCGAATGACCTACGTGGTGGGGCTGCGGAAGGCGGCGATCCGACAAACCATATTCACACGATGTATCGCGACATCGAAAATGACTATGGGCAAGACTGGTAAAGGCAACTCCCTGGAGCCTCTTCACCAACCACCATCGACCAAACGCGCATCGTCACGACACCGGGAGCAGCTAAGCGGGTCGGCAGTTCCACGACACGTATTTACGCACTGATGAACCGAACGGCGCAGTCATTACCAAAGGTCTCATGATCGATTGGAGCTTTGGGCGACAGCCGTCAGATCCGGGTGATTTGTCATCATCCAACGTTTGGTTTGGGCGAACAACTACAGTTGTCCCTCTCTTGTTATCGCTTCCCATAACCTTACAAGCAGGTTGTGCTCGTCCATCACCGAGTTCCAAGTCACGATACGCGACAGGCGGGCCGCACTTGCCCCGCCTTCCCTGCACTCGCCTTTACGGAAAACCACATTTCCAAATGGGTCCTTCATGTCACAAGTGGCAGCCTTGCCTTCATACCAGAAGTCCCATTCAGCAGGTGAAAGAACGGAGCGTGTTGCTTGCGGTGTTGCCGCATAGGCTCCGTTTCTCGCCATGAGTGCTCCCGGCCCTCCGGACAGCCACCAATTCAGATATTCATAGGCGATATCCATCTGGCGTCCGCTCAAGCATCTGGAAAGGGCCATACCTCCAAACCAGCCGCGATAGCCTTCCACGGGCGTACACATTTCAACCTGAACGCCGCGAGCCCGCAGCGCAAGGAAGTTAGCCCACCACATGGTGGACAGGATCGGAGGCTGTTCTGCACCGAGTACCGGTACCGCGTCGGTCCAAAATCCATAGAACTGTCCCCGGAGCTGGCTTTGACGAACGAGGCGTATGAACTGTTCGATTTCTGCCAGATCGAGGTTGCCGATGTCCTGGGCTTGGAACTGATTTCCCGCCTGCATGGCCAAGAGCAGATCCAACACACCGATTGCGGCATCTGCCTGAATTGCCACACGTCCGCACCACTCACTTGAGAGCAAATCAGCCCAGCTTTCCGGCTTCGCCTGCGCACCAGCTCCTATCACTGCGAAGCTGTCGGCATTATAAACAGTCGGGAGCATCGAAATGCTGTCGCTTTGAACGTGATTCAGTTCACCGTCTGCCTGTACGAAGAGAAGATCACGCGGGTTGCTACCCAGTTCATCACTTTCGTTCCCGGAAGAGAAAACCGGCAGATCGAGCACCTCGGACCAGCGGTCTATGCGGGTTACATCGATTGGTTTCAACGATCGGGCCGGCCATACCAGATCCAGATCGTGAAACCATTGATCATAAATGTCGAAACTATCGGGTTGCAGCGCGCCTCGTCGCTGGGCCTCGATGCCGTCAAGTACCGTAAAATTCAGCCGGATCCCCAGATCGGCCTCGGCAAGTGTTCGCAGCGGGGCAATCAGAGTGACATCCGTTCCGAGCACCTTCAGTTCATTCGCGTCAGTGTGCACGGCGGACATTTGCAGCGTCTTGCTGTCTGTCATTGACGTCGCGCCCAATTTTTACTTCCCCTGTTCACAAAAGCCTCAAAAGATTCTTGCAGTTTTTCCAGGTCGAGACCGCGAGAAATGAACACGAGACGCGACGGTTCACTAGTAGACATGGACGTGCTTGGATGCTGTGGAGGGTGCAACGTATGTCCGACACCATCGATCAACACTTGTCCGAGCGTAGTTGTATTGAGCAGGCATTTGACCCGCAAGAGATTCTGGCCATGACAATGCACCAGTGCGGCGAGCCAGATCACGAACGTTGTCCAGTCGATTTCCTCTTCGAGCGTCAGACTTAATGTCGCCGCGCTTGCCACTTCCCCGGAAGGCACAGGTGCACAGGCGAAGGCCGGGCTTTTCCTTTGCTCACCTGTCAACTCCTCCAATGAAATTAACTCCTCGGTCCGCTGTTGCTTCGCAAACGGATTGATCGCAGTCAACTTTTCCCGGAGATCTGGCAGTTTGTCCTCGGACAGAAGACCGGTTTTGGAGATCAAAATCGTGTCAGCGGCTGCAACCTGAGGAGCCCATTCGGGCTGATGGGCGTGAACATTCACGCAATTCAACGCGTCGACAACAACCAGAACCTGTTCAAGCACGACCTGATGCCGCAAAACCGGATCGAACAGGAATGTTGACTGGATCTGTGCCGGATCTGCCAAACCGGTAGTCTCGACAACAATGCGTTCGAACCTGGGAATTTCTCCCCTCTCCACCCGGCTGAGCAGCATTAGAATGGCATCCTTGAGTTCACCTCTGATCTGGCAACAGATACAGCCTGAATCCAGCAATACCGTATCCGGGGCAATCGGCTCCACCAGGAGATGATCAATACCAACTTCGCCGAATTCGTTGATGAGAACCGCAATCCGCTCGCCAGCATCCTGCTGAAGAAGATTGCGCAGCCAGGTGGTTTTACCCGCGCCAAGAAAGCCGGACAAAAGGATGAGCGGAACAGATGTCATGTTGCTGCTCCCTCCGGCCGCCTGCGGCCTTCTATGTTTTCGACTGACAGCGGATCGAAAACGCCACCCAATCCGGTTTCAAGGGCTGCCCAGATATCACTGATGGTGTCGACAATGACTTGATGGCCGGTCGGTCCCGTCAGAACGAAGTTCTGGCCCTGCCAGTCACGGACCGTGATGCGTCTTGCTGCGAGCAGGGTGTTGACGGCAGAAGCAAGCTCCTGCCGCGACTTTCGCCTTTGAACCGGATCCGCGCTGGCGGCAACGTGGCCCGGTTGAGTGGCCGTCCAGTGATCATCGCTCCCAAACAGGCCACAAAGACCGCACATGAGTTCATCCTCCCCGGCGTATTGGTTTCTTTCTCGATGACTTCACGAGAACGGGAAGCGGCGATCGAAATCGTCAGCGATTTCGTCGAACGTCACCCAGCGAACACCTTCATGGCTGTTGAAGTATTCAATGAGCCGCTCATGCATCAGCAGCACCTGCGGCCGGCCTGAAACGTCTGGATGGACCGTCATGGTAAAGACCGCATAGTCGTTTTCACGGTAGACGTAGTCGAACTGGTCCTTCCACATTTGCTCGATGTCCCTTGGGTTCACGAACCCGTGGCTGTTGGGAGACTTTTTGACAAACATCATCGGAGGAAGGTCGTCGAGATACCAGTTGGCCGGGATCTCGATCAATGGCGTTTCGCTGCCGCGTTCAAGCGGTTTCATCCAGGTATCGGGGTGTTCCGAATAGTTGATCTTTGTCCAGCTGTCGCCAACTCTCACCCTGTACGGGTGGAAGTCGTTATGCATAAGGGAGTGATCATATTTGATCCCTCGTTCAAGCAGAAGTTCGTTTGTAACATTCGAGAACTCCCACCAGGGGGCGACATAGCCGGTCGGACGGCGTCCCGTGAGATCCTCCACAAGCTTGATGGACTTATCGAGGATGGCGGTTTCCTGTTCACGCGTCATCGCAATCGGGTTTTCGTGACTGTATCCGTGAATACCGATTTCGTGCCCGGCATCTGCCACTGCCTTCATTTCGTCGGGAAACGTTTCGAGCGAATGCCCCGGAATGAACCAGGTTGTCCTGAGGTCGTATTTTTCAAACAGGCGCAAAAGACGGGGCGACCCGACCTCACCGGCAAACATTCCCCGGGAAATGTCGTCAGGGGAGTCTTCTCCACCATATGAACCGAGCCAGCCGGCAACCGCATCCACATCCACGCCATAGGCAATCAGGATTTCTTTGGGCATTTCACTCTCCATCGTTTGTCTTGAGTTGATTTGAAAGAAGTGCTGCGAGACGGCTGCCTTGCACCAGCAGCGCTCCATCACAGCCGGAAGCCGCTGACAGAAGGAGCGAGCTTTCGATGCGGCCTCGGTTTCCGGTTAAAGGAATGGCAAGACCTGGAAGATCCAGGAGACTTCCGATCATTGTCGCCGCAAGAATGTCGGTGTTGAGCCGGGCGGTAGCATTGCTGTCGCGGGTTCGGTCGAACGGCAGACGAAGTGCCGGCACGGTGGGATGTGCGATCAGCGCGTCACCGATTTCTTCACGCACCGCACCGACAAGTTCCGCTCGCCTGGAAAGATATTGCTGATAATCCCTGTCGCTGAGAACCGGAGCTTCGACGATCCGCCTGCGCACCAGGGGATCGAGACGCGAGGCTTCAGGACCGGTTGCAAGAGCCTCATAGCGTCTGCGGGCCTCTATCGCGACCAGCGGACCACGGGCTTGAAGCAGAGATCTGATTTCTTGGGCGGCCCGCAATCGGAACCTTCGGACCGTCCATCCGTTGCGTCGCGCAGTGTCGAGAGCATGGCGATAAGGAGTGAAAACCTCTTTCTGCCAGTGCGGGCCGAGGGCATCGGAAACATCGAGCAGCTCGTGTTGCCCGGAGCTGACCGGGGCGCCCCGCACATCCGCAAGCACCGCGTCGGTGGCAATAATCCTTTCAACTGAATTTGCCAGCACGCCGACCGTATCGAGCGTTTCGGACAAGGCATGAACACCCTTTCGGCAATATCGTGCCGTGCTGGGACGGAAGCCATAGATGCCATTGAGAGCGGCCGGAACGCGCACCGAGCCGGAAGTGTCCGTACCCATCCCGATATCCACGATGCCTTTTGCGACAAGGACGGCGGAGCCGGAAGATGAACCTCCGGGCAGCAACGGTATTCCCTGTGAAAGAGCCGATGGCGGCGTGCCGAAATGCGGATTGATGCCAAGCCCCGAAAAAGCGAGCTCGGACAGGTTGGTACGAGCCAGCGAGATTGCGCCGGCCTGCTCCATTTTCCTGACGATCGGGGCATCGTCGGTTGCACACTCGGCGTCCTTGCGCAGAGCCGATCCCAGGGTCGTTACTTCCCCTTCCTGGTCAATGATGTCCTTCCAGCCAACGCACATGCCTTCAAGTGGCCTGGGCGAGAGACCGGTGGCTTGCCGGTAGTCCACTGTTTCGGCCTGCAACAGCGCGTTGGACGCGGTCACTGAGATAACTGAAGGTGCATGGCAAGGCTTTTTCAGTTGTGCGATCTTCTCAATGACTCGCTGCACGGCAGCACCCGACGATCGACCAGACAGAACCGGTCTCCTGGCCAAAGAAATGTTGGTCATGATTGATGTCCCCGTAGGCGGGCGCCGGTGGCGCCCGCAGCATTTCCGCTAGAGATCTTCTCGCTTGAGAGAAGCTTCCGGAATCTTGTCCGTCTCCAGACGTTGCATGCCGGTTCCCGGGGTGAAGACCCAATTCTTGTTCACCGAGGTCGCGAGGTACTCGCTGTCGTTCGGATCGACGACTTCCGCTTGCGGATAGCTTGGCAGGATCCAGACTTTCATCAGGACAAAGTAGATAATCAGCGCAGACGGAAACCCGACGACATAGGCATAGTCGAGGAAGACCAGCGCCAAACCACCGCCGGCAATCCATGCGATCAGTCCTGCCGGATTCCAGCCTCCGGCATATTTGAATTGACCATCCTCACGATAAAGGTCAGGCACATTCAGTCGGCGACCTCTGATGAGAAAATAGTCGCAGACCATGATCCCGCCGACCGCAGACAACATCGCGCCGTACAGTCCCAGATAAGTGAAGAGGTGATTGAGGATCAGCCAGGGCATCGCCAGCGTTCCGACAACACCGGCAATCACGATGCCCCACGCATAGTTGAGGCGCGGCGCACCGGCATTCACGAAAGTCAGTGCCGCCGGAATGAGATTGGCACTCGTGTTGGTGGACCACTGGGCCAGAATGACCATCAACAACAACACGACAAGCGTCAGCCCGGTTCCCTGCCCCTGAATGACCGT
The DNA here is from genome assembly GCF_040329475.1 of Roseibium sp. SCP14. NCBI lineage: Bacteria > Pseudomonadati > Pseudomonadota > Alphaproteobacteria > Hyphomicrobiales > Stappiaceae > Roseibium > Roseibium sp. SCP14. The sequence continues at coordinate 58,054 of NZ_JBDZYH010000016.1, forward strand.
AATCGGGTTCCAATCGCCTGTTGCTATGAAGGAGACGGCACCGATCAGTGCGATCCAGCTCTGGGCGACGGGCAAAGCAATAAACTGGGCGGCAAACACGTTTCGATTGCGGCGAAGAAAATTTCTGGCTCCCCCTTCGGTTTTCAGAAAACGGGTGATGTTGGGAATGTCCACGGCAAGCGCCGACCAGAAGGCCATGTTGGCGACAAACAGGGCAAGGACACTCATGTTCGCATCACCGGCGAACGACCAGATATCGTTACCGCTGGCGGTTGCCAGATTTTCCAGCGTGAAGAACATCCAGATCGAGATCGCGATGATGGCCGGTGCGGCAATGCTGGCCAGAACCTGCACCGCACGCATACCCATTGCCGTGTTGATGATCTGAACAATGCCGAAGACCGCGTACCAGACGATCCAGTTATCAAAGCCGGTGAGGTAAGAAACGATACCGTTGAGGGCCAACGCACCGAGATAAGTCTGAATGCCGAACCAGGCTGCCGCGACGATCCCCCTCGTCACCGAGGGCAGATGCGTCCCCACTGTACCGAAGGGTGCGCGAAGATAGACCGCAAAACTAAGACCGTGCTCAGTGCCGATGTCCGCGGTCAAGGCCATGACAAGTCCGAGCGTCAGGTTTGCCAGGAAGATCGTGACGATCACGGTCGCCAGGGGCAACCCTGCGACACCGCCCGCTCCCAATTGAAATGTGGCGATGATCACCGCCATTCCTATCCAGATCCAGATGTAACCCAAACCACCGATCGTACGCTGGTTCAGCCAGGTTGGCAGGATCGCCTCCTCCATCAAGTGCGACCCTTTCTCGAGCTCTGTTGCCCGAGACACAGATTGTGCGGCTTCCATTTCTTCCTCCCTAATGTTCTTTTGTATTCATAAGATCATTTTTTGAAAAAGGAAAGACTGTTTTTTTCGCTTCCGCGCGATTAGGGTGCTGACGACAGCCGAAAAAATTGGGTAGTTAAGGGCAACCAGCTCTTGATAAGCCAGCGCTGAAGACAAAAAGGAACTGCTGATTTTGGCTAGGATTCCCAGATACTTATCGATATCCGCAGCGATCGATGAAGCGATTGGTGATGATCGCCTGCAGCCGGGAATGGTGTTGGTGGAGGACCCGTTGGCCCGGCACTTCAACACAAGCCGCACGACCATAAGAAAAGCGCTGAACGTCCTTTTCGAGCAGCAAAAAATCAGCCGCTTCAACGGCAGGGGATTTCTGGTCGGCTCCGATCCAACGCTCTCCCCCAACCGGGCACCGATCGAGCCACTGCTTTTCAACGCCTCGTCGGCCAAACCGACGCCAAGGTCGATTTCGAGCCAGGATCAGATCCTGCCGCAGCTTCGGCAGGCGCTAGTTCGAGCTCTGCCCTTCGGCCCGTTCCGCATAAGCGAAGCCGACCTTAGCGAAACCTACGACGTCAGCAGGACCGTCATCCGGGAAACCCTTTCCCAGCTGCGCAGCACCGGTTTGGTTCGCAAGAATGAAAAATCGAACTGGGTGCTCGGTCCCCTGTCCGCTCATGAAGTACGCAACCACTACGAGATGAGAATTATTCTCGAGCCGGTGGCCCTGTCGCAGAGCGTTCCAAACCTTGCAGTTGCAGACGTTGAGGCCGCCTGGCAAAGGCTTGATCGGCTCGCCACGTCCCCGACGGACGCGGATGAAACTCAACTCGCAGAAATCGAACATGAATTGCATGTCGAACTTTTGTCCGGCTGCCGGAACGAACAACTGCTTTCAGCTTTGCGGGCTTCTTCTCTTGTTCTAGCGGTGAACGAGATGTTCAGAGCGCTAGTCGGCTCTGGACAGGACAATGAACTGCTGGTCAGCGAACATCTTGCGGTCGTAACAGCTTTGCGCGACGGCAACCTTGCGGTTGCCGCCAACGCTCTCAAGCTTCATCTTCAAAGAGCGCGAGACCGGACCTGCCGGCGATTGAAAACCCTGTCTGTTCTCAGTTCACCGGTCATGCCGGATTATCTCACGCATGAACCACTGTCGGTCAATCAGGCACTCTTGGCCTGACGGGCCCTGAATTCGGCGGCCGATTGCAAGTCGGCAAACGGAGAAAACATGCCGAAATCGAACGCCGGCGGCTGCAGGTTGTTCTGCGCATACCGCGGCCAATCCTGAGCGGCCAGGGCGCCCTTACCGATTGCAACCATATCCGCCGCACCTTCGGCAATCACCTGTTGCGCCCGCTGGACATCGAGATTTCCATTAGCGATCACGGGCAATCCGCTTATGCTTCGGGCGTGCTGTGCCAATGACGGTCCTGTTTCAAATGCCGGCGCATCCGCATTGAACTCCGTTGTATGGATGTAGCTCGCTCCTGCTTCCTTCAAGCGTGAGAAGATCACCTCCGCGTCCTCTGCCCCGTCCTTCCATTTGTGCTCGTAGTCGTTGACCTTGGCCTGCGAGATCCGCACGCCGATTGTGGCCGCCGAGCCAAGCTTCTCACGTAATCGTTCAATAATTTCGCAGGTCAGGCGCACTCGACCTTTTGCATCACCTCCGTAGGCATCTTTTCGCGTGTTGGTGTAATCGGTCAGAAACTGGTCCAGTAGATAGCCGTTTGCACCATGCACTTCGACGCCGTTCGCACCGGCATCGAGCGCTCGCATGCCCGCCTCGACAAAACCACTGACGGCTTCCTCGATGTCCGCTGCAGTCATTGCCTGCGGCGTGGGATAAGGTCCTTCCCCGTGATAGAACGACATTTGCTCTCCGCGGGGTGTAACTGCCGACGGTGCGCGAGCATGGGTTCGATACCGGTTGAACTGTGAAAGCGCCCCGGCATGCATGAGCTGCATGATGAGTACGGCACCGGTCTCCCGAACAGAACCGATCAAGGGTTTCCAGCTGTCCTGCTGGCTTTTGTCGACGATCCCGGGCTGGTTTCGATAGCACTGGCTATGGGCCTTGTCGGTATAGACACCTTCCGTGATGATGCCGGCAAAACCACCCGTGCCGAATGCGCGGTAATAGTCTCTCATCAAAGGGCCCACCAACCCTTCCTCTGTGCCGCTCACCCGGGTCATAGGGGCAACCAGGCACCGGTTGTCAAATGTCAGGCCGTCGATGGAGGCAGGCGAAAATAGGTCAGTCATCTGAATTGTCTCCTATCAGTTCCCGGAAAGAAGACAGCACAACATAATATCAAGCAATATGATCAATTGATGTTTATTACGCTATATTTTATATGGTAATCATGAGCAAGATCCATATTGCCGAGAGTCTGAAAGTGTTCACCGCAGTGGTGGACAACGGAAGTTTCGCCGCAGCAGCAAGAGAGCTGAAGCTCTCCCCGGCCTGGGTGGCCAAGACTGTCGCCCAGTTGGAAAAGCACCTGGGCGTGACACTGTTCCTGCGCTCGACACGCGCGCTGTCCCTCACCGACGCCGGTACGACCTGCTATCACTCAGCAGCAAAGGTGAACCGAGAGCTGGTGGAACTCCATGAACTGATGCGAGACAGCAGCACCCAGGTCAGCGGCACGATACGCCTGAGCATGCCTGTCGTGCTTGCAACGGAGCCGATGGGTGCGTTCATTGCAAGGTTTCAGGAACTCCACCCCAAACTGGAACTGGACATCGAAGTCAATGACCGCTTTGTCGATGTCCAGCGGGACGGCTTCGATGTAGTTCTTCGTCTGACCCATAGCCTGAAGGACAGTACGGTCATCGTCCGCAAACTGCGCCAGATCCGAAAGGTTCTGTGCGCGTCCCCTGACTATGCAAGCAATTCTCCAAAACTGGATAAAATTGAGGATATTCATCAACATAGGTGTCTGGTGTATAGCGGCCTTCAGGCCTCAGACAGATGGCAGTTCACGGAAGGAACTCAGACCCGGCATGTTGTGCCCCCCTCCTGTGTAAAGGTGAACAACAGTCAGCTGATCCGGTCCGCCCTTCTTGCAGGTGCGGGCGTGGGGCTCGTTCCCGAAATCATCGTGGAAGAAGATCTTCGGGAGGGCCGGCTTGTGCAACTCTCTCATCTGGCGGAAGCGCTTCCGCTTTCACTTTTCGCCCTGCGCCCGCCAATGCGCCACATGCCTCTTCGGACAAAACTCTTCTGGGACTATCTGGTGGATTTCTGGCGCTCCGAATGACGAGGCGAGGATAACGGCTGCCCTGTCCCGGTATGGTTCTTGAGATTCATCCAAACCATTCCTCTTGGCTTCATAGATCCCTAAACAGGTCCACAGCCGAGTAATGCTTCACCAGGCTTCCGTACAAAAACACAAGGACAGTTGGATGGAGGAGTTGCTGATCTGCGTGCACCAAAATCTGCCAGTTCCGATTTCCGGACTGACAACAGTTCGCTCGTGATTGTCATGTTCCAAGATGTCAGATTTTGAGCGATCGACAGCGAGCGGCGCTGTTTGATCTGCCAACCGATGAAGCGACCTTCCTGCGGCATTAAACGCTGGCCGATGATGACATCGAACACATTCGATCTCGCCGCCGGACACACAACCGATTTGGGTTTGCCTTACAACTCTGTGTCTTTCGCTATCCGGGGCGGTTGTCTCCCCGCTCGGTTGGGCACATATCCTTCGCACGGGCGAATACAGGTGGCCAAAACGATAACCAATCCAGCTTAGGTACTATCCTGCCCCCTACAGGAGCAAACCCCAAAATACTATCGAACGGCAGGGAAAACATCTGGCCGCGGCCTGTGTGGCAGTCGTCGCTGAAAAGGCGTTGCGGCATCCGGAGCAAATTACCTCGCCAGGAGGATACTTCCGCGCGATGATCGACCGGGCCGGGGAGGGTAAATTACACCTGCACAAGTCGTTGCATGGCTTGGTTTAGCCTTCCCGCCGCGAGATACCACCGAGTTGGTGACGGCGTCTTACATGAGGGCCTAGAACGGTATCTTGACGCTCAATGTGCCGCCGTAGGAGCGGAAGTCATCGGTGCCGAAGCCGTCGAAATAACCTTCACCAGAAACGCGGATCCCACGGCCAGGAATGAACAGCCCGGCACCGGCTTCCAGCTTTGCCCGCAGGTCTTCATCCGAAGAAATCAGCGTGGCATCGCTCGGGATATCGTCCAGCAGTTTGTTGAAGTCGTAGATCCCCGAGACGGACAGGAAAGGGGAGAACAGCATGTTCTTCGCCTGAAGATCCCACGAGACCTTCGGTCCGAACTCCAGGCGGCCCAGGTCGAAGTCCTGCGACGGGATCAGACGGCCGAGCGTATCGGTGTAGCTTTCCTGCTCTTCGAAATAATAGGTGAGGCGGGCAAACGGACTGACCCGCGTTGTTTCATTCAGCTTGAAGTCACCGGTCAAACCGCCCTGCAGCAGGAAACGTTCCGTGCGGAAATCATCTTCGAAAAGCCCGAGCGCGTTGACGGTGTTGTCAGACTGCCCATAGGTCAGCAGCCCGTCGAGATAGAAATTCTGGTGCACACGCAGCGCGGCGTACGGTCCGACCATCCAGCCAACACCCTCGGCAGATGTACCGGCGGAATCGTTGTCTTCATCGGTGATATCAAGCTGCCCCATCAAGCCGACAACAGCCCGATCCTGGAAACGGTAATCCAGCCCGGCGAAGAGAAGACCGGTGGTGCTGTCGTTGCCATCGTTGTCGGTGACCGCGAAGGTCCCCTGAGCCCAGAAATCCCAGCCAGATGCGTATTCGCCTGTCTGTTCACTACCGTTCAGGATCGCAAGCGGATCCTCGCTCTTTTGCTCGCCGGTTATGGCGTTCAGGAAGGCCCTGTAAGAGAACTGGAAGTTTCCGGACTGGCTGTAGGGCGTCACGTTGAAATCGAACCCGTTCTGTCCGCGCTGACGCCCGAACGGCCCATTGCTCAGACGGGAGACGATGTCGGGTTGACCGTTCACAATCGCATTTGCCCGGTTCGTGACGAAGGAAGCAATCACCTCCTGGGTCTTCTGGATATCCGCTTCAGAATCCCGCCCGTTGGTCATCGAAAATGAGGCGGTCGTCAGGCCCGATGCGCTCGCGATCACCGAATAGGCGCGCAACGAACCACCCGAAAAATCGGACGCCGTTGAGTTTGCCGTCAGTGCCGAACTTGTCGCCGTCCCGTCCGCTGCCGTGGTCACCGTTTCGGTATTGGTTCCGGTGCTGGCGAAGGTCAGCGAAGCCCCGGTCGCCGGCGCGGTAAATGTCACGTCGACCCCGGAAACACCATTGTTGCTGCTATCGGTGACCGTGGCGACAAGAGGTGCACCGAACTGCGCGCCCACTTCGGCCGACTGGCCGGATCCACTTGTCGCGGTCAGCCCTGCGGCGGTGCTGGCGGCCGCGCCGATGACGGACACATTGAACGGGTTTTCGTCTGCATCGTCGTTGGCGAGATTGAAGTCGAAATCAAAAGCGCCGGCGGTCGTCGGAGTGTAGTCCACCTGCAGGGTTGCGCTTCCGCCACCGCTGGCCACCGTTGTTGAACTCAAGGTGAAGCTGTTCACGGTTACGTTTGTCGTGCTGGTCACATTGCTGGCGACGGCCACCGGCATGAGGTTGAGATCAGCTGTGCCGGTGTTGGTGATCGTATAGGTGATGCTCGCGCCGGATCCAGCATCCGCCACCCCGGACACGGTATCGGTTCCGCCATCGGTGATCGCGCCGCTTTCGGAAGACGAAACATCGATCTCGGGACTTGCCGCCACAACCGTCCCAGAGATCAGGATGTTGTACGGGCTTTCGTCCGCATCGTCACTGCTGAAACGGAGTTCAAAGTCCAAAGGACCTGCAGAAGTTGGAGTGAATTCAACGCCGACGGTTGTCGTCTCGCCGGGGAGCAGGGTTGTGTTGGTTCCGAGGAGGTTCGTTGAGCCAATATTGAAGGTGGTAAATTGGAGTGACCTTCCTATCAACGTGAGTGGACTACTGCCGGTGTTTTCGACCGTGTAAGTCAGAGTTTGCCGCGAACCGACTGCTATAACGCCCAGGCTTTCAGTTGCTCCATCGGCGATAGGGCCACTTAAGGAAGATGTAACATCGATCTCCGGAGTTCCGACGCCAGTTCCACTGATCACAATGACATAGGGCGATTCATCAGCATCGTTGCTGCCGACAGATAAAATGATGGAAAACGGTCCCAGGGTGTCTGGAGTATATCTAAGGGTGATTGGCAATGTCTCGCCGCTGGCCAACGAGCCTGAGCCTAAACCAGAGACGGAATCCAAGTTCACATCGTTCGCTGAAGTACCGAGCGTCGACAGCGTAAGCGTGGTGCTGCCGGTATTCACGACCGTGTAGGTCACTACCTGCTGGACGCCGAGGGTTTGGTTGCCCTGGTCGTCCGCTCCGTTATTGGCAATTGAGGCTCCGCCCGAAGTCTGCACGTCGATCTCAGGCGCTTCAACTGTCAGAACGGCCTGTGAGTTACCAGAATTGCCAAGGCTGGACGTTAAGTCACCGGATATGTTGAGAAAACTTCCACCGATTGAGGACGTTACATCGACTGCAATTGTACAGGTAGCACCAGCGCCAACGCTTCCGCCGGTGTAGGAGATCACACTTGAGCCAGGGGGTGCCGTCAACGTACCACCGCAGCTGTGCGACGTGTTGGAAGGCGATGAATTCAAAACACCGGCGGGAAGATTGTTTGTGAGAAACAGCGATGTTGCCGCCGTAACATTGGCTGAGTTGTCGATTTCAAAGATCAGCGTCGATATTCCGTCAACCGAAATTGTGCTTGGTGTAAAGGACTGCGAAAGTGTTGGCGTAGCCATTGCACTTTGCGCACCGAAAATCCCAAAGGTCAGTATGGCTGCAAATACCGTCAGTAACGTGCGTAGCGAGCGGTGTGCTCCATCAGGCAAACTCATCGATTCGTATGACATCAGCGCTCCGAACTGGCTCCTTCAGCGCAACCAAAAGAGACTTCCCTCTGTGAAGCTGGTCTGAAGCTTACTCGCGACATAGGTGCACTAGGTGAGGGCAAAAGGTAGGGTTCGGGAGCGTTGATACGCTGTCCGTGCGGTCAAGAATGCTAAGAACTTGGCATTCTTGATCTTAGTTCAAAAAATTTTGGGTCAGACTTTCTATTCTGCGATAAAACACGCAAAACAGTCCAAACAAGAGGTGAATTAAAGTATTAAATCGAGACTCTAATAGTGAATAATAACTATTAAAGTCACTCAATCTATGCATATCATTACTTTATAATATTCAGCTATAACTCCATAAGCATAGTAAAGAGATGGGCTTTCAATGAAAAGATGCAATCTATAGTAGCATTCTGCGGTGCGAAAGTGATCCTTGCCGATTGTTAGGCTGTGCTCGCAAGCTTCGAACCTAGAAACGCAAAGCGGTCATACTTAGAAACGCAGCAAATTCTGCGACAGAATTCCGAGCTATTGCATCAATGAATTCATTGGTTCGGGCGCTTATTAAATAGCGCTCTTTCTACGAAGAACTCTCAGCCCTGGCAGCATCAATCCAATCGGACAGGGCTTTGGCGTCGGGAATTTCGATGGCGCCATACTTCAGTGCGATCAACCCTTCCTGCTCGAGCTTCTTCAGCGCTT
>NZ_JBDZYH010000017.1:0-43055 GCF_040329475.1 Roseibium sp. SCP14
CGGTCTGTCGGTGAGCATTGACAACAACGACCGGATCACAGTCGGAGCACACCTGGACGACGACAACGGCTCCTCCTCCGGTTCGGTGTATGTATTCGAACAAAGACCTGATGGAACCTATGCCGGACCAGACGGAACCGTTTATGGAACAACTGTATCAGCAGCAGTAACGGTGGTTGGGTCCACCTATGACAATGTACTGTCCGGCGGCGGAGGTAGCGATCTTCTGTCAGGATACGGTGGAAACGACACCCTCATTGGAAATGCTGGTGACGATACACTTACCGGTGGCACCGGCAGCGACACCTTTGTCTTCAAGATCGCTGATACTGGTCATGATACGGTGACCGACTTTAATGCCGGTGCGGGCAGCGAAGATGTACTATCCTTCGAAACATCACTCTTCGCTGACTTTGCGAGCTTGCTTGCCGCAACAAATGATGTTGGTTCAAACACTGTAATCACGATCGATGTGAACACGTCGATCGAATTGCAGGGTGTGTCATCGTCGGATCTGCATCAGGATGACTTTCAATTCATTTGATTAAGGTAGAGAGGGGATTGAGCCCCTCTCTAACCCTCGTGATTTGAGTCGCTTCTCCAATTTATCTTCTGATCACAGAGGCTAAACAACAGAGCGTGTCGGTGGATGACCATGCAGCTTTGCAGAAACAAATGTCACCAGCTCAATCAACTTCTCTCGTGCCAGAGTCGAACCAAAGTCGTGATAGCGCTCACGCACCAAAGGCATCGCATACTCACGCTTGGCCGGATGGATGGCATTGTTCGGACGGCGGCCGCGAGCCCGGTGCCGGATCCCGCCAGGACCATCGGAGCGGAACCGGTCCAGCAGGCGGTAGACGTGCCGTCTGGACATGTTCATGAGATGGGCCGCCGCCGTGACGCCGATATCGACCTGGGTCAGCAGTTCAATCCGCTTCAAGTCACGTTCGCTCATCAAAACCCAGCCCATGCCGCATCTCCCGTATCAAACGTCAAAACGGCAAGTGTGACACTTTAGACTGGCCTGTAACTTCTAATGTAAATGCAACAATAGCTTAGAAGCTGCCACAGGGCAGGGAGGTCAGCCCCCGGTCAGGTGTGCTGGTCGGGGTTGCTAAGCCTGTCCGGGGGCGGTTAGCGATACGAGCAACATTTGTAGTTTAAAACTAGCGGGAGAGTGTGCCTAATTTTCCTAAATTGAAGCGTATGAGGTATCGATGTTTCACCTGGATGCTGCGATTGCAGTCCTGTCGATTTCTGCATTGATGTCGACCATTCCAGCTTCGGCTGAAGATTGGGCGGGGCTTTCACCTAGAGGGCCAATCGGGATTAAGATTGAGAACGCACACCGTGTTTTTGAACAGTGTTCCAGGTCCACCCCAAAACCATCTGGGTCGCTTTGGCTACCATCTGAACAAGAGATTACTCATATGGAACAAAGGCTTGTTGAGTTTTTTGCCTCGCTGGACAATCATACGTTCTCAGATCGCAGATGGTCTGCCCTCGCTTATCGAGGGCAGCACGTAGGATACGGCTTCGGTTCTGAGCGCTACATATATGGCGCATATGTCCGCGAAAGTTTTGCGGGCAACCAGTCGGCTGGTGATGCCATTCTGCTATGTGACGGTGGTCCTGCCGCGTGGGGAATTCTCTTTAATGTTGAGACAGGAGAATTTTCCGAATTCGTCTCAAATGGCAGGTAATACTTCTGGAGCTAATGCGATCACTCACTGACTTCACGTCTAAACACCCCGGAAGGGGTGTAAAAGCCAAGGCACTTTCGCGGCGTGTTGTTCAACTGATCGATCAGTGACCGGATCGATTTCTCGGGAACCGACAAGACAGCGGTATCCCGCGGCAGATAGCGTCGGATCCGCCTGTTCATGTTCTCAACCGAGCCTTTATGCCACGGCGCAGACGGATCACAGAGCCAGACTTCAGACCCCATTCCTTTCTTCAGCTTCCTCCATGAGACAAACTCAAAACTGCGGTCGAAAGTTAGACTTTGACGTGCGTGCCGGGGCAAAGGGCTGAGTACATTGATAAGCTGATCCATGATTGGCCTGGATTGCCGGTCATTGTTCTTGAACAGGACCGTGAACCGACTTTTCCTCTCAAAAACAGTCGCTACATTGGCTTCACCGTGAAGCTTTTGGAAGATCATCAGGTCAGCCTCCCAATGACCGAACTCATTGCGATCATTGACTGAACCTGGCCGGAATATGATCGATCGTTCTATGGGAAAGATCAGGTTCTGAGATTTGCGGGCGTATCTCGAACGCCGCTTCTTGCGCCGCTCGGGTAGAAACCGTGCCAGCCTTTGTTGCTGTCCTTCGGGAGAATAGACGTATCGATAGATCGTTTCGTGGCAGATCCCAATTTTGGCTCCAGGCTCAACCTTCAGGCGTCCGGCTATCTGCTCAGGCGACCAGCCATCAATGAGCTTGGTGATTACTGCGGTTCGCAGATCCATACGGCGATGGAGTTTGCCGATAGTTGCGCCGGATCTCGCGGGAGATCGTTGCACGGTCGCGGCCGAGACGTCTGGCAATCTCGGACTGACTGAACTTCTGATCCAACATCCTGGAAATCGTGCGGCGTTCGTCAAAACTCAAATGAGAAAAGGTTCGGCTCAAAACAGGGCTCCCGAAAAGCAGGCAGCTTAGCGCCTTTGTTGCAGTTCGGGATAGAATGTGCCCGCTTACACACCTAATACGCATAATCTATCTTATGGAATATTTTTTTGTTTGTCGTAGCTCGAACCGAGCTGACTTTTAACCGCCCGGCTAAGCTGAGGTTTCCAGCCGCAAGAAGGCATTGGGTCCAATCGCCGCCGACGTTCGAGTCGACGCCTGACGCTGGTCTGTGGTTAGAACCTCGAATACTACTTTACAAGTGGTCATGCAGGTGTTGACGCCACTTAGCTGATGGCAGACAGTCACCGCCCAAATTCACATGTCAAATCGCATTCCCTGAGAGTTATTGTATGCCGCTTCGCGCTCTGATCTTGTTCTTCGCTTTCGCGCTCATTGCCATCCAGTCGGCTTCACCCGCACTTGCCCACACAGGCTCGGGATACGGAGGTGGCTTGATAGCCGGGTTCGCACATCCGATCCTGGGTTGGGATCACGTTGCAGCGATGGTTGCAGTTGGTCTATGGGGGGCGTTTTTGGGTTCGCCCTCAGTTTGGATTTTGCCTGTTGTGTTTCCGCTGGTCATGGCGTTCGGTGCCGTGGCGGGGATCATCGGCTTGCCACTGCCCGCAGTTGAGACCGGCATAGCACTTTCGGCTGTCGTTCTCGGCCTGATGATCGCGTTTGCTGTAAAATCCCCAATCTGGGTGGCGGCCGTTATTGTCGGCGCGTTCGCGGTCTTTCACGGCTATGCTCATGGAACGGAACTGCCGGCGACTGTGAATGCCTTTGCCTATGCCGTCGGCTTCGTGATTGCAACAGGTCTGCTGCACATGCTTGGCATCGGTTTCGGACTGCTCGTGAAGTGGCCAGCTGGAAGGGTTGCGGTTCGCGGTGCCGGCGGCATCATTTCGTTGGCAGGGATCGCATTTCTCACCGGAATCGCCTGAACATGAACAAAGGGTGGTTGTGTGCCGGACTGGCCATGGCGGTCGGGCCCGGCCCTGCTCACGCGCATAGCTCCGTTCCGGGCATCGACGGGTTCTATGTCGGCTTGTTGCATCCTTTCTCGACACCCTCGCAGGCTCTCGTAATTCTTGGCCTTGGGCTTCTGGCTGGCGGATTTGCTCCCTTCCGGGCGCGTTGGTTACTGGGTGCGTTCCTTGCCGCCACACTGCTTGGCTTGATTCTGGGAAGTAGGTCGCTGCCACTTGAAGCGATGATGTTTGCCATTGCTTTTCTGGCGAGTACCTCGTTCGCTTTGAGACCGGGAAACCTGTTGCCTCTAGCGATCGGACTGGTTGCGGTCGGTGGTGTCCTCATCGGCACTGTGTCCGTTCCCGACCCCGGACCGATACGCGATCGCCTTGTTACCATGACCGGGTCGACCATCGGTGCAAACATCGGACTGTTGTACGTGTTCGGTTTCGTCCTGTTTGTGAAAGAGCGCTACACATGGGACTGGGTCGGCGTAGCTTTGCGGGTCCTTTCGGCCTGGCTGGGCGCAATCTCGCTGGTTATGCTTGCACTGCAGTTTGCAGTGAGCAACACAGCTCCATGATTTTGATATGGTGACAGCACATGGAATGCTGAGGATGGGTGCGGTCAAATGCAAGTTGATGTGAAATTGCGAAACTTGCCCGGAACCGAAGCAGCTGTTGGTTGGGCCGGCGGCCACACCGTGATTGCCGACCGCCCCGAAGGAAAAGCTGGCGGATGCGGGCTTGGTTTCAACGGAGCTCAGCTTCTTGCCCTCGCACTAGGTGGATGTTTTTGCAACGACCTGCGCTATGTGGCCGAGGAATTGGGTGTGGGACTCGGAGAAGTGTCGGTTGATGTCTCACTTGAGTTGGCCGGTGAACCATTGATTGCCGTCGCCGCGCAAATATCCGTTGACTGTTCTACCGACGACGGATCCGACCCGGAGGTTATTGTCAAACGCGCGAAATCAAGCTGCATGGTAAGCAATTCGCTCGCACGTGGTGTGAAAGTAGCCATTTCAATGGCGGGTTAGATTGCCTTGCTGTTCCTGAAATTCAAAAAATAGCGAAAACCGGCTGGTACGAAGACAAGCATCCCTCGCATGAAAACACTTCTTATTGTTTATCATTCCAGAACCGGCGGCAGTCGGCAGATGGCGGAGGCTGCCGCCGAAGCGGCCAGGCCGGAGATCGCAACAATTCTCAAACAGGCCGATCAGGCGGGACCACAAGATCTTCTGGGCGCCGACGGATATATCTTTTGTGCGCCGGAAAACCTCGCGGCCATTGCCGGAGTGATGAAGGACTTCTTCGACCGCAGCTATTATCCGGTGTTGGGAAAAATCGAGGGACGCCCCTATGCCCAGATGGTTTGCGCCGGCTCGGATGGTCAAAACGCTGTTCGCCAAACTGCCAGGATCGCGACAGGCTGGCGGTTGAAGGAAGCCCTTCCACCGCTGATCGTCTGCACCCACGCACAGACTCCCGAGGAAATTCTCGCGCCCAAAACCATTCCGGAGGATCAACTCGCCCTGTGCCGTGAGCTCGGAGCGACGCTTGCCGCCGGCATGAGCATGGGGATTTTCTGATCATCCGAGAAAACCTTGGACAATCCGGCAGAACGGTAACGCCACGCAACCCTCCCCCATTGCTCGGGTCTGCGGCTCCACCATCGGATTACATTGCCTTCGAACATCCGCCAGAAGTTTTATTGATCGTTCGATCTATTTCACCAAAACATCTTACGTAAAGTGAGGGAAATCCCCGTTTCTTCGCTATCGATCGATTTACCTCACACACCGAAACCTCCACAAGATACGATGGTTAATGTTTAGTAAACATTTCCAGCTTATTTCGTCGTCGCAAACCTGCCATTGTTCCTTTTGGCGGTTTAAGTTTAGATTCGAAATAATTTTGATGCTTAGATAGCACCTATATTTGATCTAACCTCTCCCGCCAGAAGTAAATGGCGCAGAAAACGACGTTTGTCGCTTGCTGTGAACGGGAGGTCTTTGACTTTCCTCCATTTGAGGCCGGAACGGAAACGTTCCATCCAGAGGCAGACAGCTCAATGCAACTCGATAGAAGACGTTTTGCCGAGCTGTCCTGAATCAGCACCTTAGAATGCGGCATTGGGCCTGGAGATGCGGCGCCCGATGACAGGAAAGGTGCGTCCAAATTTAGGAGAGTACTATGTCACATCGTGGCGGTAGACAGGGACAAGCACAGGGCCAGCTGCAAGGCGAAGCTCAAGGTCAATTGCAGGGCCAGGCACAGGCTGAACTTCAGAAGCAGCTTCAGGGTCAAGGCCAGGGCCAGGGACAAGGCCAGGGTCAGGGACAAGGCCAGGGTCAGCACCAGTCTCAGGGCATGCATTCAACGTCGTTTAACGCAAACGGTAACCTGAATGGCAATGGCAACCTGAACGGTAATGGCAATGCCAACGGTAATGGTAACGCCAACGGTAACGGCAACCTGAACGGTAACGCCAATGGCAACGCCAACGGCAACCTGAATGCCAACGGCAACATCAACTACATCGACAACGATGTTGATAACAAGGTTGAAAACAAGGTTGAGACTGAAGTCGATACCAAAGTTGAAACCGAAATCGAAGTTGACATCAAAATCGATCTCGATCTTTCCACTCTTCCTGATGATGAAGACGTCATCGACGTTGAAGAAATGGGTATCTGGGGTGTTTCCGACTCCGTTGCTCAGGTCGACGCCGTTGTGCAGGAAGTTGGCGATCGCGGTAACAACTTCAACCTCGACCAGATCAACAACATGGCCGACAACGACCTCCAGGGCATCGCCAAGGTAGAGTTCAATGGCGGTCCTGCTGGCGTTGGCGTTGTGGGCGACATTGGCTGGAGCAACGACGATCTCGGCGGTGGCTTCATTCAAGCTGCATACGCTGAAGGCGGCGAAGCTAAAGCCAATAACGCTACAGCTCGTATCGGTGATGATGGCGACAACAGCAACGTCGGCAACGCTTCTGCAGACGGCGCGATCGATCAGTCCGCCTTCTCACAAGAAATCGTTCAGGGTGCGAACCTGCAGTACAACAGCGCAAGCATTGTTGGCGGCGATTCCTCCGTATCTGACGATGGCGACGCATAAGTCATAACATCAATGACCAAGCCGGCCCGCGCGGGTAACCGTGCGGGCCGGAATTCGTTTGAACGATTGCAATTGCAATATTCAAAACACGGTGCCGGGGCGCTCCGGAAGGTTTTGCAGGCATACCTAGCGCTGTTTCGCCAGACGTTTTTCTCTGTACGTTCGTGGCGTTTCACCGAACTTGGCCTTGAACCAGCGCGAAAAATGGCTGCTGTCGGAAAATCCGCATTCGTAGGAGATCTGCGTGATCGTACGTTTCGAGTTCATCAGCCGCCATCTTGCATGCTGAAGGCGCATGTCTCGCCAGACCTCCTGTGGTGTCGAATTGGCGTGCTGAAGAAAGACACGGTTCAGTTGGCGGACGGTTGAACCCAGTTTCTCAGCCAGGTGTTCCGTAGTGTCGGGTTCCCGAAGTTTCTGACGCATGATCTTGACCGCCTGCTCGACGCGCCAGTTGCCGCATTCTTCAAGATCCTGATAGGGCAACCGCCCGACTTCATGCGCTGAGCGATGTTCATCGACAACAAGTGCCGTCAAGCCCTTCATTCCGCGGGACCGCCCGCAGTGTTCGATCAAGATCTCCACGGCAAGATCGATCGCCGCTGTGCCGCCCGGGCAGGTCAGGATATCCCCTTCCGAGACATAAAGCTCATTTTCCACCGGGATGACCTTGGGAAACATCTCAACGAATTCCGGTCGATGGTGGGCATGAATGGCGGCCCTGCGTCCATCAAGTAATCCGGCGCGCGCCAACGCGAAGCTTCCGGTGCATAGGCCGACCAGCTTTGCTCCCCTGGCGTGGTGTTGGCGCAGGAATTCATAGGTGTCGGGGGAAATGTCGTTCAGATGGTCCAGCAAGCCTCCAACAACCACCACATAGTCATAATCGCCTGCTTCTGCGAAGGTTTTCCAGGGCGTGACTGAAAATCCCGCGCTTGAGGTAACCGGTGACAGATCGTGCCCGAGCACTTCCCAGTGGCAGAAAATCTGGCGACTCCTGTCCGCTTCGTCAGAGGAATGGCGCACAGCGTCCGCAAAGCCTGCAAGCGGCAGGAGCGTGAACGCCGGTGTCAGAACAAACGCAAATCGTACGTCCGGTTCGAAATCGTCAGGGCGTTGGGGCGCCTTGAATTCCATCTTGACCCTCAATTCGTCCGGTAAATGTCCGTAGTGTTCTATTATTAGTCTGCTTTGTTTTCCAAATTCATGGAAAACGCAAGGAGAAACGATGCGCTGGAGCAAAACCGTTACCGTGATCGGCGCCCATGCCGAGGGAGAGGTCGGCCGGGTTCTGACAGGTGGTGTGCTGGATGTTCCCGGCCACACGATGCTCGAAAAGCTGCAACACCTGCAGACCCATGACGAGCTGCGCCGGTTCGTGAACAACGAACCGCGAGGTTGTGCGCAAATGACAACCAATCTCCTGCTGCCACCGGTCACGGAGGAAGCGGATGCTGCGTTTATTCCGATGCAAGCAGACGGCAGCCACGCCATGTCCGGATCAAACGCGATGTGCGTGACCACCGTCCTTCTGGAAACCGGCATGATACCCATGCAGGAGCCCATCACGACAGTTGTGCTCGACACTGCGGCCGGACTTGTGAAAGCCGTGGCGACCTGTAAGCACGGCCGGGTTGAACTGGTGACTTTGGATTTCTTTCCGGCCTATGCGGAATATCTTGACGCCAAGCTTGAGGTGGAAGGCATCGGCACGCTCACCGTGGACGTCGCATTTGGCGGCGTTTTTTATGTACTTCCAAAGGCTCGGGATCTCGGGTTCCGGATTGGCCCGGACGTGGCACAGGATATGGTCAGTCTTGGTGCACAGATAAAAACAGCTGCAAAAGAGCAGCTGCCCGTGAGCCATCCGGAAGTTCCCGCGTTCAACAGCATTGAATTTCTCATGTTCACCGACGAAGTGGATCCTTCTGCCGGCATCTACAAAAACGCGACCATTATGCCACCCGGGCGTGTCGACCGCTCGCCATGCGGAACCGGAAGCGCGGCGCGGCTGGCTACAATGCACGCCAAGGGGCAAGCCAAGGTCGGTGAAAAGCTGCAAATGCTGTCGACGATCAACTCCAGGTTCGACGTATCGATCCTGTCTAAAACACGTGTTGGCGACAAAAACGCCATCGTTCCGCAGCTTTCGGGCCGCGCCTGGATCTACGCAATGATGCAATTGGGAGTAGACCCAAGCGACCCTTATCAGCTCGGCTACACGATGGCAGATACCTGGGGCACTGAAATCGAGCACAAGATCCCTGGAACCTAAGCGTGCTCACATCTTCCCTCAGCAACCTGAATGGCGGCCTGGCCGCCTTTTTTTTCGAAACACGAATAAAATTTACGTCTGATATGTACTGAACAAAGGCCATTTTGTTCAATTTTAGAGGTTCTTTCTCCTCCTATCCTTTTTTCATCACCGCCCTCTTAGGCGGTTCTGAATGGGAGGAAATCCATGCTTTCGAAGATCAATCGCCGCGCTATTCTGGGCACCGCCGCCGCCCTCGCAATCAGCCTTTCTGCCGTTTCCGCATTCGCTGAAACAACCTTGCGCCTGTCTCATCTTTCGCCTCCGGATAGCGACATGGACAAGTGGGCGCATCAGTTCGCTGACCGTGTCGCAAAAGAAACCGATGGGCGTGTCAACGTCCGGATATTTCCCGCAAGCCAGCTCGGTGACTGGGAAGAGGTGTACGAGCAACTCAGCCAGGGCGCCGTCGACCTCGCGATCCAGTCCATCTCGACAAAGTTCGATTCCCGTCTTGCGATCACCTGGTTCCCATACACCGCCGTCGACTATGACAGCGCGAAGGAAGCCTGGAACACAGACGGTTTCCTTTTCAACATCGTGGATGAGCTGGTCACGCCGCAGCAAATCAACGTGCTCGCCCCTTACGCGTTCGGTTTGGGAGGTATGGCGGTCGGCAAGCCAGTTTCAGATCCGAAGAACCCCGATGCCGATCACAGCGATCTCAAGATCCGGGTATGGCCTTCAGGCGTTCCGACACACAAACCGACACTCGAACGCCTTGGTTACTCAACAACGACCATGCCCTGGGCCGAGCTCTACACCGGCGTGCAGACGGGTGTGATCGATGGAATGGTCGGCGGCGTTCCGGAAAACGCAGTTCGGGACTGGAACGGTGTTGTCGATACCTGGCTGCAGATAAACGACCATTTTGAGATCAATTGGCTGCTCGGGTCGGCGATGTCTCTGTCCCGCCTTTCCACTGAAGACAAGGCAATTGTCTCACAGATCGCCAAGGAGCTGGCAACCGAGCGTTTCAACGCTGTCGAGGCAGCAGACAACGCCTATCTGAAGCAACTGGAAGACAGCGGTGTCACGGTCGTTACCTATAGCCGTGAAGAGATCAACGAGTTGGCCGATGCCGTGCGCGCCGATGCCTGGCCGCAAATGAAGGGCGAGATCGGCGACCAGCTCTACGAACTGATCCAGAACTATTACGCAAATTGAGATTGAGCGGAGCCGGTATTCCCGGCTCCCACTCTTTTTCGGGGAGGAATGTCGATGCTTGAAGAGCGTCAGACTCAAATCCAGCACCCGCTCTGGAAGCTCAAATTGAACATCCTGAAGTTCGTGATGTTCATCAGCTCCATAGCGTTCACCCTGGCCGTTTTTCTGCAGGTCGTTGCGAGATATGTCTTCAACTATTCACTGTTCGGGATCGAGGAATTTGCAAGTTTTGCCGGTGTGATCATGTATTTTGTCGGCGCGGCCTATGCCACGCACGAACGAAGCCACATCTCGGCCAGCCTGATCGATACGATCTTCGGAGAAGGAAGAATTACAGCGGGCGTGCATGCATTCACCCGACTGCTGGCCTTTCTTCTCACATTCTACATCTTGAACTCGCTATGGGACCTGCTGGTGTTCACTGACCGCATGGGGACAAGGTCGACCGAACTTCGCGTGCCGATGATCTGGATTTACGGAACCATGTTTGTCGGTCTGGCCCTCACCGCTTTCTATTTCCTGCTTGAGTTTCTGGACAGTCTGCGCGCCACCATCTGGCACGTGCCGAGCGAGGAGATCGTCAAATGAGCCCCTTAATCCTCATGGACGTTGCGCTCCTCGTCACTCTGATGATCCTCGGTGTTCCGGTCGCGCTGACCTTTGTTGCCGCTGCCGCGTTTCTCGTCATTTTCGGAAACTACGGCTCGACAACGTTCCTGATCACCGCCGGTTATTCGAAGGTGTCCTCGGTGGTTCTGCTGGCGATTCCGCTTTACATCCTGGCGGGCGGTATCATGACCCAAGGCGGGATCGCAAAGCGGTTGCTTGAACTGGCCGACAGCATTCTCGGACGTTACCGCTCCGGGCTCGGTGTTGTCACGGTGATAACGACAGCCATTTTCGGTGCAATCTCGGGCATGGCCTCCTCGGCGGTTGCCGCAATCGGTTCCATCGCCATCCCGCGCATGGTCGAACAGGGCTACGACCGGGGTTATGCGACTTCACTGGTCAGTTGCTCTGCGGTTCTCGCCCTTCTGATACCTCCGAGCGCAACAATGATCCTCTATGGCTGGGTGACGGGAACGTCCATTGCCGCGTGCTTCCTGGCTCCCCTCGTCCCAGCCCTGATCCTGATTGCCCTGTTTTCATTCTGGAACATGGTCCTCACCAGGAAGATGGACATAGAAGTCGCGGATCCTCAGCCGCTCCAGATGCAAGTCAAGAACGTGTTCCAGCGCACTCGCGAGGCGGGGTTTGGCCTGGCGATGCCGCTCATCATTCTGGGATTTATCTACGGAGGCATAACAACACCGACCGAAGCGGCAGCGGTTGCCGTCGTTTACGCGCTGCCGGTCGCATTCCTGATCTACCGCGAGCTGACCTTCAGATCCTTCTACGACGTGGTCTGGAAATCGGCTCAGGTCACGTCTGTCCTGATGCTGGTGATCTTTACCGCAAACATGCTGGCACGCGTTCTGACGCTCGAAGAAGTACCTCAGCAGATCCTGCAGTCGATGCTCATGATTTCCGAAAACCCGATCATTCTCCTGCTGCTGGTCAATGCGTTCCTGTTGCTGATCGGTATGTTCATGGAAGACGTATCAGGAATTCTTCTGGCCGCGCCCCTTCTGTTGCCAGTCGTTACCGAAGCTGGTGTTCACCCTGTCCATTTCGCCGCAATCATCGGCGTCAACCTGGGTATGGGACTGATTACACCGCCGACTGCTCCAATTCTCTATTTCGGAACTCTGATCGGGCAGACGTCCCTTGCCAAAGTGGTCAAACCGACGCTGGTTTTCGTGTTCCTTGCCTATTTTCCGGTGGTGCTGCTGACGACTTTCATTCCGTCCCTGTCCCTCTGGCTGCCCTCACTGATTACTGGTCTTTGAGAAAAGGGAACACCATGAAACTGAAAATTCTTGTTCCCGTAGATGTTGAAGAGCCACGGTCCTGGACAGAGATCCTGCCCGAACTGCGACAACACGCCAAGGGAAACGAAATCGAACTGACGGTCTCAACGGTCGTGCCCGAACTTGGTACGGTCATCGCACAGGCCGCGCAGGCAGCTCCCCTGGTTTCGACCCTTCCGGCAGACCTGAAAGAAAAGGCACTGTCGGTGGCGCGCTCCCGCCTGACCGAACTGGCGAGTACTACCGAGTTCGGCCCGATACATTTCGTCGTTCGCTCCGGAACAATCTATTCCGAAATCCTGCAAACCGCTGAAGAGATGTCGGTGGACCTGATCGTGCTGAAATCTCACATGCCCGGCATTGGCGACTATCTGCTCGGGCCAAACGCCGCCAAGATTGTCCGACACTCCAGATGCTCTGTTTTGGTGGTGCGCCCCAGATAGCGAGATCCATAAATGAATGCACCTCTTCACGCCCGATGCGGTTTCCGCACGGGCCCGCTTTCCGTCGCGGTCGTGATGACCGGCGGAACCATCGCAAAGAGCTATGATCCTGCCAAGGCGAAGCTTGTGAACGCCGAACCGAAGGTTACGGAAATCATTGCAGACCTGCGTGCCGATGATCTCAGGTTCGACTTCTTCGATCTGATGCATCTGGATTCCCTTGAGATTAGGGATGCCGAACGCGTGCAGATCGCTGACGCCGTCGCTGCCGCCTGCAAAACCCACGATGCTGTTCTGGTAACCCATGGCACCGACAGCATGGCTGAAAGCGGAGCCTTTCTGTGTGAACGGATGCAGGACATTCCGGTGCCGGTCGTTTTCACCGGAGCCATGGTTCCCTTTGCGCTCAAGAGCTCGGACGCGTCACAGAACATCGCCGAAGCGCTCCTGGCCATTCGCTTCCTACCCCCCGGAGCTTATGTCGTTCTGCACAATCGCGTCTTGAGACTGCCCGGCGTCCATAAGGACCACAAAAAACTGACCTTTGAGGAGGCATGATCCATGACCCGGATCGAAACAGACAGCATTGGCGCCCGCGAACTGCCTGAAGCTTCGCTCTTTGGCGTCAACACCCTGAGGGCAACTGAAAATTTCGATATTTCGCCGCTGAAGATCGGCAATGAACCGGCTTTCGTACGCGCGCTTGCAGCGATCAAGAAAGCGGCAGCGAAAGCAAACGGTGAAACTGGCGTGATCCCGCACACGATCCGCAATGCGATTGTCACCGCGTGTGACGAGATTCTGGCGGGACAGCATCACGGGCAATTTGTGGTCGACCTTCTGGAAGGGTCCGGCGGCACGTCGATCAACATGAACACCAATGAAGTGATCGCCAACCGGGCACTTCAAATCATCGGACACCGGGCCGGGCAGTACGATCTGCTCAATCCGAACGACCACGTCAATTCAGGCCAATCAACCAATGATGTGGTTCCAGCTGCGGTCAAGCTCGCCGTGCTGGAAAAGGCGCCTCTTCTCCTGAGTTCCCTCGCCCATCTGGCTGAAGTGATGCAGCAAAGGGCCGAGGCGTTTGGCAACGTCCTCAAGATTGGGCGCACCTGCATGCAGGCAGCGCAGCCCATGACGCTTGGACAGGAGTTCGAGGGATACTCTTCGGCTCTTTTCAGAGCACGAGACAAGATCAGGGCCGCCGTTGAAGATCTGGCGGTCCTGCCGCTTGGCGGCACCGCAATCGGAACCGGTCTGGGTGCACACCCAGGTTACAAGGAGGCCGTCTACCGGCATCTTTCCAGCGATATCGGGCTGGCGCTACGTCCGGCCGACAACATGTTCGACGGAATGCAGAATTCCGACAGCTTTGCTCGCGTTTCATCGGAAATCCGCATCGCGGCCGAAGTCATCGGCAAGATCAGCCTCGACCTGATTATCCTTTCATCCGGAACCAAATCGGGGATCGGCGAAATCAAGCTTCCTGCTGTCCAGCCGGGATCATCAATCATGCCCGGGAAAGTGAACCCGGTTCTGCCGATGATGATGCAACAAGTGGCTTATGCGGTTGTTGGAAACGATGCCGCCGTGTCACTGGCCTCGATGAGTGGTCAGCTGGAAATCAATCACTTTGAACCTGTGATCGCATCGCGCATGTTCGACAGCATGGATCTGCTGACCCGGGGATGCCGGATTTTTGCCGACAAGTGCATTTCAGGCATTCAGGCGCTTGAAGAACAGGCTCTTGAAAACCTGATGGGCTCATCCGCGCTCGCCACAGTGTTTGTGCCCAAATTCGGCTATGCCAAAGTCTCCAAACTCGTAAAACAGGCGGAAGCGGAGGGGAAACTCTTCATCGACTTGCTTGTTGAGATGGGTCTTCTGACAAAAGAAGAAGTCATTGATGCTCTGCGCGATGCGGCAAATCCGCAGCGCACGGCCTAAGGACAGGAAGACAGCGGGCTGAACCGGTTGTTCTAAGCACGGTACTTGCTCGGAGGAGCTCTTCTCCGAGCAAAATTTTGTGCCGCCGGATACTTCCTCTACAGGACCTTGCCAAGAAATTCCTTCGTCCGCGGGTCCTGTGCGTTGTCAAAGAACGTCGCCGGCGGACCATGTTCCACGATCACGCCTTTGTCGGTGAAGTAGATATGATCGGCAACCTCGCGGGCAAAACCCATTTCATGGGTTACAAGAATGCAGGTCATGCCTTCAGCAGCCAGTTCCTTGATCGTCAGGAGGACCTCCTTGACCGTTTCCGGATCAAGCGCAGCCGTCACTTCATCGAACAGCATCACATCAGGATTCATCGCAAGAGAGCGCGCAATGGCGACGCGCTGCTGCTGACCGCCAGAAAGCTCGCCCGGATAACTGTCTTCCTTGCCTTCCAGCCGCACTTTCTTCATCAGTGCCCGCGCTCTTTGTTCCACCTCTGACTTGTTCTGCTTCAAGACCTTCAGCGGTGCCATCATGACGTTCTGCAGCGCGGTCTTGTGCGGAAACAGATTGTACTGCTGAAAGACCATGCCGACCTTCTTGCGCAAGGCGAGCTTGTCCAGATTGTCGTCATGCACCTCCTGTCCCTCGACGCTGATCGATCCCGCCTGGATATCGTTGAGCGCGTTGATGCAGCGGATCAAGGTCGACTTTCCCGACCCGGAAGGGCCGATGATGCAGACCACCTCCCCTTTCATGATGTCCATGGAAATGCCCTTGATGACCTCGAATGCACCGAAGGACTTGTGGACGTTGGTGAGGGAAACGATGGGTTGGTCAGGTGTCCAATTCATGTTGCGCGTTCCTTGGGTCATGACCGGTTAGAGTTTTACTGCATACTTGCGTTCCAGCCACAGCGTCAGACGCGCGATCGGATAGCAGTAAGCAAAGAAGATGAGCAGCACGAAGCCGTAAAACGGGACCAGAAGCTCCGGCCTGTTGTTCTCGGCCTCAATGGCCTGGCGGGTGAGATTGAGAACCTCCTCCACGCCGAGGATCGAGACAATCGGCGTTGCCATGGTCAGGATCGCGTACCAGTTCATCCAGGGTGGGATCATCCGCTTGATGCATTGCGGAAGGATGATTTCAAACAACGTCTGCCGCCGGGTGAACGCAAGGCTTTCCGCCGCTTCCCACTGTGCGGATGGAACGGAAGCGATTGCGCCGCGAACGATTTCGGAAATGTTCGCCATCACCGGAAGGCTGAGACCGATTACGGCCTTCGTCCAGTCCGGGACGGGAATGTTCAGGCCGAAGAGATCGATCTGAAACGGAAAACTCAGCATCACGATGAACAGGAGCACCAGCCAGGGAGAGTTCCGGAAGATCTGGGTAATCCAGTAAGAACACCAACGGATCAGCCTGCTTCGCGAGATTTGCCCGAGCCCGAGAAACACCCCGAGTATCGTGCCGAGAAACATGGTCAGCACGGAAATGATCACGGTGAAGACAAAGCCGTGAAACAGCAAAAACGGGATCCAGCGCCAAAGCACCTCAAACGCCTGCCCCATGGTGAACCCGTTCGACTGGGCAATCGCATGCGCCGGCCAGAAAGCCGCGGCAAAGATCAAAAATGGCAAGGCGAAGGGAATGCCGGCAAGCCACTCGGAAAATCCGAGTCCCGAAGTTGAAACCGGTGACGGTTTGAAGGGCAATAGGACCGGCATGTCGGAGTTGGATGGGGCCGTGAGGCCGGGAATTGTTCGGCTCATGGCTTACGCTCCATACCCGGGAATGCGCATGACACGCTCCCATTTGTTCATGCCCAGGACCAGAATCCCGACCAAGGCCAGATAGGAAACGAACAGCACCAGCATCATCGGGTTCTGCGCCGACGGAAAGTCGTTCCAGATGGTGATCGACTGATAGAGCAGTTCGGGCACAGCGATCACGAAGGCCTGTGTCGTGGTCTTGACCAGGTTCACAAGGTTGTTGTTGAGCGCCGGAATGGAGACGCGCAATGCCAGAGGCAGCACCACGTAGACAAACGTCTGCAACCGCGTGAAGCCGAGCGCTTCGCTGGCTTCCTGCGTCGATTTCGGCACGGCTTCCACGCCTGCGCGGAAGATTTCAACGTTGAACGCGCCGGCGAAGAACGAGAGTGAAATGATCGCCCAGCCGACATTGGAGATGATCGGAACCTCCAGCCAGCCATCCGGGCTGTAGGTCGGCGTGAATGCGCCAAGCGCAAAATAGAAAAACAGCAACTGAACGAATGGCGGCGTATTGCGGAAAAACTGAATGTAGGCCTGCACGATGCCCCGCACGAAGCGGCTTCGCGCTCTTTGCATGCCGGCGCCAACGACACCGATGATCACACTGAAGATGATGCAGACAACCGACAGTCTGATTGTCATCCACAGCCCGGAGACAACCTTGTCCCACTGGCGTCCTTCATAGAAGAACACGAAATTCCAGGTTGGAAAATCGGCTGCCATCTGCCGGAAAAATTCTTGGACCGTGTCCAGCATCGCGCCCCCTCTCGACGAATTGCGTACCCCGTGCCCCCTGAAGGGCACGGAACACGATGCGTGTCTAGCCTGATGCGGTTATTCGGACAGCCAGTCCTTGAAGCGCTCGTTCTGGTCCGCGAGGTAGGTCGTCGGCTGAATGCCCCACTTTTCTTCCAGCGCGACCAGCCTGCCGTCCTTGTGCCAGTTGTATTGCATGCCGGACATGAAACGGCCGAAGACACAGTTGCGTTCCGCCTTCGGAACGGCGAGCCCCCAGGGATTGTCATCTTCGGTCTTCATAGGCATTTCAAACTCGTCCCAGTCTCCCGACGCCAGGTCCGCCATGATCGAGCTGTCGTCATAAACGAAGCCGATGCACTTCTTGTCCCGAAGGGCCTGCTTGGCCTCCGCATTGCCCGCAAAGGCAATGATCTTGGCGCCGTAACGCTCTTCCACGATCTGGTTGTAGAACGCACCCTGCTTGCCACAGACCGGCTTGTCACGCAGCTGTTCCCAGTCGGTCAGCTTGAGCGCCTTTGGAGCAAGCAGATTGGTGCCGGAGGTGTAGTAGTTCGGCCCGACGATACCGACGATTTCACGGCGGTCCGCCCGGTCGGACATGGTAGCGATCATCAGGTCGATCTTGCCCTGCTCCAGAAACTGCATCCGGTTCGAGGATTGAACCGGGACCAGTTCCAGTTCCACGCCCATTGCGTCGGCGACGTCCTGGGCCATATCGATTTCCATGCCGACGAGTTCACCATCGGTGTTGCGGAAGCCCCAGGGCTTATAGTCGGCTTTCACGCCGACAATGACTTTTCCACGCTCCATAACCCGGTTCCAGGCTTCGTTGGAACACTCGGCTGCCGTTGCTGAAACAGCGGAAAAGCAGGTCATCAAAGCGGTAGTTGCTGCAAGTACGGTTTTCATTCTTCCCTCCAGAAGTTTGGCTGATTTATTCAGCGCATAATTTGAGCAAACAGCTCGGCAGGGTTTTCCCCCAGACGTGACCGGTTCGCGCCTTCACGTCCGGCAAAGGCGACAGCGGTCTCGAATTTCGACAAAAGATCCTCCTCCGATAATGGGTTGTCCGGCATTCCATAGGCAGTTCCGCAGAAACCCGAGGCAGTGCGCCCGTCCCTCAGTGTGAGCGTCAGGCGCGCACTTTCCGGAAATTTCTCGCGCATGGTGTCGGTTGAAAGGTCCGCGGCACGGACTGTGCGGACCCGCGCCATGAGCGCGATCTTCTCTGGCTTGTGAACAGCATGTGGCAGCAGGTCCTCAAAGCGGACACGGCCGTAAAGCGCCGCACATGCAAGCGCGTATGGAAGGCTGAACTGGGCCTGTTGCGGCGTCTGCGGGGTCGGATAGACAAGACTGATATCGACCAGTTCCGGCACTTCGGCCCTGACGTCTTCGATCTCGTCCGGCTTCGCGCTCAACTCATTCATCAACGCGGTCATCTGGTCGATGGCAGCGTGGGCTGCCGAACACACCGGATTTGTCTTGAAAAGCAGGCCGGGCTGCAGGAGACGCCAGCGCCCTCCGAGGCTGTCGAGCACGCTCATGTCGGCGGAACCATTATTGAGCAACTGCAGATAACCGCGATTATCTTCAAACGCTTCTTCCGGTCCGCTCAGCCCCGCCTGCGCCATCTTCGCAAAGGTAATGGCCCTGCGGGCAGCATCACCGACAAGGAACGGCTTTCCATCCGTCCCGAACACGGCCTTGCCACCTCCGGACGATGCTGCGGCCAGCCCGATCGCGGCCGTCATCTGGTCTTCGTCCAAACCAAGAAGAACGCCGGCCGCTGCCGTTGCTCCGGCAAGACTGAACGTCACCGTGCTCCACCAGCCCCGGAAGTAGTGATCATGCGTGCACAGATCGGCCAGGACGTAAGTGATCTCCGATCCGGCAACGAGGGCACGCCGCTGAAGATCAGTATCCGCACCGATGTCTTGAGCGATCGCCAGTACGACGGGAACGATCACCGCAGACCCATGCATGATCCCCGTGTAGGACGTATCATCGATGTCCCAGACATGCGCCGCGGTCCCGTTAATCAGCGCCGCGGTTTCCACGTCACGGCTTCCACCGGTCGCACATGTCGCCGGACCGCCATGCAAGACCATCGCCTTTGCAACGCATTGTGTTGCCTCGTGCGCCCCGCCAGCCACCATTGCGCCGATTGTGTCCAGCAACGCACGATCTGCGACCTGCGTCACGTCATCCGGACATGAAGCCTCGGAGACCGCGAATTGAGCAAACCGGCGGGCTATCGATGTGGTCATGGGGCCTCCCGCACTTCGACGCCATGCGGCAGCGCATTGTCGAACAGCACTTCCCAAACACTTTCCGCCCAGGTGCCCGGAACCAGGATGTCGAAACGATCAGCTTCGAGACAATGGATCAGAACACCTATGTGGTGAATGCCGGTCTGAATGAACTCACCGGGTCTGAAAGCTGCTGTTGAAACGTCGATTGCAATCAGCTGTGACAGCAAGTCTCTGGCGGCCGGGCCGTTCAACGTGATCGCTGCACGGGCATGACCGAGATCGAGAACCGCAAGGTCGGCGGACTGTTGATCGCCAAGTCCCCTGGCTGTCTCAAGAAGGATCTTGTCGGGTGCAATGCGCCAGGCGGTCGCGTGATCTGTTCGGCGAGCCTCGCGAAACGTACCTGCGTCCTCAAGGCCAAGGCGCTTCAGGATCGGTTCGGCGGCGGTTTCGAACCCGGACCAACCTGCAAGCTGCCACAGCCCCTCAATGGACCGTATTCCAAGTGTGACGCCAGTATCACCCGCAGCACCGTGACGGCCCGCTTTCGTTTTGGTTTTCAAGGGAGACAGGACGTCAACCATTCTGACGTGCTCCTTCCGGGTCGAAGAAATGATGGGAAACGACCTTGGCATTCAGGATTTCATTGCCAACGAAGTTGACCACACGGATGGTCTCGCCAGTTCGGGTCTTGCCGTTTTTCAACAGGCCCAGAGCGATGTTCTTGCCGAGCGCAGGCGAATAGGTCGTCGAGGAGACCCAGCCGTCGCCGTGCCCTCTTGTTTCACCCGCTGCAGGGAAAAGGATCGACCCGGCCTTGGCCCCGGTTTCACCTTCAATCTCAAGACCGACAAGTGTGGGGCGGGTCGGATCTTCAAGAACCGGGCGCCTGCGCAGGATGGAACCGACAAATGGTTTCTTGCTCGAAGCAAACCCTTCCAGCCCGAGATCCTTGAGCGTGGTACGTCCCTCTATTTCCGGTCCGGCGATATGGCCTTTTTCAATGCGCAATGCACCCATGGCTTCGGTTCCGTATGACCTCAGGTTGTGCTCCCTGCCTGCGGCCTGCAACACTTCCCAGACATGGCGGCCATAACCGGCAGGTATGTAGATCTCGTAGGCCAGTTCTCCGGAATAGGACATCCGGTGGATGCGCACGTCCACTCCGCCAATGATCGCATGCGTGAAATGGTTGTTCGGCAGAGCCTCGCGGCTGAGATCGGCATCCGCAACCGCGCTCAGCAACGCCCTTGACTTGGGACCGGCGACCGCGATCGCGGCCCATTGATCGGTCACTGTGGTGACGTGAACCTTCAGATCCTTCCAGGCGGTTTGCAAAAGATGTTCGGCAAATGCCAGCACCTTGGCCGCATTGGCGGTCGTGGTGGACATGAAGTAGTCATGTTCGCCAAGCCGCGCGGTAGCACCGTCATCCATGACAAATCCGTCTTCGCGAAGCATGGCACCATAGCGCAGCCGACCGACGGCCAGCGTTTTCCAACCGTTGACGTACATCCGGTTGAGGAATTCGGCCGCATCCGGCCCCTGAACCGCAATCTTGCCCAGTGTCGAAACATCGATCATGCCGACATGCTCACGCACATGAGCAGCTTCGCGAATATAGGCCGAGCGCAGATCTTCATCGGACTGCGGGTAATACCAGGGGCGCATCCACGCCCCTGCTTCCGTCATCACCGCGCCATTTTCCGTATGCCAATGGTGGATCGGCGAAAGGCGCACCGGACGGAAGTGGCGACCCGTTTCGTGACCAACCAGAACACCCATGGAAATCGGCGTGAATGGTGGGCGGAAAGTCGTCGTTCCCACTTCCGGAATGCTGAGACCGCGAAGCTCGGCCATCCGGGCAAGCGCGTTGACATTCGAGAGCTTGCCCTGGTCCGTTGCCATCCCGATCGTGGTGTAGCGCTTGAGGTGCTCGACAGAGACATAACCTTCAAGATGCGCCTGATCGACATCGCTGATTTTCACATCATGCTGAAAGTCGACAAAGGCCTTGCCCCGAGGTGTTCCATCCGCATCGAGAACCGCCCAGACCGGAGACATTTCATGTCGCCAGAACGGACCGGTTTCAAATCCGGTTGGCCTGGTTCCACTGTCGCCGGATGCACCGGCGCTTCTTGCAGCTTCAGCACCTCTTGCAAAGCCCTGTTCAATTACCTCATCAAGAGACGCGGCGGCCATCGCCGTTCCTGCCGATTGCAATTGATGCCCGGCCTCTGGCTGCGGCACGAAACACGCACCTTCTTCATGGTAGACCGGCTTTCGATAGAGCTGGGACCACAGATGGACAGCCGGAGCCCAGCCCCCCGATACGGCGATCAGATCCGCCGACACGGACTTCCCTGCTCCGCTGGCCTTGCCTTCCGTATCGACCGGCGCAACAATCGCTGTGGCAACTTTCCGGCCGCCTTTGGCTTCCAACACGCCGTGACCGAGCAGCAGCGTAACGCCTGCATCACTCGCAGCGCTTTCCAGTTCTTCGGAGATGGCCGGTCGCAGGTCGGCAAGGGTGACGGTGGCACCTGCCAGGGCCAGATCGGTTGCAACCGCATAGGCGCTGTCATTGTTGGTGGTCACCACAACGTTCCGGCCTGCAAGCACGGCAAAACGGTTGAGGTAAGTTCTTGCAGCGCCTGCCAGCATCACGCCCGGTTTGTCGTTTCCACCGAAAACCAGCGGCCGTTCGATAGCGCCTGTCGCCATGACCGCGCGCTTGGCATGGACCAGCCAGTAGCGTTGCCTGACCTGGTGGTTTTCAGGTGCCTTGAGATGATCGGAAACGCGCTCGACCAACCCATAGGTTTCACCATCATATGCCCCGAACACCGTCGTACGAGTCAGAAGGTGGACATTGCTCATGCCGTCCAGCTCTGCCTTCACGGAGGCAACCCAGTTATCGCCCTCGCTGCCGGCAGGGTCCGACAAAACGGCACCACCGAGATCGAAATCCTGCTCGACCAGAAGAACCTCGGCACCGGCACGGCCCGCGGCAAGGGCTGCTGATAGCCCGGCAGCACCACTGCCGATCACCAGAACGTCGCAAAAGGCATTCCGCTTTTCGTAGTGGTCCGGATCGTTCAGATAGGTTCCTCGCCCCATACCGGCGGCCTTGCGGATAAAGGCCTCGCACGTCATCCAGAACCTGGTGGAATGCTTGAACGGGCCGATGAAGGTCTTGTAGTAGAAGCCCGCGCTCAGGAAGGGACTGACCCAATTGTTCACCGCTCCGATATCGAAGCTCAGGTTCGGCCAGGCATTCTGTGCGGTCGAGACGAGACCGTTGAAAGCTTCAGTCGTCGTTGCACGTGCATTCGGTTCGTGCCGGTCACCTTCTCGCAAATGCACCAGTGCTCCGGGCTCTTCCACACCGGCCGAATAAATGCCTCGGGGGCGGTGATACTTGAAGCTTCGCCCGGCAAGCGAGACGCCGCCCGCCAACATGGCGGACGCGAGCGTGTCCCCCTGATAGGCCGGGAGTTCCCGCCCCTCGAAACGGACGGAGAGCGGCCTACCGCGATCGATGCGGCCACCAGTTTCAAGGCGCTTCATTCGCCAGCCTCCCGTGCCAATTCGATTCCGTCGATTTCCCCAGCCTCGCGCGCAAGCTCACAAGTGCCGATCTCATGGGTCAGCGTGTTGCGCTCAAGAACGAGCCATTGACGGCATCCCTGAACATGATGCCAATACTCCCTGTGCCAGCCGCGTGGATTGTCGCGGTTGAAGACATAGTCCACCCAGGGCTTCATCTCTTTCTCATCCAACTGCGGGCGCCTGACCGTTGCGTCAGCTCCGTAGGTGAATTCCGTTTCGTTGCGCAGCCCGCAAACCGGGCAGTTGATCCTGATCATCTCGTTGGCTCAATGTGCGTTGGGTTGCGGGCCCATGCCCTTTTCATCGATCTGGTAGCCGCGATCGAACCGGTTGAGCGTGAACTCGCAATTGTCCTGATGGGGTTCGTCCTTTGCGATGGTCCAGGCAAAGCACCACCCGGAAGCAGGTGTCGCCTTGAAGCCGCCGTAGTTCCAGCCACCGTTGAGATAAAGGCCGTCGACCGGAGTTTTCGTGATGAACGGGGACCCATCCATGGACATATCCATCACGCCGGCCCAGTGACGCAGCAGCTTCAGCCGGGAGATGCAGGGCATCAGCGACTTGGCACTGGCAAGCGTGTGCTCCACCACCGGCAATCCACCGCGCTGTGCATAGGAATTGTACATGTCCAGGTCTCCGCCCAGCACCAGACCGCCCTTGTCCGACTGGCTGATATAGAAATGGGCTGCACCGTAGGCGATCACGGTATCGACCAGCGGTTTGTAAGGCTCTGTGACGAAGGCCTGCAGGCAATGCGTTTCGATCGGCAGGCGAAGGCCAGCCATTTTCGCCAGATGGCCGCTGTGACCGGCAACACAAAGAGCAACCTTGCCCGCGCGGATGTCACCCCGGTTGGTCTGGACCCCAACGATCTTGCCGCCGTCCCACAGGTAACCGGTGACTTCGCGTTGCTGCAGAATGTCGACGCCATGCTGATCGGCACCCCGCGCGAACCCCCAGGCAACAGCATCGTGGCGGGCCGTCCCTGCCCGGCTCTGAAAGATCGCGCCATGAATGGGGAAACGTGCGTTCTCGGAATAGTCGAGATAGGGAAGACGCCGTTTGACTTCCTCACGGTCGAACAGCTCAGCATCGATACCATTTGCCCGCATGATGTTGCCACGCCGGCGTGCAGCATCCATCTGGCCCGGTGAATGACACAGATTGTACTGGCCGCGCTGCGAGATCATCACATTGTAGTTGAGATCCTGGCTCAGATTCTCCCAGAGCTGCATGGAGCGCTCATAGAACATCGTGTTGCCCGGCATCATGTAGTTCGAACGCACGATGGTGGTATTGCGGCCGGTGTTGCCGCCGCCCAGCCACCCTTTCTCGACAACCGCGACATTGGTGATGCCATGTTCCTTGGCCAGGTAATAGGCGGTTGCCAGGCCGTGCCCGCCGCCGCCGACAACAAGAACATCATAGTAGGGCTTGGGGTCCGGATCGCGCCAGGCCCGGCTCCAGGTCTTGTTGCCTGATAGCGCATGCCGGAATACGGATAGGGCGGAATAGCGGGTCATCATCTGCCGTGCTGTTGCGTGAGTTTCGGATAGAATGCTCCAAATGATACTTTTTGCAACAAAAAATATCATTTGGTCTATTTTTTCTTTTCATCAGGCTTGTTCCGGCGCGAAAAATATCGTTTGCTGCAAAAAAGTACCGGAGACCCATCTGTGAATCTCACGCAAACATTGCGCAAGGCGTTGCCCGACCTGCCCAAGAAACTGGCCGTTGCGGCGCGTTATGCGCTGGATCACCCGGACCGCATGGCGCTCGATTCCATGCGCAGCACGGCAACCGCGGTCGGCGTTACATCGACGACCATGTTGCGGCTGGCCCGTCACCTGGGTTTCGACAGCTACGAGGATTTCAAGGCCGGTTTTCAGAACGAGTTGATACGCGGCGGATTCGGCGCACGCGCCGGCGCGTTGCAGCAAGGGACCTCCGATGACGGCAAGGACTCAAATGCAGGACAGATCCTGCTGGCCGCTGAAGAAAACATCCGTCAGCTAAGAATTTCCCTCAAAAG
The DNA here is from genome assembly GCF_040329475.1 of Roseibium sp. SCP14. Taxonomy (NCBI): domain Bacteria; kingdom Pseudomonadati; phylum Pseudomonadota; class Alphaproteobacteria; order Hyphomicrobiales; family Stappiaceae; genus Roseibium; species Roseibium sp. SCP14. Next base: position 24,951 of record NZ_JBDZYH010000017.1, read on the forward strand.
AGAAGAGCTGGACAGGCTAGCGGATCTGATGCGTCGCGCACCGAACGTCTATCTCGTCGGCTCGGGGTCTCTTTTCTGGCTTGCTTCGATGATGAAGAACACCGGCAGCCTCATCCTGTCCAATCTGAGGCTTGTGGGAGCGGAATATTCCGTCGCCGCCGAACCGATGGGCGTTCTGCAGCAGGAGGATATCGTTATCTGCTTTGGCATGAACCCGATCGCGCAACGTACCGTGGATGCGATGAAATATGCTCAGCGATACGGTGCATATACGGTCGCAGTCACGGACCGGCCCAGCTCACCGCTCGCATCAGATGCCGACTTTGCCTTCTGCGCCGACGCCAACAGTCCCCACTATTACCCGTCGGTGGTAGCGATGGCAGCACTGGTGGAAGTGATTCTGGCCTCCATCGTGATGGACGGAGACGGCAGCGAGATTGCGCGGGTCGAGGAGTTCGAGCGGCTTCGAAAGAGAAGCAGCGCCTATGTCGAATATTAGCGCCATGCCATCTTCCAAGACGCGTTTCTCACGCCGTTAAGCTGCAGAGAACATTCATGTTCTCGCCTTCTCGAAGGCAGACCAGGCAGCTTCGAACTTTTCGAAGTTGAAACCGGGTTCGCGCGCAGGTCCGAGCACCAGTTGTTCGGTGTCGAGCAGTTTCCGGATTGCGTCTGCTAGCTGGTCAATCAGGTATTCCGGAATGACCAGAGCGCCATGCCTGTCCGCATGCACCAGTTCGCCTGGATGGATATCCAGGCCGAAGATTTTCACCGGTGTGCCGATTTCCTTCACATGCACGAAACCGTGGCTCGGGCCGATCGAGCCGGCAACGACCGGAAACCCTTCCGGCAGATCTCCGAGGTCTCTCATGACGCCGTTGGTCAGAGCTCCGGACAAACCAAGGCCCTTGTGAACCGTCGTGTTGATTTCGCCCCAATAGGCGCCAATGGCATTCGGATAGTCGACATCTTCAACAACTGCCAGCCCTGGCCGTTCGCCCTCGGACATATACCGGTAGTAATCCATCCGCCGCGCCTTGATGACATCCGCCGGTTCGGTGGGTGGCGCCAGCGCGGAGATTTTGGCCGTACGCGCGTAGCCAACCATCGCACCACCATCCGGGTCGGACGACAGCATCGTGCCATGGGTGAAACGGTTGAAGCCGCGTTTGCCTTCAGCAACTTCGATAGCGTTGCAGACGGTCGGCGTGTCAACGGATTTCAAGAGGTCGAGCAAATCGCTGTTCATGTCAGTTCCAACCAGGTCTTGAGCACACTGTTGACGGCGTCGGGCTGCTCCAGCGTCGGCAGGTGCCCCGCGCCGTCAATGATTTCCAAAGTGGAGTTCTCAACGAGCTGGTGCATCAGATCATGCCGGTCGCGTGGACACAGGCGATCTTCTGCTCCCATGAGAACGAGTGTCGGCCCCTTGAAGGATATGAGTGTTTCCTGCTGGTCGGGCCGGGATTGCAGTGCACGCGACTGCCGCTCGAAGACTTCCGGGCCAAGATCCAGCGCCATGTCCATGCAAAGATTGAGAACGTCCTGGCGCCTGGGCCCGTCGGCGAGGTAGTTCGGCTTGAGTTCGTCCCGCATGACCTCCCGCAGGCCACCTGCCCTCACCCTCGCGATCTGAGGCTCGCGCCGCTGCTGAACTTCTTCCAGTTCCGCGCGCGGATTTGTGTCAAGAAGCGCAAGTCTTTCAACACGCTCGGGGCCCTGTCTCAAGACCTCCATTGCAATAATTCCACCCATTGAGAGCCCAGCAAGCGCAAACCGGGGCGGTGTCTGAGCCAGAATGTCCGCCGCCAGAGCTTCAACCGTTTCATGTTCCGTGATCGGAGAAAGGTGAAGGGGCACGCTCCCGGAAAAGGCGGCAATTTGCGGCCCGTAAAGGCGGGCGTCGCACATCATTCCGGGCAAAAGAACCAGTGGGCTCACACGCGATCTCCCGCAAGTTTTGCCCCCTCCGCCAAGGCTCCGAGTTTGGCAAAGGCGATTTCGGGGTCAACTGCACCGAACCCGGCAAAGGTCCCGAAACCGCAGTCAGACCCGGCGATCACCCGATCCGCACCGACGATATCGACAAATCTCTCCAGGCGCTGTGCAACAACCTCAGGGTGCTCAACGAAATTCGTGGTCGTATCGACAACACCCGGCACCAGGATCTTGTCATCGGGGATTTCAGCTTTCCGGTCACGGAACACGGTCCACTCATGCGCATGACGCGGGTTGGAGGTTTCGAAAAGGATGTAGCGGGCACGAGCAGACATCAGGGTCGAGAACACCTTGTCCATGGAAATGTCACACACATGGGGGCCTTCGTAGTTACCCCAGCAGATGTGGATGCGAACCTTTTTCGGGTCGATATTCTGCAGCGCGTGATTGAGTGCATCAACGTGACCGGCGGCGATCCTGACGAATTCCTCATCAGAAAGATCGGTAAAGAGCATGTGACGGGAAAGGGCGAGGTCCGGACAATCGAGCTGCAGATCGAGACCGGAGGCGACGATGGTCTCGTATTCGTCCTTCATGACATCGGCCAGCGCCTGCAGATACGCTTCCCGTGTCGGATAATGGTCGTTCTGCAGAAACAGCGAGATCACGCCGGGCGACGCCGCATTCATGAAACCGCGTTCGGCACCGTGTTCAGCCATCGCGGCTTTCAGATGGGCAATGTCCTTTTCAAGTTCCCCCTGCCCCTTTGAACGCACTTCGCCCGTGCACATCGGCCGTGCGTATTGCGGTGTTCCACCGCTTTCCGCGATCCGCTTGAGGAAACTCGGGTAAAGCTTCAGATCTTCAGGCGCATTGCGCGGACTGTCTCCGGAAAAGCCGGTGTAGCGGTCCTTCACATAGGTGGCATAAGAGATCTTGGAGGTTTCACCATCGCTGACGATCGTCACGCCGGCTTCAACCTGCTTGCGGACGGTCTCGGACACCGCTTCGGCCATGGCGGCATCAAATGCCGCCTCGTCATAAGGCTTGCCTTTTTCCCGGGCGAATATGAAATCGACGACCTTTTGCGTTCGTGGCAAAGAGCCGACATGGGTGACTTCTATCTTGCTCATAAGCTCCTCCCGCAAAGAGGCAGGAACGCCCTGCCCTCGCACTATCTTCTCAGCCAACCCAGGTCGGGCCAGCGGCATCCTTGGTATTCATCACCCTGAAAAGACTTGCTTCGCCACTCATGGACGGTTTGAGACTGTGTTCCAGCCCTGGAGGGACGGCACAGGTGTCGCCTGGTGCCAGAACCTTTTCTCCATCCGCCCAGCTCAGTTTCCAGTGACCACGCATCACCATCAGGATCTCGTGGCGCTCCAGCGTGTAACTTGTTTCGGGAAGCGAACCACGGGTCAGGAATTCGACTTCAAATCCCGGTTTGTCCCTGAGCAGAGCCGTCTCGCCGATCACCTTGCACGGTTTGTTGGCAGCCAGCGCCATCATGTCCCAATAGCGGGCCACATAGTCGCGTACGACCGCTTCATTCCCGGGCTCCGGATAGGCCTTCAGCTCTTCGTCCGTGAGAAGCGGCATCGGCTTGACGCCTTCCGGCAGGCTCTGCCCCAGCTTTGTGTCGTAAAGAACACCGTTTTCACCGAGCACCAGGCCATGATCCTTTGCGTCCTCGATCACCTGAGGAGCCCAGATCACACCGCCGCCGGCATCGTCCCCGCCAAGGATCGCCATGATCATCCCGTAGTCGGTGCCGATATTCTCAAATCCCCGGAAGATGCCGGTTGGAATATTGAAGATATCGCCTTCTTCCAGGACCACCTCGCCCGCGGTGCCCCAACGGCCCCAGAAGAACCGCCAGCGGCCCTTCAACACATAAAAGACTTCTGCCGTCCGATGCGAATGAAGAGAGTTCCTGCATTTTGGCGGTTGGCCTGCCGCGCCGATATTGAAGCCCGGCGTCTCCTTGATGTGGACATGCTGGTCCGGGCTTTCCGAAACACCGCCGCCGATAACCGTGAAGTTCTCCTTCTGGTCGGATCCGGGGGTGTGAGCATCGATGAAAGCCGTGCGGCAGGGCTGCAAGTCACCATACCGGACGATCCGGGTTTCCATTTCTTCAGGGGTCATAACGGGCCTTCAGGATTCTGGCTTTATCAGCCGGTCTTCAATGCGATCTGTTTCCAGATCGACGTTTCATCAAAAAGAACGAATTCGCGGCGCAGGCCCCAGGGCCCGAACTCGGCATGGGCCGCCCCCATGACGTAGACGTCTGCCCCCGTCGGTTTGCCGAAGACACCCCAGCCGTCATGCCTGCCATGAAGCGACCAGCGGAGGGCCGCTCGTGGCGGCATCATCGGATCATCCCGGCCGATCTGGTGCTCGATCTTGAAATCCGCCGAGGGGAAACTGGCGCGCAGGCCCATCCAGAACCGGTCTGCATCTGCCCACGAAACGCCTTCAACACCACCCGGATAGGCAAGCTGGCAGGCCCTGTCATATTCGGCCTCGACCGCCGCCATGTCCGCACCCATGATCCGCGTCAGGATGCTGGCGTATCTGGCGCCCCATTCATTATCGTTACCTTTGCCTTTGTACGGGCCCGGCTTGTCGATGGCGGGAGTGAACGGCCGCACGCAGTCTTCCGGCCCACCTTCGCGCTCGATCAGGTTCAGGGCATATTCCTTTGGATCCCACCCCATCTGCCGCACGATCGCACCCTGGTCACGGATCAGCCATTCATCATTGATCTGGTTGTCGATCGCATGGCAGTCGGCAATGATCCGGTAGCGCAGTTTCCTGCCGCTCGCCTTGCCGTAGACCCCATCGCCGGAATGCGTCGCCGTTGAAATGATCCGGTGGGAGGACAGCATGCCGTCTTCCGGCGACCCGGACCAGATGACGTCTTCCCCCAGCAGGGTGCGGTCGGGAAACTCGGCAAGCGTTGCCATGGTCGCACCGATCACCCCCTGATTGCCGACGACAACCGAGGCCGGAGAGCGCACGACAATGTCATCGGAATAGTAGTGATGCAGGGTTGCGATCTTGCGCTCTTCCCAGATTTCCCTGGTAATCCCGATAATGTAGTCGGGGAAATCCTTCCAGCGCGGGTCAAAGCCTTTCATCGGGCCATCCTTCGGGTATGCGAGCAGATCCGCGGATCATCAACGATCCGTCGATCTCGATTTTCTGAACATCCTTGCTGCCCTCTTCGATCCAGCCGAGCAGGGTGGAAACCGTTGCTTCCACCATGCGGTTGGAGGGTTGGCGCAGGGTCGTCAGGTCATAGGCAGGCCAGGAAGCGAGCGGCACGTCATCGTAACCGACGACCGAAACGTCGCCCGGCAAGTCAAGTTTCAGCTCGAAACGCAGGACATCCATGACGGCAAAGGCCATGTGGTCGTTACCGACGAACACCGCATCGGGCCGGTCCTTGCCGGAGAACAGTTCGCGAGTGGCTGCCGCCGCGGTCTCGCGATTGTACATGCCGTCGATGCAGGCAACGAGTTCGGCGCCGGCCTGTTCCAGCCCCGACCTGAAACCGGCTTCACGGTCACGGCCGGTGGACGATCCGGACCAGCCGGCAATATGCGCAATCTTCTTGTGGTCACCGGCAACCAGGAAGTCTGCAATCTGGCGTCCACCATCAAGGTTGTTGGATGTCACCTGGTTGAGCCTGTCATCGTCCTGGCCGCGGTTGAAAAGAACAACAGGAACACCGGCTGCCGAACAACGGGCCGCAAGCGCATTCGACATGCCGACCGAGGCGGTGATGATGCCGTCAACCTGATAGTCGAGCAGTTCTCCCATCACCTTGTCGACACTGGCATCATCGTTCGAAACCATGAAAACGAGGATGTGGTACCCGTGCTGCTGAAGCGCGTTGGAGAGTTTTTCCAATGCGTCCGGGTAGAACTGGTTCTCCAGATAGGCAACGACGAGGCCGATGATGCGGGAGCGTCCCGTGATCAGCGACCGGGCCAGAACATTCGGCCGGTAACCCAGCTCTTCGGCTGCCTTCAAGACCTTTTCCGCCATTTTGGGAGAAACGGAAGCCCCCGGCGTGAACACGCGGCTGACAGCAGACTGGCTGACCCCTGCCCGTTTCGCGACTTCTATGGAGGTGACCTTTTCGCTGACCATCAATCCGCCGTCCAACCTCCTTCGACCAGAAGCGCCGTTCCTGTCACCAGCGATGAGGCATCGCTGGCCAGGTAGAGAACGGCACCCATGATGTCCTCGACTTCTCCCGTGCGGCCGAGCTTGATCTTTTCCTTGATCCACTCGACCCTTTCCGGGTTATCAAATGTCTGCTCGGTCAGAGGTGTTCGAATGAAGGTCGGGCAGACCGTGTTGACCCTGATCTTCTTTGGGCCGAACTCCAGGGCCATCGCCTTGGTGAAGCCCTCAACGGCGAATTTGGATGCACAGTAGACCGCCCTGTCGATGCCGCCGACATGAGCCATCTGGGACGAAATATTGATCAATGATCCCGGCTTGCCTGCCTCAAGCAGGCCTTTGGCAACCGACTGCGTGAGAAAATAGGCGCCACGCAGATTGATGTTCATCACCGCGTCGAAGTCTTCCGGCGTCGTTTCGGTTGCTGGTGAATGACGCGCGAGGCCTGCGCTGTTGACCAGAATGTCGAACGGTCCGTGTTTTTCAACGCTGACCTGAACTTCCAGAACGTCGGCAACATCCAGCTGCAACGCAGAAACCTTCCATCCCCTGGCGATCATCGCCTCAACCGCCTCACGGAGCTTGTCTTGCCGCCGAGCGGCCAGCACCACTTGCGCGCCGGCTTCCGCCAGAGCGGTGGCACAGGCCAGGCCGATGCCGGAAGAAGCACCTGTCACAAGCGCTTTCTTTCCGGTCAGGGAAAAGCTCGGGGTGGTAGGAAGGTCGATCATGTCAGGGATACTCCGGTTTCAGGATCAAAGCCCGGACGGGCCTTGTTGAAATCCCGAAGTCGGTTGAAAACGTCAACGCCCAATTGCGAATAGGCGTCCAAAAGATCGACCAACACCCAGTTTTCGCGGATCAATCCGTTTTCAAGACGCCAGAAATCCAGGCTGCGCATGGTGATCTTCTTGCCGGTCGGGGCAATTCCCATCCAGCCGTCATGGGTGACGGACTGGATCATGTTGGGCCACCCTGTGACAGCCGCATAATTTCTGTCACCGAAGAAGTGGTAGGTCACTTCATCGACATATTGCCCGCGATCCGGCATGCCGTTCAGAAACGGGATCTGGTGCCAGTTGCGAAAACCTTTGATGCCACGCCCGGTACCAATGCCGGACGGACCGTACCAGTTCATGCGCGGATGCCAGAACCGAGGCATTTCCATGACTTCAGGCCCACCCTGCGAAGGGTGCCGCTTCATGTATTGAAGCATCTCGATGATGTGCCGGCATGTGCTGCGACCTGCCTCTTCATCGTACGGTCCCGGTACAAGTCCATCCTGCGTTGCCGGTCCCGGCACATGCCATTCCCGGCCAAGCGTCGGTGCCATGGGCCAAGCGCCCGCCTGCACCATCATTTCCGGAATGTCCCAGAGCGCTTGAAACTCAACGACCTTATCGTCGACAAAACGGTAGAACTCGTGAAAGCGCATGGCGACCTGGTGGCCGGTTGCCGGAATGTCGAGCCACGGTTTTTCGAACGTGCCCGTATAGTATCCGCCGCAACCAAGCCAGTCGTCCCCTTCCGGGGTCGGTCCAGCCATCACGATTGTGTCGCGACGCTCAAGATCGGGCAGCGACCTGAAGAGCGGTGCATAGGCCTTGTCGTAGAAGGCCTCGGCACCGGCTGTGTCACCGAACGGATGACAAAGCCGAAACAGGACGTCCGGTGCACAAAGCTCCGCCATGGCCGCGCGGACGGGCATCTCCTCAAAATCGTACATGGCAGCCCGAAGCGGGGCGATCAGGGCCTTATGCCTTGTGTGCTTGTCCATGATTATTCGGCAGCCTCTCCATAAGGCACATTGCCACCGCCATAGCGCCGGACGCGAACATTGGCCTGCTCGGCATGACCGACAAAGCCCTCCAGCATGCAGAGGCGGGAACAATAGGCACCGATTTCAGCAGCCGCCTCGTCGGTCAGAACCTTCTGATAGGAATGGGTTTTCAGGAACTTTCCGACCCACAGACCACCGGTGTAGCGGCCGGCTTTCTTGGTGGGCAGCGTATGGTTGGTACCAATCACCTTATCGCCATTGGCAACGTTGGTGCGTGGCCCCAGGAACAGCGCGCCATAGCAGGTCATGTTTTCCAGGAACCAGTCATCCCGATCGGTCATCACCTGCACATGCTCGGAGGCAATATCGTCGGCAACGGCGAGCATTTCATCGTAAGTGTCGCACAGGATCACCTCGCCATAGTCCTCCCAGGACCTGGCAGCGGTGTCCGCTGTCGGCAGGATCTTCAGGAGCCGGTCGATTTCGGCAAGGGTGTCTGTTGCAAGCTTGCGGGAATTGGTGACCAGAAACGCCGGTGAATTGTAGCCGTGCTCGGCCTGCCCGAGCAGGTCGGTCGCGCACATTTCCGCATCGACTGTATCGTCAGCGATCACCATTGTCTCCGTGGGACCCGCAAAGAGATCAATTCCCACTCGGCCGAACAGCTGGCGCTTCGCCTCGGCAACAAAGGCGTTGCCCGGACCAACCAGCATATGCACCGGATCAATGGTTTCCGTGCCGAGGGCCATCGCACCAACAGCCTGAATACCGCCAAGTACGTAAATCTCATGAGCACCGCCCAGATGCATGGCTGCAATAACGGCCGGACTGGGAGCACCTTTGAAGGGCGGTGTCGCTGCGATGATGCGCGGCACCTCGGCAACAGAAGCCGTAGCCACGGACATGTGGGCCGAAGCAACCATTGGAAATTTGCCGCCCGGCACGTAACAGCCGACCGACTGCACGGGGATGTTCTTGTGACCCAGGATGACACCCGGAAGAGTCTCGATTTCGATGTCCAGCATCGACGCGCGCTGCGCCTCGGCAAACTTGCGCACCTGTTCCTGAGCAAACTTGATATCTTCCATGTCCCGAGACGAGACCTGGTTCATCAGGGCTTCGATTTCCGAGGCACTCAGGCGGAACGAGGCCGGTGAATAGCTATCGAATTTCTCCGACAGGTCTCTGACGGCCGCATCACCACGGGTTCCGATCTCCCTGAGCGTCGTCTCGACAATGGCGCGAACCTTGGCGTCGTCTTCAGACCGTTCCGCTTCCGGCTTGCCGCGCTTCAGAAATTCAATGGCCATGTTTCATCCCTTTCAAAGCACTGGTTGGCGATCTTCTTGCCCGGATCATCAGCCTTTCGTGCCTCTTTCACTCTTCAATTTGCATACGTATGCAGAAACTTCAAGCCGCTTTCCACCCATCTCGGCAATCTGCTTGACTAACCAGTTAGGCGGTCCTTTCCGGCGAAGGCGGTGTTTTCTCACCACGATCATAGGCTTCCCATCCATCGCCGTTGAAAACGTCCTTTCCAAGCTGCGCCAGCACATGTGGAAAATCGACCATGACCCAGTTGTCGACGATCTTGCCGTCGACCACTTTCCAGAAATCCATATAGCGGATCTCGATCCGCTTGCCGGTCGGAGCAATACCCATGAATTCGCCGGAATGTGTCGCTTCCTGGCGGCCGAAGGCCGCCGCCCACTCGCCCATGTAAAGGCGGGCTTCGTCGACGCAGACCTTGTCGGAGAAAGCGGCCTGGAAGGGCTTTTGCCAGTTGTCCTGGAATTCCTTCAAGCCGATTTTCTTGCCGCAGCCGAAATTGCCCATCCAACGGAAGCCTTCGGAAAAGAACTCCCCTATGTCGGCAATCCGGTGATCGTTGAGGCCGTCGACCATGCCTTCAATGACACTGCGGGTCTCTTCGGTCTTGGACATATCCGTATCGCGGCTCAACACCGCCTGTTCGGGACGCGAACCCTTCATGATCCACCTCTGATCGTTGTGTGTGAAAAACGCATGACCTATCCCTTCACCGCACCTGCAGTCAGACCGGAAACGATCTGGCGTTGGAAGATCATGACGAGCAGGAACAGCGGCGCGGTGATTGAAACCGCCGCGGCAACTGCCTCGACCTGATCCGTCGTCGTCGTCTCGCGGTTGAAGTAGCCGGCGATTGCCGGAACCATAGTCTGGTTCTGTGCATCCAGCAGAAGCGAGCACACCAGATAGTCGTTATAGGCCAGCAGGAAACTGAACAGGCCGGTGGTGATGACGCCCGGCCACATCACCGGCATGATCACCCATCGGAATGCCTGGAAGTGGGTGCAACCGTCGACGCGGGCCGCTTCGTCCAGTTCAGTCGGGATGTTCTGGAAAAACGACCGCAACATCCAGATCGTGAATGGCTGGTTGATGGAGACGAGCACGGCAATAACCGCCCAGGGCTTGCCGTAAAGCGTCGGCGCTGCATCACCAAGGATCGGCCTCAGGATTTCCGCCGAGTTGATGAAGGGTGGCAGGTAACCGGCAACCAGCACGGAATGAGGCAGCGCACGGAACACGAGCGCGATGATCAGAATCCAGAAGGCCAGGCTGGAGCCGGAGCGGGCCAGACCGAACCCGGCGAGAGTTCCCACCGTCAGAGACACGGTCACGACACCCGCCGTGACGATCAGCGAGTTGATGAAGTTCTCGTAAAAGGCGTTGTCGATCCAGACAGCCTTGTAATGCTCGGTCGTCAACCCGAGGATCGGTTTTCCGAACGGGCCAAGGACCGAGTTAACCGCATTGAGAACCGGCGGCAGGATGCCGAAGAAGACAATCAGGAACCCGAGTGCAAACACCAGGGCACCGACAATCCATCCGGCGACCAGCAGATGTGGCGGCGAATATTTGCCGACCAGCCTTGGGAGCGCGCCGAAGGCCAAGTGCACCGTGTACCAGAGAACGGCAATACCGGCGATTATGCTGACAATCGACAGTCCGCGTCCCGTTGCAACCGTTTCCGGCCCGAAAATCACGTCGAACGGATTGGAAGCGAAGGCGTCTATCGGGTCCTTGAAGCTCATGACTGCGATCCAGAAGATCGGAAAGGCAGCTATCAGGCACCAGAAGCTTAGAAAGCCGGCGGAAGACAGACGCAAGGCCACCGGCTGCTGCATGGATTTCGGCAGGCTCATACCCGTCCTCCTTTGTGATCGCGCCAGGTTTTGCGCAACAGTGGGACAAGCAGGATGACAATCCCGATCATGGTCAGCATCGCACTCGCGGAAGCCCGGGAGATGGAGCGGTTGCCGCTGTCATCAGGAACCAACAGGTCGTAGGTCAGCCATTGCAGCGAAATGCGATAGGCCTGGCTTGAGAAGCCGACGATTTCCTCAAACACCCTGTAGGAATCCATCAAATGGATCAGCGAGATGAAAACGATCAGCGGCATCAGATGCGGAATGACGACGTAACGCAGACGTTCCCAACGGCTTGCGCCATCAATTACGGCTGACTCCAGCGTGTCCTGATTGACCGTCTGCAGACCGGCGTAGAAAACGACGAAGGCGAAGGGAGCGACGTGCCAGACGCGGTAGAACATCATCAGAAGCTCGATGGTCCAGCCTTGCGCGAACATTGATATGTCCCGGCTAAGCCACCATTCCAGGAACGCGGTCATGATGCCGTCGCCGATGAACAACCAGCGGATCGACAGCGCTCCGATCACCGGTGTGATGATGAAGGGCAGCAGAGACAGGAATATGATCGGCCCGCGGATCATCCGGGTGGCGTTGTTGACGGCAATCGCAATAGCCAGGCCGACCCCGATCACCAACGGGAGCGTCACCAGCGTGAAAGTCAGGGTGAAGCGGAGCGCCTTCCAGAAATCAATTGTCAGCAGCCTGTTGAAATCAAGAGCACTCAAGGCTGCCCAGGCACGGTCCGGCTCCAGAACATTCCTGTAGCTCTCCCAGCCGACATACTTTTCCGCAGTGACAACCTTGCCGTCTTCGCCAATCTTGGGCTGGGTCTTGATCTCGGTCACGCAAGTCTGGGTGGGAAAGCCGGGAGTGCAGGTTTCGACTTCAACCGTCTCGAAGACGGGTTGCGTGACATAGAAACTCTGCATGAAAACGCTGACGAGCGGTGCAGCAATAAACAGCAGCATCAGAAAAATGGACGGGCCGACAAAAGCGGCAAACGTTTTGAATTTCATGCTGCCCTCCCCTGTTGCACGTGTCAGATGTTCGGGGCAGAGGGCGGGATCGCCCTCTGCGGTTTCGGTTGCCGATTACTGGATCAGTCCGGCTTCCTTGGCCGACGTGGTGTAGGCCGCCGCAATGTCCCGCAACGTCGTTTGCGCGTCTTTCGCACCGGTCAGATAGTCGGAGACACCGTTGCCGAGCGCGGTATGCATCAGGCCCATCTGGGAGCTTGCCGGGTAAGGCAGTGCACCTTCTGCAGCCGTCTCGACAACACCCTGCGCGAGCGGACCGGGCTCATATCCTTCGATCAGCCAAACGGCAACGTCGTTGTTTTCCTTCACCATTTCAGGGGTCATGCCGTTCATGGCTATCCGGAATGCGGCTTCGGCTTCTTCGTCGGATGCGTTTTTCGCGATGACGATACCGTCCCACCACAATGTCGACGCTGCGCGGGCATTGGCGGTCGGCGCACCGGCCATCTTCACCTTGCCGGCCACCTGGGACTCGTTCGGATCATCCATGGCGCCCGCACGGCTGGCCCACAGGTTGGCCATGGCGATCTTGCCCTGCTGGAACTGCTGCTGAACATAGGTGGAATCGGACACCAGATACTCCGGATCCATAAACTCCGTCAGCTTTTTCATCATTTCGAGCGAGGCAACACCCTGCTCGTTTTCAATGGTCGCCGAGTTGTCTGCACCAAAGAATTCGCCACCCATGCCCAGATACATGTTCACGAATTCCTGGCCCAGGTTCCAACCGGTCTTGTAGGTGCCGCCGAGCGGGTAATCGACGACACCTGCTTCCTTGATCTTGGCGGCAGCGGAGAGCACTTCGTCATAGGTCTTCGGCACGGGAAGCCCGAGATCCGTCAGGATGTCTTCGCGATACATCAGGTGCTGGGCGTTGACCATCATGGCGACGGCCATGACTTCACCATTGACCTTGATGAGCTGGTTCGGGGTCAGGTTCTGGCCGTATTTTTCGATCAACCCGTCGAGCGGCCGGACGGTGCCTTCGTTCAGCAACGGAACAAGCGTGCCGTTGGCGACCCCGCCGATCTGATAAAGCGCAGGGTTGGCAGCAAAGGCAGCCGGCTGTTTCTTCCTGAATTCCTGATCCAGCTCCGCTTGGAAATCGCCGCATTTGGCCATGAAGGACGTAACGGCCTTCCAGGCTTCAAAGCCTGCCGAAAGAGATTTCACCGGAACGGTGTTTTCAAAGTCACAAGCACCTGCGGCGCCGGTAACGGCCAGCGACATAGCGCCGGCAAGAAGCAGTTTCTTCAACATCTGTCAGGTCTCCCTGCTGTTCCGCGCGCCCGATTGGCGCAACTCTGGTTGGATTGGCATGCTGCCGTGGCGGACAGGCTTACGCGTCAACGCGCGCGCCGGTCTCATGATTGAAAAGGTGACAAATCTCTGCCGGAATGCTCAGATCCACGGTTTCGTCGATCTCGATCCGGTAATCCTTGTTGGCTTTGACCGATACGAGGGCTCCGCCTGCCTTGACCGTGATCATGGTCGCATCGCCGAGCAGTTCCATGGTGTAGACAGCTGCGTTGATCTCCGCGCCGCCGCCACCGTTTTCGGGCCGGGCGACAGCCGCGTCTTCAGCCCGGAAACCTAGAACCACCGGACCATCGGGACCGCCAAGTCCGCTGATGGAAACGTTTTCGCCGGTAAAGACGCCGCCTTGCAGCGTTCCTTCCATCAGGTTCATTGCAGGCGACCCGATGAAGCTTGCCACGAACGTATTCGCGGGACGGTCGTAGATGTCGGTCGGCGTACCAACCTGCTGGATGATGCCGCGCTTCATGACCACCACCCGGTCCGCCAGGGTCATCGCCTCGATCTGGTCATGGGTAACGTAAATCGTCGTGACCTTGAGCTCGTGCTGCAGGTTCTTGATCTGGGCACGGGTCGACACACGAAGCTTGGCATCGAGGTTGGACAGCGGCTCGTCCATCAGAAAGACGTTCGGTTCGCGCACGATCGCCCTTGCAAGCGCCACACGCTGACGCTGTCCGCCCGACAGTTCGGCCGGCTTCCGGTGCAGGAAGTCGGTGAGTTCAACCATTTCGGCAGCGCGCATTACCCGCTCTTCGTGGCTTGCCGGATCGACCTTGCGCACCTTCAGCGGAAAGCGAATGTTCTCATAGACATTCATGTTCGGATAAAGGCCGTAGGACTGGAACACCATGGCGATATCGCGATCCTTCGGATCGAGATCATTCACCACCCGGCCGCCGATGACGATGTCACCGTCCGAGGCATCTTCCAGGCCGGCAATCATCCGCATGGTCGTGGTCTTGCCACAGCCTGACGGTCCAAGCAGAACCAGAAATTCACGATCGGCAATCGTCAGGTCGAAATTGTCCACTCCGACAAAAGCACCCCAACGCTTTGACACGTTTTTCAGCTGTATTTCAGCCACAACGTCCCCTCCAAAACCGTTCGCTGATACATTTTTGCATTCCTATGCAAAATAAGTAGACACACTTATCTTTCTTTGGCAATGATTTTTTGCATACGAATGCAAAATGACTAAAATCAGATCTCTTCAAACCCTCAGCAGGCCACAAAATGTCCGACTTCCGGCGCTCTCCCCACACTTTCCTGAACACCGTTCTGAACGCCTCTACTGAAGAGACAAGGGTGTTACTTTCCAGTCACTTGACCAAAGACGTCACTTTTGACATCGTACATCCGGTCAATCGGTTGGAGGGACGCTCCGCAGTTCTGGAAAACTTTCTTGAGCCGCTGAAAAAAGCACTCTCCCATGTGCGTCGGCGTGATGAAATTTTCATCGGCGGGCCGAACAGAAGAGCTCCTGGAGGTCACTGGGTTGCGAGCGTCTGCCACTATGTCGGCAATTTTGAAGCACCCCTGTTCGGTGTCAGGCCATCAGATCACCTGGTCTTTCTTCGCTCCGGCGAGTTCTACCGGATCGAACCCGATGGACGGATCTCCGAAGCCAAGATCATCATCGACCTCTTAGACTTGATGCGACAGGCGAACCGGTTCCCGCTCCCCGGCATGCTGGGAACGGAGATGCTGTTTCCCAGCCCGGCGACACATGACGGTGTTCTGCCGATCGGACTGGCAGACGGCGAAAGAACGCTCGACCTGTGTGAAGCAATGCTCGGCGATCTCAAGGCCTTTGATCCTGAAACCTTCACCTCAAAGGGACAGACCGGCGACGACGGCTACTGGCATGATGACATGCTGTGGTACGGTCCGGGAGGCATTGGCTCCAACTACCGCTGGAGCGGCTTTGAAAAGGATCACCGCGCATCCTTCCTGACCGCTTTTCCCGACCGGATCGGCGGCAATCACTATTGCCGCATCGGTGATGGTAACTTCGCCGCTGTCAGTGGATGGCCTTCCATGACTATGACCCATCAGGGCGACTATCTCGGTGTGCCGGCGACCGGCAAGCCCCTCACCCTGCGCGTGATGGACTTCTATCGCTGCGCCAACAACAAGATCATGGAGAATTGGGTGCTGCTCGACTATCTGGATCTATTCCGGCAAATGGGTCGTGATCTAATCAGTGAACAAGCTGAGTAAAACCAGACAAGACGAGAGCCGGCTGACTGTCGGCTTCACTCCCGTTTCTGCTTGGCCCGCACTTCGTTGAAAGACATGGAGTAAGTGCTCGAGAAGGCCCGGCTCAAGGTCGAGGCCGACGAAAACCCGGTCCTCAACGCAATCTCGGCCAGCGGAAAATCGGTTTCACGCGCCAGCTCTCGTGCTCGTCCCAGGCGGATAAGCTGATAGTACTTGCCAGGCGTCAGGCCGAGTTCACGTGCAAAGAGGCGATTGAGGCTCCGCATGGAAACCGGAATGCTGTCTGCAATTTCGGGAAGTGACATGGGAAACTCGACGTGTCTGATCATCAGATCAACTGCCGCCTTCAGTTTCGGTGAACCGGCGGCCTTCAGCCTGTCCGGCCCACGTCCGAGATGATGCTGCCGTTCAACATCGAAGATGAACATGTTGGACACATCGAACGCCACTGACGGACCGAAGTGTTCACCCAACAGGTGAAGTATCAACTCCATCACCGTCGAAGCGCCGCCACAGGTAATCGTGGCCGGTTCCACGACATAGCGGCGTTGGGAGACCGAAATGCGATGAAAGGTTTCTTCGAATGCAGCCATCTCCTGCCAATGAATTGTTGCTGCCGTCCCATCGAGGATGCCTGACGCTGCCATGAGCCAGGACCCGGTGTCGGCGCCGACAACCTTGCCGGACCGGCGCGCTGCCCGGCGCAGCTGCGAACAGGCCTCTTTTGTCGTGTGTTCACGTATCCCGTAACCGCTGACCACAACAAGATAGTCCGTCCTGGTCATCGATTGCAGGCTGCCTTGTGCTGCGATTTCGATGCCGCTGGAGCTAAGCGAAGGCGAGCCGTCGAGGGTCAGGATGTCCCAGGTCAATTCGGCCGAATTCGGCAATTGCTGCGCGACCCGCAAGGGTTCAAGCGCACTTGCCAGAACCATGTTCGAAAATCCATCGAACAGAAGAAAGCAGAAGTGAAGCGGCTCTTTTTGCATAACTTGCCAACCATATGGCAATTTTTGCACCCTTCAAGTCAAAAACTTCTGCTTAACCTATTGCCAGTTTCGAAGTCGAAGCCATCGTCTTCAAGTCTTGAGCGGCGCAGAAACGACCGCACAATAATAAGGACCTGAAGCGACAGAGGGAGGCGGTTTCTTCGTATTGCTTGCGATGACTGGTGTTTTCACCTGGACGGGCTTTTTGTGCCCGCAGGCTGGCTTTGAATGCGCTGAAATCACCTTGCGAATGCTGCTGCCGCACTGGACTTCACTTACGACATCTAGAAGGAAAAGCGCTGAATGCCTTTGCAGATGAACCGGGAAGTATTTGTGACATGTGCGGTGACGGGGTCTGGCGGGACGCAGGACAAGTCGCCGCATGTTCCGCGCAGTCCGCGCGAGATTGCAGACAGTGCCATTGATGCGGCCAGGGCCGGAGCCGCCGTCGTGCACTGTCACGTGCGCGACCCGGAGACCGGCGCCCCGTCACGCAGGCTGGATCTTTACCGGGAAGTGACGGAGCTGATCCGCGCCGCCGATGTCGACGTGGTGCTGAACCTGACCGCCGGAATGGGCGGCGACATTGTCTTCGGCTCCACCGAAGCGCCGTTTCCGGTGAATGCGGCCGGGACCGACATGATCGGTGCGTCCGAGCGCATGGCCCATATTGCCGAATGCCGGCCGGAAATCTGCACGCTCGATTGCGGCACCATGAACTTTGCCGAAGCCGACTATGTCATGACCAACACGCCGGGCATGCTGCGGGCCATGGGCGCCATGATGACCGAGCTCGGGGTCAAGCCGGAGATCGAAGCCTTCGACACCGGTCACCTGTGGTTCGCCAAGCAGCTGGTCAAGGAAGGCACGCTGGCCTCGCCGGCGCTGGTACAGCTGTGCATGGGCGTGCCCTGGGGCGCACCGAACGATCTGAACACGTTCATGGCCATGGTCAACGCCATTCCGGACGACTGGACCTGGTCCGCCTTCAGCCTTGGCCGCGATCAGATGCCCTATGCGGCCGCAGCGGTGCTGGCCGGCGGCAATGTGCGGGTTGGACTGGAAGACAACCTGTTTCTGGAAAAGGGTGTCCTGGCGACCAACGCCCAGCTGGTGGAAAAGGCGGTCAAGGTGATCGAGGGACTGGGCGCCCGGATCATCGGTCCGCAGGATGTGCGTGACCGGCTCGGACTGACAAAGAGGGCACCGGCATGAAGGCAACGATTGTCGGCGGCGGTGTCATCGGCGGAGGCTGGGCAGCGCGTTTTCTCCTGAACGGCTGGGATGTGGCGGTCTTCGACACCGATCCGGAGGCGGAACGCAAGATCGGCGAGGTGATCGCCAATGCCCGCCGCAGCCTGCCTGCACTCTATGACCGGCTGTTGCCGGCGGAAGGCGCACTGACCTTCCATGACGATCTGGCGGCAGCG
>NZ_JBDZYH010000018.1:0-8017 GCF_040329475.1 Roseibium sp. SCP14
GATGAGCTGGTCCGCACCGCTGCCGCCAATCGCATTCTCCATCACCGTCCCCCTCGCGATGAAGAAATTGCCGACAAGGCCGCCGATGTTGGAGGCCTGTTCCTCACGAAGGTCGATGACCTGATCGGCCGAGAACCCACTGAAATCCAGCGTGTCGGTGCCGCCGTTGTCGACAATCGTGCCGGCGATCGGGTTTGTCGCATTCACGAAACTGTCGAGATAACCACTTGCCGTTGAATTGAAACCGTATGTCGTGTCACCCAGATGGATATTGTTTGGCGTGCCGTAAAGCTGTTGGATCGCAAGAATGTCGGCGATCATCGGGGTCAGAAGATAGGCAAAGCTGGCATCGATATTTGTATTCTCGGTCTGATCGAAATACGACATGACCGACGCTTGCCACGATTCGTTCAGACAATAATTGTCAACGCCATAAGTTGCGGTGACATCATAATTTCCGGCATGCCCGAGACCGAGCGCATGACCGATTTCGTGGATGTAGGTCTGAAAGGAATAGCTGCCGAGTGAGGTTCCGTACGTATCCAGCCAGTCCGTCGAAATGTTGATGTCAGCTGACGTAATCGTTGAACCGGTGTTGAAAAATTCGGCATAGGCGTCTGCATTATTGTCGTCGAACGTGATCTGAGCACCGCTCGAAACGAAACTGAAATTGATCCCGGTGACGACGGTCCATGCCTCCAGGGCGTTCGTGGCAAGATACTGTCCCGCAGCCGTCAATCCCGTTATATCGACTGTCAGAAAGCCTCCGGGTGCGACATCGAACGCGAATTGCCCGCCCCAGTAACCTGAGGTCAAATAGGCCGCGATCTGGTCGTTGGTGTATTCAGTTGACGGTGCTGGCGGTGGCGGAAGGATGGCCCCCTGAACGATTACGGTGTAGTCAAGGTCAAACGAAGCCGCCCCCCCCCCAACCTCAACGTAGAGATCGACGGCCTCCATGGACGTGTTTTCGTAACTCAGGACGACCCCGGATCGTGAATAATTGTCACGTGTGCCGACAGAGCGGCCTGTCGCATCGTGCAGATATGCGCTCAATCTTTCATTCTCGGTGCTAAGTTCGCCTGCTACCGTGATCTCCACGGTCTGGCCGGCTTCTGCAGTGACGTGAATCCAGTCTTCATCGAATGGGTTCTTAACTGTACCGGAAAAAGTTTCACCTGCGACGAGTTCATAAGGTGTCGATATGTCGTCAGGCGCATCGATTCCTTCCTCGAAACGGTAACGGTCCGGGGGCACTTCCTGAACAGTGACAGTGTAGTCGGAAGGATAAGGCCGATCATATATATAACTTGAGGACACTCTCGCTGAAACGTATAAATTAACAAGTTCATCTGAGTCGTTAATGTATATTATTGTTGCGCTGTTATCGCTGTATTTATCTCTATTTTTTAAACCTTTACCATTCTCATCGTAGAGAGAACTCGACATAGAATAACTAATGGTGGATGATATAATTTCTATTGTCGTATCAGGGTTAACAGTGACCCGAAACCAGTCATTGTCGAAAGTATCGGAAGTCGTGCCGGTGAGAGTGTCACCAGCAACCAGTTCATAAGGCGTCGATACATCGGCAGGTGCATCAACGATCTCCACATATTCGGCTCTGGTTGCAAATTCGTTCGGTGCCAAGGAATTGGCCGATGCAGTCTCAGCAACGAATGCCGGTGCGTCTGCGCCCGGCGCGGTATCTGGATTAGCAGGTGCGGAAAGTGTGGCGCGGGCATGATATCGATAGTTCAAACAGAATTTACACATCTATGCCCGCTCATATTGTCATTAATCTGGATACATTGCACAATCCCTGCGTTTATTCAATAAACTGAATTTTAACTTTTGTGCGCACGAGACGAGTTCTGAGTGAATTTCAAATCCGAATTTTCAGACTCTTTGCTGTTGCTCTTAAGCCCGAGCTCTCCCTCACGTCGGATGAGCAAAAGGGTTCAGGTCAATGCGCCATAATAGAAACCTCGCGAAGACCTGGTTGGACGCAGCTTCGACCCAGGTATGGCAAAGGACAGAAATTCCATTTCAAAGCCTATCTGCACGGTTTCGGATTGATGACTTCGTTTGTTAGGGGGCGAATGTCAGTTTAGCGGTTTGCAGCCGGTAAAGTGGACTGGAGGCTGTTGTGGGCCAGGGAACAGTTTTCCCGCAGATCCGAATTAAGTTGTCGACCTTTATAGGATAACGTCACCCGCACTCAGGCTTGCCGTGAACACATTGTCGATAAAGAGAATATCTCCGTCGCCGAAATCAATCCTCAATCCGGTTGCGCGGTCTTCCGCCAATGCCAACACTTCACCAAAGCCGGAAAAATTGAAGTCGCTAAGGTCGATCTTGTCCCGGTCGATCTCGAAATCTTTGATCTTGTCGAAATCGTCTCCCCGATTGAACACGAAAATGTCCCAACTTCCGTCACCGGCTGCACCGCCGGAGCCACCTCGCAAAGTGTCGTTTCCAGCGCCCCCGTTTATGGTGTCATTACCATTTTCGCCCAGGATGAAATCATCGCCTGCACCGCCATAAATCGTGTCGTTGTTGCCGCCGCCCCGCAGGTCGTCATTGCCATTCCCGCCATCCATCTCGTCGTTGCCGCGATTGCCGCGCAAGCGGTCATCGTCCCGGTTTCCGAACAGCTTGTCATTTCCCTGGCCGCCATAGACGTAATCTTTGCCTGCGCCGCCAGTCAGCGTGTCATCGCCGCCGAGCGACACAAGTACATCTTCCCCGGAGCCTCCGGACAAGGCATCTGCTTCATTGCCGCCGCGAAGTCTGTCATTGCCATCTCCGCCAGACAGCGTGTCATTTCCGCCCTTACCGGAAATTACATCGTTGCCGGCGCCACCATCCAGGACATTGTCACCGGCGTCACCGGTCAGACGGTCGTCATAGTCCGAGCCGGTAATATTTTCGATGGAATAGAAACGGTCCCGGCCATAACCGGCGCCAATGTCGCGGCCGCTCCAGCGCAGGTCAACGCTTACTGAGCCGTTCGCACTTATGTATGAGATCGTGTCCGAACCGGTGCCGCCGTCAAGGGTGTCGTCACCGTACCCGCCGATCAGGATATCGTCGCCAACACCTCCTTCAAGCGTGTCATCGCCTTCTTCCCCTGACAGGATGTCATCGCCGGCAATACCTGTGAGAGTGTTGTTCAGAGCGTTTCCCGTCAGGTAGTCGCCGTTGAGCGAACCATAAAGGTTTTCGACATCAGCCAGGGTATCACCCTGTGCATCTCCGCCAACCCCGACGGCACCTGCTGCCAATGACACCGTTACACCGGCAGACGAGGCATCATAAAAGGCCGTGTCGTTGCCTGTGCCACCGTTCAGAAAGTCCGCGCCGGCGCCACCGATGAGATGATCGTCTCCGGTTTCACCCAGAAGTGTGTCATCCCCTGCGGCTCCAAATAGAGAGTCATTCCCGTTGTTCCCGCGGATGGCATTTGCGCCCTCGTCTCCGGTTATGACGTCCCTGGAGATGGACCCTCGGACGTTTTCGATATCGATCAGCGTGTCGCCTTGCGCATCTCCGCCGTACTCAGAATCTGCATCCGACAAATCGACGATCACACCATAATCCGAGGAGTGGTAACTGGCCCAGTCGATTCCCTCACCACCGTTCAGAACATCGAAACCAAAACCGCCAATAAGAACGTCGTTGCCGCCGTCACCAAACAGGGTGTCATCGCCGTGGAGACCAGACAGGGTATCGTCGCCATTGCCACCACGAAAATAGTCTTTGAGCGCGCTGCCGGTAATGACATCATCATGGGTCGAGCCCATTATGCGTTCGATATCGACTAAGATGTCGCCAGCGGCATGCCCGCCCAATTCCGCAAGATTGTCGGAGAGATTAATCTTCACACCTGCGTCTGAAGTGTGAAAACTGGCCGTGTCTTCGCCTTCTCCCCCATTCAGAATGTCTGCGCCCGCGCCGCCGATCAGAATATCGGCGCCGGCCTGACCCTGAAGAGTATCGTTGCCTTCTTCTCCGTAAAGGCTGTCGTTGCCGCCAAGACCATGCAGAACATTGGCAGATGCGCTGCCCCTGATCGTGTCGTTGAACGCAGAGCCCAGAATGTTCTCCACGCTCGTGAGTTCATCACCTTCTGCATGTCCGCCGGCTTCCACCTCGCCATCGGACATATCAATCTGAACGGCCTCATTCGAGCTTTCGTAATACGCCCAGTCCAATCCGGAGCCGCCGTTCAGCCGGTCGGCACCCAAATCACCCTTGAGGATATCGTTCCCGCTCCCTCCCGACAGAACGTCGTCACCATTGTGACCGCGCAGGTAGTTGGCATAAGCGTCGCCGGTGATCCGATCTGCATAAACAGATCCCAGAATGTTCTCGATACCCGACAACGTGTCGCCCTCGGCATGTCCGCCGGTTTCCGCTGCATTGTCCGAAAGATCGATCTCTACCGCATCGTTTGAGGTTTCATAATACGCCCAGTCCGTACCCAGGCCGCCATCAAGGTTGTCTGCATCCGCACCGCCGATGAGGATGTCATTTCCGGCATCGCCCTGAAGCGTGTCCGCGCCCCCGTAACCTGAAAGGACATCGTCTCCTTCGTTCCCCCTGAAAGTATTCGACTGCGCATTGCCCGAAATACTATCCGCGTAGATGGAACCGAAAATGCCCTCGATGTCTGTCAGAACATCGCCTTCAGCCTGTCCTCCCGATTCGGCAGAGTTGTCGGACAAGTCGATCGTCACGGCAGCCTGCGAGATGTCGTAATAGGCCCAGTCAAAACCGGCGCCGCCGTTCAGGCTGTCGGCACCGGCTTCGCCATTCAGAATATCGTTGCCATCTCCTCCGAAAAGCGCATCGTCTCCATCATTGCCGCGAAGCACGTTTGCCAGACCGTCTCCCGTGAGCGTGTCGTTGTGAACGGATCCAAGAACATTCTCGATCCCGTCCAGAAGGTCACCTTCCGCATGGCCTCCGGTTTCGACCGCGGCGTCGGAAAGACCGACATTTACTCCGGCATCCGAGAATTCATAGCTTGTCCAGTCTTCTCCGCCGCCGCCAAAAAGCCTGTCTGCACCCGCACCGCCCAAAAGGGTATCGTTGCCGTCTTCCCCGTAAATGGTGTCGTCGCCATCATGGCCATTGAGGATATTCGTCCCGGAATCGCCCGTGATCGTGTCTGCAAAGGCAGACCCCAGGACATTTTCGATACTCGAAAGAAGATCGCCCTGCGCATGCCCTCCGGTTTCCGCGGATGCGTCGGAAAGGTTGACGGTGACCGCGGCATCCGACGCGTCATAGTGAACCCAGTCCTCTCCTGCACCGCCATTCAGGCTGTCGGCGCCCGCCAGACCTGCAAGAATGTCATTTCCGTCGCCACCTTCAAGTGTGTTGTCAACATCGTTTCCGATAATCGTGTCGTTGCCGCTTCCGCCGATCGCATGTTCAATTACCGAGCCCCGGGCGATAAAGAAAAATCCGGTGGAGCCGCCGACGCTGGATTCATGTTCCTGCTGCAGGTCAATGACCTGGTCGACCGAATAACCGCTGAAATCGAACGTATCTGTTCCGGATGTGTCGATGATCGTTGCGGTAAAGTTTTCCGTTGCGTTCACGAGATCGTCGAGATTTCCGCCCGCCGCGGAGTTGAATCCGTACACCGTGTCACCCGCATGTACTGATGCAGGTGATCCGTAAAGTTGTTGAATGGCCAGAATGTCGGCGACAGCCGGCGAACGGGGGTATGCAGTCGGAGCATCCACATACGGGTTCGTATACTGGTTGAAGAGCGACATCACCGACGCGTGCCAGGAGTCGTTCAGAAAGTTGTTATCGATACCCAGCTGGTACGGAACGGCATCAATGTCACCGGTGTAGCCAAGACCCAGCGCGCGGCCAACTTCGCGGATATAATAATAAATACCTCTCCCGCTGGGATCCTGCCCTGAGCCGTTCAGAAAGCGCATGTCAATCGTGACAGTCGCGCTTGTGATCGTTGAGCCGTCAAGCTCATGGGTAGTGTGAGGAGGCCGGTAGTCGTTGTCATCGAAGGTGATATGCGCATCACCGGATACGTAGTTGAAATTGATGCCGGTCACCGATGACCAGACTTCAAGGGCATAGCGTGCAAACGCCTTGCCCCTGTCCCAGATCATCCCGTCGAGACTGACATTCAAACTTCCACCGGCCGAGATATCGAATGACCTCGCGGTTTCACCGATATCCTGCCAGTAGCCTGACACCAGGTAATCCGCGATCTGATCATTGGTGTAGGTGGGAAGCGGTTCAGAAAGCTCGGTTCCCAGCACGTAATTGCCACCATCGCGGCTCCGTGCCTGAGCTTCCAGATAATAAGTTCCAGATGAAGTAGGCTCGTACACCAGCCTGGATTTCAGTATGCCTCCGCTATTGTCATCGCTCTCGAGCAAAACACCATTGCTGTCGCGAAGGCGAAGGAAGGGATCGTATATGGCAGGCGACGCACCTTCCTCAAGCGTAAAGATATATTTTTGACCTGCCGTAAGTTCGATACGAACCCAGTCGCTTCCTGCTTCTTCCCGATAACCGGTGAATGTGTCTCCGGCCGAAATCGTATAGATCGTGTCGATCGAAGAAGCCGCGTCTTCGCCCTCGAAACGATTTTGTTGGAGGGCGTTGTGCGACTGCTCTGCGGACTCGTTCGCTTCTGGAATAGGATTTTCAAGCAACTCTGACATTTCTAATTTCTAAATGTTCACAGTACGATACGATAAGAGAAAGCCTGGGCACCTCCAAAGCCATGCAACCCTACGGCTACTGATGGTTGATACACAATCGTATTTATTAACGCAAAGTTACAATGTTATTCTGACGGATGTTTCAAACGAGTGTGACAAATGTGCTACGCCGTCGCTGACGGGACGACCCTATGAGAATCTGGTTTCATAGCTGACGGTTCAATCGAGCCCAACGGCACATCTGGGAGTGACCGGATAACCAATTTCCGCCTTTTGCTTCAGGCTGTCGCCACCGTAAATCCTAAAATGCGGTCATTAGCGTAGCGAAGTGAATTGGTGGCTTGCGACAGGTGCCGATAAACGTTTCTCCCCCAGATACGAGTTAGCGTTCAGCTAAAGCCAGGTCGGTTGTTGAAATTCTTGTGTCGAGCAAAACAGCGTGGGGTTGCGGGTGCTGAATGGTGGCGGTTTACCTGAAAATGTGCCGGAGTGTGGTTCCGCGGATTTTCCGAAGGGCACCGACATCCGATTTGTCACGCCATAAAGTGGACCAACCGTGTCCAGCACGTTCGTCAAGGTCATGTCGCGTCGTCTATCAGCAGGTTCCGGCAACCCTTCTAACACTGCAAGAATTTGATTGGATTTGTTCAAATCATTGACTGAACGCGCAAAGGACGGAATTTTTTTGGTGTTGTTGCGCGGGTTGAACCCTTGCTTTGGCAGGCGCTATACATCGGGACACGACCCCGTCCTCTTGATGCGTCCCGATACAGCCACTTCCAAGACCAAAATCTGTACGGAGTGGTTTGCCCTTGCCCCTTAACCGTCACGTGAACGATCCATCGCCGCCACCTTTGGCATCCACCGCCAAATGCGCCAAAACACTGCAATGGCAGTAGATTAACAGAAGAAATGGGGGGCAGAGAAAGCGTCAGATTTGCCATATAAGGCTTTGAACCAAGCAACGATATTTTCAAAGGATTTCTTCGGAACCACAAAATACGGCAGCGACGCTATATCTCGCCGCGCCTCTCAAACGTCACAACATTTAAGACAGCTGTATGAGCTATTGAAGTTGTCGAGAAGTTTCAGATCCTGGAAGGCCACACTTGCACTGGCGGAGAAGGCCCGCCAAACACAACTAGGTTAGTTATCGGGCCCTGAATCACCAAATCCAATTCTAAAGGATCACGTCGCCGCTATCGAGCAGGGCCAGGCTCATATTGTCGATGAACAGGATGTCTCCGTCTCCGAAGTCAAGACGAAGACCGGAGGGACGGTCGCTGGCCAGTGCCTGCAGGGCT
>NZ_JBDZYH010000019.1:0-6811 GCF_040329475.1 Roseibium sp. SCP14
TTCCGAGACGTTTGTGTCTTCGAGCGAGACCGGATCGTTGAACGTTCTCTGGGGCGCCGACGATGCCGACGACACCGATGGTGTTGATGACAGCACGGTTGCAGGGTCCAACCGGAGCCTTGAGTTCTCCGGCGTGAACTCCACCGGAACGGTGGCGACGGGGAATGACGACGTCCTGACCTCCAACGGTCTTGAAGTGACCGTGACCGCTTCTGTGGATGCCAATGGCAACCCGGTTCTGACGGGGTCGACTACGGCGGGCGATGTTTTCCGGATCACGTTGAACGACGACGACGAGGGCAGCTACACATTCGAGCTTCTGGACAATCTCGATCATGACATCGGAGCCGGTGACGGTGATGCTCTTGACCTGACGTTCGGCTTCACGGCGACCGACAGCGATGGCGACACGGCAACGTCGACCTTCACGGTGACGATCAATGATGACGCCGGGAGTCCGTCTGTCGGTACAGCCGAAAATGGCACGGTTGAAGAAGAGCAGAGGCAAGTTGTCGGCGACGGCAATGAGGATTTTGGTCCCAATCCAGAAGATGGAGATTACCCGCGATTTATTTTCATTCCGGCAAATGTGAATGTCACGACGCATTTGGCACAGGGCGATCTGGCGATTTCCTGGGGTGCGGATGATGCTGATGACACTGTTGGTGCCGATGATGCGGTAACGGGCAATCGGTCGGTCAATTTTGCTCAGAGCACAATTGACAATCTGGAAAGCCAGGACCTGACCTCGCGTGGTGAGGACATTTCCTACCAGGTTCTGACAGGCGCTGATGGACCGGTTCTGGTTGCCTATACCGGTGACGCGGTTCCGACCGAAGTTCCGCTGAATATCGGGGATGCCCGGGCTGCGAATGTCGTGTTTCTGACGTTCCTTTCGGACGATGAGTCCGGTAGCTATGAGTTCGTTCTGATCGACACGATCGATCATCAGGGGGCCGTGCAGGGCGAAGATACGCATACACTGACCTTCGACTACATTGCGACTGACAGCGATGGCGATACGGGGCAAGGTAGCTTCAATATCGACGTCATCGACGATGTGCCGGTTGCACGCGGAGCAAGGTTTGCCCGCGCCGTGGAGGAAGAAGACCTCGACAACGGCAATGAAGATGCCGAGCCTTACTTCTTTGACGGACTGTCCGCGGATCTTGGTATTCCGCTGACGGATCAGGTCGGAGCCTCGCTGCGGATTCTCTGGGGAGGTGACGGCACCGATGACGCGGATGGCGTTTCGGACGGTCTTCCGGTCCAGGATGATCCGTCGACGCTCGGCCACAGGTCCGTGGTGTTCACCGATCTAGCCGATGGTGACAACGTCGATGTGAACGGCTTCCTGTCGGTGACTGACGGCAATGGCGATCCCGTGGATCTGACGTCGCGTGGTGATACGCTGACCTATGTGCTGTCAAACAACGGGACGCTGCTGACGGCGGTTGCCAATGCTGGCACAGCAGATGAGCGGCCGGTCTTCCGTGTTGCCCTGTCGGATGATGGCGAAGGTTCGTATCAGTTCATTCTGGACGATACGCTGGATCATCCCCTTACGGGTACCGAGCCATCGGATGAGGATTACCTGTCCCTGACATTCGACTTCATTGCCCGTGATGGCGATGGCGACATTGCAACCAACGACTTCACGGTCCTGATCGTCGACGATAGCCCTGTTCTCGGCGATGACGTCGCTGCCCAGACAGTGGGCGAAGATGGGCTGCCAGGTGCAAACCTTGAGGGAGCGGCAGCAGACAATGCCTCGGTGAGCGATATTTCGCTGAATATCGATTGGGGCGCTGACGATGATACACGCGAGCCGGGCGACGGATTCGGTCGCTCGCTCTCCTTCCTTGCCGGCGGAAACGTCGCCGATGGTCCGGTTGCTTCAAGCGATCTTGGACTGACCGTCGCTGGTGCTGATGGTGCAGAACTATCCTCAGGTGGTGTTCCGCTGACCTACGTCGTCACGACGAATTCGGACGGCGGACAGACCCTTGTCGCCAGCGCCGGTGCGACACCCGTATTTACGCTGACGTTGGATCCGACTGCAACGAATGGTGCGTATACGTTCGAACTCCACAAAGAACTGGATCACGCCGCTTCAGAAGACGTCATCGATTTGACCTTTACCGTTCGTGCGGCAGATGCTGACGGTGACACGGTCGATCGGGAATTTACCGTTCTCGTCGACGACGACATGCCTGTCACCGATCAGGTCGTTACCGTAACCGTGGACGAAGATGATCTCGACAACGGGTTGTCCGAAGGGAACGATCCGTATGACGGCAATGCCGACGGTTCCTACACGGGCTTCTTCACAGGTGATGCGATCGCGTTCGGTTCCCTGGAGGATACCGTCAGTTTCGGTGCTGATGGTCCCGCCGGGAATGGCGGTTTCTCCTTTGCCGCCAACGCTTCAACTCTGATGAACCAGCTGGATCTGAGTTCAAAGGGACAGACTGTCGTATTTGATGAAGTTTCCATCTTCGGCAACACATATCTGGTCGGCTTTGTCGACGGCAACGGCAATGGCAGCTTCAATTTCGGGCAAGATCGCCCTGTCATCAGTCTGCGGCTAGATGCTGACGGCGAGTTCGTGGTTCGCCTGCATGATCAGCTGGATCACGTACCTGAAAACGGAGAGAATACGAACCTGGTTTCCGGTTCAGATTCCCTGGATCAGATCGATTTCGGCGCGGTCATCGAAGCGACTGATGGAGATGGCGATACGATCGATCTGGGTGGTCAGTTCCTGGTCAGCATTACGGACGATGTCCCGGCTCCGCATATCGGACTGACGGGCCGTAGCGTCCGTGTCGACGAGACTTACGGTGATCACAGCGACAACGTCTACGACGAAAATACCGGGGAGTATGACGAGGACGTTGTTGACCTGTTCAAGGAGGTGGACACGCCGGGCATGGACCCGGACCTGGTAGGGCCGATCTATGCTCGCGACGATGTGGTGCGCTATCACGCGCATGGCGGTGCCGACGATGACGCGACGGTCTCGATTTCATTGCGGATCGATGCGG
The DNA here is from genome assembly GCF_040329475.1 of Roseibium sp. SCP14. Classification (NCBI taxonomy): domain Bacteria; kingdom Pseudomonadati; phylum Pseudomonadota; class Alphaproteobacteria; order Hyphomicrobiales; family Stappiaceae; genus Roseibium; species Roseibium sp. SCP14. The sequence continues at coordinate 3,048 of NZ_JBDZYH010000019.1, forward strand.
CAGACGGCGCCTCCGGCCTGACCACGACGGAAGGTCAGAACATCCGGCTGGTCGAAGAAGGCGACCTGATCGTTGGCCGCGTCGTGCTACCGGACGACTCGGTCGGGGAAGCGGCATTCGCCATTCACATCGACGAAGACGGGCAGATCAGTATTGCCCAATACCTGTCGCTCGCGCACGACAATCCGAATTCTTCCGATGAGGACATCGGTCTGGATGGCAAGCTGAGCGCCGTCATTACGGTCACGGACGGTGACGGCGACGTTGTAAGCGACAGTGTGCCGGTCGGTCACCGGGTGACCTTTGACGATGACGGTCCCTGGTTCAGCAATCCGGATGCACCATATCCGGGTGTGTCCAATGCGATTGTCAACGAAGACGACGTTGCGGCCATTCCGGGCGTTCAGCTGGCTGGTACCGATGGATCGCAGCCTGCAAGCGCTTCCGGCACGTTGAAAGTCGACTTCGGTGCTGATGGCTTCAAGTCGACGGCCTTCTCCGGCGACTTTGACGTTCCGAATGCAAACAGCAACACCGTCTCCGCAGGTGGCGCTGGTGAAGATTCCGGCCTGACCTCGGACGGTGACGCCGTGTTCTTCCGGCTTTCGGCAGATGGCCAGACGCTCGAAGGCTACGTGCCGGATCGCGGTGACGAAGTGGTCATGCGGGCAACGCTGAACGCTACCGACGCCGGGTACACGGTCGACCTGCTTGGCAATATCGACCACCAGGCTCCTGACGGGGTACCGGGCGGTCGTGACGAAAGCCAGTCGATGAACTTCACCGTCGTTGCCACCGATGGCGACGACGACACCCTGGATCTGACGCTTTCCGTCCGTATCGATGACGATGCTCCGGTTGTCGGCGATGCCACGGTCTATGACTTTGGCGAAACCGGTGGCACCCAGACGTTCGAGTCCGGTGTTGTCGACCTCAGAATTCCGGCTGTCGGCGATCAAGGAGAGATAACTTCAACAATTGAAGTCCCCGTCGGAGGGACCATCGCCGATGTGAACGTGTCGATTGATTTGACACACACATGGATGGCCGATCTTGAAATCACGTTGATTGCACCAGACGGCACCAGCGTTTTCCTGATTGCCGATGAAGGTGGTTTCCAGAACCCCGATGGCGTCATCACGTTTGACGATGAGGCTGCACAGTCCTTCAGTGCGGCAAACGCACCGTTCACCGGTACCTGGCGGCCGACGGAAGAGGAACTGTCGAAGCTTGACGGTCTGGACCAGGCAGGAACCTGGACACTCAAGATCGTTGACGATCAATTCGCTGACACCGGTTTGCTCCGGTCCTGGAGCCTTGATATCGAGACTGGAGCACAAGCGAAGGTCAATGCCGTTGTTGATGAAGACAATCTCGGCGGTGGCATTGGTGACGATGCAGCGGGTGATGACGAAATCCGCACCGATGGCGCGCTCGATGCAGTTCCTGATGACACAACTGTCTACGGTGACCTTGCCATTGTCTGGGGCGCCGATGACGGCAATGAAAATGTGAACGGTGGCGCCTCGAGCGGTGCCGGAGACCGCGCGATCACGTTCAGCGCCGACACGATCGACATGCTGAACCTGCTCGGACTGGAGTCCGGCGGGGAGCCGATCACCTACAGCCTCAACTCACCGGAAAACGATCTTCTGACGGCCCAGGCCGGAGGAGAGACCGTGTTCACGGTCGAGCTGCAGGACACGGGCAATGGTGCCTTCAAGTTCGACCTTGCCGGTGCGATCGACCATCCGGAGGGGCAGGGCGAGAACGATCTTGTCCTGACATTCGGATATGTCGCGAGAGACAGTGATGGGGATACGGTGGAAGCCACTTTCTCCGTTGGCATCGACGACGACGCGCCCGTCGTGGCCTCTGCAGACGGAGTGACGGTCTCGGAAGACGATCTGGCAAGTGGTGCGACGAGCGGATCCGGTTCTCTTGAAGTGTCCTTCGGCGCGGACGGCAAGGCTTCGTCCGATGCGCTTGCTTTTGCGAGTGAAAACGTTTCGGTTTCCGGATCCTCGACAGTCAGTTCCTTGACGTCCAATGGCCAGCCTGTGATGACCGCTTTGGTTGGTGGACTGCTTGTCGGTTACACGGGAGCGGTGCCTTCCGCTCCCATCGACCCGACGAACCCGGCTGCTGGAGTGGTCTTCTTCGTGTCGCTGGACGACAGCAGTGCCAATGGCAGCTACAGCTTCACTCTCGTGGAGCCGCTCGACCACCCGGCGCCGTCCGGTTCCGACCACTTCATCGACATTGCATTCGATGTTGTCGCCAAGGATGGTGACGGCGATACAGTCACGCAGACGGCAACGGTACGTGTTGACGCTGCCGGTGAAATTTCGTCGATCGATTATTCCGCGCTGTCTTCCGGTGTATTTGTCAATCTCAGCGACAGCTCCCAGACAGAGTTTGGTCAAACGGTTGCCGCGAACACGGCGACCGATCGAACCGGAGTTTCTCCGGCGATCATCGGCCAGGACAGTGTCGACGGAATTGCCGATGCAGAAGGCGGGTCCGGTGACGACATCCTGATCGGTGATGGCGGCAACAACACCCTTCGCGGCAACAGCGGCGCCGATCTGATCCTCGGGCTCGACGGCAACGACAAGCTGTTTGGCGGCAAGGGAGATGACGAGCTTCAGGGTGGAGCAGGCAAGGACACGCTCAAAGGCGGCAAGGGCAACGACACCCTCATCGGCGGCGCCGGTGATGATGTCGTCAAAGGCGACAAGGGTGACGATACGATCATCTGGAACGTCGGTGACGGCAACGACACGGTTGACGGCGGCAACGGCGCCGAAACCGAAGGCGACACCCTGCAGGTGGTCAATGGCACTGGCGCTGCGCAGACCATTACCCTGGATGCACCGGGAGCAACCGGATTTGAGGTTTCCGTCGGTAGCGAAACTGTTCAGGCGAAGAAAATCGAAGAGGTTGAACTGACCCTTTCCGACGCGGGAGATACGGTCAATATCACCGGTGATTTTGTTGCCTCCGGTGTCGATACTTCAACCATCACCATCGACGGTGGTGCCGGGGAAGATACGGTCGATGCGTCGGCAATGACGAGCAGCGGTTCCGCTTCAAATGTCGGCGTGGACTTCTACGGCAATGCAGGAAACGACCGGTTCGAATCTGGCGTCGGCGACGATTATTTCGAAGGCGGTGCAGACATCGATACATACGCTGCCGACGGTCCGGCCGAAAATTTTGAAATCCGGATCGCAGCGGATGGAACCGTTACGATTACCGACACTGTCGGAGACAATGGAACCGATGTCGCCCATGTGAGTGTTGAATTCCTGGAGTTCGACAACAAGACATTCGACCTGACACAGCCTGTTCACCTGTTCGACGAAGCTGACAACCTGGTAGATACCTACGCCACGATACAGCAGGCTCATACCGATGCACTCGACGGGTATCGTATCAACCTTGCCGGTACGGTAACCGGCCAATCCCTGACGATAACCAAAGAGAACCTGCGGATCGAGGGGCAGGCAGACGATACCGGCAACACCTTCACTCTCGGAGGTGGTGTCACGACACTGACATTGCTGGGTGACGCTCCGTTCGACGTGATTGGCAATGGTCTGGCCAACGTCATAACCGGCAATGACGGCGACAACAGGATTGTCGGCGGCGACGGCAACGACACGCTGGACGGCGGCGAGGGTTCCGACACGTACGAGTTTGGTCTTTACGACGACTTCGACACGTATCAGGACAGCGGCACGGGCGCGTCCGACGTCGAC
>NZ_JBDZYH010000020.1:0-2500 GCF_040329475.1 Roseibium sp. SCP14
CAAACTGCGTTTTGCAGGCCTGGCAGCGACCTACTCTCCCACACCTTAAGATGCAGTACCATTGGCGCTGGGGAGTTTCACGGCCGAGTTCGGGATGGGATCGGGTGGGGGCTCCCCGCTGAGGCCACCAGGCCGGCGAAGCGCAGTTTGTTGTGAACTGGTCTTGTTTTGATCATTTCAAACGCGCTCAAGTAGCCCGAAGGGCGGTAGCGCACTTAAGATGATCTTTTCAAAGCGCCTTTGGGCGCATTTAAAAGATGAACATTGATTAATGAGAGGATCAAGCCGAACGAGCTATTAGTAAAGCTAAGCTTCATGTGTTGCCACACTTCCACACGCTTCCTATCGACGTGGTGGTCTTCCACGGCTCTTCAGGGAGAACTGGTTTTGAGGTGGGTTTCCCGCTTAGATGCCTTCAGCGGTTATCCCTTCCGTACATAGCTACCCTGCAATGCGGCTGGCGCCACAACAGGTCCACCAGAGGTACGTCCATCCCGGTCCTCTCGTACTAGGGACAGATCCTCTCAATTCTCCTACACCCACGGCAGATAGGGACCGAACTGTCTCGCGACGTTCTGAACCCAACTCACGTACCACTTTAATTGGCGAACAGCCAAACCCTTGGGACCTGCTCCAGCCCCAGGATGTGATGAGTCGACATCGAGGTGCCAAACAATGCCGTCGATATGGACTCTTGGGCATCATCAGCCTGTTATCCCCGGCGTACCTTTTATCCGTTGAGCGATGGCCCTTCCACGAGGGACCACCGGATCACTATGGCCGACTTTCGTCTCTGCTCGACTTGTCAGTCTCGCAGTCAGGCAGGCTTATGCCATTGCACTCAACGAGCGATTTCCGACCGCTCTGAGCCCACCTTCGCGCGCCTCCGTTACCATTTGGGAGGCGACCGCCCCAGTCAAACTACCCGCCACACACGGTCCCGGATATTGTTGTACCGCGGTTAGATATCCATGACGACAAGGGTGGTATTTCAAGGGTGACTCCACAAGAGCTGGCGCCCTTGTTTCAACGTCTACCACCTATCCTACACATGTCGTGACGAATACCAGTGTGAAGCTGTAGTAAAGGTGCACGGGGTCTTTCCGTCTGACCGCAGGAACCCCGCATCTTCACGGGGAATTCAATTTCACTGAGTCTATGCTGGAGACAGCGGGGAAGTCGTTACGCCATTCGTGCAGGTCGGAACTTACCCGACAAGGAATTTCGCTACCTTAGGACCGTTATAGTTACGGCCGCCGTTTACTGGGGCTTCAATTCGGTGCTTGCACACCTCCTCTTAACCTTCCAGCACCGGGCAGGCGTCAGACCCTATACGTCGTCTTGCGACTTCGCAGAGCCCTGTGTTTTTGATAAACAGTCGCCACCCCCTGGTCTGTGCCACCCCAATCCGGTTGCCCGAACTGAGGTCTCCCTTCTCGCGAACTTACGGGAGCATTTTGCCGAGTTCCTTCAGCATAGTTCTCTCAAGCGCCTTGGTATTCTCTACCAGTCCACCTGTGTCGGTTTCGGGTACGGTTTATACGGTGGAGCTATTTCCTGGAACACATTCGCTGCACCCCCAATCCAATAAGGAGATACAACACACTGCATCCGTCACTACCACCAAGCTGCAGAATATTAACTGCATTCCCATCGACTACGCCTTTCGGCCTCGCCTTAGGGGCCGGCTAACCCTGCGCCGATTAGCGTTGCGCAGGAACCCTTGGACTTTCGGCGAGAGGGTCTCTCACCCTCTTTATCGTTACTCATGTCAGCATTCGCACTTCTGATATCTCCAGGACCCCTCACAGGTATCCCTTCGCAGACTTACAGAACGCTCCGCTACCGCGCATCAAAGATGCACCCGCAGTTTCGGTGTATGGCTTGAGCCCCGGTACATTTTCGGCGCGGGACCCCTTATTTAGACCAGTGAGCTGTTACGCTTTCTTTAAATGATGGCTGCTTCTAAGCCAACATCCTGGTTGTTTTGGGAGTCCTACATCCTTTCCCACTTAGCCATAACTTAGGGACCTTAACTGGCGGTCAGGGTTGTTTCCCTCTCCACAATGGACGTTAGCACCCACTGTGTGTCTGCCGGATAGTACTTCTCGGTATTCGGAGTTTGGTTAGGATCAGTAAGGCGGTAAGCCCCCATAGCCCATCCAGTGCTCTACCCCCGAGAGTATTCATCCGACGCTCTACCTAAATAGATTTCGCGGAGAACCAGCTATTTCCGAGTTTGATTGGCCTTTCACCCCTAGCCACAGCTCATCCCCGACTTTTTCAACAGGCGTGGGTTCGGTCCTCCAGTGCGTGTTACCGCACCTTCAACCTGGCCATGGCTAGATCACTCGGTTTCGGGTCTAATCCAACGAACTGAACGCCCTGTTCAGACTCGCTTTCGCTGCGCCTACACCTATCGGCTTAAGCTTGCTCGTTAAATTAAGTCGCTGACCCATTATACAAAAGGTACGCTGTCACCCTTGCGGGCTCCAACTGT
>NZ_JBDZYH010000021.1:0-2059 GCF_040329475.1 Roseibium sp. SCP14
CATCAGCTTAAAAGTGGAGGAGACGATGTTGAAAGCAACTGGAACCTATCTGGCCAAAGCCGCCGTCGTGTCGGGGCTTGCCCTTGCCGGCGCGTTGAGCGGCCCGGCCCAAGCCAGCGACAAGCTTGACGAGTTGCGGGCAGCCGGCACGGCGAAGATCGCCATTGCCAACGAGCCGCCCTACAGCTCGATCGACGGCGAGGGCAACATCGGCGGCGCGGCCCCGGACGTTGCCCGGGCGGTCCTGAACGAGCTCGGCATCCAGAATGTCGAGGCGGTGGTGGTCGATTACGGGGCGATGATCCCGGGCCTTCTTGCGGGCCGCTTCGACATGGTGGCCGCCGGTCTCTACATCAAGCCGGAGCGCTGCCAGGCGGTGGTGTTCTCCGAGCCGGATGTGTGTGACGCGGAGGCGTTCGCGGTGAAGGCGGGCAATCCGAAGGGCCTCAACAACTATGCCGATCTTGCCGGCGCCGGGGCGGTTGTCGGGGTGTGCGGCGGCTGCGCCGAGGAGCGTTACGCCCTTGATGCGGGGGTTCCGCAATCCAACATCGTTGTCATTCCGGATGCACCGAGCGGCATTTCCATGCTTCAGAACGGGCGCATCGATGCGCTGGCCCTTGCCGGTCTGGTGATTGTCGATCTGGTGACCAAGGCGGATGACGACGGCATCGACGTTGTCTATCCGGTCGCGGACGCGCCGCAGAGCTGTGCCGGTGCTGCGTTCCATCCGGACAACAAGGACTTCCGCAACGAATATGACCAGGCGCTTGCCAAGCTGAAATACAGCGGCGAGTTTGCCAAGATCGTCGATGCCTATGGCTTTTCGACGCGGACCGCCCTGGCCAAGACCCGTGCCGACTACTGCCCGGGCAACTGAGGGGCCGGTGACGGGAACGGATGCGGGCTTGCATCTGTAATCGTTATAAAACAACAGGTTAGAGCGCTGCGTACGGGGCATTGGCCCAGGCAGCGCTCCGGTGTCGAACTCTCGCGCGGTTCGGTTTGAACCGCGCGTCAGCCAGTGAATGACGGTCCATGACTATTCTCGTCGAATTTGCTCCGGTGTTGCTGAAAGGGACGCTGATCACGATCGCGCTGACGGTGGGCGGTTCTCTTGTCGCCCTTGCCATGGCCTTTGTGACCGGCCTGACCCGGCTGTCGAAGCGTTGGTATCTGCGGATGATCGCGACGGTCTATCTGGAGATCTTCCGGGGCACGTCCGCGCTTGTGCAGCTGTTCTGGATCTTCTTCGTTCTGCCGTTTGCCGGCATCACGCTCGAGCCGATTGCCGCCGGCATTCTGGCGATCGGCCTGAACATGGGCAGTTACGGGTCCGAAGTGGTTCGCGGCGCGGTTCTGTCGATCGACAAGGGCCAGCGGGAAGCGGCGATCGCGCTCAACTACTCGCCCTACCAGCGCATGCGCCACGTCATTCTTCCGCAGGCGATCCCGGTGATGCTGCCGACCTTCGGCAACCAGGGGATCGAGTTGTTGAAGCTGACCTCGGTGGTGTCGCTGATCACCATCTCCGACCTGACCTTTTCCGGCCAGCTGGTCCGCTCGGCGACCGGCCACACCTTCGAGCCGCTGATGGCGATCATGGTCATCTACTTCATCCTCGCGACCTTGATCGTGCAGCTTGTCAACCTGCTTGAGAAGAGGATGTCCAGGGGGCGTAGCGGCCTCGCAGCCAGGGGAGCCAGCTGATGCAGTGGGACATGAATTTTGCACTGAGCATCCTGCCGCGTCTTTACGAGGGTGTTCTGATCACCATCCAGGCGACGGTTCTGGGGGCCTTGTTTGCGTTCAGCTTCGGCCTTGTACTTGCGGTCAGCCGGATTGCCACGGGACGGTTTGTCTCCGGCACGATCTACTGGCTGTCGGAGTTCATTCGCCGCACGCCCTTGCTGGTGCAGCTCTATTTTCTGTTTTTCCTGTTGCCGGAGGCCGGCATCGTGCTGTCGCCGCTGACTGCCGGTGTGATCGGTCTCGGCCTGCATTACAGCACCTACACGGCCGAGGTTTACCGGGCGGGGATCGAGAATGTCGACAAGGG
>NZ_JBDZYH010000022.1:0-1706 GCF_040329475.1 Roseibium sp. SCP14
TGAAAATCCTCGTACCCGTTAAGCGGGTCATCGATTACAACGTGAAAGTTCGCGTCAAGCCGGACGGTTCAGGTGTCGATCTTGCCAACGTCAAGATGTCCATGAACCCGTTTGATGAAATCTCCGTCGAAGAAGCTCTTCGCCTGAAGGAAGCCGGAAAGGCGACTGAGGTTATTGTCGTGTCGGTTGGCCCGCAACAGGCAACGGAAACCCTTCGGACCGGTCTTGCCATGGGCGCAGACCGCGGCATTCTGGTGAAGACCGACGAAACCACCGAGCCGCTGGCGGTTGCCAAGATCCTCAAGGCCATCGTCGAAGCCGAAGAGCCGGGTCTGGTGATCCTCGGCAAGCAGGCCATCGATGACGACTGCAACCAGACCGGCCAGATGCTGGCAGCGCTTCTGGGCTGGAGCCAGGGCACCTTTGCTTCCAAGGTCGATCTGGGAGAAGGCACAGCCGATGTCACCCGTGAAGTCGATGGTGGCCTGCAGACCGTCAAGCTGAAACTCCCGGCCATCGTGACCACGGACCTGCGCCTCAACGAGCCGCGCTACGCCTCCCTGCCGAACATCATGAAGGCGAAGAAGAAGCCGATCGACGAAAAGACCCCGGAGGATTTCGGTGTCGACGTCGCACCGCGCCTGACGGTTGTCACCACTTCTGAACCGCCTGCGCGTCAGGCCGGTATCAAGGTGAGCTCCATCAGCGAGCTTGTCGACAAACTCAAGAACGAGGCCGGCGTCCTTTAGGACCCGTCGCAGGAGGAAAACAAATGACAACACTTCTTGTGGCTGAACATGCCGGTGGCGTTCTGAGCGACGCAACGGCAAAAGCAATGACCGCAGCTGCCGCGCTCGGTTCCGACGTCCATGTTCTGGTCGCCGGCAAGGGCGTTCCGGGTGTCGCCGAAGCTGCTGCAAAGCTGTCCGGTGCCGCCAAGGTTCTGGTTGCCGAAAGCGATGCGCTCGAGCATCAGCTGGCCGAACCGCTGGCCGATCTGATCGTCGGCATGGCCGGTGACTATGACGCAATCGTTGCTCCGGCAACCGCGAACGGCAAGAACACTCTGCCGCGGGTTGCGGCTCTTCTGGACGTCATGCAGATTTCCGACATCACGGCCGTTGTCGATGCGGACACCTTTGAGCGTCCGATCTATGCCGGTAACGCGATCCAGACGGTCAAGTCGGGCGATCCCAAAAAAGTGATCACCGTGCGGACTTCCACTTTCGCGGCCGCGGAAGAAGGCGGTTCTGCGGCGATCGAAACCGTCGCGGGCACGGATGGCACCGGTCTGTCGGAGTTTGTCGGCGAGGAGCTTTCCAAGTCCGACCGTCCGGAACTGACGTCTGCGAAGATCATCATTTCCGGTGGCCGTGCGCTCGGATCCGAAGAGAAGTTCCAGGAAGTCATCATGCCGGTTGCCGATGCTCTCGGTGCCGCGGTTGGTGCATCGCGTGCAGCGGTTGATGCCGGTTACGCGCCGAACGACTGGCAGGTCGGCCAGACCGGTAAGGTCGTTGCTCCGGACCTTTACATTGCCTGCGGCATCTCGGGTGCGATCCAGCACCTGGCAGGCATGAAGGACTCCAAGGTGATCGTCGCGATCAACAAGGACGAAGAAGCCCCGATCTTCCAGGTGGCAGACTACGGTCTCGTCGCCGATCTGTTCGAGGTGCTGCCCGAATTGAAGGCTGCCGTCGAATAAG
>NZ_JBDZYH010000023.1:0-757 GCF_040329475.1 Roseibium sp. SCP14
CGGTCTGTCGGTGAGCATTGACAACAACGACCGGATCACAGTCGGAGCACACCTGGACGACGACAACGGCTCCTCCTCCGGTTCGGTGTATGTATTCGAACAAAGACCTGACGGAACCTATGCCGGACCAGACGGAACCGTTTATGGAACAACAAACACTCCAAATCTTGCGCCGGAGGCATTGAACTTAACGGGTTCTGCTTTAGAAAACAGCACATCAGTTACTTGGTTTGCTGACTATGTAGATGCAAACGTTGCGGATAGTCACTTTATTTCAATCGACACTACGGGCACGCTTGGCTCTGTCACCAATAATGGCGACGGCACCTTCAGCTATGATCCGAACGGCCAGTTCGAATACCTGGCGGCCGGCGAGATCGCGACCGACACCTTCAGCTACACGGTTACGGATCAATGGGGGGCGAGTTCATCAGCCTCCGGCACCATCACCATAACGGGCCAGAATGATGCTCCGGTTGCTGTTGCTGTGAGTGCGGTTGCATCAGAAGACGGGCCGGCAGTTACCGTGACTGCCAACTATTCTGATGTGGATGCTTCCGACTCTCACACCTTCAACGTCGACACCACGGGAACGCTTGGCTCTGTCACCCACAACGGCGATGGCACCTTCAGCTACGATCCCAATGGCGCATTCGGTTATCTTTCTGTCGGTGAGATAGCAACCGACACCTTCACCTACACGGTGGATGACGGCAACGGAGGAACCTCCACGGAAACGGTGACAATACGCATCACC
>NZ_JBDZYH010000024.1:0-600 GCF_040329475.1 Roseibium sp. SCP14
GATTCCTCAGGCAAATTCTTCAACAACAGCGATGCTGTAAAGGCGGTTAGATTCAACAAGCGGATATCGTCCACGATGCTAAACGCCATATTCAGACGGTCCAATGCCATCGGTAGAATTGCACCAGCGATTTCCGGGCGCCTTTCCATCAAAGTCAAAAAATCGGCCTTACTGACAAAGCCAATCGTCGTTTCGCCAGAAGTCACAGCGTTCTGGTTCCTTTTGCGCCCGGTCAGCACCCCTATTATGCCGATGACATGGCCTGCACCCAACACAGCCAGCATGGCTTCTCTGCCATTGGGGTCTATGCGCCCCACTCTTATGGCGCCTGAACGTACAATGATCAGACGATCTCCGTCGTCGCCGCTAGAATGAATCATCTGACCATCTTGATAGGTGCGACGACGTTCTACCGCCTCGATTTCAGACTGAACTTCAGGACTGAGCAGATCCATGAACTTAAGGCTTCCATGATCTAGTAATCCAGTCATTTGCTCGTATCCTTAGAACGAGCCCATCGAACACATTTGTTTCAGAAAAAAGAACTCGTCATGCAATTCTGCAGACGTACTAAATATTAGAGTCATCGTAAAGCTGTTC
>NZ_JBDZYH010000025.1:0-518 GCF_040329475.1 Roseibium sp. SCP14
TGGGCCGGGCCGCTCAACGCGCCGGCAAGGGCAAGCCCCGACACGACGGCGGCTTTGGCCAGATAGGTTCCAGTTGCTTTCAACATCGTCTCCTCCACTTTTAAGCTGATGTCTTTCTAAGCTGATGTTTCAACGGCAGGTCAGCGCGCGATGAACTTGGCAAGGAACTCCCGCGTGCGGGCTTCGCTCGGATCCTGGAAAATCTGCTCCGGCGGACCCTGCTCGACGACCGCCCCATGGTCGAAGAACATCACCCGGTCGGAAAACTCGCGCGCAAAACTCATCTCATGGGTGACCAGAAGCATGGTCATGTCCGTCTCATGCGCCAGCTTGCGCATCACCGCCAGAACCTCGCCGACCAGCTCCGGATCAAGGGCCGAGGTCGGCTCGTCGAACAGCATGATCTTCGGCTTCAGCGCCAGGGCCCGGGCAATCGCGACCCGCTGCTTCTGGCCGCCGGACAATTGCGAGGGATAATGCTCAAGCTTGCCGCCGAGACCGACCATCTCCAGAAGCTC
>NZ_JBDZYH010000026.1:0-518 GCF_040329475.1 Roseibium sp. SCP14
CTGCCGGTGGCCGTGTCGCCGTCGCCGTCGGTCGTCTCCGCCGTCGCCTTCAGCTCGACAAGGCCCGTTGCCAGTTCCTGGACATCGTTGATGTAGGCGCCTGAATAGCTTTCGTCCGTATCATGATCGATCACTCCGGACTGTGTCAGCGTGACATTGCCCGCTCCGTCCACTTCCAGGGTGAAGACGGTATTGGCCGGATCGACGTCACCTTCGGAGGCGGCGGTGGAGCCGTAGATGATACCGCCGACCTCATAGAGGTTGATGGCGACATTGGCCGAAGTCAGCCCGGACGGGTCGCCTTCCGAGAAGGCGGCGGCCAGCTGCAGCATGTAGGTGACGGTTGTGGAGGCCTCGCCGTCCGCACCGGCATCCGCCGTGACATCGAAGGCACCGGCAAAGCTGGCGGTGGAGACAAGCGGTACCCCGTCGCCATCGGCGTTGCCGGTGAAGTTGCCGTCGGTCAGGCCGCCGTCATAGGTCTGTACCATGATGGCGTCGCCATCGGTCGGCGTCAC
>NZ_JBDZYH010000027.1:0-494 GCF_040329475.1 Roseibium sp. SCP14
AACCCGACCTTGTGGCCGGGTTGTTTTGTTTGGTTGCGGGAGCAGGATTTGAACCTGCGACCTTCAGGTTATGAGCCTGACGAGCTACCGGGCTGCTCCATCCCGCGTTATTTTTTTGGTTCCTGGGTACCGAAGTATCCTGGATGGGCTTCGTTTAGCCCGGACATTTTTGTTTTGCGCGTCCTCGATCCTTTGGATCTGCGGGCGTCGCGGGAGCTGCTCCATTTTGGAGACGCTCAATATCTAATCTCGCTGGATTGGAACGTGTGTTCCGAAGCGCAGCGAAGGCAAGCGCAAAGCGCGTCGGCCACTTTTGGCCGCCCTCGCGGAGGCCAGGGCAGAGCCCGGTACGGCCGTGAGCGCTTAAGTTGAAGAGATTTCATCAAACTGCGTTTTGCAGGCCTGGCAGCGACCTACTCTCCCACACCTTAAGATGCAGTACCATTGGCGCTGGGGAGTTTCACGGCCGAGTTCGGGATGGGATCGGGTGGGGG
>NZ_JBDZYH010000028.1:0-471 GCF_040329475.1 Roseibium sp. SCP14
GCTTCTGATGGCGCTGCCAACGACCGGTTTGGTCGTTATGTAGACATTGGTGAAAATGGTGTAATCGCGGTTGGTGCTTATGGCGACAACGGTGAGAATGGCGCTGTCTATGTCTACACACCAGATGGCAACGGCGGTTATTCCGAGCAGAAACTTACGGCTTCAGACGGCACGAATGCAGACTTCTTGGGGACGTCCGTTTCCATCACGGAAAGTGGTGTCATATTAGCTGGCGCATTTCAGACAGATGACGGTGCAAGCAACGAGGGTTCCATCTATATCTTCACTCCGAATGGAAACGGCGGTTACACAGAAACCAAACTCACGGCGTCAGACGGCGCGGCAGGCGATTACTTTGGGTATGCATCCGACATCAATGAAAGCGGAGTGATCGTTTCCGGCGCTCTCTTTGATGATGATCTTGGAGCGAACTCCGGCAGTCTCTATGTCTACACACCGGATGGAATGGGC
>NZ_JBDZYH010000029.1:0-443 GCF_040329475.1 Roseibium sp. SCP14
TATGCATCCGACATCAATGAAAGCGGAGTGATCGTTTCCGGCGCTCTCTTTGATGATGATCTTGGAGCGAACTCCGGCAGTCTCTATGTCTACACACCGGATGGAATGGGCGGCTACTCAGAAACAAAACTGAAAGCTTCCGATGGTGCTGCCAATGAAGATTTTGGCCGCGAAGTTGCCATCAGCAACTCCGGTGTAATCGTTGTCGGAGCCTACGGTGATGACGACAAGGGCTCCAATGCCGGCGCTGTTTATGTCTATTCACCGGATGGCAACGGCGGGTACAATGAGATCAAGCTTACGGCATTCGACGGTGCTGCCGGAGATCGGTTCGGTCTGTCGGTGAGCATTGACAACAACGACCGGATCACAGTCGGAGCACACCTGGACGACGACAACGGCTCCTCCTCCGGTTCGGTGTATGTATTCGAACAAAGACCTGA
>NZ_JBDZYH010000030.1:0-425 GCF_040329475.1 Roseibium sp. SCP14
CCGCTGGTTTTCACCATGCGGGCTTTTTTTGTAATTTGGTTTCGTGAGGGGGCTTTTATGTTCGCGTTGCTCGATTGCGCTTCGTGCTTCGCCCTTGTCGTGAACCGCAAATCGGTCCTTTCTGGCCGGCTTTGCAAGGCCCTCCTCCTGTCTCCGCTGACCGAATACGACAACAGCCCCGCCCCTTGCGGGACGAGGCTGTTGTCGAATTTGGTTGCGGGAGCAGGATTTGCGTTTTTTGCCCTTCTGTGTCGGGCTTTGCCCTCCTTGATGGGGCCCGTTGAGTTTCAAATCTGTATCCGTTACCAACAAAAAACCCGACCTTGTGGCCGGGTTGTTTTGTTTGGTTGCGGGAGCAGGATTTGAACCTGCGACCTTCAGGTTATGAGCCTGACGAGCTACCGGGCTGCTCCATCCCGCGTTAT
>NZ_JBDZYH010000031.1:0-409 GCF_040329475.1 Roseibium sp. SCP14
AACCCGACCTTGTGGCCGGGTTGTTTTGTTTGGTTGCGGGAGCAGGATTTGAACCTGCGACCTTCAGGTTATGAGCCTGACGAGCTACCGGGCTGCTCCATCCCGCGTTATATTTCAGTTTCCGTGTTTCCGGGGCCTTTCAGCGCCTGGTTTTCAGCCCGGCATTTTTGCTTTGTTTGTCCTCGGCTTTCGCCTGCGGACAAACGGGGCTGCTCCACGGTGCCAGCACCCTGGTGCTTTTTAGCTATGAGGTGCTGGGATCCGGCATTCGCCGGCAAGAGGTTTCATCGTTGAGACACAAACTGCGTTTTGCAGGCCTGGCAGCGACCTACTCTCCCACACCTTAAGATGCAGTACCATTGGCGCTGGGGAGTTTCACGGCCGAGTTCGGGATGGGATCGGGTGGGGG
>NZ_JBDZYH010000032.1:0-406 GCF_040329475.1 Roseibium sp. SCP14
CGGCTTCAAGCCGTCGGAACTCAACAGCCAGGGCGCACGGGCGATCGTCGCCCATCCGTTCAACCCGGTCTATCTGCTGCCGCTGGTCGAGCTGGTCGGCGATGCGGCTGAAACCGGGAAGGCCTCGCAGATCCTGCGCGACATCGGCATGTTCCCGCTGACCCTGCGCAAGGAGATCGATGCGCATATTGCCGACCGTCTGCTGGAGGCCGTCTGGCGGGAGAGCCTGTGGCTGGTCAAGGACGGTGTTGCCACGACGGAAGAGATCGACGAGGCGATCCGCATGGCCTTCGGTATCCGGTGGGCGCAGATGGGCCTGTTCGAGACCTACCGGATCGCGGGCGGTGAAGCGGGCATGAAGCACTTCATGGCCCAGTTCGGCCCGGCCCTGGAATGGCCCTGGACC
>NZ_JBDZYH010000033.1:0-395 GCF_040329475.1 Roseibium sp. SCP14
CTGGCACCATTGTGGTTGGTGCTTACGGAGATGACGATGCTGCAACGAACGCCGGCGCTGTTTATGTCTACACCCCGAATGCTTCTGGTGGCTATGACGAGACCAAACTGACACCGTCCGACGGCACCGAAGGAGAGACCATCAGCTACTTCTCTGTGAATGTGAACAATGCAGGAGTTATTGTCGCTGGCAGCGCTTATGAAGATGGTGTCGGAAATCAGTCTGGAGCGGTCTATGTCTATAAACCGGATGGAGCAGGTGGTTACTCCGAAACAAAGCTGACAGCTTCTGATGGCGCTGCCAACGACCGGTTTGGTCGTTATGTAGACATTGGTGAAAATGGTGTAATCGCGGTTGGTGCTTATGGCGACAACGGTGAGAATGGCGCTGTCTAT
>NZ_JBDZYH010000034.1:0-349 GCF_040329475.1 Roseibium sp. SCP14
CGGTCACCTGTGGTTCGCCAAGCAGCTGGTCAAGGAAGGCACGCTGGCCTCGCCGGCGCTGGTACAGCTGTGCATGGGCGTGCCCTGGGGCGCACCGAACGATCTGAACACCTTCATGGCCATGGTCAACGCCATTCCGGATGACTGGACCTGGTCCGCCTTCAGCCTTGGCCGCGATCAGATGCCCTATGCGGCCGCAGCGGTGCTGGCCGGCGGCAATGTGCGGGTTGGACTGGAGGACAACCTGTTTCTGGAAAAGGGTGTCCTGGCGACCAACGCCCAGCTGGTGGAAAAGGCGGTCAAGGTGATCGAGGGACTGGGCGCCCGGATCATCGGTCCGCAGGATGTG
>NZ_JBDZYH010000035.1:0-341 GCF_040329475.1 Roseibium sp. SCP14
CGCAAGATCGGCGAGGTGATCGCCAATGCCCGCCGCAGCCTGCCTGCACTCTATGACCGGCTGTTGCCGGCGGAAGGCGCACTGACCTTCCATGACGATCTGGCGGCAGCGGCCGCCGGGGCGGACTGGGTGCAGGAGAGCGTTCCGGAACGGCTGGAGTTGAAACACAAGGTGCTGGGCAGCCTGTCGGAGCTGGCTCCGCCAGGCGCGGTCATCGGCTCCTCGACCTCCGGCTTCAAGCCGTCGGAACTCAACAGCCAGGGCGCACGGGCGATCGTCGCCCATCCGTTCAACCCGGTCTATCTGCTGCCGCTGGTCGAGCTGGTCGGCGATGCGGCTGA
>NZ_JBDZYH010000036.1:0-335 GCF_040329475.1 Roseibium sp. SCP14
CTCGGGAGGATACGACTTGTCAGCAGAGGCGCTCATAGAATTTCAGGATGTCACGAAGTCGTATGGTGCGTTGACGGTTCTTGGGGATCTTAACTTCAGTGTCGGGTCTGGGGAGAAGATCTCTCTGATTGGTCCGAGCGGCAGCGGCAAGACGACGATCCTGCGCATATTGATGACGCTGGAGACGCTGACTTCGGGTCATATCCTCGTTGACGGCGAGCAGCTGTGGCATGAGCGGCGGGGCGATGTGTTCGTTCCCGCGAGCGAGGCGCATCTTCATGCGGTGCGCGAGAAGATCGGCATGGTGTTCCAGCACTTCAACCTGTTTCCGCATC
>NZ_JBDZYH010000037.1:0-328 GCF_040329475.1 Roseibium sp. SCP14
GAAGCGGCCCGCAAGAAGGCCCGGGATCATCGCCCCGTAATCGACCACCACCGCCTCGACATTCTGGATGCCGAGCTCGTTCAGGACCGCCCGGGCAACGTCCGGGGCCGCACCGCCGATGTTGCCCTCGCCGTCGATCGAGCTGTAGGGCGGCTCGTTGGCAATGGCGATCTTCGCCGTGCCGGCCGCCCGCAACTCGTCAAGCTTGTCGCTGGCATGGGCCGGGCCGCTCAACGCGCCGGCAAGGGCAAGCCCCGACACGACGGCGGCTTTGGCCAGATAGGTTCCAGTTGCTTTCAACATCGTCTCCTCCACTTTTAAGCTGATG
>NZ_JBDZYH010000038.1:0-293 GCF_040329475.1 Roseibium sp. SCP14
TCAGTTTGGTCTCGTCATAGCCACCAGAAGCATTCGGGGTGTAGACATAAACAGCGCCGGCGTTCGTTGCAGCATCGTCATCTCCGTAAGCACCAACCACAATGGTGCCAGCCTCATTGCTGCCAACGGCACGGCCGAAGTAATCGGAACTTCCTCCGTCGGAAGCTATCAGTTTAGAAGCACCACCCGAACCGCCGGTGATGCGTATTGTCACCGTTTCCGTGGAGGTTCCTCCGTTGCCGTCATCCACCGTGTAGGTGAAGGTGTCGGTTGCTATCTCACCGACAGAAAGA
>NZ_JBDZYH010000039.1:0-282 GCF_040329475.1 Roseibium sp. SCP14
GATCACCCCGCCGGCTCCACTGCCGCTCTTCTTCAGCGCCCGCATCATCCCGACCAGATTGTCGTCGCGCAGCCGCTCCAGCTCCCGGATCGACAGGTGACCGGACTGGGCGTCCGACTGCCCGGCAATCAGGTCCACCAGCTCCCCGGTGAACTCCGGCACATCCATCAGCTTGGTCCAGGGCCATTCCAGGGCCGGGCCGAACTGGGCCATGAAGTGCTTCATGCCCGCTTCACCGCCCGCGATCCGGTAGGTCTCGAACAGGCCCATCTGCGCCCACCG
>NZ_JBDZYH010000040.1:0-271 GCF_040329475.1 Roseibium sp. SCP14
CACGTATCAGGACAGCGGCACGGGCGCGTCCGACGTCGACACGATCAAGGCAACGCATTCGAGTGCGGCGATCGGCGTGAGCGGTGACTTCTCGAAAGCCTCGAGCGGCATCGAGGTCATCGAAGGCATCGCGGGCGGCAACAACAGTGTTCGCGGCGACGGCAACGGCAACACGCTCGACTTCTCCGGCATGACGGTGACGGACGCCAAGCTTGACGGAGCCGGTGGCAACGACACGATCATCGGCACGGCTGGCGACGATGTCATTGTC
>NZ_JBDZYH010000041.1:0-271 GCF_040329475.1 Roseibium sp. SCP14
CACGTATCAGGACAGCGGCACGGGCGCGTCCGACGTCGACACGATCAAGGCAACGCATTCGAGTGCGGCGATCGGCGTGAGCGGTGACTTCTCGAAAGCCTCGAGCGGCATTGAGGTCATCGAAGGCATCGCGGGCGGCAACAACAGTGTTCGCGGCGATGGCAACGGCAACACGCTCGACTTCTCCGGCATGACGGTGACGGACGCCAAGCTTGACGGAGCCGGTGGCAACGACACGATCATCGGCACGGCTGGCGACGATGTCATTGTC
>NZ_JBDZYH010000042.1:0-270 GCF_040329475.1 Roseibium sp. SCP14
CGGTCCGCAGGATGTGCGTGACCGGCTCGGACTGACAAAGAGGGCACCGGCATGAAGGCAACGATTGTCGGCGGCGGTGTCATCGGCGGAGGCTGGGCAGCGCGTTTTCTCATGAACGGCTGGGATGTGGCGGTCTTCGACACCGATCCGGAGGCGGAGCGCAAGATCGGCGAGGTGATCGCCAATGCCCGCCGCAGCCTGCCTGCACTCTATGACCGGCTGTTGCCGGCGGAAGGCGCACTGACCTTCCATGACGATCTGGCGGCAGCG
>NZ_JBDZYH010000043.1:0-264 GCF_040329475.1 Roseibium sp. SCP14
ACGGTTGCAGGGTCCAATCGTAGCCTTGCGTTCTCCGGCGTGAACTCCACCGGAACGGTGCTGACGGGGAATGATGACGTCCTGACATCCAACGGTCTTGAAGTGACCGTGACCGCTTCTGTGGATGCCAATGGCAACCCGGTTCTGACCGGTTCGACTACGGCGGGCGATGTTTTCCGGATCACGTTGAACGACGACGACGAGGGCAGCTACACATTCGAGCTTCTGGACAATCTCGATCATGACATCGGAGCCGGTGACGGT
>NZ_JBDZYH010000044.1:0-258 GCF_040329475.1 Roseibium sp. SCP14
TGTCCGGAGACGGCAACGCCAATGTTTTAACCGGTGGCAATGGAAACGACATTCTGCTGGGACAAGGCGGGGCCGATACGCTGATTGGCGGCGACGGCGACGACAATCTCAGAAGTGGCGATGACGTTGATGATCTGTCGGGCGGGTCGGGCGTTGATGCGCTTGTTGCCCTCGGCGGCAACGACACGCTGTCAGGCGGATCGGGCAACGACTTCCTTTATGGTGGCCAGGGCGATGATCAGCTGTTCGGCAACCGCG
>NZ_JBDZYH010000045.1:0-249 GCF_040329475.1 Roseibium sp. SCP14
AGCCTTGAGTTCTCCGGCGTGAACTCCACCGGAACGGTGCTGACGGGGAACGGTGATGTTCTGACCTCCAACGGTCTTGAAGTGACCGTGACCGCTTCTGTGGATGCCAATGGCAACCCGGTTCTGACGGGGTCGACAACGGCGGGCGATGTTTTCCGGATCACGTTGAACGACGACGACGAGGGCAGCTACACATTCGAGCTTCTGGACAATCTCGATCATGACATCGGAGCCGGTGACGGTGATGCT
>NZ_JBDZYH010000046.1:0-246 GCF_040329475.1 Roseibium sp. SCP14
GCTTCTGATGGCGCTGCCAACGACCGGTTTGGTCGTTATGTAGACATTGGTGAAAATGGTGTAATCGCGGTTGGTGCTTATGGCGACAACGGTGAGAATGGCGCTGTCTATATCTACACACCAGATGGCAACGGTGGTTATTCCGAGCAGAAACTTACGGCTTCAGACGGCACGAATGCAGACTTCTTGGGGACGTCCGTTTCCATCACGGAAAGTGGTGTCATATTAGCTGGCGCATTTCAGACA
>NZ_JBDZYH010000047.1:0-234 GCF_040329475.1 Roseibium sp. SCP14
ACCGGAGGGACGGTCGCTGGCCAGTGCCTGCAGGGCTGCGAAATCCGCAAGCGCGAAATCCGTCACATCAAGCTGATCGCGATCGTTTTCAAAATCCTTGATAGTGTCGCTATCGTCCCCGTCCTTGAACACAAATGTGTCCTTGTAGCCGTCGCCGGTCGATCCGCCCGAGCCGCCACGCAGGATATCGTTGCCGGCACCTCCGGTGATCGTGTCATTGCCGTTTTCGCCGAC
>NZ_JBDZYH010000048.1:0-232 GCF_040329475.1 Roseibium sp. SCP14
GGCCGGCATCGTGCTGTCGCCGCTGACTGCCGGTGTGATCGGTCTCGGCCTGCATTACAGCACCTACACGGCCGAGGTTTACCGGGCGGGGATCGAGAATGTCGACAAGGGTCAGTGGGAAGCGGCGCGGGCGCTGAACTACTCGCCGTATCAGACCTGGAGCAAGGTGATCATTCCGCAGGCGGTTCCGCCGATGATCCCGGCGCTGGCGAATTACCTGATCACCATGTTC
>NZ_JBDZYH010000049.1:0-232 GCF_040329475.1 Roseibium sp. SCP14
GGCCGGCATCGTGCTGTCGCCGCTGACTGCCGGTGTGATCGGTCTCGGCCTGCATTACAGCACCTACACGGCCGAGGTTTACCGGGCGGGGATCGAGAATGTCGACAAGGGCCAGTGGGAGGCGGCGCGGGCGCTGAACTACTCGCCGTATCAGACCTGGAGCAAGGTGATCATTCCGCAGGCGGTTCCGCCGATGATCCCGGCGCTGGCGAATTACCTGATCACCATGTTC
>NZ_JBDZYH010000050.1:0-229 GCF_040329475.1 Roseibium sp. SCP14
GACAGATGACGGTGCAAGCAACGAGGGTTCCATCTATATCTTCACTCCGAATGGAAACGGCGGTTACACAGAAACCAAACTCACGGCGTCAGACGGCGCGGCAGGCGATTATTTTGGTTATGCATCCGACATCAATGAAAGCGGAGTGATCGTTTCCGGCGCTCTCTTTGATGATGATCTTGGAGCGAACTCCGGCAGTCTCTATGTCTACACACCGGATGGAATGGGC
>NZ_JBDZYH010000051.1:0-228 GCF_040329475.1 Roseibium sp. SCP14
CAGAAGCTCGAATGTGTAGCTGCCCTCGTCGTCGTCGTTCAACGTGATCCGGAAAACATCGCCCGCCGTAGTCGACCCCGTCAGAACCGGGTTGCCATTGGCATCCACAGACGCGGACACGGTCACTTCAAGACCGTTGGATGTCAGGACGTCATCATTCCCCGTCAGCACCGTTCCGGTGGAGTTCACGCCGGAGAACGCAAGGCTACGATTGGACCCTGCAACCGT
>NZ_JBDZYH010000052.1:0-228 GCF_040329475.1 Roseibium sp. SCP14
GGCAACGGCAACACGCTCGACTTCTCCGGCATGACGGTGACGGACGCCAAGCTTGACGGAGCCGGTGGCAACGACACGATCATCGGCACGGCTGGCGACGATGTCATTGTCGGCGGTGACGGCAACGACACGCTGGACGGCGGCGAGGGTTCCGACACGTACGAGTTTGGTCTTTACGACGACTTCGACACGTATCAGGACAGCGGCACGGGCGCGTCCGACGTCGAC
>NZ_JBDZYH010000053.1:0-225 GCF_040329475.1 Roseibium sp. SCP14
ACGGTCGCTGGCCAGTGCCTGCAGGGCTGCGAAATCCGCAAGCGCGAAATCCGTCACATCAAGCTGATCGCGATCGTTTTCAAAATCCTTGATAGTGTCGCTGTCGTCCCCGTTCTTGAACACAAATGTGTCCTTGTAGCCGTCGCCGGTCGATCCGCCCGAGCCGCCACGCAGGATATCGTTGCCGGCACCTCCGGTGATCGTGTCATTGCCGTTTTCGCCGAC
>NZ_JBDZYH010000054.1:0-223 GCF_040329475.1 Roseibium sp. SCP14
GGCATAGTTGTTGAGGCCCTTCGGATTGCCCGCCTTCACCGCGAACGCCTCCGCGTCACACACATCCGGCTCGGAGAACACCACCGCCTGGCAGCGCTCCGGCTTGATGTAAAGACCGGCGGCCACCATGTCGAAGCGGCCCGCAAGAAGGCCCGGGATCATCGCCCCGTAATCGACCACCACCGCCTCGACATTCTGGATGCCGAGCTCGTTCAGGACCGCC
>NZ_JBDZYH010000055.1:0-223 GCF_040329475.1 Roseibium sp. SCP14
GTCCTTGTAGCCGTCGCCGGTCGATCCGCCCGAGCCGCCACGCAGGATATCGTTGCCGGCACCTCCGGTGATCGTGTCATTGCCGTTTTCGCCGACGATCCAGTCGTTGCCGGCACCTCCGGTGATCGTGTCGTTGTTGCCGCCGCCGTAAATGCTATCGTTGCCGTTGCCGCCGTCGATCGTGTCGTTGCCGCGGTTGCCCTTCAGGCGATCATCGTCGCGG
>NZ_JBDZYH010000056.1:0-223 GCF_040329475.1 Roseibium sp. SCP14
GGTGTTCCAGCACTTCAACCTGTTTCCGCATCTGAGCGTTCTGAAGAACGTGGTCGATCCGCAAAGGATTTCGAAGAAGATCGGCGCGGCCGAGGCGCATGAGACCGCGGTCGAGCTTCTGGAGATGGTCGGTCTCGGCGGCAAGCTTGAGCATTATCCCTCGCAATTGTCCGGCGGCCAGAAGCAGCGGGTCGCGATTGCCCGGGCCCTGGCGCTGAAGCCG
>NZ_JBDZYH010000057.1:0-223 GCF_040329475.1 Roseibium sp. SCP14
GATCAACCCTTCCTGCTCGAGCTTCTTCAGCGCTTTGCCCACTGACACCCGGGACGCCCCAACGGCGACCGCCAACTCGGACTGGTTCCAATGCAGAACGCCGGAAACTTCAGATTCCTCAGGCAAATTCTTCAACAACAGCGATGCTGTAAAGGCGGTTAGATTCAACAAGCGGATATCGTCCACGATGCTAAACGCCATATTCAGACGGTCCAATGCCATC
>NZ_JBDZYH010000058.1:0-223 GCF_040329475.1 Roseibium sp. SCP14
CCGGTACCACCAATCAGCGCGTCGTCGCCGGTGCCGCCAATCAGAATGTCGTCACCGCCATTGCCTTGAAGCGTGTCGCTGCTGTCTCGACCCTCAAGAATGTTGTTCGCGCCGTTGCCGATGAGCTGGTCCGCACCGCTGCCGCCAATCGCATTCTCCATCACCGTCCCCCTCGCGATGAAGAAATTGCCGACAAGGCCGCCGATGTTGGAGGCCTGTTCCT
>NZ_JBDZYH010000059.1:0-223 GCF_040329475.1 Roseibium sp. SCP14
GGTGGAGACAAGCGGTACCCCGTCGCCATCGGCGTTGCCGGTGAAGTTGCCGTCGGTCAGGCCGCCGTCATAGGTCTGTACCATGATGGCGTCGCCATCGGTCGGCGTCACAGTCGGAGCATTGGGACCGTCGTCGCCGAATTTGACGTTGCCGCCAAGGTCGAGCGTTGCGCTGCCGGTGGCCGTGTCGCCGTCGCCGTCGGTCGTCTCCGCCGTCGCCTTC
>NZ_JBDZYH010000060.1:0-223 GCF_040329475.1 Roseibium sp. SCP14
TGAGATTGTCGTCGCCGTCGCCGCCAATCAGCGTATCGGCCCCGCCTTGTCCCAGCAGAATGTCGTTTCCATTGCCACCGGTTAAAACATTGGCGTTGCCGTCTCCGGACAGCCAGTCATTGAAGCCGGACCCTGTCACGTTCTCGATTGACGTGAAGCTGTCTTTGCCTTCGCTGCTGCCGACATTGCGTCCGTTCCAACGAATATCAACCTTCACCGCACC
>NZ_JBDZYH010000061.1:0-223 GCF_040329475.1 Roseibium sp. SCP14
GACCTGACGTTCGGCTTCACGGCGACCGACAGCGACGGCGATACGGCAACGTCGACCTTCACGGTGACGATCAATGATGACGCCGGGAGTCCGTCTGTCGGTACAACGGAAGCGGTCAGCCTGACGGAAGATGCGACGGGTTCGGCCGGTTCCGAGACGTTTGTGTCTTCGAGCGAGACCGGATCGTTGAACGTTCTCTGGGGCGCCGACGATGCCGACGACA
>NZ_JBDZYH010000062.1:0-223 GCF_040329475.1 Roseibium sp. SCP14
TGAGATTGTCGTCGCCGTCGCCGCCAATCAGCGTATCGGCCCCGCCTTGTCCCAGCAGAATGTCGTTTCCATTGCCACCGGTTAAAACATTGGCGTTGCCGTCTCCGGACAACCAGTCATTGAAGCCGGACCCTGTCACGTTCTCGATTGACGTGAAGCTGTCTTTGCCTTCGCTGCTGCCGACATTGCGTCCGTTCCAACGAATATCAACCTTCACCGCACC
>NZ_JBDZYH010000063.1:0-219 GCF_040329475.1 Roseibium sp. SCP14
GTCGGCATCGTCGGCGCCCCAGAGAACGTTCAACGATCCGGTCTCGCTCGAAGACACAAACGTCTCGGAACCGGCCGAACCCGTCGCATCTTCCGTCAGGCTGACCGTTTCCGTTGTACCGACAGACGGACTCCCGGCGTCATCATTGATCGTCACCGTGAAGGTCGACGTTGCCGTATCGCCGTCGCTGTCGGTCGCCGTGAAGCCGAACGTCAGGTC
>NZ_JBDZYH010000064.1:0-218 GCF_040329475.1 Roseibium sp. SCP14
TTTCGTTTCGGAGGCATCTTGAAAACTAAGAAGCGTGGCCGAGTGGTTTAAGGCAGCGGCTTGCTAAGTCGTCGGGCCCTTCTGGGGTCCCGCGGGTTCGAATCCCGCCGCGGGCACCACTTTCGACGCGTCCTCCAAGCCGCTCTACAACCGGCTTGTCGAGTTCAAGCGCGGCACGACGGAAGTTATTCCAGGTCTCGCAGAGAGCTGGGAAGTCT
>NZ_JBDZYH010000065.1:0-215 GCF_040329475.1 Roseibium sp. SCP14
TTGTGTCTTCGAGCGAGACCGGATCGTTGAACGTTCTCTGGGGCGCCGACGATGCCGACGACACCGATGGTGTTGATGACAGCACGGTTGCAGGGTCCAATCGTAGCCTTGAGTTCTCCGGCGTGAACTCCACCGGAACGGTGCTGACGGGGAACGGTGATGTTCTGACCTCCAACGGTCTTGAAGTGACCGTGACCGCTTCTGTGGATGCCAAT
>NZ_JBDZYH010000066.1:0-213 GCF_040329475.1 Roseibium sp. SCP14
GAAGGCGACGGCGGAGACGACCGACGGCGACGGCGACACGGCCACCGGCAGCGCAACGCTCGACCTTGGCGGCAACGTCAAATTCGGCGACGACGGTCCCAATGCTCCGACCGTGACGCCGACCGATGGCGACGCCATCATGGTACAGACCTATGACGGCGGCCTGACCGACGGCAACTTCACCGGCAACGCCGATGGCGACGGGGTACCGCT